>NZ_SNUX01000003.1:2976-932324 GCF_004375095.1 Shouchella oshimensis | reverse complement strand
CCGGGGTTACTGGTCCTACTGGGGCTACAGGAGTAACGGGAGTAACGGGAGTTACAGGAGCCACTGGTGTTACTGGTGCCACCGGGGCCACTGGGGTTACCGGGGTTACTGGTCCTACTGGTGTTACTGGAGCTACAGGTGCCACTGGAGCTACAGGTGTTACTGGTGCCACCGGGGCCACTGGAGTAACGGGTGTTACTGGAACTACTGGAACTACTGGAGCTACTGGCGTTACCGGAGTAACGGGTGTTACTGGCGCTACTGGAGTCACTGGTGCTACTGGAGTTACCGGAGTTACAGGGGCGACTGGCATTACTGGAGCTACTGGAGCTACAGGAGTAACAGGAGTTACTGGTCCTACTGGTGTTACTGGTGCTACTGGTGTCACCGGGGCCACTGGGGTTACTGGGGTTACGGGTGCCACTGGAATTACCGGAGTCACTGGAGTTACTGGCGCTACTGGAGTCACTGGGGCTACTGGGGTTACGGGTGCCACTGGAATTACCGGAGTCACTGGAGTTACTGGCGCTACTGGAGTCACTGGGGCTACTGGTGTTACCGGAGTCACTGGTGCCACCGGGGTTACAGGAGCTACTGGCATTACCGGAGCTACTGGTGCCACTGGTGTCACAGGGGCCACTGGGGTAACAGGTGCCACTGGTATTACCGGAGTTACAGGTGCTACTGGGGTTACGGGTGCCACTGGAATTACCGGAGTCACTGGAGTTACTGGCGCTACTGGAGTCACTGGGGCTACTGGTGTTACCGGAGTCACTGGTGCCACCGGGGTTACAGGAGCTACTGGAGTCACCGGAGCTACTGGTCCTACTGGAGTTACCGGAGCCACTGGAGTCACTGGGGTTACAGGTCCTACAGGAGCTACTGGAGCTACTGGAGTTACTGGTGCCACAGGAGTTACAGGAGTTACTGGAGATACCGGGGCGACTGGAGTCACTGGGGCGACTGGAGTCACTGGTGCTACTGGAGTCACTGGGGCTACTGGAGTTACTGGTCCTACTGGAGCTACGGGAGTTACTGGGGCTACTGGAGCTACGGGAGTTACTGGGGCTACTGGCGTTACCGGAGTCACTGGTGTTACTGGAGCTACTGGAGTCACTGGTGCTACAGGAGTAACGGGAGTTACTGGGGCTACTGGCGTTACCGGAGTCACTGGTGCTACTGGCGTTACCGGAGTCACAGGTGTTACTGGCGCTGCTGGAGTCACTGGTGCTACAGGAGTAACGGGAGTTACTGGGGCTACTGGCGTTACCGGGGCTACAGGTCCTACTGGTGCTACCGGACCAAATGTTTCATCATTCGGTTTTTCTGCTGTGAAAACCTCGGCAACGATTAGTGCTTCTAGTCAACTGAATGCATGGTCCACAGATAGCCCTTTTTATACTGGAACTGGATTCGATCCGGCAACTGGAAATTATACAGTTCCTGCTACTGGTAGGTATTCCATTAAATCGATTATTAATTATCGAACAACGGCTGCTTTAGCTGCTCAGATAGGAACAGGGGTTAATCCGGCTTTTACTATTCAAAGAATCACACCAAATCCGACAACGATTACTACAGGACTTATTCCAATACTTGACGTAAACATTCTACTGTTATTGACACTCCGAGTTATATTGGGAAGTGGTGAAGTCACCCTTGTTACAGATGTTCAACTCAATGCAGGTGATGTTTTAGGCGTGTTTTATGTTTCAAGTGGGTTGACTATCAATTTAAATATTGGTGCATTTGTACCTGCTGGAACCATTTGGTCGATACATCGTATTACGTAAAACACGTCAGTTCTGTAGTAATCAAAAATTAAAACCCGCAGTTTTTACGTAGCCCGTAATAAACTGTGGGTTTTCTATGATTATTAAAACTAAAAAGCACTCGCTTTAGAAAATAACGCTTATACAGAAAATGGTATCTACTTGCTGACACTGTTTTATTGAACTGTGTAACCGCCATCAATAACCAATGTTTGGCCAGTTATCCCTTTCGCTGCTTCAGAGGAGAGATAAATCGCCATACTTGCGACTTCCTCGACTGTGATCAGCCGCTTCTGGGGAACAAGTGGATAAATAATGTCTTCTAATACGCTCTTTTCATCAACTTTGCGGGTATAGGCAAGATCTTTTAATTGGTCACGCACAAGAGGTGTATCAATGTATCCTGGAGCAATACAGTTAACAGTAATGTTGTATTCTGCAGATTCGAGGGCGGCTACTTTAGACAACCCAATAATACCGTGTTTAGCACTATTGTAGGCAGCTTTTCCGGCAAAGCCAATTATCCCATTAATAGAAGACATATTAATGATTCTTCCGTAACCTTGGTTTTTCATAATAGGCATGGCATGCTTTATAGCCATAAATGGTCCTACTAGCATAATGGAAAGGAGAAGCTGATACCGTTCTGTACTATAGTGTTCAAGAGGAGCAATGTGCTGCATGCCAGCATTGTTAACCAGTACATCTAAACGTCCACATTGATTTAAAGTGAATTCAATCATTTGCTTAATATCATCTTCTTTTGTCACATCGACAACAATAGGGTGAGCTATGTAACCTTTAGCAATTAATTGAGAAGCTGCTTGCTTGACGCGTTGTTTGTCTCGATCAGCTAACACGACTTTTGATCCATTTGACGCAAAACTTTCAGCGAGTTGGAAGCCAATACCACTAGCTGCACCTGTAATTAACACAACTTGTTCACTATTCTTCATGTTTTTTCCCTCCTAATAAGCGATTCATATACTACGTTTTTTTGAAAATGGGATGACCTTCTTTAAATTCCATGCAATTTTTATGCCAATGTAATAGTTAACCGCTTAATTGTTAGCTGTATGATATACTTTTTGAGACACGTAACTAAGGAGAAGGGAAGAGAGAGATGGATCGTCAACCGTTAGCCACTTTACTAGAATGCAGTAGCGATCATGAATGGGCAGCTTTGCTTGTAGTACGTAATGACATATCGTTAATCGCTTCTAATACTGTTGCTGAAAAATTATTAGTATGGAATGGCTTCAGAGAAAATAACCACTCTTCTTTTGAAAAAGAATGGATTCCCCTTTTATGCGCAACTATTGAACGATTGGGCAAAAATATAAACGTTCAAAAAGAAACAATGTTTATAAACGGAAAAGAAGGAATACTCTACAGTTTAAACGTCACAAAGAATGTAACCGCTTTAAATGAAGATACTCAAGAGCGCAAACTTCTTAATATGATTGAACATACATACGATGGGTTAGTAATGGTAGATAAAGATGGGTATGTACAGGTATTTTCAAAAGCATATGCCGATTTTATTGAGATCAATCAAGCTTCATCAATCGGAAAGCATGTAACAGAGGTCATCCCGAACACCCGCATGCACATAGTGGCAAAGTCAGGGGTAGAAGAGACCGCTCAACTACAAAAGGTGGGGAACAATTATATTATCGTGACTCGAACACCGATCTATCGGGACAAAAAGCTTGTTGGGGCAGTTGGAAAATTATTATTTAAGAACATTGGCCAATTTACGGCGCTTTTTCGTCGTTTAAACGCATTAGAGAAAGAAGTACGTAAATACAAAGGCGAATTCCAAGATCGAAACAAAGCATCTTATTCTTTTCAGCACTTGATTGGAGAAAGTAAAGCATTCATTGAGGTAATCGATGAAGCGAAGAAGGCTGCAAAAGGACAGGCTACCATTCTTTTACTAGGAGAAAGTGGAACAGGAAAAGAGCTTTTTGCTCACTCTATCCATCAGGCAAGTCCGAGATCTATGGGGGTCTTTGTAAAAGTAAATTGTGCTGCTATTCCGAACGATTTACTCGAAGCTGAGTTATTTGGGTATGAAGAAGGCTCATTTACAGGAGCGAAAAAAGGGGGAAAGCCAGGAAAGTTTGAAATGGCAGATGGTGGGACTATTTTTCTCGATGAAATTGGAGAGCTTCCCCTACATATGCAAGTAAAACTTCTTCGTGTACTTCAAGAAAGGGAAGTGGAACGTGTTGGTGGGTTAGTGACAAAATCAGTTGATGTAAGGATCATAGCCGCCACAAATCAATCACTTCAAACACTTGTAGAAAAAGGGAAATTTCGCCTTGATTTGTATTATCGTCTCAACGTAATTGAACTCAAAATACCTGCACTGCGTGATAGAAAGGCAGATATTGAACAACTTATTCACTTTCTACTAGCAAAATACGAAACAATAGTAGGTATAACGAGTAAAGGAATTGATTCTCAAACAATTACATTATTGAAAAAGTACCATTTTCCTGGAAACATTCGTGAATTAGAAAACATTGTGGAACGTGCGTTAACTTTGATGAACCCTGGGGATTGGCTTACACCAGCCTACCTACCAAAAGAATTAAAAAGAGAACAGGAACATGATGAGGACATTCAACCTTTAGCTATTCAGTTAGAAAAGGCGGAGAAAGAAGCGATTGAGCATAGCTTAATAAAAGCAAAAGGCAATAAGTCTGAAGCAGCTAACCAACTCTGCATTGGGCGAACAACTCTCTATGAAAAGCTTGCTAAACATCAATTATCGTAAGTTTTGAAACCGCTTTTCTCAAAGGAGAAGAACGGTTTTTTTAGTGTTCAACCGTTGTTTAGCTAATCGAACACTAATTGAATTGTACGGCCCGATCTGTTCGATTAATGGAACAGACCGTGAGAATGGATGCGGATTTACAAGCGCATTTGCTTATAATGTGGATTTAAAACAAGGGTGAATAGAAAAAAGTGTTGGCATGATTATTGCAAGAGCATGAGAAAGAGCTTATTTAATTTTGATAACGCTTTCATATCAATCAAAGAAAGGAGCTAGTTTCATGTTTATTGATATTGTCGCCATTTTACTTTCACTTGGTCTCCTCATTTTTTTAGCCTATAGAGGGTATCCTGTCATTATAATTGCGCCGCTTGTTACAATTTTAGCGGTTGTGTTATCGGGAGGGGCGTTATTACCGAGCTACACAGAAACATATATGACCAATGCGGCAAACTATATTAAAACCTTTTTTCCGATTTTCTTATTAGGAGCGGTTTTCGGTAAAATTATGGATATGACAGGGGCGGCAGCTTCAATTGCACACTCTATTGTTCGATCTTTCGGTCAAAAGCGAGCGATTCTCGCAGTTGTCTTTGCATGCGCAGCATTGACATATGGAGGGGTCTCACTATTTGTTGTAGCTTTTGCCGTATATCCCTTTGCGGCTGCAATCTTTAAAGAAGCAGGTATACCAAAACGTTTAATACCTGCTTCCATTGCTTTAGGAGCATTTACGTTTACAATGGACTCTATGCCTGGAACGCCACAAATCCAAAATATTATTCCGACAAGCTATTTTGGTACAGATGCTTATGCGGCACCTCTCGTTGGCTTAACGTGCACTTTACTGATTTTAAGTGTAGGTATGTGGTGGTTAGAACGTCAACGTAAAAAAGCCCTTTTACAAGGGGAGGGCTATGGAAGTCATCATAAAAATGAACCAGAGCCAATTGATGAAAAAACACTACCTTCATTTTGGTTATCAATCATACCGCTCTTACTCGTCATTCTGTTTAACTTTATTTTTAGTCGAACTCCTTTATCTGTACGTAATTGGTATGATCCTACGATTTTAGAGAATACATATGGTATTGGTGACGTTGGAACGGTCGTTTCCAACTGGTCATTAATCATTGCACTTACGATAGGCATATTAGCTGCCATGCTTATCAATTTGAAAAAAATACGTTTGACTTTAGCGCAAGGGCTAACAACCGCAGCGACTGGCGCGTTGCTAGCAATCTTTAATACAGCATCAGAGGTTGGATTTGGGAATGTTGTAAGTAAGCTTCCTGGATTTAGTGCCATTTCAGAATGGGTCTTTCAAGCAAGCGACAATCCCATCCTATCAGAAACCATTGCGGTTAACGTACTTGCCGGTATTACAGGCTCAGCTTCTGGAGGATTATCCATTGCACTTGAGTTAATGGGTTCTTACTATTTGCAAGTAGCAGATACAATGGGGATAAGCCCAGAGTTATTGCACCGATTTGCATCTATGGCTTCAGGTAGTATGGATACATTGCCGCATAACGGAGCAGTTATTACATTGCTCGCCATTACAGGACTAACGCACCGGCAATCGTATAAAGATATTTTCGTACTTACCATTTTTAAAACGGCTATTGTCTTTTTATTAGCGATCATTGTGTCTCTCTTTATTTAACAGCTGGTGAATACGACCGGTTCGATTCAAATACTTCATTTCATAGTAAACCTATTCGCTAGTAACGATCGTTTTAAAACCGTGTAAAAACGTTTACAAACGCTACAAGTCGGGTAGTGGGGGATAGGAAGAGAATGGCTAGCAGTGTTTATTTGCATTAGAGGCGTTCATTAGTCATTGAGTTTGGAGTGATCATTATTGAACGAAGAGTACGATTACTAAACAATATTCCTTTTTATCTCAATGAAGATCATACTGGTAAGGTTTTTGAAGATGACGTCATTACGTACGTATGCAATAATAATGTAACGCTATTCATGGAGTATTATGTAGGAGCCACCTTTATGAATCGCTATAGACATAATGAGACGTATGCATTGGTCACATTATTAGAGCATTCCGTTCTAGTATATGAACTAATACAACTAACAGACCATCCGACTGCTGACGAAAAAGTATTGAAAGATCAATTGTTTCATGCTGTAAAATTAATTTATAAAATCGCGGAAACAAGACCAAGTGCTCCAGTTAAGTATTTGGAGAAGTTGATTATTTCAGACTATTATTGATCCATTTTTTACAGAGTGGTTTGTTAGAGCATACATATTAGCGTTTTAAAGGTTAATTGAGTTTCTGTGCAACGAAACGTAAACGCCAATAATCTGCTACCCAGCCGTTCTCTTCATACAATTGAGAGCGCAAAAGTCGTTCACATTCATGAAAAAGTGTCTTTTTTTCTTCACTAGTAAGATGCTTAAACAAGCTGTTACTAAACATATTTAGCCAGTTATACATGCCTTCTTCTCCTACTAACGGTGTAGGCCGAAAAAAATGGGTTATCTTTAATATATGAAAACCAACTTCCGTGAGATGTGCAGTCATTTCTTCTTTTGTAGGAAATACCCAAGGAAGTAGAGATCTTTCGTAAGGGATCGAAAGTGTTTTCGAAGCCTCTTCTAAAGCTAAGAGAATTGATTCAACGTTATTAGCACCACCAAGTTCAGCGATGAAACGTCCTTTTGGAAGTAAAGCATTGTAACTATTTTGCACCACTTGTCGCTGGTTCTTCATCCAATGAATCGCTGCATTTGAAAACACAGCATGAAATTGTGCCACAAATCGATCTTCCTCACCATCTTGTAAATGAAAGCGAATATGAGGGTACTTACCCCTTGCGGCTTCTATCATTGTTGGAGAGGAATCAATACCTGTCACAAGCGCACCAGCTTTTGAGATCTCGTTTGCTAAATCACCTGTTCCACAACCAATGTCCAATATGTTTTCTTCTTTTTGAGGATTGAGAATAGTTATTAAATCCTCACCGTATTGGCTTACGTACTTGTGTTTATCATCGTAAAGAGTGGAATTCCATTTAGTCATTTTTTTCATCTCCTACACATGGTTTAATAAAGTCTACCATAGAAATCATCACTAGAAGAAGAGTAGATGGTTCCTTACAAATAAAAGAGGCTGGGACAAAAGTAGATAGACAGACCAAAATGATGAACATTCCTGAAAATAGGAACGTTCGTCGTTTGTTTTATATGAACATTAGCGGAAGGAGAATCCGAAGACTCCTGGGGGATCAGCACGTGTCTGAAGACTCTGGAGTGGCGGTTTTCCACGGAGGAGGCTGAGGCCGTGTCCCCGGAAAGCGAAGGATTCTCCTGCAGCGGTGCTACTCAGCATATTTTGACTATTCGTCTTTTCAAATACTACTTTTCGTTATGTCCCAGCCTCTTCCTATATTACTTTCATTAATTCTTTTGTCCCACGATTAATGTCTTCAATTTCAACTAAGAGACTCCGATAGTCAGAAAGAGAATGTTCTAATTGCGTTTGATTTTTCGTCGAACGCTCTATAATGCCCATTGTTCCTTTCGAAATACTTTTTATTTCTTTTGTTGTGTTGAATAGATTCGTGCGAATGTCTTGAATGGAATGATCAATTTGCTTTGATAATTTACGAATTTCATCTGCAATAACGGTAAAACCTCTACCGTATTCTTTAGCATGGGCTGCTTCAATGGCCGCATTAAAAGAGAGTACATTCGTCTGTACCGCAAATTCTTCGATCATAGAAGAAATTTTGTTAATCACGTTTGCTTTTTCTTCTAATGCCTGCAATGTCTTCCCCATATTTGTTAACAGAGCGACTGTTTCTTGCATATCGTCTAGAATAAGCTCATTGCTTGCAATCATTCTCTCAGCATTATCGTTCATAGTTTCTGTATTTTTTCCTAGACTTTCGGCAAATCGTTCGATGCCTTGTTGACGATTTGTGATGTCTGTTGCAAATTTCATCACGCTTTGAACCTCTCCATTTTCAATAATTGGCATGTAGGTTGCTTCTAACCATAGACCTTCGCCATTCGCATGACGTCTTAAAATTTTATCTTGAAAGCTTTGTCCGTTTAATAGACTTTCCCAAAAATCATTGTATGCTGGGCTTTGTACAAAGTCTGTAAAACAGAATTCGCGATGTGCTTTTCCCTCCATCGTATTCGCTTTATAACCCATCGTATCGGCAAACAATTGGTTTGCATACAACACTTTTCGATTGGTATCAAACTGAATGATGGCTAGGTTATTTAAAAGGGTAGTCATTAACGTGTCGTTGGTATGATTCATTAGCGAACATTATCTCCTCAGAAGTCTCTATTTTAAGTCTTATATACCCCGTCTAAAGTATTAAAAACCAATATTTTTATAGCATGGTAAACCAAATCAAAAAGCTTGTCGCTTTTCTCTCTTATAAATCTGAATTAATTGTTGGACTAACCCTTTCTTTTGTTTACAATGTTAGTAGAAAAGTAAAAAGGGTTTAAGAGGAGAACAACATGAAACCAAAAATAAGTGATGTAGCGCATGCGGCGGGAGTGTCACCAACAACTGTTTCTCGTGTATTAAACAATCGCGGCTATATTAGTGAAGATACAAAGAAAAAAGTGTATAAAGCGATGGATGCTTTAAATTATATACCAAATGACCTCGCTCGTTCCCTTTATAACAAACGTTCTAACATTATAGGAGTAATTGTACCAACAACTAGCAATCCTTTTTATGGTGAGCTAGCTGCAAAAATTGAGCATCACTGTGCGGAAAAAGGATTAAAGGTCTTGCTATGTAACAGCTTATTTAACGTGGAAAAAGAACGAAACTATTGGGAGATGCTCCGACGCAACCAAGTAGATGGTGTTATTGTCTGCACCTATAATCGCGGTTTAATTGATTATGATGACCACCATTTACCCATTGTCGCGTTTGATCATTATTTATCAAAACGCATCCCTGTTGTCAGTTCTACTAATTATGAAGGTGGCGTACTTGCAACGAACCATTTAGTACAAACCGGTTGTCAAAAGATTGTCCACATAAATGGTCCAATAGATCTTGAAACACCAGCGAACCTTCGTAGAAAAGCATATGAAGATGTGATGAAGAAACAAGGCTTGCCTGTACTTACATATGAAATTAAACCAATCTTAAAGCAAGAAGCGACAGCAAAAGCAGTTGCTCACATTTTCGATGAACAGCAAGACATGGATGGTGTATTTGCAAGCGACGACAGTATTGCTTTAGCGGTTATTCGCGAAGCAAGAGAAAGAGGCGTCCTTGTTCCAGATAATTTGAAAGTAATTGGTTACGATGGAAGTGAATTTGTAAGAGAAATTGCTCCAGAATTAACAACCATTCAGCAGCCGATAAACCAAATGGCAGAGACAGCGGTTAACCACTTGCTACATCAAATTGAAGGCACTACCCCAATACCAAATCAAGAACTTGTACATCATGTTTTATTACGAAAAGGAACAAGTGCATAATAAATAGGAAAGCTGCTTCACGTGGTTTTCTTTTTTTATTTTATATGAAACCGGTTGACATATGAAACCGGTTGACATAAAATCGATTTATGAAAACGCTTTTATAAATATCGAAAGGTGGTAGTGAGGTGGCAACGTATGAAAAGCAGCATCGTATCGTTTCTATTAAGAGCACAAAACCACAGTTACATAAGCGAATGCTCCGGAATTGGCAACTTTATTTACTGCTGACACCGACGCTGTTCTACTTCTTAGTATTTAAGTATTATCCAATGTACGGGTTGCAAATCGCGTTTAAAGATTATTTACCAAGCTTAGGGATTTGGGGAAGCGAGTGGGTAGGTTGGGATCACTTTGTACGATTCTTTCAATCTTATCAATTTTGGGAAATCATAGAAAACACTCTTCTGTTGAGTGTGTATGAATTAGCAGTTGGCTTCCCACTGCCAATCATTCTTGCTCTGATGTTAAACATGCTCATTAGCACAAAGTACCGACGCTTTATTCAGACAATTGTCTATGCCCCTCATTTTATCTCTGTTGTCGTTTTAGTTGGTATCCTCTTTGTTTTTTTGTCACCTTCGAGTGGGTTAATGAATCACCTTATTGTTCTTTTTGGTGGAGAACCTATTAATTTTATGGCTAGTCCAGAATGGTTTAAAACGCTTTATGTTCTATCAGGGGTGTGGCAAGGAACTGGATTTGCAGCCATTATTTATCTCGCTGCATTAGCAGGGGTTGACCCGTCGTTGCATGAAGCAGCAGTCATGGATGGCGCAAGCAAGTTTAAGCGTGTGCTCCACATTGATATACCCGCAATTATGCCTGTATCGATTATCATGCTCATTCTGGCTCTTGGAAATCTCATGAATCTTGGCTTTGAAAAAGCATTATTGATGCAAACGCCTTTAAATAAAGAATCCTCAAATATTATTGCCACCTATGTCTATGAAGTCGGTATTCAGCAAGCACAATATAGCTTTGGTACAGCAGTCGGTTTGTTTAATTCTGTCATTAATTTAATTTTACTTGTTACCGTAAATCAAATTGCCCGTAAGGTATCAGAAAATAGCCTATGGTAGAGAGGAGCTGAAAGGATGAATTCACTAAATCGAACAAAGGGAGACAAAGCATTTGATGCGGTCAATGTGACGCTATTAACAATTGGCTGCTTACTTGTTTTGTATCCGCTCTATTTTATCTTGATTGCTTCTATTAGCGACCCAAACCGAATTTTTGCTGGAGACGTACTGTTTTTGCCTAAGGGTATTACATTCGATGGCTATGAGCGTATTTTTAGTGATCCAGGTATTTGGAATGGGTTTAAGAATACATTCCTCTACTCATCACTTGGAACCACTATTAGTGTGACGCTAACAATAACGGCTGGTTACGCCCTTTCTCGGACAGATTTAGTTGGACGTAACGTTATAATGATTTTTCTACTTATTACGCTTTTTTTCCATGGAGGCATGATTCCAACATACTTAGTTGTCCGTGACCTTGGAATGGTTAACACCATTTGGGCGATGGTTATTCCAAATGCAGTGGGACTATGGAATGTTATTATTTGCAGAACGTTTTTCCAAACCTCTATTCCTAAAGACATGTTAGAAGCGGCACAAATTGATGGATGCAATGATTTGAAATTTTTTTCAAAAATTGTAGTTCCCCTTTCAAAACCTATAATTGCCGTAATGGTGCTCTTCCACGTTGTGACGCACTGGAACTCATTTTTTGATGCGCTAATTTATTTAAACAATGACTCACTCTATCCACTGCAATTAATTTTACGTAACTTGCTTATTCAAAGTGAAGTCTCTAGTCAAATGATTGGCGATATTGAGTCTAATCAGGCGCAGTTAGCTGTAGCAGAACAAATTAAATACGGTGTTATTATCGTGTCATCCATTCCACTTTTACTTTTATATCCATTTTTACAAAAGTATTTTGTGAAAGGTGTCATGATTGGTTCGATAAAGGGTTGATAAAAGGGGGATAAGAAGATGAAAAACAGGATTAGCTTCACATGTGTAGCAACACTTGCGTTAGTAGCTTGTAATGGTAGTGAAACGACAGGAGACGAGAATAAGAATGCAGAGCGTGTGGATTTTCACGAAGAGGGGTTGCCGCTAGTAGACGATGGAGTAGATGTTTCCTTAACCTTTGTTTCACCAAAATCTACACTCGCACCAGACTTTGATGAGATGAGGATCTTTCAACGATTAGAAGAAGAGACGAATGTGACGATTAACTGGAATAACATTCCGGGTGATGGCTATGTGGAACGAAAGAATTTAATGCTTGCCAGCAATGATTTGCCAGATGCCTTCTACAACGCTGGTTTTAGTGATTATCTCGTTCGATACGGTAGGGACGGGGCCATCATTCCGTTAGAAGGACTCATTGAAGAGTATGCACCAAACTTGCAATCGATTTTAGATGCTCGCCCTGAATTACTTGCTGTTTTAACTGCTCCAGACGGTCATATTTACTCATTGCCAAGGGTAGAAGAAATGGGTCTTGTTCCATTCGCTAATTTTACCGTGATTAATCAAGCGTGGTTAGATAAAGTTGGCCTCGACCAACCTGATACGTTGGATGAATTAAAAGAAGCTTTACGGGCTTTTCGAGAACAAGACGTGAACGGCAGCGGTTCGACTGATGAAGTGTTAAGCTTAACACCAAATGATGGCTTTCAAGGCTACTTAGGCGACTTTTTTGCAGCTTTCGGTCTTCCTGATAATCCGAATAAGCTTGTTGTCAAAGACCAGGAGGTCATATTTACTGCTATTCGAGAAGAGTACAAGGAAGCCATCGTTTATTTTCATGAATGGTTTAAAGAAGGTCTCATCGATCAGGAAGTCTTCACTCAAGATACTGGCCAATTTCTCGCTAAGGGAAAACAAGATCCAAATCCACTTGGCGCTTTCTTATTCTGGGAAATTGAATCCGTTGTGGGTCTTGATCGTGCAGATGATTACACTCTACTCGGCCCGCTAGAAGGACCTAATGGACATCGGATGTATGGGCGATCGAACCATCAAGAGCATCATCGAAGTGCCTTTGTTATGACATCTGCAAATGAAAATCCAGAACTAACGATGCGCTGGGTTGATCAACTTTATGATCCAACGTTGTCCGCCCAAATTAATTGGGGTCCAATTGGTGACATTTATGAAGAAGATGAAAACGGTATGCTTGTAAACGTGGATTTGCCAGAAGGAACAACGATGGGGGAATACCGAGAGCGGGTAGCACCAATGGGTCCATCTGTCGTTTTGGAAGAACACTTTGGCACCATAGTTGATATGGAACCACGAGCCAAGCAACGTTTAAAAGATATTGAGACTTATTATAGTGAGTACATTTGGGAAGAAAATTATCCAAATGTATTTATGACGGAGGAAGAATTAGATCGACTAAATTACATTGAGACCGATTTGATGGACTTAGTGAATCGGAATTATGCCCGCTGGCTAATGGAGGGTGGCATTGAAGAGGAGTGGGATGCGTATGTAAATCAACTTAACGACATGGGACTTGAAGAAGTAATGTCTATTCGACAAGAGGCATTCAATCGATTCCATCGTCAAGTTCCTGATTGAGAGGGGAATCTATGCGTCTACTAACACTTATCATTTCCCTCGTTTTTCTCGCTAGCTGTAAAGTGAATGGAGAGGAGGTGGATACAATGATTCATCCATTAAGTGATGACAAAACATATTATACAGAGCCTTACCGTCCACAGTTCCATTTCTCGTCTCCAACTGGAAATTTAGCTGACCCCAACGGACTCGTTTATTATGAAGGAGAATATCATTTGTTCCATCAAAAGAATGGGACGTGGGCACATGCAATAAGTAGCGATTTACTTCATTGGAACCATATGCCAATTGCATTAGAGCACGATGAACTTGGTCAAGCGCTTTCTGGAAGTGTCGTTGTTGATGAAGAAGATTCTTCTGGCTTGTTTGAAGGAAAAGCCGGACTTGTTGCTCTATATACGAATACAGAGGGCGGAGAAGCTCAGTCTATTGCGTACAGTCAAGATAATGGTCGAACGTGGGAGCGCTATGGTGAAAATCCGGTCATTCAAAACCCAGGTATAAAAGATTTTCGAGACCCGAAAGTGTTCTGGCACAACGAAACGTCACAATGGGTGATGGTCGTGTCTACAGATAAGTCCGTTACGTTTTATCAATCACAAAATTTAATTGATTGGACGTACGCCAGTCGCTTTGGTGATGGTGAAGGCTCCCATGTAGCTGTTTGGGAGTGCCCGGATCTTTTTCGCTTACCTGTAGATGGAAATACCGAAAATGAGAAATGGGTACTTCATGTGAGTGTCGGTGATAACGAAGAAACAAATGGTTCAACAGCTCAGTATTTTATTGGTGAATTTGATGGCACTACATTTACAAACGATCATGATCCAGAAGAGGTGCTGATTACAGACTATGGCCAAGATTTTTATGCGGCACAAACATTTTCAAATACAGAGAACGATAAAGTGATTTGGCTTGGATGGATGGCAAATTGGCGCTATCCGTATCAATCACCTACTGATCCTTGGATGGGTGCCATGTCCATTCCAAGAGAATTAAGTTTAGTTACAAATGATCAAGGGGAGGTTCGCCTTTTTCAACAGCCGATTCATTGGCTAGATGATCTATCAGCTAAACAGGAGCCGCTTCAAACATTCCATGTGAGTGGGGAGAAAGCTTTACCATTAAAGGTCTCAGGTACAACCTATCGGTATGAAGCAACCGTTAGATGGGATGAATTGACTGAATTTGGCGTGCGACTAAGACATGGAGATGGAATGGAGTCACTTATCGGTTTTGATGCAGCGTACGATAAACTATTTCTTGATCGAACAAATGCTGGATTAGAAACGATTGTTGATCGTCATGGTGAGCCGTTTCCATTTGGTAGACGTTATGAAACGGATTATAGAGCGAGCAGAGGAGAATTGAAACTCACCGCATTAGTTGATGAATCCTCTATTGAGTTATTCATAAATGATGGTGAACTTGTTTTTACATCTCTTATCTACACAGATCCTACGAATGATGGGATTGAGTGGTATGCTGATGGGGGTACCATCCATGTATCTGATTCTACTTTTACGTATTTTCATAATGTCTGGAGACAACCGGTAGAAGAAGGAGCATTTGAGCGACTTGTGACCAACGTGAATCAAGCTCGTTTGAAAGTAGGAGAGTATTTGCCCCTCTCTGCTGCTCACAAGCCTGATTACGAAGAGGCTAGCGGTGAAACCTTAAGCTGGAAAAGCTTAGATAGTAACATCGTCGACATTCGTAATGAAACCGATGAAGGGGTAGTCATTAAAGCTCTAAACGAAGGCGTTACAGAGATTGTTGTAACAAACGAATCACAAGGACTAGAAAAAACAATCCGACTTTTTATTACCAAATAGGAGGACCTGTCATTTGAAGCATGTTAAAGAATTAAAAAGCCACGCTGACCGCGTAAAAGAAGCAACAGAGTTTGTTCATACAAGAGATTTATCACAAGCAACCTATCGACTGGGATACCATCTTATGGCACCATCAGGTTGGATGAATGACCCAAACGGACTTATTTATTATAACAATCAATACCATGCGTTTTATCAGCATCACCCTTATGACCCGACGCATGGTCCGATGCATTGGGGTCATGCTATAAGTGATGACTTAGTTCACTGGAACCATTTACCAATTGCCCTTGCTCCAGGAGATAGGTGCGACCAAAGTGGTTGTTTCTCCGGTAGTGCAGTTGATGACAACGGTGTTCTTACCTTACTATATACTGGCCACAATGTGATAAACAGAGAAAGAGATACATTTTATCAAAATCAAAATGTAGCTCGTAGTATTGACGGGATTCATTTTGAAAAAAGCAGCCAAAACCCTGTTATTCCAAGTCAACCTGATGGTATGCAACACCATTTTCGAGACCCAAAAGTATGGAAAGAAAACGGAAGCTGGAAGATGGTTGTCGGTTCAATAGAAGATGAGCGTGGTCAAGTGTTACTCTATCAATCTGATCAATTAGAAACCTGGTCGTATGAAGGAGTATTAGCGAAGCATAACGGTGGAAATGAAGGCTATATGTGGGAATGTCCAGATTTCTTCCCACTAGGTGATGAGCATGTTCTATTGCTTTCACCACAAGGAATTCAAACAGAAGGAGACCGATATCAGAACCACCATCAAACTGGATATTTCGTTGGTCATTACAAAAAAAATCAATTTGAAAGAGGACCATTTAAAGAACTTGATTACGGACACGATTTTTATGCTGTGCAAACGTTTCTAGATGGGAAAAACAGAAGAATAGCGATAGGCTGGATGGACATGTGGGAATCACCTATGCCAAGTCAAAAGGAAGGCTGGGCTGGGGCATTTACACTTCCGAGGGAGTTACTGTTAAAAAATGGGCATCTTTATATGAAGCCAGTAGATGAATTAGTGGCATTACGAGAGACAGAAATCAAACTTCCGTCTAGAAACATTGCCAACTCTTGGTCACTTCCTCTACAAGGGCAGAAAATCGAACTAGTACTTGCCATTAACCTTTCGCAAACCAATGCAAAAAGGTTTGGATTGAAGCTTGCCCAAGCAGAGGACGGAAGTGAAGAAACAGTCCTTTTCTTTAATGCTGAGACAAAGACTGTGACTCTTGATCGTTCACGAGCTGGGGAAGGTGTTACAGGAAAAAGAACAGCACCGATTTCGTGGAATGACCAGCTGCACATCCAACTCTTTTTAGACCGTTCTTCTATTGAAGTTTTTCTCAATGATGGAGAGACCGTCCTTACTAGTCGGATCTATCCGAGAGAGACAAGTAGAGGGGCTGAATTATTTACACTTAATGGTGACGTCCAGCTTGAAGATAGTGTAGGCTATGTATTAAAAACTGTCATCGCGTAAGTAAAGTAGCAAAGCGGCATTTTGCTGCTTTGCTACTTTACTTTTTCCATTCTTATGTTTTTTTCGATCTTCAAGGCAATGATGTCACATGTTTTCAATGCCCAACGATAATGTTGGAACATATTTGCAGCAAAGTAGGTATAGAGATCACTCGATTTTGTCCATTTAAAGTGCTTTTTTGTTGTTAACTCTTCATTGGTATGACAGTCAATTAAACGTATAACTCTTGCATGACTTAGCTTGAGTTTTTTTAATGCGTGATGTAGAGTGACGTCTTGATAGTTTGTCCATATTTGCTGATTGAGTAGAGCAAGATCACGCCACTTATAGCCAGGTGCTGGCATAGCAGGTAAATCCCCATCCATTCCTTCTCGATACCACCGCTCTAGCATGGCTTGCCATTCATACACATGCATCAGCACATCACGAAAATTTTTATCCCGTTGGTCTGCTTCTATGGATAAAGACCTTTTTCTTGTCGGTATCGAGTTTATTCGATTAAGTAGAGCTGCTAACGACGTTTCACATTCTTCCAGTAACATTTCTTTTTTATTCATTCGTCTAAACACCTCCACCTTAACTTGCAAGCAGTCGTTTAACTATTCTAAAAAAACAAAAGGTAAGAAGTCATGATCACTAAGAATTATCGATTTCGACTAACCGCGTGATAGACTTGAACCGTTTTTTTCGTAAGATTAGAAAAGAATTCTTGGAAAAGCTTATTCGAAATGACTCTTATGAATCGAAAGAAAATCACGATGCACGCAATCATCAGTAAAAGAGAAAAACCTAATTGTATACCTTCCATAATCCATCACCTTGACCCTTCGCATGAAGTCCCATCTCGTTGCATGGTTATTTGAAAACTATTCGTATAGTGAACCGTACTGCTACTATGTAAATGATATCAAAGAATCGGCTGTAAAAAAAGACCAGAAAAAGAGCAGAATTAACTCGATATGATAGTCTAAGCCTTTTTAACGTTCAACTAAGATGACAGTTGCAACCAATGAAAATAATTGATACTCAACCAGCAGAAGACTTTAAATAAACAACGTCCAAACGACCCTTTCACTTGAATAAAATCGGTATTCCTCATATGATTTACTTAGCCTGCGAAAGGAGGCGAGTATGGGACAGACAAACAAAGAGAGTTTATTTCTTCTGATTAAAGATTTTGAGAAGAAACTCAACAGACCTTTAAAGAGGGCAGAGATTACGTTACTTAAATCAATGCTAAGTAAAAAAACGAAATCTCAAAACTAGCGTATAGCCACTTCGCTATCTCTTATCTGTTCCATACTACATATATAAAAGCTGAATACAGGCGACTCAGTAACGCAATAAATGAAGTTGCTATTTCCCGAATATTATTTGAATAAAAAGAGTTTCATCTTAACAAGTGATACAACACCTCATTCAGATGAAAAGCCAAACGGAATAGGGAAGTTTGGTATGATTGGGGATCATACGAATACAGGAACGTTTCATGATCGATGAAATAGAGGCATGATCACTTAACGACTATATTGCCATTACGAATGAAAAGAGCTTGATGATTTGAGATGGGTAAAAGGTCTAATTTTGAATGATAGTGCTCAATCATTTTTTCTATTGCTTCATTAAAATAAGGGTGTCCAAAGTGAGGAATAGGGTATTGCTGAATCTGATTAAGCCCTGTGAAATTAGCAAGGGTAGGGGCCTTGGACTTATTGTCCATAAACGCCACATATTCAATATTTGGAGACATAATAATTGATCCAGCTGATTCACCAATATATAGTTTTCCTTTTTTCATCTGTTCAATAATCAATTTGTCTGAACCAGTCTTAAGCAATTCCTGCAGTAAATAAAAGGTATTGCCTCCAGATACATATATATAATCATTTTTAGATAGTTTCTTTTTAATTTCTGTAGCTGGGGCATGAGATATATCAAGAATATCTACCGTTATACCTAGCTGTTTAAATGCTACTTTTGCAGAATCTACATAATGTGTAATCAATTCAGGAGCGCTCGCAGTTGGAATAAATGTTACGACCTTTCCACTGGGATCTTCTTTAATAAATTCACGAAATAGATGGACCACATCTGCAAATGATGAGGCTAAGAACATGTTCATTGCAATCAAACTCCTAAAGTTATTTATGGGAACGTACGATCTTATTATAAGAAAAAATAACTGTCGAATCAACTGCCGCGTTAAAAACATACTTACACCCATAAAGAATAAGTAAATTTGAATGATTAGGGTGTTTTTTTGTAGTACCCATTCGAAATATAAATATAGATTAAGCCAATTGGAGCAATAACAATTGCAAACATATACAATATAATCATTTTAAACATTTTCCAAGGTATCACAAACAGTAAAGGTAATAGTAATTGGTTGCCTGATAGGAGCAAATCAATAAGGTCATCCCAGACTACTGTGGCAAATGGAAACAGAAAAAAGTTTAGTAAGAAGAATAGAAAAACAATAAAATGAAAGTCCCCAGTAAGCATTAATATAAGAATGATCTTTAGCTTAGAGCCAAAAAACCTAAGAACGTTCGCAATGAGGTTGAATAGTGCAGGAAACAAACCCTTTATTTTCTTTAAGTAATTAAAATTGAGAATTTCTTTCATAAAAAAGTCGTACAACCTTCTTTCTACGAATAGGCTAAAAATGTGGATGAAGGGAGGATGTATGATCTTTTTTGGACATGTACTACTCGGGATATCTCTCGCTGCTCCAATTGGCCCAGTTAATGCAGCTCAACTTGAAAAAGGCCTTAAACATGGTTTTTTACACTCTTGGTTAGTTGGTTTAGGTGCCATGTTAGCAGATGCGTTGTATATGCTCGCTGTATACATTGGTTTATCTCAATTATTAATGTATGAAGGTGTAAAAGTATTTCTTTGGTTGTTTGGCTGTTTTGTTCTTCTCTATACAGGAATTGAGACTATAGTCGAAACAGCAAAGTCTAAAAATCAGCTTACGTATACAAGGAAAAAGCCTTCATTGTTCCAATCTTTTGGTACCGGCTTTCTTATCTCTATTTCAAATCCATTGACCATATTATTTTGGTTAGGAATATACGGTTCAGTACTAGCGAAAACATTAACTTTATACGAGTCATCTCAAATATGGCTATTAAGTAGCGCCATCTTTATAGGGATCACTCTATGGGATTTGTTTATTGCAATAGTATCAAGCACAGCCAAATCCTTTGTAAGCGAAAAGACTAAACAGATCATCTCAATTCTATCAGCCATTAGCTTAATAAGTTTTGGATTGTACTTTGGTTATCTAGGGTTAACTTTATTACTTGGCTCGTAGAAATGTTTGATGTTAAAACTGGGCAGTGGAGGAACTATTAGAAGAAAGGATAGAGGCGGTAAGATGTTGCTTGAACATGAGAAAGGGCCGATGCCATAGTATACAAAGCACGACCCTTTCCCAAACAAACGTCATTTGGCGAAACACAAAGCCATTTCACCATACTACCTTATTGTGCATGAAAGTGAATAAGTTAGGCTTAAGAAGCTCTTATCCACTTGAACAATCCCGTTATTGTTTAAACATTCATCGCTTGCTGCTGCAATTTCCATACTATTAAAATAGATTCTAGCTATTAATAATACTGTCAGACAAACAATGAGTGTAGCTACAATAAGTCCTAGCACAAGATGGTTTTTATGAGACAAAAAAATCTCTCTCCTTTAAGTACATACTATAGTTAAACAACAGTTTAATGAAACTCTAGTAAAGAAAGGGCACGATTTCAAGGCATATACTAAAAAATAGGTTAAAAGGTGCATGATGCGCGTGCTTCTGCATAATTTATGGTCACATTTACTTCACCGTATTAAAGCTCCAAAGCAAAAGTGAGGTGGATTAAATGGCCAATTATGTTTAAGAAAACAAGATAAGTAATTTAAGAAAATTGCATCTTTCTATATTTCCTAATTAGATTGTTACAAGTCGGGAAAGGCTTGTAGAGGGTATGTCACCTTTCCAACATCGCAAACATATTAGATAATCAAAATATGGTGGATGAATCTATTAACGAACTGATCGAGGAAGGTTTATTGTTTGAAGTGTGTGAACTTGCAGAAGAACTAATTGAAATATATGAGAAAAAAGGCGATAATGAAAATGTAATTAAGTACTATAAAATTCCATATAGCGCGAAATTAAAACCCGAAATGATTGGAGATGGTCAAGAATGAAGAAGTATTTGGTTGCCTTATTTACAATTGCTTTTTTAACAATAATACCAATCTCAACGGAAAATGCAGATTTAGTTGACAATTCAACCCTTGAAACAAAAAGTAAGACAGATTACGGATAAAAACAATTATTTCATATTTTAAAGCAACCTATTGTAAAAAGAAGACCATAAACACGAGGTCTTCTTTTTACAATTCATCTGACCTTAACTATACTGGGTGTTATAGTCATTTTTGGAGGCGTTGCACTAATGAAGATTTATGATGCAAAAGAATTTCAAACTTTGCTAATTAGCGTATTTATTCTTGCCTTTATATATGATAGTGGTTTTCCATATTTCATATATAACTTCTAATGTGATAAGTGGAAATGAGTATCATATTATTACATCGACATCATATTTACTTATAGTCGCAATTGTATGCTATGTATTAAAGGCATATGGTTTCCATAGACTTTAATTATGTTTCATTAAATTTCATCTTTTGTCTCAAAACTTTAAGTAATCTTAGGTTTTGAGACATTTTCATGCTTTATTACTTAAGTTCCTGTAATGTATATTATGTAAACTTATAAATAAATGCAAGTGAAAAAGAGGATAAATATTCACCCTCTTCTTCTCTCATATACGTATTACTGTGTTAAGTGGAATAAGAATGCAAAAGCAGATACAAAAACGGCAATAATGCAATATTAAGCCAAAGTGCGTTTATGTTTCAAAATCTTCTCTTTTATTCATCTCAATTCTTCTTAGAATAAATGTCGATAGATAGTGTATCAATTTGCTTGCTATTTTAAGAAGAAGTCATTTTTGTCATTTTCATCAATTTCGATCTCTATAGACTTAACATTTTGCCATGTCGTTTCTAAAAAGGTATCTTCACTGTCAATGACTTCAATTCTAGCATTATCTTCAATTTTGGCTACCATTGTATACAAGAAGGCAATTACATCAGCTCTACTACCTTTTGGAGTAACCATTTCATTGGTACCATTATCAAATGTTAATTTAACTCTCATAGAATCCCTCTCATCTTTATGTATCTGTATTAACTCTTTATTATTCTGTACTTGAATTTAAGTTTCTTTACTCTTATTGCTGAATATGGTAACGGAAAGGTTAAATTTACTTTATTTAGCGAGTTTACTACCACTTAAAATATAACATCTTCCATTTAACTTTTGTTTAAATTTGTAAATTGATTTAACCATCCAATACGGTGATAGCTTTTCGTTCGACAAGCTTGCTAAGAAATTTAGAATCTATATGAATAGATTAAAAAAGCCTCTAAACATAAGCCTAGACTTAGTTTTGAGGCAAAAATAGAGAAATGAGTAAGCGTAATTTGTTTACTTTTTGTATCAATTGTTGCGTTAACATTTTATTTGGTAAATCATATGTGTCTGGTATTACTGCTAACAAAGAAATAGGCAATTATTAGCCTTTCCTGTCTTTCGGCAAAAGGTCTCGAACAAGCATTTCCATTGTTAAAGTATCAATTATCATCATATAATCATCGACATGTGCTCTATCCATCCCTCTTTCTAGCTTTCTGATTAGGGTCTGATTTAATCCAGTTCTTTTTGCTAACTCAACTCTACTAATACCTAACATTTTTCTCATCTCAACCATCTTCTCAACCATCTGGTCAAGATTCTCATCACTCATCTTTTTCATTCCAGAGCCCCTTTTTTCAAATAAATCATTTATAGTTATGTAATGATTGAATATTCATGATTTTTTTGTAACACTGTGTTAAAATTGTTCATTCCATTATAATTTATTTTATCTATAACGAAAACCCTAAAATAGAAAAATTCTCTCTTTTGGCAGCTAATATGCGTTGCTTTCGTTACATGTGTCGGCATCTTATTTTTTTACAGAGTAGGCTTTTTTCAAAAAAATGTGAAACGTATTTACATGTTTGGTCGTAAGAAAAGTAGGAGGATTGATACGTATGCATTTACTTGCTGAACAACTGTTTGTGTTATCCCTTGACCCCCATAAAAAGAAACCGTACGCGCGCTCAGCCGCTTCGCTTTCTTATGGCCTAGCTGCAGCGATCCTTACCGATCTGCTTGTCGATTCCCTTATTGAAGTCCGTCATAAAAAAATTGTTCCATTGTCTAAGAAAGCAGCAGATCCTCTATTAGAGGAGACCCTTATGTTAATGAACAACTCAAAGCCAAAAACGCCTGAATACTGGGTTACAGCATTGCCATCAAAACTAGATAACATCCAGCATACAATTGCTCGGAAGCTTGAAAACAGTACTATTTTGACTGTGAACAAAAAGTATATTTTAGGACTATTTCCATCATTCACTTATGAGTGCAAACAAGAGAATTTAATCCCTATCGTTCGTGAACGATTCGTAACCATTTTGGAAAAAGCAAATCAACAAGAACCTTTAAACAAAAATGAAGAGCGACACTTAATGTTACTATCTCTTCTTCAATCAAGTAAGCTAGTAGACATTGTATTCACAGATCGTAATGAAGCAAAAAAGATTGAAAAGCAAGTTAAACATTTGAACAAAAACCTTCCATTATCAAAATCCGTTAAGATGGCAACAGAGTTTATTGATACATCCATAACAATGGCGATTGCAACAGCAGTCGTTACCTCAACAACCTCCTCTTCATCAGACGCGTAGAGAGAAGACATTCATCTCTTATACGCGTTTTTTACTAGCTTTCCTTCCCTATTTATGTTAAAAATGAATATATTCACCTCTTTGTCTGGGTATACGTCACCCTATCCCCCATGATGTTTTTTCTCTTCCAATTCTTCTCTGAAAGGAGGCTTGTCTTCCAACTCATTTTTTACGTTTTGTAACATATAATCTAACACTGTTGTTGAATTTTGAATTTTTCGGCTTTATTGTAAGTGGATAAACTTAGTCAGCAACGGCTTTATGCAGCATTTCGTTACGATCTCAAAAAAGGAGGCGTTTCCATGCATTTGTTAGACAAGTTACAGGTGAATTTTGAAGAAGTGGAACCCCCACTCTCTAGCCAAGAAGCAATAGACGAGGCCACTCGTTGTTTGTATTGCTACGATGCTCCTTGCATTACCGCTTGTCCCACAGGTATTGACATTCCCGGCTTCATTAAAAAAATTACGACTGCCAATTTAATTGGCTCTGCTCGAACCATAATGGAAGCTAATCCTGTAGGAGCTAGCTGCGCCAGAGTCTGTCCTACTGAGGAACTGTGTGAAGGTGCTTGCGTGTTGAACCATTCTTCTAAAGCGATTTCAATTGGCAAATTACAGCGATTTGCAACGGACTGGGCTATTCATAATAAGAAAATCCTTTTTAAAGCAGGCAAAAAAACGAATCAACGTGTAGCCATCGTTGGCAGTGGACCGGCTGGTTTATCTGCTGCACGAGAGCTTGCTCGTCTCGGCTACCACGTCACCATTTTTGAAAAAGACTCCGAAGGTGGTGGTTTAGACACATATGGCATTGTATCGTTTCGATTACCAAAGAAAATCTCTTATTGGGAGGTCGAACAAGTTAAGTCTCTCGGTGTTACGATACAAACAAATACGTGTGTCGGCGAAGACATTACTCTTGATGAATTAAAAAGCTCATATGATGCAGTTATTCTCGCGATCGGAATGGGAAGCGTCCCTTCTCTAGGCATTCCGGGAGAACAAGCACAAGAGGTTTATGATGCCATTGATTTTGTGAAAGCAACGAAAACCGATGAGCTCGCTACTCATTTTTCTGGAAGGAAAGGTGTAGTCATTGGAGCTGGGAATACGGCTATTGATGGTGCAACATGTGCGGTTCGTTTAGGAGCTTCTAATGTAAAAATCCTTTACCGTCGTACCGAAGACGAAATGACAGCTTATGATTTTGAATATACCTTTGCCAAGCAGGATGGCGTTGAATTTCGCTGGCTTCACTCCCCTACTCGCATTCTTCTTGATGAGAATGGATCTGTAACTGGAGTGGAATGTATGCAAATGACCCTTGGAGAAGTAGATCAAGATGGACGGCGTCGGCCGATTCCAAGTGGTCATACTATCGTCATCGCCACAGATTTTGTCGTTCGAGCAATTGGGCAATCTCGTTACAGTTGGCTTGATCAGGCTAACATTCACACAAAGAATGGGATAATTACGATTGATGAGCAATTTAAAACAACTACTGAAGGTGTATATGCATGTGGTGACGTGATCTTCGGTGATGGACAAGGTGAAGCAATGGTCGTCTCTGCAGCTGAGCAAGGAAAACAAACGGCTTATTCCATTCATCAAAACCTAGCAGACATACGTAAGGAGGCACATTATGGCTGATCTTTATAGCAACCTTGCTGGTATCTCCTCCCCTAATCCCTTTTGGCTTGCAAGCGCACCTCCAACAAATTCAGGCTATCAAGTTCAGCGTGCCTTTGAAGCAGGTTGGGGTGGTGCCGTGTGGAAAACGTTAGGAGAACCAATAATCAACTCCACCTCTCGATTTGCCGCTGTTCACTTCAATGGTCAGCGTGTAGCAGGTTTTAATAACATTGAATTAATTTCTGATCGTCCTCTTGAGACTAATTTGCGTGAAATCGAGGAGACGAAAAAACGGTTTCCTGATCATGCGATAGTTGCTTCTCTAATGGTCGAACCAAAGCAAGACAAATGGCATGAAATTGTTAAAAAAGTGGAAGCTGTTGGTGTAGATGGCTTAGAGCTAAATTTTGGGTGCCCTCACGGTATGGCTGAACGTGGCATGGGCGCAGCATCTGGTCAGGTACCAGAGCTAGTGCAGAAACAAACAGAATGGGTAAAAGAAGTGGCTCAGACCCCTGTGATTGTTAAACTAACACCAAATATTACAGATATCACTGTAACAGCAGAATCTGCTGTGCAAGGTGGAGCGGATGCGATTAGTTTAATTAATACAATTAACAGCTTGGCCGGCGTCGACATTCACTCGTGGCAGACGGTGCCGAATGTCGATGGACTAGGAACTCACGGTGGCTATTGTGGGCCTGCCGTCAAGCCTATTGCGCTTCATATGTTAGGTGACTGTGCTAGGAATCCACAGGTGACGGTGCCGATTTCTGGAATTGGTGGCATAGCGAATTGGCAAAACGCTGTTGAATTTTTGTTAATGGGTGCGACTAATGTACAAGTTTGTACAGCGGCCATGCATCATGGATTTCGGATTGTAGAAGACATGATTGACGGTCTCTCCACATACCTAGATGACAAGGGTCTTTCCTCTGTTCGCGATTTAACCGGTAAATCGGTACAGCGCTACTCTGACTGGGGCAATGTGAATCTTAACCATCAAGTGGTCGCGTCTATTCATACAGATGTATGTATTAACTGTAATAAGTGCCATATTTCATGTGAAGACACGGCTCATCAATGTATTGAACGATTTGTTGACGAAAAAGGAGCGCCCTATTTAAAAGTAAATGAAGATGAATGTGTTGGCTGTAATTTATGTTCCATTGTTTGCCCAGTGGATGGCGCAATTGATATGGTCGTGAAAGAAAATGGCCTACCTCCTATGTCGTGGAATGATCGTCAAAGCAGCATGGCGTCAATGAAATCCCCTCAATCTTAAGGAGTGAGCGTTTATGAAAAAAGTGATCAAGAACGGGACAATTGTAACAGCATCCGATACGTATCAAGCAGACTTGTTGATTGAAAATGAAAAAATAACGGGCATCGGTAGCGCCGCAACGTTTGGAAATGTAGATGATACGATTGACGCGACAGGCTGTTTTGTTTTCCCAGGTGGTGTTGACCCTCACACCCATTTAGATATGCCATTTGGTGGTACGGTAACAAAGGATAATTTTGAAACAGGTACAATTGGTGCTGCATTTGGCGGCACCACAACCATTATTGACTTTTGTTTAACTGAAAAAGGAGAACCCTTACAAAAAGCCATTCAAACATGGCATGATAAATCAGCCGGAAAAGCAGCGATTGACTATAGTTTTCATTTAATGATCGGTGAAATGACCGAGGATGTGTTAAAAGAGCTCCCGGCTGTTATTTCTAATGAAGGCATTACGTCATTTAAAGTATTTATGGCGTATAAAAATGTGTTTCAAGCAGATGATGCGACATTGTTTGAAACGTTACTAAAAGCAAAAGAGCTAGGTGCTCTCGTTATGGTTCATGCAGAAAATGGAGATGTCATTGACTTTTTAACGAAGCAGGCACTTGCCAATGGACAAACGGACCCTATTTATCATGCACTAACCCGACCAGTTGAAGCAGAAGGAGAAGCGACGGGTCGAGCTTGTCAACTAACAGCTTTAGCAGGATCGCAGCTTTATGTTGTTCATGTCACATGTGCTGAAGCGGTAAAGCAAATTGAAGAAGCACGCAAACGAGGCGCTGATATTTGGGGAGAAACATGCCCCCAATATTTAGTGCTTGATGAAGAGGCGCTTCGAAAAGCAGATTTTGAAGGAGCAAAATATGTTTGGTCGCCTCCCCTTCGCCCAAAAGAACATCAAGATACATTATGGAATGCGTTGAAAACAGGTGGTTTACAGACAATCGGTAGTGATCAATGCTCATTTGACTTTGACGGTCAAAAAAGTTTAGGCAAAGACGATTTCACTAAAATTCCAAATGGTGGTCCAATTATAGAAGATCGGATGAGTATTGTCTATTCAGAAGGCGTTGAAAAGGGACGAATAAGCTTAAATCAATTTGTTGATGTTACATCAACAAGAGCAGCAAAACTATTCGGGATGTATCCGAAAAAAGGGAGTATCTCTGTTGGCGCAGACGCTGATCTTGTCTTATTTGATCCAAGTATAGAGCGTACCTTATCGGTTACCACTCATCATTTAGCTGTTGACTATAATGCATTTGAAGGAATGCAAGTAAAGGGTGTCCCTCGCACTGTACTTTCACGTGGGCAAGTCATTGTTCACGATGGCTCCTATATTGGTTTACCTGGAGATGGTGTTTTCATAAAACGCGCACGTTATGGCAAAATGCTTTCAAATGATCGAGTCAAACTTTAGGCAGGGAGGCACCTTCTATGGCAGAACATTTGCATTTCGAAAAAGAACGGAAACAAATTAATGCGTTTTTAGCAGAAGGATTAAAAATCGATACGATCATCGATCATTTAAACGGTTCAGATATCTCCTTCTCAAATGATCAGAAATACGAATCCCTCACAGTCGGCAATGCGAATGCTCGTAAATATGCATCCACCCTCTTTTTTCATCAACAAAAAGGAGGTGACGCTTCTCCATGAAGACAGAAAACCTTCGCATTAATCAAGATCGACTCATGGATACCCTTCGTGATTTTGCTAAGATTGGTGAAACAGAGAACAAAGGCGTTACCCGTTTAGCTTTATCAAAAGAAGATATTCAGGCGCGAACGTATTTTAAAGATCAATGTGAGGCTTTAGGATTAACGGTTCAATGGGATGATCTTGGCAACATGTACGCATTACTTTCAGGAAAGAATCCGGATCAAGCTCCTATTTATATGGGGTCCCATCTCGATACAGTAAAAAAAGGCGGTCGCTTTGACGGTGTTCTTGGAGTCGCGGCAGGCTTAGAAGTACTTCGAGTCATGATTGATCAAGGCATTGAGTTCAATCGACCTGTTGGCATCATTAATTTCACAAATGAAGAAGGCGCACGGTTTGAACCATCTATGATGGCTTCCGGTATTATAGCAGGAAAATTTGATCTACGTACTATGACAAAAAAAATCGATGAATCTGGCATGACGTTCGGAGAAGCTCTTGAATTGTCAGGTTTTAAAGGATCTCATGCAAACCGTTTAAATCAAGCCGCTGCTTTTCTTGAGCTTCATATTGAACAAGGTCCTATTTTAGAACAACGCCAGCTTGATATTGGTGTTGTTGAGTGTGTTGTCGGCATGTGCTGTTACGAAATCGACATTACTGGTCAATCGAATCACGCAGGTACAACCCCTCAGTCAATGCGAAAAGATGCTCTTACAGCTGCCAATCACCTTATGAACATCCTTCATAAACGATTGACTAAACTTGATTCAGATTTAGTCTACACAATAGGACGTTTTTCGGTTTCCCCAAATATTCATACAGTAATTCCAAATAAAGTTGTTTTCTCCATTGAAGCAAGGCATAAGGATGAGGGCGTTATTAAACAAGTGGAAGCGATTCTTTCTGAGGTTACTAATGAATGCTCCCTCCCTTCTAACGCAACAAAATTATGGGGACGAAATACGGTCTGGTTTAATGAGCAAGTTGTCCAACAAGTAGAAGAATCGACAAAAACCCTTGACTATTCCTATACCAAAATGGTCAGTGGTGCTGGACACGATGCCCAATTTATTGCAGGAATCGTACCATCAGCGATGATTTTTGTTCCGAGTGCCGGCGGTATTAGTCACTCAGAAAACGAATATACTTCGTGGGAGGCATGCGGGATCGGTGCAAATGTCTTATTGGAAACGGTTTACCGACTAACGACTAAACTGTAGGGAGGTTCGTCACATGGAAGCGGAGACGAAAAGAAGCTATAGTGAAAAAGATCAAGATTATTTATGGCATGGGATGAAACCGTACCAAGCGAATGGAACGCCATTAATCGCAGAGAGCGGCAAAGGTTCTTGGTTCACAGATACAGCTGGAAAACGATATTTTGATGGAGTTTCAGGGTTATGGTGCTTAAATTTAGGTCATGGTCAGGAGGAAATTATCGAAGCTGCAGCTAACCAAATGAAATCATTAGCTTACTTTCCCCTCTCTTTTGGTCATAAACCTGCAATTGATTTAGCAGAAAAATTGAGTGAGCTGCTTGGTGGTGGCTACCGTTCTTTTTTTGCAAATGGTGGCTCAGATGCGAATGAAACAGCATTTAAAATTGCTCGCCAACATCACAAGCAGTCAGGTAATCCAGAAAAAACAAAGATTATCTCTCGCTATCGCGCCTACCATGGTAATTCTCTCGGTGCGCTTGCAGCTACCGCACAAGCAAACCGGAAAATTAAATATGACGTGAATGTTCCAGGGTTTGTTCACATCCCTCCTCCTTATGCTTATCGGAGTAGCTTCGGCTCTTATGAAGAAGACGACCTCCGAGCTGCTGAGTATCTTGAACAAACCATCTTATGGGAAGGTGCCGAAACGGTTGCCGCGTTCATTATGGAGCCAATTATTTCTGGTGGCGGTGTCATTCACCCGCAGTCTGATATCTATTACAAAAAAGTTCGAGAGATATGTACGCGATACAATGTCTTGCTTATTTTAGACGAAGTTGTATCTGGATTTGGTCGGACTGGAAAAGTATTTGGCTACATGCATGGGGACGGCTTTTTTCCGGATATCATAACGCTAGCGAAAGGATTAACAGCTGGTTACTTACCTCTTGGCGCAACTTGTGTACATGAATCTATTTACCAGTCATTTAAAACAAACGGAACTACCAATCATTTTCGTCATATCTCCACTTACGGTGGACATCCTGCGTCTTGTGCCGTTGCCTTAAAAACGATTGAGATTATTGAACGGGATCAACTAGTGAATCGAGTAGCTCGATTAGAGCAAACCATTCTTCGTAAACTTCATGCGCTCACATCTTATTCGTTCGTTGGCGATGTCCGTGGTATCGGATTTTTATATGGTATTGAACTTGTCAAAGATAAGCAAACGAAAGAACCGCTTTCAGATGAAGCCATTAAAACGATTGTAGCTGCTTGTCAGAAGAAAGGGCTCATTATTGGTAAAAACGGCGATACAGTGCCTTCAGGAGGAAATGTACTCATTATAGCCCCTCCACTCACATCAACCGAAGATGATTTAACGTTTTTAGTAAAAACGCTAAACGAAGTGTTTTCAGAGACAGACAAAGAAGCGAGCTCTTATTGAGCCCGCTTCTTTGTTTTAAGTTTTATGATGAGCTTGTGTTTCCATCTACCGATTGGAAGTGGTCAACATATTGATGAAACCGTGGAGCTAAAAAACTGGTTTGTTGAACAGCCTGAAGGGTAACTGTTTCTGTAAGTACATTATTGCCACTACCTAAACGAAGACGAATGCTACCTAGGTTTGCTTGAACAGTTTCATTTAAGCGCATGTTCACTGTTTTACTCCCTCGACCTTGTTGATTAGCAGTAACATCACCGACATTAAAGTAGCCATAGTTTGTTGGCCAGGAACCATCCGCACGTTGAATTTGCGAGATAGATTGTCCACCTGCAATATAAACTTGAAGCTGTGCGTTTGATATAGTCTGCCCAGGTGTAAGCCCCGTTAATACTACTTCAACCGGAAACGTAGAACCATCTAAAGGCATTGGGTTTGGATAAGATAAAGTAAACGCCGCTTCCTCAACAGGTGGCTGTTCTTCTTCTTCGCCTGTACCGATTGTTACTGCTTTCGTTACCACGTTATTGCCTGCACCGACACGTAAGCGAATATTTGCTGGTCCTTCTGTTACACCATTGCCAAGACGCATTGTTACATCCATCTCTGCCTTTCCGGTTCCATCTGCACGAAGTGTTCCAACGGATTGATACCCATACCCGTTCGGCCAAGAGCCATCCGCACGTTGAATTTGCGAGACAGCCGTTCCACCTTGAAGGTACACTTGCATATCCGCATTTGTAATTACTTGATTGGGCTGCATATTTGTTAGGGTAATTCTAACTTGAAACGGTGTTCCATCTGCTGGCAATACAGCTGGTGTTTCAAGTTGATAGGAAATATCAATTGGAGGTGCTACGTCAGAACCGTAAGAGCCATTCGCAAATGTTGTGCGATCATACCAAAGATAGCCTGTTTGTGGTGCTCTCCACGGTTCAACCTGCGGCTCCGTCGAGTGCTCAGGTGTCTCCATTTCTAATATAGGCGAAGGCTCATCAAGAGGAAGATCGATTTCTGCAAATGTATGGTAATCCTCTTGTTCAGCTAGCCAATGAATAACGTTCACAAGAAGTGGACCATTATCACGATCAATAAAGCCATCATACGTTCGCTTCACTCCACCATGCTCTTCATTGCGATATTTTGGAGTACTATCCTCTACTGGAGAAGAATCTCCGATAAAAGCAGACTTCCCATCACCTTTTTTGCCAATGGCTACAAATGGGCCTTCCTCTATTCCTCCGCCAAAGTAAACACCTTGATCAACAGCTGGACCCCACGAATTTGCTTGCTCTGTTAAGCCATCTGGCAGGTAAACAATTCCTTTAGCAATGTCTTCATTCATAATGGCCATCGTTGACCCTGCATGGATCGATACTTCTTGAATTCCTTCTGTGATACCAAATGATTCCTCAACAGGCACAATGATATCTCCGGCTGTATTGTCAATGGCGTTAAAACGAAAGCGAACACCAAATTCATCACTTAACCAATCCGAACTTGTTACTCCTTCCATCGCTTCAATTTCACCTGCGCTCATGCCTTTTGTTGGTTCTTCATAAGCGCCTCTCCGCCAACCATTCATAATTTCATTTGAATCCCAACGATTTAAGTTACGGTCTGCATTGTAGTGATCAGCAATAAAGAAAACGCCGCCACCATTTTCCGCGAAACTAGCAATCGCATCTTGTTCTATTGCTTTAAAAGGAATTTGTGCTTCTGGTATGACAAAGACATCAACATCATTTAAGTCATCTAAAGATAACGGCTCTGTCCCACGATGCTCTTTCACTAAATACCCTTCTTCAACTAACGCATCTGCAAAATCAGAAAACGCACCATCAATCACCCAGTCTGATTGACCGGCCGTTTGTCCATGGCTGTTGTCGAATAAAACAGTTTTTCCATTAGGCTGATTTGGTTGTAAAACAGGTGCTGGATCATTAGGTCCCTCTGCTAAAGCGGGTTGTTGCAAACTTAACACCATAAACGAGAGCATTGCAGTTGCAAAAAATTCTTTCTGATACCTCATAACACCGTGCCTCCTCTTTATTCTGTTGTAAAAGCAATCGAACTCTTTTTATCATAGCAGATTGTTAAGCAGTCGATGTTAAAAAAATGTATTTTTTATCATCATTTTAAAAATAAAACAGACCACTTTTACAAGGAAACCGCGCTGATCAGCCTCCTTTTACTATTATTATCTTTACATAAAAAAACACCCGAGTGCATAACTATCAGATTTTATATTATATTTTGTTAAAACATTACTATTTTCCTAAGACAAATATTTTTATTTTTTTTAGCAATAGGCTAATATATAAGGGTGCAATGTATCAATTTTTTCCATTAGAGTGTAAAAATAGAGACCATTTTCTGACAGACAATAGCGTATGATGATGATTAGTTCCTAGTTCTATTGTCTTGAAATGGAGATGGTTATATTGAGTACAAATGTAAAAGCCTATCGATTATTGCACGAAATAGATAAACGGTTGCGGAAAGATTTAAGCCTTGCTGCTCATCTTCCAGCACGTGATGTTCTTGAAGTTGCTTTACACGCTCTACATAAAAAACGAACAAAAGAAGAGCTTGATCGATTATGGCATTTAAATTATTTACGCCATGACTTAATGAATTTTGAAACGATATCCCCTGCTCAAATTCATTTTTTAAAAGAAGTGCGCTCAATGTTATTTGAGGAAAATAATCATTTAACCCGTAACTCATTAGAGGAAACAACTTATGTATAATCATGATTCTCTTAACAATCGGTTGCTTTATCGGCGGTTCTTTTATAGTTGTCTATCTATCTTGTTAATCGTTGCTTCTATACCGTTTCAAGAAATTCTTGTCCATGCAGATGAAGACAGACCCCCTGCCCCACTCTTCATTGAAAATGAAGACAATCTCATTGTGAAACAGCCTTTCGCGATTCAAATGAATGAGGTGGAAGACAAAGATTGGGTGCTAACATTACCAGATCAACTAACTTGGGAGCAGTCAAATGATGAGGAGCATATTGAATACGATGAAGAATTCAATCAACTTGTCATTCAAGCAAATCAAGAGTCGAAAACCTTCACTTTGCAAGCGACTCATGCAGGGGTTTATGCGATCTCCGTACAATCCGTCACAAATGAAGAGAAAATTCTTTATCAAGACGTTACTGTACATATTAGTGATGCCGAAGAGGTAATTGAAACCGAAGATTCGCATGATGAAAAAAAAGAAAAGGAAACCGACATACCGACCGAATTAGAAAATCCTGAATACAATGAAGATCAAGAAGAGATTAAAACAGACGAACAACTAGAGGAAGAATTAGAAGAGCCAGTGGATAACGAAGATGTCTCAGAGAATTTAGATGGCGATAAAGAAAGTGAACCAGCATTAGAGGAAACAATTGACAATACCGATAAAGAGCAGACTCCAGTTAAGGAAGAAACAAAAGATGACGAAAACCGTGCTCCTGTCGAACCACTTGAAGAATCGGAGTTAGAAGAAGCTACAGACAATCTTAAAGATGGTTCTAAACACGAATCAAATGAACAGCCACAACAAAGCAATGTAACCGATGATTTACAAAACCAATTAAATGCTGTGAAAGAACGGTTCACCACGTCATCTGTAGACCTTGCAAATGTCAGCACCATCCCATTACCACCTGTAGGAGGACCAAACGTTTCAGATTTGTTTACATATGCAGGTGATCGAAACGTAGCACAACACCCTAATTCAAATGTGCGTGTGCTCGCAGATGGAACGCGAAATAAATCTTCGGCGATGTGGTTTAACGAGCGAATTGATTTAAACCAATCTTTTCAAACGACTATGCACTTATACATTAATGGGGCTAATCCTAATCAAAGGCAAATCGCAGATGGCTTAACGTTTACGATGCACAATGATCCTAGAGGTTTACAAGCCATTGGACAACGCGGGGAATCACTTGGTGCTTATGGAACACTTCGAGAACGTTCATATACAGGATTTATTCAAAATGCGCTCTCTTTTGAATTTGATACGTATCATAATGGCGATTATAGCGATCGCGGCTTACAGAATCAAAGTCATACAGCGGTGGTTAATCCTTCTGTGATCGACCGAGGATTTTTGGGAACTCAGAATGCTCGAATGGTTCACTCCAATATAACCTATCGAACGATTATTAATAACAACTGGCAGTCTTTTACGGTTAAATGGGAGAAAACATCAAATTTCGGTGGAACGCTTTCGTACTCGTTTGCTGGTCAAACAACTACTTATTCCATCTCTGATTACCGTAACGTATTTAACAATAATCGTGTTTATTGGGGGTTTACAGGTGCAACAGGTGAAGAGGTTGGCGTCTATGCAATTGCCTACGCAGATTTACCTCAACGCCCAAGAGCCGAAAAGCGTGTCCGGAACATTACATCTGGCGAAACAGCCTTCCAAAGAGATAGTTCAGCTTACCCAGGTGACATTCTTGAATATGAAATTACGCTTCAAAATCCTGCAGAAAATGGGCTAGGTGCAACGTGGCAGAATGTACAAGTGGAAGATCGTCTTCCATCTGGCCTCACGTATGTAGCTGACGGGTCAAAAGATAAGCCAACCGGTATAGATGGACAGAAACTCACCTTTCAAGCAGGAAATATAGGAGTAGCTAGCTCAAAAACACTTACGTTTCGTGTGAAAGTAGATGACAGAGCGATAGGCCCATTAGCAAACCAAGCCTTTGCTGCAGCAAGCTCCGGTGTGTTTCAAGGGCAAGTATCAACAAATGAATCAAGCATCACGTTAAAGGCCATTCAGATTGATGGAGATCCCGTTCCTCAAACGTTTCACGCAGGAACAGATCCTTCTACGTGGGATGTAAGTAGTTTCGTGAAGAACATGCGTATTACGCCAAATCGATTACATCAAGCCGCTCGCGTTGTGGGTTTTTCAGAGACATTACCTGATGTATCAGTACCAGGCACGTATACCATTGGTGTGAAAATTGAGAGTACCACCTATCCCGGAGTAAACAAGGTTATTCAAGTGCCTATTACGATTACAGATGGAGCGTTATCCTTTGTAGCGCCTCATCTTGACTTTGGTACTCAAGTCATTTCATCTAGTCACCAGCAATACTTTGGAGAAGTCATTGCAGGAAACAAACTAACAATTACAGACACGCGTCATGTAAAAACAAATTGGGCATTATCTGTACAACAAAAAGAAGCGTTCCGAGATCATGGAACAGGTAAAGCACTTTCCGCTACTCTGCTCTACATGGATAACGGCAATGAACAAACCATTGGCTCTCATGCCTCCATCATCGCTTCTGGACAAATAACGAACGGATTAGAAGAAGTCATTTCTGATCGTTGGACGGAGAGTGGAAAAACCGGATTCTTTCTTGACGTATTGCCAGGGAATGCACGAGTAGATCAAACCTATCAAACAGAATTGACGTGGACATTACAGGATGTACCTGCCAATGAATAATTTCAGACATCTCTTTTTGAAAGGGGGTGATGACGTTAAACGTAACGCCTCTCTTATTCTTACAGGACTGCTTATCTGTATCGTTTTTCTATTTACTCCTAGCTTAACAATTGCAAACACAGAAACAGATGCTGGTGTTGGTTTTTTCGGTGAATACCCAGAGCAGCCAATAGAAGAAGGAAATGAATTGCCCATTTTAGATGTATTACCACAGACTGGGGATCAAACGCCTCTCCTATCCTTATTAAGTGGCGTCGTATGTCTCCTGCTTGCATTTGTACTGATTAAGCATGTTTATAAACAAACCTACCACATTAGAAATGAGGAAACGAAATGAAAAAAGCTCTTCTATTCACTGTGATTGCTACTGTCACATTATCCTTCAGTAGCCTAGCAAAGGCAGAAAACGGAGGTACATACGATTCAAATGGTTCTGTACAATTCATCCCGAACAAAGACATCACAGAACCACTCGATCCTGAAAACCCTAATCCAGAAGAACCGGTAACGCCAATTGACCCAACGGATCCAACCGGCCCTAACCCCGGTACTCCAGGTCCTCTAAGTATTGATTATGCTTCTAGTCTGAATTTTGGCGAAAATGAAATTTCTACAAAAGATCGGGTCTACGCTGCTAAAGCACAAGAGCTAAGTGATGGCCGTTTTGTTCCGAACTACGTACAAATTACAGATAATCGTGGTTCAAATGCTGGCTGGTCCTTGCACGTGAAGCAAAACGGACAATTTGAAAATGAAAACGCCCAACACACGACGTTAACGGGTGCTTCTATTTCCTTTAGCGAACCAACTGTAAAAGGCACGCTTAACGATGTGTCGGCTCCAGCGGCTACGAATTCGTTTCAATTGGATCCTGAGGGCGCCTCTACACTCGTTATGTCCGCAGTAGAAGGTGCCGGGGCTGGAACATGGGTGAACCATTTTGGGAATCTTACTTCTTTAGAGAATGGTGATGTTATCACACCAGCTATTGAATTATTTGTTCCTGGCGTTACCCCTAAAGATAATACGGAATACCGCACTTCATTAACATGGACATTGTCAGACGTACCAGGAAATAACAACTAATTAATAATAGAAACGGAGAAAAACGATGAAAAAAATCAAAGTATTAACCATTACGGCTCTAGCATTTGCACTGATTACTAGTGGGAATACGGCATTAGCAAATACTAGTTCCACTTATGACACAAACGCAAAAATAAAATTCGTTCCAAATGAGGATGTGACGCCTCCTGTAGATCCAGAAGATCCCAACCCAGAAACGCCTGTAGAGCCTGTTGACCCTACTGACCCTGAAGGACCTGGACCCAATCCTGGTACACCAGGACCATTGAGTATTGATTATGCGTCATCTTTTGAGTTTGGCGAGCATAAGATTACTTCAACGACAGAAACCTATTACGCAGCTCCACAAACCTTTAGAAATTCAGACAAAATTAGTCCTCTCTACGTTCAAGTGACAGATAACCGTGGAACGGAAAGTGGTTGGACCTTGTCAGTCGTTCAAAATGGTCAATTTGCAACAGCAGATAATGAAGTGCTAAACGGTGCAGAGATTACAGTCAATCATGCTGCAGTTAAGTCTATTGCTGCCTCGTCAAAACCATCTCATGCCCAAGAATCGTTCACTCTTACTCCTGAAGCTAAAAGCACCCCTCTTCAAGCAAGCAAAGGAGAAGGTGCCGGTACGTATACGTATCACTTCGGAACAAGTGAGACTGCTGATTCTAGCGTCTCTTTAGAAGTGCCTGGTGCGACAACAAAGTATGCGAAAAACTATTCAACAACATTAACGTGGACATTATCCGACACACCAGGAAATGAAGACATAAATCGTAAATAATGATTTGGGCATGCATAGTATGTGCATGCCCTCTCTTCAAGAAAGGAAGGTTTGATGAAATTACTACGCTTTGTTGTGTTGTTAACCTTTACGTGTTTGGTCTTTATGCCGTTTAAGGCACAAGCCTCAGAGTTTAATTTCTCTGTTACGACGATCATCCCTGATAATCAAATCGATTCAAGTAAAACATACTTTCACTTACAACTGGATCCAGGCGCCAAACAAACTGTCGAGATTCTTCTTCGTAATGATACAGACACAGATGTTGTGATTGAACCTGATATCGGCACCGCATCAACAAATGTAAATGGTGTTGTTGAGTATGGAGTTATTGACCAAGAATGGGACGAGTCACTTTTATTCCCTATGGAAGATTTGGTGACAACCGAAGAAGAGATTGTTGTTCCTGCTAACGGGGAATATACACTACCTCTAGAGATTGCCATGCCAGACGAGTCGTTTGACGGTGTAATGGCTGGTGGAATTACGTTGCAAGAAACCGTTGAGGAAGAGAATAAAGAATCAGCGGAACAAGGTTTATCAATAAATAATCAGTACGCTTACGTTGTTGGGATTGTTTTGCAACAAACCGAAAATCCAATCATACCAGATTTGCTTCTCCATGATGTATATGCAGATCAATTAAATGCTCGAAATGTGATAATGGCGGATATTCAAAACCCTAAACCGATGTATATGAATCAATTGGCTGTTCAAGCAGTCATTAAAAACGATGCGAACCAGATCGTTCTTGAAGCCGAAACAGACGGAATGCAGATGGCGCCAAATTCACGTTTCTCCTATCCAATTTCTCTTGAAGGTCAGCCTCTAGAAGCAGGTGACTATAGGATTGAGTTAACAGCAATTTCAATGGGAAAAGAATGGCAGTGGGATGAACCGTTTACAATTGATGAAGAACAAGCACAGGCACTGAATCAAACAGATGTATCGATACCAGCCTCTGACTATACGTGGCTCTATGTTGCACTTGGCATTGCTTTTATTGTGATGGCGTTCTTGCTTATTCTTTATTACCAGCGGAAGAAGCATAAAAAACAACTACATGACGCAATGGACAAACAACGTGCTTCGGCAAGCTAACATGAGCGAAAGGTTGAAATCGTCTTTTATGCTCACTAGTATTGTCCTTCTTCTAGTGATGGGAATTGTGTTACTATGCTCCCCTTTCATTAGAGATTACTTTATTGAGCAGCGCATTGCATCAGCACAGCAACTATTTTTAACCCATTCGTTGCACGATCATGCCAATACGGCTTCTATCATTGACTCAACGGCTATTGAGCGTCCTACTTTCCTTGAAGTCATGCAAGAAGCACTTCAACAAAACGACCTCCCAATCGCTGGGGCGCTATCAATACCAGATGTTCAGTTAACCCTCCCAATCATTAATGGGTTAACCAATGAGCATTTACTCGCTGGGGCCGCTACACTAACGGATCAACAACCTATGGGAAGCGGTAACTATGTTCTATTTGGACATCATTTGTCAAAACAAACATTACTATTTGGTCCACTTCTTCATGTTAAGCCTAGCATGAATATTTATATTACGAATAAAACAGAAATCTATCAGTATACTGTTTTTGAAACAAACATCATTTCTGAGCATGACACCCAGTATCTTTTGCCAACAGACGAACCCAGTATCACACTCTTTACATGCGATACGAGTAAACCAACGACAGAGCGATTTATGGTAAGGGCAAAACTCATATCAAAAACAACCTACGAAGAAGGAAAGGAATTCTTTAACTAAAAATGACCAAGCTGGTAGAGGGACTATGCGATGTTAATCGATAAACGAATAGACCGGTTAGTTAAGCTGATTTACAAGTTAAGCACGGAAGAATTCATACAAAGAAAGACACTGCCTGATGAACTGAGTTGTTCGCTACGTACTGTTGATGCTGCTTTATACGAATTAAAGAATGAAATGGAGCGCAAACATACGGATATGACTATCGAATATGTTGACAGCGAAACCATGTATTTGAAAGGAAAGGATGACGCTTTTTTAAAACAACTGCTTCATCAATACTACATTCAAGATGACATGGTTTGTTTCTTTTTGAGCGTCATTTCAAAAAACACATCCGCTAAAACATTTGTTGAAGAGCAATACATTAGTCGTGCCACGTTTTTTCGGAAGCTTAAACTCTTTAAAAAATGGCTTGAACGATTTCAACTATCGTTTGACTTACGCTCATTAAAAATTCATGGTGATGAACGACAAATTCGCCATTTTTACTTTTCGCTCTTAATCGAAATAACAGGCAAATTGATGTGGCCGTTCTCTTTCCAAAAAACGATGATAGAGAAACGAGTTGAACAAATTATTGAGACTCTTTCGCTACGGTTGTCACCTGTTCAAAAGGAAGCTTATATTTATCATCTCGCTATTCAACACTATCGAATAGAAAACGGATTTTATAGTCCTGGTTATGACATTCCCTTTCCAGCGAATATTAAAGAGAAACTTATGAGTGAGTGTCATTTAATTCTTAACGGAATTCCTGAAGAATACCGAAAAGGAGAAGAAGATTTCTTATTAATGATGATTGTTAATTCACCAAGTCACTATCATCCACTAGAAATTGTTAGGCAAAACATTGAAATTCATCAAAAAACACAGACCGAAGCTTGGTTGTTCACTGTTATGTTCACCGAAAAACTAGGAGCGTTGTTTCCAAGCGCATTAAACAAAGAAAATATGAATCACGTTAAAGGGCATTTAATACAGCTTTATTGTTATTATGAACATCACGCAACTAATTTTCTTCATTATAAAGATATGATTTACGCGAATGCCATTACGAAACAACATCCTTTATTAAGTAGCATTGTTCATCAACTTGCAGACGAGACGGAAAACAACGGGTTCAAACGATCACCAACAGCACACACACGCTATTTGCTTATGCTCTATACCTTCGTTGATATTGATAAACTTCAACCGGCATTACGACTTCTTATTTTGTCCAGAGAAGGTCCAATATACGAAGAAACACTAGCGGAAAAGATTATGAGTTACGTCCCGTTTCAGCTAGAAATCTCCACTTCGACGATCCAGAATAAAAACGTTAGTGAAGAGGGCTATTCTCTCATTTTAACAGATATGCCTTTTGTAAGAGGTTCCACTGATAATATTTTATATATGCACTCCCCTCCTACTGATGGGGACTGGCGAAGAATTTACGATCGCTGTGCGAGTGCATACTGGTATCGGTTAAACGCAAACAAACAGCTTCCCTCTGTAATGACGAGGAGATAAGCTGTTTGCGTTTTTAAAAGGCTATTTTTTGAACGTAACGCGCTCCTCTAATTTGTCTACAAAAAGGGATGACTCAGGTGGAGTGGTTTTAGCTATTTGTTTCCCTTCTTTAAAAGAGTGCGTCACAGTCGCTAATTTTCGTATGGTTTCATACTCATTTTCTGCATCAACAACAATGAAGTTAGCAGTATTCCCTTCAACAACTCCGTAATCATCATGGATGTGGAGGGTTTTGGCGCTGTTGTGCGTAATAAAGTCGATGGATTGTACAATTTCCTCGTAGCCCATTAGCTGACCAGCGTGAATACCCATATGAAGCACCTGTAGCATATTTCCTGTTCCAAGTGGGTACCAAGGGTCAAAGATATCATCATGCCCAAAACAAACGGTTAAACCTGCTTCTTTTAATTCTTTTATACGAGTTAATCCTCTTCGCTTAGGATAGGTATCAAACCGACCTTGTAGATGGATATTTACTAACGGGTTTGAGACAAAATTAATATTGGCCATCTTTAATAATCGAAATAATTTAGAGGTATATGCATCATTGTAGGAACCCATTGCTGTTGTATGGCTAGCCGTTGTTTTTTCGCCAAGTCCTCTCTCATATGCTTCTTTAGCCACAACTTCTACAAAACGTGATTGTTCATCATCAATTTCATCACAGTGGATGTCAATCAGTCGGTCATATTTTTCAGCTAAATCAAATGCATGTTTCATTGATTCTACGCCATACTCCCTCGTAAATTCAAAATGAGGAATTCCGCCTACAACATCTGCTCCCATTTTTAGTGCTTCCTCTACTAATTCCTTCCCATTCGGGAACGAAAGAAGCCCCTCTTGAGGAAACGCAACAAGTTGAAGCGTGACAGAAGAGGCCATTTCTTCTTTTACTTCGAGCAATGCCTTTAGTGCTGTTAAATTTGGGTCCGTTACATCAACATGAGTTCGCACGTATTGAATCCCTTGAGCTACTTGCCATTTTAATGCTTTTTTGGCACGCTCTTTCACATCTTCATGAGTGAGAGACTCCTTCCGCTCTGACCAACGTTGAATCCCTTCAAACAACGTTCCGCTAACATTCCAAGCAGGTTCACCCGCTGTCATTGTTGTGTCTAAATGAATGTGCGGCTCAATAAATGGTGGTAAGATAAGCGAACCAGCAACATCAAGAACCTCTCTGTTTTCTACTTGGATTGGCTCTTGAGTAATTCGATGAAATTTCCCATCTTGAATGTCAATTTGCCAGCGTCCACTTCTATTGCGCAATGTTGCGTTTTGAATAATCATGTGTCATCACCAGTTCCTTTTTCTTTTTTACTGTGTTCATTACAGTTGTACAAACGATGTATACAATCATTGTACCAATTAACGCGTTTAAAGGGATAATGCCAGGGGCTAGCTGGGCAATGGTGACACCTATTGCCCAAGAAACAATGGCAATCCAATTAACAGCTCTCACTTTCATCTCAGCAAGTTTTGGGTAATGTCGCTTATGAATAAAGAAGTAATCGGCTATTAAAATTGCACCAATGGATGGAATAGCCACTCCAAGAATGGTGAGAAAGCCAACGAAATTGTTGTACATCCACATAGCCAACACTGTTCCAATAACACCATTCAAAATAACAAAGAATTTTTTCGGCAGTTTCGTTATATGGGCAAACCCTAACCCAGATGCATACAAGGCGTTATCATTCGTCGTCCAAATATTTAAACCTAGTACAAGTATGGCTGGAATCATTAACCCTTGTAAAAACATGACTTCAGATACCTCTGCAAGACCATATACCATTGCGCCAACTGCACCAAATAAAAACATAAGTGAGTTCCCTAGAAAAAACGCAATCGTTGTAGCGCTAACGGCTTGCTTGGCTGTTTTAGCAAAGCGAGCAAAGTCTGGTGTTAACGTCCCTCCACTTATAAAAGAACCGATACAAATCGCCAATGCAGCTGAAATGGCCATTGTTGCTGTAGGTTCATAGGCAAACAATGTTTGCACACCTCCAGCATCTTGAACACCTTGTGTAACTGAATAGCCCCCTAGAATTGCAATTGCAGGTACCGCTACAAAGCCTAAGACAACAAGTGCTTTTATCCCGAAAATCGCTGAAGCCGTCATCGCTAAGCCAAATGTAAAAATAAGTACGTAGACGTTCCAATTCATCGCCTGGGCTACAGGAACTGCGAACATGGCAACGCCAACACCAAACCACCCTACTTGGGTAAAGGCTAAGAGAAACGACGGCAAGTAAGACCCTTTTTCACCAAATGCATGTTTTGCTAATAAGTGGGTGGAAAGGCCTGTTTTAGCAGCGATGTATGCAAGCGCGCCTGTATATAATCCAAGTAATAAATTTCCACCTAATACGACTACGATAAACTGGGAGAAGGTCAAGCTGATGCCAAGTTGTCCACCTGCCAACATACTTGCCGAAAAAAACGTGAAACCTAGCATGACAGCCAATGTTTTAAGAAAATGCTTCCGCTCTGTCTTTGGAACCTCTTGCCATGAAAACTCTTGATCTTGCTTTTCCATTGTTCTAACCTCCAAGTTTTCTGATACCAAAGCAGAAAAAAAGGCTAATTGTCACGTAACTGACAATTAGCCTTTTTGGTCGTGAAAGCGCCTATGCTTAAAACGCTTCGACGAACTTATACGTCCCCATAATGGGAACGCACATCCGCTGTCCTTGTCAGCCTCTCTGGACTGGTTTAAAGGTACCATCATTAAATTAGCTTTATTATTACAAAATACGACTCATTTCGTCAAGGTTTTATTTTCAAAGGTTAGCTCTTCTAACTTGTGATGCGATACTAATAGACTTAGATTTTCTGCTTAAAGTGTTCATTTAATAGGAAAAAAATAATTACTGTAAAGACCTTAGATAAACGGATTGTCTAATGTTTTTTACATTTCCTGAAAATTTTGTGATAGACTTTCGTACAAAAGTTCACTAAACTATGTATATTCTATTTATACTATCCTATAGAGGAAAGAAATGGGGGATGTTTGTGAGTTTTGCTGCGATTGTAGAAAGCATTAATAATATTGTTTGGGGTCCTGCGACTTTGCTTTTGATTGTCGGTACAGGTATCTTTCTAACGATTCGTTTAGGTTTTTTACAAGTAAGAGATTTACCTTATGCATTGAAATTAACGTTTAGTCGAAGTAAAAAAGATAGTCGAGATAAAGGAGATATTTCTCACTTTCAATCATTAATGACAGCGATGGCGGCTACGCTCGGAATCGGGAATATGACTGGGGTCGCATCAGCGATCTTATTAGGTGGGATTGGCGCACTATTTTGGATGTGGGTCGCAGCCTTTTTCGGAATGGCAACGAAATACGGTGAAGCCATTCTTGCTGTGAAATATCGAGTTGTCAATCATAAAGGTGAAATTTCTGGTGGTCCAATGTACTACATAGAGAAAGGGTTGGGCTGGAAGTGGCTAGCCGTTCTTTTTGCACTATTTGGATTTCTTGCTTCATTCGGGATTGGAAATATGACTCAATCAAATACCGTATCCAATTCATTAGCGGATAATTTCGGTATTAACCCTTGGATTACTGGATTTGTGCTTATGTTAGTTACAGCCCTTGTACTCTTAGGCGGTATTAAAGGAATCGGTCGAGTAACCGCTATTTTTGTACCGTTTATGGCTTTATTTTACATTTTAGGTGGATTAATTATTATCGTAACCAATATTACGTTAGTACCTCAAGCATTTGCTATTATTTTTGAAGCTGCTTTTAACACTGATGCTGCACTTGGTGGTACCATTGGTCTTGCTATTCGTTACGGGATTGCTCGTGGTGTGTTTTCCAATGAAGCTGGTTTAGGTTCTGCTCCAATCGCCGCTGCCGCTGCCAAAACAGATTACCCAGGTCGGCAAGCGCTCGTATCTATGACAGGAACGTTTCTTGATACCATGATTGTTTGTACCATTACTGGACTAACAATTGTCATGAGCCAGCTATATGTTGGTGTTCCAGATGATGAGATCGGTAATGTCCAAAGTCTATTAACCGGTCAGGCGTTTGAGTATTTCCTTCCAGGGTACGGTAATTATATTGTGGTGTTTGCCATTCTCTTGTTCGCGTACTCCACGATTATTGGTTGGTCATACTATGGGGAGAAGTGTTTTGGCTACTTGTTCGGTGACAAAAATACCATTATCTATAAAGCGGTATTCGTAGCCATTGTTTTTGTTGGAGCTGGGACAAAATCAGACATTGTCTGGAATATTGCTGATATCTTCAATGGCTTAATGGCCATTCCAAACTTAATTGGGCTTCTCTTCTTATCAGGTGTCATCGTTAGTGAAACGAAGAAATTTAGAGAAGTTCGAAAACAAGAAAAAATAGAAGAAAAACAACAAAAAGCAAGTTAAACAGAAAACTGCGCCCATTCTACAATTTGGTAATGAGCGCAGTTTTTTATGATGGTAATGTAAGAAAGATGCTTTTATAGATGAAGATCCATTACGTACTCTTGCATTTCAGTATGATAATAAGCAATAGAATATTCTACGAGTTGCTCGTCTAAGTCATAGGTATGGCGAGTCCTTTTCAGTAAAGGTGTCTCGTTTATACCTAAAGAGCTGTAAACGTCTTCACTTGCTATACCAACCCCAAATGTGTCTTGGAACCGATTAAATGAAACCCCCACCCCTCTTAACAAGGTATATAAAGATCCTTCGTATTCAGCAGCTACATCTGGGAGTGTAAAAGAAACGGGAATGTAGTGAACAAACACAATATATGGTTTGTTATCCAAATAGTAAAGCCGTTGAATACGGCGAAACTGCCCTTTCATGTGCGCCAATTCCAATGGTGGCTCAACAACGGTAATTCCGATAACGTCTTTTTTGATTTGTTTTCCTTCTTGTTTCAAATAAGCAGAAAAAGGCTGACCAGTCGAAAGTTTTATAAATGCTCGATTATCAAGAACCGTGGTACCAACCCCACTTTGCTTCTGTACATATCCTTCTTGTGCAAGTTGCTCCATAGCTTTTCGAACAGTAATTTTACTTACTTGAAATTCTTCCTCTAAAAAAGACTCTGACGGCATTAAAGTTCGTACTGGATAGATACCATCTTGAATGCGTTCTTTTAAAATCTCTTTTACTTGTGCATACAATGGTCCTTTTTTCTTAACTAGCTTCATGGTCACTACCTTTCTACGTCAACCTGTTGATTCTGTCGACATTTCTCTATTGCAGATCGTGTTGTAATCGGGGAATCTCCGTACGTTGTATGTGCAAGCACACCAGCAGCAGTTGCCCATTCGATTATGTCCTTGGAAGATTTCCCCTCGTACATAGCAGCTAAAAAACCACTAAAAAATCCATCCCCACTGCCTATACGATCCAGTATGTCAACGGAGTGTTCTGTTGAAAAGTCTACCCGCCCCTCTTGAACTAGAAAACCTTGTATCGTAGGAGCAGAAGCATTTGTTTCACGAAGTGTACCGGCAATAGCAGCTATCGAATAGGTTTGTGCTACTTTTGGTAATAAAGCTTCCACTTGATCTTTTCGCTGAGTGGCACCTGTCTCCATGCCAAGTATGGACATCGCATCCTTTTCAGTCATTGAGACGTAATCTGCTAATGATAGCATTCGTTCATACACTGGCCGTGCTTCCTCGTAACCGCCTTTCCATAGCTTCGGGCGAAAGTTACAATCGAAGGACAATGTTAAGCCAAGAGCCTTCGCTTTTTCTGCGACATGTAGCGTTACCTCTCGAATTTGTTCATTTATCGCGAGACTAATGCCACAAAAATGAATATGTGTCCCTGAGCGTAAGTACTCAATGGAATAGTGAGACTCTAGTGATTGACAAAAAGCGCTTTCTGAACGATTGCTGTACGTCACTTCAGAGATTCTAGTACCAAAGCCTTTCTCAAGCACATACATCCCAATGTAATCACCATCGAACGAAACCGCACTAGTGCCTACACCTAGTGAACGAATGTACGATGCTGCTGCGTAGCCAAGACTATTATCTGGCAAGGTGGTCATCAATTCAGTTTGGTAACCAAGATGGCTTAACCCGCTTAATACATTGACACTCGTTCCTGAAAAAGCAAAGTCCAAGCTTCTTGTCTGCGCTACCGTTCGATAATTTGGTGCTTCTAACCGCATCATCACTTCTCCAAAAGCAAGTATTTTCGCTTTCAATCTATACCGTCCTCTCATAAAACGTATCTACTACTTGTTTCATCTTTTCATAGAGCGTTTCAACGTGCGCCACATTTGTTTGGTTAGTCTGAGAATCAATAATAGACGAATACACATGTGGAATCACTTTCTTTACCCCGGCATCAAGAGCGATACGAATCAGCTCCTCCACATTTGTTAAATCAATCCCGCCAGTAGGCTCTAAAGCAAATGATGCTTCTGCACAAGCTCTCGCCACAGCTTTATACTCTTCAATGGTCTCTAAACCGTTCATTGGAAAAAATTTAACCGATTGGGCACCCATATCTTGAAGCATTGTGATTGCCGTCTCGATTGGTATTATGGCTGGCGTCGCTTGTGCACTTAATGGACCAGTGGATACATGAACCAGACCAGGCGTTCCACTTGGTGAGACTAATCCGTTTAGCATCGTTGTTTCATTGTCTAAAGCCGATCGCGTATAGCCCACGCCAGTAAACACTTGATTCACATGTTTTGGCTTAAAAGAACGCACTATATCGGCAACAACTTTCCATTGGTGAGGGTCACCAGCACCTAGTCCGACGGAAACAGCATTATCAAGAATATCTCCATATCGAACAAGGTCTTGCACCGCTTCTTTAACAGAAGAGTAGTTTTTCGATAAAACGCCTATCAATACGTAACCTTTAGCGGCATGATAACACGCCTCTGCGTTCTCTATATCACTTGCTAATACATTCAAACAAACCCGATCTCGGTAAAAATTAGACATAATTACTCCCCCAATAGCGTATTTATACGATCTCGAATGATGTCTGTATCTCCATGCAGTAAAGGACGTGGATCCAAATCAATATGACCTTCATTCGCATGATAATCCCTTGTATAAATTGGGATTGGACCTGTTTTTAAAGCATCGACAAGTTCTAACGCACTTAACTTAGCTTTTGTTGGATTAATAAACAATCGTAGTCTCGTTATTGGCCGACCAGAGGGATCATCAATAAATTGGACGCTAACACCTGGTAAAGAATCAAACGAATGTAACTCTTGTAAAACGTCACGTTGTATCTCGATTGACATCGTGTTTGTACCATATGCTTCTAGTGCTGCTAATAATCCGAATACCGTTTCCTTCCCCACCTTCATTGCTCGCCCAATAAACGAGCGATGTTGTTTGGCATATGAAAGAAAAGGTTCTTTACCAGCTAGGATACCGCACGATGGCCCTTCAATTGCTTTTGATCCGCTAAAAACGACAAGATCGCAACGATCCGCAAATTGATCAATGCCATCTTCTGCCGCAGCATCGACAAGAAATGGAATTTGATTCTGAATGCATACTTGCTGGACCTCGCTAATTGTTGGCATATTTTTCTGAACACAGTGATGCGATTGTACGAACAAAACGGCAACGGTTCGCTCTGTTATAGCTTGTTCTATAAGAGATGCTCGACACCCATTTGCATAACCCACTTCTTTTACTTCCGCACCGGCTAATGAAATCATTGTCTCAATCGGTGCACCATAATCCACATTATGACCTTTCATTAAAATGACTTCACTCTTTCGTTCAGAAGCAACTTTATGAAGGTGCTCAACCGCATAACGATTTTCTTTTGTAATAAGACCTGCAATGGCAAGGGTTATCGCTGCTGATGCAGAATTTGTTATCATCGCATCTTCAGTACGACAATAACCGGCAATCATTTTCCCTGATTGTTCATATAAGTCTGCCATTTCAAAGTAATGCTTGCCGCCATAGCTCATCGCTTCAACTACTTGGTTAGAGAGTGTAGACACACCTAAAATCGTCATTCGACCACTTGCATTCACTGCCTTCTTCAAACGTTGTTCAAAGTTCAATGTATGTCCCCCCTATATAAACGGCTAATGGCTTTATACGATAGGTTGTTTGGCGTACAGCGCCGTGTGAATCAATCCATGAATAGGAACGGCCGTGCTCTAGTTTAAATAGCGTGAGGTCCGCGTTTGCACCAACTTTTATGGTTCCAATATCAGTTCGACCAATTAAGCGCGCAGGAGCTTCTGTCACTGCTTGAATGACTGTTTCCAAAGAACAGCCTAACGCTAAGCACTTTGTTAGCGTACTCGCCATATCGTAAACAGGGCCATGCCGTTGGTTTCGTTCGTAAATATCTGTACTAATGGTGTCAAAATGTACATGTTCCTTTAACGCTTGTTCTGCCACTTCGAAAGAGAAACTTTCTGTACCATGCCCAACATCAAGCGCTACTCCTCGCTCCCTTGCTTCTTGCAAAGAGAGGAGCGGTTTTCCGTCCTCCCTAAATAAGTTATTTGCTTTTCCGTTATAACAATGGGTGATAATATCTCCTTGCTTCAATTCATTGAGGATTGAAGCAATGTTTGGCGGAGCACTACCAATATGTACCATCAACGGCTTCTGTTGTTGAACCGCTTTTGCTAGCAGAAGTGGTTGAATATCATTCGTCCCAACTACACTGGCGCTCATGCGTGCTTTCAGTCCAACAATAAAGCTTGGGTAGCTTTCCAAAGCGTGTTCAATGGCAGGTGCTGAAATAAAAGACAAATCACTCAACTCATCCATCCTAGATAAACCGACACTCGAGATGTTTAAAAAAGCAAAGATCCTCGTCATGCTTTTCGTTGCAAGTCTATAGAATGAATCGATCTGATCAGATCCACATGTCCCAGCATCCACTACAGTTGTAACGCCGGTTTTATACCCTATCTCGTCAGGCTCTGCACAATAGGGTGGAAAACCCGGAAACGCATGGGTATGAAGGTCTATCCAACCGCTTGACATGTACACATCTTCCTCGAAAGATACCTCTTCTCCTTCACCAGCATACTCATCAACAATCGCCATAAATTTCCCATTCTCGATTACTATATCTTTTGGTTTACCGGTAACAAACCTCGCTTTGCGGATTATCTGTTTCATTATTCACTCCCCTCAACTGCTGTGCGTGTATGTAAAAAACCAATCTACTAGTCAGTATAAAGAAAAGATTCTGCAAAGTAAATAACATTATAATGTATACAAAATTCCAGCAAAATATCCACAGATCACTTTCGTTAATGTTCGCTTTTTTACGTGTTAAAAGATGAATCATTAGCTTAATTAAAAAAAAATAACTCATAACCGAACATTCATGTTGCATAACGGGATAATCTTATGTACAATAACCATACAACAAGATTTCATATAAAGGTGATGCGATGAATTTAGCTAGTAATGATGCAAAGAAACTTCTTGCTCAGCTTTATAATGATGTATCAAGAGAGTTGTTTGGCGTTGGTACGACGCTTCTAAAAGTAACCGTTGCGAATCAAATGGTTACCATTCAAGCAAAACATAAGCGTGCAATCCGTTCGATGGCACTTGCTGGTGAAGTTCCTTCTTTAAAATTAGAGGTTGATTTTCATCTTTCTCTTCTTTATAAGCGAAAACTTACCGAACAGCTTGATAATCATTTCCCGGAAGCTATTGATGTGGTTTTACGGGATTACGATGCTCATACACAATGGGCTGTAACGAATATCCTGTTTCATCACCCTATATTGGATTAGATGTACAAATTGGACATGTTCTGGTTTGAGATCTAAACGAAGATGAATGACTGCTTTTCTGCGTGTTTACACTAGGAAGATGCGTCTGTAGATTGAGCGATAACGCTACTACAGGTGTGTCTTCCTTTTTTCATTGATAAAACAAAACCATTGGAGGAACAAATGATGAAAAAAAGTATCACTGTCACTTTAAGTATGGCGGCTATTACGGCTTTAGTAGGATGTGGCCAATCAGGATCTGACCCAAGCGAGGCACCTACAGATTTAGTCATTTCAACGTGGGGATTCGCGGAAGATTTCTTTAATGAAGAAGTATATGCACCATTTGAAGAAGAGCACAACGTAAACATTGTTGTAGATATTGGAAACAATGCAGAGCGATTAAATCGCATCCGACAAGGCACAGCCACTATTGATGTCATTTACCTATCTGATTATTACGCACAACAAGGGATTGATGAAGGCCTTTTTGCAAACATTGACCGTAGCCGAATCCCTGCTATTGAAGATCTTTATGATCTAGCTCAAGCTCCTCTTGGTGAAGAATATGGTCCAGCGTATACCGTCGGACAATTTGGTATTGCCTATAACCCTGATGAAGTGGAATCACCGATCACAAGTTGGTCTGATTTATGGGATGAAGCATTGGCGAACAATATAACATTACCAAATATTACAGCAACTACTGGACCAATGTTTTTAGATGCGGCCTCTATCGTTGCTGGAGAAGAAACGTTTAATGAAGATGCGGCTTTTGATCAATTAAATACACTTAAAGGAAATGTTGTGAAAGAATATGATCGAACATCAGATTTCGTGAATATGTTTTCACAAGGAGAGATTGTGGCGGGTCCTTTTATGGAAATGTATTTAAAAGATTTACTTGCAGCGATTCCAGGAACGGAGTTTGTTACACCATCTGAAGGCGCTTATGCAGTGTTGAACACAGTAAATGTTGTTGAAGGAAGTAACAATAAAGAACTTGCAGAAGAATTTATTAATTGGCATTTAAGTAAAGAGGTGCAAGAAGCTTCAGCAAAAGCAAAAATCGATTCCCCTGTTAATAAACTAGTTGAGCTCTCTTCGGAAGAAGCTGAAGGTATTACGTATGGAGAAGACACTATTAATGAATTAAAACTACTTGATATGGAATTTGTCAATGAACAATCGGCTCAGTGGATCGATCGTTGGAATAGAGAAATTGCGAATTAAGGAGACTTTTTCATGAAACAAAAACTTTTACTTGATGTAGATACAGGCATTGATGATGCTCTTGGAATCCTACTCGCTGCAAATGATAAAGACACTGAACTGCTCGGAATTACAACAGTAAATGGTAACGTTTCGCTCCAACAAGCGACAACGAATACATTAAACGTCCTTGCATTGATTGAACATTCATGCCCGGTTGTAAAAGGAGCGGAAACGCCCCTTTTACGTCCTCCCCACTTCGAAAAGTCTGTGCATGGCGAAAATGGACTTGGTGGTGCGCTACAAGATGTTGAGCCTAGCACTTTGCCAAGTCCTGGCTTTGCACCTGACTTCATGATTGAACAAGCACGTCGCTATCCTGGAGAAGTCACTTTTGTCATGACTGGCCCTTTAACAAACTTAGCGCTAGCAGTCAAAAAATGTCCTGATCTACCGCAACTCTTACAAAAAGTAGTGTACATGGGTGGAGCAGCGTTTACGTATGGCAATATCACCCCTGCTTCTGAATACAACATGTATGTTGATCCAGAAGCAGCTCGCATTGTCCTTCAAGCAGGCTTTCCATCTTTAACGCAAATCGGTCTAGATGTTACACGACAAGCATTGCTTACGAATGCTCACATCGATTCACTTCAGACATCAAACGTGAAACATTTTGTAAAAACATCTACTGCGCATTATATCAAACGATATGAACAGCGAAATGGTGTAGCAGCCTGTGCACTTCATGATCCACTTGCCGTCGCGTACGCCATTCGACCGGATCTTTGTGAAACCCAGTTGCTTTATACAGATATTGAAACGTCAAGTCGGTTGTGTGATGGTCAGACGATTTGTGACTTACAAGATCGTCTGCAGGAAAAACCGAACGTTCACATAGCATTAAAGGTAGATGTAGACGCATTTATTTCGTACTTTTTAACAACCATTCAACACCATTTACATTAAACCGTTTTGACAAAGAGGTGGCTATATTGAAACAATCTGGACGTTATCTTTTGCTTCTTCCAGGACTATTATTTTTAGCGATTTTTATGCTTGTTCCACTTGTTCTTACAATAAGTTCTACTTTTGTTGAGGGTGGAAGCTTTTCAGTATCAGGCTATTTGAATTTTTTAACAGACGCATATTTCTTAGACATTTTATGGACGACACTTTATGTTGCTTTATTAACGACGTTCTGTTGTATCGTGCTTGCGTTCCCAGTAGCTTACTATATTTCTAAAGTAAAAGGATCAAAAAAAGCCCTTCTACTAATGCTCGCAATCTTTCCATTACTTGTTAGTCCAATTGTACGCTCTTTTAGCTGGATGATTATTTTAGGCAGAAATGGACTACTAAATGATTTTCTACAGTCTCTTGGTATGATCCAAGAGCCATTAACCATTCTTTATACACCTGTCGCAGTTGCAATCGGCTTAGTTCATTTATTTTTGCCGCTAATGATTGTCACCCTCGTTGGTGTGATGGAAAACATTGATACGGATTATATACGAGCCGCTGAGAGTTTAGGCGCCTCTAAAACAACAGCCTTTTTAAAAGTAATGTTCCCTCTTTGTATGCCGGGGTTATTAATAGGAAGCACGCTCGTGTTTGTGGGTAGTTTTACAGCATATACAACACCAGCACTTCTTGGTGGTCAGCAGCGTGTCATTTCCACCTTCCTTTATCAAAATGCCATCACTTTGAATGACTGGAATACGGCCGCCATGATTGCGACCATTATGATTGTCCTGACATTCTTTATTACAGGGATCTTTCAAAAACTTGCAACTAAGCTTAACCCAGGAGGATCTTAAAATGAATCAACAGAATCATTTTGCTCTCGGACTCATTACTCTTATTATCTTTCTGTTCTTGCTTGGTCCCCTTGCGATTATTTTTGTCGCATCGTTTGAACCAACTAGTGTATTGCAATTTCCACCGACTGGTTTCTCCCTTGAATGGTACCGGAACATTTTTACGGTGTCTGCGTTTATGGATACGTTTAAACTATCCATGTTCATTAGCTTTCTTGGCAACCTTTGCGCGTTACTATTAGGTATTCCTGCTGCCTATGCCCTTAGCCGTTTTGATTTCCGTGGTAAAGGACTATTAAATGCCATTTTTGTCTCACCTATTTTAATACCGGGAACGGTTTTAGGTTTTACCTTTTTACGTTACTTAATTGTAAGCTACAGCTTACCTCTTGAAGCAGCTCTCTTTATTGGACATACCATTTTAATGCTTCCTTTTATTATTCGGGTTATTGCCTCCAGCATGGCAAATTTTGATTTTTCGATTGAGGAAGCTGCAATGAATTTGGGCTCAAGTCGAATAGGCGCTTTTTTTCGTGTCATTATTCCTAACATCAAATCAGGTATAATAGCCGGCGTATTAATTGCGTTCCTTGAATCGTTTAACAACGTCGATATTTCCGTATTTCTAACAGGTCCAGGGCTTAGTACCTTGCCTATCCAAATGCTGACCTATGTTGAACATTATTTCGATCCAACAGTAGCAGCTATTTCTGTGCTGTTAATGATCTTTACTGCTGTCTTTATGTTTTTAATTGAACGGTTAGTTGGATTGTCTCACTTTACAAAACGCTAAGTTTAAACGATGGAGGATGCACAATGACTTTATTATCATTAGATCAAATTACAGTTGCGTATCAGAAACAACCGATTCTAAAAGACTTTGAGCTTTCAATTGAAAAAGGCCAGCTCATTTCGTTGCTAGGTCCAAGTGGTTGCGGTAAAACAACGACACTGCGTCTTATTGCAGGTTTTATTGAAGCAAATTCAGGTAGATTTACTTTTAAAGATCAAGATTATACAAAAGTACCTGTCTCCAAACGTAATTTTGGATTCGTCTTTCAAAATTACGCACTATTTCCCCACTTATCCGTTTTTGATAACATCGCCTTTGGGTTAAAATTACGCAAACAATCAAAACAAGAGATCGAAAAACGTGTGAAACAAGTTCTTGAAGTTGTTAACTTAATCGGTTTTGAATACCGTTTTCCTAAAGAATTATCTGGTGGTCAAAGACAACGTGTTGCAATCGCCCGCGCCCTTGTTATTGAGCCTGATTTGTTATTATTTGATGAACCACTCAGCAATTTAGATGCGAATTTACGAGAAAGCATGCGTGTTGAAATTAGACGAATTCAACAAGAGTTAGGAATTACAACCGTTTACGTGTCTCATGATCAAGAAGAATGTTTTTCAATATCCGATCAAGTTGCCATTATGAACAACGGCGTTATTGAACAATTGCATACACCAGCTCATATTTATCGTTTTCCCAAAACCCAGTTTGTTGCTGAATTTATTGGCTTTAAGAATTTCATTCACTTTTCTAATCGTTCGGATCTAGGTAGCAAGCTTCTCTTAACTGCTGGGAGTCATTCATTTCATGTAACAAAACATGAACATAGCGAAGCTGGTATGACAGGCGCAATACGTCCAGATGACCTTGAATTACTGCTTGAACCGGCTCCACCTGAGCAAGTCAACTATGTCCCTGGTAATATTAAGGTTTGTACGTTTTTAGGAAGAAGTTACCAATGTACTGTTGAGACAGCACTCGGCACATTTACAGTGAATGCCGAAATTGGACAGCCACTTGAGATTGGAAGAAACGTTACACTCTATTTTCCAGAAAACAAAATTGTCGTAGTTGAATAAGGAAGCGGTGAAAGAATATGCACATTGAAACCATTGTCACGAATGCCAAGGTTTACAATACTTATACGAAGCAATTTCGTGAAGTTGATTTTGCGATTGATGGAGGACGGTTCGTTGCCATTGGTTCAAAAGATGAGCTAAAGAAGCTCACTGCCAAAACGATAATCGATGCAAAGAAAAGATCTATTATACCCGGATTAATTGATATTCATCTTCATATTGAAAGTTCTATGGTTACACCAGAAACCTTTTCATACGCTTTACTACAAAACGGTGTAACAACAATCGTTCCCGAACCTCATGAAATGGCGAATGTTTTCGGTATCGAAGGTGTCCGAGCAATGATCCAAGCGAGTGATTACTGCACTGTCGATATGTTATATGCCATACCAAGCTCTGTTCCTGCTACATCACTCGAAACAACAGGCGGAGAAATTGGCATTAAAGAAATGGATGAATTAATGGCTACAGAGCAAATTCAGTGCCTCGGTGAAATAATGAATTTTGTCGATGTCCTTCATGACCAAGATTCAAAAACAAACCAAGTGCTAAACCACTTTCGTAAACACTATCCATCCTTGCCAATTGAAGGCCACGTTCCGAAATTGACCGGTCTTGATCTTGATCAAATTTTACTTTCAGGCATTGGCTCCGACCATACTCATCAAACGGTTGATGGAATGCAAGCACGAATAGAAGCTGGTATGTTCGTTCAAATACAAGAAAAATCCATGACCGATGACGTGCTTGACTATGTAAAGACTCACGATATAAGTGAACATTTTTGTTTTGTTACCGATGATATTATGACAGATGTCTTGTTTGAAAAAGGCCATCTAAATATCCTAGCGGAAAAAGCAGTAAAAGCAGGTATGCGCTATGAAGATGTGATATATGCTTGTACTGCCACGCCAGCAAAGCGAATGAATATGATTGACCGTGGCGCCATTGCGGTTGGAAAAATCGCTGACTTTGCCATCGTTGACGAAAACAGCTACTTTTCCTTCTCAGCTGTTTATAAAAATGGTGTTTGTGTGTTTGATGCTCTCTTAAAAGAAAATCAAAAAGTCCGTCCTGATCAATTCCCAGCACATTTTTATAAGAGTGTTCATTTGCCTCATTTAACTGCTGAAGATTTTATCATTAAAGCGGAAAACACGTCAGGAGAACAACTAGTTCGAGTTATGAATGTAAAGGATGGCTCCACATTCACCAAAGAAACTCATGTCCCACTTTCTGTTCAAGACGGTATGCTTGAGTGGGAAAGATCAGATTGTCGTCTGATTGCAACATTTGAACGCCACAAAAAAACAGGTAATCGGGCTCATGGTCTTATAGCTGGTGATATTATTCAAGAAGGTGCCATTGCGACAACCTATTCTCATGATAACCATAACTTACTTGTCATTGGAACAAACGTAGCAGATATGGTGAAAGCAGCTAACATGGTTATTGAAGCACAAGGTGGCTTTTGCGTTACCCATAATAATGATGTAAAAGCGTTTCTCCCCCTTCCAGTTGGTGGCATTTTGTCTGAAGCCCCTCTTGAAGAAGTTGGACGAAATGTAAAACAACTTGTAGAAGCTATGAAGGCTTTAGGTTATAAACATTACAATCCAATCATGTCGGTGTCCACCCTCTCTCTTCCTGTTAGTCCAGCGCTAAAAATAACGGACTTTGGTTTAATTGATGTGAACAAAGGAAAAGTTGTTTCGTTATTTGTTTGATTTTTTATCATTTAATATGGTAAGTGAAATTATAAACGTTCATGTTGTTTACATGAACGTTTATTTTTGTGATTGCTTATCTACACCATAAAATAAAACAAGCCGTCAACACTTCTGGTGTCAGCGGCTTGTTTTGTCAGTTTATCTCTTGAAGGGAGAATACATTCAGTATACACGACTTAATATTTCCTGTAAACAAAACTATTGCGCTAAGGAAACTTTTTAACGTTTATACCCTTCCGTCCCTTCGTTTGGTATCCAATCGAATTCACCGCTAGAAATAATATCGCATTCTATTTCTAGCGCACTCTACTTGCTCTGTTCATATACTACGTGGATAGCGTCACACATGAAGACATATTTATCTTACCTGTTAATGCTATGTCTTTAAAATATCCACTTCGTGAAGCTGATTGCCATTCAAATGCCGAATAATAAACGTATAGCCGTTGTAGGGAATTTCGTCTCCTTCTGCTAAATCGTACTGTTGTTCATACAACCAGCCTGCGATTGTTTCTGCGTCATTTGACTCTAAATCGAGTGCAAGCTCTTGGTTCACATCGTGGATTGGCGTTTGACCTTGAATTCGGTAATGGTTTGGTTCTATTTCTTCAATGACGTTTGGCTCATCTACATCATATTCATCCCGAATGTCACCAACAATCTCTTCAAGAATGTCTTCGAGGGTCACTAGACCTGCTGTACCACCATATTCATCGAATAAAATAGCCATATGAATATGTTTTTGTTGCATTTCAATTAAGATATCGCGGATACGCACCGTTTCAAATACCGTAATAACCGGATAAACAATCTCTCCAAGCTGATTTTTTTCTTCTTTTGAAAGAAGAGACGATAGAAAATCACGCACGTTCAGTACACCTACAATTGAATCCTTGTCTTCGCTTATAACTGGATATCGTGTGAAGCTATGGTTTTTTATTAACGACAGAATGTCTTCATCGGTATAATCAAGAGAGATCGTCACCATTTCTGTGCGTGGTACCATAATTTCTTTTGCTATTCGTTCATCAAACTCGAACACCTTACTGACATAGTTAAATTCTGATTGATTAATCTCACCACTTTTTAAACTATCTGAAAGAATGAGGCGAAGCTCTTCTTCTGAGTGATGTACTTCATGTTCACTCATCGGCTTAAATCCTAATACTTTGATAAGTAATCGAGCTGACCCGTTCAGTACCCAAATAAATGGATATAGCAATCGATAAAACCAAACGAGTGGTTGGCCGATAAAAAGTGTCACTTGCTCAGCTTTTTGAATAGCAATGGTTTTTGGCGCTAGCTCACCAATTACAACGTGAAGAAATGTAGCAAATGTAAAGGAAACAAAGATGGATAACGTTGTAACGAACGCTTCATTCGTCGACAATTCTCCGATAATCGGATGAAGCATCCTTTCGAAGGTTGGTTCTGCTAAGCGTCCGATTCCAAGAGCTGTAATGGTTATCCCTAATTGACAGGCAGATAAATATTCATCTAAATTACTCGTAACTTTCTTTGCGGCAAGAGCACGCTTACTTCCACCTTCAATATGAGGCTCTAATTGAGTACTTCTTACTTTTACAATCGCAAATTCTGATGCTACAAAAAAAGCTGTAAGAATGATTAATAGCGCTACACCTAAAAGGTTAATGACTGTAGATATATCCAAGAAAGCCCCTCTAGACGAGAGCTCACCTCCAAAAAATCGTGTCGTATCGCTTAACGTATACGCCTTTCCATGATCCTTTTGCTATTAAATAAGGGTTTACTTGCACGAAAAACAAATGGATGACTAGAAAGGGTTTGTAGCGAAATCATATTCTTCTACTATATTGATATCTTTTAGTGTAGCCTTATTTCTTGTTTTTAATCTAACTTGTTACAGCCAATAGCCTTTGCTTTCTATCCCAAAATTAGATGAATCGCTTTTTCACTTCGTTTGCTAACATAATTAACCCTCGTTTAAGTTCGTCTAATGTACAATATGCATACGATACCCTGACATAGTGATAGTCATTTGGCTTATATATATACCCTGGATTAATCAGTATGTTTTGTTTTAATAGTGCTAAAAACAGAGATTTTGTGACAACAGGTTGTTTGATCCTTAACCAAATATAAAAACCGCCTTTAGACGATTCCCACTCGGCAATATCACCTACTGTTTTTTGTAAAATCGCTTCAGTGAAGTCCGCCCGCTTTTTTAATGAAGCTCGTAAATTGTATATGTGCTCATAAAAATAGCTAGAATTAAGCCACTGAGCAACTAGCTGTTGGGAAATCGCACTTGTTCCATAATCTAGCTGCATTTTTAAGTCGGCTAAATAGCGTACGACCGATTCTGGACCGACTAGCCAGCCAACTCGTATGCCTGGGCTAATACATTTAGACACACTTCCAATGTAAAGAACTTGTCCAGCTCGATCAAACGATTTTAGAGCAGGTGGCGCCCCGTCAAACGTTAATTCGCTGTAAACGTCATCTTCAACCACTGGCATATGATTTACACTACAACGCTCTACTAGCCGTTTACGTTCCTCTAAAGTAAGGATTTTCCCTGTTGGATTGGAGAGCGTCGGAATTGTATAATACATCGTTTTCTTATTACTTGCTTGAAAAGAGACGCTTGGTATAGAAGGAATTGAGTGTATATAGGAGGCAGCTTCTGTTGTTATCGATGTACCAGTCTCTAACAAACCTAAAGATAATAATTGCAACGCTTGTACCGCACCAGAAACAATCAAAATATTATTAGGTTTTGTCACGATTCCTCGACGCTCTAAATAACTCGTCAAAGTGTTTCGCAAATGAAGGCTTCCCAAGGGTTCAGAATAGCCCAGTTCTTGATTCGTTAAGGTGAGCTCGCTAAACGATTTTAATAAAGCTGTTTGTGGAATGAGTTCAGGAGATAATTCACCAGTCCCTAATCGCACTGTGGTAGGTAGTGCTTCATACTCGTTTATAAGCTGGATTGTTTGTGCATTTACTTTGTACGCACTTTGCTTTATTCGTTGGTGCCAGTCAAGCGTCTGTTGGCGTAATACAAAATCCCATCCCCTTGGCTTCACATACACACCACTACCTTGTCGGCTTTCAATCACGTCTTCTGCTTTCAACTCGTCTAAAACTTGAATAATGGTGCTGCGATTGACACCAAATTGTTCAGCTAGCTTACGCTGACTAGGCAGACGCATTCCATTAGACCAGTGTCCATCCTCTATTTGCTCAACGATCCAGGCTCTTATCTGGTCAAAAAGCGTACGTTTTTCTGTCCGGTTCGGTTTCCAAGTCATGTCTTTCCCCTTCAAAATTGGTTGGATTAATTTTCAACCAATTGGTTGTTTTTTTACTATACATGATTCGATACACTTTCGAAAAGGAGTGATCGAATGCTAAGTGCATTTCTTCATGGTTTTATTCTTGCAAGTGCATTAATAATTCCTATTGGACCACAAAATTTATTTATTTTTAATCAGGGAGCGTCGCAATCATCATTTACAAAGAGTTTGCCTGCTGTGTTAACCGCAGCAGTAGCTGATACCATTCTAATCATTGTTGCAGGATTAGGATTATCCATTCTCGTTTTTACGATTCCACTTTTACAACCTTTGCTTTACCTTATTGGAGTCCTGTTCCTCTTTTTCATTGGTTGGTCCATATGGAAACACGATGAGAAGTTGGTTCAAAAAAAGAAAAAACCACTAACAGCAAAAAAACAAATTGTCATTGCATTATCAATCTCAGTGTTAAACCCTCATGCAGTTTTAGACACCGTTGCAGTAATAGGAACAAATGCTTCCCATTATTCAATTGGGGTAGAAAGGCTAAGCTTTGTTACTGCTTGTATACTCGTTTCATGGATGGCATTTACGCTGCTAGCTTATTTAGGAAGTCATCTGAAGCAAATGGACACACACGGCAAGTATATGAAGTGGATCCATAAAGCGTCTGCTGTAAGCATTTGGCTTCTCGCTCTCTATTTTGGGATTCAAGCATTAAAAAACATGCTCTAGCTCTTTACTGGAAAGGCATGAGCTTGTGCTATGCTAGCCCTACCTTCACTCTTCTCTTCAACAATGATTGTGAATCGTACAACGTAATTGCCTTTAACAGCACCGATCGTTTTCGGTTTTGTGTTTAGCTATCTATAGCTTGACCCCTTTACTCTATAGCGGTACCATACAAATAAATAGCAAGATTTCACCATTTTTTTGTAAGGAACGACTAATGGGGAATGGAGACATACTAATGTTAACAAAAGAAATAGCAAATGCAATTGTTCAAGAAACGTCAATACGCTTAGATAGAAACATTAATATCATGGATAAAGACGGTTTCATTATCGCTTCACGAGATGCTTCTCGACTACATACTGTACATGGCGGCGCTGTTGAAGTATTAACGACAGGCAACAGTTTAACCATCTACCCTACGCAAGCAAGCCGGTGGGAAGGGTCAATACCTGGTATAAATCTACCGATCCTTTTTAATAAAGACATAATTGGTGTTATTGGAATAACTGGTGACCCAGATGAGCTAGAATCAGTTGGTGAACTTGTTAAAATGACCACTGAGCTTATGATCCAGCAAGCCTTTATCACCTCTCAACTTGAATGGAAACAACGAACAAAAGAGATGGTGATTGAGCAGTTATTACTCCCCAATCCTACTTATAAAACCATTCAAAAAGGATTAGAAATGCTCGAAATCAACCTATTGCCACCTTTTATGGCAGTCACCATCCAGCTTCACCAGCTGACCATTCAAAAACAAGAATTAATTGATAAGATTGAACAATTCTTTGGTTACCATCATGCAATTGCCGGATTTAGTAGCCTGAATCATTTATTTATCGTAGTGTCCCATATGGAAGAACAGGATGCGGTTAAACAAATGAAAACACTTCAATCATTCTTGCAAAAGCAACGCACCACGTTTACACTTTCATATAGTTTACCATTCAAAGAATTAAACCAATTCCACCAAGCCTATTTGGACTGTGAGTTAGCCTTGACTATGACGGATAAAGAAAATGCCCTTATTTCTTTTAGTCAATTCGAAGTCAAAGCATTACTTCATCAAATGAACAGTGATTTACGAGAACGCTTCTCCAATCGCGTTCTTCATGACTTAAACGACACTCATACAATAACGCTTAAAACGTTTTTTGAAAACGACTTAAACATTCAAAAAACAGCAGATGCACTTTTTTTACATCGAAATACACTTTTATATCGCTTAAATGCCATCGTTGATAAAACTGGCTACAATCCAAAAACATTTAACGATTCGCTTATTTTACAAGTAGCACTATGGATTAAAGAACTGAAGTAGAACGTTTAGAGACATCGTAGGAAGTACGGGATAGGCACCCCCTTTTTCCATTTATCCCCAATAAGGTGTTCCATTAGAGCACATCTATATTTCTAAAGTTTTTCTAGAATAATTCACTAAATACAGTTTTACAAATTTGTTCATAGTACAATGAACATAAATATATATGTTCCTCTGAATGAAGTCGAAAGGCAGGTAAGATAGTGAACTCAATACTTGAACTTCAAGGTGTAAGCAAGACGATTCGGGGCAAACAACTTGTTCAAGATGTTAGCTTTTCCGTTAACGCTGGAGAAGTATTTGGCTTTTTAGGGCCTAACGGTGCTGGCAAAACAACAACGATTCGAATGATGGTAGGTCTATCCGATTTAACCCAAGGTGATTTATTTATATCTGGTTATAGTATCCGATCCTCTTATAGTGAAGCCATAAAACATGTTGGTGTTATTATTGAGAATCCAGAGATGTACAATCATTTAACTGCTCGAAAAAACATGATCCACTTTGCCAGAATGAACGGGGCCATTGACTATGATCGCATCAATGAATTGCTTGAACTTGTTGGGTTAACAAACGTTATTGATAAAAAAGTAAAAACATTCTCACTAGGAATGAAACAACGCTTAGGTATCGCACAAGCACTTATACATCGCCCTAAATTACTCATTCTAGACGAACCTACGAATGGTCTTGATCCAGAAGGGATTCGCTTAATACGCACCTACTTGCGTAAATTAGCAAAAGAAGAAGGCTTAGCTGTTCTCGTTTCCAGCCATTTAATGAGTGAAATGGAGTTAATGTGCGATCGCTTTGCGATTATACAAGAAGGAAAAATGGTTCATGAAGAAATTCTTGTTGGTACTGAAGAAGAAAAACAATCTGCTTATGACGTGCTCGTTCAAGAAGATCAACTCAATTCTGCGTTAGCCATAGCTAGAAACTTCGATCCTCAAGCAGTCATTAAAGAAAACAAGGTCTGCCTTTTACTCGATAATCATCAAATTTCTCTATTCATTCGACAGTTAAGTAGTGCTGTTGATGTAAAAGAATTAATTCAGTCGAAAGAAAGCCTAGAAGATCGCTTTCTTCATTTAACAAATAAAGAAGGTGTGAACCGATGATTGGACTAATTCAAAATGAACTTATGAAGCAAAATGCACGCATAAGTACGTGGATTATGCTGATCTTTATTATAGCTCTTACCTTACTAACTGCTATTCTGATGCATAATGCCGCTACCTATCTTCATTTCGATTCAGACTGGCGGGAATCCGTTCAATCGGATATCACTTATTATGAAGAGTTTAAAGAAGAAGAGCCTTTTGCTGAAGAACAGCTATTACTTGCAAACTATCGTCTTGAACAGGATGTTCCTCCAACTTACGCTGTTTCTGATAATGTATGGATGTTCATTATGGATAACAATGGCGTTATCATGCTTGTTAGTTTATTTATTATTGCCATTGCCGCAACCATTGTTTCTTCAGAATTTAAACAAGGCACCATCAAACTATTGCTTGTGCGTCCACCGTCCCGTATAAAAGTACTATTATCAAAATATGTAGCAGTTCTCATTTACGCGTTTACCTTTCTTGCTGTTCTATGGATTTCTTCTTTTATCATAGGAGCGTTGTTTTTCGGCTTTAATGAGCAGATCGTTCATCTCTATGTAATGGATGGAGAAGTGCGGGAGCGAGCATATTGGCTTCAATCTATTTTCGTATTTCTTTCTAACATGCCGATGACCATTTTACTTGCCACGTTGGCTTTTGCTATTTCAGCTATGTTTTCGAGCGATATTATGGCCATCGCTATTAGCATTGCCGGTCAATTTTTAGGTCTATTGGCAAACATTATTTTGTTAGATTTTTACGATTGGGCAATCTTCTTGCCTTTTGTCAATGATTTAAGTCAATACGTAACCGATGGCATGCCGCTATCTGACTTAATTAGTCCTCTCTTCTCTTCTATTGTACTGTTTTGTTATTGGTTACTCTTTATCGGTATTGCTTTATTCGTCTTTCATAAACGTGAAATTAAACCTTCCTAAAAAAAAATTCAGCTAATACAGCTGAATTTTTTTCTTTAAAATATAACACCTAAAATAGATAGTACATTCAGACCAAACAATTGATCTATTAACACAACTGTAATGGCAACTGGTACTACCAAAACCATCATACTATACCAAACAACAAAGAGTTTCCGTCCAAACATACTACCTTGTCGGAATTCTTTCTTCAAGACCGATTTCGGTACTTTCACTAATAAAAATACGCTAATGAACAGTGCGCCAATTGGCATAAGAATATTGGACACAGTGTAATCAATAAGATCAAAAAACGGCATTCCGAAAAGATAAAACTCGCTCATTAAGCCAAACGACAAGGTGGAAGGAATTCCCATTATCAGGACGAACAAAGCAACAATCCAGCTAACTTGACGCCTTTTACTTGCATCTTTTTTTATAAATGCCGCAATGACTATTTCCAACAGCGAAAAGGCTGTACTTAAAGCGGCGAAGAAAAATAAAATAAAAAATAACACGACAAGCACTTGCCCATACGGTATTTGTGAGAAGATGGTTGGTACTGCTGCGAAAATAAGGGTTGGTCCTTCAGTAGGCTCCAATTGAAACGTAAACACGCCTGGAAATATCATCACACCAGCGAGCATCGCAACAAGTATATTCATACCTCCAAGGGTCATTGCGGACAAAGGTAGGTCTTGTTGCTTTGATGCATAGGAACTTAACGTAATCATGATGGACACACCAAGAGATAAAGCAAAGAAAGACTGTCCTAATGCAAACAGAACAACGTCATTTGATACAGTACTCCAATCCGGTGAAAACAAAAACCTTAACCCTTCTTGTGCCCCCTCTAACGTTAATGAGTAACCAGCTAAAATAAGCAAGAGAATAAATAAAATCGGTATCATCCACTTACTCGCTTTTTCAATCCCTTTTTGCACACCCTTTGAAACAATACCAGCAGCTAGAGCAAGAAAAATCGCTTGCGCACCTATCGCTAGGTATGGACTTGCTATTAATTCACCAAAACGTTGGGCGTATCCGTCCGCATCTAACGAATGCAATTGTCCAGAAAGAGATGAGCCTAAATAAAGAATCGACCATCCACCAATAACGCTGTAAAAAGACAAAATGAGGAAACAAGTCACCACACCTAGCCATCCAGTAAAACGAAACGTTGATGTAGGTGCAAGTTTTTTAAACGTCGTAACAGCATCCGCCTGAGAATGTCTTCCCAGCACGTATTCACCGATTAGCAAAGGCACACCGATTAAAAGAGTGAACACTAAAAAAAGCACGAAAAAAGCGCCTCCGCCACTTGTTCCTGCAATATAAGGAAACTTCCATATTGCACCGAGCCCAATTGCACTACCGGCAGTTGCGTATAAAAAGCCTAACTTCGAGGACCATTGTTGTTGCCTTGTTGACATGTTGTAAACTTGCTCCTTTTTTCTAGATCCTTGTAAAAACACCACTAGATAGCAAAACAAATGTGTCCACTTGAAACAAACATTTATTTTTCTGTCAGCTTGTTCTGACAATTGATTCGGTAGTGTGTCTTCCAATTCTTTCAGTTTTTCCAATGAAGATCCTATTTATTTAAAAACATTTTCTAATCGTAACAAAAACATGTCTTTTCAGCAAGAACAATTTCAGCTACTTCAAGTGAAAGCATCTTCCCATGATATGTAGACTTGAAAGAAGTTTCTCAACACATCTTTTTTTGTTGTAGTCAGAAAAGGTAGCACAAAGGAGAACACTTTTCTGACTACATTAGTCTTTAAGGAACTAAATTGTAATTAAAGTTCCAGATGGTCCACTTGCATAACGATGAATGGTTACGTGACCTGCACTATTAGCTTGGTTTGGAGCATTAGCAAGGACGACTGGGAATGTGGAGAAATTCGTGATCTGAATTGTATCCCCTGCATTGTAATTTTGAACGCGAATAACTAAAGATAACCCTCCTGTATCAGAGCAAGCAATCGGAGCGCTCGGTGAGGCAACACCGTTTATTGTTAAACCAAAAACCGCCCCTACCGTTGTCCCCGCTGCTTTATTCAGACCAACACTTATATAGTACATACCTGGTGTTACAATCGTAATCAAACCAATGCCTGGAACGAATCCGAATCCTGAGTATGCACCAGGCGTTAATAAATTTACAGGACCACCCGCTGCTACCGTTTGAGCTTGAACATTGCTGTTAAAAAACGGTTGAAGTGAGGATACTCCAGTGACACCAGTAGCTCCGGTTGCACCAGTAACGCCAGTAACTCCCGTAGCGCCAGTGGCACCTGTTACTCCTGTAACCCCAGTGACTCCGGTAACTCCTGTTACTCCTGTAGCCCCAGTAGGACCTGTAACACCTGTTGATCCCGTGACCCCAGTAGATCCTGTTACTCCAGTTGGACCAGTAACCCCTGTAACTCCGGTTACTCCAGTAGCTCCAGTAGCTCCAGTAGCACCTGTTACTCCCGTAGGTCCAGTAGATCCGGTAACACCAGTCGCTCCTGTTACTCCCGTTACCCCAGTAGCCCCAGTAACCCCTGTTACTCCAGTCGCTCCAGTAGCCCCAGTGGCTCCTGTAACACCAGTAGCTCCAGTAACGCCAGTAGCCCCGGTGACGCCAGTAGGACCTGTAGCCCCGGTAACTCCGGTAGCACCTGTTACTCCCGTAATGCCAGTGGCACCAGTAGATCCTGTTACTCCAGTAGCTCCTGTTACCCCAGTTACTCCAGTAGCGCCGGTAACTCCCGTAACTCCTGTAGCTCCTGTAATGCCAGTAGCACCAGTAACCCCTGTTGCTCCAGTAACACCAGTTACTCCAGTGACTCCAGTAACCCCTGTTGCTCCAGTAACCCCTGTTGCTCCAGTAACTCCAGTAACTCCTGTAGCTCCAGTAGCTCCAGTAACTCCAGTAGCTCCAGTAACTCCAGTAGCTCCTGTTACTCCAGTAACTCCAGTAACTCCCGTTACTCCCGTAGGACCAGTAGATCCGGTAGCACCAGTGACGCCAGTAGCTCCTGTTACTCCAGTAACTCCAGTTGCACCTGTTGCACCTGTAACTCCTGTAACTCCTGTTATTCCAGTAACTCCAGTTGCACCTGTAACTCCTGTTACTCCCGTAGATCCTGTAACGCCGGTAGATCCTGTAACGCCGGTGGCTCCGGTGACACCAGTGGCACCAGTGGCACCCGTAACACCAGTGGCTCCTGTAATACCAGTAGCTCCTGTAACCCCAGTGACTCCAGTGGCCCCGGTAACACCAGTGGCTCCTGTAATACCAGTAGCTCCTGTAACCCCAGTGACTCCAGTGGCCCCGGTAACACCAGTGACTCCAGTGGCCCCGGTAACACCAGTGGCACCCGTAACACCAGTGACTCCTGTAATACCAGTAGCTCCAGTAGGACCAGTAGAACCGGTAACCCCAGTAGAACCGGTGGCACCAGTAGATCCTGTAACTCCAGTCGCCCCGGTAACTCCAGTGGCACCAGTAACTCCTGTAACGCCAGTAGCACCTGTTACTCCGGTAACACCAGTAGGTCCAGTAACTCCCGTTACTCCAGTAGAACCGGTAACTCCAGTGACTCCAGTAGCTCCAGTAACGCCAGTAGGTCCGGTGACGCCAGTGGCACCCGTAACACCAGTAGCTCCTGTAACCCCAGTGACTCCAGTGGCCCCTGTAACGCCTGTTGCACCTGTAACTCCGGTTACTCCAGTAGGACCAGTAACTCCCGTAGCACCAGTAGCTCCGGTAGCCCCTGTAACGCCAGTAGCTCCTGTAATGCCAGTGGCTCCGGTAACTCCTGTAACCCCCGTAACTCCTGTAGGTCCAGTGGCACCCGTTACTCCTGTAGCTCCTGTAATGCCAGTAGCACCAGTAACCCCTGTTGCTCCAGTAACACCAGTTACTCCAGTGACTCCAGTAACCCCTGTTGCTCCAGTAACCCCTGTTGCTCCAGTAACACCAGTAGCTCCAGTAACACCAGTAGCTCCAGTAACACCAGTAGCTCCAGTAACACCAGTAGCTCCAGTAACTCCAGTAGCTCCAGTAACTCCAGTAGCTCCAGTAGCTCCAGTAACACCAGTAGCTCCAGTAACACCAGTAGCTCCGGTTACTCCTGTAGCTCCGGTTACTCCAGTAGATCCAGTAACTCCCGTTACTCCCGTAGGACCAGTAGATCCGGTAGCACCAGTGACGCCAGTAGGACCTGTAGCTCCAGTAACGCCAGTGCCACCAGTAACTCCAGTAACGCCAGTGCCACCAGTAACTCCAGTAACGCCAGTGCCACCAGTAACTCCAGTAACGCCAGTGCCACCAGTAACTCCAGTAGGACCAGTCGCTCCAGTGACACCTGTTACCCCTGTAGATCCTGTTACTCCTGTAGCGCCAGTAACGCCAGTGGCCCCGGTGACACCAGTAGCACCAGTCGCTCCTGTTACTCCCGTTACCCCGGTAGCACCAGTGACGCCAGTAGATCCTGTAACTCCAGTTGCACCTGTAACCCCAGTAGCTCCTGTTACTCCCGTAACACCAGTAGCACCAGTAGCCCCAGTAACTCCGGTAACTCCCGTAACACCTGTTGCTCCGGTAGCCCCGGTAAGACCTGTAGCACCAGTAACTCCCGTAGCACCAGTAACTCCTGTGGCACCAGTGATTCCTGTAGGACCAGTGACGCCAGTGGCACCAGTAGGACCAGTAGCCCCGGTGGCACCTGTAGCTCCTGTAACTCCAGTTGCACCTGTAACTCCCGTAGCCCCCGTAGCCCCTGTAACTCCCGTAGCCCCTGTAACTCCCGTAGCCCCTGTAACTCCCGTAGCCCCTGTAACTCCAGTAACTCCCGTAACACCTGTTGCTCCGGTAGCCCCGGTAAGACCTCTGGCACCTGTCACTCCAGTGGCTCCGGTTACTCCTGTTGCGCCAGTAGCCCCTGTAACTCCAGTTGCACCTGTAATCCCAGTAACACCTGTAACTCCAGTAGCTCCTGAGACACCCGTAGGTCCTGTGGCACCAGTAGCTCCAGTAACTCCCGTAATTCCAGTAACACCAGTAACTCCCGTAATTCCAGTAACACCAGTAACACCAGTAGCCCCAGTAACTCCAGTAATCCCAGTAGCTCCCGTAACACCAGTGACTCCTGTAGGTCCAGTGACTCCTGTAGCCCCGATAACGCCAGTGGCACCAGTGATTCCAGTAACCCCGGTGGCTCCTGTAACACCAGTAGCTCCTGTAACTCCGGTAGCTCCTGAGACGCCCGTAGGTCCAGTAGCACCCGTAACTCCAGTAGCCCCGGTAAGACCTGTGGCACCTGTCATTCCCATAGCACCCGTTACCCCAGTAGCCCCTGTAATTCCTGTTGCTCCAGTAGCTCCTCGTTCTGCGACTAAGCTATAGTCCGCTGATGTTTCTGGTTCTCCTATCGGTGGTGCCGTGTTTACTACATACAAACTTCCTCTAAAACTTACTAGCTGACCAACTGAATAGTCTGAAACAAGTGTTGGATTGTAGTCCACTATCCCACTATCAAATCCGATTCCTGTTGCTCCTCTACTAACAAGTAGAGTGTAGTCAGAAGATGTCGATGGCAAACCAGTTGGTGGGGTAGTGTTTACTATGTAAGCACTACCTTCAAACGTCACAACTTGACCAATCTTATAGTCAAACACACGAGCAGGGTCGTAAGGCACAGTACCTTCAAAGCCTGCACCGGTAGCCCCCGTGTTGCCTGGAGCCGCTAACAGTAAATAATCATTCGATTCGCTAGGTATTCCTGATGGTGGGGAACTAACTACAAGATACGTCCCACCTTCATAAATTACAACTTGACCAATTTGATAATTTGTAGCAAGTACAGGGTCGTAATTTACAACCCCCGTTAATCCAATTCCAGTTGCTCCGGTTGCACCAGTAGCTCCTGTAATTCCTCCAGCGGGTCCAGTAGGACCAGTAATTCCAGTGGCTCCTGTTATACTGATTGGAAAGGAATTATTAAATAAAACTCTACCGTTTGTTGAAGTACGCCTAAATCGTTGATAATTTGAACACTCTTCAAAATAACTCAATCTCACTACACCCTCTTTACTCGCCCTTTTATTAGACTATGTAAGCTAAAATGAAAGTGTTAGTGTATTCTCGCGGTATCCTTTTATTTGTCTCTATTACAACGCCGTTCAATAAACAAATACAAGTTTATTTATTATAAAATATGGGGAGTTCTATTTTAAAAAAAGAGAGTACAACATCCTCCATTTTTTATTTACACATAAAAAAAACCAAGCTAAATCGGTTAGCTTGGGAAGGTGACTAAACATTTATATGGTAACGACCTTTTGGCACAACAAGAGGCGTATGTGAAACAGGATCTGCAATTACATCGCATTTTAATTCAAAGATTTCTTGGATAAGTTCACTCGTGATGACTTCCCCTGGTAAGCCTTCTGCTATAAGACGGCCTTGTTTTAAAGCAAAGATATAATCAGCGTAACGGGCAGTAAGGTTAATATCATGTAGAACCATAACAATCGTCGTTCCATGCTTACGGTTCAAGTCCGTTAGCAAATCAAGAATTTCCACTTGGTACGTAATATCCAAAAAAGTAGTCGGTTCATCAAGAAACAAAATGTCAGTTTGTTGCGTTAACGCCATTGCAATCCAGACACGTTGCCTTTGTCCACCAGACAATTCATCGATATTACGATTAGCGAGCTCTGTAATCTTCATCATATCCATTGCTTCAGTGACCGCTTCATAGTCTTTTTTTGACCAGCCTTTAAAAATAGATTGATGAGGGAATCTTCCTCGACCAACAAGATCGGCTACTGTAATTCCCTCTGGAACAATAGGTGATTGTGGTAAAAGACCGAGTACTTTTGCCAACTTTTTAGGGGGAATGTCATGAATTTTTTTGCCATCAAGGGTAATGGAACCTTTATCCGGCTTTAATAAACGTGCCATCGTTTTTAATAAAGTCGATTTGCCGCAAGCGTTCGCTCCAATAATAACGTTTATTTTGTTGTTTGGTACCACTAAACTGACATCGTTTAAAATGGTTGTCCCATCATAGCCTGCTACAATGTCTTTTGTTTCAAACTGGTGAGTTCCTTTCATTATAAACTTCCCTTCCGGTTCATACGTATAAGTAAATAAAGCAGGAATGGCGCTCCCAGCATACCCGTAATAACTCCAACGGGAAAGCGAATTTCAAACGCAAATTGGCCAACTAAGTCAGCAGCTAAAACTAAGTTTACCCCTACAAGCCCTGCAGGTAGAACGGTTGAAAGACCCGAACCGACTAAGCGTTTCGCAATTGGACCAGCCAAAAATGCTACAAATGCTATCGGTCCTGTCGTTGCTGTAGCGAGCGCAATCATGCATACGGATGCAAAAATAAGCAGCATACGGGTACGATCAGTATTTAGTCCGAGGGATGTGGCAGACTGCTCTCCTAATTCCAAAATGCTCAAGTGCTTACTTAAGAACATAACAATGGGTGAACAGATGATAACAGTTAACATGAGTGGATAGACAGCGTCTAATTGTGCACCATTTAAACTCCCACTTAACCAACGCATTGCGGAAGGCAGATCTTCTTGCGCCCCTCTCATTAATAAATAGGAAATGACCGCACTTAGCATTGCTTGTACGCCAATTCCAACAAGAATAAGGCGTCCGACTGAAAACGTTCTTCCTTTTGATAAACCATAAATTAACACAACGGTTGCGAGACCAGCAAGAATCGCTACAATCGAAACGATGCTGTTATTGGTTTGTAGTACTAGAATACAAAATAATGCAGCGGCACTAGAACCTGCGGTAATCCCAAGTACATCTGGATTGGCTAAAGGATTCCGTAACATCGTTTGAAAAGTGTTTCCGGCAATACCGAAAGCAAAACCAGCAAATAAACCAGCAAGCATTCGAGGAAATCGAATTGTATTAACGGCAAAGTTTATACTTCCGAGTTGTTCTCCTAACAAAGCGCGAAATACTTCATTTGCAGGGTAGATCGTATTTCCTAGCATTAGCATAGCACCGCAAAGTAGAATACTAGAAATAAATAAAGTGATAGTAACCGACCACCAGCGCCATTGTCTCTTCTTACGACCTAATTGTATGTTTTTCATTGATTGGTTGTTTTGTGTATAGTTCATCATAATGAACGTACTTTCATGCGCATCGCAAATAGAATTAAAATAGGTGCACCTATAAAAGCAGTAATGACACCGGCTTCAAGCTCACCAGGGCTACCAATTAAACGTCCTGCTACGTCGGAAATGGTTAGAATAACCGCGCCTGCAATGGCAGATAACGGAATAATATAGCGTAAATCAGCGCCAAGTAATAGACGAATAAGATGTGCAGACAACAACCCAATGAACCCAATTGGGCCAGCTAAAGCTGTAGTAGCTCCACATAAAATAACACCAGCAAATGCAGCCGTTATACGCAGTAATCCTGTACGAACGCCTTGACCGGTTGCAACTTCATCACCTAGCGCTAGTGCATTTAATGCAGACGCGGAGAAGATTCCTATGAGAAGTCCGACAACAAGAAAAGGTAAGAATGTAGAAATCGATTCCCAACTTCCCGATCCGACACTCCCCACTTGCCAAAAACGAAATTGATCCATCACATAAGTGCGATTCAGCATAATGGCACTTACGATAGACGAAAGTGCGGCACTTGTAGCCACTCCTGCCAATACAAGTTTTAGAGGCGTGGCGCCTGCCCGTCCCATGGAACCAATTCCATAAACAAATACGGCTGTGAGCATTGCTCCTACAATGGCAAACAATATATATTGATTCGTTGTACTGATATTAAAAAAGGCTAACCCTGCTACAACAAATAGGGCTGCCCCCGTATTCACACCTAAAATGCTAGGGTCAGCAATTGGATTTCGTGTCACAGCCTGCATAAGTGCACCTGATACGCCGAGAGCGGCTCCACAAAGTAAACTAAAAATTGTCCGCGGAATTCGTTCTCGTACGACACTTGCGCTATAAGAGTCGTATTCAGAGTCAAATAAGCCAGAAAGTAATTCATTCCATGTAATGACACGGGAGCCAAAAGCAACAGAGGAAAGCACGCTAACAAGTAGCATCGCTAATAAAAAGCCGATAACCATTGTTGCGTGCTTAGGTGAATAGCGATGGCGTTTCACATCGACCTTCACCAGATTTACTCCTCTGCCTGATTCAGCGCATCTCCAATTAACTCTAAATACTCATCAATAGTATAAGCAATCGACAGTGGATTCGGTGTACCAGCTGCTCCTAATTCAGAGCCACCATTAATAAATGCCACTGATCCTCTTTCAATAGCAGGAATTTGACCAAGACGAGCATCCTTTTGTAACGCTTCAAATAATTCATCGTCTCCATAACCAAGAATAACATCAACATTATTAAGGATATCTGCATTCTCAGCACTTAAACTTAATGAAAAGTCTTCTTCGTTCGGTAGCTCATCTTTAATTTCTTGAGGAAATTCCATATTTAATTCTTCTGTTAAGAATGCAACCCGTGTATCTGCAGGTGTATATAAATGTAAATTAGACGTATCTGTTGCAGAGAAGTTTACCCAAGCGACGGTCTTCCCTTCAATTTCTGGGTATTCAGCTAATTTTTCATCAATGAGCTGTTCTGTATCTTCAATCAGTTGCTCGCCTTGTTCTTTCAAACCCATGCCTTCTGCATTCATCAACACATGATCGCGCCAAGACGTTGTCCAAGGAGAAGTTGGATACGCAACAACTGGTGCGATCTCACTTAAAAGATTGTAATCTTCCTCTGTGATACCTGAGTAAGCTGCGAGTATCACATCTGGTTGTGAATCAGCAATAGCCTCAAAGTCTAGCCCATCTGTGTCTTGATAAACATTTGGGTCTTCTTCACCAAGTTCTTCAAGCTTTTCTGCTGTCCATGGTAGTAAACCGCTATCATCTTGTACACCGAAATTGGCAGCAGAGAATCCAACGGGCACAACACCTAATGCTAAAGCTACATCTTGGTTACCCCATTGCACGGTGGCAATACGTTCAGGTACTGAGTCGAGAGTCGTCTCTCCAAATGCATGTTCAATGACAATTTGTTCTTCCGTACTGCTATCAACAGTAGCATCTGTATCTTCTGAAGACGTGTCATTAGAGCTATCTGAACAACCTGCTAGTGCAGCAATCATTGCTGTAGAAAATAAAAATAGTTTAGATGAATGGTTAAGCTTAATCATATAATTCGTTCTCCTCTTCCTATGTACATCTCTTTATAATTGAAAATGATAATCGATATCAATTATATTAGTGTACCTTCTTGCGAAAGTCAATTTTATTTTGCAGCCTGTTCGATTAATTCATTTTTTTCATCAAAAACAGGATTATGAGAAGAAATGAAAATGTCCATGGCTGACTCTGGTTTTATATAAGACTTTGCATGATTTACTGCTGTAGCGGCATCGGTAAATGCACCTGCCAAAAGATGAATTTTGTTGCCAAACATTGCGCTATCACCAGCAGCATAGATTCCCTCTTTTCCAGTTTCGAGTTTATCGTTGACGAGAATATGTCTGTCATCTGTTTTTAGACCCCAGTTTCGAATTCCTCCAATATCTGCTTTCATTCCATGATTGACAATGACTGCATCCACTTTCACATGCTCACATCTATTCAAAAAGACACCTTTTTCATCTACTTGATCAATCTCTACAGCATTAATCCTCGCTTGATCACCTTCAAGTCTTTTAACAGCAAACGGCATTTTAACCCGAATACGATTCGTCAATAACGTTTCTACACTCCGCTCATGCCCTTTAAATTCATTTCGACGATGAACAACCATTACATCATGGGCGATACCGTATAAAGCGTTCGCAAAATCAACAGCAGAGTCTCCACCACCAGAAATTAATACACGCTTCCCTTTATATTGTTTTAAGTCTGTAACAGTATAATGAAGGTTTGAATTCTCATATTTATCTGCATCTTTAACCGATAATTTTATTGCACTTTTTGCACCATATCCGATCGAAAGAACGATGGTACGTGTAAGGTGACACTCACCTGTTTTGGACTGGATGATATAGTATCCTTCTCTTGTACGTTTAATATCTTGAATCTGTTGATTTAAGACAATAGTTGGATCAAACGTCATTGCTTGCTCTATAAGCTGCCTAGCGAGTTGCTTTGCTTTAATTGGCGGTTGTCCTCCAACATCCCATATCATCTTATCTGGATAGCTATTTAATTTCCCTCCTAAATAAGGGCTTGCTTCGATTAATTTTGTTTTCATTGAGCGCATACCGCTATAAAAAGCAGCAAAAAGGCCTGCAGGTCCTCCACCAACAATGGTGATATCATAAAGATCTAATTCATTTTGCATGGAATCACTCCTCTCTTCTCATAATACTGATAAAGATTCTCATTATCAATACATTTAATCATCTTTCCCCATTTTCTTTTTTACTTTCCTCCGTTGACGTGATACCCTTTTGATAAACGGTAAAAATTGTAAGGAGTATAGACATGATTGTACTAATAGGAACACTCCTTCTGCTTCCATTTTTTTATTATGGATACAAGGAGCATCAATTCTCTCAATCAAATAAAGCAAAGAAAGAAACCGAAACTGGCTACTACCGAAAAGCAAGTTTCTATGCATTTCCTTTATTGCCAATAGGATGGCTTCTCCTTGAAATGAGCCATCGTTTTTTTAGTCTGTCTTTTGATACTTATCGTGACCTTATTTGGATCCTTATTCTCGTGTCTTGTATTGTTTACGGTTGCACTCTCCAGCATCATCGTCGAAAAACAACGAAAAACCTCTCATAGATTTGAGAGGTTTTCATTCGTTTGCGTAGAAATGTTGAGCCATGGGCGACCGTGAATCCACCTTACACTTACTGGTAATTTAAAGGTAGTAGACAATGATTCATTCGTGAGTACGTCGTCTTTCCGACCAGATTCAACAACTTCTCCATCACGAATCATTAATACATTGGTAATGACGTCCGATATTTCTTCAATATGGTGCGTAACGTAAATGATGTGACTACCTCTGGCGCTAATTTCATTCATTACGCTAATGAGTTCTTCGCGAGTCAATACATCTAAGCCTGTACAGGGTTCATCTAATATAAGAATGTCAGGGTTATTCATTAATGCTCGTCCAATTAAGACCCGCCTTTTTTCGCCTTGGGATAAAACAGAAAAAAATTTACCTTTCAGATGTTGCAATCGGAGTGTTTCAAGAATATCATCAACACGTTCCCATTCAAGGTCAGATAAGTGTTCATATAAGCCAAATGAGGCGTACTTGCCACTTGCTACTATTTCTTCTGTTGTTTCATTTTGCATTATATGTAAGAAACGGTCTAGCGAACTACTGACATAACCAATCCTTTTTCGTAGATTAGGTAAGTTCGTCTTGCCAAATTCATTTCCTAAGACAGCGATCGTTCCTGTTGTCGGAAAAGCATAGCCGTTGATTAAATTCAATAGAGATGTTTTGCCAGATCCATTTAACCCAAGAATACACCAATGCTCTCCTTGGTTAATGGTCCAATTGATATCGTTTAGTACCTGCTGTCCATCTCTTTTAAATGTGACATTTCGGCACGTAACAATGTGAGTCATTTCGCACGCTCCATTCGCTTCAAAAGGATCCTCTTATCGTACCACTTCCACGAAATTTTTGCACGATTCAATCTAATTATGTTCTGATGTTTGTTTAACGGTAATAGTCATTCATCTTTTGCTTCATTTCGTTTATCTCTCTTTCAACATGATGTAAATCTTTTTGTAATGAAACGAGTAGATCTTCTATATCCTGATATTGACGAAGCCCCCCTACTGTTGATGATGCGCCGGAAAAAATAATCAGTTCTTCCATATCTTCCTCGGACAATGGCGCTGTTGATTGATTGATCCTTGAAATGTCTCTTCCTAATTTTACACCTAAAAAAAACAATGTCGACGAAATGACGCCAAGAAGCGTTTCCAAGTAAAAACAATCCTCTGATAGTCTAAGTTTCTCTTGTTCCTCTTGATTGTCCATTCGGATCACCCTTTTCAGTATCAACTTTAGTATATGAAGGTAGAATCCCAGGAAGCACTCAAAAAAGACTGAAACGAAAAATTAGAGGATTCTCTATATCCTTATGCATTTAAAAAAGAACCTAAGTATTCTAGAGAAGCCTTAAAACTCGATAAAGCTTCTATTTTTTTGACAAAAAACACGATTTTCATGTTGGGAAAATGGAAAACTATGTAGATTAATTTGTTTTTATAAGGGATAATTTTAGCGTAAGTCAAAAAAGGAGGCGTTTCCAATTAAAAATCTATTAATCTCTTTATCTCTTTCTAGTATTGCTGCTACAACGCTTTTGCCCTCATCTGTTCAAGCCAGCACGCTAACGTATCAAGGTCCCGTTCAAGCCTTACAAGCTTCTTGGTCTTATGAAGGGGAGACAGGACCAGAACATTGGGGAGAGCTCGATGAATCTTATGCGATGTGTTCAATTGGTGAGCAACAATCACCCATTGCATTATCGTATAGCAACCTGTCCTCTGCAAAATGGCCACTTATCAATACATATCAACCAACCACATTTTCTGTTCAAAACAATGGCCACACTATTCAAGCAGACGTAAACGGATCGACGGCAAGCACCCTTCGCCTAGCTGGTGTTCCGTATACACTTGCTCAATTTCATTTTCACACACCGAGTGAGCATACACTCGAAGATGAGCATTACGAAATGGAATTACATCTCGTTCATGTAGACAAACATGATAATTTAGCGGTTTTAGGTGTGCTAATGGAAGAAGGAGACCATCATGAAGCATTGGATCAAGTGTGGGACTTAATGCCGACTGAGGAAGGTACAGCTACGGAAACCGTTGTGCTCGATCCTAACGATTTCATCCCTGGCGAATTAGATTCCTTTCAATACGAAGGTTCTTTAACAACGCCTCCATGTGATGAAGGGGTAAAATGGACAGTATTGGATGAACCGATACAAGTCTCAAGAGAGCAACTTGATCGCTTTCAATCGATCTATCCATCTAACTACCGCCCTGTTCAAGACTTAGGTAACCGAGATGTTGGATACCACTATCATTGATAAAAAAGCTGGCTACTATGCCAGCTTTTTTATTTATAATGGTGGTTTATAAGGAAAGTAAAAATGCCATGAGACCTGATTGTTACTTATTCAACATATCTTCCGTAATCTGGTTTATATACTTCATTAAAATTTGCTCGTAATGCAGTCAGCCCTGACGTTAGCTCTTCACCAGAAACAGGCACTCCATGACCAGTAACAGCTACTAGCGGTTCAAGCTTCTGTAAACTTATAATCGATTGTTCTGCTTCATTCCAATCAGTTGTAAAATAGCGAGGCGGTCCATTAACTTCTTGTTTTTGAACAATCGTTTCATATAATTGATCTTGTCGAACTGTAGTAAACGCATCCCCTACAACTAAACAGCCATCGTCATGACGAAAAAAGGAAACGTGCCCTGGTGTATGACCTGGCGTATGAATCCACTGAAACGATTTTAAAAAAGGAACGTCTCCATTCTCTGGTAAGGGGAAGACGTGTTCATTTATTTGAATAGGGTCATTAGGGAATAAAGCAGAAATCTTTGCTAAAAGACCACCTTCAACGCTTGGATCTGGTTCTGGATAACGTTCTTCTCCAGTCAGGTATGGCAATTCTAAAGGATGCGCATACACATCTACTTTCCAATGGTCAATTAGTTCAATAATGGAACCAACATGATCAAAATGCCCATGGGTTAATAGAATGGCTTTTGGTTTTTTTGACCCATATAATGAGTTAGCCGCTTCTATAATCTCGTTCGCACCACCTGGAACACCTGCATCAATGACTACGTAATCAGCTGTGTTTGGATGACCAACAAAGATAATATTCACAAATTGATTCGTGTATTGATAAACATCTTCACATACTTGGATCGTCACACCATTTCCAATTGTTGTTAACGGGAGTGATTTGTAGTCATCACCATAGGACATCTTATTATTCATGTTCATCCTCCTTAAGAATACATGTGTTTTAAAGGCTTTTCTTCTTTAAGATCCAGGGGACGGCATCAGCCAGACTCTGAAAAACAGCATCTGCACCGTAGTTCTCATTCTTCGTTCGATTCCCTACTAAAACCGTTTTACAGCCTGCTTTTTTACCTGCTTTAATGTCAGGTTCTCGATCGCCTACCATAATACTTGCTGTTGGATCTACTCCGTACCTATCACTTAATTGCTTTATCATAAGCGATCCAGGCTTTCGGCAATGACACCCTTCATTTGGTCGATGAATACAATACGCAATTTCGTTGACGGTTGCACCATGTTGAGCTAAAAGATTAACCATTTTTTCATGAATCGTTCGCAGTGTCTTTTCTGTCATATAGCCAAGACCCACACCACCTTGATTTGTCACGACGAACACAACGAAACCTGATTGATTAAAAGATCGAATGGCTTCTCCAACACCATCAAGTAAGTAAAAGTCAGTTGGTTTATTGACAAACGTTACTCTGTTCGTTTTAACTTCATTAATGACACCATCCCGGTCTAAGAACACAGCTTGCTCCATGTCATCCTCCGCTTTGTACTTTTCTTGTCCTAGCATTTGTTTTTGAGTCTAAATTATGTATTTTTTATTTATATATACACTCTTTTCCTCTAACAAGTAGAAAAAGAGGCTGGGACAAAAGTAGGTAGACAGACCAAAATGACGAACATTCCTGAAAATAGGAACGTTCGTCGTTTGTTTTATATGAAAATGAACGGAAGGAGAATTTGAAGACTCCTGGGGGATCAGCACGTGTCTGAAGACTCTGGAGTGGCGGTTTTCCAAGGAGGAGGCTGAGGCCGTGTCCCCGAAAAGCGAAGGATTCTCCTGTAGCGATGCTACTCAGCATCTTTTAGACTATTCGTCTTTTCAAATACTACTTTTCGTTAGGTCCCAGCCTCTTTCATGCCTATTAAACAACTTTTGTCGTCCAGCTCTCACAATTCCATGTTTCTGTAACAATATCTTGATAAAATTCTGGTTCGTGGGAAATCAATATAATGCTACCTTTATATGCTTTTAATGCGCGTTTTAGTTCTTCTTTTGCATCTACATCTAAATGATTCGTTGGCTCATCCAGGACTAAAATATTCGACTCTCGGTTGATCAGTTTACATAAGCGTACTTTTGCTTTTTCTCCTCCACTTAAGACGATCATTTTACTCTCAATGTGTTTAGTAGTAAGACCACATTTTGCAAGAGCGGAACGAACTTCTCCTTGTCCGAGAGAAGGGAACTCTTGCCAAATTTCTTCAATGCATGTATTATTCGTTGCTTTCGCTTCTTGTTCAAAATAACCAACCTCTTGATAATCGCCCCGTTCGACTGTACCAGAAATAGGCTTTTGAATGCCAAGTAAACTTTTTAAAAGGGTCGTTTTGCCGATGCCGTTCGCTCCAACTAAAGCAATTTTTTGCCCACGTTCCATCCGTAAATCAAGGGGTCTAGATAGTGGCTCATCATATCCAATGACAAGCTCTTTTGTCTCAAAAATAAGCTTACTTGTTGAACGGGCTTCTTTGAAATGAAATTCTGGCTTTGGTTTTTCTTTTGCAAGTTCAATAACGTCCATTTTATCCAATTTCTTCTGCCTAGACATAGCCATGTTTCGTGTGGAAACGCGGGCTTTATTCCGGGCTACAAAATCTTTCAACTGAGACATTTCTTGTTGCTGGCGTTTATAAGCTGCTTCAAGCTGTTGCTTTTTCATTTCATGCACTTCTAAAAAGTGATCATAATCACCAACATAACGATTCAGCTCTTGATTTTCCATGTGATAAATTAAATTAATAACACTGTTCAAGAATGGAATATCATGAGAAATGAGAATAAACGCATTCTCATATTCTTGTAGGTATCGTCTTAGCCATTCAATATGTTGCTCGTCTAAATAGTTCGTCGGCTCATCAAGTAAAAGAATGTCTGGTTTTTCAAGTAAAAGTTTTGCTAGTAATACTTTCGTTCGCTGTCCACCACTTAAATCTTCTACATCTTTTTCTAAACCGACATCATCTAGCCCTAAACCACGAGCAACCTCTTCTACTTTCGCGTCAATGGTATAGAAATCATTGTTTGTTAACGTGTCTTGAATGACACCAACCTCGTCTAATAGCTTTTCCAACTCTTCTGGTGTAACGTCTCCCATTTTCTCATACATTTGATTCATTTCAGTTTCCATGTCATACAAGTACTGAAACGCACCTTTTAACACATCCCGCATCGTCATGCCACGTTCAAGAACAGTATGCTGATCTAAATAGCCAACTCGTACTTTCTTTGACCATTCTACTTTTCCTTCATCCGGCATAAGCTTGCCGGTAATAATATTCATAAACGTAGATTTTCCCTCACCGTTTGCACCGATTAATCCAATGTGTTCGCCTTTTAATAACCGAAACGAAACATCTTGAAAAATGGCACGATCACCGAAACCGTGGCTTAAATTCTTCACTGTTAAAACACTCATCTATTATCAATCCTTTATGCGTAAGCGTTATCTACTTTTCCAATAAACAATTGTACCACAACTATCTCTACAGTGTAAGCTTACACTCATGTACGCTATCTCCTAATAGTGAATATATGATATATTCTAAAAGGAAAAGGAGGAATCTTATGGAAACAAAACCCGCAGGATTTTGGATACGATTTGGGGCCATTTTACTTGATGGTCTTTTATTTAATGGATTGGCATTTTTTCTAGGATTATTCTTACTAGCAGCTTGGCAAGATGGTATTACAGAATTAGCACAGTTTTTGTACGCACTACTACTGCCAGTTTTTTGGTATGGTTATACAGTCGGTAAACGGGTGTTCAAGATTCGCATCATTCACATGGACGGTACAGACGTAGGCATATGGACAATGATTAAACGTACTATTATCGGTGGCCTTATCTATGTGTTACCTACACTTATTACCGTTACCATCCTTTCTTTTACTGTTGATACACGAATCTGGCTAACATTCTTACAAGACATTGATTTGAATGAGGAATTCATTTTAACTGGATTCGATTTCACCATCCTAACCCTTGGCCTTTTTTCATCTGTCATTTTATTAATTGTTAGTGCATTTATGGTTGGCTTATCGAAGTCACGACGCTCCATACATGATCTTATTGCGGGCACCTATGTTACAAAGCAGTCTCCAGCAGAAACAGAAAAGATAGACAAAGAAGAATAAACATTGATTTATTGACACTTCCTTAAAGCCATGCTAACTTATGAGTACTTACGTATTCAGGCGACATAACTATGGGCGTTATGTTAGCGAATTAGCACATGTATGCTTTAATGCAGGGCCTCCCGTTTCACAGGAGGTCCTGTTTTTATTTGGGGAGGAACCGTTTTGGACAAAAGAATTTACCTATTAACCACGCTTACCTTTATTGTAGGCCTAGTTGAATTAATTATTGGGGGTATCTTACCTTTCATTGCAGCTGATTTAGATATTTCACTAGGTCAAGCCGGCTTATTGATTTCTGCTTTTTCTCTTAGCTTTGCAATTGCTGGTCCGGTTTTGCTATCCCTTACAGCAAAAATGGAACGAAAAAAATTAATAATGATTGTTCTCGTGTTATTTTTGTTTTCAAATGGTATTGCAGTCGTAAGCAATAGTTTACTCGTACTTCTTATATCACGTATTTTATCGGCGTCAGGCGCGGCTCTCCTTGTTTCATTATGTTTAACCATTGCATCGCAAATTAGTTTAGAAGCTTATCGCTCTAGAGCTATTGGCACGGTATTAATGGGTGTGAGTGCCTCATTAGTTTTAGGTGTACCATTAGGCCTATTTCTTGGAAACGAATGGGGTTGGCGTGCTCCGTTTGTCTTTATTGTAGCTGTAACCTTCATCTTAATGGTATTGATCCAGTTCACATTAAATTCTATTAAACCAAAACCGTATGTACCTCTCTCAACACAATTACGCGCCCTACGGAAACCGACTATTTTATTGGTACATTCTGTTTCCATTCTGTTTTTTATTGGCCATTTAACACTTTATGCGTTTTTAACGCCATTCTTACAATCAACGTTACATGTATCAGGAAATGCCCTAAGCTTTCTTTATTTGTTATTTGGTATAGCGGCTATTTGTGGAAGTTGGTTTGGGGGCTATGCATCGGACCGATTTGGCAATCGGCAAACGATGGTTGTCGCGTTAGCCTTTTTTGCCTTTGTCCTCTTTATCGTACCCCTTGTTTCAACCAACGGGCTACTACTCATTCCGCTTTTAATGCTGTGGAACTTTTTAAGCTGGACAATTACACCAGCTATACAAGGACATCTCGTGGCCTCTGCACCAAAAACGTCTGACATCCAACAAAGTATTAACAACTCTGCTACCCATGTAGGTATGGCGATTGGCTCCGTTGTAGGTGGATTGACAATTGATGTATACACAGTCGATTTTAATGCCCCTGTAGGCGGTTTTTTTGCTGTAATTGGTTTGATTGTTGCGATTATCGCTGTAAAAATAAAATAACAGGTAAGAGCGTTCACACCCTTTGGTATGAACGCTCCTTTTTATTCGCCTACTTTTACAAGCTGCTTGCCTATATTCTTCCCTTTAAATAAACCTAGAAAAGCTTCTGGTACTTTATCGAGCCCTTCATGAATTGTTTCTTCAAATTGTATTTCTTCGTTTTGTAAAAAACGTGCTAAATCGGCGTACGCTTCCTTGTAATGAGTTTGAAAATCTCCAACGAGAAAGCCTTGCATTTTCACACGAGCTTTTACAAGGTATCCTTGAACACGCCTGCCTATATCTTCTTCTCCTTGTTCTAGATTATACGAGGAAATGGCACCACAAACAGGAACTCTAGCAAACGGGTTCAGAAGAGGCCAAACTTGATCCGAAATATCGCCACCAACATTTTCAAAATAAATATCAATGCCATTCGGACATGCACGTTCTAATGCTTCCGCCACATGCTTCTCTTTGTAATTAATTGCCTCATCGAAACCGATCGAACGAATGTAGTCTGCTTTTTCCTTTGAACCGACAATGCCAACAACGTATGCGCCTTTTCGTTTAGCTAATTGGCCTGCAACCGAACCAACGGCTCCAGCCGCGCCTGATACAACAACAGTTTCACCTTCTTTTGGTTCCCCAATATGATACATACCAAAGTACGCTGTGAGTCCCGGCATCCCTAACACCCCAAGTGCTGTTGACATCGGTGCTCCATGTAAATCAAGTTTACGAACAGTCTCTGCAGAAACCGTATTATACTCCTGCCAATTTAGTGCTCCAGATACAATGTCGCCAACTTTCAACTTTTCTGATTTGGTTTTCGTAACTTCAGCCACAATCCCACCGTTCAAAGGTTTTCCTATTTGAAACGGTTCTACGTACGATTTTGTATCGTTCATTCTTCCTCGCATATATGGATCCACCGAAAGATAGCGGGTTTTCAACGTCACTTCATCAGTTGAAGGCTCTTGAACGTCAACCTCTTCATAAGAAAAGGTATCTTCACTTGGCCATCCGTCAGGGCGTTTACGCAGTTGAATCTGTCGTTGCTTCATCTTGTTTTTTTCCTCCTTTTTATCCATCTACTGGTTTATTCCACGTAGGTCTCTCATTTAAACAGATTGAGCATAATCGTTTATCACATACCCTTTTGGAGGAATTGCTTTGGTGAGGTGCCAATATATTTTTTAAAGACAGAACTGAAATACTTGTAATCACTAAATCCCGTTTGTTCAGCTACTTCATAGACAAGACTGTTTTCGTGCTGTAGTTTTTGGATGGCTTTTGTTAACCGATAACGAGTTAACAATTCATTAAAACTATAGCCTGTTCGCTCTTTTAACTTTGTGTTTACGCTTACAGTTGAAAGACCAATTGCTTTACTAGCCATCGCTAAGCTTATTTTTTGATCATAGTGCTTTTCAATGTATCGAATAGCATCTGCAGCATAGCTAGAACCTTCTGTCCATTCTACTTTTAAATCAAGAACATGACGATAACTATTCGATTGACTTGTCGATCTTTTTTCTTGCACACTTATTGCTAACTCTTGAAGTGTTGCTTCAAAATCTTTTAAATCAACTGGTTTTAATAAGTAATTATGCACACCTAGCCGAATAGCTTGTTGTGCGTATTGAAATTCTCCATAACCTGAAAGGATGATGGCTTCATATTGACAGGTATCTTTTGTTTCTTGCAACATTTCCAAACCATCTTTAAAGGGCATTCGAATATCTGTAATCACAATATCTGGCTTTTTATCGAGAATAAGCTGACAACCCTCAATACCGCTTTCTGCCGTTCCAATAACAATACAGTTCGTTTTAAGCCAATCAATTCGGTAAAGTAGTCCTTTTAAAATAATTGGTTCATCCTCTACAATAATGACTTTCAACATGGTTTCACCCCTTTTGTAGTGGCAATGTAAGTGTCATAATCGTTCCATCTTCAACATGTGAACGCATCATTAAACCATAATCCTCGCCATATAAAAGCTGAATGAGCTGATGTACAGTATGAAGACCAGTTTGTTCTGAAGCTTCTTTTTCCCCAAGATAAATGGCTTTAATTTCCGCCACTTTTTTTTCATCAAGACCCTTTCCGTTATCACGAATCTCAATCGTTAGCTCGTTTCCGTCTGTTTTAATCACTACTTGAATAAATAAAGAATGGGTTTTATGAATATTATGTTTGATTGCGTTTTCAATTAATGGTTGAATGAGTAATTTTGGAATAAACGCTTCTTCTAGTATAGATAGTGGATTTACAGTGATTTCATAGTGAAGTCTTTTTCCGTATCTCATTTTCTGTAATGAAAAATAATCATTTAGATAGCGTATATCTTCTTCAAGTGGCACTAATGTTTGACCAAAATTTGCATTATAGCGCATCAATGTTGCTGTTTTCACAATCATGTCAGAAGCACTTTGCGGATCCTCCATTAGTTCATACTTAATCATTTCAAGTACGTTAAAAAGAAAATGAGGATTAAATTTTGCTTCAAGGTGCTTTAATTCACTTATACGCTTCTTTTCCATAATGATTTGATTTTCATCTAACAATCGCTCAACCTCAGATACACGACTTCGGTATTCTTCATAAATAATTTCTACTTCTTCATAGTTCGGCTCATGATCAAGATGGCTATACTTCTTTTTAGATGCCATTAATGCTACTAGCCCATCAAATGGTTGTAGTGACTTTGCGACAATTTTTGGAGCCACAAACCAAACAACGAGTAGAATGGCTATACTACTAATTAGCATTGTGAGTACACCATATAAAACGAGTAAGCGATAAATAGACATTGGTGTAGCAGTAATAACCTGAATTCCTTGCTTAGAAAGAGTCGTTTGCGTTTTGTAAAACATCTCTCCCTCATACGTAATCCAGTTTCCTTTTAAATCTAAATCAAGTTTTCCTAGCGTAGTCAATCCATACGAGTAAGTAGAAAAAATCACATTATCAAACAAATCCGTTACGTACACATAATGCTGATCAGGAAACGAGGGTGAATCGAGAAAATAAAACAAATAGCCAAGTAGGCCTTCCTCTCCCTGTATTGCGGCTGAGAAAACATAGGAGGAGCGATGGTGAACATCTCGTAATGGGCTCGTTAACCGCGTCCCAACGACACCAGCCCCTTCTAATTTATAGGTAAGAGCATTTAAAGCAACACTGCTTCTTGCTTCCACATCAGACCCACTATAAAAACTTGTAGCAACTACCTCTTCATCACCATCTAACAACAAAAAATCTGCATGAAACGACTGATGATTGCGAAAATCATACAAGATCTTATAGGCATCACCTGCTTGTTCTCCTGTTTCTAAAAAAGAATGGATAGTGGAAGCGCTACTAAGATCGTCCATTCCACTATAGTAGGCTGCGAAACCTGTTTCTATGTCTTTTAAGACATGTTCATGGTTCGCTTCATTAGGCTCAATAATTGTCAGGCGAAACACAATTGATAGTAATAGTAAATAAACAAAAAAGATAACAGTAACCACAACGATGGCATAGGTAAAAAAAGATCTCTTTATCTCGTCTTTCATTTTCTTTGGTCTCAAATTAATTCACCTCCTTTGAACATTTTCTTCAATTAAGCTTCTCTTGGAAACATCTACATTTACACTTCCGCTAAAAGTAAGCGTTCTCATTCCATCATATAGCACAATTGCCCTATTTGAATAAGTTTGCTTTTTTGAAAAACGAATTTATTTTCAGATAATTATTTTTTAATATACAAAAAGCCTTTCGTTAGAAAGGCTTTTTGCTCATTATTCAAAGTACCGTTCTGCGTTTTTAAAGGAAATCGCTTGTATCAGTTTTCCTGCTTGTGGCATTTCAGCTGGAATCTCTCCATCTTCTATCCATTCACTAATTAATTGACATAGAATGCGTCTAAAGTAATCATGACGAGCAAAAGATAGAAAACTTCTTGAATCCGTTAACATTCCAACAAAGTGGTGTAGAACCCCAACGGATGCTAAACTTATCATTTGGCGGCGCATGCCTTCTTTTGTATCATTATACCACCAGCCTGATCCTAGCTGCATTTTTCCTGGCAAACCTTCTTTTTGAAAGTTTCCAAGTGTACTTGCGATCATTTCATTTTTCGTCCAATCAAGGTTGAAACAAATTGTCTTTGGTAGTTTGTCAGATTGTTCAAGTTCGTTTAAAAAACGATTTAATGATACCGCATACGAGTCATCTCGAATGGAATCAAACCCACTATCTGGACCAATTGTATTATATGCCGCACGATTGTTATTGCGCAGAGGACCAATGTGAAGCTGCATCACCCACCCCTTATCTGCGTATGCTTTTCCTAAATGTTCGAGAATAATAGATTGAATACGTATTATTTCGTGTTCGTTCAAACGCTTCTGTTGAAGCAATTGATTAAATATCTCTTCTCCCTGTTGAACGGTTGCTTTTTCAAACCGAAATTGACCTATTCCGTGATCACTTGCTCGACAGCCACGTTCATGAAAGTAATCAATCCGATTTGTTAGAGCTTGAAGGTAAGATGATAGATTGATGATGTCAATCCCTGTAACATTTTCTAATTGATTAAGGAATTCACGGAAACTGTTTCCATCTACTTGCAACGCAGCATCTGCACGAAACGTTGGCAACACTTGCGTTTCAATGGTTTCATCTTGAGCAATTCGAACATGCTCCGCTAATGAATCATTAATTTGATCCGTTGTACAAAGTGTATGGACATTGGCTTGCTTTAGCAAAGATCGGACTGTGACTTTCTTTTCTTGTAGCTGTCGATTGGTTTCTTCCCATATACTTTCCGCTGTTTCTTCTGATAATAACGTGGAAATGCCAAATGTTTGAGTTAATTCCATATGGGTCCAGTGATAGAGAGGGTTCCCAAGAAGTTGAGGAACCGTTCTTGCCCATGCGAAGAATTTCTCTTTGTCTGATGCAGAACCAGTAACGAGCCTTTCTTCTATACCACATGCTCTCATCGCACGCCATTTATAATGATCATCTCCTAGCCACAACTCGGTAATCGTTTCATAGGCTTTATCATTCGCAATTGACTCTGGGTCTAAGTGACTATGAAAGTCATAAATCGGCATTGTCTTCGCATATTCGTGATACAGCGTTTTTGCATACTCGTTTTGAAGCATAAAGTTTTCGTGTATAAACATTAGCAAATCACTCCTCTTTGACCAGATTCAATGGTGTTGCCATTTACGATAAGTGTTCGTTTATCCCTTGTTGCAATGGTGAAGATGGCCTCTTTATAAGGTAGGACATACCCATGGTGATCGACCGTTACATTGATGGAAATGGTATCCGCCGTAGTAATCATGTCTAAATGAACAAGAGCATGTTTTTCTTTCCAATTACGTGCTAGACCATCGTCTTCATACAGCGTATACGTGCTGTGGTGATGAGCACCTTCTTCTGGAAATAATAGAAATCCACGTTCATCCTCGTCTTTCCTTTTAAACGTTCGCTCGGCTTGATTAATCGGTATGATCGAGCCCGCTTTTACAAGTAAAGGCGTCTCATGATCCGGTGCAGGTAAAGTCACCTCTGTTCCTCCAGCAACAGCCGTTCCTCTATAAAAATCAAACCAACCTCCTTTCGTTTTTGGTGCGTACACACGCCTTTCATTTACTCCAGGCTCTACAACAGATGCAACTAGAAATGCTGGACCAGCGAGAAACTCATCATTCTCTTCCCAAGTACGGGAATCTTCTTCAAAATCGAAAAATGTTGGTTTCATAATAGGTTCATGGTCCGTGCTCGCTTTGTAAAATGCCGTATACCAATACGGTGTTAACATGGAACGAAGCTGAATGAGTGCGCGAATGGCTGGTGTCGCCTCTGGATACATCCATGGTTCATTTACAGTTTGATCTTCGTTCCAAGAATGAATGGTGAAACGTGGATGAAAGATCCCATTTTGTACCCAACGGATAAAGAGCTCTTGATCTGGCTTCGGACCTGCAAACCCACCCACATCATGACCATAATTATAAATACCTGACAAACTGAGTCCTAGGCCGGTTTTCGTATTAAAACGAATCGTTTTCCATTCTGTTCGATTATCACCTGTCCAAGTCTGGACGTAACGCTGCATCCCTGGTCCTCCAGAACGTGAAATAAGAAATGGTCGCTCTTCTTTTGTAAAGGACTCTTGTGCCTCAAATGACGCTTTCATCATTAATAGTGGAAATAACCCGCGAATGGTCTGAAAAGGTAGTGGCTGATCAAATCCATTCACTTGTGCTTGTTCATTCCAAATTTCATATTCATTGTTATCATTCCAGGTGGACGAAATACCGTATTCAAGCAATTGTTTCGTCACTTGTGTCTTCCACCAGTTAAATGCTTGCTTGTTCGTAAAATCAAGATAGGCGCCACCGCCATCCCAAAACTGAGCTAACTCGGTTTCCCCTTGCGTATCAGTAATAAAATAATTGTTCTCTTCCAGCTCTTCGTATGCAGGATGACCTGCTAGAAAAGCAGGCTTAATATTCGCTGCAAGTCGCAAGCCTTTTTCACGAAAATCTGCCGCTAATTTTTTGGCATCCGGGAATTTGTCTTTGTTCCAATGAAAGACATATCGCTTGTCACCGATAGAGGTGTAGCCAGAAGACAGTTGAAAAGAATCACAGAGGATATCGTGTTCTTCACAATCATCAATAAATTGATAAAGCTGTTCTTGAGCGTTAGATGCATCTGTATAGCTCATCGTTGATCCAGAGTATCCAATGCTCCACTTTGGTGGCATCATTGTATTTCCTGTGAGCCACGTATATGTTTGCACAACGTCTCGTACTGTTGGACCACCGATTATATAATAATCCAAGTCTCCTGCTTCTGCTTCAAAATAACGATACAAGCTATGGTAATTATCTAATTCTTTCCCTAGATCGATATAGCCTGGTGCAAGATTATCATAAAACAAGCCATAGGAATAACTCGTTTTAGGATTGTGCGTAATATAAAATGGAATATGCTTGTATAGCGGATCTGAATATTGAGCGTCATACCCCATTGCATCAATTGTCAGATTTCGGAAACGACCATGGTGACGATTTAATTCCCCTGTTCGTTCCCCTAAACCATAATAGTGTTCGCTAATGTCTCTTTTTAAATAATGTTTAAGCGATTTCCCTAGCTCACCATTGAAATTGTATGCTTGTGTCATACGATCACTGGCAAATTCAACCCACTCACCTTGCTGTTTCTGAAACCAGATCAGACGAAATCCTTCTTTATGAATTACTGCTTTTAACTCATTTGTAGCGATTTCAATGTGACCATCGTACTCTTTCGTTGTAAATGGAGGACACGTAAATCCTTCTGTACTCAGACGCTGGCGACCTTCTACTGGTACGTCATCGCAACCTGGCGCGATGCTCCACGTTTGTGGTACCTCTAATCCCTCTTCTTTCTCAAATAGAACACGAAACATGCTTTGTTCAAGTACACATACATATGCTTTCATTTTTGCTGCCGTACTATAAAAAGATAGTAAAGAGCCTTCTTTTTCTTTCAGCTCAAATCGATACGTTGCTTGAATATTCATAGGTTTCTCTCCTTTTTCGATCGTATTACATTAAACCAGCGAGTGTTGGCAACCATGTGCTTAGCGCGGGAATCATTGTTACAATCATCAACACAATAATAATCCCAATGTAGAACGGGACAAGCGGTCGCACAACTTCTTCAATTTTCACCTTACCAACTGTGCTTCCTACGAATAAAGCACTTCCCCCAGGTGGCGTAATATTACCGATACAAAGATTGACAATTAAAATAACACCAAAATGAACCGGATCCATTCCAAATTCCATTACAACTGGTAGGAAAATAGGCGTGAAGATTAAAATAGCAGGTGTGACATCCATAACGATGCCAATAAGTAGTAAAATGAGATTAATCAGTAACAAAATTAAAATAGGGTTATCTGTTAATGATAAAATGCCTGTACTAATAGCACTAGGAATACCTGTAAATGCCATGACAAGAGAAAGCATAGCAGACGTCCCAATTAAGAACATGATCACGACTGTTAATTCAACTGCTTCCTTAAAGATACCTGGCAGTTGTTTAACTGATAAACTTCGATAAGCAAACGATAAGAGCAACGCGTAAATAATGGCAATAGCTGATGCTTCCGTTGCTGTAAAAAATCCTCCAATTATGCCTCCAATAATGATAATGACAAGGAATAAGCTTGGTACCGCTTCCCAAATGACTTTTAATGGACGAATACCAGCCTGATTCTGTTTCGCCGTATAACCTTTACGCTTGGCGAGAATGTACGCCACAACCATTGTAGCAAGTCCCCATAAAATACCTGGTATGTAACCTGCTAAAAACAAAGCTGCTACAGACGTTCCACCACTGACGAGTGAGTAAATGATAAATAATCCTGTTGGTGGAATAATTAACCCTGTTGGTGCTGATGCAATATTGACAGCAGCTGAGAACTTACGGTCGTAGCCCTCTTGCTCTTGAAGCGGATGCATCACTTTACCAATAGCCGCTGCAGATGCAACAGAAGAGCCTGCAATGGAACCGAATAACATATTTCCAACAATATTTGTATGAGCTAATGATCCTGGTAATTTACCAGTTAGAAGACGAGCAACATTAACCAATCGCAGCGCAATGCCTCCTTGGTTCATAATAATGCCAGTTAATAAGAAAAAAGGTACAGCTAATAATGTAAAGCTATCAATACCTGTTACCATCTTCTGAGCAGAAGTGAAGACCGCCGCATCAAAAGGGGCAATAAGTAGCATTGTTACAATCGATGCACCTGCAACACTTATTGCGATCGGCACACCAATTACAAGCAAAAGTAAAAACACTACAACGAGGCTAATTCCTGCAAGTAAGGCCATTTGAATCTCCTTCTCTAGTTAATCGTTTTTCAATTGAATCGTTTCGTTTTGTTCTTGTGGGGCTCCGTTTTTTCTAGTAAACAGTTCCGTTAACGAAAACCATGTAATGAGAACACCTGATATAGGAAGGGATAAATAAATGTACCCCATTGGAATACCTAAAGAAACGGTTTGCTGTGTCATCGTTAACGAAACGAGCTGGATGCCTCCATACACCATAACAACTAGCGCAAACGCTAGTAAAAACAGTTGTGCCAAGAAGCGAACAACTCTTTGTGAACGAGCATGTAGACGATTGACAACCATTTCAATAGCAATATGTTTTTTCAAATGAAAAGCATATGCTCCGCCAATCATCGTCACCCAGATTAAGGAGTAACGCAGAAATTCTTCTGAAAACGTGCTTGGCGCATTTAAAGCGTATCGACTAACTACTTGCCATACGGCTACTAAAACCATTAAACCAAACATACTCGTTGAGACAAACATGATGATTTTCCCTATTGTGTTGTTTACCTTTTCAATCAATTCAGTCACTCCTCCTTTTCCATCTCTCGAATACGTTCGTAGTAAGGTGCCATCATTTCGTTTGAGCGAACGGCTTCATGCATTGGTTCCACAAGGTCACGAAAGGCTTCTTTATTCACGTCTTCATGGAAAGTGACACCTAATTCTTCTGCTGCTTCAACAGAGCGCTGAATTTCTTCTGCCCAAAGCTCTTTATGAAATTGACTAGACTCATTTGCAGCTTCTCGAATAATGGCACGTTCCTCTTCGGAGAAGCTATCCCACCGCAACTTACTGAATATGAGTAAGTCAGGTACGATCGCATGCTCTGTATAGGAATAATCCTTTGCAACTTCACCGTGATTGTTTGCAATTAAAGCGGTTTCATTGTTTTCAGTCCCATCAATCACACCTTGCTGTAAGGCTGTGTATACTTCACCAAAAGCCATTGGCGTTGGAGCCCCACCCATAAGACGTGTCATTTGAATGGCGGTTTCACTAGGTTGTACTCGAATTTTCAACCCGGCTAAGTCTTCTGGTTCTCGTACAGGCTGATCGATTGTATACATATTTCGTGTACCTGCATCATAATAGGTCAGTCCAAAAAAACCACTGTCGGAAGTAGAATCATAGATATCCGTGGCAATAGCGCTTTCCATTACCTCATAATAGTGATCTTGGTCGGCAAACAAGTAAGGAATACTAAATAACGCATAAAATGGCGAAAAGCTCTCTAGAGCAGTCGCGCTCACTTTGGTTGCATCTACAGCACCAGTTTGAGTCAACTCAATTGCTTCCCTCTCAGATCCTAATTGGCCATTGGGAAAAATATCAAACCGTAACGTGCCGTCACTTTTTTCTTCCGCTAATTCAGCAAAATGAACCAAAGATTGATGGATAGGATGACTTTCATTCATATTGTGAGGTAAACGCATAACAGTAACGTCACTTGATAACGCTGCTGGTGTTGAACAGGCAGCAAGAAAGCAAGTTAATGCGCTTACAAATCCAATTGACAAACGACGCATCATTCGTTTCTCCCTTCGTAATAACAACGTTGTTATTTCATAATATAAATGAAAGCGCGTCCAAAATCAATGAAAACGTTGTTATTTTTTATGAAACTCCGTAAAATAATAAGAAATGAGGTTATATAAAGGAGTTAAATGAACCATGGTTACGATTAAAGACATCGCTCGAGCAGCCAATGTAAGCTATTCTACGGTGTCAAAAGCGCTAAATGATAGCCCGCTCGTTAAACCTGAGACGAAAACAGCTATTTTAACCAAAGCGAAGCAGCTTGGCTACACACCAAATTTTGCTGCTAAACATCTTGTTACGAAGCGAACAAACACAGTCGGGCTCGTCTGGCCAGAAATAAACCGTGTAGCTTTAACAGAGCTTGCTCGGCACGTAAACAAAATGATGGCTGCTAAAGGCAAAAATATCTTATTATCCATTAGTGATCCAATCGAGGCGATTGCCCTCTTTTCACGTATGCGTAGTGATGCCATTCTTTTATTTGAAGAAGATATTCCTCAAAATCAATTACCAGCTCAACTTGATATCCCCCTTTTATCCTACGGTGTGCCTGGAATTAATCAATTTCCAACCGTTGGTGTACAGCACGAATACGCGATGGAATTAGCCGTTTCATCACTTGTTCAATCTGGCTACTCTTCAATCGGTTATGTCGGCATGGTTAACGGTATTGGTCGACGTCAGCTAGCTAAACAAGCTGGCTATTTAGGTGCCTTAAAAAAGCGTGGGTTGGAGCCTATTCTACTAGATACAAAAGGTCTTAACAGCTTAGATGGTTCTACTGCTATAGCAGCTTTCCTCACTAAGAGTTCGTTACCCGACTCACTTATTTGCTCAAGCTACGATATTGCAGTCGGTACGGTTCGAGCCATCCGACAGGCTGGTTTATCTATTCCAAACGATGTTGCCATAATCTCTTATGATAATATTCCTCAACAAGCTGAGGGAGATGTTCCTCTTACTGCAGTCGGTGTACCGGTTGAAACACTTGCTGAAACCCTTGTACAAGAATTATTACGGTTAATCGCAGGAGAAGATGGACTTGTTCAAGAGCTTGTTCCAGAGCTTGTTGTGCGAACATCATCCCGTTTACGTAAACAATAAAAAACAAAAGAGGCTGGGACAAAAGTAGATAGACAGACCAAAATGACGAACATTCCTATTTTCAGGAATGTTCGTCGTTTGTTTTATATGAACATTAGCGGAAGGAGAATCCGAAGACTCCTGGGGGATCAGCACGTGTCTGAAGACTCTGGAGTGGCGGTTTTCCATGGAGGAGGCTGAGGCCGTGTCCCCGGAATGCGAAGGATTCTCCTGTAGCGGTACTACTCAGCATATTTTAGACTATTCGTCTTTTCAAATACTACTTTTCGTTATGTCCCAGCCTCTTTCATTATAAATTCATCTCTTTTTTACCTGTAAGTTTAAAGAATAATAAAAGAGATAAAATAGATGTGACGGTTAATATTGCAGAGTAAGCTGATGCATTACCAAAATTCCCTCTAATAACTTCAGAATAGATAGATACAGCAAGGGTCTGAGTATTACTAGAGTAGAGAATAATAGATGCACTTAATTCACCTAAAATGGTGATCCAACTCATAATCGCTCCGGCTAATACGCCAGGCATCATCATCGGCACAACCACTTTAAAGAATGTCCGCTTTTCTGATGCACCGAGACTAATTGCTGCCTCTTCCATACTCGGACTAATCTGACTAATAATGGCGGTGCTTGAGCGTATCGTATAAGGCATTCGACGAATAACAAAAGCCAAAACCATAATAAAGGCTGTTCCAGTCCAGAAAAAGGGTGCATTATTAAAAGCAAATACAAGCGCAATACCGAGCACTGATCCTGGAATAACAAATGGAAGCATAGAAATGGTATCAAGAGTAGACGTAATACGATTACGTTTTCGAACCGTTAGGTAGGAAATAAAGATTCCAATAATAACGATTACAATAATCGCAAAAAATCCTAGCTTATACGTATTTAAAATCATTGATAAATCACGGTTAAATAAAATGGTCTCGTAATTTTGAAGTGAAAAACGACCTGTGTACACTTGGCCACCAGTTGTTTCTAAAAAGGACGTATAAATAACAACAAGCTGCGGCAAGATCGATAAAAGTGCAATCACATACACAACGCTATGACTTAACACGTTCTTTATCCCAAATGATTTCTTAACCTCCATTGGCTTTAGCGCTGACATGGAATATGAGTATTGTCGCGAGATGATGCGCTGCACAAGGAAAAGAGCAATGGTGACGATTATAAAAATGGTTGCAATGGCTGCTGCGAAACCAGCATCCCCACCAACTTCACTCATAAACTGCGTGTAAATTAACACAGGTATGGTCCGGTACCCTTCACCAATTAGCATTGGTGTACCAAAGTCAGCAATAACCCGCATGAAAACAAGAAGCGCACTTGCTAAAAGAGTTGGTGTAATGAGTGGTACGACAATTTTCAACATTCGTTGAAACCCAGAATAACCAAGACTTTCCGCAGCTTCAATTAACGAATTATCCACATTTTTCAACGCACCTGAAATGTAAATAAAAATTAACGGGAAGGACTGCAACGTTAACACAAGGACAATTCCTGCAAACCCGTAAATGCCATCATAATTCAAACCAAACGTATCATTTACAAACTTTGTAATAACGCCACCACGGCCTAGCAATTGAATCCACGCGTAGGCACCAATAAATGGTGGAGAGATGTACGAAACAATAATTAAAATTTGGATGGCTTTACTACCAAAGATTTTTACTCTTCTTAGAATATAGGCTAGTGGTAGTCCAATTAAAACAGCAAGTACTGTTGCCACAATGGTTACTTTAATACTGTTCCATAGTGTCACCCAGTAAAATTTACGATCAAAGAAATGGGCGAAGTGTTGTAACGTAAAACCGGTTTCTGCATTGTACACACTTTTATTTAAAACAAGGACCACCGGAAATAAAATGAACAATGCGAAAAAGAGGAGAATAAAAAGCGTAATCAGATTCCATCCATTTGCATATTTACGAAGCACTTCACCCACCTGCCTTAATGAGCGTCTCTTCTGTTAAAGAATCAAACACGTTAATAAGTGCTGGTTTTACCTTTACTTGCACCGTTGTTCCTTCTGGAATAATGGCATGATCTTCAATATTCTGTACAACTTCTACCGTCTCTCCTGTTGTTAGTGTGACAAAATAATGTGTGTTAATTCCTAAGAACATCGTTTTATTGACTGTACCAGCGATTGTATTCACATCAGATGTTACAACAAATTCTTGCGGACGAACGGAAACCAATACCTCCTGTCCATTTTTTGCAGCACCACTTAACGTAGTAAGCTTTTCTTTATACTGTTCATTAAACACAAGATAGCTATCATCCCCGACTTTTTCAACAGTTGCTTTGATCACGTTTGACGTACCTATAAATTGAGCTACGAAAAGGGTGCGCGGGCGCAAATAAATAGTTTCAGGCTTATCGATTTGTTGAATAACACCTTTATTCATTACAGCAATACGATCAGAAATCGCTAACGCCTCTTCTTGATCGTGGGTTACATAAACTGTTGTTATGCCGACTTCTTGCTGAATGTCTTTAATCGCATTTCGCATCTCTACCCTTAATTTTGCATCTAGGTTCGATAAAGGCTCATCCATTAATAATACCTTCGGGTTAATGACTAACGCGCGGGCTAGTGCAACTCGTTGTTGCTGTCCACCAGAAAGCTTATCCGGTTTTTTTGCCTGATGCTCTTCAATTCGGACCACTTTCATCATTTCTTCAATTCTGCTTTTCATAGATGATTTATCTTGATTTTGTGCTTTTAACCCGAATGCAATGTTTTCTGCAACAGTCATATGAGGAAAAATAGCGTAATTTTGAAAAACCATTCCCATCTTTCGTTTATTTACTGGGATGTTGTTAATGACTTCATCGTCAAGCTTTATTGCGCCACCTTCTATTGAGTTAAAGCCAATAATCATGCGCAGTAATGTGGTTTTTCCACAACCAGACGGGCCGAGGAGAGTAAAGAGTTCTCCCTTTTTAATTTCTAATGACAGTCCATCAATGACGGTTTGGTTCTCATACTTTTTAACAACGTTTTCTATATGAATGGCAACACTCATGAAATGGTTCCCCCTTAATCTTCTCTAGTAAAAAGAGAGATGCAGAGCCTAACGCGCACCCTGCATATCCTATTTTTTAATTCATCGATTGTTCAAGCACATCTACGTAACGTGCCGTAATGTCATCTGTATGCTCGATAATAAAATCTTCATCGTATTCTTCAAATAGATGAATTTCATCTTGAGGCGTCATGTAGTCTGCGACCTCAACACCTTCACGCAAAGGACGAACCGTTAACTCCATGCCTGTACGACTTTGCACTTCTTCAGACAAGACATAGTCGATGAATTTCTTTGCACCTTCTAAATTATCAGTTCCCTTTATAATCTGAACAGATTGGCCTGGATACACAACACCTTCAGATGGGAACACCACTTCAACTGGCGCACCACTCTGAATATAGTGGATGACCGGATCTTCCCATGTCAGTCCAACTGTATATTCTCCATCTGCTACCCCTCTATGCACTTGCCCTGAACTTCCTTGTACTTTTCCATCTAGATTTTCAAGAAACGCTTCCACAAATGTCCAAGCCTCATCAGCTAATGGATCCCCGTCACCTGCTGCATACAGCATCGCGACTAATGATTGGAAAGCAGAACTTGAGTTAACAGGATCGCCAAACGCAATCCGCCCCTTCAATGCCGGGTTAAGTAAATCTTGGAAACTATCAATTTCAACATCACCAACTAAGTCCGTGTTCACAATAAAAACAGTCGGATCGGAAAACGCTGGCGAGAAAAAGCCTGTTGTATTTTTGAATCCTTCCATCATAAACTCATCTTCGGGAGATACATATTCTTCAAATAAATCCGTTTTGTCATGAAGCATGGTGACATCAGCTGCCCATAATATGTCCCCTTGTGGATTATTACGTTCTGACTCTACTCGAGTCACCACTTCTCCTGTTCCAGCAGAGATGGTTTGTACTTTAATACCCGTCTCTTCCTCAAATTTCGGAATAACCGCTTCATTTAAGTTTTCACTTCTTGTTGTATAAATAACGAGTTCCCCTTCACCTGAACCTGAGCTTGATTCACCACAAGCCGTTAATGCCACTACGGCGCAAAGAGAAAAACCAACTAATTTAAGCGCTTTCACAATAACCCCTCCTCTTATTTCTAGCTCTATCCTATCGTAAGGAGAGTACCGCCGAAATCCTAAAATCACTAAAATATATCCATTATTTAAAAGCTCGTTTCGTGAATCGAATCCTTACTATGCTAAAAAACCGCAAATTCATTTAAGATTTGCGGTCCATCAATAACGTGCTAGTTAAAGAAAGCGTTTCTATACTACCATTCCACTAACTTAGGAAAACATCTTTATTTGCAAGTTTGACAACTGTCTCTTTTAGCACTTCTATCCCAACTAAACAATCCTCTTCTTTTGTATATTCAGACGGATGATGACTCACTCCATCTACAGAAGGAACAAAAATCATTGCCGTTGGCCAACGCCTTGCCATATTCATTGAATCATGACCTGCTCCACTAGGTAGCGACAAATGAGAAAGACCCTTTTCGTCACAAATCGCCGTAATAAGACTGCGAATACGCGCATTCATTTGTACAGGTTGTGTTTTTTCTTCATGCTCAATGTCAATGACAACACCTCTTTGTTTCTGGACAGCACTAATTTTCTGTTTTAACTTTGTAATGATTCGATTTCGTGAATGAACATATTGACTGCGAATATCAATTTTCATTTCCACTCTTCCAGGTACAGTATTCATGGCACCATTAACGACATGAAGCGTACCTACTGTCGCAAACGTATTCCAATCTTTTTCCATAATCGATTGATGTTCTAATTCTAAACTTAACTCAGCAGCAGCGAGTAGAGCATCATGACGGTCTTCCATAGCCGTCGTGCCAGAATGTGAGGTTTCCCCTTTCACAACAAGAAAAAGTCGATGAGGTGCAGCAATACCCGTTACAACTCCTATATTTTTTCCTTGTCGCTCGAGTTGCTTTGCTTGCTCAATATGTAGTTCAACAAATGCTTTCAATGCCTCTGGCTGTCTTTCAGCACAATTAATAGCATCCACTGACAGATCGACCTTGGCAAGTGCATCTGTAAAGGTCGTTCCGTCTTTATCCACTAATGAACATAACGCCGCTTTATCGACCTGTTGAGCCATTGCTTTACTTCCTACAGTAGACACACCAAATCGCGCTGATTCCTCACATGTGAACGCTATTAGTTCAAGAGGATGGTCAGTTTCAACCCCCTCTTCATTTAATTGTCTTAAAACATCTAAACCAGCGATGACACCTAATGCGCCATCATATCTCCCTGCTTGATAAACTGTATCAATATGAGAGCCGAACGCTACTGCTGGGAGGTTTACATCTTTTCCCTCTCGTCTCGCAATCATGTTCCCAGCTGCATCTTCTCGCACGATTAAACCTAATTGCTCACAAGAATTCATTAACCATTGCTTTGCCTCTTTTTCCTCTAGGCTATAAGCTAGTCTTGTAATCCCCTCTTTTTCATTAGCTGTTGACGTAAATCGATTAATTGTTTCTAAATGATCGATAGCTTGATTCATCGTTGTCCCTCATTTTTGTTCATTTCTACGGTAGCCATTTCATTGATTAAAAAAGAAAAAGCCTCTACGAGAGAAGCTACATTTATCCTAGCATAGAATTCAATCAAAAGTAAAAAATTAATTGAAAAGACAGACAAATATGCTGAATTTCGAGCTTTTAAATGCAACACATTCTTTCCTTTCTATTTTATTAGTGAATAGGTAAAGTAACCCCTCCTGCAATCTTTACAGGAAGGGTTTTGCACACTCTTATTGAAAATCGCGCGGAATCGTCTTCTCCCACGTTTTCTCGAAGACCAACTCATCACGCAAGTAAGCTTTTAAAGTGTTTTCTAAATAGAAATTGGTTTTGTCTGCAGTCATTTTACTGTCTGTATGAACTTCTGTCTGCCAGTCGTCTCGTCCAAGGGTGAGTTCCCATGTACAATGAGCTTGAGCAGAAAGGGGATCTCCTTCACGTATCGTATAGACGTTACGGTTTGTACTGCCATACTCCACCCCATTATCAGGTAGCTTCCTTTTTCCTTCATCCGAGAAGTCGTCTAACACCCAACGTTCGTTTAGAAGATCATAGTTGATGTGACGATAACGGGATTCTTTTCGTAAAATTTCTCTTCCCATTACTGGAGCAGCTTCTGGCTTTTCAAACGGCCATTCTCCGTCTTGTGCATGGGCGCTATCATCGCGAACCGGCAAGTGGAGCGTTGTATCTGTACCAGTTACAAGCTCAATTGTTGCTTCCTCTTTCGATGGCCATGCATGGGGCCAGTACGTTGGCGATAGGGCTAACTGTAAGCGATGACCTTTTGGGATACGAATGCCAACTGCATTGAGCTGAATAGTTGCCGTGTACTCTTCTCCCGGCTCTAGTGCTTCAGGGAATTCATGACCGTTTAAATGATTCAAATTCAACATGCCAAAGCTTATCATTGTCTCCGCACCATCAGGGGCAACATCACATAGTCTTGCGGCAATAAGCGCATCCCCTTGGTTACTTTTGAAGCGAATGTTCACTTTCGGCAAACCGAGTAAATGGAGCGCATCGTCCAGTGGTTCTGTCGTAAACGTTGTGCTTAAGCCTTTTTCCATTCGCTGATCGGACGGCATATCCCCTTCTTGACCGAATGGACACCAGACGCCACTGTATAAGCCGTGCTGTTGAACGATTGCTAGTGAAACAGTTGCCGCCTCTGCTCTTTCAGATGTCAATGCACCACCGCTTGTTATTGAAAAAACTTGCTGCTGTCTTTCTGCATCTTTCCAAGCGTCCTCAAAAATCCATTTTCCTTGGCGTTCTTCATAATGAGTGGCAGGCTTGACGCTTTCTTGTTGCCAAGCGGTTAGCATTGGTTCCTCCATTATTCCTGTATCGACACCTTTTAACCAGTGATCCCACCAGCGCACGCACTCTTGAAGAAAGCCAATTGCTGGTCCAGGAATTGCGACTTCAGGATATTCATGTACCCACGGCCCAATTAACCCTTTTTTCGGACCCGAAAAATGTTCTAGCATTCTAAAAATTGCATTCGTATAGCCGTCTGCCCAGCCACCAACTGCGAATACTGGAACCGTCATCGCCTCATAGTTTTCATTAACAGATCCTTGTTTCCAGTAATCATTTCGATGTTGGTGTGTGAGCCACGCTTCTACATATGGCGGTGTTTTCTTTAAACGTTCCATCCAATTCTCAAACCACGACTCACCAACAACGGCAGGGTCTTGCGGGCGCGCATTGTATGCAAACATCGTGGATGACCACCACAACATATCAGAAGCGAGGATATTCCCGCCCATATAGTGGACATCATCAGCATAGCGATCATCCGTTGAGCATAATGTAATCACAGCTTTTAACTGTTTCGGTTGATGCTTTGCTACTTGTAAGCCATTAAATCCACCCCATGACTTACCAATCATGCCAACATCACCTGTACACCAATCTTGTTTTTCTAGCCATTTTAAAATATCTAACGCATCTTCTTGTTCTTTCGGCAAATATTCATCATAGAGAATGCCCTCTGAATCTCCTGTACCGCGAATGTCTACGCGAATACTAGCATAGCCATGACCAGCGAAGTACGGGTGGCGAATGGAATCGCGAAGTGCAGTAAAGTCATTTTTTCGATATGGTAAATACTCAAGTATAGCCGGAACTGGCTTTTTATTTGCCCCTTTCGGCAGCCAAACTTTCGCCGCTAACTTTGTTCCGTCAGACATTCGTATCCAAATATGTTCAATTACTTCTATTTCATAAGGATAGTCTTCTTTCGTATGAAGCTTAGAATCTCGAACGTTAAAAACCATCGTTAGCCTCCTCTAGGAAAATCTTTTTTTAATGACCGAATAAGCGAAACGGTAAATAAGCCATATAACACAACAACAGGAACCGCTACAATGACTGCCGATGTTTGCACAACCCGTAGTGCACCAACACTAATGAGTGAAATCGCAAGTATTGAAAGAATAAAACCCCAAATGACACGATGCCATCTTGCCGGTTCCTGTTCGTCTTTCAACTCTTTCGTCGCGATCGATGCTAGCACATAGCTTGCCGAATCAAGGGACGTTGCTAAAAAGATAAACGCAAGAATGACAAAGAATGCCATGACGACCGTGCTAATTGGTAGAGAACGAAGTAGTTCAACGATTACCGCTTGTTCTCCTTCGGTTGCTAAAATTTCTGTTAGCGAGAGAGTCTGGTTGGTTTCAAGATGAATGGCGTAGCCACCGAATACAGCAAAATAGAGCCAGCTTCCAACGGTTCCCCATAATAATATCGATAAGATCAATTGACGTATAGAGCGTCCCCGGGAAATACGAGCAACAAACAAGCCGATAAATGGGGCAGTCGCGGCGAACCACGCCCAATAAAACACGGTCCATGTTTGCGGGAAACCACTATTTGCATTTGGATCTGTATAAAAGCTCATATATATAAAGTTTTGTAGCATTAATCCAAGACTATTTGTGAAGTTGGATAAAATAAATAAGGTTGGTCCCGTAATCAATACAAAAACGGCAAGGGCCAAAGCTAAATATACATTAATGTCACTTAATTTACGAATACCTTTATAAAGACCTGAATACGCACTTGCCGTAAAAATAATCGTCCAAAAAATAATAATGATGATACTTAGTCCAAGAGATTGCTCCACTCCGATTAAATCACCAATGACAGCCGAGACCATTGGAACCCCTAAGCCAAGTGATGTGCCTAGTCCTCCTACAAGACTCCAGATCACAAGAATATCGATAAGCTTACCAAGTAAACCATACGAATGTTTTCCAAGTACACCTTCCAATGCTGTGCTAATTTTAAGTGATGGTCGTTTAGACACATAGAAAGAATACGCAATCGCTACAGTAGGAAGAGCGTATAGCGCCCAAGCAGATAATCCCCAATGAAACAAACCATATGTAACCGCCCAATCAGCCGCATCTGTACTTTCAGGTGAAAGACCAAAAGGAGGACCAGTGTAATAATAGAGCGGCTCTAGAACAGACCAGAACATAATACTTGTTCCCATTCCAGCACAGAAAAGCATTGCGCCCCAGCTAAAAGTTGAAAATTCTGGCTTTCCTTCTCCTAAACGGACACGTCCGTATGGTCCAAACGCAAGCCAACCTAATACAATAAACAAGCCAAACGTAACGAATTGAAATACCCAATCCATTCGAGTGGTTATGCCACTCATCACATCGTTTAAAAATGGCTCTGCAACAGCTTGATTTAATACGAGAAGCAATGAAGCAACAAGAATGACAACAATAGAAGACCAAAAAATTAAAGGATCAATCTTAGCTCGATTCATTTGAACACCCTCTTCATAAAATTTCGACTCACAGAGAAACGTTCTTGCAAAATAACAAATGCGATTATAAAATAATCACGATTAATTAATAATCACGATTATATAGTTTACTTAAAACAAGGTCAACTGACAAATGAGAGCACTATCGCTTAGAATAAAGATAGATTAAGTTAATAAGGAGTTTTTGATGTGGATAAAAAAGACGTAAAACGGCGCCGAATGTGGGCATACTTTATTGAAGCAACCGCTGCTATTATTGAAGAAGAAGGCTACGATCACATTACCATTCGAAAAATCGCCGACAAAGCAGGATACAATAGCGCGACGATTTATAATTATTTTTCTGAGTTAAGCCACTTAACCTTTTTTGCATCCATGCGATTCTTAAAACCTTACACATCGGCTTTCATTAATACAATAGAAGATAACAAGTCGATCATTGAACAATATCTAAGCGGTTGGGAATGTTTTTGTGAATTCTCTTATCAAAATCCCCGACTCTTTCATACCATCTTTTTAATGAATATTAGGGAAGAGCCTAAAGATTTGTTTAAACAGTATTATGACCTTTACGAAGCCGATATTGTCGAGTTTCCCAATAGCTTAAAACCAGCTTTATATGAACGAAATGTTGCCATTCGAGGTGAATCTCTATTAAAGGCAGCAGCCGATAAAGGTGAGATTCCTCAATCAAAAGTGAAAACGATCAGCACGATGACCACTCTTATTTGGCAAGGTATGCTGACTAGCATTTTAAATCGTCAAACATCCTTAACGTCGAACGAAGCGAAACAAGAAACAATGATTTCCATTCGAAATGTTGTTTACCACGCTCATCTCTTTGAGACAATTACGTAATCATGTTTGATCAAAACTCTTTCGTTCTTTTTTATAGACCTAAAGGACATATAAGCAATAACTACAAAGAAAGAGGCTGGGACATAACGAAAAGTAGTATTTGAAAAGACGAATAGTCTAAAATATGCTGAGTAGCACCGCTACAGGAGAATCCTTCGCTTTCCGGGGACACGGCCTCAGCCTCCTCCCTGGAAAACCGCCACTCCAGAGTCTTCGGATTCTTCTTCTGCTAATTTTCATATAAAACAAACGACGAACGTTCCTATTTTCAGGAATGTTCGTCATTTTGGTCTGTCTATCTACTTTTGTCCCAGCCTCTTTCTTTAACTCAATGTATACGTTAACGAAAGATGGCCCCTTCTCGTGTAAGCTGATTTAATCTTTCTGGTAATCGAAGGCTACCGATCGAATTTTGAGCCGAAATAAAGGATCCCCGAAAAACATCCAAACCTTCATTGCCACTACCTGTAGCATCTCCTGAATTTGCATTTAGACTGGATCCTTCCTCTGCTCTGAATCCATTTCCGTTACATGATCGCGCATTAGAACCACGAGCATTTATGGTTGAAGATCTTGTTGCAAGGAATCCATTTATCATCGCTTGATTGGCTACACAGTTTCTTGCTTGAATGCTAGACGTTTCGTTAGCAAGGAATCCATGATTTCTCGCGCGCTGGGCACTAGAAGTGTCTGCATTGATTATTGAATTAAAACGGGCACTAAAACCTTCTCGACAATCATTCGCAAGGGAGCGATCAGCGTTGATTATACTTCCTTTTTCCGCAAAAAAACCTTCCCAACTCGCTCCACTTGCATCACTTTCTTGAGCATTGATGGTACTTGCCCCTGTAGCATGATAGCCAATTGTACAATTTTTTGCAGATGATGTACTAGCGTTAATGGTCGATCCAGTAGAAGCGTGGAAGCCTCTATTAGAATGTGATACATTTGTCTCACGCGCATTCACTTTCGAGCCATCTCTACTATGAACAGCAGTATTCGTTGCATGACTCACATTTGATTGATAGATGTCGCAAAAAGATCCCCATATCGCATAAACAGCATTGTCGCCACTACAATAATCAAGGATAGAGCGAGCACAATTAATTTTCGAACCAAAAGACGCCATAAAAGCACGATTGGAGCAATATCGAAAGGATACACCTGTTACATCGCCTGCTCCGATTCCCCCGCCACCCTCTGTTAAGCCTTCCATATAGCAGAATGCCTCTGAATGGTAATAAGCACCGAGCCCTCGATCAGCATAATTCACACCAGCTCCTGGAAGTAATCGGACTTTCGATCCGAAAGCTACAGTAATGCCATCACACCGAGCAGTCTGCGTGTCATATTCAAACAGAACCCCTATCGTTGGCAATGTAGCTTGGTTTCGTCCCAAAAAGGCAGGTCTCCTTGATTCAATTAATGTTTCTGAAATCGCTGATGCTTGAATTGGCACAATTGAATCCTCACTAACAATTGTCATCCAATCGAGATTTAAATTTTCGATATGAATCTGCTCTTTTAACACAAAACCCTTTAAAAGATTAAGAGTAACACTTGAATTACTGCGAGTTGCACCAGAAGTAATGAGTTCTCCAATCGCTTCTGTAATGCTCTCATATTCCCCTCCGTCACCAATATCAATGATCTGCTGTTCAATCTGAAGCGCACTTGTTAAATGGATCATTATTTTCTTCCCCTTCCTTTTCATATATGGACTTCATAATCTAGAAAGAGAAGGCGAACGATTATTCTAAAAATTTATCATAATAAAAATAAATATTCCTATTAGAAAAACGGAAAAAAGAAGTTGGCTTATTGTTAATTTGTATTCGTTTTTATTATCTGCATACTTTTTTTCAAAAATAGCCCGTACCGACTCTAACAGAATTAAAAAAATAATAAGTAGATACCAAGGCTCAATTAACCAGTTTTGCATGTTGAGAGTCAGTAGCAAATTAACAATTAGTACGACCATAAAAGAGATCCGAATACCATAATCCCATTTTGCATGCTTTCGGTTCACATGGTTATATGAGAAAAATGGTTTCTTTTCCACTTGAAACCACTTTCTCATGACAATCTGAAAGAACCACAGTAACAGCACCACTACAGCTAAGCTAATAATAAGAAACTCCATTCCGAAAACAGACTCTGTATTCATCAAACTAGCCCTCCTTTCATTTCAGAACACTCTTAATCTGTTGGCATTGTATACGTTATAGCGAATTGACTATTATTAGCGATTGTACGATGAATGTCTTCAAGCACTTCCATCGCCCGTTCTTTAGAATCGTATTTTCCTAATAAATTGCCCCACTCATTTAACCCAGCACTACCAACACCCATAATTTTCTTTCCAGAAATCGAAACCTCAATAACCTGACTGATTCTCTCTTTGTCCTGTGCCATTATCCACAACATCACGCTCAACTCTTTCCTCTTATTATTTTCTTCTATCCGTATTTACGTCCTCAATGTTCTCGATGTTTCATTATTCAACAATAAAACTGATAAAACTGGATGACCCTATAGTTTAAAGCGTTAATGGGGCTTTGAGTTCGAATGATAAAATACAACAAAAGCACAAGCAAAACACTTTTCTGTTTCATAGGATAGTACACCTCCATTTTTAACTCACTATTCAATACACTTTAAAAAGCCATTTATGCGTGGAGGTTATCTTAAAGAAGGAGGTGGATTGAAAATGTCTTGCAATCACTGCCATCGTTTTCACTGTTCTTGTTCAACTGTACAAAAATTTAACAGACCTCAGGTAAATGGTGTCACTGGACCTACTGGACCAACCGGACCTACTGGACCAGGTGGTGGCGGCTCTGGTATTACCGGGCCTACTGGACCGACTGGTGCCACTGGTGCTACCGGGATTGGGCTTACTGGACCGACTGGGCCGACCGGCGCCACTGGAGACCCTGGGCTTACTGGCGCTACTGGAGCTACTGGGGTCACTGGGGCTACTGGGATTGGGCTTACTGGTGTGACTGGACCTACCGGTGCCACTGGAGATCCTGGGCTTACTGGCGCTACTGGACCTACTGGCGCTACCGGAATTGGGCTTACTGGCGTGACTGGGCCGACTGGCGCTACTGGAGATCCTGGGCTTACTGGCGCTACTGGACCGACTGGCGCTACTGGAATTGGGCTTACTGGCGTGACTGGGCCGACTGGCGCTACTGGAATTGGGCTTACTGGACCGACTGGACCTACTGGCGCTACCGGGATCGGGCTTACTGGGCCGACTGGGGCTACTGGTGCTACTGGAATCGGACTTACTGGCGCTACTGGACCTACTGGCGCTACTGGAGCCGCTGGTTCTACTGCCGTCATCCCATTCGCATCAGGGATTGTACCATCTGTTATTTCAACAATTGCTGGTGGCTTAGTAGGGACGGTCAACTTGGTTGGCTTCGGAAGCAGTTCTACTGGCGTCACACTTGGTGCTTTCACAGTTGCAGATGTAGGAGAATTCTCTTTTAGAGCACCGCGAGCTGGCACAATTGATTCATTATCTGTGTCCTTTACCTCAACAGTAGGTGTAACCTTACCTATTGGTACAGGTGCCATAACCGCAACTGTTTACAAAGCAACGGGTGCTATTCTTGGATCAACACCATTCTTGCCAACAACTGCTACAGTAACTTTAACACCTGCTGTAACTGGTCTAATCACAATTGGTGACACGTTCACTGGAACCGTAACCGGCTTAGCTGAACCTGTACTTGCTGGAGACTTACTATTACTCGTCTTACAATTAGCATCTCCAGATATTACGTTTATTACGGTCTTAACTGGTAACACAAGCGCAGGTTTATCAATCACGTAAAGATAAAAAAGCGGTTCGCTCATGCGAATCGCTTTCTATTTTGGTTAATTAATAATAAAGCACTTCTACTCTCCCGCATATGTGACAGCGAATAAAATGAGTGTTTCCAGAAAATTTGTGGTCGCATTCCGATTGCAGAAGCTGTTTTTCATTCTGTAGTTCACTTAATCGTTGTTGTACTTGACTCAACTCTCGTTCCACCCGGCACATTCTCTTTTTAACGAGCTCATCCTTTACTTTATTAATAAAGACTTCCTCCAGCCTGTTTAAATTCCTCTGCTTTTGCTTTTAATCCTTCATCGATTTCTGCTTTCGTTCGTACGTCTCTTTCAGTAGCGTGTTTACGAATGTCGTGAGAAATTCTCATGCTACAAAATTTCGGGCCACACATCGAGCAAAAATGAGCTGATTTTGCACTTTCTGCTGGCAACGTTTCATCATGATACTCCACCGCTCGCTCCGGATCGAGGGAAAGATGAAATTGATCACGCCACCTAAATTCAAAGCGTGCTTTCGATAATGCATTATCTCGTTTCTGAGCACCTTTATGACCTTTCGCTAAATCTGCAGCATGAGCCGCAATTTTATAGGTGATCACCCCTTCTCGGACATCCTCACGATTGGGTAGCCCAAGATGTTCTTTTGGCGTTACATAGCAAAGCATTGCCGTTCCGTACCATCCAATTAGCGCTGCTCCAATTGCAGACGTAATGTGATCATACCCAGGGCCAATATCCGTTGTTAGAGGACCTAGTGTGTAAAAAGGAGCTTCTTCACAAAGGGCGAGCTGCTTGTCCATATTTTCCTTTATTAAATGCATAGGCACATGACCAGGTCCTTCCACCATTACCTGCACATCATATTTCCACGCACGTTTTGTCAATTCCCCTAACGTTTCAAGTTCTGCAAATTGAGCTTCGTCATTCGCATCGGCAATGGAACCAGGACGTAAACCGTCACCGAGTGAGAGACTTATGTCATAAGCTTTTAGAATATCGCAAATCTCATCAAAATGGGTGTACAAAAAACTCTCTTTATGATGGTGTAAACACCACTGGGCCATAATGGAACCACCTCGTGAAACAATACCTGTTGTTCGAGTGATGGTTAAAGGGATATAGCGCAGTAAGACACCTGCATGAATGGTGACATAATCAACACCTTGTTCTGCTTGCTCAATGAGCGTATCTCGAAAAACAGCCCATGTTAAATCTTGAGCAATGCCGTTTACTTTTTCAAGTGCTTGGTAAATTGGAACAGTGCCTACTGGAACAGGGGAGTTTCGAATGATCCATTCTCGAGTGGTATGAATATGCTTTCCAGTCGATAGATCCATAATCGTGTCAGCTCCCCACCGAGTGGCCCAAGTCATTTTTTCGACTTCGGCTTCAATCGATGACGACACTGCCGAATTACCGATATTCGCATTGATTTTCACATGAAAATTCCGACCGATAATCATTGGCTCTGATTCTGGATGGTTAATGTTTGCAGGGATGATGGCACGCCCTTTCGCCACCTCATCTCTGACAAATTCTGATTCCACGCCTTCTCTTATTGCCACAAATTCCATTTCAGGCGTAATGATCCCATTTCTCGCATAGTGAAGCTGTGTTACAAAATGACCTGGTTTTGACTTTCGTGTCTTATGTTCACTTTTTGGCGCCATCTTATCGGTAGCATCTCTGTTCTGAAATCCATTGTCACTTGGTTGAACCGCTCTCCCCATATAGTGCTCTGTGTCGCCTCTTTCCTTAATCCATTCTTCTCGGATTCGAGGTAAGCCCATTTTTAAGTTTACGTTATACGTCTTATCGGTATAAGGCCCACTCGTATCATAAAGGCGTATGGCATCATTAGACTCTTCTTTGCCATCTATCCCAATGGTAGGCTCAAGTTGAACCTCCCTCATCGGTACACGTAAATCTGGTCGTGAGCCTTGCACATACACTTTTTCGCTTCCCTCAAAACTGGACATAAAGCTTACTCGTTTCTCATTTACTTCTGATGTCGTCACGTCGCTCTCTCCTTTTTCCAAATATGGAATTCAAAGATCGAACCTTTGTCCACGCCAAAAAGCTAGGTTCCATTTTGAACCTAGCATCACATACATAAATAGAAGACGGTACGTAAAGAGTGTAACCGTTAACTTCCCTACGCTGGCATGATCCAGATCAGGTCCAAAGAGTCAAGAAGCTTCATCGCGCTTCCCTCTCAGCCCAACTCATTGGACTCCCCTAGTTAGTCATTATTGAATTCAGTTATCATTGTAGTTGCAATAAATGGAAATGTCAATCAATTATCCGTAAACCTTTTACAGCAAAGAGACTTTTTCATAGCCAATAGAATTTTAGCCTAACATCCTACTGGCTTTCATTCCTTATTCAATACTTTCATGTTCAACGATCACTTAATTGTGAAATAGTCTTTAGTTAACCCCGTCATTGCTATAAACTTTACTTGCTCTCTCTTTAAACTCTTCCTCTCCAAAAACAGACGAAAATCTTTCTTGCTCTTTTCCTGAATCAACAAAAATGACTATTGGCGTACTATTAATATCAAAACCCTCTATTAGGAGATTCTTATTTTCATCCTCATTTATATCAACTGCTAATACTTCATTTTGTGTTTCCTCAATATAATCATTAATAATTGGTCTTACTTGTTGGCATGGTGCGCAGTTCTTCTGATAGAAATATGCTATAAAGCTATCTTGATTCTCTTGCTTTTCTTTTAGTAGATCTGAGGTTACTGTTTTATATAACGATGCTTCAGTTGCTACTAAATTACTTACAGAGACGAAACCAATAAATACCATTGTTAAGATTGCAGCCAAAATGACCGTTATTTTTTTCACTTTAATCACCTACCCTTTTCAAGAGAATTCATAATCGTTTGTGCCAAATTTTCGTCTGATTTAGACGTTATTACGTTCATTCCTTCCTCGTTTAGCGAATAGATTTTATCGCACGAAGTTGCCAAGTCTAAATCATGAGTTATAAAAATGACCGTTATTGTAGAGTTTATCAAAATTTGTTTAATTCTATTTCTTCTTACTACATCCAATCCATTTGTTATTTCATCTAATATTAAAACGTCAGGCGGCGAGAGGATATATCGCGTTATATTTAACATTTGCTGTTGTCCCATAGATAATTCAACGCCCTTTGAGCCAATCACTGTACCATAACCATCGGGCATCATTTCAACGATTTCATCAAAACCGACCAATTTTGATACCTTTTGAACATCTTCAAAATCGATATTTCTATAGAGCAAAATGTTGTTCAATATGGTGTCATTAAATATCTGAATATCCTGAGGGATATATAAAATTTTCTTTAGAAGAGACTCTTGGCTGATCTCATTAATATTCAAATGATTAACTAGAATTTCACCTTTTTCAGGTTTGTAATAACCTGCAAGCAATTTAGCTAACGTCGATTTTCCTGAACCACTGCTTCCTACTAGTGCAATCTTTTCACCTTGTTTGATTTCGAAGCTGATATTATGTAAAACATGGCTACTTGGATTAAACGAATAAGATAAATCTCGTATCCTTATTGTATCAATTTTGTTTTCTAGTTTCGTATCATTTTCTGAGCTCTCTACCACAGAATTGACTATATCCTCATACCTTAAAGTGGCTACTCTTCCTTGGTGTAAAGTAGCTTGTATAGTCGTTAAGTTAACAAACGGATTAAAAACGTTAGATACCAAAGAGTTAAACATTAATAACATACCTGATGCTAAATTATCATTGATAACTAGGTAAGAACCAAATGCAAAAAAACAAATATTAAAAAGCTTTATGATAGAATCCTTAGTTAAGTTTTGAAATTGATCAAAAGACATAAATTTTTCTCTTATCGCATACAGTTCGTCTAACCTCTTAATCATTTTCTCTTTCATGCGTTTCGCAATGTTATAATTTTTGATACTCTCGATATTATCCACTGATTCTATCAGTTCAGTATTAAGGTATTCTTGTTGTTCAAATAAATCATAGCTTAAATTTTCATATCGATTTTTCGACAAAAATAACAGTAAAAAGAAGATGATAATCGGTATAAATGCCAACAAGGACAAATAAAAGTTAATCCTAAATAATATGACAAACGTGATAATGATCGCTAAAGCATCTAAAGGCAACGTTTGCACAAAGAACAAGTATCGAGTTCTTATATCGCTAATGTTCGTAAACCTTGTTATCAACTCTCCGCTTACAAACTTTTCAGTAAACGTATAGCTCTGTGCAAAATAGTTTGATACTAGATTCTCTACCAAATCTTTATCTACAGCATTGTTTGATTTAATACTAAGAATAGAATTGAAATAACCAATAATGAATTGAATGACTACAGCTAAAAGATAGATGACTGTAACACTAACAATGAGTCCAACAGCCGTATTTGGTATAATAACGTCAAAATATGTCGAGAACATTCCTGCCAAGTAGACTGTTAGGGAATAGACAATGATGGATAAAACCCATGACAAGATAATAAGCTTTTTTATTTTATATAAGCTCTTAAAAATACTATTGTTTTTCCTTGATTCCATTGATGAATATGCCATCATCTTCTTATTATCTGTTACCTTATGAATTTCAAGAACAAAAGGAATCCACATAGAAAGGAACGTATCTATCTTAACTTTCTCTATTTGATTTTTTAATGGGTTGCCTATATAAACATGTTTTTTTGTTAACTTAAATAAAGTAACAAAGTGATTCTCTTGTCCTCCCCCACTAATCTGTGTAATGCATGGATAATCCAATTCATTTAGCGCTTCTAAAGAAGATACACATTTAAAGACATTTGATTCGACTCCCATTTTTTCAAGTCCTTTTTTCATACCTAAAAAAGTCGTCCCATTTTTATTTGTGAATAGTAAAATCTTTAATTGTGCCAGTGTAATCTCTGTTCCCCACATGTACTTTAATAACATAGACACTGAGGCAGGGCCACAATCATTTTCTTCTAATTGTTTTGTGAAGTATTTACTTTTCATTTCCCTCTCCAGCTTGTAAAAAATTTTTTAAAGTTTTATGTAGTTCCTCATACTGTGCTTTATACTCTCCATACTGAGCGTTTTCAAGTTTTTTTAAGATCGCAAAACTACTTCCATATTCTCTAATATTAAAGAAGAGTCTAGACAGAAGATGATCAAGATGAAACCCATTTGAATTTAGACTTCCATAATCTAGTTCTTTATGAGTCTTTTTATAGTCTATAATGCGCTGTATAAACTGGTGGTAATTGTATTCAAAAATAATGACTTGTACTAAGATATCCCAATATAAAGTGTCAGTCATATGGGGTGCTAATTCTTTTAACATTTCTAAGTTATTAGCTGCCTGATCAATATCACCAGCACCTAAGTAAAATTCAATTAGGTCGCTTACTGCTCTTACTTTATATTCTTTGTTTAATTCGTCATCGCCGCATAATGTTATTACCTTTAAGAGCGTGTCTCTATAAAAATCTTCATTTAAAGCACCTTTTCCGTCTCTACAAAGCAAGTAATGCCATCTAGGACTCAATGGTTCTTTATCAATCATAGGATAAAGTAAAGCCATATTCCGTTTTTGTTTTTCTTTACTAGTAGAGACGGCCTCCACATACCCATCGTGATGGAAAACAATGTCTTCAAAAGCTAAATAGAATAACTCAGAATGATCATCAGGTCGAGGCTCTTCATGAACAGCGCCGAAATAAAAAATGGACTGACAATTTGGTATGATTCTTCTAACCGTTTGAACCACATGGCCACCAGTATTTACAATGGCAGGACAACAAACCGCCTCTACATTTAATAAATCTATAATAGAAAGATGGGACTTCAAATTAGCAAATGAGTCATTTTCAACTGTTTCATCAGCGTCAATAAAGACGATCCAATCTTTTGAAGCTTTATGTATTCCGAAGTTTCTTATTTCAGCGAAATCATTGTTCCATTCCTTTTCAAAGATAAAAAAATTCGACTGCGCTCGATACTTATTCAAGATGTTCAGCGTATGATCCGTCGATCCAGTGTCAATAATTATAACTTCATCGTTAACCCCAATATTACGATTAATTGCGTTTAAACATCTCTCAATACATCTCTCTTCATCTTTACATATAACAATTACGGATAGACTAAATTGTTTTAATTGTGAAGGTTCGATTGAATGCGATCTTAAAGACTCAATTTTTTCAGTAATGTTCGAGGAGTATAACTTCAAATTAGTAAAAAACTTTTCTTTTGCGTCATTATCATACTTCATCATTCATCTCCTGTTCTCTTTTTATGCACCTATCATTTGAGAGTAGAACCATACAACTTCTTTATAATTTTCAGGAACAATGGTAAACCAATATATTTAATGGGATGATTCAGGTTTGGTGACTCTATCTACATACGCAAGTACCACAACCTCCTCCTCCACCGCCTCCGCCAACACCACATTGTTCAAAAATCCAACCACACGTGCCACTATCTCTTCCAGTAGAACAAAGTGCAATATAGTAGGTGCACCAAGCCGCACCACCTACATCAAATGGACCTTTTCCTTCGCTCGTATACGAATCAATTTCTTCATCTGTTAAAGCAACTTTTAATTTTGACATATATTCTTCCTCCTTCAATAATGATAAGATTGAATCTTCTCATATATTGGTTTACCATTGTTTACTAAAAATTATAATAAAAGCGGAAGTGAGCACTTCGTTAAACTTCTTCCCCGTCATAATGGGAATGAAACGCTATTTTTCTTCTTTTTTAAAGGTGATGAGTAGCATCCCTATTTAATTAGATACATATAACAAAAACAGGGTGCATCTTTGCACCCTGGACTCTTTACGCTTCTTTTCTTCGAGAATCAAACTTTATGGCACCTGTAACAATTTGTCTTGTGCCTCAGCAGGAATGTCTTCCCACTTTACTTCGTCATAAGATGTTACTTCGTCGTCGACTACGCGGAAGTTATTGAACGTCAATCAAGTTACATTCAACAGTTAATTGAAGATTTTAACTTGACGATGCGTTTACGTAGTCAACAAATGCCTTTACAGCTAAAAGAAACACGAATGGAGCCGTTTGTTCGTGAGCTAGTCATTGATGTATTAAATGAACCAGCTTATAAAGAAGCATCCATTACGTTTACAGGAAAAGCACCTCAACTCACACGTCAGGTCGATCAACACCTTCTAAAACGGGGGCTACTTAACTTTCTGTACAATGCTTTGATTCACAATAAGGAAGGGGTTTCAGTTCATGTCACTGTCACTTCTACATTTATTTTCATTGAAGATAACGGTGAAGGCATACAAGGCGATGTGCATCAGATTTTTGATCGGTATTATCGGAGTAGTAATACAACCAACATTAACGGAACGGGTTTGGGTATGGCAATCGCACGAGATATTATGGAGGCACACGGAGCAACGGTTGAATTAACAAGTCAAATAGGAAAAGGAACGAGCATCAAAATTTCGTTTGACTAGAAAAAAAGATCCGGCCTAGTTAATTACAAGGCCGGATCTTTTTATTTCTTTAAAATGACTCGGCGCACGATACGATTCACACCTGCTATTGCCACCGTTGTTATAGCCGAAGCAAGGATTCTCCTAACCAACATATTGATCACTCCTATTGAATGGAATAGGTTTATAATTCCCTGAAAAACGGCGTATAAACATCAACCCTATTCAACAGGTATGTACTCGCTAAATAAACGAACGATTACCAATAATTATTTAGTTTTATTTTATCTCATAACGGTTATGGATGGATACCGTCGGAACGCATAACGAACAATGTGAGTAGACAGCATCCAGTCGTCGTTCCATTCCTGATTCGGTTCTATGTGCTTACTAGGTAAATGTAGTTTAACAATCATACATCCTAGAATATTGACGCAAAGGAAGAGATTGTACATGAAAACAAGCAAAGGACACATAACCATCGTATTCATTCTATTTGCTATAGGTGGCTCCGTTCTAACTGGTATTGCTGGAGTTGGACTGCTCTATTTAGCTCGATGGATTTTGCATGATCAACTATTCGAATCTATTTCATATGTAGGAGCCTTTTTTGTAGCAGCCTTACCCGGCTTTATTGGATCTCTATATTGGGCTTATTTTTTCATAAAAAAAGAAAAACGAGAAACCAAACACTTAGATGATGGGCATCGTCATAACGAATGATGACACGTAAAAGAGGCTGGGACAAAAGTAGATAGACAGACCAAAATGACGAACATTCCTGAAAATAGGAACGTTCGTCGTTTGTTTTATATGAAAATGAGCGGAAGGAGAATCCGAAGACTCCTGGGGGATCAGCACGTGTCTGAAGACTCTGGAGTGGCGGTTTTCCACGGAGGAGGCTGAGGCCGTGTCCCCGGAAAGCGAAGGATTCTCCTGTAGCGGTGCTACTCAGCATATTTTAGACTATTCGTCTTTTCAACTACTACTTTTCGTTATGTCCCAGCCTTTTTATTTATTCCTTCCCCTTCCAAGTCTTACCGTTAAAAGGAACGAAAAACCGCAGCGTGCTCACTGCCAGTCAGCCGTTGGAAATCCTTCAATGAGTGCGCATCCTTATTTCCCCACAACCATCTAGCCTGCACTCCTTCTTGTACGACATATTCATTTTCACTAAAGAACATCCCATCATTTTCATCGTATTCGCTACTAATAAAAAGACCTGTATCACTGGCACTAAAATGATTTTGTTCAATTCGATTTGCGAACGTATAATATTGCACTAATAGTTGCGCGCCCTCTAAACCGACTCTATCGTTATGTGACACGATATTTCCGGCAATAACTGTGTTCCTAGTCCCCCCACGTTCAGAGTCATACCCGCCTATAGCAATACCAGTATAGCGATTGTCAAATACCTCGTTATTCAAGATGTCAATACGATTAGCATACTTGCCTTTATGTTCAGACGTCGCTTCTATTCCAATATCGTTCTGATAAACCGTGTTCCCTTGGATCAATACGTCACTTCCGCCATCAACATAAATTCCGCCAGCACTATAATCCTTGTCATAGCTTGGATTCTCATAGCTCGAATTATGATGAACCACATTCCCTTGAATAACACCCTGACGCGCATAATCTTTCGATTGGTCAATGGCGATGCCTTCATAGCCAATAACGTCAATTCCAATGTTATCTGTTTCATAAACATGGTTATTGGTAATAGTAAATTGACTGACATCCCCGTTCACAACTAATGCCTCACTTAACCCTAACTTTAGGTCTGTTAGCGTATTCTGGTTAATATCAATAGCTGTAATCGCTTCATTTCCGTAAACAGCAATGCCATGAGCGTTTCCTCCAACAGCGGTTGTTGAGACCCCTCGGATTGTATTGTTCACGATCTCAATATGCTGACTCGCACCAGTAATGAATATACCTACTACCGTTTTGTCAACATGATTTGTCGTGACGTCTCCGATTGTAAATCCATCAACTGTAATATAGCTATGACCATCTATTTCAATTAAAGCCACATCGTCTAAATCGTCTTCCATTCCCTTACCACTTAGAAAAACGTCTTCTCCTTGATACGCTTCAAAACGTATTGGCTCTTGTTCCGTTCCGCTATGCTGAATGAGAAGAGGTTCTACATAGGTCCCCTCTCGAACGAAAACCGTTGTACCAGCTGTCGCTTTCTCAGCTGCCATCTGTAGGCTCACAAATGGCTGATCCATTGTACCAGGGTTTCGATCATCACCATCTGGTGCAACATAAAGAATACGCTCATCAGATTGATTCTGACAACTTACTAAAAACATCCCTGCTATAAGAATAGCTCCTTTAATAAAGGCTTGTGGCTTCAATTCATTTCGTCCCTCTCTGCTACTATCTACATAATGATCTTTGCATTATACCACGCTGTGAAAAGGCTCATGATTCTTTTTTTATGAATGTCTCTCATTCTAAGAAGTTGATTGTGAAGATCGCGTGCTATACGATAATAGTTGCTAAGATGTGGTTTAATGAGAAGAGCTTTATTTTATAATGAGAAAGACGGTGCCAGAATGAATAGATTACTACTTGTAGAAGATGATGTGGCCATTAGTGAGATGGTTCAAACCTATTTTACAAACGAAGGCTTTACAGTTGTGCCTGCTTTTACTGGGCAAGAAGCAATTCAACGATTTGCTGATGACACATATGATTTAGTCTTACTTGACTTAATGTTACCTGAATTAAATGGCATGGATTTCCTACTTACGCTTAGGAAAACGAGTTACGTCCCTGTTATTATTCTATCTGCAAAAGACAGCGAGTCCGACAAAGCAGTCGGTCTAGGTTTTGGTGCGGATGATTACATCACGAAGCCTTTTTCCATGATTGAACTACTAGCAAGAGTGAAAGCAGCCATTCGCCGAACGACCCAGTATAAAAAGGCTACCCTACCCGACGTTCCAGCAATTGTACGAATACACGAAATTGAATTGGATCTTCATTCGTTTATCGTCAAGAAAAAAGATCAAGTGATCCATCTCACCTCAAAAGAATGGAAACTCTTAAAGCTGTTCGTTGAGAACCCTAAAAAAGTCATGACAAAAGAACAAATCTATTATTCCGTTTGGGAGGATCACTATTATGGAGACGATCATGTTATTAACGTTCATATAAGCCGACTGCGTGAAAAAATTGAAGATGACCCCGCTAAACCAATGTATATTAAAACGGTTTGGGGTATTGGCTATAAATTAGGTGATGTTAAATGACTGTCTTTCTATCCATCTTTAGCATCGTTCTTCTATGTGGATGCCTCATCCAGATCCAAACTAAGCGTACCTTTCAAAAACAGCTGCGTTCCATAAAAAAGCAGCTAACCGATATTGTAAATGGTCAAGCAAGTGGTCCTGTACTAATCGGAACAGATCATAAGCAAATGGCAGACCTACTCGTTTCGATCAATAAACTCAATGATCAAAACCGGGAACATGCTCGCCAATTTATTCGAACAGAACAATCGATGAAGCGTATGCTCTCCAATATTTCTCATGATTTGAAAACCCCTTTAACGGTGATTTCAGGTTATGCAGAAATGCTCAATGCAAAAATAGACATGCCTAGTCAAGAGCGTCAGCGTATTCTTTCTCACATTCACGAAAAAACAGATGAAATGACTATGCTGATCGATTCTTTTTTTGATTTAGCGAAACTTGAAGCAGGAGACAAGCATGTACCATTAGGTACCATTAATTTAACAGAAATCTGCAAACAGTCGATTCTTATGTTTTACGAATTAATCGAAACGAAAGGATTAGACGTTCAGATTGACATACCTGATTCACCCATTTTTGCTCTAGGCAATGAGGAAGCGTTACATCGAGTTTTAGCTAATTTAGTGTCAAATGCACTTCGATACGGGTCAGATGGTAACGTTATTGGATTACACATATACGCAGATGAGACCATCGTTACGATTGCCGTATATGATCAAGGGGTTGGCATTCGTGAATCCGATCAACAGTCGATTTTTGAACGAATGTATACATTGGAGGAATCCAGAAATAAAGATTTTCAAGGAAGTGGATTAGGCTTAACCATTACCAAGAAGTTGATCGAACAAATGCAAGGAACCATTTCGGTAACGTCCATCCCTCATGAGAAAACCTCCTTTATTTGCAAATTAAAACGTGTACATGGCTAGTCTTTTTTTTCTTGAGATTTTTGTGAGGTTTACGATAGAGAAAAGAAACAGTCAATCGTTACAGTAAGAGTATAGGAACTAAAGGAGGAATAACATGGACTATATTGTTCAAACGAAAGGTCTTACAAAACGATACGATGGACATACCGTTGTATCGGATGTGTCGTTCTCGATTAAAAAAGGGGAAATTTACGGCTTTCTTGGTCCTAATGGGGCAGGAAAATCAACAATCATGAAGATGCTTATCAACGCGATTAAACCAACCAGTGGCGAGATTGAGCTATTTGGTTCCCCAGTAAGAGAAGATTCATTTCGTTACTTACAACGAATTGGCAGCATGATTGAACACCCAATCTTTTATGAGAAATTAACTGCTCGGGAAAACCTAGAGCTACATTGCGCTTACATGGGCTACCATAACAAACAGACGATTTCTGACGTACTAGAGTGGGTCGACCTTTCTAGGGAGGCTCATAAAAGGCCTCATCAATTTTCACTAGGTATGAGACAGCGCTTATGTGTCGCAAGAGCCATCCTCACAAAGCCGGAATTGGTCATCCTTGATGAACCCATTAATGGACTTGACCCTGAGGGGATACAATCTATGAGAAGATTGTTAAAAAAACTGAACAAAGAATATGGCATGACCCTTTTTATTTCCAGTCATATCATTGGTGAAATCGAACAAATTGCGGACACGATTGGTATGATTAAAGACGGGACATTAATAGAAGAAACATCAATGGAAACGCTGAAAGAACAAAATACAGAGTACATTGAACTCGTTACAAACGATCCAAAAAAAGCAGCGGTTCTCTTACATGATCAACTAAACATAACAAACTTTAAAATCATCGAAAACCAAAGGATTCGCATTTTTTCATCAGAGATGTCTCATGCCAGCATTTCAAAAGCGTTAATTCTAGAAGACATCGAGATTCATTCTATCCAAACAAAGCAAACGACATTAGAAGAATACTTTATTAAAAAAATCGGTTTACGTAAAAATCACCAGTAAAGGAGGATTTGTTGATGTATCGTTTAATGAAGCTTGAATTAAAAAAACATAAAATCGGTTGGTATGTAAAAGGAACGCTCATTGCAAATGCAAGTATTCTTGCCATGCTCTACTTCTTCACTGTTATTGAAAAACTTGAAAATGATATTATTTTCCAAACAAGTGATGAATTTTTTATGTTTACCGGCGTGTTAATAAGAGGGACATTTATTATCTTTGGTGCCGTTCTCATCTCAAAGATCGTCATTGATGAATTTAAACATGGAACCAGTCTGATTTTATTTTCCTATCCAATTAGTCGAAAGAAACTAGTAACTGCCAAACTGATTCTTATCTTTAGTATAACCTTTCTAACGATGACGCTATCAACGCTGTTTATTGTAGCTAGCTTTACAGGTCTTAACGCGTTCATTGGCTTTTCTGCCAACTTACACGTTACTCAGGAACAACTTTCACAAGAATTACTCCTTTTAATTGGTTTTAACGTAGCAGCAGCTGGTACGTCTCTCGTTCCTCTTTACTTCGGAATGCGTCAGTTCTCAACGCCTGCTACCATTCTTTCAGCGGTTTTAATCGTAATCGTAACGAGTTCTTCTTTAGGGCCCCAATTCTCTTTAATTAACATCTTTTACATCCCGTTAGCACTAGCCGTTATTGGACTGATCATCGCATGGGTATCTATAAAAACGATTAATCGCTTAGAATTGAATAAACCTGTATGACAGAAAGCTATGGGCAATGGCCCCATGGCTTTTAACAACGTAAAGGGAAGAAAGATGATAACTAGATCACACTTATTCAGACAAAAAGATGGGGTTGATAAATGCTGGAACTAAAAAGCAAATTTTTAACGAACACAAAAGAAAACAAGCTATATGGCCAATGGCATGACAATGGACGGCTTCTTAATTACAAATAAACTGACATCATTCATACAATGCTAACGCTTCTTTTAAAAAAGACGTGTAGTGACTACGATAATGGCTAGGAGCTATAATCTTTATCTTGTTACCAAAGCCTGCAAGAAATTGAAATGCATATGGACTTTCAGGAAGTGGGATGATTGCACTGTACGTCCTTTCTGTCTTCTTTACTACAGCTTCTCGCCCAAACCGTTCGATGAATTGATCTCGAACACGAATATCCAGCTCGATCTTCACACTCGTCATAGAAGGTTTAACAGGTTCTTGTGTCGTCCTTTGTTGTTGCGGCATTTTCTGTTCTCTTGGTGTGAAAAATCCCCTTTTTTCCATATCTGTTATTCGCGTCAACTTAAATGTTCGAAAATCGTTACGCTCTAGGCAAAAGCCCACGACATACCAGTGCATCTCCCTCAGTTGAACCTTATATGGTTCAACGAGCCTATGGCTAATTCGCCCTTGTTGATCTACATAATCAAACGCCAGTAACCAATGGTGCTCAATCGCCTTCATCCAATAAGACAGCTCTTCATTTGTTTCGCTTCTACCAATCGATTGATAAAACGTTACATCCATCTTTGAAGCTAGATTTGTAGGGCTCATCCCCTTTATTTTCTGGATTGTCAACTGGATATCGCTGTTTGTTGTCAGCTGTTCAAACCCATCTAACGCCACAAGGATATGTTCAATGTCTTTCTGATTCACCAACCGCTTATCAAATTTATATTCTTCCATTAACGCATACCCTCCACTTGGGCCATGCTTTGCATAAATGGGTATGTTTGCATAGCTTAACGCTTCCACATCCCTTTGAATTGTACGTTTTGTCACTTGAAAGAGTTGACTAAATTCTGATGCAGACACCACCTCTTTTTTTAGCAGTATCATAATGATGGAAAGAAGTCTTTCAACTTTTTGCATAACACCCTCCTATATACGACAGATAGTTGTCACCTACTGTCTAGTATACTACGAATAGACCAATGAGGAGGTTAGACAAAATGAACGCAATCGCATATTTACAATTTAGTGGGCACGCACAAGAGGCACTCGATTTTTATCAACATGCATTACAAGGAACCGTTAAGAAGGTGAACTTTGGTTCTATCCCGCAAGACCCTTCTGCTCCACTTAGTGGTGAAGAACAGGATATGATCATGGAATCTCAGATTACGTTTTCCGAAAACATCCTGATGATCTCAGACGTACTTCCTTCTATGCAAAGCGTCATAGGCGACGTCACAAAAGGAACGAACGTGATCATAAGCTTGATTAATGGAGACGTGGAAACAAATAAACGTTATTTTGAGGAACTTTCAAAAGGTGGGAAGATACTGATGCCCATTTCTTCTGTTCCTTGGTCATCCAGTTTCGGCATGCTGATAGACAAGTTCGGTATTATGTGGAAATTCAATAGCGATGCAAGTAGCTTTTTGAATCGACTCGTTTAACGTCATTAAAAAGAGGCTGGGACATAACGAAAAGTAGTAGTTGAAAAGACGAATAGTCTAAAATATGCTGAGTAGCACCGCTACAGGAGAATCCTTCTGCTCATTTTCATATAAACAAACGACGAACGTTCCTATTTTCAGGAATGTTCGTCGTTTTGGTCTGTCTATCTACTTTTGTCCAAGCCTCTTGATCCTTTAGAGATAGAGAAAGTTAAGAAAGAATAACAAGTAAAACAAACTTGCCAATAAACAGCCTAGTAGCACAATGAAAGCCTTTATTAAGTAGAAGCTTTTTTGCTTGTGCCACCCTTTAACAATTAGATAAAGCACCGCGAGAAATGCGAATAGAAGGAGCCAAAATCCGATCACGTAGAAGGTGAAATTAGACCAAGGCTGAAACGGATTGCTTGCCAATTGAACAACAATGGCGCCAAAAAGACCAAGAGTCAGAACGCCAACGAAAGACCACGCTATTGCCCCTTTATGCAAAGAAGTGATGAGGGTTTGGTGCTTCTTTTTTCGTATAAAGCCAACTATTCCCCATACAAGACCAACAAGTGAAAACAGTGCAGCGCCTCCTGTTATTCCATAAGCGACATAAGGTGACGCTAACCACGATATCGGTAATTCATCTGCAATGACACCATATGATAATTGCTCAACCTCACCAGCATCGTTCGTTTTAAAGTATAAGTGAGTTGTATTCATGCCTGCATTATCAAGTAAAGACGACTCTTCTGTCACTTTTTCAAACAAATATGGAGCCGTTTCTACATAGTCTAGTTCTACACCGAGAGCAGCAATGGATAACGTGATCCCACCCTCTTGATTAGCAGAAATAACAGAGTCACCATCAGAGAGAAAAGGCATGATTTTCATTGGCCCTGTTTCAACAGAGCGTGCAGAACGGTAGCGACCCTCTACTGCTTCACTATGATTCATACCATCTGTCGCTTGTGGCGTTTCTGTCGACTTCCCAATCAAAACATCCGTTAGTTCTCTTCTCGCACCTGCCATCTCACCATCCATATTTGTCATAACGGCAATGCCAAACTGTTCATCAGGTACGATGGAAAGAAGTGCGCTAAACGCATCTGTATTGCCACCATGCTCTAAGACACGATAATCCCCTGCTTGACGCTCCCAAAACCCGTGGGCATTTCCTGCCATATCAAGATGAGGCGTGTATAATGTCTGGTGCATCGTATCCAATGTTTGTGGTTCGTTAAACAATACGTACGAGCCAGATTGTTCTCTATTTAAGTGTGCCAGCATAAAATAAGCAAGGTCATTTGTCGTTGTCGTCAAACCACCAGCCGGATTATCGTTGATATAAGCAGTTGGTTTAGCGACCCATTCCGTACCTTTCTTCGTGTATCCAACTGCCTTCTCGTCCATTAAACCAGGAATACGATCATAGCGCACATCAAATGTGGAGTGCTCCATTTCTAAAGGCGTTAAAATCAATTGCTCCACATAATCAGCAAAAGCCATACCTGTCAATTCCTCTACCACATAACCTGCAAGATTTGTACTAAAATTGGAGTAAGCCACCACATCTCCAGGCGGATACAGTTGCTTCGGCTGTCTATCAGGAGCTAAGTAGTCCTCCAATTCAAACAGATGGTCAGGATCGTAAACCGTCAAATCTTCTACTCGTTCTTCAAATCCCGCTGTATGGGTCATCAAATGAGCCACTGTGATCGGTTCATCATAAGTGAGCGCTGACTCCCCTCCCTTTAAATACGGTCGAACATCGGTATCAAGAGTGAGTTGCCCCTCTTCCACCAATTGCATGATCGCAGTCCACGTAAATAATTTAGAAACCGAACCTGCTTCCATATAAGTAGTTTCAGGATGAACCGGTTGTTCCTTCTCTCTATTGGCTAACCCATACCCTTTTTGAAAAACAATCTCTCCGTTTTGCACAATCGAAACAGAGGCTCCTGGTACGTCTTCTTCAATATAACCCTCCATAATGGCATCAACGGTTTCTTCAATGTCAGCTGTCGGTATACCAGAAGGTGTCGATAGACTTTCCGCATATCCTATAGAAGGATAGAGGGAAACCATGACCCATACAATCACCAGTAAAAGTAGTTTCTTCATTTACATTCGCTCCTTTGCAATTCTTTCACTCATGAGTATACGGATGTAACCTTTCTTTTCTCTATCGCAAATCTCACGTTTTTCTAACGAATGCAAAAGAAGCTTCAATAAAAAAACATGCAGGACGGTTTACCTGCATGGTGTGTGTGGTACTCTAGCTTTTTTGGGAACAACCGTAAATTTTCTACCTTTCTTTTTCGCGCTCGATCGCTCTTTCGAGTCCAATTCTGTAGTCACTTAAGAGGCTATGCTGATGGTTAATCACCTCTTGCGTTGACTGAATCTCTCTAGTTGCTTTTTCTATTGTTTCGCCTACTTCGTTTAAAAGATCATTATACGAATTGACAACTTCAGCCTCTCGTTCAGCATCAAATTCATTTGCATGTTTACCGTACCACGTATCTTTTGTTAGTGCTGGTTCTTTAAATGTGTGCTTCGCATGCGCCATTGTGATTTCTTGACCCATTAAACGAGCTCGGCATGCTCGTAAACGATTAATTTTATCATTGGCTGTTTCAATAAAGTTTTCTGTTGATTGAACTCGACTTCGCATGATTTCAACCGACACTATACTCCCTCCTATCTTACCTTTGCTTCCATACGGTCATCCACCTGAGGTGCCCGTTTCACTAATTCTCGTTTAAATTCTTCCATACGCTCGGGAGAGATCTTCACTTCCCCTTTTGGACCTGTATGTTTAATCGTAAACCCTTGGGAAGAGCCAAGAATTCGCTCATTACCCGAGAAAGGGCTGCCCATTGGCTCAATGGCTGTCATGCTTTCATAAGGAAAAACCCTGGCAATAAAGCCTGCTTGGGCAACCAACCCTTCTTCTTTGAACTCATAGGAAATAAACACCATGCCCGATACAAAATAAATCATGCCTACAATAAATAAAAAACCAAAAAACAACAGGCGTCCGATGGAATCATCCATTATTACAAAGATCGCCATAATGGCAGTTAGTCCCACCACTAAACTGCTGTAGCCCGTTATTACTTTTTTATCTCTTGTTGTTTTATATACACTCATGGAGACGTTCTCCCTCCTTTAATTCACAGCTTGTTTCAACACACGGTTAAGCAATTTCCCACTAACATCTTCCCATTTATTCAAAGAAGTTTTATGAATGGTAACGTCATCATTTGAGTGGACATCTATCTTAGCGATGTGAAAGTCCGATTTTTCACCAACACATGGTTAAAAGTACAATCCACTCTTCCGTCGTGCAACGCATAAATGGTTTCATCTATTCATATTCTTATCGTTTAAATGGTTGCGTTAAAACATATGGGGAATGTTGACAAGAATGAATAGTAATATTGTTATTCCAATCCATTCTAAAAGAAAAATAAAACGCCCCTTTATTCCTCCATGTTTTTGAGTCGAACGTCGAAATAAGACAACTGCCATTCCAAAAAACATATAGTAAAAACCGTTCATGAACCGATCATATATGCCCCTCGGTTCTTCTTCATACAGTTTATTAACTAAGAAGACAAAAGGCGTATTCTTTCCTAAAATAAAAAGCAGCATCGCCGTAATTAACTGAAAAGCTATAGCAAGACCTATTATAAAAGCAAAAACATCTATCAAAGTTTCAACAGCTCCATCTCAAATATTTAATTATCTAAACCAACCAACTTTTAAAGTTTTCTCATAAATGCCTTTATTTGTACTACGTACAAATGGTTTCATCTAGTATTCTCATAATCTTGTAGATGCTAGTGTGATACCTTATTTTAAAGCTTATTTTCCTTTTATTTAACTAGTAAGACTAGTTTCAATAGCATTAATGATATTACCGATAATAATTAATACAATTGTCGCCATAAAAACCAATCCCGCATAGCGAAGTTTCCCTTTAATACCACCATGTTTGGTCATGACTTTCTCATAAACACGATGTGCAACCCCATAGTTCATTATGTAGAAAACATTCATAAACTTATCGTACCAGTCTTTCGGATGGTGCTCATAGAATTTCTCCACAAATCGTGCATATGGATTGTTTTTTCCAAACACAAGAAAAACAAATGCTGTTATGTATTGGTACGCTAAACACAAACCTACTAAATAAAGAATACCCATATAAACAATCATTCAATTCGCTCCATAGTTCTAATTTTCAACTTAACCAGCCTGGGGCGCTCTCAGCCCAAACAACTTAGTATCATTTACTGTGAAATTATCACGTATGCTTCCTCTCTTAATAACACGGCAATGGTTTCATAACCACACATATCAAAAAGCAGTTGTTTTTAAAACATATAAGGGATGTTAACTGCTATAGCAATAACAATTATTATGACAATCCATTGACCGAGATAAATGAGCCTTCCCTTTAATTCACCATATTTCTCAATCAACTTAAGGAACAAAAGATGGGCAAAACTATGAGCTGCTATATAAAAAACATTTGTGAACCAGTCAAAAAAATCTTTAGGCTTTTTCACATAGTAGTTTGATAGGTAACTACCTATAGGTGAAGAAGTGCCAAATAAAAAAAACAACATACCTGTTATAAACTGCAATCCGATAGAAAGACCAACAATAGTAAAAATAATTAAACCAATCGTCTCCATTTTACCCACTTTGATTTTAACTTTTTTGTACTTTTACCGATTTTATCGTTACTTAGAAACAACTTAAAATCATTCCTGTTAAACTTTAAAATTACAAATCGTATTTTATATCATTCAGCTTTTAATCTAACTTTGTACTAGCTAACAATCCTAAAAACCACCGAAAGGCGTATAGCCTTTCATTTAACTTGAAGATGACATTTATACGACACTACCCTTCTTCTACACCTCTAACTTGTAAGCCCTATTTCAATTGCATTAAGAATATTACCAATAATGATTAAAACAACTGTCGCGATAAAAATTAACCCCAAATAGCGCAATTTCCCTTTAAAACCACCATGTTTGGTCATGACTTTTTCATAAGCACGATGAGCAACCCCGTAATTCATTATGTAGAAAAAATTCATAAACTTGTCGTACCAGTCTTTCGGATGGTGTTCATAGAATTTCTCCACAAACCGTGCATATGGATTGTTTCTTCCAAGGACAAGAAAAACAAGTGCTGTTATAAATTGAAAAGCAAGACTAATTGATAATAAAAACATAACTCCAGCATATACAATCATTTAATTCGCTCCATGGTCTTAAACTAAACCAACACTAGGTTCTTGTTGTTGCCCCTTTAAATACATCATGAACAACGCCCGTTGCCAAGTTAAGCTTTAATTAATTTCTAATCCATATAATACTTTCGATTTTTAATTAAGACTATTAATAGATAAACAATCCCTAACCTCGAAAAAAGATTAAACTTAACATTCCATTTGACCCCAATAGAGTAAATAATAAAAATAGATGAGTTTTTGAAATAAATAGTATAGAGGGGCTATTTTTCTTCGAAATGACTATCTCTATTATCTATACGACAATCTAGTTTAAGGGGTTTCAAAGACAATATGATAATTTACATAAAAAGCCTTCGGTTTCTTGTAAATCTATCATAAAAAAGATGCCTGTTGAAAGCACTCAATAGACACCATTCTTTGTTTTTGAAACAAGAAAGAGAATCTCTCTTAATGAAAACATTTTAGCAAGAGATTCCTCACCTCAACGGAATCCAAATCTCCGCATATGAATCTTCTTTGATCACATCTTCGTCTACATAGACTTCAAGCTCAGGAGTGCCCGCGTGCTCGTAGGGATTTGACGGAAACCATTCTGTGAAGATCTCTTTCCATACTTTTGGAATTGCGCTTGAAGCTGGTCCGTGTACTTCAAATACCCCCCACATCGATGCTGGTATAACAAGCTTCTCGAACTCGTCTGATTCAATCGCAGATGATTCAGCCGCAATCCAATACTCAACCTTTTCTAGACTTGTATTCACTTGGTTGTCTACACATACCCCCAACAAACCTTTAATTTCTCCATTGTTTAACCCAGCTAACGTTGAAAGGGTGCCATCTTGTGCAGCTCGATCCCACATCTTCGGTATGTCTCTCGTATTCTCATCGTTCTTAAGTGAAAATGTCCTCCTTGTTCCAATTATTTGAAATTCATCTCGTTTTACTACTCGATAGCGCATTGGATCTGCTCCCTTCAATTGTACGTGCACGACAAGCCGATTGTACGCATTTACCTTGCCAAGCCCTTTCCGAATGGCACTGGGTGTAACCCCGTGTTGCTTACGGAAGGATTTTGAAAATGCTTCTGGCGTTTCGTACTGGTATTTGTACGAAACATCAATGATTTTCAGATCTGAGCTGACCAATTCTTGTGCTGCCAATGTTAAGCGCCGTTTGCGTAAGTAGTCACCCACAGACATATCCGTTAACACGGCAAACAACCGTTGAAAATGATACGGGGACACATTGGCTTGTTTTGCGATCTCGCTGATTGTGATTGGTTCAAGCAAATGCGTCTCCATATAGTCAATCGTTTCTTGTAATACATCAATCATTGCCATACCTTCAACTCCTTAGCTTTATCTTAAAGGGATTTCTTAACTGAATCTGGTCCATTTATGCGCGGTTGTAACCGATATTGTATCTAAAAAACAACTTAATCTTCTCTATTCAAATCTAAGCGTTTCGTTTAATATGGATTTATTATACAATCCCATCAGCAATTTTTAACAAAATGTTTAAGAAATGAAAAAAAGGTTATGTGAAGAGAGAACAATTAAATAAGAGGAGAATATACATATGAAACGTACAACTAGTTTGATAGCTACAATGGTTGCTATTCCCTTTATTTTAGGTGCATGCTCCGATTCTGACGACGGCGCTTCAAGCGCTCCAGCTGAAGAATCATCTACAACGGATGATGCAGGTACAGATGAAGACAGTGAGAATGAGACAGACGATACCGGTACTCCGGCAGAAGAAGGCGAAGATCAACTAGACCTTGTTGTTGGGGATACAGCCATCATGGAAAGCAACGTTGCTTCTTTTGAATTTACGCTTAATAGTGTTGAGATGGTCGAGGAGATTGATGGCGAAATGCCGGAGTTAGACGCCTATATTATTGCATCAATTACGATTAAGAACGTTGGTGATGAGCCGATTGACGCTTTGGAAACATCGCGAACGTTTGAGTACACCGATTTTCTCGAAGGGTCGGGCATGCCAGATGATTCTGAGTGGTACGATGAATACGATGGGGTCGAGGGAGAGATTGCTCCAGGAGATGAAATGACTGGGACGGCGGTTTATCAAGGTTATATCGATGAAGAAAATCATCTCCGCGTGAAGCCTGGTTTAACCGGTATTAGCGCCATCAACGATGCGATGTTTACATTTACCCGTGATGAATTAGAAAATTAAGTTTCGCACAGAAGGTTTCTCTGCATATGAGGAACCTTCTTTGTTTGTCTACGTTTTTCTAGCTCAATGGTTACCCTCTCTTCTCCGATAAAAAAAGGATAGCAAATTTATTCTGAACCTTTCCCCTTTTTCAAACGTATTACAACAAGTAAACGACGAAACCTTAAGGAGACTTTATGAAATCATTTATTTTTTTCATTGTTTTTATCTGTGTTCTGTTGGTAAATCCTTTTCTCGCAATGGCCGCCTCCACACCCTCAGGTATACCTTTAGAAGAGGTTGAAGACGTTGTTGATCAATTTGCTTCTGAGCATATTGGCCAATCAACTGTGGGAGCGAGTATTGTCATTGTTAAAGATGGGGAGATTGTGTTAGCTAAAGGCTACGGTCAAGGGGATGTTGAAAACAACGTGCCTATTGATGCTGAAACGTCTGTTTTTGAATGGGGATCTATTAGCAAGTTGTTTGTTTATGTGGCTGTGATGCAGCTTGTTGAGGAAGGAAAACTTGATTTAAATGAGGATGTTCAGACGTATCTTCCAGAAGGTTTTTTAACAAGGCTACATTATGATGAGCCGATTACAATCATGCATTTAATCAATCATCAGGCTGGCTTCGAGGATTATGTCTTTGATCTTGGTTACAGTGATAAGGCCTATGTTGAATCGTTGGAAGAAGGCTTGAGACGGGGTGAGCCTAAGCAGATCTATCCACCAGGTGAAGTGGTTGCCTATTCCAATTACTCGAATGCGCTAGCTGGGTACATTGTTGAACTGGTGACGGGGCAACCGTTTTATGAGTATGTTGAGGAACAGATCTTTTCTACGTACGATGAGCCAGTAGAGGCTGCATTTGTTCCAAATGATCCGACAAGCACGGTTGAAACGAATAAAGTAAACGGATATTTGCCAGCCGGTGTAGGTGAGTTTATTGAGGGGAACCCCTTTTATGTGTCGATTTACCCTGCTGGTGGCTTAAATGGAACTGCCCTTGATTTAGCGCAGTTTGCTCTCGCCCTTATGCCGGAAGATGGCGAATCACCTCTGTTTCAATCTGAATCGACGTTAGAGGAGCTGTTCACACAAACATATGCGCCTACAGACAATTTCCCTGGATTGGCCCATGGTTTTTGGGAATTCCCAGGTTCACAAAGGACGGTCGGTCACGGCGGCAATACGGCAGCGTTCTCTAGTCATTTTCAGCTTGTTCCTGATGAACGATTTGGGGTCATTGTGTTGACGAACCAAGGTGGGGAATTGCACTTCACACAGGAGCTCATGACAACTCTAGTCGGCTTAGATACGACTAAAACAACTAGTTCCTTGCCAGACACGAGCGAAGTAAGCGGTTCCTTCCAACAGTCAAGAAAGATGGATTCCTCTTTTATTCGTCTTTATTATTCGCTCCTAATGATGTCAATTGAACCACATGACAATGAGTCAATTGTCGTCTCCTTTGGAGGTGAATCCGCCATTTACCAGCAAGTGCAACCTTATGTGTACGCATTGGATGAAGGTGCCCCACTGTTTCTAACCATGCCTTATCTTTATGCCCAAATGGAAGACGGCGAACTCGTCAAAGTATCAAGCTCAGCAGGTGATTATTTCCCTAACTCTTGGATGAATCAAGCCCTTCTTATTTTGTTGGTTGTTTCTTGTCTTTATATGATTGGGGCTGTACTAACGATTCCGATTGTCTTTCTCCTACGAAAGATACGCCGTTCAAACAAAAAAAGCGCGAAACCGTTTATTGGCTTGCAGCTACTGTCGTTTGCTCTTATGGTAAATGTTAGCATCATGGCATTTCGTATGCTTGCAGACACAGCAAGACGTTTCAGTGAGTTTTATGTTCAAATCGGACTCAATTATGTGTTACTGCTTCTCGCTTTCCTATTCTTTTTCTTCTGTATGAAACGCATACGACGAGAGCAGACGAGCAAAGGGCTACTGTTTTTAAGAATACTGTCTCTTGTTATGTTTGTACTATTTGCTAGCTCGCTTATTTATTGGAGAATGCTCGGTTGATGGGGTGTGAGCCCCATCTTTTTTTATTTCCTTTCTCATCTGATTTTAACTTGTCACGCTTCCTTTTTTTGTGTACGCTACGTTCATGAATACATCTTGGTGAAAGGAACGATTCTATGGAAAGGGAAAGCCATATACTTGTTGTTGAAGATGAGCACCGGATTGCTCGCGTGCTCCAATTAGAATTAACTCATGAAGGTTATACGACAACTGTTTTTCATAATGGTTTTGATGCATGGGAAGCACTCCAGTCCCAGTCGTTTGATTTGTTGCTACTGGATGTCATGCTTCCTGGCTTAAGTGGAATCGAATTAGTACGACGGGTTCGAAGTCGAGATGATTCAACACCGATTATTATGCTAACAGCTAGAGATGCCACCGTTGATAAAGTGACCGGTCTTGACCTTGGCGCGAATGATTACATGACTAAACCATTTGAAATAGAAGAGTTACTAGCACGGATTCGGGTGTCTTTGCGGCATGCTCATCTCGCCGCAAAACCTTCCTCTTCTTCTTTATTAACAGCTGGCTCTCTTCGTGTTGATACTGCATCCCATGAAGTCCACGTTAAAGGAAACGAGGTATCCCTCACCAATCGCGAATACACGCTACTTTGCTGTTTGCTTGAACATCAACATCAGGTGTTGTCACGGGAGCAATTACTGGAGCGCGTCTGGGGCTATGATTTTTATGGCGAAACAAATATTGTTGATGTGTACATTCGGTATTTACGCAATAAGATAGAAAAGCCGTTTGGCTCAGCCTTTATTCATACTGTTCGCGGAGCGGGCTATATGTTAAAGGAGTCGAGCTCATGACATTATCAAGGCGTATTACGTTCTTTTCAACTGGACTTGTGACGATTTTGCTTCTTATAGTAAACCTTTCTGTTTATGCACTGTTTAAAGAAAACTTGACATCGAGTGAGTTGGATCGGCTGGCAAATCAAGCTGTGTCGATTTCAACTGGTATTGACCAAGCAAACTCAAGCCCTGAGGCTCGTAATCAATTTATCCATACGTATGCCCCTGAAAACGGGATGCTACGGCTTGTTGATGCAAACGGCGCTTCTCTTATAACCGTAACAAAAAATGACGATTTGCTTGATCTTCCTACATCCTTTTCTCCTCAAGAAACAGCAGACGTACTAAGGGTTGATGACGATCAATACGCAACCGCATCTACTCCACTTATCTGGTCAGATGGTCAAGTGGTCTCCTTGCAACTTACCCAGCAGCTTGATTATTTAGAGGAGACACTACCATTACTTGGGATGATCTTACTGGTTGCCTCCCTCGTCGTTTTCATTCCAACTTTTTTAGCGAGTCAAGCTCTAGGACGATTTATTTTAAAACCGATTCGCTCTTTAGCTGGAACGATGAATGAGATTCGACAACAAGGTACATTAAGAAAAGTAGCAGATGTTCCAACGAAACAAGATGAACTGGCTGACTTAAGCCATTCTTTTAACCATATGATTGATTTACTTCAACAACATGCCGATCAGCAGCAGCAATTTGTGTCAGATGCCTCCCATGAACTTAAGACACCACTCACGGTTGTGGAAAGTTACGCCAAACTGTTAGAGCGCTGGGGGAAACACGATCCTTCTATGATTGATGAAGCCGTTGATGCAATTTTGTCTGAATCAACAAGAATGAAAGCTTTAACAGAACAAATGCTGCTTCTTGCGAAAGGCGAAACACCTGCACATGAGAGAACACGTCTTCACATCAATCAGCTTGTAAAAGAAACATGTGAAAGAATGAGCATCGCTTCTGGGAGGCCAATTACGTTTGCTGATACAGGCCAGACCCTTCACGTTCTAGGCTCCGAACATTTATTGAAACAACTCTTTTTCCTATTACTTGATAACGGGATTAAGTATTCAGATGATGCCCTCACTGTCACTGTAGAAAGACTAAAAGAAGAGGAATGCATGATTTCCGTTAAGGATCAGGGAATTGGCATCAGTCAAGAAGAGCAAGCAGCAATCTTCAAACGGTTTTATCGCGTTGATCAAGCGCGCTCTCGAGAAACAGGTGGTAGCGGTTTAGGTCTATCTATTGCGAAAAAGATTGTAGAAGAACATGATGGATTGCTTCGACTGGAAAGTATTGAAAACCATGGCTCTACGTTTTACGTGACGCTGCCATTAGTGAGAAAGGAGTATCACAATGACACGTATTAGGAAATGGCTTCTTCTCGTCGCTTGCTGCCTGTTGGTTGTCACAGGTATGTTTATGTATCGCTGGCTTCAGCAAGAGACCTTAAGTGATGCGGAAATCTCAGCCATTGTCATGGAACGATTTGATCCAAACGAAATGGAATCATTTACGTATAAAGGTGATGAACACGTCTACCAGCTCACTTTTTTAAAAGGGTCAGGGGAATATGAACTAACACTAGATGCGACATCAGGCTCTATTCAATCGTTGCAGTTGTTAAATCAACGGGAGACCCCGTTAAGTGAAAAAGAGATCGAGGCGATTTTGTTAGAGGCTTATCCAGAACAAGGGATTGAAATATCCAATATGAACTTACAGGATAACCGTTATTATGTGGACTATAGCGTAGATGGTCGGACTGGAGAGGTCGAGGTGGATGCTGTTACAGGTCACATCATCCGTACTAGCCTTGAAGAAGAACAAGCCATCCTCTCTCCGGATCAGGCAATCGAAATTGCTCTTTCTGAGATACCAGGAACAGTTGAAGATGTAGAACAGGAAACCCGTAACAATCGACTTGTCTATGAAGTAGAATTGGAAGATACAGGGCGTGATGACGATGCCCTCGTCATTATTGATGCGTATACTGGTGAAATTATTTCGGTTATTTGGGATTAATCATTTCTCATCAAACTCTCACTTTCCTTTCACGGTTCCTTCATTTGTAGAGGCTATAGTAAAGCTATCAAAAACAACTGGAGGTCAGAAAGATGAAAAAACAAACCGTTATGATTACCGTGACATGCGCTTTACTAGTAGCTGGAGGGACAACTTGGAGTTTTGCAAATGCCAAAGAAGATCCTACTGTGAAAGAAGTCAATGCGCACTCAACAGCTGTTGCTGGAACGACTGCTTCCTCTCTAACATTAGAACAAGCTGTTAAGGTAGCGGAAGAGTACGTTGGAGGCAATATGGTTAAAGCGAAGCAAGATGTTGAAGATGGGGTCGATGTGTATGAAGTCGATGTACGCACGCCTCAAGAAACGTATGAATTTACGTTCAATGTTCATACTGGTGACCTCATCGAGATTGATGGTGATTTGCTTCTGACAGAAAATCAAGCCGAGCCCGCTCTAACGCAAAAAGATGCTGAAACGATTGCAATTGATGAAAGTGGCTTAACAGATGTAAAAGAAATTGAATTAGAACAAGAAAACGGACGCCTTGTTTATAAAATTGAATTCGCTCTTTATGAAGACGATGCCGACTTAGTAATCGATGCGGAAACAGGCGATGTTGTTAAAATGGATGATGAGCTCCTAAATGGCACATCTGAGGATGGAGCAACGTCTTTCCTTTCATTAGATGAACTCCTTCCTTTTATCGAGTCGGAGCTAGGTGAACCGGTAACAATCTTGGAAAGTGAACGTGAGTATGAGAATGGTATCCCTCTTTATGAGCTTGAAGTCATGGTTGATCACGTTGAGTATGACATTGACCTTCATGCAGAGACTGGTAAAATCTTAAAACAAGAACGTGATGACTAACAGTTTAAGCTACTGTCCTATCTTGTAGATAGCGGTAGCTTTTTACTACATCTATCTGGTTACGAGCACAAAAGAAGGTTACACTATTAGTATAACTTGTAAAGAGGTGCTGTGATGACAACAAAGGTTTTTGTAAACTTTCCTGTTCGTGATTTAGAAAAATCAACACATTTCTATCAGCAGTTGGGCTTTGAGAAAAATGAAATGTTTTCGAATGAACACGCCAATGCTATGTTATGGGACGATCATTTTTCAATTATGCTGTTAACACATGATTTCTATAAACAATTTCTTCAAGGTAAAACAATTGCAGACACACAGAAAACAAGTGCGGCTTTAATTGCTTTTGAAATGAAAAGCGCAGACGCCATAAAACAATTCGCTAAAAAAGCGAAAGAAAACGGCGGTCATTATTATCGCATTGATCACGGTATCCCAGAGGAGCACATGTTTGGCCTTGAAGTACTAGATCTAGATGGCAACACCCTTGAACCGATGTGGATGGCACCTACTCAATCATCCTAACGAATGGCTTTAATGATGGTGAAAAGGCTTTTGTTCAAAGCGTTACCCTTTTTAATAGTGACGTTGATACAGATTTACAATATAGAACCCCCGCGCTAATAGAGCGTGGGGGTTATTCTTTGATGATGAACCTCTCTACGAAACAAGATGACACGCTACGAAATGACCTGGTTCAACCTCTCGAAATGAGGGTACTTTCTCTGCACATGCAGCTGTGGCAATTGGGCAGCGTGTATGGAATTTACATCCAGTTGGTGGATTTGCTGGATTTGGGACATCCCCCTTTAAGAGAGCACGCTGACGTTTGCGCTTTGGATCAGGTATAGGAACAGCGGCAAGAAGAGCTTTTGTGTAGGGATGAAGAGGATTTTGATAAAGTTGATCTCTACTTCCCATTTCCATCATTGTTCCAAGGTAAAGAACGCCGATACGGGTACATAAATGTTCCACTACACTTAAATCGTGCGATATAAACAAATAAGCCATGTTTTTTTGTACTTGCAATTCTTGAAATAAATTGATAATTTGTGCTTGAATTGATACGTCTAAAGCAGATACTGGCTCGTCTGCTACAATAAATTCTGGGTTCATAATAACAGCACGTGCAATACCAATTCGTTGTCGTTGACCACCGCTAAATTCATGCGGGAATTTGTCGATATGGTATGTAGGTAATCCACACAGTTCCATTACATCCATCACTTTTTTTCTGACGTTCGCTTTTGTAGCTAAGCCATGATCGAGTAGCGGCTCCCCAAGCGCCTCTCCTACACGTAAACGTGGATTCAAGGAACTAAAAGGATCTTGAAAAACAAACTGCAATTTCGGACGCAAGCGACGCATCTCTTTTTTAGAAAGTTCATGTACGTTTTGCCCTTTATACGTAACGGAGCCTGACGTAATATCATGAAGACGAAGTAATGATTTCCCAATGGTACTTTTACCGCTTCCAGATTCCCCTACAAGACCGAATGCTTCACCATGATTAATAGTGAAGCTCACTTGATCAACAGCGACTACCCTCTCAGGTTTACGATTGAAGAAAGATGCCTTCGTACTGTAAACTTTTTCGAGACTATTTACTTCTAAAAATGGCTCACTCATTGCACCACCTCCTTTTCTCTATAAAGCCAGCATGCAACTTCATGTTGCTTCTGCCCTTCCTCTGTTAAAGTTGGTGCTTTGCTTGTGCAAATATCCATACAATGTTCACATCGGTCAGCAAAATAACAGGATTCTGGCAAATCTAAAAGCTGGGGTACTTGACCAGGTATTGTATAAAGTTTGTGTTTACGTGATCCAAGAATAGGTTTAGCTTGAAGCAAACCCTTTGTATAAGGATGTTTAGGACTTTCAAAAATATCCTCCACTTTGCCCTTTTCAATTACTTTCCCCGCATACATGACAACGACATAGTCCGCTACTTCCGCAACAACACCAAGGTCGTGAGTTATTAACAACATAGACATCTGTTGTTCTTCTTTTAAAGTTTGCAGCAAATCTAAGATTTGAGCTTGTATAGTAACATCAAGCGCTGTTGTTGGTTCATCGGCAATCAACATTTTTGGATTACACGAAAGCGCAATAGCGATCATGATTCGCTGTAACATGCCACCGCTCATTTGATGCGGATACGATTTTAGAATATGTTCCCCACGCCCAATTCCTACGAGTTCAATAAGATCAAGTGCTTTAGCCTTAGCTTCTTTCTTCGATAACGTCGTATGGTTAAGAATGGTTTCCACCAGTTGTTCTCCAATTGAGAGAACAGGGTTTAAGGAAGACATTGGTTCTTGGAAGATCATTGCCATTTCGTTTCCTCGTATACGTCTCATATCTCCTTTGGACAATGTGCGTAATTCTGTACCAGCCAATTTCATGGAACCAGAAACGCTTCCTGCTCCTGAGATAAGATCCATAATAGACAAAGCAGTTACACTTTTCCCGCACCCAGATTCCCCTACGATACAAACGGTTTCCCCTTGATGGACTGTAAAGCTTACCCCATCAACAGCTTTTACAAGGCCTTTTTCAGTATGAAAATGAGTACGCACATCTTCTATTTCTAATAGCGGTTTCACTTTTCCCACCGGAATCAACGTCCTTTCATGTTCGGATCAATCGCATCACGAAGCCCGTCTCCAAGTAAATTAACAGATATGACAGTAGCAAATATGGCAACACCAGGTGGAATCCAGAGCCAAGGACGATTGGTAAAATCAATTAAACTATTCGCCGTATTGATCATATTCCCCCATGATGCAGTTGGTGGAACGACGCCTAGCCCAAAGAAACTTAAAACAGACTCGCTTAGGATCGCTCCTCCAACACTTAAAGTGGCGGTTACAATTAATAGTGGAACCACATTTGGAAGTAAATGGTTTAGCACTTTACGTCGATCCCTAAGTCCTAGCGCTTCTGTTGCTTGCATAAATTCGCGCTCACGCAAACTTAACACTTGGCTACGCACAAGCCGGGCTAGTCCAGGCCAGTTTACAAGACTTAGCATAATCATAACGACGTAAAGGCGTTGTTCCGCAGGCACTCTCCACTCAGACATAACCGCTGCCATAATAAAGAGGAGTGGAATGCTAGGTAAGGTCATTAGAATATCCGCAAGCCTCATAACGAGCTGATCTATTATGCCTTTGTAATAACCAGCTAAAATACCAAGTATCCCACCTATTGATACAGCTAATAACATCGCTCCTATTCCGACAGTTAGAGAGATGCGACCAGCAAGCATTAAACGGGTCAACACATCACGACCTAAATGATCCGTACCAAGCCAATGCGCTGCGCTAGGCGCTTGATGAATCATCTGAGAATTCGTTCCACTTGTCATATAAGGTGAAAAAAGTGGTCCAACAAAACTAAACAAAAAGATAAACAAAAGAAAAAGGAGTCCGACCATTGCCATTTTATTTTTAATAAAGCGACGCCCAACTTCTCTCCAAAGAGAAGATTTTTGTCCTTTTTCAAAGTCAAGCACGTGTGATGAGCGTACATTTGGACGATTATCCAATCTTCTCCCCCCCTTATTTCACCCGAACACGTGGATCGGCTACACCATACAGCAAGTCAGCTAGTAAATTGCTAATAACGGTCAAGAGAGCAATAAACATTGTGAAGCCCATTAATAACGGATAATCTCGAACTGAAAATGCTTGCATGTAAATGGCGCCAATCCCTGGCCAGTTAAAAATTTGCTCAATGATAATTGCTCCACTAAAGAGCGCCGGTAATTCAAACGCAAACAACGTAATCGCTGGCAATAGCGCGTTGCGCAATGCATGTTTGTAAATAACTACTTTTTCCTTTAAGCCCTTTGCCCTTGCAGTTCGCACAAAATCCTGCTTGATGACTTCAAGCATATTTGTTCGAAAATACCTAGTAAGTCCACCAATACCTAGCATGGTTAAAACAAGAACAGGCAAAATCATATGCTCCAAAATATCCTTTATTCGTGCCCATCCAGAGTAATTCATTCCTGAACTTGTCATCCCACCAGCCGGTAGCCAACCGAGATCCACCGCAAACAGTTTAATAACAATTAAGCCAAGAAAAAAGGATGGGGTTGCCATTGCCGCAAATACGAGGAAAGTAACAAATCCATCAAAAAAGGAATATTGTTTTGTAGCTGATACCACACCGATAACAACCGCTATGCCCCAAGTTAAGAAAAGGGAAGCAACGGCAACAATGAATGAACTCCATATGTAATTTCCAAGAACCTCTGATACAGGACGTTGAAATTGAAGCGAATAGCCTAAATCACCTTGAAAGAGGTTCCCCATCCAAATAAAATAGCGGATGAATGTTGGTTGATCGAAGCCATATAAGGCAGATAATTCTGCTTTTCGTTCAGCTGTTAAATTTGGGTCAGCGTCAATAAAGTTCCCAGGAACAAGTGAGTAAAGGAAAAAAATTAAGATGGATGCTCCAATTAATGTTGGGATTAAATAAAGCAAGCGTTTAATTACGTAATGACGCAAGATGAGGTACCCCCTTTATTTTCAATAAAAAAGGAGGACAGACAATCCGTCCTCCTTACCTAATCATTCAGCAACATCAACAACCTGTAAGTTTTCGAGACTAAGTGAAATTCCCCGGAAGCCGTTTGGCTCAAAGCCTTGTACTCGTGCATTTGTAGCTGATAAAACCTTATTATAATTTAGTAAGATCATAGGTGGATCTTCTTCAAGTGCCTCATATAAATCATGGTATGATTCTGCCCTTCTATCTAAATCACTTACAGCAACTGCAGCGTCAATGAGCGCATCCACTTCTTCATTCTCATAGCCACGGAATGTATTTCCTGTATGAGCAGAATGGAATGCTTGAATACCAATATGAGGGTCTGGCTGCATGGTGGTGGAGAAACTAACGAGATCATGATCTCCATTATCCACACGAGCAAGCAATGCATTAAAATCCATTTGTTCAATTTGCAAGTCAATACCGATGCGCTTGTAATCCTCTTGAAGTCTCGTTACGAGAACGTCGCTAGCGCCACTTGCTTCTGTTGTAAAGAAGTAAATACGTAGTTTTTCTCCATCACGCTCACGAATCCCGTCTGAACCTTCGACCCATCCAGCTTCTTCAAGTAAGCGTTCCGCTTCTTCAGGGTCATAAGGAAAACCTTCAATTTCATCTGTATGAGCCCAAGAAACAGGTGATACTGGAACATTTGCAACTTGAGCAAACCCTTGGAAACGAATATCCACATATGTTTGCCGATCGAAGCCGTAGTTAAACGCTTTGCGGACGTTTGCATCTTTGAAAATGTCAGATTCATGGTTGAAGGCGATGTAGCTGTAGTTAGAAGATGTATACAGATTAATATCAGCAAACTCTAACGATTGAAGCATGTCAAAATTGTCTTGATCTGCTGAAAATGTTCCATAATCAAGCTCTCCTGTTTGGAAAAACTGCTGCGAATCCCCTTCTGTCGTTCGATAAATAAACGCATCTGCCTCTGGCTCTCCCTTATAGTAATGTTCGTTTGAACTAAAACGAATTTCTTCACCTGGGTTATACGTTTCGAACTTAAATGGGCCTGCTCCAACAGGTCGTAGATGGAAATCGCTTATGTAATCAAGATTCCCTTTTTCATATTCTTCACCGTAATAAGCTTTGCTTAGAACTTGACCGCCAAGCATGGTGAGCGCCCGTGCATTTGGTTCTTCAAGCTCGAATTCGATTGTACGCTCATCCACAATCGTAATACCCGTTATCTCATCGGCATCTCCGTCTTTGTAATCCAAACCGCCGACTAAATTCGTTTCCGTAATGTCAGTTGAGCCAGGGTAGCTCGGATCATAGAGAAGCGTAATGGTGAAGGCGACATCTTCGGTTGTGAACGGACGACCATCATCAAACGTTAACCCATCTCTTAGCGTGAAACTGAAAGTCAACTCGTCGTCAGAAACATCCCAATTCTCTGCCAATCGACCGAAAGGCTCGCCATTTTCATCAATATCAATCAATGGTGGAAACATGACAGCTTGAACATTCCCATCATATCCGCTTGTATTAAAGTATGGCGTGAACACACCTCCGGGTTCTTGGAGGCCAACAACAATGGTTTCTCCCCTATTTGTTGCAAGCCTAGGTGATGCAGTTGGATTACTCGCTTCAATTTGCGTATCTTCTACAAGTTGAATGCCTGTAGGTTCTTCTTCACTGTCACGACTCGCTGGCTCGTCACTCCCCATCTCTGTGTTGCAACCACTAAGCACCACTATAAATGCAGCTACTGATAAAGAAAGCGTCAATCGTTTTTTCACTTTATCTCCCCTTTTTCTCCCATGATTTTTCATATCTTTATGTAAAAAGTTCTCTTTTTATTAAAACATATAATTCCGATAAGTCAACATGTGATTACAATAAATCTGATTTTTTCTTTATTTAGTAGTATTAATAAAAATGCTATCCTTATGAAACATAACAAAAAAAGATTCAGAGCCATTCGAAACCTTTGTACGTGACAAACGTAAAAAACATGAGGTGTTTTAAATGAAAAAAATCTATTTTATCGCTTCGGCTATCTTTCTTGTCTCTGGAATCATTAAGGTTCTTTCTAAGCAGCCTTTACTTTTTACCTTTTCAAGTTTTGCCCTCGCGTTTATCTATTTCCTATCTGGCATGATGGAAAAAAAGCAAATAGAGGGTGGTAAGTAGATGGACATTTATGTTGCACTTGCAGTCTCGATTGCAGTCGGCACGTTCAGTTATACAGCTTCCTTTCAAGGCAAATTGAATAGGCAAAATAAGCGAATGGAACAATTAGAGAAAAGAATAAATCAATTGGAAGGAGAGGAGAGAGAACGATGAAGAGGAAACAACGTCCAAGTCACCTTATTTATTTTATATCTTCCTTTTTTTATTTACTATTCGCTCTTATTAGTTATTTTATTTTTCCTACAATTGGTTTAAACGGCCAATCAGGAGTATTTATCTTTGCTGGAATGTCCATTATCTACATATTGTTAGGCACGATTTCTTATCGTCGTAGTAAGTACCCAACGAATACAGATGAAGGATAATGAGCAAGAGAACAATTCACCTCTTCTAAACTCTTTTTTTATTCATATGCCTTCATTGGAATGAGTAGTAGATCGTTCCTGCTTCCGAATGGATTGCTTCTATGAATAGTAAAAACCAACCTTTTCATAAAGGTTGGTTTTTACTGCTAAAGGCGCTTTTAGTAAAGCCCTTTTGCACACGATAAGCGTATTCGCACATACTTTACTAGCAAATTTCTTCTGATTACCCGCTCTAGAAATGGTAAACCAATTTCCCGAAATTCTTCTAGCTACTTTCTATTTTGGTCTCCCCATTCACATAGTTGTTCCAATACAGGTAAAAGCTCCTCTGCTTTAGAAGTGAGACTGTACTCGACTTTCGGCGGAACCTGAGGATATTCTTGTCTCTTAATCATTCCATCTGCTTCTAATTCTTTAAGTTGTGAACTCAGCATTTTATACGTAATTGGTCCGATTTGTCTTTTCATTTCATTAAAACGAACAGGCTCTTGTTCAGCTAATAAATAAAGAATAAGCAGTTTCCACTTCCCACCAATCACTGACATTGCATATCCAAAAGATGTCTCCTTGATTGAACCTTTTTCATTGTACTCAGCCATACTCATATATTGACACTATCCTTCCTGGTAGTACCTATCAATAAAGTGCGTACTATTCTTGTTTATATATCAATACTATACTTACTTTATCTTAAATTGAAGGAGAGATTTCATTATGAGTATTGTCAAGACCTACAATCACAATCTTTGGGATCATGGAATTACGCAAGGGTATAGTGTGAACGGCACCATCTACGTTTCAGGCCAATTTGCGTACGATGAGGAAGGGAACTTTGAAAGCGAAAAAGGGATCGAGGCGCAAACGAAACGAACGTTTGAAAATCTAGATCGTGTCCTTAAGGAACTCGATGTGACAACCTCCAACCTCGCCTATATCGAAATATATTTAACGAACCCACAAGCGCATACGGAAACGGTCATTGAGATGTTAAAGGAATACTTACATGATCACCGTCCTGCTGGTAGCCTCATTGGCGTTACCTATTTAGCTTTTCCAGAGCAATTAATTGAAGTTAGTGCTGTTGCACACACGAGTACCTAATTCTTCATTTGGTTCTAACAATAAGGAAGGCAGCACAGATGATGTGCTGCCTTTTTCTTTTGCTTCTTTACTCTTCTTTTTTGGAAGGTCTTGCCCAACGACTTAACTTGTTCGTTACACTCATTAAGGCTGGCAACACTACAGGTAAAAATAGAATACTTAAAAGAAATAAACCGACAATCACAAGGGTCGCTACTTGCATTAGCGTGAGAACACCAGATGGATAAAGAGCGGCAAACGTTCCACCGAGGATAATCGCTGCTGAAATGATCACTCCGCCAATATGACGTGAAGCACGTTTAATCGCTGAGAGTGGATCGCCTTCAGTTTCTCGATAACTCATTAGTAAGAAGATGCTATAATCCACCCCTATGGCAATTAAAAGTATAAATCCAAAGAACGGGACATTCCAGCTTAGTTCTGAGACACCAAATAAAGATCCGCTTATCATTTCTGTAATCGAAAGTGACGTGTAATACGTAACAGCTAATATCCCGACAATAAATAGCGGTAAGTGAATAGACCGTGTAATCACCATAAGAAAGAGGGCAATCGCTCCTAACATAATGGTTGCGGTGAATAAGAAATCACCATTCGCCACATCTCGTAGATCTGCATTAACGGCAGACTGCCCTCCTACAGCCATAATAGAATCTTCTAACACTGTACCTTTAACGGCCGCTTCTCCAGTCTCTTGAATCTCTCGAACGACATCCATTGCTTCCGCTGAAAATGGATCAGCATCTAGTATAATCGTCAATCGTGCAGTGTGTTTATCATCTGATAGATACATGGTTAAAGCCTCTTGGAATTCATCACTTTCAAGGACATCTCCCGGGACAAAGAAACGTTCTGCCGACGTTGATTGACTCACTTCCCCTAGATAATGTTCTGCGTTTTCAAGACCTGCCGATAGCTCATCAAGTCCTTCTGTACTTGCAAGTAATCCTTCTTGTAAAACGTTCATTTGGCCTTGTAAATCTTGTAAGCCGGATTGCAACTGCTCTTGACCAGATTGAATTTGGGTTAATCCTGCCCCTAATTTACCTGCCTCTGATTCAACGGTTTGAGCTCCCTCAGCACCATTTTTAAGAGCGCCTTGCAATTGTCTAGTACCTTCTGCTAATTGGTCAGCTCCTGCATTCAATTCATTTATACTTTGATTTACTTGATTGAGAGATTGATTGGCTTCACGAAATGCTGTTAACGCTTGTTCCAGTTCTTGCGCCGCTCCACTTAGCTGTGTCGAAAGTTGATTCATTTGCTCCGCTTCTCCACTAACGTTTTGAAGTGCTTCCATAACGACAGGATCAGAAGCAAGTTCAGGATTTTCATTTAAAAATTCCTCTAAAGCTGTTTGAACGGCTGTCATATTTTGCATACCTTGGTCGAACAATGCTACCGCACCTGTAAAGGTTTCACTGAATGTACGTAAGCCAGATTCTATTTGAGTATAAACAGAATAAAGCTCAGTGGTTGCGGCAGATACCGCTGTCAAATTAGTAGATAGGGAGGTTAAACCTGATTCGATTTCCACCGCTCCATTAGCCCCTTCTGACACACCAGAAGCTATTTGGGAGACAGCGTCTTGTAAGGCGATACTGCCTTGATACGCTTCAGCAGTCCCGTCAATCAATAACTGAATGTGGTCAATGTCACTTTCATTTGATTCAGAGAGCTGTTGCTCTGCTTCGAAAAGGCCGGCTCGAATCTCCTTTGCGCCTCCATTGGCCTCGTCAACACCCGTACCAACTGTATTCGTTTGGTCATTGATATACAGCTCGTGAATTTTTTCTCCTGTTGGCCGAGTTGGTGACATGACTTCAGCCACACCATCCACTTTTCCAACTGCATCTGTAAGTTGATCCAATTCTGTTAACATGGACTGCGTATCTAAAGGCTCATCGAATTGAATCACAAGACTAGCTGGCGATGAAAATCCACTCGGGAACTTATCCTGTATAAGTTGGATGCCTTGCTTAGATGAATAACCGTCATCCACTTCTAATAAATCATTGTAATGGACGTTCCCTTTTGAGAGCATCAATATAGGAACAATAAAAACAGCTACAAGCAGTAAACTAACAACAGGTCTAAGCACAGACCGGCTTGCTAGAAATCCCCATAAACGACTATCGCCATGCCCAACAAAGCGCTTGCTCGGCCAAAACATTTTTTTACCGAGTATACTCATAAAAAATGGATTTAATGTAATCAATACGAGAATAAGAATAGCCACACCAACCGCTACAGCAGAGGTAGATTGATAGAACGAAAAATCTGCAAGACCTAGCGTTGCAAATCCAATGAAAACAGCAATTCCACTATAGAAAACGGTTTTTCCAGCAGAGCGGATCGTATTTTTTATCGCTACAGCCACATTTGCTTCTCTACTAAGCTCTTCTTTAAAATTTGTGTACAACAAAATATTGTAGTCTGTTCCTACGCCAAACAGAATGACAATTAAAAACACTTGAGTAAAATTAGAAAATGGAAAATCAACATGTTGTACAAGCCCTGCAATGATCGCCATGGAGACTAAATAAGAAACCCCCACTGTAATAAGAGATACGACAGGTACGATAGGAGACCGAAACACAACTATAAGAACAAGAATAATAAACACTACAGCTACGATTTCGGTTTTCTTAATGCCTTCTTCTGTTGTTTTTGTAAAGTCTTCAGCAATCAGATCTGAACCGGTTACGTAAACATCAACTTTGTCTGTGTCGACGAACGGTTTTATCGCTTCTCTTACCTCATCAATTGTCCCAAATGACTGACGAACAGACATTTGTACAAGAGCCGCAGACCCGTCCTCTGAAACGAGTTGCTCCTTTATTTCAGGATTCTCAAAGGGATTGACGATAGATGTAATTCCTAAATCTTCTTTTTCATTTTTTAATGATTGAATAATTGATTCTATTTCAGCGACTTGATCATCTGAAAGCGCCACTTCACTTTCTTCATCAAACACTAGAATGAGATCGTACGTGCTTCCTTGATCCCCATTCATTTCCGACTCTAAATTGCTTGCCACAATACTTTGTACGTGGTCAGGCAGCGTAATTTCACCCTTATCCCGAACAAGTTGACCTAAATCAGGCAAAGAAAAAAAAGCAAGTACAGAAATGAGAACCCAAACGATTAATGCTGTCCATCTATTGGTACGAAACGTTTTCATTAACAAATCCTCCATCACTTATCAATTCTATCTTACGGAATGAATATTCATTCCTAATTTATAAAAGGTCAAGCGTCAACCGAATTAACGGCTGATCGCCCGCCATAGTTTTTCGTCTAATGTCTTTAATAAATCCTCTGTGAGGGATAGTTCACCACCGTTAAAACGTTTTGCAAGCTCTACGACAGCACCAAAAGTAATTGCCACAATGGCTTCAATTGGCAAGTCCCGGTCAATCATCTCCTGCTCTCGACCAGCTTCGACAACGGTTGAAACAAAAGCCAGTAAAGACGTATAATCACATTTTGTCTTATCTGTTATATGCCTGCTTGTTGTATGAGAATTAATTAACATAAGAGCGTAAAAGTTCTCCTGGGAATAACGAATTAATGTAATAAAAAGGTGGCTAAACTGGTCCCTCGTTGTTTTTTCATAAGGGAATTTCGCTTTTAATGATTCCTCAATCCGGAACATTTCATCTTGCATAATAACATTTAATAGTACTTCTTTGTTCTCAAAATAACGGTAAATGGTGCCCGCTCCTACAGATGCTTCTTCAGCCACGTGTGGCACCGTTGTACCATCGAACCCTCTTCTAGCAAACAATGTGATAGCTGCTTGTTTTATCGCTTCTTGCTTATCGCTCAAAAGGCAACACCTCTTCGGAATGAATATTCATTCCTTATTCTATAAAAGGTGAATTAAAAAAGCAAGGGAAAAAATAGGTTATAGTCACTGAATTAATAAGCGACTACGTGTCCGCTTAAACTCAATACAACAAATAGACCGTTTTATGCTGGTCTATTTGTTGTATTTGTTTAGAGACTTTACGTAGCTTCTATTATTTGGTGGAAATCGTGTTTTCCTTGTTGATGAAAGTCATGCTTTCCTGCTATTTGATGAAAATCGTGTTTCCCTTGTTGATGGAAGTCATGCTTTCCTGCTATTTGATGAAAATCATGTTTCCCTTGTTGATCGATCGTCTCACTTGCTGCACTTGAGAATTCTCCCGAGAATGATACCGAAGCAAGGATGAATACTGTCATCATAGTGAAAGACATTTTCTTCATATTAAATCCTCCCCAACATTTGATTGTTTTTTGCTCATTGCATGCACTAGCCGTGCGTACTTAAGAGCTGTCGCCAAATCCCCTTTTGATTCAAAGTATTGCGATATCTCATCATAAATTTCGGAACATTCGAAGTATTTTTCGTTAGCTTTTAGCATTTCTACACCTATTAGTACTTCAGAAAAATCATTATCTAAATATAACCCTCTACTCACTTTACACTTCGCTTTAATCTCCATTAATTTTTGTGCTTTCGCATTAAATTCTAACTCGTCTAACCCCCCTTTATACGTATTGTTTCTCAATCGTGCATTAAGTAAATTGTATTTAGCTTTTAAACCCGTAATGGATTGAGAAAACTCTTTTATCGCTAATGCTTCCTCTAATAAATCAATTGCTTCTTCAACTCTTCGCTGTGTTAAACGATTTTGACTTACATTATGTAGAACCAAGGAGTAATAATATGGAAATGGCTTCGAGATAAGGATGATTTCATCGTAGATTCGCTCAGCCAATGGTTGCTTATCAAGCTCTGTGGCAATTGCTGCTAAGACAAGTTTACAGCGAATTTCATTCACAACATACATCGTGTTATGTTCAAAAAACTCCAGTGCTTGTTCCATATAGGAAGCTGCGAACGTATATTGGTCAATACGATAATAGCTCATACCTAACTCTTGATAAAAATCAGCTTTTTCAGCAGGAACATTTACTTTTTCGATAAGACGCTCTGCAATTTTATACATGTTTATTGCCGATTTGTACCGTTCGTTCAGAAATTCGTTTTGACCGGATACGAAATAATACATAAAGTGAAGGTAGTCGTCTCTTTCTGCTTCAATTGGCGTAAGTAATGTAGATTCTATCAATTCACCTTTTTCGTACGTAGACAGCAAATCATGTTTAAAGCTTACTAGTTGATAGTACGCTAAAATTTTTTCATTAGGTTCCATCTGCATGATAAGACTTTTTGTTTCTTCTTTTGTTACTTGTGCCCGAACCATATCTTTTGCTATTAAACAACTATGCCATTCCACAATTTTGCTGCCGACAATACTAGATGATAAAGCAATGATCATGTTCCATCCCCTTCCCTAGATTCATGTAATTGCTCTCATTATAAGGGACTTCGACAGGAACTTATATAGTTCTGACATATTTCCCAACACCAACTGACAAATTAATTAGAAAAATTAAAATACTTATCTTTTATCATTGAGCTAATAGTATTACGTTACTGGCTCTAGCGTACGTTTCTTTTTAAGGAGAATCGTAAAATTGTTGTCATTTTCGAACAAGAGGGATAGAGGGTGTGACGCAGTTAAGATTTTATTCGACAAAAGGGTAACCATTCATTCAATTATATTTCCCAACTTGAAACTACTGAAATAGAAAGCTATATCAGGTATTATGGAAGAATCTTGATGTTCTCTTTGCTTCTTTAAGTCTTGTGTGGGCTTAAACGATTTTTACTGTTAACGAGTGAAAAAATCATATTATTTTAACGATTCTACTTACCATCATCTAGGAGGCATTCATATTGGAAAATCCTGAACAAAAAATTGACGTCGTCCCCTCTCGTTCTCTCTGGAAAAATCGCCCTTTCTTATTATTAATTGGCAGTACAACGTCAAGTAGCCTCGGCTTATTTATGTATAGCCTTGTTATCCCTATCCTGCTCTACAGCATGACACAAAGTCCGCTTCTTATTAGCACCATGCGATTATTGGAATTTCTAGTAGGTGGTACACTTGGTGTTGTTGCTGGCGTGATTGTCGATCGAATCAATCGAAGAACCGCTCTTATTAGTGCGGCCATACTTCAATGGATAACCATTGCCACGTTAACCTTATTTTTATTTATGGGTAACATCCAGCTATGGGCACTTTATTTCTTTGGTTTTTTGTATTTCACGTCTGGTCTATTAAATACCAACGCTGGTCACGCTGCCTTACCGCAAATTGTAGCGAAAGACCAGTTAACAGAAGCCAATGCGAAACTTGGTATTTTCAAAGATAGTGTAAGGCTTTTTGGTCCATTAGTAGCTGGAGCATCTGTCGCAACCCTTAGTTATGCTGGTGCGATGTCAATCCAATTGCTTTTTGTGACAATAACATTGAGTTGCGTATTGTTTTTACCGTCTTTACAAATAAAGACCACTAAAAAACAAGAACAACGCTCTGTATGGAAAGAAACGAAAGAAGGCTTTCATGAGATCTTCCAAAATCCATTACTACGAGTCACTACGTACGTTATATTTTTTCAAAATTTCGGTTTCAGTTTAACCATTGGGATTTTGTTATTTTTTGCTGTCGATTATTTACAAGCAACGCCACAGCAGATTGGCGCGTATCTAAGTATCGGTGGGATTGGCGGTTTACTTGGTTTGTTTGCGGTAAAGAGATTAGTCGATCGCTTTCCCCGTGGCAAAATCTATACATATACGAACATATTTGATATTCTTTTCTTCGTCATGCTAGCTTTTGCTACCTCTTGGTGGATGATTGCAATCGGAATGGCCATGTATTCCTTTTCAACAGCTATTTCCAATACGATTTATCACGCTGTTAGGCAAGAATTAACACCTAACGACATGCTTGGTCGGGTATCTGGTTCCGTAGCAACAATCGTTCAATTAACGATGCCTCTCGGAGTCATTCTTAGTGGACTTTGGGCTGAATTCTTTGATGTGCGTGTTATCTTCTATGTCAACATTGTCTTTTCAAGCGCTATCCTCCTCTGTTTAATGCGCACAACCTTTCATAAAACAGTCAAATAGAGCAAGACTAAAACAATGCGCAGTCGTGTGTTGTTTTAGTTTTGAGCAACAAAAAAAGGGATTCCTCCCTTTTCTTGTGTACTATGAAAAAAAGAAACTTAAACCAAATACTACTAGAAATCCTACAACGCCAATAATCGTTTCCATAACAGTCCAAGATTTTAATGTGTCTTTTTCTGACATTTCTAAAAAGCGGTTTACAAGCCAGAAGCCAGAGTCATTTACGTGTGATAGCACTGTCGCTCCACATGCGATGGCAATGGCAATTAACGCTAATGAGGGTTGAGATAAATCAACCATTTCAATGATCGGCGAGATTAGCCCTGCTGCTGTAATCATGGCTACGGTAGCAGATCCTTGTGCTACACGTACAAATGTTGCGATTAAAAAGGCTAGTAAGACAAGTGGGAATCCTGATGACGCCATCAATTCTCCCATCGCATCGCCTACTCCACTTTCAATCAAGACTTCTTTAAATACTCCACCTGCCCCTGTAATTAAGATAACAATCCCTGCGGGCTCAAGAGCTTTTGTCGTCATCGTTTGCATTTGCTGTTTTGATAATCCACGACGTTTTCCGAGGAAATACATAGCAATCAATGTAGCAACAATTAAAGCAATAAACGGATGCCCAATAAACGTCAACAGTTGATGAGGAGCGGAACCTTTTTTTAGTAACACACCTCCAGCCGTATTCAGTAAAATCATCGCAAGAGGTAATAAGATGATAAAACAAATAAGTCCAAAGCTCGGAAGGTCTTTCTTTTCTCCTTCTTTATTCGCAGCTTCTACAATATGTGCCGGAACCCCTACATGCACTTTTTTTCCTATGTAACGACCAAATACAGGTCCGGCAACAATCATCGCTGGTATTCCGGCAATGATGCCAAATAACATCATCCAGCCAAGGTCTACTCCAAGTACGGTTGCTACAGCTATTGGTCCAGGTGTGGGTGGGATAAAACTATGCGCAACCGCAAGCCCCGCTAATAATGGAATAGCATAATACAGTAGTGATTTCCCTGTGCGCATAGCTAAACTATAGACAATGGGAATGAGTATAACGAGTGCAACGTCTAAAAACACAGGTATAGCAACAATAAACCCTGTTAATGCTAACGCCCATTGTGCTCGATTTTCACCAAAGCGCTCCACTAGTGTAAACGCTAATCGCTCAGCTCCACCAGACGTTCGGAGCAACTCGCCAAACATAGCACCTAGTCCGACTACAATCGCAATAAAACCAAGTGTCCCACCCATTCCAACTTCCATCGTTTCAATTAAAAAAATCGGGTCCATGCCAGTAAAGATACCAATAAATATACTTGCAATAAGTAGCGCTAAAAACGCTTGCATTTTAGAATGCATAATCAAATAAAGCAAAACCGCTATCCCAATAATTGTGACGAGGATCAACCCTAAAGAAGACATATGCTATTCCCCTCCTTCTCTCTCTATTACCATTCGGCTACGCTGTGATCGCTGTGTCTCCAAATAGGGTTCTTCCAGTTATGACCAACTTCCGCCATTTTTCTTACATGTGCTTCATTTATTTCTATCCCTAATCCAGCTTGATTCGGTATGTTAACGTAGCCGTCTTCATAATGAAAAACATGCCCATCAGTTACATAGTCAAGTAAATCGGAACCTTGATTGTAATGTATCCCGAGGCTTTGTTCTTGAATAAAAGCGTTATGACAGGTGGCATCTACTTGGAGACACGATGCTAGCGCAATGGGACCTAACGGACAATGAGGGGCAGCAGCAACATCAAAGGCTTCTGCCATTGAAAGAATTTTTTTGTTTTCCGTAATGCCACCAGCATGGGATAAGTCAGGCTGGATGATATCCACATACCCCGCTGTTAAAACATGTTTAAAATCCCACTTTGAATACATTCGTTCCCCTGTCGCTATCGGAATAACCGTATGATTGGCAATTTCACGTAACGCTTCATTATTTTCAGGCAACACCGGTTCTTCAATAAACATGGGTCGAAACGCCTCTAATTCTTTTGCAAGAATTTTTGCCATTGGCTTATGCACTCTCCCATGGAAATCAATACCTATTCCAATGTATGGACCAACGGCATCGCGTATAGCAGCTACATTCTCCAGCACTCGATCAATTTTTTCATAGGAGTCTACATACTGCATTTCATTCGTAGCGTTCATCTTTATTGCTTTGAAGCCTTGCTCCACCACAGCCTTTGCGGCTGCTCCAACATCGGATGGTCGGTCTCCACCGATCCAAGAATACACTTTGATCGATTCTCTCACCTTGCCTCCTAATAATTGATGGACAGGCACTCCTAAATACTTTCCTTTAATATCCCACAACGCTTGATCAATTCCAGAAAGCGCACTCATAAGGATCGGTCCACCTCTGTAAAACCCACCACGATACAGAACATTCCAGTGATCTTCAATTTGCAAAGGATCCTTACCGATTAAATAGTCCATTAATTCCATAACAGCTGCTTTCACTGTAGCAGCTCGTCCTTCAATAACAGGCTCACCCCAGCCGACAATACCTTCATCCGTTTCAAGTTTTAAGAAAAGCCATCTTGGTGGAACTTGGAAAAGCTCATAGTTTGTCAGTTTCAAAGTGGATCCTCCTTTAACTGTTTTTAGCGAGGGAAACAAATCGTTTAGCTTTCCGTGTCAGTTCTTCTAAAGATGTTTTTGTTATGGCTTCAGTTGTATTTACTAATGAACTTCCAATTCCACATGCCGCACTGCCTGCGTTGAGAAATGCTTGAACGTTACTTTCATTGATTCCACCAGTGGGAATGAGCGGGATGTGAGACAATGGCCCTTTTAGATCCTTGATATACTCTGGCCCCATTCGAGCTGGAAATAGCTTAATAAAATCAGCCCCATATTCATAAGCTGAAAGAATTTCTGTCGGTGTAAAAGCGCCAGGAATGCTTACTTTTCCATAACGCTTTGTTAGTTTAATCGTTGCTTCATTGACTGTTGGTGACAATAAAAAATCAGCTCCTGCATCAATAGCGGCTTTTGCTGATTCTGGATCAAGCACCGTGCCAGCACCAATGATTACTTCCGTTCCTAAGGCTTTCTTTAAGCGAGTAATGCCTTGTAAAGCTTGTTGAGAGTTTAATGTCACTTCAATTAAAGACATCCCTCCTTTTATTAACGCTTCGCTAATGTTTAATAAGTCTTCTGGTTGTGCGTCTCGAATGATGGCAATCAACTTGCCTTCGTGAATTTTTTCCTGAGTATTCATTTGACTTCCCCCTACCTTATTCGCCGCTTAGTAGGCGAATCTATTTGTAGCCAAGGTTGCTAGAAATGCGTGTTGCGGTCTCTTTTAAACGCTCTATAATAGAAAGTTTTTGCTTTATCATTCTCTCTTTTGGACCCGCTACACTAACAGCCGCTTCTATGGAGCTTAGATTTCCAAAAATAGGTGCAGCAAAGCAAACTAACCCTTCTTCATGTTCTTCATCATCCATCGCGTAGCCTTGTATTTGATACGTTGCCAAACACACAGCTAGGTCTTTTTTACTTGTTATTGTCCGATCTGTAATCGGTTCCAAAATCATACTCTCTAAATAGTTATTTCGTTCATTTTCTTCCATAAACGCTAAATAAACTTTTCCTAAGCCCGTACAATAAAGAGGGCTTTTCGCCCCTAAATAAGCAGAAGTGTGAATAGATCGGTCACTATCTATTTTTGCTAAATAGATTAGTTCACCTTTAACGAGCGTTGCCATAAAAACCGTTTCCCGCACTGCACTTTGTAACTGTTTTAGTGAAGGTGTAGCTACGGATAGAAGATCAACAGATTCTAACGCAGCTTGACCAATTGGTATTAGTCTAGGTCCAAGCACATATAGATGATGTTGCTGGATCGTTACATAGTTCTCATGAACAAGGGTTTTCATCAATGCTGACGTACTACTTTGAGGAAACTGCAAAAACGTACTAATTTGTTTTATTGTTAAGCCTTTTTTGTATGTACTTAAAAGTTCGAAAATTCTCAAGACACGAACCGCTGACTTTACCGTCATAGCACCCTCCATCACATATGTAATTCATCATCATGTATGCGTTTTCCACCAAAAGTGTAACACGGTTTCAAATACGTGACAATGTGTTGGGGTTATGATCATCCATCTTCTAAGAGCGCTATCTATTTACAAAAACAAAAGAGCACTTTAGTTTATATGCTCTTTGCTTCTTTTTGCTATCGGTATGATAAGACCTATTAAACCTGCTAATGAAAACAGTGTGAAGGTTAAAGAATACGATAAGCTCTCAATTAGTTTTCCTGCTACAAAAGAACCTAGAGATTGCCCTATTCCTAATGCTAGAAAAGAAAGACTCACACCGGTAGATGGCATCATGTCATCCATGCGGGTAGCCCAAACAATAAACAAACCTGTTAAAAAAATATAAGCCCCTCCAAACAATGCGGCTGATGAAAAAACGACAAGGCTGTGAGAAAGGTTCAACAGCATCATTGAACTAAGTAAAACAATAAGAATAAGTCGATACGACCAAGATAAACCAATCCTTTGTATCAGACCTCCTGCTAAACCACCTACAATACCTGCCACACCAATCACAAGCCAAAACAGAATACTTTCTGTTGCTGTAGCCCCATACTCAACGGTAAGAAAGCTTCTTCCAAACGTCCAATAAACAGAAGAAGTCATACCGATTACATATGAAGCGATAAGTAAGTACTTTGCCTGATTGATCGTATGAAACGGTTTTCTTTTTCTGTGTGGTGGCTTAGCTATTTTATCTAAATCTGTAGTGGGAAAAGATAACACGTTCCAAATCAATACAGCCATACCTATACAAGCAAACAGCCAGAATGAGAGTCTCCATTGTTCAGTGAATAACAAAACCACTGGTGCCGTCGCCATTAAGCCAAAACTTGTGCCGCTATTGATCCAAGTATTCCCTTGATCTACTTGCTTTTTAGGCAACAGTAGCTTAGCTTGTTGACTTAGTGCCGGTGAAGCGAATCCACTCCCTAAACCAGCAATAAAAACGCCAAAGCTTACGTGTAAGAACGAATGGGCAGTCGCTATAGCCACTAAACCAATAACGGCCGTTGTCCCTGCAATCACGTTAACACCCTTTGATCCAACTTTGTTCATTAATAAGGCTGAAAAGAAAAGTGCGAACGTGTACGCTACATACCCTAACGAACCGATAAGACCTCCTTCGCTTTCACTTATTTGTAGATCATTGGCTATATCCGGAAGAAATAATCCGAAATTCAACCTTGCCATCGCATACGTAACAGCGATCATAGCTAAGCCTGGCAACACTATTTTTAACATGACTCCACCTCTTGAATTTGATATAACGATCACTATACTTCTCTTTATAAAAAAACGTTGTTACTTAATTAGTAAACAACGCTTTTAGTGCACCATTCACCTCAGTTGCAACTTCCTCAACGTCAAATACTTCAGCCATTGCCGTTGCACCCTCTAATAGAATCATAACACGCACCGCCTCTTGGTTTGTGAATCCTTTATCGTGAATAAATTCTGTTAGTCGATGCTTATGCTGATCTGCGAATGAGACAATGGCAGAATGTCCAGCTTGAGCTAAGGAATATTCTTCTTTTGCTCGCAAAAACATACAACCATTGGAACCATTGTCACGAATCCAACTTAAATGCGCCTCTGCTAGCGCATGCATAAAATCCTTTCCTGTCTTCTTTTCAGTAAACTGGTCTAACTTTTGTAAATACCTTGCTTCTCTTTTTTTTAAGATTTCAAGAACGAGTGCCTCTTTAGATTCGAAATGATTGTACATGGTCATTAATGAAATGCCTGATTCTTTAATGACTTGCTTAAGACCAACTGCATGGAATCCATGTCGATCAAATAAACGTTCCGATTGAGCCAGTAACTGCTCTCGCTTTTTACTCAACATAGTCACTTCCTTTATGATAGAACGATCACTATAATTAATGTAAAGGATGTATCTCACTTTTGCAACCTTTACGCTAATGAAAATAAACTACCATATTCATCTATTATTCAAACATCGGTATGTAAGGTAAAAGATGAACTAATTTGTTGCCAGTATGGGCTCTTACGGTTAATTGCTCGACTATACGTTAGAATTATCTAGATTAGTCGTTAGGTCATGTGTAAAAAGACTGTAGTCAATTTTTAAAAAAGGAGCTAATCCTGTTTTTAAAATGGTTGTTTCCCTTAGCAAACGTTTGATTAATCTATCATTTTTATGTATTATATGGTTAAAACGAAAAGGAACTTATTGGGGGATTATGATTAATTTAGATGCGACTTTTTTCTCAAATAGTCTTGATTATACCGGGATTGGGATTGTTATAACAGATCCTAGTTTAAAAGATAATCCAATTATTTTTATTAACCAAGGTTTTACGGATATTACACAATACCACCTAGAAGAGGTTATAGGAAGGAATTGTCGGTTTTTACAAGGTGAGGATACGAATAAAGATGAAATAGCGAAACTAAAACAGACATTGAGTCGCTTTGGCCGTTATAAAACGGAAATCTTAAATTACAAAAAAGATGGTACCCCTTTTTGGAATGAGCTAACTATTGATCCTGCAAAAAACAATAAAGATGATAAAACGTATTTTGTCGGTGTCCAAAAAGACATTACGGAACGCAAAACAATTGAATTAGCTCATTTGGAAACGATAAAAGAATACGATCACCTGCCTTGCCCTATCATCCCCCTACTACATGATATAGGTGTGATGCCAATTGTTGGTTTAGTCACAAAAGGACGAATCTCCACTTTAATAGAGGCAACAAAGCGGAGTATTCATGATCATACCATCACTACACTTGCTGTGGATGTGAGCTGTATCAGTAACGTTGATGAAGCAACTTTTGAAGCACTTTTAGATCTACATGACCATCTCCATTCGGTCGGAACAAAAATGGTCGTTACTGGTTTAGCAGAACAGCAACTTGTGGCTCCACTTGATATGCAGACCTTTTTAACAAGTAAACTCAAGAGGGCAGCCTCTACTCAAGAGCTTTTATTGAAAATGAACGAAAAATAAAGAGGCTGGGACATAACGAAAAGTAGTATTTGAAAAGACGAATAGTCTAAAACATGCTGAGTAGCACCGCTACAGGAGGATCCTTCGCTTTCCGAGGACACGGCCTCAGCCTCCTCCGTGGAAAACCGCCACTCCAGAGTCTTCAGACACGTGCTGATCCCCCAGGAGTCTTCGGATTCTCCTTCCGTTCATTTTCATATAAAACAAATGACGAACGTTCCTATTTTCAGGAATGTTCGTCATTTTGGTCTGTCTATCTACTTTTGTCCCAGCCTCTTTTGTTTTTTTACTAGGTAGTTTTCTTAGTTTAGCACTTTCACTAACTTTCCAACTGTTTCTTTCCTGCACCCTTTTTCTACATCATACACTACTTGTCCTCGTACAATCGTTTTTGTCACTCGACAAGCGATGGTTCGACCAACATAAGGAGAATAAGGGTTTTTATAGTACAAGTCTTCTTGTTGAAGCGTATAAGACGTCGTATCATCGAGAAAGAATAAATCGGCATCCTTCCCCACTGCCAGTTCCCCTTTTTGCTCAAGGTTAAATCGCTTAGCTGGTGTCGTAGCGATTAGTTTAGCAAAAGCGGAAGCTGACATCCCCCTTTTTTTCACAGCCTCGTCATACATGATATCAATTGTATTCTGACAGCCAGTAATGCCTCCCCACGCTGTAAAAAAGTCTCCCTCTTTTAAATCGATTGTACATGGAGAGTGATCAGATGTTAACCAATCAATTTCTCCTCGTAGCAGACAATCCCATAATTTTGACACGTCTTCCTTTTTCCTAAGCGGTGGCTGGCACTTCGCTAGCGTTCCTAATTTGGGCAATTCTTCCGCAGAAAATACGAAATAATGCGGGCATGACTCAACGGTTACATCAAGCCCTTCTCTTTTTGCTTGTTGAATTTCAGCAATGGCTTCAGCTGACGAAATATGAACAAAATGAATGGCACAACCTGTCTCTCTTGAATACGCTATCGCTTTCTTTACAGCAAGTACCTCCGCTTCAATTGGTCTAGAAGCTAAGAATGCTTGCGCATCCTTTTTACCTTCAGAAATCAATTCCATTTCAAGTCGATCTGTTAGCGATGCATCTTCCGCATGTAAGCAAAGAATTTTTCCTTTTCGTGCTAAAATCTCCATCCCTTTTTTAAGGGTTGCATCATCTACATTGGAAAAATCACCTGGCTGACCTGACCCACACGTTGAGAGGAAACACTTAAACGCTATGACCTCTCGATCAGCCAGCGCCTCAATGTCAGCAAGATTTTCTGACGTTAAGCCACCATAAAAGCTGTAGTCGACTAAATTTTTCGTTTTAGCTCGATTTAATTTAAGCTGTAAATTGTCAATATTCGTTGTTGCTGGCAGTGCATTAAGAGGCATCTCCACATACGTTGTGACTCCACCCGCCGCTAATGCTTGACTACCTGTTTTAAACCCTTCCCATTCTGTTCGACCTGGCTCTGAAAAGTGAACATGCGTATCAATGCCACCAGGAAAAACAAGCTGCCCTTTTGCATCTATTGTTTTAGCTGCTGAATGGACAACACCAATCGTTTCGATTACACCATTTGTCATTCCAATATCCGTTTCTAAAATGCGGTCGTGTAAAACAACTCGACCACCACAGATTCGTAGATCAACCATTTTATTTACCTTCCTTCAACACTTAACCAGTCCACCCTGTTAATTGTGCATAAATTAAAAATACAATTCCCACACCCATGAAGATAAAGAATAACGGGCTAAAGAATTTCACCCACTTAGTCCAGCCGATACCAGCAATGACTAAAGCTGCCATAAAGTAACCTGATGTTGGGAACAAAATATGAGCAAAGCCATCACCAAATTGAAACGCTAAAATCGCCGTTTGGCGTGTTACCCCAAGCATATCTGCAAGAGGCGCCATAATAGGCATGGTCACCAGTGCTTGACCACTTCCAGACGGTATGAAGAAATTGATGAATAGTTGAACCGTCATCATACCGATTGCACTTAGCGTACTTGGTAAATGACCAACGAGATTACCTAGACCATATACAATCGTATCCATTATTTGTCCTTCTTCTAGTACAATTGCAACCGATCTAGCAATTCCTATAATGATGGCGCCCATTAACACTTCTCTGAAACCCTCTGTAAAAGCTTCACACACTTTTGTAAGGGATAATCCTGAAATGATTCCTACCAGAATGCCCATAAAAATAAACAAACCAGACATTTCAAGCATAAACCAACCGAGTTGCGTTACACCATATACAAGTATACCAAAGAAAATCGGTAATGTTGAAATCGCAACCAATTGCCGCTTCGTTGCACGTTTGGCAGGTTGCTTTAAGGCATCTTTATATTTGACTCGCTTTATTTCATCTTCCTCATGTGTATAGCTTTTTGATGGATCTTGCTTTATTTTCTTCGCATATCGCATGATATACAAACTTCCGATAAGGACAATAACGACTAACACAACCACTCGCAATCCAAAACCTGAGTAAGTCTCGAGTCCCGAAATTTGTTGGGAGATGCCAACAGTTCCTGGGTTCATCACACCTGCTGTAAACCCTAGCGCTGTTGAAATTAGTGCTATCCCTGCGGCTGTCATTGAATCATAGCCAAGTGAAATAAAAAGCGGAATTAACACGGGAATATAGACAAGAGACAGTTCAGGAGTGCCAATGGTTGTTGCAACGACTGCAAAGAGTGTCAACAATACCGGAATCACTGCAATGCTTTTATGTTGAAATTTTCTGGCTAATCGATCGACACCGATTTCAATAATTTCCGTTCTTCGCAGCACCATAAACATTCCACCGATGATAAAGGTAAAGAAAATAATTTCACTTGCACTAGCCATACCAACAGGAATTGCTAACATAAAATCCATAAATGAAACAGGAGACGCATCTACTGTCGTAAAGGAATTCGGATCAATGGATTCACGTCCATTTGGTCCTGGCACACGTTCAAATGAACCAGCTGGAATAAGATAAGTAAGCAACGCTGCTAACCCGCTAATAATAAACAGTAGCACATAGATATGAGGCATCCGATCTTTTTTCTTCTCTAATGGACTTGGCTTATGTATATTCTGACTTTTTGGTTGTTCCATCAAGTTATCCCCTCACTTTACTCGCTTCAGTTTTATTTCACCATCATACTGACGCACTAAAGAAAGGTCATTGGTTATAGTAGCTAAAAACAAAATATCAAATTAGATACCTTGTACAGTTCACTTCAAAAAATAAAGAAGAGGTTGTAAAAAAATACAGGCTTATTTGTTAGATTTTCTTACAACCTCTTACCATAAACGAAATAGAAACGTCATAGTTCTAGGCACAACGCTTCATACTTTCAGTTCAGCACGCACACGGTTTATGACGTTTCAAGTGTATGCTGAATGCGAAGTGCCAGTCGGAGATGCAACGTTGTATCTGGATCTTTTAAACTTTTCCCTAACAATTCTTCAATCTTCTCAAGTCGATAAATAATGGTGTTTCGATGTACATATAGACGTTTTGCCGTTTCAGAAATTTGACAATGCGTTTCAAGGTAAACAGCCAATGTTTGAATGAGAGCCATCTCTGTCACACCAGGTTCAGTTAATTTCTTTAAATTAAAGTCACAAAATTCAACCAAATCCTCTTGGGGGATCATTCGTAGAAGTTTCTGAAGATCTTTTGCCTGATACCCTTGAACGAATTGGCGATTCCCAGACAATCGACCAGAATGAAGGGCATTTAACGCTTCTTTATGTGCTTCTTGTACGTCCCAAAATTGGCGACATAGATGACTGTAGCCAAATGAAATGGATCGTTTAAAATGAAGAGCGACACGATCTTGAATCATTTCCAACGCAAACTCAATTGACTGCAATGATTCACCTGTTGTATCTCCCTTCTCCCCCTCTAATAAAATAAAGCACATCTCTCCTTTAATGAATAAGTGAGATTGAAATGGAAAAATCGATAATTCTTCTTCAACGAAGTCGAATACTTTCTCGCTCTCAATATGGTTGTCTTTAAAACCTAAATTTAATTCCTCTTGATCCAATCTTCCAGCAACACATTTATATGGACGATCGTTGTAGAGCCCAAATTCTTTTGCACGATTAATAACCTCTTCTTTTGATGCATATTGACCATTTAAATAGTGGAGAAAAAATTCATTTTTTGCTCGTTTCGTATATTGCTTTAATGCGTTTTCCTTCATTAACTCAAATGCAATGACATTCGTCGCTTGTTCCACAAGTAATACCGACTGACTCTCTTCATGTGAGAAAGAGCCTAGAATGACGAGAATTCCTTTTTTTGCTTTATCGGTGTAAACTGGAAATACAGTTACCGTCTTCGGATGATTCATTAACAATGTGAAGCTAGAATATCGGCTCCCCTCTGTAAAAAATGCATAGCCCATACGATGTAAATATTCCATACCGTTTACAACGGGACTGGAAGTGTTCGAAGACGATAATAGTTGACACCGTTCATTCATGAGCAAAACAGGGGAACCAACCAGCTGAGCGACATTTTCTAGTAAATGAGGTAACCCTTTCCCGCTCACAATGTGATTCGAGAACGTTCGATGTGTATCAAGTGCTGTCTTTAGTTCGTTTGTACGTTGATCTAAAATGGCACTTAGCACTTGATTAGCAACAGAACTTAATCCTATTTGTTCTGGTAACGCAATAATGGAGAAATTTGTTTCATTTGCATAATCCAATACAACTGCTGGAATCTTGCCGAGAAAACGTTCTTGTTTTATGCCAAGACCAGCACAACCTTTTTCATTCATCGCTTTTACAAGTTCTAATAACCGTTCAGGTTTTCCTGCATAGTGATAAGCAGTAGTAACAAGCAAATCCCCATGTGTTAAATAATGAATAATATCAGGCGCATCCATCATTTTTACATTGCTTATGATTCGCGTCTTCCCTTGCATCCCTGCTACAATTCGCGCCTGTTTTAATTCTGGTAATTGAACAAACAGATCTATATTCATTTCCACTCTCCATTCTTTAGTTAACATGCACAATGGATTTCAATATAAATAGCAAATATCCCAATGCTTTATAAGTAACTTAACAGTACACTCAATTGTACAACGATTCAATCATTTTTTAATTTAAGCAAAGTGAGGCGACTATCATGGATACAGGGCAACTGACAGTATCGTTAACGACGATGATTGAAGATTTAGCCAAGATCGGTCAAACCGATGACGGTGGCGTCACGCGTTTACTTTACACAGACGAGTGGTTTCAAGCTCAACAAACGATTAAGAATTGGTTTGGAGAAAGAGGACTAACACCTTTTTTTGATGATATTGGTAATGTATATGGGCGTGTAGAAGGAACAAATAAAGAGGAACCTGCTGTCTTAACAGGCTCTCATATTGATACAGTTGTCAACGGCGGAAAGTATGACGGTGCCTATGGCGTTCTTGCTAGCTTAGTTGCTGTTTCTGAGTTAGTAAAAGAGCACGGTCAGCCAAAGCGAACAATCGATGTGATTTCTTTTTGTGAAGAAGAAGGTAGCCGCTTCCCTCTAAACTTTTGGGGTTCTGGTAAATTAACAGGTATTCACGAGGGTAAAGACTATCATAACGTGCAAGATATTCAAGGCAAATCGTTTCTCGATGCCATGCATGGGAAAGGGTTTGGACTTGGTCATTTTCAAGAGCCGTTAAGGCAGGATTTAGCATGTTTTGTTGAACTGCATATTGAGCAAGGAGCTATTTTAGAAGATGCAGGCGAATCCCTCGGCATTGTTAAAAGCATCGTTGGGCAAAGACGCTTTATTTTTACTGTGACTGGTGAAAGCAATCATGCTGGTACTACTCCTATGAATAAGCGGAAAGATGCTATGAATATTGCGAGTCAACTCGTACATAAACTCATCCAAACAGGGCATGAGATAGATGAGCATTTCGTAGCGACGGTTGGTCAAATGACTGTCACTCCTAATACACCGAATGTTATTCCAGGAAAAGTGACTTTTACCCTTGATATTCGGCACCATCGTTCAGCAACGCTGGATGTGTACCATAAGCAATTGAATACGTTCGTAGATGAACTGTCAGGCTCTGATGTCGCTATATCGGTTCAACAATATTCAGACGTCATTCCAGTCGATATGGAAGAGTCCTTACAAGCAATTGCTCACGACTACGCACAGCATCAACAGTTAAGCTATCGCTATATGTATAGCGGCGCTGGTCACGATGCTCAAATACTTGGAGCTAAGGTACCTACTTGCTTGCTGTTTGTACCAAGTGTAAAGGGGATTAGTCACTCCCCTTATGAGTTTACCAACGAAAACGACTTGCACGTTGGTGTAAAAGCATTAAAGCATATCATCTATCAACTTGCTTACAATTAAGGAGAGAACACGATGAGTCAATTAGCGAAGCGAACCATTATGACGCCTGGCCCGGTAGAAGCTGAGCCACGTGTATTAAGAGCCATGAGTGCTCCAATATTAGGTCAATTCGATCCTGCATTTACCGAAATGATGAATGAAACAATGGACATGTTACGGGACTTGTTCCAAACAAAAAATCAATGGGCCTTCCCTATTGATGGTACTTCACGCTCTGGACTTGAGGCGGTTTTAACGAGTTTGATTGAGCCTGGTGATCGTGTATTTGTTCCTATATATGGTCGCTTCGGTCACTTACTTGTTGAAATTTGCGAACGGTTGGATGCATCGGTTCACACAATGGAATGCGAATGGGGCACCGTTTTTGATGAGAATGATGTCATAGAAGAGATTAGAAAAGTAAAACCAAAAATCGTTGCCTGTGTACATGGAGAAACATCTACTGGCTGTGTGATGCCCCTACAAAACATTGGGAAGACGTGTCGCGAAGAAGATTGCTTGTTCGTCGTTGACGCTGTCGCTACTATTGGCGGGGTTGAGTTTAAAGTCGATGACTGGTTTATTGACGCGGCCATTGGTGGAACACAAAAATGCCTATCAGTACCATCGGGTATGGCACCTATCACGTATAACAGTCGTGCCGAAGCGATTATTTCCAAGCGAAAAAAAGTTGAACGTGGCATTGCTACAGATCAAGATCAAACCACACCATTCTCAGGTTCTGTTATTCGAAGTAACTATTTTGACCTTAGTCAACTACAAGATTACTGGAGCCCAAGACGATTAAATCATCACACAGAGGCAACATCGATGATTTATGGGCTGCATGAAGGGCTTCGTATTTTACTCGATGAAGGGTTAGAGAATCGATTTGAACGGCACATTTTCCATGAAAAAGCGCTAATGGCTGGAATAAAAGCGATGGGTCTTGATCTTTTTGTGGAACACGAATATAAATTGCCTGTCGTTACCTGTATAGCCGTTCCAAATGGCGTAGATGCTGACGCTGTTCGTTCATTTATGCTCACTCATTTCGGAGTCGAAATAGCAAGCTCATTTGGTCCATTGCATGGGAAAATCTGGCGTATTGGTTCAATGGGGTATAGCTGTCGAAAAGAAAATGTCCTTTTTGCGCTCTCAGCTCTTGAAGCAGCACTCCTCTATAAAGAAGTACCTGTTCATAGTGGTAAAGCCGTTCAAGCAGCACTTGCTTACTATGAATCAGCCGTAGAAAACGTTCATTCATAAAAAATGAGGCTGGGACATAACGAAAAGTAGTATTTGAAAAGACGAATAGTCTAAAATATGCTGAGTAGCACCGCTACAGGAGAATCCTCCGCTTTCCGGGGACACGGCCTCAGCCTCCTCCGTGGAAAACCGCCACTCCAGAGTCTTCAGACACGTGCTGATCCCCCAGGAGTCTTCGGATTCTCCTCCCGTTCATTTTCATATAAAATAAACGACGAACGTTCCTATTTTCAGGAATGTTCGTCATTTTGGTCTGTCTTCTACTTTTGTCCAAGCCTCATTTTCCCTTTTTAATTTAACTGATCTTCCACTACTTCATTGAAAACTTCCCCTTCACCATCCTCATTAATCGAAATAATCTTTAAACGGCTTTCCTCTTTAACAAGGATTGATTTATAACGAGGCTCTTCTTCATCAGTGAAATAAAGGATGACCCGATTGCCACCACGATCATTTTGCATGTCAACACGAGTAATGGTGTCATCTACTTCTTCTTGAACAATCGCAACTTCTGTCCACTCCTCATTGGATCCTTCAATCGTGTTCGTATGATCCTCCTCATCCAAAGGTTGATTTTCATTTACCATTTCCTCATTTTGATTAACAGGCTCTTCTTCATTCGTTGTGTTACAAGCTGTTAATGCGACTACCGTCACAAGTGTCACGCTCATTGATGTCCAAATCTTCATGCTGATTAATTCCTTTCCTTTTAAGCTCCATCCTATTTTTACCCATTCAAGCTAAAGTCAAACACCCAATCATTTAAACACTATAAAACCCCTCCAATAAGTACCTATTGGAGGGATTATCGTTATTTATTCGCTTTTAATTCTTCTTTAAACTCTTTAAATCCTTGATCGACACGTTGGTCATTTTTCGTAAACTTACTGACAATAACAATCATCAGTGCAGCAATCATAAAGCCTGGTAATAATTCATAGACACGTTCATTCATACCAAGTAGTTGATACAAGTTTGTATTTGCCCAGACAATGACCATAACAGCACCTGAAAGCATACCTGCCAACGCGCCCCATCTTGTCATCCCTTTCCAATATAAACTCAGAAGCATAACAGGACCAAATGCGGCACCAAAGCCTGCCCATGCGTAGCTAACAAGTTCTAAAATTGAACTATCTGGGTTCCAAGAGAGAGCTAACGCAATCAAAGCGACAACGAGAACAGCCCCTCTACCAAGGAAGATTAGTTCCCGGTCTGCTGGTTTTCGTTTTAAAAACGTCTTATACAGATCTTCCGTTAAAGAGCTAGACGTGACAAGTAATTGAGACGAAATGGTACTCATCACTGCCGCTAAGATCGCACTAAAAATAAAGCCAATGATAAATGGATGGAACAGCATTTCACCAAGAACGACAAAAACAGTTTCGTGCTGACTATCGTTATCAGGGTTAAGAAAAATTCCTTCGTTATTTAAATAAGCTCTTCCAACTAAGCCTGTCATCATGGCTCCGACAATGGATAAAATCATCCACACCATCCCAATTCGGCGTGCCGGCTTTGCTTCTCTCGCTGTGCGAAGCGCCATAAAGCGAACGATAATATGAGGCTGACCAAAATAACCAAGTCCCCATGCAAGTGAACCAATGATCGTAACAACTGTGACGCCTCTAAAAATATCTAGTAATTGTGGGTCTATGCTCCGAACTTGATCAAATGTAGTGGTGACACCACCTACCTCAGCTAAGGCAAAAATAGGCACGAGTAATAAAGCAAGCATCATAATACCACCTTGGACAACATCCGTCCAACTAACCGCTAGAAAACCACCAAACAGTGTGTAGAGAATCGTAACTCCAGCCACAATTAATAAGCTTATGTGATAGTCAATACCAAGCAAAGAATCAAATACACGACCACCTGATACCATTCCAGAAGAAACATAAATGGTAAAGAAGAAAATAATAATGAGTCCTGATAAAATTCTTAGCAATTTAGTTGAGTCAATAAAACGATTTTCTAGAAAGGCAGGAATGGTGATAGAGTTATTAGCTGTTTCTGTATAGGTTCGGAGCCGCGGGGCTAAGAAAATCCAGTTTAAGTATGCACCAATAATAAGACCTAACGCTAACCAACCTGCACCTAAACCTGTTAAGTACATTGAACCAGGTAATGCTAGCATCAACCAACCACTCATATCAGATGCCCCTGCACTTAGAGCAGCAACACCAGGAGAGAGCCCTCTCCCGCCTAATGTATAATCTGAGTGACTAGCTGTTTTTTTGTACCCATACCATCCTATTAAAATCATAATCAGTAAATAAATAATAATAGCCGCAATTATTTGCATTGAAATGTGAATCAACATCCTTTCTGAAAAAAAGAAACCACCTTATTCGCAAAAGGTTCGCTCTAACAAGATTACTTTTTGCTGCGCGTCAGCTGTCCATTGGTCTGTTAACTGTTCCCTAGAAGCACTGCATTATCATAGCATCCCTCCAACATAGAAATCGAACAGTTTGAACGCACATTATCTAGAATTAGAATGAACCTCTCTTACATACAACACCTCAGCTCTATAATTCTATTAAAAGCTTCAAATTCCTTCTTTATTCGCTCTTATACGCCTTTAAATGTTGAGATTGCTGTCTAAAAAACGACTTTTTTATCAAAACGTTAATATTCTCTTCGTTCAATATTATGTTATAATTATTAGTAAATTCTTTATAAGGAGAATCTGATGCAAAAACAAACACTTGTATTAGGTGAAAGATTGAGAACCATTCGAAAAATGAGAGGCTATACGCAAAGTGAATTAGCGAAAGGAATTTGTACACAAGGTGTAATTAGCAATATTGAGGGGAAAAACGGGAAAGAGAACCCCTCATCAAGCATCCTTTTTCAATTAAGCGAGCGCTTAGGTGTAACAATGAGTTATTTATATGGACAAGAAGAAAGTGCTTCTTTTGTAACGTCTAAGGATATTCGCCAGTCAGAAGTTAGCAAAATTATTAAAAATCTAAAAGCAAGGCGCGATTATGCTGCACTCAACTATATTATAGAAAACGAAAAGAACAAGTCCTCCCAATTATCAAATGCTGAAAAGCAATATTTATTATGGCATGAAGCTGTTTGTAGCTATTATGAAAGAAAAAGTGTTGATGAAGCGATTAGCCTATTTACACGCGCTCTTGATTTACAAACGACAAAGAAAAAAGCAGATTTAGTCCAGCGTGTAGAGATTGAATTAAGCTTAGGCAGTATTTATTACGAAGAAAATCATTATAGTGAAAGCGAATACATGTTACTCGCATGCTTAGAAAACATACAAGAATTAGAAACAGATTCTTCCGTCTATGAAGTCATGACAAAAATTCACTTTAACTTATCAAATATTTACAACCGAAAAGAAGAATATGAGAAAGCATTGCGTCATGCTGAAGCCGCATTAAATCTATCAGTGTCGAGCAATACTCTTACCTTATTAGGTGATGCCCTCTATCAAATCGGCTACACCAACTCCTTAATAGGAAATACTCAGTTAGGTATTGATTATATTGAAAAATCACTTGTTATTGTTACCTTGCAGGATAATCAAAAGCTCGTATCCATTATTGAAAATACGTTAGCAAAATTGAAGCCCCATACATCGATAACATTAGATTAACTACGTAACATGAATAAGCCACCCTGTTTACTTTTGAACATGGGTGGCTTGATTAAAAACAGATTCTTTTTTAAATTGATAAACTCTTCTAGGTCTTCCTCGTCTTCCAGATTGCTCCTCCCCTGCCTGCTCAATGACGTCACCTTTTTCCAATGCGTGTAGAATGCGTCTGGCATTTCGCTCCGTACTATTCAGCCAAGACGCCACATCCTGTGACGAAAAATACGTATAGGTTTGTTGAGAGACTTTTGCATAGAGACGAGAAATAGTTGCAGGGCTAACGGCGATGTTTGAGACATCTTGACCGAGTTGAACTTGCTGATAATGAAGAGTTTCTTCATTTCGTTTCGCCTCTGATACATGCTTTTCTTCATCAACTAACACAATCATCTCATCTTCTGCTTGCTTACTGTAATCAATCGCAACTTGCACGTGCTTAGATGCAGCAAGAGCAGTTCGACCATAGCCGACACCCAAATAAACCGTGAGTTTGGCCGCCTGTTTAATATCCTCAATGATTTCATATGGCCACCCTTGGTTTTCAATCTCACCACGGGTTGTAAATATTTCAAAATAGCCATTTCCAAGCTCTAAGAAGGACCCTTGTAAAGACTCTGCATAGTCTAGCAGTCTTTTTCTGACGAGTAGTTCCTGATGCTTTAATTTATACGAATAAGCAATTTCCTTCTGCTCTGTTTGGGAAAATGAAACAAGGACACCTACAACTGCAATTTGAGCTTTTTTTACATGTAAAAAATTTACCCGTTCTTGAATTCTGCCTAAAATATTTCGTGTCACTGGTTCGGCAGGCTTAATCCGATAACACGGAATTCCTACCTGCTTTAGTGCACGATAGACCCCTCTTAAACACGTTAAAGCGAGGGTGGCTTTTCCAGTGATAAAGGCTTCTTTATGAAAGGCAATCAATTTGTCCTCTTCTACATAATCAGGATAATCAAATAGCGTAATCGACAAATGAGATAAGGAAAACTCTTCTATTAACCAGTTTGTATATTCAGGTGAGACAGTGTCTAAGCTGACATGAGTATGATTTTGTTCTGTGTGGTAAAAAGCTTTCAAAAATGTCCCTAATAGGCTCGATCCCTCGTGGGGAACGAACCATGCGTTTTCTTTCATAATCAATCCTTTTTGTAAACATAAGGAAAAAGGAGCTTGTCCAGAAAATAACCATTGATCAATTGTGACAGTGGTCTGGTTTAAGCAAGTCGGGGCTTCTTCGAGCTCTTTATAAATAATTGGGACAGCAGTAAAATTTGGGTATTCTTTAATAATCCGTTGCATTTGTTGTACAGAATCTTTTGGCCCAACTAAACCAATCTGCGTTGTCATACCATTCCTTCTTTCACATTAAGGCTTATCCAACCTATTCAACGACTAGATGAGCAAGCGCACTAACCGCAACGAGTAAGGCATCCTCGTCAAAATCAAATTGCTTATGATGGTGCCCTGCAGCAAGAGGTGTTCCAAAAATCATATAGCATGCAGATCCACCTTGTTCCTGAACATGACGCATCATATACGTTACATCCTCTGAACCATTTAAAGGCATCCGATCTTTTACTTCGTTAATAAACTGACTGGATTGAGTCACATTCGGAATTTTATCAAGAAAATACTTATCTGTTTCCGCTGCAAGCCCTTCTCCAACAATAGCATACTCTAGCGCTACATCGTACATATAAGCCGCACCTTCTAAACGACGAATGGCTTCCTCTTTCATATACGCATTTTCAATAGAAGACTTCCCTCTCGTTTCAAGCTGTAAGAACGCTTCACCTGGAACGATATTTCTTCCACTGCCTGCATCAAAGCGTCCTACATTTAAACGAGTTTCTCCTTCACCATGCGGCGCAATACCATGCAAGTTTAGAACGGCTGCTGCTGCTGCGAGCATTGCATTTTTCCCTTTATGAGGTTCCATTCCGGCGTGAGCCGTTTTTCCAGTAAATCGAGCGTCAATTTTTGTTGTTGCTAATATATTGGTTGCACCAGAGACCAGCGTCCCAACAGGCTGAGAACGTATACCAAGATGTCCACTTAGGAAAAAATCTACACCATTTAGCCAACCGTTTTCAACAACCGCTTTCGCGCCTCTGCTACCTTCTTCAGCTGGTTGAAAAATAAGGGTATACGTTCCTGATAAACGCTCTTTCAACGTTGATAGAAACGTTGCTATTCCTAGACCAATCGCTGCATGCCCGTCATGGCCGCACGCGTGCATCATACCATCGTTACGGGAGCGAAAGCCGTTATTGGCAGGGATATGTGCATGTGATACCTCTTCTTCAATTGGTAGCGCATCAATATCAAATCGCATGGCTGTATGAGGACCATCTTTTTCCGTTTCGAGTACAGCAACGACACCTGTAAAACCGTTTTTCATTGTTTCAAGAAAAGCCGTTGGTACTCCATTTTTTAACGCTCGATCTTCATGTTGTGCCAATTCTTTTTCACTCGGAACTCCAAAGCGTGCTTCCTCGTTCATTACTGCTCGACCAGTATGAAGCGTAAAGCCAAGCCCTTCCAACTTTCGGAAAATATAATAAGTGGTTTCGTACTCACAGAAACCGACTTCGGCGATCTTATGCATCTCTTGGCGCCATGTTTTAATGTCTAATTCGTTTTGTTTTACCCATTGATCAATCTCGTTTCTCATCTGCTAGCTCTCCTCTCCTTTGAGTTGCTCTAAAGCCGTAACTGCCGTTGTAGCCATTAAATTAACACCATATACAAGTGCTTCTTCATCGATGTCAAAAGACGCATCGTGAAGCGGACTTTGAACAGGTCTTTCCTTAATGGCGGTCCCTAACCAGAAATACGCACCTGGGTATGTTTGTAAAAAACGGCCAAAATCTTCACCTGCAAGGCTCGGATCTACATCTGGTGCTGCTGCCTCGCCGAATAACTGTCTTGCTTGTTCTCTAACGTGATTAGCCCATTTACTTGTATTAATAGTTGAGACATACCCTTTCTGATAGGTTACTGACGCTTTAGCACCGAGACCTGCTGCGACCTGTTCAACAAGGCTCACTAATCGTTTTTCAACCTGTTCACGCACGGACAATGACAGCGTTCGAACGGTTCCTTCTAACACCACTTCTCTTGCAATCACATTGTACCGATCTCCACCAGTCATTTTGCCGATTGTAATAACAGCGGCATCAAGGGGATTTACGTTCCGGCTTACGATCGTTTGTAAGCTCGACATCAATTGATTGGCTACAACAATAGCATCAACGGTTTGATGTGGCATACTGGCGTGTCCAGCTTTACCATTAATGAGAATTGTAAATCGATCAGAGTTACCCATCATTGCTCCATCTCGTACACCAATCTGGCCAACAGGTAAATCTGGCCAAACATGCTGGCCGAAGATAGCATCTGGCTTCCACTGTAGAAACGCTGGATCTTCCATCATTGCTTGCGCACCACCAATAGGAGCATCTTCCTCTGCCGGTTGAAACAATAATAAAACGGTTCCTTCTATTTCGCTTTTATTCTCTTGCAGAGTGATTCCCGTTCCTAATAACATTGCTGTATGAGCATCATGACCACATGCGTGCATGACTCGCTCTTTCGTTGATCGATAGGGAACGTCGTTTGTTTCACGAATTGGAAGGGCATCCATATCTGCGCGAAGAGCAACCGTCTTGCCTGGTTTCTCTCCTTTAATAATACCAATAACCCCATAACTTGCTTTCATGGATTCATAGGCAATTCCTGCATCGTCCAAGACACGGCAAACAAATGCCCGTGTCTCTTTCTCTTCATGACTTAATTCAGGATATTGGTGAAGGTGACGTCGCCACTCAATAACTTGCTCTTGAATAGCTGTCGCTGATTTGTAGAACATCTCTTCTCTCCTCTTTTCATGCACTATCCTTTATAGTCTGTTACACCAGGTCCAATTGGCAACCCAAACCATGTCCAAACGAGGAACAGCACGATCCAAAGCCCCAAAATAACAAGCGTATATGGAAGCATGATCGAAAATAATGTCCCAAAGCCTGAACGTGAATCATACTTTTTCATAAACGCAAGAACCATTGGTACATAAGGATTCATTGGCGTAATAACACTCGTTGATGAATCACCAATCCGGTAGGCTAACTGAACAAGCGCAGGATGGTAGTCTAATAGCATAAACATCGGTATGAAAACAGGAGCCATGAGCGCCCATTGAGCCGACCCACTAAAAATAAATAAATTCAATAATGTTGTTAAAAAGATAAAAGCAACGAGTACGCCTATACCGGTCATATTGATGCTTTCTAAAAATTCCGCACCACTTACAGCAATCCAGACGCCAATATTGCTCCAATCAAAATAAGCAATAAATTGAGCTGCTGCAAAAATTAAGACAATATAACCTGCCATACTTTTAATCGCCTCTGCCATCATTTCTGGCACATCACGAGTGGACTTAATCACACCAGCAGCCACCCCATAAGCAATCGACACGGTTAAAAATAAGAACAAAATAATAGGAACAATGTTGCTAATAAATGGCGAAGGAACAATGCTTCCTCCCTCACCTCGGAGAATACCACTTTCTGGAACAATTAAGAATGAGACCAACGCTAAATACACAAATCCGGTAAAAACAGCGATAAGCAATGCTTTCGTTTCTTTTGGACCTACTTTTTCTAGTTCTTGATCAACGTATTCTTTCGCTCCGAATGCAGGATTGAATTTTCCAAGCCTTGGTTCGATGACTCTTTCTGTAATAACTGTACAGATGATTATAAGCATAATGGATGAAATAAACATAAAGAAGTAGTTATCAGTCATATGAACGACCATATTAGGATCCATGGTTTGAACGACTTCTGTGGAAATACCAGATAAAAGGACATCCGTCCCTGCAGGAAGGAAGTTTGCCGTAAAGCCTGCACCTACTCCAGCAAAACCTGCAGCCATACCCGCTAAAGGGTGTCGACCGATCGCATAAAAGATCATCGCACCAAGGGGTGGAACAAGTACATATGCCGCATCTGAGGCGATGTTTCCTATAATCCCAGTTGTCACAACAGCAACTGTTACCAACTTTGCTGGTGCCTTTAAAATGGTGCTTTTAATAAACGTTTCGACTAGTCCGACTTGTTGCGCAAGACCGATTCCAAGCATCATTGTCAGCACGAGCCCTAGTGGCGTAAAGCCAATAAAGTTTGAAATCATCGAATCTAGTATGTACATAAATCCATCTGCTGACACAAGACTATTAACCGTCGTTTCCTCACCTGTTCCAGGATGAATAAACGAAACACCTAGACTTGCAATGAACCACGAAAAAAGAATTACAGCTACCGCTAAGTATAAGAATAACATAAACGGATGTGGTAGCTTATTTCCGACTCGCTCTACTGTATCAAGCAATCTTGAGCCAATCGTTTTGTTCTGTCTTAAATCATTCATTTTTTACACCACCATTTTCGGACATGTCTTTTTATATTCCTTAAATCTTAAAATTGAATATAGCACTTTTTGTCGAATATGTCTTTAAAAAAATCAGAAAATCTTCCATAGAATATAAAAAAGTCTGATTAATGAAGGAAAAAATAGAGCATGTCGCTGTTCTTACTTGTAGTACTTAAACAACCTAAACTAAAAAGACGCCTCCTCTGTAGAAGCGCCTACTAAAACTCTCTCTATGAAAATTGCATTTCTTTAAAAATATGATGCAACGCAAGTCTTGCAGCCCCAAGGGATGGGCCTTTTTCTCTCCAATACGATTTCTCTAACTGGATTGGCACATTTGTTGTTTTCTCCAGCTCATTTAAGACTTTCAGCATATATTGAAAAAATTGGTCTTGCTTTGCAACCCAACCATTCACTAGTACCTTTTCTGGCTGAAGCAACAAAGCATAGTTGCAGAGCAACGTAACAATGTCATGGGCCATTCGCTTTGCTTCACTGTGAAAGGGTTCCTCCATGTCTACAAAAGCTCGATGAAAAAAGTGATCGATGACAGCATCATTTTCTAGGATATGAGCAAACTCCTTAGAATGACGGTCTCGGATACCTTTTGATAGATTGTGAATGGAATACATATTAAGAGGGTGAAAAATCGATTCTTCTCCTGAACAATCACTTGCCAAAATAGAGTTACCCGTTTCTCCAGTATTATAAATTTCATTTCGCAAGATAATACCGGTGCCGACACCTTGACTAAGTAAGGTATACACTAAACTATGACACCCAACTGCTTGCCCGCTATATTGTTCTGCAAATGCAGCTGCATTAACATCATTGACAAGATGAACCGGGACTTTAAAGGCATTCGTCACAAGATCAAATAATGGGTAATTTCTCACATTCAAATTATAGGAAAAGACAATTTTTTTACGCTCTTCATCAAGTATTCCAGGCAATGATAAGCCTATCCCTTTTATGTGATCCCGTTCAATTTGATGTTTTGTAATAAATGCTTCCAATAAATGAGGTAAATCCGATAGCCCCTCACCTGACAATTCGTTCATTCGCTCCGTCGTCAACAATTCACCACGTAAATTTAGCAATGTTAATTCAGTTGCGAAACTAAGATCTACCCCTATGACAACACCACCGTACGCGTTAATTTCCAGTAAAGTTGCCTTTCTTCCTACCCCTTCTCCAACAGAACCTGTTTCAACTAAGGTTCCGTCAAGTAAGCTCTCTTCTATTAATGAAGAAACCGTTGTAGGGCTTAAGCCTGTTTTTTGAACAAGGTCTGTTCTGGAAATTGGCGCAAGATGATTAATCAGATTTAATAGTTTTGATTTATTAAACTGTTTTAACAATTTTTGATTCCCTTGCCTCGCTTGCATCTAACTCCACTCCATTCCTTACCGTTCTAACTGTATCTAAGCGAAAAAGCCTCCATACTAGATTCCCCTGTTGAACAAATGAGCATAACTGTTTGTTCATTAGGAATGACATCTAGATCATACGGATCACGCAATACAAGTACGATACAGTCTTTATGGTGTAACCGATGCAAGAGCGTTTGCTGTTCATGAAATAAATGAGCATTAACGGTGCCTATGATGACAACATCTTTCGCATCGACTTTCTTTACGATTTGATCAATCTCTTGATTCGTTGGTCTTAATGATAGCGAAAAGGTTTCTACTTGTAAATCAACGAGTTTATTTTCTAATGTCACTCGTTTCCCTTCGGTTGAATCTGCAGGTGTTAGTGCTTCAAGATTAGGTAAAATTAGAGCATAAGAGAGATCTTTTTTTAAAGGAAGCAGCTTTTTTGGATCACGATCAAGATGAAGACTTTCTTTTGAAAGCTCAATGGCTTTTTCTTTCCACAGATGTTCTGGAATTGGCACTGCCTTCTTGCGGTACGTTTGAATAGCCTTCTTTAATGAAGTTAATCGTGCAAGAGACTCATCTATTCGTTCCTCTTGAATTCTACCTGTTTCTACCGCTTCTACTAGCCCATTAAACACTTCTTGCTGGAACGATGGAGAGTGACAAATTAAGAGCTGGTCTACCCCAGCTTCAATTGCAAGTACGCCAATATCTTTTGCAGGAAAATGATCTTTAATTGCACTCATCTCCATGTCGTCTGTACAAATAACCCCTTTAAAACCAAGCTTATTACGAAGAATGTCTGTCATCCAATAATGGGACATTGTTGCTGGCAAGCCGTTGGACTGAAGAATTTGATCATAAATAACATGGCTAACCATAACGGCATCGACACCTGCTTTAATGGCTCGTTCAAATGGCGGGATTAACTTATTGAACAGATCTTCCTCACTTAAACTACAGACAACAGAACCTAGATGAGAATCTGCCTCTGTCTCTCCATGACCTGGAAAATGTTTAGCTGTTGCCGCTACCCCAGCTTCATGTATTCCTTGTATGTACTTAGCTCCATATTCACTAACAAGCTCCGTATCCTCACCGTAGCTTCGAACACCGATAACAGAATTCTTACGATTCGTATTCACATCTAAAATAGGCGCCCAATCAATGGCAATGCCACATGCATTCATCATGCTACCTAATAACTTGCCATTTTTATATGCAAGTTCAGGATTATGTTTTAACCCTAGAGCACGATTTCCTGGTACTGAGGGGTAGAATCGATCAAGGGTAGACAGGGTTCCCCCTTCTTCATCAAGCGCCATTAGAAATGGATGTTCGTACCCTTTCTGTTTGTAAAAATGCTGCACATCACGAAAGAGTGCTAGTAACTGCTCTTTATGCTCAATATTATAGGGGTAAATACTCATACCCCCAAACGGCAATTCATCAAAACGCTGATGGAACGTTTGATCAATGGTATTACTTGGAGCACCCATTGAGAACAACATACCTACCTTTTCACGTATCGTTAAACGTTTCACTACTCTCGTCTCCATATCTACTCCCTCTTTTCAAGCATTTTAGGTTTTAATAGCGCCTGACACAAGGCCAGATATAATTTGCTTTTGGAAAAACACAAAAATAATAAACACTGGTAATAAGGATACGACCGAAGCCGCCATTAAATGCCCCCAATTCGTATTGTTTAAGAAACTAAATTCTGCTAGACCAAGGGGAATGGTCCTCATTTCTGGTGACGTTGTTAAAATAAGTGGTGAGAGGAAATCATTCCATGAATTCAAAAATGTCATAATAACTAATACAGCAACAATCGGTTTCGCTAACGGAAAAATAATTTGCCAAACGATTCGAAATTCAGAAGCCCCATCTACTTTTGCCGCGTAAATTAATTCATCAGGTAATCCTGAAATGTATTGGCGCATTAAGAAAATCCCAAACGGCGTCACAAGAGTTGGTACAATAAGGGCTTTATACGTATCAATCCAGCCAATATTTTGCATTAATTGAAAAACGGGAATCATGGTTACCTGAAACGGAATCATAAAGCTTGTAAGAACCAAAATGAAGATCATGTTTTTTCCTGGAAACGTCATTTTTGCAAATGTATAACCTACCATTGTACAAAAAAACACATTTCCGATTACGATTGAAGAAGAAACAAATAAACTATTCCCTAGGTATCGTGCAAAATTTCCGTTTGCAAGAACAGTGGCATAATTATCAAATGAAGGGTTTCTTGGCAGAATATCTGCAAGTGTTCTTAAAACAACGCCATCTGTTTTAATAGAAATACTGACCATATACAAAAACGGAATTAGCATAACACTTAACGGAATGAACAAAAGAAAGAATAGTAATAGTTCCCTTGGTTTGTAATCAAATGCCTTTCTTTTACGCTTCTTACTTGGCGGAATAGGTGCGTCCTGTTCCTTCATAAGCAGCGGTGCTTTCGGCTGGTGAGATGGCTGATTCATTAATCTCCAACCCCCTTATTAATACCCATTATTTTTAGCATTAAAAGTGAAATTCCCATAATAATAACGAACAGCACATAGGCAGTGGCTGACGCTGGACCAAATTGGAATTGTTTAAACGCTTCTTCATATAAATAGAATACAATTGTAGTCGTCGCATTTAATGGCCCTCCACTTGTCAACGTATATACTTCTGGAAATACTTGAAACGTGTTGATCGTATTAATGACAATAACGACAATCGCAATTTGACGAATGTGCGGAAGGGTCACATGCCAGAACTGTTTCCACCTTGAAGCCCCATCAACTGTTGCAGCTTCGTATAAATCTTTCGGTATGGACTGTAATCCCGCTAAGAAGATTAACATGTAAAAACCGCAAGACATCCATACGGACAAGCCCATTAATGATGCGAGGGCCGTTCTTGTATCCATTAACCAATTCATCGTTGGTAACTGAAAGAGGTTTAATACCATATTGAGAAAACCAGACGGGGAATACATAAAATTAAACATCATTGAGACAACGATAATAGACGTAACCGTCGGTAAAAAAAAGCCTACTCGGAAAAAGTTTTTAAATGGAATTCGTTGATTGACAGCAAGCGCTAATACGAGTGCAATGGAGACGGTAAATGGGATCGTTCCTACAACATAAATGAACGTATTCAAGAGCGCTCTTCCAAAAACTGGGTCTTGTAGTAAATTACGATAGTTTTCTAACCCAACAAAGTCCATCTCGCCTCGCAAAATTTTTACATCATGAAAACTATAAATAAAGGATTGTATTAATGGATAGACACTAAATACAGCAAATAATAAGAACCAAGGCAACAAAAAGACATATGCCATCTTGTTACGCTTCATTTCTGTCCAAGTTTGCATCGCTACACCTCCATGAAAAAGGGCATCCCTCGCTTAGTACGAGGGATTTCACTTTTGTTACAGCTCATTTTCAATCTTGTCATGTGCTTGATTTAAAGATTCTTCTGGATCAACATCATTGAGTAAGGTCTGTTCAACTGCTTCAACGACATGTCGACTAATTGACTGCCATTCGGTAATCGCTGGAGATGACTTCGCACTTTCTAACTGACCAGCAAAAACAGAAAGCTGTGGATGTTCATCAAAAAACGCATGTTCTTCTACTCCTGGAACGGCTGCAAACATTGAACCAATTCGCTGCATATGATCAAGGGCTTGCTCTTCAGAAGCCACGTGTTGCATCAATTTAAACGCTTCTTCCTTATGATCCGATCCTTCTGGAATAACTAAGATCTCACCTCCAGCAAAACTAGAAGCTGTAGACTGCGCGCCATCAGGGATTGGTGCAACGTCAAAGTTCAGCTCTGGGGCATCTCTCGGAATGGAGAATACACCCCAAGCTCCAGAAAAAGACATGCCGATATTACCAGCTCGGAATTCACTATCAATAACTTCACTTTGAGAAACAAGTGAGTAGTTGCTCATTTCTTTATAAAATTCAAGCGCTTCAATCATTTCTGGAGAATTAATCGTGCTGGCCGTTTGATCTTCATTTAAGACGTCCGCTCCATTACTCCATGCTGTAGCCATAAAATAATGCCATGTTGCTTCTGGTTCACCGGCATGAATACCAAATCCAGAAGCATCTGTATTTTCTTCTATTTGCTTCGCGTATTCGAGCATTTCATCCCAGTTTTCAGGTGGACGGTTAGGATCCAATCCTGCCTCTTCAAATAAATCTGTATTTATATACATAGCTCGTGACGACATTAGCCACGGCATGCCGTACACTTCATCTTGGTATGTAACGGTATCCCAGTTGACGTGATTGTTGTAAATCGGTTCTACTAAGTCAGATACGTTGGCAAGTACACCCTCTTCTACAAAATTGGCAAACCATGTATCCCCAAGTTCAATGACATCCGGTACCGAGTTTCCTGCAAATGCAGTAGTAATTTGTTCAAGACCGTTATCCCAAGTCAATTGACGTAGGTTAACTTGAATGTTTGGGTTCTCTTCAATAAATGAGTCAATTACTGGATTGATGGTGTTCTCGCCGTTCGGATCATCCTCACCAGTAAAAAACCAAAAATCAAGTGTAATGTCTTCATCGCCACTAGTCGTGCTTCCTTCTTCACTTCCACTATTACATGCAGTAAGCATCATGGTTAAACTACCAAACATCGCCGCATATTTTAGATATTTCTTCATCCTATTAATTCCCCCTAATTAATTTTTCCAATGGACGTATTAATTAAATGTAGGAAGACTAAGCCGTTTGTCCAGTAGAAGATGACGTAATTGTAGTTGATTCGTTTTTAATTGTCAATTAAATTTTTATTTTCTAATATCAAGCGCTTTCAGGTGGATTCTTGTATTTATTGTTTTCCGACTTTTTGATATACTAGAAATCAAACATATAAAACCTCATTCCTCTCTTTATTTTCAATTTTAATAGATCTACTCGATTCGCCTTTAATAGATAGAGAACCATTTGAAAGAATGTCACCTTTCTTATTGTCTTTTACGAAAACGATAGTCTATCAATAGTACCCTTCTTTTATCAATTATGTCTCTCACTTACTTTATTCTTTTATCCATTACTTTGTTTAATTGAAACACCTCCATTCTTCTTTCATCCTGTTTTCCTACACTCAAATGGGGCTTTACGACAAAAGATTTATAGGGATAAAAGATAATCCTTTTCAAACACAGCAAAATTTATTATAATGATTACATAATAATAATTATTACCTAATAGTTGGTTTTAGGTGATTACAGTTATTTAATTATTCTTTCACGAAAAGGAGACTGATTATGAGCGAGAACAACATTATTTCTGAAGCAAATCACTCAGGTGGAAAATGTCCATTTTTTCATGGCAGTACAACAAATACAACGGTTTCTGGTACACCAGAACGTGAATGGTGGCCAAATCAACTGAATCTTTCTATTCTTCGTCAGCATGATACGAAATCCAATCCAATGAACGAAGACTTTGATTATACAGAAGAATTCAATAAATTGGATTATCATGCATTAAAACAAGATTTACATGCCTTAATGACCGATAGCCAAGATTGGTGGCCAGCAGATTACGGTCACTACGGTCCAATGTTTATTCGAATGGCTTGGCACTCTGCTGGTACATATCGTACAGGAGATGGGCGTGGTGGTGGTTCTGCTGGTGCGCAACGTTTTGCCCCTTTAAACAGCTGGGCAGACAATGCGAACATTGATAAAGCACGTCGCCTTTTATGGCCAATAAAGCAAAAGTACGGAAATAAAATTTCATGGGCTGACTTATTGTTGTTAACTGGTAATGTAGCTATTGAATCAATGGGTGGAAAAACATTCGGTTTTGGCGGTGGTCGTGCCGACGTATGGCATCCTGAAGAAGATATTTATTGGGGAAATGAAACGGAAATGCTTGGGGATAACCGTTACTCCGGTGATCGTGAATTAGAGAATCCTCTTGCAGCTGTACAAATGGGATTAATTTATGTAAATCCAGAGGGTCCTAATGGTAACCCTGACCCTGTACAAAGTGGACGCGACATTCGTGAAACATTTGCCCGTATGGGAATGAATGATGAAGAAACCGTTGCACTTGTTGCAGGAGGACATACATTTGGAAAAGCTCACGGTGCAGGAGAAGCTGAAAGTCACGTTGGTCCAGAACCAGAAGCAGCTCCGATTGAAGCGCAAGGTTTAGGGTGGTTAAGCTCTCATGGTAGTGGAAAAGGTCGAGATACGATTACAAGTGGCATTGAAGGCGCTTGGACACAAAACCCTACTCAGTGGGATAATGGCTTCTTTGATCTTTTATTTGGCTATGAGTGGGAGTTAACGAAATCTCCTGCAGGTGCACACCAGTGGACACCTGTTAATGTAGAAGAAAAAGATCTAGCTCCAGATGCGGAGGATGCTTCTATACGAGTAAAAACGATTATGACAACAGCAGACATGGCATTACGTATGGACCCTGCTTATGAAAAGATTTCTCGTCATTTTCACGAACACCCTGATGCATTTGCTGACGCATTCGCTCGTGCTTGGTTCAAGTTATTACACCGTGACATGGGCCCTCGTGATCGTTATTTAGGACCAGAAGTACCGGAAGAGATTTTATTATGGCAAGATCCTATTCCAGCTGGAAACTACGACTTATCTGATCAAGATATTGAAGCGTTAAAACAACGCATTTTAGCGACTGACTTAAGTGTGTCTGACCTTGTTGCAACAGCGTGGGCTTCTGCTAGCACATTCCGTGGTTCAGATAACCGTGGTGGTGCAAATGGCGCTCGTATTCGTCTGGCTCCGCAAAAAGATTGGGATGTGTTCCAGAATGAATCCATTACCCATGTTCTTGCTACTCTTGAACAATTACAGCAACAAGTTGATGTGAGTGTAAGTGTTGCGGACCTTATTGTACTTGGAGGAAGTGCTGCTATTGAAAAAGCCGCTAAAGAAGCTGGCTTCGATATTACTGTTCCTTTCACCCCTGGTCGTGGAGATGTAACAGAAGAACAAACAGATGTTGAGAATATCGACGTATTAGAGGTTACTTCTGATGGATTCCGTAATTATCAAAAACAACAATTCAGTGTGTCAGAGGAAGAATTGCTCGTTGATAAGGCCCATCTATTAAATTTAACCGCACCAGAAATGACCGTATTAATTGGCGGCATGCGTGTTCTTGGTACGAATCACGATGGCAGCAAGCATGGCGTTTTCACTGAACATGTTGGGGCTTTAACAAATGATTTCTTCACAAATTTACTTGATATTGGGATCGAGTGGAAGCCTGTTAAAGGTAACGTATATGAAGGACGTGATCGAACGTCAGGAGAAGTTGTACGAACAGCAACCCGTGTAGACCTTGTTTTCGGTTCGAACTCTATTCTACGTGCGATTTCAGAAGTGTATGCTCAAGACGATAATAAAGGAAAATTTGTGCAAGACTTTGTTGCAGCTTGGACAAAAGTAATGAATAATGATCGTTTTGATGTGAAAGCAAAACAACCTGCTTTAACAAAATAAAAATAAGAGAAAAAAAGCTGTCCCATAGAGTCATTTAGACTGTACATGGGTTCAGCTTTTTATTTTGCCACGTATCTTCACTTTCAGCCTACAAACGTGCAAATGAACATACAACATGAGTGCTCCTCTTTTCCCTTATTGTTTTCAGCAAAAGAGGCTGGGACATAACGAAAAGTCGTATTTGAAAAGACGAATAGTCTAAAAGATGCTGAGTAGCACCGCTACAGAAGAATCCTTCGCTTTCCGGGGACACGGCCTCAGCCTCCTCCTTGGAAAACCGCCACTCCAGAGTCTTCAGACACGTGCTGATCCCCCAGGAGTCTTCGGATTCTCCTTCCGCTCATTTTCATATAAAACAAACGACGAACGTTCCTATTTTCAGGAATGTTCGTCATTTTGGTCTGTCTATCTACTTTTGTCCCAACCTCTATCATTCGCTTACGATTCTGTTGACTTTCCAACGCCTATTCCAAGATAGCCGAAAAGAACGGTTAAGATTGGCGATAAAAAGAGAAAAAAAGCAAAAGGAATGTAATCCATAACCGCTACACCTAATGTAGACGCAAAGAAAGCACCACTAACTCCCCACGGTATAAGTGGATTAACAAGTGTACCTGCATCTTCAAGGGTTCTTGATAAATTCTTTTTTGCGATATTCAAGCGTTCATAATGCATTTCAAATGCTTTACTAGGTAGCAAAATAGATAGGTATTGCTCGCCAGTTAACGCATTTACACTAATGGAAGAGGCCGCCGTTGCACCGATAAGATTTCCTCTATTTGATAGAAATGAACGAAAGAACTCCAATAACCCATCAATTAATCCGATTCGTTGAATTAGACTACCAAGCAAAAGTGCAATGATGACGAGGGAAATGGACCACATCATTGATTGTAAACCACCAGCATCTACAATCGCATTAATTGCATCGTTTCCTGTTTCTAAGATGAAGCCATGCTGTACAACAGTGAACCATTCACTAATAAGCCAATTTCCTTGAACAAGACCTACCGTTAACAAACCGGTTAAAATCCCTACCACAAGAGCTGGCACTGTCGGAAAGCGAATGAACGCGAGAATCACAACAATTAGCGGTGATAAAAGCGTTAAAAAACTAATGGAAAAAGACGCATCAAGTGTTGTTAGCATTTCTTGAATCCCTTCTATAGTAGTCGTTGAGTAAGAACGACCAATAAAAAAGAAAATAATTAAGGTAATGATGAAACTTGGAATTGTTGTCCACATCAGATGACGAATGTGAACAAAGAGGTCTACCCCTGTTACGCCAGACGCCAGATTTGTTGTATCTGATAAAGGCGACATTTTATCTCCGAAACAAGCACCACAAATGATAGCACCTGCAGCCATGGCTGGGTTTACTCCTAACGCTAAACCAATTCCCATCATCGCTACGCCAACTGAACCGATCGTTGTAAAAGAACTGCCAGTAAAGCTTGATACGATCATGCAAATCATAAGCGCACTCACAGCAAACCATTCTGGTGTTATAAATGTAAGTCCATAAAACAAAATAGTTGGAACCGTTCCACTCATCATCCAAACAGCAATGACAATCCCGACTAACGACAAAATAATAATCGCTTTTGTTCCGTCTGTCACGCCTTTTATCATGGCTTTTTCAAGTTGATCCCATTTAATATTAAGAAAAAGACCAATAATACTTACAACAACGAGACAGATTAATAGCGGAATATGTGGCTCAGCTTGAAAAGCTGTCATGCTTGTAATGATAAGCGCCATCATCAACGCTAGTAACAAAACAGATGAGCCAATCGATATCTTCTTTTCCATCTATTGTATTCCTCCTACTTCCCTATAAACACTTTATCGCTTTTATGCTTTTATGCAATAAAGTTACTAAGTGTTTATCTTAACGAACCTTTTTCCATTCGTCAATAGCCTTTCTTCGGTACAGTTTTCCGCAAAAAGAAAGAAATCCCTGCTTTTCCTTTATAATAATCTAAGGTTCTCTTACTCAATAGAGCCTAACCCGATTAAATATAAAGGACAGAGGGTATAACAATCGTTAGCACATGTAAGGAGGAAACGAATATGGCAAACAAACCAGTCATTGCGATAAGTGGCGCTAGTGGCTATATTGGAAAGAACTTAATGAATCAATTGAAAGATAAGGCCCATATTATCGCTTTGTCTCGCTCCATAGAACACAAGGAAAATACTAATGATCTCACATGGAGACAAGCCGATTTATTTTCTCTTGGCGATGCAGAATCTGCTTTAGAAGGAGTGGATTACGCTGTCTATCTTGTACATTCCATGTTGCCATCCGCACGTTTAACACAAGCAAAATTTGAAGATATGGATTTTATCCTTGCTGACAATTTCGCTCAAGCTGCTTCGAAAAATAATGTCAAACAAATTATTTATTTAAGTGGCATTCTACCTGAAAACGAAAAAGAGCTTTCACGACATTTAGAAAGTCGTCGTGAAGTAGAGATGGTTCTTAACGCTTACAATGTCCCTGTTACGACCGTACGTGCTGGCCTCATCGTTGGACCTAGTGGCTCCTCTTTTCCAATTGTGAAGAAATTGGTGAAACGGCTTCCGTTTATGGCGCTTCCAAAGTGGACAAGACAAAAAACACAGCCAGTTGCGTTACCAGATGTTCTCCATGCTTTAGATGGATCCATTGGTAACGAAGACGTTTCTGGACGTTCGTTTGACGTTGCTGGTCCTGAAGTAATGACGTACCGAGAGATGATGATCGAAACGGCTGATGTAATGGGTAAAAAACGCTCTATGCTAAATGTTCCTTTTATGTCTGTTAAGCTATCAAGATTATGGGTATCAGTAACAACAGGAACGCCAAAAGAAATGGTGTACCCGTTAATTGAAAGTTTAGTTCATCCAATGGTTGCTGAAGCGTCACGTATGCATCCAGATCTTAGTTACGGTAAAACAACTTTTCGCGATGCTGCTCTCGCTGCAATTGAAGAAGAAAATAAACAATCAAAAAAGCCTACTACGAGAAAGAAAAAAGAAGCCAAAACGATTGCCGACGTCCGATCCATTCAACGTGTACCGCTTCCAGAAGACCATAGTGCTGAGTGGTTAGGTCGTTATTATTTACAATGGCTAGAAAAACAAGGCCGCCCTTTTCTCAGCGCCAAAAGTGACCAGCCCGACAAAACATCCATTTATTTACTGAATAAAAAACTGCTTGAGTTCACTTATGCTAAAGAACGAAGCCATAAACAACGCGCCCTTTATTATATAACAGGAGGCGCCTTCGCTAATGTTAATGCTGAACCCGGTAGAGGTCGAATGGAATTTCGCAAAATTCCATATAAAAATGAATGTATGATTGCTATTCATGAATACCAACCTTCACTCCCGTGGATCCTTTATACATTGACACAGGCGAAAATGCATATTTGGGTTATGTTTTTATTTAAACGGCATTTACAACGGATGATTAGAACAAATCTACTCCTTTCAGAAACACATGAGCAGTTTCTTTTAAATCGTCCTAAATGATTGCTATACTAGAAGTATACTGATTTCGGAGGTGTTTTTATGCCGACAGAACAAGAGTTAAGAGAAACAAAAGATCGTGTGATGGCTGAGCTCGAAAACGTCATCGACCCTGAACTCGGCATTGATATCGTCAATTTAGGTCTTGTATACGATGTTCATTTAGACGAACACGTTAATGCTGAAATTGAGATGACGCTAACGGCTATGGGCTGTCCCTTAGCAGGAACGATTGTATCAGATGTTAAAAACTCTCTTAAAGAACTTCAAGAATTAGGTGAGCTTGGCGAAGTTGAAGTCAACATTGTTTGGAGCCCACCTTGGACAAAGGATAAAATGTCTCGATATGCGAAGATTGCATTAGGCGTTACCGACTAACCGAACAAGCGTAGTCTCAATTCGACTACGCTTGCTGTTTATCCCCTTCTAAAGAACCTCTATTTGTAAAATGCGAGAGAGGAAGATGATTCCATCTTCCTGCAAGAATTTCTTTTATATCTTTCATCGCAGTCGAATGAGGTACCGTCTCTCCTTCTTTTTTCGTATAAAGCTCAGCAATATAAAACGGTTGAGTAAAGAAAGCCTCCAGTCGTTCACCTTTCTTAAAATTACTCTCTTCTTCCTTAGGTAAAAACTCGAACCCTTTTTGTGAATATAAGATACGCATCTCTCGGTATCGGCGTATGTATTTTTGAACTTGCTTTTGAACACTTAAATCTTTTGACTCATTTAAACTCTCATCGGAAAATGAAAATAGTGGATGGATAGCTGGATAATATTTTTTTGCAACTAGCTCCATATCAAAACTCCATATCATATCTAATGGTCCAAATGGCAAATCTTCATCAACCGCTTCTCCTCTTAAATCCACTAACACAACCGTTAAACTTTTTAAATTTTTAGCTGTGTCATGTTCTTTAATGTAAGTTAAATCACCAGCAAGGACATGTGCTCGATCCATAAGAATAATAAGATCTTCATCAACAAGATTTTCATCTATTAATTCAACCGCACTTTCTTTAGAAGATGCTAGCATTTCAGATTCATTATGAACTTCCATTAACCCAGGAACATTATCGGAGGAATGTAAAAGCATCGTCTTAAATCCTTGCTTTTTTAAACGTAGAAAAACTTCCGCCACTAAGATAAGCTGCCCCATCTCTTTACGAGCTAAAAGCCCTATTACACTCCCTTTTTTTAGAGGAGCAAAAAAATCAATAGCTTTTATTCCAGTTTCCACCAAATTTAATTTATCATCAGATAGTACTAAATCATCTAGAAGACAGTTTACCAAACTTGCTAACTTTACAAGGGTCTGAACTTCCGCTTTTTCAAGAGGAATTTTTCCAGTACATAAGTTAGATACCGTGGCAGGCCGTAAACCGACTTCTTTTGCAGCAACTGTTAAATTCGGTACTTTTTTTCGCAATAATGCAACATTTAAACGCAAATTCATATTCTCAGTTTTATACCTTCCTCAACTTTTCCTTTATTAACGATGCGTGAACACCTTTTTTGCCGTTTACAATTTGTGTAATGCTCAAATTAACGGCTAAAGATCCCCACAAACTTGCTTCAACTTTTGTCATCGAATATAGTTCTTGCATCCATTCTAACATATCATTCAATGCTAACCACATCGCTTCTTCTAGGTCTTCGTGAAATGCTAATGTGATATACTCGTCTTTCGTTACTATCCTAGGCCTTTTTAAAGATTGGCTTTTTAGTACATTTATTTGAAGGTGAATCTTGTCCATAGGACACTCTAGTGCCGGTCCACTAATTTCACCATTACCTTGAACTGCATGACCATCTCCAACAGATAAAAGTCCACCTTCTACTTCAATTGGCAAATATAACGTACTTCCTTTTCCTAATTCTTTACAATCAATGTTTCCTCCGGTTTCTCTAGGAATAAAGGTAGAGTGAAATCCTTTTTCTTTAGGGGGCATTCCAATAATACCTATGAAAGGAGAAATGGGGATAGCCCTATCGAATAACCCAAATTGGCTTTTAGCTATCATTTTATCAAGATCTAAGTGAAAGTCATATAAAACTTCTTTTTGTTCCTCAATAGCTAAACGTTTATTCCATTCACTTTTAAAGCCCCCTGCTGAAGCCCATCCCCAATCAGATGGTTTTAACTCAATAATTTCCAGTTCAAGCACATCCCCAGGCTTCGCACCTTCAATCCATACTGGATCAGTCAATGCATGTCCAAAAAAAGGTGCTTGTTTTTCTGGTAGTAAGTCTGTCCAGCGTTTCCTTGCATCTCCAGCTGATTTACGCTTTTCTTTTCCCCAACCAGAGTCTAATGTTTTAAAAACTATCTGGTCACCTGATTGAATCGACAGCACTGTTTCCAAATCGCGATTAAATGCATTATGAAGTGATTCTTTACTCGGGTTTACATAATGAACAGTCATAATAACCTCCTTTTACTTTATAGAGTAATTTTAATTACTTATAAAGTCAAATATTTTCTGAAAATAATAAGTTTTCATTACGTTTTTTGCTTGATCTCTTAATCGATTACCATTTATTATTAAATAAGCATCAAAAAAACTTGTTAATAAAACCTCTAATGAGAGATTCTACTAACAAGCTAGTCGTTTACGTGCATGATTTAGCATGTGTTACTGTTTTTTGTAAAAACTTCGCTATTTCTAACATCCCATATTGGTCTGCTCGCTCCTCGGCTTCTCCATTGTAGTTCGTATTAGTATTAATGTCATACGTATAGAAAACACCATCTTTATCTTTGATGCATTCAATCCCTGCTATTTGAATGCCATTACGCTGAAGAACGCGTTTATAATCTTTAATAAAAGGTTCAGAAAAAGTTGGATCGATCACAAATTTTGAACTTGGCTCTTCTCCCACTGGACAGTAAAGATTTTCAATAGAGCATGCATCGGCTGGACATAGTTCAAAGCCGTCAGACGTGTTCACTTTCACAGCATAAATGAATTCACCACCAACAAATTCACATCTAGTAATATACGGCTCTTCTGATTCAATATATTGCTGCAACAATGTGATGCCATCAACAGGTTCTTCAAATGCATCACTATCAAGATACGTTCTTAATGCTGCTCTTGATTGAAACAACTGCACACCAAGTCCTTTTCCAGCTCGATTGTGCTTTGTAATAAAGGGCTCATTTTCAAATGCTTTGCTTGCTTCAAATAACGGTTCTTTTCCTACTGCCACAATTGTTTTTGGTGTTTTTATGCCTTCCTTCTCCAATTCTACATACTGAACAACTTTACTTAATTCTAATCGCAATGCACGCGAATCGTTAATGACCGTTCGACCATACTGCTCTAGCCAGACGAGTACAGCGCTAGTTAGTTCTGGTGCAAATCGATGACCTCGTGTATGGGACGATGCGCTCATACGATTATAGAAAATCCCTTCAGGTGGTTCCTCTTGCAGGTTAATGGAACCAGAAGATAAGTTCCAGTTCTCGTATGGGGCACCTAATTCTTCTAGCCGATTAAACAATGGCGCTGACCATTCTTCATTTTCATGAATGACATAAATCTTCATCTAGTAGTCCCCTTGCTATTCAGGTTTAGTTTGTATACAGTTATGATAGCAATTACAACTAAACGTGACAATAAAAAGGTGCTGTATTCCGATGAATAAACAAGAAATTAGAGAACAAGTTTGGGAACAAATGATGGATGAAAAAGTAGCACGTTTTCCTTTTCCTATTAAAGGACGTATTCCAAACTTTAAAGGCGCTGAATCTGCTGCAGAGTGGATCCGTCAAACCGATCTTTATAAACAAGCATCCATTATTAAAGTTAATCCTGATTCTCCCCAACTACCATTAAGAGCAGCCATTTTGGCTGATGGGAAGATCTTATTTGTGCCCACACCACGATTAAAAGATGGCTTTATTCAAGTGAAACCAGAATGGGTTCCACCAAATGAATACCGAAAAGCAGCTAGTTTAACGCATATAAAATCGTATGGAAAAGTCATTCCCCTCAAGGATTTACCCCAAATCGACTTGATGGTAATGGGCTCTGTTGCTGTTGATCGAAAAGGACGTCGCATTGGCAAAGGTGCCGGATATGCAGATCGAGAATATGCTATCCTAAGAGAACTTGGTCAAAAAGAAATGCCTGTTTTTACAACGATTCATTCCTCACAGTTAATAGAATCGGACCTCCCACTCAATCCATATGATGTTACGATGGACTACATCGCCACAGAAAAAGAACTTATTCCAATCCACAGCACTCATCCTAAGCCGACTGGTATCTTATGGGATCAAGTACCTGATTCTGATTTATCCGATATGCCTATTCTACAAGAATTAAAGACGCTAAAAAACAGCTGACTATCGTCGGCTGTTTAATGCTTCATACCACTCATCTAATTGTTTATTTGACGGTGCATTAACGTAAATTTCTTGATCTTGAAACTGCAAGTGTAAGTAGTCTGACTCTGTTCCTTCTTTAAAGACTAATACTCGTTCTCTGTCATGTTGTCGTCGAAAATGGCCTTTCGACACATCTAGTGTACCGATACCATTTAATCTTGTCATAGATGGGCGCTCTTTTATTTTTTCAACACTGACAAGCTCAGTAATTGGCCATTCTGAACCGTAGGGACCAGTAATTTCAATTGAATCGTCATGTATGAGTAAATCATGCGTTTGTGCTCCTATGAAAAAGACGCTCCCGGCAATGATCATCGTGACCGTTGTGATCCCACCATTTATTAAAAAAGCACGCTTACGCTTTTCTTCCACTTCATATCGTGACAAATAAGTTAATCCACCAAGGAGAGACACTAAATAAATAAGCAATTGGAATGGGAACGCTCCTGGAACAGATAGCAAAACAGGAATGAGTAAGAGCAGAAGCAGTACACTCGTCCATAGCACGAGAATGACTTGCTTTCGCGGCAAACCGTTTTCTAACAATTTCTCCTGATCTTCTTTACTTCTCGTTCCAAAGCTTGATAAATACTGATATTTTTTTGTTTTTAGTAAAACGATACTAAAAACAATCATTAGGATTCCAACAACACCCATAATCGTTCCATACACTACCAACCTTCTCACCCCTCTTTTTAAACGTCTTCTACGAACGAATAGGCTGATTTGTTTCAAAAGTACCTTACAATGGGAAGCAATAGTTGTTTTTTACATTTTTGTGCCGCAAAGTCCATTCCCTTCCATAAGAAAAAACTCGTGAACACTTCGGTTACACGAGTTTTTTTATCATTAGTAAATGGCTTAGTCTTCACGTAAAGCGACGTTATGATAGACTTGCTGAACATCTTCTAAATCATCTAATGCATCAATTAATTTTTCAAGCTGTTTCTCGTCTTCTTCCTCTAAAGATAATTCTGTTTGTGGTAGCATAGAAGTCTCAACGAGGTTAAATTCATTCACACCTGCTTGTTTTAACGCTTCTTGAACAGCTTGAAGTTGATCTGGTTCAGCATAAATGATAATAAGATTGTCCTCTTCTATAATATCTCTCGCGTCTAGGTCTGCCTCAAGTAAAAGTTCCAGTGTTTCATCTGCTGTTTTGCCTTCAAATGCTATGACTGCTGTATGGTCAAACATATAGGAAACCGAACCGCTAACGCCCATATTTCCTCCATTTTTCCCAAAAGCAGCACGTACATCAGAAGCTGTACGGTTTACATTATTTGTTAATGCGTCAACGATTAGCATCGAGCCATTTGGACCAAAGCCTTCATATCTCAACTGATCATAATTTTCATCAGCGCCACCTTTTGCTTTTTCTAGCGCTCGCTCGATTATTGCTTTCGGAACATTATAGGTTTTAGCTCGTTCAAGTACAACTTTTAACGCTTGATTGGCTTCAGGATCTGGCTCTCCTTGCTTTGCGACAACATAAATTTCGCGTCCAAACTTTGCATAAACTTTACTCGTATTGGCATCTTTTGACGCTTTTTTTTCCTTAATGTTATTCCATTTACGACCCATGACCTGTCACTCTCTTTCTTCTTAAAGTTCCTTTTTATTATAACGCAAAAGTAGAATTGTGCGTAGATTGCTTTCTTCCTCCCTTTTTATCCTCTATAATCACTTTAAGAAGATAAATGGAGGCGAGAACATGCATGATCAGTCAGAAACAGCCAATCATATTATTAAAAGTTATCAGCAAGATGAGCAGATGATGATTCTAGTTTTCTCTCAGTGGTGTATAAATAATGACTACGATCCGGCTGCCCTTTATAGTGAGGCTTATCCAGAGCAAGGAAACAATCACGAACTGAAACAAGCACTGGCTTTAACTGTATCAAAAGAGGAATCAAGCCCTATCGCAACAGAAACAGTAATCAATCTTCTACAGGTTTTTGGCAATGAAGACCTCGCTTATCTCGTCCAAACTTATAGTGAAAAAGGAAGCTAATTAGTTGCTTCCTTCTTTTAATTCTAATCCGACTGGACAATGATCACTACCCATGATTTGTGAGTAAATAACAGCATCCTTTAATTGTGGAGCGAGGGTTTCATTGATTAAAAAATAATCAATCCGCCACCCAATATTCCGCTCTCTCACTTTTGCCATATACGACCACCATGTAAACGATTCATCATCTGTTGGGTAGAAATAGCGATAGGAATCAATAAATCCGTGACTTATTAGTTCTTCTAGCTTGCCACGCTCTTCCGTTGTAAAACCTGCGTTTCCAATGTTGGCACGATCATTTTTTACATCAATTCCTTCTCTAGCAACGTTTAAGTCGCCGCACAAGATCACGGGCTTCTGCTTCTGCAGTTGATCAATATAGGCATTTACCTCTTCTTCCCATTCCATTCGATAAGAAAGCCGGCTTAAATCCCGTTTTGCGTTTGGCGAATACATGGTTATTAAGTGAAATTGCTCATATTCAAGAGTAATAACGCGCCCTTCATCGTCTTGGAAATTCTCCCCTAATCCGTAGTGAACCTTTAAGGGTTTGTGCTTTGTAAAGATAGCAGTGCCAGAATACCCTTTTCTCTCAGCGTAATTCCAGTACTGTTCATAGCCCGGTAGGTCAAGCTCTAACTGTCCTTCTTGCATTTTAATTTCTTGTAAACAAAAGAAATCCGCATCCACATGATAAAAAAAATCGAGAAACCCTTTTTTTACACATGCGCGAATACCATTCACATTCCATGAAATAAACTTCATTCCTTAACGCCTCTCCTCTTCTATGTAAAAAAGACTGCTTTATTAGCAGCCATTTTATTCTGTTAATGCAATTTCCAAATCCTCTGCCAAGTCTTCTACATCCTCTAATCCGATTGACAATCGAATAAGAGAATCTTTAATACCTAACTCTTGTCGCCGTTCTTTCGGAATAGACGCATGGGTCATTTTTGCAGGAATTGAAATTAAGCTTTCCACCGCACCTAAACTTTCTGCCAACGTAAAATAACGTGTACGCTCGACCGTCTGTAAAGCAAGCTCATTAGATGTTGTTGTGAACGACACAATCCCACCAAACCCTCGAGATTGTAAGGCATGGGTTGCATGCCCCGGATGGTTTACTAATCCAGGATAATAAATCTCATCCACATTCGGATGACGTTGAAGAAATTTCACTAGCTGGCGTGTATTCGTTTCAATTTCCTCCATACGCACACCTAATGTCTTAATACCTCTCATTAAGAGATACGCATCATGAGGTCCAAGAACAGCTCCAGTGGCATTTTGAATGTACGCAAGTTTTGCTGCAAGGGTATCCTCTTTCACAACCACTGCACCTGCAATCACATCGCTATGACCACCTAAATACTTTGTCGCGCTATGAATAACAAGATCCGCTCCGTAGCGTAACGGATTTTGAAAATAAGGCGTTGCAAACGTATTATCAATGATAAAAAGCAGGTCATGTTCGTTTGCTACTTGACCTATTTTACTAAGGTCTGTAATTTTAAGCAAAGGATTTGTTGGTGTCTCAATAAAGACGGCTTTTGTTTCCTTTCGTATCGCTTCTTCTACTGCCGTCACGTCACTTGTGTCAACGAACGTAATGGAGATCGTTTCTTTTTCAAGAAACTGCGTAAAAAAACGATACGTACCGCCATAGACATCGTCCGTAATAATGATATGATCGCCAGGTGAGAATAACTTCATGACCGCCGTAATCGCTGCCATACCTGATGCAAATGCAAAACCATGGTCGCCTTCCTCGATATCCGCTAGTAATTGTTCAAGTGCTTCCCTGGTAGGATTGCCTGTTCTTCCATACTCGTAGTGAAATGTTCCGATTTGTGTTTGCTTAAACGTGCTAGAAAGTTGAATCGCTTGATTAACAGCACCAGTTGCTTGATCAATTCCTTTACCACCGTGGATCAGTTTTGTTTTCTGTCTCAAGTCGTATCCTCCTCATAAATCCCTCTACTTAAGTATCGATCTGAGCCATCAGCAAAGATCATCACAATATTTTTCGGAGTTTTCGCTTCTCTCGCCTCTTTTAACGCAGCTTCAAAAACAGCACCTGATGAACTTCCTACTAAAATCCCTTCTTGTTTTGCTAATTCACGGACGCGAAGAAATGCTCGGTCATCTGGAATCGTATGAATACGATCAAATAATGCTGGAACCACATAGTGTGGAATAAATTCCATCCCAATTCCTTCTGTTCGATGGGGTCCGATTGAGCCGCCATCAAGAATTGATCCTTCTGGCTGAACAACAACTGTATCAATGTCTGGGTTCTGTTCTTTTAAATATGCAGCTGTTCCTTGAAACGTTCCACATGACCCTGCACCTGCAAGAAAGACGTCAATTTGACCATTTAGTTGAGCATACAATTCTGGACCAAGTGTTTTATAGTACGTTAACGGGTTTTCTGGATTTTGGAATTGAAGCGGGCAATAGGCATCGCTTATTGTTGCTTCTAATTCTTTCGCTTTTTTTATAGCCCCTTTTATTCCTTCTTCGCTAGGTGTGTTAATGACAGTTGCACCTAAGCCGCGAATAAGTTGTTGCTTCTCTAGACTAAAGGATGTTGGGATGACCGCTATTACATTTACTTCTGTTCCAATTGCTGCTAAAGCTAATGCGATGCCTGTATTCCCTGCAGTTGGTTCAATAATGGTTCCTTTTGGACTAATCTTCTTGCTCTCCAAAGCAGCATTCAGCAATTGTTTGCCTAAGCGATCTTTAATACTTCCACCAGGATTATAGCTTTCTAATTTAGCAAACAAACGCACGTTTTGAGGAATAGGAAACGAACGTAATTCAACAATCGGTGTTTTTCCAATGAGTTCGTGAATATGAAAATGAACTTCCATCCTCTCACCTCATTCGCTCTTGATACTGTATCGTATGTTGGTTGTCTGTGTATGTGCCTATTTTTTCAATTTAATTTGGTACGTGAAATTATTAATTTCATTAAAAAGAACACTTGCCTTCTAGACAAATGTTTTACAATGAGACAAGTTGTGGATAAATTTCTGTAAGTAAGCGATAAGAGTGCAGGCGATCTCGAAGCTCTGGAGCGTGTGTTACGACCATTAATTCTTCTAATTGTAAGGCCTCTGAAAGTTCATCAAGCTTTGCTTTGACTGTAGTCTTGTCCCCAACAATTGTCGTTGAATCGCTTTTCTCTATTTGTTCTCGTGTTTTCGTATCTAGCTGGTTTAACAAATAAGCCGCTTCACTTTTAGTTGGAATAGCCCCAATAGGCTGGTTCATTGAGTGAAATGCTTGCCATACTCGTACGGAACGCTGCAACAATTCGGCTTCTTCTTGGGTATCCGCACATAGAACGGATACGCAAGCAAATGCTTGTCCATCTTCTTTCTTATTCCGATAAGCGTTTAACACATGCTTTCCATTTTCATTATTCATAAAATGACCGTAAACATAATTAAGATTATGTTTACTTGCTAAGTGTGCGCTCTTTTCAGACGTGCCTAGCATAAAGACCTGTGGCTTCTCATAAGGCACAGGTGCTGCTTTTAATGTAGAAAAGCGATGTGCTTCAGGAAAATCACGTCTTAAAAAGTGCATTAACGTTTCTGTCTTTTCATCCATTTGATGAACATTTTCAATGAAATTTTCAGACAATGCTTCTGATGCTTCCGCTGATCCACCAGGCGAACGTCCTAGGCCTAAATCAATTCTGCCTGGAAACAAATTAGCAAGCATATTGAAATTTTCAGCAACTTTATACGGTTTATAATGCGGTAATAATATCGCTCCAGCGCCTAATCGGATGGAATAGGTTTTTGCACCGATGTAAGCAATTAAAATCTCAGGCGATGGCGACAGGAGCGCATCTAAATCATGATGTTCAGCGATCCAATAGCGGTGATAGCCAAGGTTTTCAGCGGCTAATGCTAAATCAGCTGTTTCTTTTAGCGCAATCTCATTAGTTGATTCAGATGAACGTGGTACTTGATCGAGGATACTAAGTTTCATCCAATGGAACCTTCTTTCTAACATAGCTTAGTATATACCGTATCGAAATTAGTCGAATTTAGCAACTAATATCCCCTCACAAACCACAATTCATACAGAACCTCGGTCTTCTTTTACATCCTTTTTCCATTTATTGAATAATTGGATGGCTTCTTTATTCTTTTTTTGTAAATTCATTGTAAAAGGAGACGAGAAAAACGCCGGTAAAATACTCTCTGTTGACTTTTTTGCTGTTTTCTTCACTTGTATCACCCACTTAAACAAGTTTGTATACTTTACGATATTCTACTTTACATCAATTGGTGAGCCTTGTTCTCATCATCTTCATTGAAGGAAAGCAAATCATAAATAGCAACAAGAGAAGCAAATAATAACGCATCGTATTCAATAATTCGTTCCTCTGACGACAACTTAATAACATAGTGCTCTCCTTTTAATATAACTGGGATAAAAATTAAACGATCTTTTTCACCGTAATACACATCTTGCCTTTCAAGCGTTGCACTGACAACCGTTCGATTAGAAAAATGAAACAAAAGGTGATCTTTTTCAGCCTTTGTCATGAAAGGAAAAAGATTCGCTTCAATATCGGTTTTCTCTGCGAACTTCATTAAAATTTCTCGCACACCTGTAATATATGCATCATGCCCACCAAAATAGACGTTAATTGTGTCACTTTTTAAAAGGCGAAAGAAAGCTTTTAATCGTTTTTCCTGTAGCTGCAAGACTTCTTGATTTGTTTCAATCAGTTGTCCCGTATCGATTGTCAATAGATTCGACCCAAATCGTTGTACGTAAGCACTTAAAAAAACAAAAGCGTCAATGACAACAAACAAACAAGCAACGATAAGGTAGTGTAGCCAGTTTTCGAATAAGCTAGTTGGGAATAATGTCCAAGATAAAGCTGCACCGACTGTGAATAAGGAGTACCAAATTTTTCGTATAAAAGGAAGTTTTCTTTTTGTTGCATCTTCCCATTTCCAAGAAGCAAACACGTAAAAAGCTAGTCCACTTACGCTAACCCATACAAGAATTTGATAAAGTAACAGCATGCGAACTGCCCCCTTTTCCTTTTTCTGTATGAATATGTCGCATAAGCAATAAAAAGAGATCTTTTTTGTTGGGAAAATACAAAAAGGCGAACAAATTTTCACAATGCCATCATCTGCTGTAAACGAATCGCTCATATGCAATAACCCGATCCGTTTGTCAGCAGCACCCTTATCACTTCTTTTAATACCATTCGTATACTAGAATAAGGGTTTCGGATTCAAAAACGCTGTATGAAGAAAGGTTTAAATGAAAAACGACCTTATCATACAGCGCTAATTTTTTTAAAGTGCTTGCCAAGCACTCATTATACGATTGTAAGAATCAATTTGCTTCTCTTCATCAAAAATAGTCGTTTGTAACATGATTTCATTTACATGCAGATTCACAGCGAAATCATAAAGCTGTTGGGCGACTTTATTGGCTTCACCAATAAAGGATCCACTTAATTGTTCCATCACAAGCTGTTCTTCATGAGGTGTCCAAATATCGTCCATGTTTTCAACTGCAGGCTGTAATGTTCCTCGTTGGTTTCGAATCATAGAAAGAAACTGTTGGTAAAGAGAGCTAGCAAGTACGTGGGCTTCTGCCTCAGTCTCGGCAGCGATAGCATTCACGGCTATCATGCTGTACGGTTCACTTAACACCGCAGAAGGTTTAAACGTATCATAATAAAGGTTCAATGCTGGTACAATTTGTTTTGGTGAAAAGTGACCAGCAAACGCAAATGGTAAGCCTAATTCACCGGCCATTTGCGCACTGTAACCACTTGAGCCAAGAAGCCAAATAGGAACCTCTTCTCCTTCACCTGGTATCGCTCGTACATGAGGTCTTGACGATACTGGTTTAAAGTAATGACGTAATTCTTCCACAAGACTAGGAAAATCTTCTGCCTTTTGTCCATGTCGTCTTAATGCTTGCGCTGTTAATTGGTCTGTTCCTGGTGCTCGGCCAAGCCCTAAATCAATCCGATTTGGATGAAGAGCTGCAAGGGTGCCAAACTGTTCTGCAATAATTAATGGCGCATGGTTTGGTAGCATTATGCCTCCTGAACCGATACGGATCTGTGTTGTTTCCTGAGCAAGTTGTCCAATTAATACAGCTGTTGCTGAGCTTGCAACACCTTCCATATTATGATGTTCAGCAACCCAAAAACGATGATAGCCAAATGATTCAACAGCTTTTGCGCTACGAATTGTATGTTGTAATGCTTCTCTTACTGTTTTTCCTTTTCGAACTGGTGCTAAATTTAATGCTGAAAGTTTGATTTGCTTTGTCATTCTAAAGCCACCTTTCTTACTTTCGTTAGTGTAGCGATTCTTTCCACTTGTTTCAAATCAAACGATTTGACTGTTTGCATTGATTTTACTAGAATGAATGATAATCAGTCATTTTAATGAAAGAGGTCGAAATCACATGAGTCAGAATCGAAAAGATGACTTAGAACTGAAGGTTGTTACAAAAGAACATACGCAAGATTCTCTTGATTTGTTGAACTACGTGTTTCAAGTAACGAATCAAGACGTTTCCCAAATTGGCGAGTCGCAAATGGCGCTCTGGAAAAAACCAATCTTTGAACAAAGTTCGATTTTAGGATGGTTTTCTAAAAACAAGTTGATTTCACAAATGGTTGTGTACCCTTTTTCAGTTAACATTCACGGTCGTGCCTATAAAATGGGTGGTGTGACCGGAGTTGGAACGTATCCTGAATATGCAGGACTTGGACTCATGAATGATTTAATGAAAGAAAGCTTAACGTTAATGCGGGAAAAAGGACAAACTATCTCTTATTTGTTCCCCTACTCGATCCCTTATTATCGAAAAAAAGGCTGGGAAATTATATCGGATGTCATTACCTACACAGTGCGTGATACACAAATTCCGAAGCCTTATGATGTACCTGGACGTATTGAGCGAGTTTCATTTCATGATAAAGATATTCGTAAAGCTTACGAACAATTTTCAAAAAAAGAAAATGGAGCTATGATTCGTAATGAGCTTGCTTGGGATGAACATTTCAAGTGGGAACGAGATGATCTAATCGCTTGTGTTTACTACGATGCAAAAGAACAGCCAACAGGTTATATGTACTATAAGGTTGAAAATGAAACCTTTTTCGTTCAAGAAATGATTTTTAACAATGAAGAAGCTCGTCGTGGACTATGGAACTTTATTGGTGCTCATTTTTCGATGGTTTATTATGTAAAAGGAAAGATTTTTGCCAATGAACCACTCTCATTCTTTCTTGAAGACGGAGAAATTGAAGAAAAAATCTCTCCCTATTACATGGCGCGAATTGTTGATGTTGAAGAATTTTTACGTGGTTTTCCCTTTACTTCTTATGCAAAGCAAGCGATTGTTTTAAAGGTTAACGATCCTATGCTTGAATGGAATCAAGACGTATTTAAACTGACGTTTGAAAATGGTCAAAAAGTGGAACGAGTGAGTGAGGATACACCTGTTGATGCATCTCTTGATATTCAGACCCTCGTCACCCTTTTGCTTAACTACAAGCGAGCGAAAGACTTGAAAGAAATCGGGCGTATCGAAGCAACGAATGCAACGATTAGCTATTTAGAAGAGTTAATTCCAGACAATCAACCTTGGTTCTCTGACTATTTTTAATCAATGATTGACACGAATATGATCGAATGATAAAGTATATTTACTGATCATATTTGACCTAAAAAGTCGATAATGGTTGAACAATATCGTTTGATCAGTTATAATAAGTCTATATAAAACAGCTACTCCTTTGCGATAGCTGTTTCTTATACACCAAATGGTCAAATATAGTCAAAGTCAAAAATATTTGGGGGTAATGGAAGATGAAATGTCAACACTGTCAAACAAATGATGCCACGGTATCATTAAACCTTGTTGTAAATCAACACAAAAAACAGATGATCTTATGTGAAACGTGTTTACAAGAGTTACGACAAGTACATGGTCAGGCTGCCCCAACGCAATCCTTTTTTCAATCATTTATGGACGGGCAAGAACAACAGCCTCATCATACACAAATAAAAGAACAACAACATGAGAAAGATAGCTTTTTAACTCAATTTGGACACAATCTGACCTATGAAGCAGAGAACGGAAACATTGACCCTGTTATCGGGCGGGACCAAGAAGTAGAACGAGTCATTCAAGTTCTCAGTCGCCGAACTAAAAACAATCCAGTACTAATCGGTGAAGCCGGTGTTGGGAAAACAGCAATTGCTGAAGGCTTAGCACTACGCATCTCAAAAGGAAATGCACCTGCCAAATTACTAAATAAACAAATCTTTTCTTTAGATTTTGCTTCTCTCGTTGCTGGAACAAGCTATCGAGGTCAATTTGAAGAACGCATGCAGCAATTAATTGATGAAGTATCTCAACGTGAAGAGATCATTCTATTTATTGATGAGCTTCATATGCTCGTTGGTGCTGGTGCTTCTGGTGAAGGGAATATGGATGCAAGCAACCTATTAAAACCAGCACTTGCACGTGGGCAAATGCAGTTAATCGGTGCTACAACATTAAATGAATACCGTAAGATTGAAAAGGATGCCGCCCTTGAACGTCGCTTCCAACCAGTAACTGTTAAAGAGCCGACAGAAGAGCAAGCATACGAGATTTTAAAAGGCTTGAAATCAGTCTACGAAGCGTATCATGGTGTAGCCTATTCAGACGAGGTACTACGTGCAACAGTAAGCCTTTCAAACCGCTATATTCAAGATCGTTTCTTGCCAGATAAAGCAATTGACTTACTTGATGAAGTTGGATCTCGCTTGTCCCTTTCTATTGAACATGAAGATAAAGCGTCACTTGAAAAGCGCTTAAATGATGTTCGCGCACGTAAACACGCCGCTACTAAAAATGAACAATACGAACAAGCAGCTACGTTACGTGATGAGGAAAATGCCATTAAAGAGAAATTGAAAGAAACGGAATCAAACTTAACACCGATTAGCGTTAAAATCGAAGACATTCAAGCATTAATTGAAAAACAAACAGGTATCCCTGTTCAGAAACTCCAAAAAGATGAGCAGCAAAAAATGCGTGATTTAACAAGCCGTCTCGCTAGTAAAGTCATTGGACAGGAAGATGCAGTTTCAAAAACAGCGAAAGCGGTCAAACGTAGCCGCGCTGGTTTGAAGCAAGGCAATCGCCCTATTAGCTTTCTCTTCGTTGGACCTACTGGAGTTGGTAAAACCGAGTTAACGAAGCAATTAGCTGAAGAAGTATATGGAAATAAAGAAAATATGATTCGCCTTGATATGAGTGAGTTTATGGAAAAACACGCAGTCTCTAAATTAATCGGCTCACCTCCAGGTTATGTAGGACATGAAGAAGGTGGTCAATTAACGGAGCAAGTTCGCCGCAATCCGTACAGTATCATCTTGTTAGACGAAATTGAAAAGGCCCATCCTGATGTGCAACATATGTTCTTGCAAATTATGGAGGATGGTCGTTTAACAGACAGTCAAGGTCGAGTCGTTTCGTTTAAAGATACTATGGTCATTATGACATCCAATGCAGGCGTTGGGTCCCCTTCTCGTTCACTTGGCTTTAACGCTGAACAAAGTAAAACGATTGGCATTCTTGAGAGTCTGCATGACTACTTTAAGCCAGAATTCCTAAACCGTTTTGATGCATTGATTGAGTTTAATCAACTAACAGAAAACGATTTAATTCAAATTGTTGATGTCATGTTAGATGACCTTCGTAGTCGCTTAGATGAGCTAAACTTGACGATTCATGTAAGTGATGACGCAAAACGAGAACTAGCGAAAAAAGGCTATCACCCTTCTTTTGGCGCAAGACCATTACGCCGCGTTATTCAAGATACAATTGAAGACGATATTACCGAACTTCTTATTGAAGATGGCGACATTACGCATATAGACGTGATACTGAAAGAAGGAATGTTACAAGTAAATGCTACACATGAATAAACTCTGGGGAATTCCCCAGAGTTTATTTTGCTTAAAACCCTTCCATTTTTGCGGCATACTTAAACGGTGACCATGCAACTCGATAATAAGCATCTTCATCAAACAGTTTAAGCCCTTTGTATCCTGGCCGAAAGTTGACCTCGATAAGAACAAAACGCTTTTGCTTTACATCAAAAGCAAGGTCAATTCCTAATTCAGCAAAATGATCATTCCGATAAATCGATTCAATTTTATCCGCTATTTCTATACACAATTGTTCAATTTCTGCTTCCATTGCTTTTGTGTGTCCACCAAAAATGTCGCTAAGCGGAAGAACTCTCCCCCCTTTTGAAAAATTGGTAATAAGCTGCTTCGCTTGAGCTTGTCGACACTCAATTCCATTCACTTGCCAATTAGCCGTTTCTTTTTGTAAAAATACCCTGACATCAAATGGTCGTGACTCCCATCTCTTTAAAGCAATCCATTCCTGTATGATATAGTCTTTTGAACGTAATTTGCGCTTATGAAAAAATCGTATTAGTGCTTTTTTGGTTAGCTTTCGTTTAATTGCTTGATCGGTCTTGGCGTAATCATAAACGAGATACTGGTTCCCCTGTTTTAATTTCGAAATCATATAAATACCCCGACCTTGGGAATTTAAAATTGGCTTTAATACAAATTTCGGCTTTTCCTGTAACCAACGTTCTAACTGATCTTCCTTTGTCCACTTTTCTGTCTTAGGCAAAACACGCTTTAACGTGCTATCTTCATTAAAGTGGGCATGAAGTTCCCATTTATCTGGTCGATTTGAATTAAAGATCGTTCCACCTTTTTGTCTTATAGTCTCTTTGAATGAATGAAATTCCTCTTGTCGCAAATGACGTCTATAAATAATCTTAGGAATTGGTACTACTTCTTCTTTCCATTTTTTTGTTTCTACACAGTACGTTAGTGCCTTTGTTTTCGCTTGTTCTAGGTTGACCCATTTGATTGAAAAAGCAGCTACTCTTACGCCGAGTTGAGTTTGTAATTTCATTCTTTCTTCATAATGTTCTTTCATGAATGCAGCGGTATAATTCAATGGTTGATCGCCTAGTAATAATCCAATATAGGGACCAATGGTTAGTTCGCCCTGCTTCACCCTCACTTGATAACGCTCTTTTTTATGAAGAGCTAATTCTTTTTGTACATTTTTATGAACGTAGATGGAAGGCGAATCATTTTCTCTCTCATCAAAATAAGAGATTGTGAGATTACGAGACGCGAGTCCATATGTTAGCTGTACTTGGTTATGACTGAACCATTTTTTCAAAAAAGACGGTACTAGAATCGTTTCTTCCTTTTGTTTTATTTTTGAACGAAATACCACAGAGAATGTGGTTGACATCATTTCTTCACCTCCATACATTCTATGTAACTACTCTATGTGAGGTGGATAGAATTCGATTAGACGTAAGGAGCGCAGGAAACGCACATATTTAACGTTCTCCGCTAATTACTACTGTTCAATTGAATAGGATTTTGATACGTTTAACTAGAGTTATACATTTTGTGAACAAGGACGTGAATAGATGGACACTTCAAAGCAGTATGCAGCGAGACTCGATGCAACTGATGCCCTAGCTCCTTATCAAAAAGAGTTTTATCTTAATAAAGACACCATCTATATGGATGGCAATTCATTAGGGCTACTAAGCAAGAGAGCTGAGCAGACGGTTCTACAAGTGCTTGAAGATTGGAAAACATATGGAATTGATGGATGGACAGATGGTCAATACCCTTGGTTCACTCTTTCTGAGAAATTAGGTTCGTCAATGGCTCCATTGATTGGTGCATCAGCAGAAGAAGTGTTAGCAATGGGCTCAACAACGATCAATCTTCATCAATTACTTGCAACGTTTTATCAACCAACAGCTGACCGTTACGTTATTGTGAGTGAAGCCCTTAGCTTTCCGACAGATCTTTACGCCATTCATTCACATCTTGATCTTCATAGCATCTCTCATAAGGAAGGACTCCGTTTAATTGAGAGTCAAGACGGTCATACATTATCTGAGGAAGAGATCATTGCCTCATTTGATAATGACGTTGCAGTAGTTATTCTTTCAAGTGTACTCTATCGAAGCGGACAGCTATTATCTCTTGAACGATTAACAAAGGCAGCCCATGATAAAGGAATTTTAATTGGCTTTGATCTTTGCCATTCTATTGGCTCTGTCCCTCATCAACTCAAGCAATGGGATGTTGATTTTGCTTTCTGGTGCACGTATAAGCATTTAAATGGCGGGCCCGGTAGTGTTGGCGGTTTATTTGTTCATGAAAAGCATCACACCGCATTGCCTGGCCTTAGAGGCTGGTTTGGTTCTGATAAGTCAAAACAATTCGATATGAGCCCGCTGTTTCATAAAAGTGCATCTGTAGGATCGTACCAGCTGGGAACGCCTCACCTTTTATCCATGGCACCACTCATTGGCTCGTTAGACATGTTTACTGAAGTTGGCATAGAGGCCATTCGAAAGAAATCCTTGGCACTCACCCATTATTTACGTTATCTATTAAACCAGCTACCAGACACTCAGTCGTTTACAATTTCGACACCTGTGCATGATAAGGAGCGCGGAGGGCATCTTCTTCTCGAGCATCCAGAAGCTGCACGCATATGTAAAGCACTTAAATCCCATGGTATTATTCCTGATTTTCGCAGTCCGAACGGTGTCCGCATTGCACCTGTTGCCCTCTATAATTCATTTACAGATGTTTATAAGACTGCACAAACCCTTGCAGCCATCATGAAAAATAAAACGTATCTACAATTTGAAAACAAACGAGGAGTGATTGCATAGATGGGTTGGATTGATATTACAATGCCACTACATAACGGTATTGCTCATTGGCCAGGCGACACACCTTTCTCCTACACATTATCGGCACCTATGGAAGAAACAGGGTCGGTGAATATAGGTGAAATTACGACTAGTACTCACACAGGTACTCATGCTGATGCACCGTTTCATTATCACGAGACAGGGGCAACCATTGATGCACTACCGTTAGAGACGTATGTAGGACCAGCTCTTATGATTACTGCCATTGGGGTACAAACCATTAATCAAGCTTTACTTAAAACGTATGATTTAACCGGTGTCAGACGCCTACTTATTAAAACAAAATCGAAAACGGATTCAACTGTTTTTCCAACAGATATTCCATACGTTACAGAAGATGGAGCAAATTATTTACTGAAGAAAGGTGTTTCTTTATTAGGCGTGGATGTCCCGAGTGTTGACCCATTAACCAGTAAAGACTTAGTCGGCCATCATAGTCTCGGCAAAGCCAATATCGCCATTATTGAAAACCTGATGCTTGATCATGTGGAGGCTGGCTTATATGAATTTATTGCCCTACCTCTTCGCATTGTTGGCGGTGATGGCAGCCCAGTACGTGCCATTATTAAACCTTTGGAGAGTGATTGACCATGACAAACAATAGCCAATCTGCTTATACAGACTTTAAAGATAAAATGACCTACAGTGATTATTTGCAGCTTGAACCGATTTTAAATAGTCAAAAGCGACTGTCTGATCATCACGATGAAATGTTGTTTATAGTGATTCATCAAGTAAGTGAATTGTGGATGAAGTTAATGCTCCACGAAATACGTGGTGCGATTACCTCCTTGCAACAAGATCAATTTCAACCTGCCTTTAAACAGCTTGCTCGCGTTTCAAAAACCCAAGCACAAATTATTCAAGCGTGGGATGTTCTCGCTACATTGACACCAAGTGAATATGTTGAATTTCGAGATAGTCTAGGACAAGCGTCTGGCTTTCAATCCTATCAACACCGTCAACTCGAGTTCCTATTGGGCAAAAAAACGCCCCATATCTTAAAAATCTATGAAAATGAGCCGACCATCTTAGCAGGGTTACAAGCAGATTACGAGAAGCCTACTCTTTACGATGAGGCCATTCAAGCCCTTGCACGGGCAGGGTTATTTTCCGATAAAACCATACTAGAAAGAGATGTAACAAAAAGCCATCAGTCAACGGATTCGGTTCGAGACGCATGGCAAATCGTTTATCAACAATCGAACCGCTATTGGAATCTTTACCAGCTCGCCGAAAAGCTCGTTGATCTCGAAGACTGGCATCAGCAATGGCGATTTCGACATTTAAAAACCGTCGAGCGAATTATTGGAATGAAGTCAGGTACAGGAGGCTCCGCAGGCGTTCATTATTTAAAAGCTGTGCTCGACGACTACTTCTTTCCAGAGCTTTGGGAATTACGCACAACCATTTAAAACTATTAAAAAACGTACAAGCTCCATTTTTATGCAAAGCTTGTACGTTTTTTTATTTGTTTTCGATAAAGCGAAAAGGGAAGTACTTTGCTTGTCCTGTGTTCTCAATCCCAATTCGCCTCGTCGCTACTGGTACTCCATTTTTTTGCCCGTTATAACCAATATAAAGCGGACCATCTATAAACGACTCTCCATAGGCGTTCATTGAAATACCCATTGCTTGTGTTAATTTTCCTGGTCCATTTGCAAACTGTTTGTCCTGAGCAGATTTCCCTCTTAAAGATTCCATTTTTTTAATTCCGCATACAGGCTCAATGCCTCGAATGAGCACGGCTTCAGGCTGACCACTTCTTTCTGCAACGACATTTAATAGACAATGCGTATGCATCGTATACGTATAAACATGTCCCGGGTCCTCGTACAAAATACGAGTACGTTTGGTTTGCTTTCTGCCGTAACTATGACAGGCTCGATCCAAAACACCTAAATATGCTTCTGTTTCGGTAATTCTACCCACCAGAAGCTCTCCATTAAGAAAATGAACTAAATAATTTCCGATAAGTGCTTTTGCTAAATCGATTGTTGACTGAGCATAAAAATGGGCTGGCATTCTTTCAACAGACATAAAACCTTCCTTTCCTATTAACTAAGTCGAATGTCTGATGTTGGGACAATTGGTAGCAATTGACCTAGCGTATAACTCACACCAATGAAGACGACCAACAACAAAAGAAATTGCCCATCGACCCAACGGTACGACATAGGATAATAAAATGTTCGTTTTTCTTGGGTAAACTGCTTTGCTTCCATCGCCACCGCTAGTTTCTGTGCTCGTCGAATCGCCTGAGTTAGTAACGGTATAACATAAAAGGATACCGCTCGATACAGACGTTTTCCTCCTGGCTTTTGTTTTGCATTTCTAATTTGATAAGCATGACGAAGCGTTTGGAACTCCCCTACCATAATCGGTAGCATTCGCACCGCCGCTAAAAAGGCATAAGCAAACGTTGGTGGTAGCTTAAGCTGCTGCATCAGAGAATAAAATAAGAGTACAGGCTTTGTCGTTAGAAGAAATAGTAAACCAAGAGTTGCAAATAAAGTTGCTCGTATGCCTAGATGAAGACCTGTATAGAAGCTTTCCTCTGTAATATGAAGTAGCCCCCATTTTACCCAAGTGGTTTCACCTTGTCCAAAGAACATCATTGTTGTTGAAGCAGAGACAAATAACAGAACAAATGATGCAACATATAAAAGTACATATCGTTTAGGATGCCCTGAAAAAAAGACTGTAACGAGAAGGCCACATACCACCATAAAGAATAATACATTTGGATTGTGAATGAGCACAATGACAAAAAACAGCGCAAGCAAACAAAGAAGTTTAACTGTTGGATTAATGCTTGTGAGAAATGTATCATGTAGCGAGTACACCTTCAAGTTGCCTCCTTTCACTCGGAATAAGTGCTCCATTTTTTACATGCCATTCTTGTGTCGCAAACAGACGAACGAGCGTTTTATCATGTGTAACCATCACGATTGTGCCACCTGATTGACGAAAGTCCTCCATTAAATCGAGCAACGCAAACGTATGGTACGCATCCTGACCAAACGTAGGTTCATCAAGAAAAAGAAATGGTTTTGAATGAACAAACGCTGTCGCTACGCTTAGTCGTCTTTTTTGACCAACAGAAAGCCTGTATGGATGAACAGTACAGTATTCAGAAAGCCCGAACCGCTGTAGAATTGTCTTTACTAGGGCTTTTTCGTCGGCATTCGTTGCTGAAAAGAGCAATTCTTCTTCCACATTGGTTGTAACAAATTGAAATTCTGGATGTTGAAATACAAAGTTAATTCGATCTGATACATGCTCTTTCCGATGTACGAGTTCACCGTTTAATGTGTATTGACCTTTATGGTGAAGTAAATTCATTAATCCATAAAGCAGCGATGATTTGCCTGCACCATTCACCCCAGTTATACAAATCCAATCGTTCTCATATACAGTCGCTTCCTTAACGGTAACAAGTGGTTTTTTTTGTCTTAAAAGCTGCCAATCGTTAAGCGCTAGCACCTCTTTTGGCTGTTTGAAACGGCGAGTAACCGTTTTTTCTCTTGCGTAGTCCTCCCACGAATGTGGATGCCAGATCCCAGCAGCTATTACTTCTTTTCGATACTCGTTAAAGAAAACACTAGCCTTTGAATCCGCTACTAGCTGCCCTCGATGATTAAAGAGTAGAACTCGATCCATATGTGGGAGTGCCTCTGTAATTCGGTGCTCAACGGCTACAACGGTCTTTCCTTCAGCATGTTTCGCCACTTCATTCCATAATTGAACTGCCCCATCAGGATCAAGCAAAGCAGAAGGCTCGTCTAACAACATACATTCTTGATCATGGAGCATGGCTGAAGCTAAAGCCAATCGCTGCTTCATTCCCATAGATAATGTTTGGATCGCTGTATGAGGCTGATCCTTTTGTAAACCAACCGTTGTGAGCATTCTTTTTATAATGGCGAGCATGTCCTCTGAAGCGACTTGCTGATTTTCCAACATAAATGCAAGCTCTTCATCTACATAAGGCATACAAAACTGTGAGTCCGGATCTTGAAAGACGTAGCTGCACGGTGGGACTTGATACAAATCAGCATTTACTTCAAACTGGTTCGTTGTCTCGAGAAGTTTAGCAATTACTTGTAACAAAGTCGATTTCCCTGCACCACTTGGCCCTACAATTAAGACCTTTTCACCTGGTTTAATTGTGCAGGAAACTCGATCTAAAATGAGTTTCCCACTCTGTTGATCTCGTACAGTGAGCTCCTTTAATACAATTGGTTGATGCGCATTCATGAAAACGGCCTTCCTTTATGATGTGATCCAAACGAATCCAGAACCCCTGTCTTTTGCAATGCTTGTACCAGTTTAGCAGCTAAAACACCTGTAATGAGAATGGCACCAATCGTTCGTAAACTTATTCGCACAACGAGCGCCCACGTTGTCAGTTGACCAATGTTGGCATATAAGAAATCTAATCCAATTGAAGCAAAACTTGCAAACACACCACCTAGCATGGCAGTCCAAATGGAGTACACTTTATAACGGAAGAGTGCAAAGGCTAACTCCATACCGATTCCTTGGAGAATGCCATAGATAAGCAATATGCCACCATACGGAGAGCCTGCGATAAATTCTCCAGATGCCGCAGCCGTTTCAGCAATTAAAGCTACAAACGGTTTTTTAATAATTAAAGCCGCTATTGTCCCTGCAATAAACCACATCCCATAGATAAGCTGCTCCAGTTGTAAACCAAATAATCCAACAACGTCTGTAACAGGACTCCATAATCGGTAAACAACCGCAAACACTGTGGCAATCATAACTGTCACAATAATATCAACTAACGTCAGCCTATTCTTCTTTTTCATTTTGACTCCTATCCACCACTATGAACACAAAAAACGTTCCATCTAAACGACGGAACGACGCATGCAAATAAACTGGCTAGACTTTTAACAACCAATTGGTTTACATATCGCACTTCCCTTCGCTAGCATTATCTAGATCAGGTAAAGGGTTAAGGATTTATCCTCTCTCAGCTTTTCGCACCCCTAGTGGATTTTATAATTTTTGTTAAGCTAATTAGATCATATTCGTGAAGCTTTATCAAGGGAATGTTTCACTTTCTCTAAACGAACTAACTCTTCCAGCGATTCAATCATATAGGTAGCATGGATACTCGTTTCATTTGCTTGGTTCTCTCGATTCAGCCACACAGATGGAATGCCACTTGCATTTGCACCTTTAATATCTGTATGAAGGTTATCACCAACCATTATGGCTTCGTGGGGTTCTAGCTCCAGTCGATGTAAGGCTTCCTCAAACATTAGAACGTCAGGTTTCCCTCTTCCAAATGACCCAGATATAAGAATATGATCAAAATAGGGCACAAGCTCGGGTGTTAATTCTAGCTTTGTATTTTGTAAATCTGGTGAGCCATTAGTCAGTAACACAAGATGAACTTTATCCTTCAAAGCATTTAATGTGGAAAACGTGTCGTCATAGACAACCGGATGTTTACGACGCTCCACCGGAAATACATTTGCTAGATGTTGGGCAAACGCTTCGTTGTCAATGCCCACTTTTTTCAACCCTTCATGCCATGCTGCTTTTTGATAAACCGGTGCAATCTCTCTTAACGCTTTAAAGCCTTTCTCTTCATCACGAAAGCTGCCCCATAATCCTTCAAATGGATTAATCCCAATGTTTACTGTGAAAGGATACGTTTCATAGGACTGATAAAGTCTTCTTGCTTCTTCCCTTACACACATCTCGAGTTCGTTTGGATCGAGTTCTTTTTCAATAGCTGCTTGTAAACACGTTTGCTTAAATGCTAAGGCGATACTTTTTTTATCCCAAAGCAATGTATCGTCTAAATCCAGAAATACAGCTTTTATCATTGGTTCCCTCGCTTTACCCATTAATCGTTATCAATTTCAACAATCCAACCGAAACGATCTTCTTCTTTTCCAACGTGTAGATCTGTTAAGTAATTGTATAGTTTTTGAGCTAAAGGACCCGTTTTATTATGATGGATGGTAATGTTTTCATCGTTCCATTCTAATTGTCCAACTGGAGAAATAACCGCAGCAGTACCGGTTCCAAACACTTCTTCTAAGATCCCATCTCGATGAGCTCGAAAGATTTCTTCTATTTCAACTTGCTGTTCTTTTACAGTTAATCCCCAGTCTTTTAGCACTTGAATGACACTATTTCGCGTAACACCATCAAGAATACTATCGTTTAACTTAGGAGTCACAATCTCGCCATTAATTTTAAAGAATACATTCATGCTTCCGACTTCTTCGACGTATTTCTTTTCACTTGCATCTAGCCATAATACTTGCGCCTTTTGCTTAGCTGTCGCGCGCTCCTGGGCTTTATATGCAGAGGAGTAGTTGCCGGCTGTTTTTGCTGTACCGGTTCCTCCAGGTGCAGCACGAGTATAGCGTTCCTCGACTAAAATACTAACTGGTGACATCCCTTCTTTGTAATAAGCACCTACTGGGGATAAAATCACCATTAGTTTATACGACTGAGAAGGAGCCACACTTAAATTCGGTTCTGTTGAAATAATAAATGGACGGATATAAAGAGAAGTCCCTTCTTTTTCAGGAATCCACTTTTTATCAATGATCAACAATTCTTTTAAATAACTTAATAATTGTTCTTCATCAACAGGTGGAATCGTTAACCTTTCACTAGAACGATTAAGACGTTTAATATTCATATCCGGTCGAAATAAACGAATGGTTCCGTCTTCTTTCGAACGATACGCTTTTAAGCCTTCAAAAACAGTTTGTCCATAATGAAATACCATTGAAGCTGGATCAAGGGTTAAAGGCTGGTATGGAATAATACGTGGGCTATACCACCCCTTCTCTTCAGAGTAATCCATAATAAACATATGATCTGTAAAAACAGTTCCGAAAACAAGAGAATCTGGATCTGGTTTTTGCTTTTCGTGGGTACATTTCATAACTTCTAGCGTATGTTCTGACATAAAAAAGCTCCCTTTCTTACTCCTTATAAAATAAGTATCTTTGTCCATACTAAATCAAAATAGGATTTTTTATCATATAACTATAACATGAATTTGTATTTTCAAACAGTTTAAACATTACAAACAAACACTAAGTATGCACTAAAGAAGGGATGAAACATGAGACGATACGAGGAATTGCGTAAAGGTGAGGGTGGGGCATGGTTAAGTATTGGCACATACCTTTTCTTGGCTAGCTTAAAACTAATCATTGGTTACCTCTTTTTGTCACAAGCCCTCGTGGCAGACGGCTACAACAATGCTGCTGACATTATTGTTTCCGTAGCTGTATTAGTTGGTTTGCGTATCTCCCAGAAGCCACCTGATCATGACCACCCATATGGTCATTTCCGAGCTGAACATATCGCAGCACTCCTAGCTTCGTTTATTATGGCGGTTATCGGTTTACAAGTCTTACTAAGTGCCGGTACAACGCTGTTTGCAAATGAACGAGTTGAAGCACCTAGTTTAATTACTGCCTGGGTAGCTGGCTTTAGTGCAATTGTTATGCTTTTTGTCTATCGCTATAACCGGAAGTTAGCAGATAAAATTAATAGCCAAGCATTAAAAGCGGCTTCACAAGATAATAAGAATGATGCCCTAGTCAGTATTGGTGTTGTCATTGGAATTGTAGGGTCTCATCTTCATTTGAGCTGGATTGATCCTTTAATGGCTTTTTTAATTGGTCTTATTATTTGTTATACGGCCTGGTCCATTTTTAAAGAAGCAAGTCACTCGTTGACAGATGGATTTAGTGAAGAAGCACTCCAACCCTTTACATCAACCGTTTTAACGATTGACGGTGTGGAAGATGTATTGAACATTAAAGCAAGACAAGTTGGTTCAACCATTTACGTTGATGTAACGATTTCCGTTATGCCATCTATGACCGTTCGCACTAGCCATGACATTGCCGACCTTATTGAAAAAACGCTTCGAGATCATCATGATGTAACAGAAACAACTGTTCATGTTGAACCAGCTGCAATGTAAATCAAAAGAAGCTGCAGTCGTTTCTGCAGCTTCTTACTTGTTTAATTTAAGACGGTCACCTGTACGTTTTGACGTCCAAATTGAAAGGCTTCATCTTTCGTTTGCACGTATAAATCAATCTTATGACCTTTTATCGCTCCGCCTGTGTCTCCTGCAATAGCCTCACCATAGCCTTCTACATAAACCCTGCTACCGAGAGGAATAACATTGGGGTCAACAGCAACTACTTTTTGGTTTGGATTCGCCCGTAAATCAATACCTGTTCTCGTAACACCTGAACATCCTTCACAATAAGCTGTATATGCTGTCGCTTCCATGGTCATAGTTTGACCTGCAGACTCGTTGACAGACGTAGTCACTTCTTCCTCCACAGTCGTTGTCTCTTCTTCTACATTCGCAGTTTCTTGCTCTTGATGGTTTACTTCTGCTTCCGTTGTAACTTCTACTTGTTCGTCCTCACTACTAGTCGTATCTTCATTTTGTTCTGCTTGTGCAATTTGTTCTTTCTGCCCCTTAGAAGTCGCCGGTGATTCAACAACATTGGCTACCTTTGTTTGATTGTAATAAAGATGCGCATGTGTTTCTGGTCCTGCGATGCCGTCTACAAGTAAATGATTTGCTTGCTGGAAAGCAATCACTGCTTGTGTGGTAAGAGGGCCGAACTGACCATCAATTGAACTACTATAATAATTTAACTCTTGTAGCTTTTTTTGCAAAGCTTCCACCAGCGATCCCTCGCTCCCCTCTTGCAATACTTCTAAAGCACCTAGCGTTTGCTTACCAACAATGCCGTCTACACTTAAGCCATGCTCTTCTTGATAGGCTTTCACCGCTTCAACAGTTGCCTCATCTAAAATGGAGGAGATATGCTCTTCTTTTAAAAAATCTTGCTCAACTAATTGGTTTTGTAGCCACTCTACTCGTTCACTTTCTTCATATGATTCAAACGTTTGCACAGCTGTTGCATATGTATGTTCTGGCAGTAAAAATAGTACCCCCATTAGGAATGTAGCAATCATACTAATCATATATTTCATTACGAACCTCTCCTTATTTGCTTTTTCCTTATTTTCCATTAATCCACTTTTGTTACGGTGGCGAAAAGCCTCTGAAGTCTTCATAAACAAATGAACGCCTCCTTCTTGTAATCTGTTCCATACCTACTCGTTGTTGTCCTAAATTAATACCTATTACAGTCCATTTAATCTTTTTGTAACGTATTTGTAACAATATAACGGTCATAAAGAGCACGAAACCACTACCGGTTCATACGATATAAAAAACAAGAGGAGGATTCGTATGACCAACTACACCGATATGCTCGCCGCCTTTGGAATTGGTAGCGCCCACCCTGGTGGTTTTAAAAAATCGATCGCTATGATTATGGATATGAACATTGATGAAAGATCGATTGTTCTTGATTGCGGGTGTGGAACTGGTCAAACTTCTGCCTACATTAAACAACAATTTGATTGCGAGATGATTGCACTTGAATGCCATCCTCTAATGATTAAAAAAGCACAACAACGGTTTACTGACAGCCTTTTATCTATTGATTTACATCAAGCCTCTATAGAAGCGATTCCATTAAAGCCAAGCTACGTTGATTACGCACTAACAGAATCCGTATTAAGCTTTGTCTCTAGTGATCATGCTTTAGCCGAACTATATCGCGTATTAAAAAAAAGCGGCAAACTTTACCTGAATGAACTCGTTTGTTTCGCGCCTTTATCAGCTGATGAGCGATTGGTACTGCAAAACGCCTATGGGTTTACTTCACTCTTTTCACAGGATCAATGGATAGATCGATTAACAAAAGCGGGTTTTAGCACTATTGAAACAATGGAGATGTACACAGCAGAATCGATGCAGAATGATGAAACAGATAAAGGAAACGATATGCGACCGTCCGAATCGATTCACTCCCACTTCTATGAAAAAATGCATCAACACCAGTCATTGATGGCAAACTATAAAGATAAAATTGGTCACATTATTATAAAAGCATCAAAAACGGCAATGTAAGAATCCCCGCTTGCTCGAAATCGCTTTCATGTGGTATGGTCATAGCGAATCTTCGAGCATGATCGCTTTTTTTTGAGAATCATGCCTTGACTACAGGTAAGCAATAGAGAAAGGACGTACGAAATGACGAAGCAAAATATCGGTGTTATTGGTGTTGGCGTTATGGGAAGAAGTTTAGCCCTTAACTTTGAAAGTAAAGGGTATCGAGTATCTTTATACGATGTTTCCGAAGAACGAATAAACCAAATTATTTCTTTAGAGAAAAAGAAAAATTTAGTAGGGACTTATTCCCTCGAGGAACTTGTTGCTTCATTAGAGACGCCACGCAAAATTATGCTCATGGTTCAAGCTGGCGAAGTAACAGATTCTGTCATTGATTCATTGCTTCCTTTACTTGATGAAAAAGACATTTTAATTGATGGAGGTAACACGTATTATACGGATACCATTCGTCGATCTGAACGCGTCGAAGCGCGTGGTGTTCATTTCATCGGTGCTGGTGTATCAGGTGGCGAGGAAGGCGCACTAAAAGGACCATCTATTATGCCAGGCGGGCAAAAACAAGCCTATGAACTCGTTCGTCCACTGTTTGAAGATATTTCTGCCAAAGTAAACGGTGAACCATGTACAACATATATTGGACCTAACGGTGCTGGTCATTATGTAAAAATGGTGCATAACGGAATCGAATACGGAGATATGCAGCTCATTTCTGAATCCTATGCGCTATTAAAAGAGATTGTTGGCCTTTCAAATGATGAACTTCATCACGTCTTTAAAGAATGGAACGAAGGCGAACTTGACAGCTATCTAATTGAAATAACCGCAGACATCTTCACCAAACAAGATGAAGAAACAGGACAAGCACTCGTTGACGTTATTCTTGATTCGGCAGGTCAAAAAGGGACCGGAAAGTGGACAAGCAAAAGTGCCTTAGATCTAGGTGTTCCTTTATCTATCATTACTGAATCGGTTTTCGCCCGCTTCTTATCAGCGATAAAAGAAGAGCGTATTCAAGCGAGTAAAGTGCTTTCTGGACCTAAAACAACGCCTTATTCAGGCGACAAACAAGAGATAATTGAAGAGATTCGAAAAGCTCTTTTCTTTAGTAAAGTGCTTTCCTATGCACAAGGTTTCGCTCAATTAAAAGCTATGTCAGATGAGCAAGATTGGAATATTCAATATGGAGAAGTTGCTCGTATTTTCCGGGGAGGCTGTATTATTCGTGCTGCGTTCCTTCATAAAATTACGGAAGCTTTCTCAAATAATCCAGAATTAGCAAATTTACTGCTTGATCCTTACTTTGAAAACGTTGCTTCTTCATACCAAAGCTCATTAAGAAAAGTCATTTCTCTTGCGGTTGAAAATGGCGTTCCTGTCCCTAGTTTTTCAAGCGCTATTGCGTATTATGATAGTTACCGAAGTGAACGTTTGCCAGCTAATTTGCTACAGGCACAACGTGATTATTTTGGCGCTCACACGTATAAGCGTATTGATAAAGACGGCATTTTCCATACAAACTGGGTATAATCAACGAAGTAAGCCTTGGAGGTTGAATGTGTCCACTGTGGTTTTCACTTATACATGAAGCATATCGCCAACATCTTTTCTCCAAGAATGACCATTTCGTTCTGTCCATTACGATTCAAGCAAAAAAGCGCCGAGGTCGGCGCTTTTTTTGCTCTACTGCTGCATACTGATTTATCTGTCAAGAGTGTTACGCATCTGGTTCTGCATAATTTCCTCTTGCGCGTTCATCTCGGTCACGATTTTCTTTCGTTTGTTCCTGGGATTCTGTAAAACTACGCTCATTATTGGAGTCTGAATCGGTATTGTCCCTTGTTCCACTTGATTCAGGATTTGTATGATCGTCTCTTTCTTCATCGTCACGATCTCGATTTTCCATGGTTTCTTCTTGAGCCTCTGTATTGCTTCGTTCATTGTTTTCTTCCGTCTTCAACTCGTTTTCTTCTCTGAGTTTTTTGAAATCTGACCGCTCACCGTGCCAAATAAGGTCAAATATTGCACGACCATTTGTCGGTTGTCCATCTGGAAGATAAACAGGAATAACATCAAAAAGCATGTAGTAGAAGCAATAAAAAATAAAGGTTGTCCAAAAGATATTAGGTGGTAAAACGCTACCAAGAACGAGGGAATTTACAAGGAACGCAAACGTTCCCGTCGTAATAATAGGTGCAGCATAGATAAAACCATGCCAAAAGCGGTTCCCTGGCTTTAATTCATCGTATTCCATCCAGCTGTACATAAAGAAATAACGTCTAACCTCTACCGTTCTTAGCTTAATTAACGTAGGACCACTACCAATAATCAGTTTTTTATTTTCACCTCTAAGGAGCGAAGCAGCCAAATAATAACCCGATTCACGTATAACCGTGACAATCGGAAGGATAAACAGAGCTGCCATAAACAAGCGTAACCAATCAGTTGGACTAAACAAATGATCTCCTTTCTTATTCCATTTCAATTTATCTACTTCTTACTATTTTTTATAGTTGTATAAAATGACGGATGGACAATGCTACAGGAATAGAAAAAAAATTACAACCGATTTATTAAAGAGGAAGCAAAATCAGGATAATGTTCTCAGTTCTATTCCATATTTAGCCGCTTGTATTACGGATAATCGTAACCACAAAAAGAGAAGGGGCTTATCGTCCCCTTCTCACCATTTTGCTTATTTGCCTACATTTCTTCAACAGGCCACCATGCGTGATTTTCACCTGCAAGTAATTGATCTGCTTCTTTTGGACCCATTGTTCCTGCTCGATAATTCACCGGTTTACGAGCAGACTCTTTCCATGCATTTGAAATAGCGTCGACGAGTGACCAAGATAAACTTACTTCATCCCAGTGAGCAAAGTTTGTTGCATCACCCATCATGCAATCATAGAGCAAACGTTCATATGCTTCCGGTGTGTTAATACGGTCTTCACTATCATGACGATATTCCAAATGAACAGGCGTTGTGTCGGCAGAGCCAATCTTTTTTCCATTCAAAACAATCGTAATGCCTTCGTCTGGCTGAATGTGAATAATAAGCAAGTTCGGCCCTGTTGCTTTATGTTCCTTTGCATAAAGATTAAGGGGCATCTCTTTAAATTCAACAACGATTTTTGTTGATTTTACAGCCATTCGTTTCCCTGTTCGAATATAAAAAGGAACACCTGCCCATACGTGGTTATCAATCATTAGTTTAGCTGCTACATAGGTTTCTGTATGAGATTGAGGATGGACATTGTCTTCCTCCACATAACCCGGTACCTGTTGACCATTAATGGTACCTTCGTCATACTGCGCGCGAACAACAGTATCATCAATATTGTCATTTGTAATAAGTCGCAGTGCACGGAGCACCTTTATTTTTTCACTTCTTATTTCGTCTGTTGTTAATTGTAACGGTACGTCCATAGCCAATAAGGAAACCATTTGGAGCATATGGTTTTGTACCATGTCGCGTAAAGCACCGGATTTTTCATAATAACCACCACGGCCCTCCACACCAAGCTTTTCACTAGAAGTTATTTGCACATTAGCAATATGACGGTTATTCCAAAGCGGGGCAAACATAGCATTTGCGAATCGTATGACTTGTATATTTTGAACCATTTCTTTTCCTAAATAATGATCAATTCGATAGATTTCATCTTCAGCAAACGCTTCACGAATTTCATTATTAAGCACTTTGGCAGTTTGTAAATCTGTTCCAAATGGCTTTTCGATGACAAGTCTTGTCCACCCATTTGTTTCCTTTAAACCATAATTATGTATCGATTGAGCAATTTGACCAAAAAATTCTGGCGCCATTGCCATGTAAAAAATGCGGTTTCCAGGTAATTGGAAATTATTTTCTTTGTTCTCGATTTCTTGCTTTAAGCCTTTATAAGAATCTTTGTTCGTTACATCGAACGACAAGTAAGAAAAATGAGTAAGAAAGGAGTCTACCTTATCCAGTTGTTGATTGGATTCTTCCAGCGCCTCTTGAACGACACCTCTTAGTGTTTCATCGTTCCACTCTCTTCTTCCTAGTCCAATGACAGCAAATTTATTTGATAGCAAGCCCTTTACATACAAATTGTATAAAGATGGAAACAATTTTCGTTTTGCAAGATCTCCAGTTGACCCAAATATAACAAAAACAGCCTCTGACTGTCTATTATCTTCCATGAGTATACCCTCTTTCTAGTTCACAACGCTGATCATTTTCTATCCTTATACTAAGGTTAGTGCTTTTCATAATACCAGTTTATCATTGTTTTAGCTACAGTTTGAACTTTGAATCCATTGGTTTGTATCTGTTTTTCATTGTAACCGCTTTTTGTAATCGCTATCCTATTTCCACGTACATCTTTTTCATATTGTTCATTCAATTTAGTGAGGTAAACGAAAAAGGGCGATTGGTCTCGGTGAATCATCCAACCTTATTTCGACTTCTGCGAATAGTCTACAGTATCCTACAAAAAGGTGGTGGATTACTTGTCTCGTTCACACGATGAGAAAAAGAATGAAAAGCGAAATGATTGTGACTGTCAGTGTCAAAATCCATGTCGGTTTCCCTTCTTTCCGTTTCCAATTTCGAGAGGTTCCAACTGTCAATCTTTAGTGGCAATTGCAAATACCGTCCTAGCTTTACCAGCTAACACACCAGTAACAATTACAACAGCTACGAGCACATTCACAGGAATATTTATTGGGTTTAACCTTGCGAATGGTACGGTTGTGTTTACAGATGGTGTACAGACACGAACATTTACACTATCTCAAATTTGTACAATCAGCTAACAGTGCAAAAGTCGAGCTCAAGAAATCGAGCTCGACTTTTTTACGCTCGCAATACATATTCAACTTCAGACTTGAATACGATGATTTAAAGGAGTTGATAGAATGTTCGGAAATGGAGAATGGGTGATTTATAAAGCCGGTCGCACGAGTATATTAGGTTGGATTAGTGAAGCCAAAGTCATTGCGTCAAGCTCTTCAAATGAACCGATTAAAACGATGTATCAATTCTACACAAAGCAACGAGTATTAAATGGCAAACAACCACTTCTTGCAAATGAAGACGATTTGCAAACGAGCAAGGCTCGTTTAAAAGAATCTGATATAAGAGCTTTACAAGAACTAGCACTACTCACTAAGGACAAGCAGTGGTTCATGGAGTTAAGCCGTTTAAGAGATAAAATAGGAATTCGAAAAAACGTATCGAATTAATTGAATTGGTTATTCCTATACTTATTTCTCTATCATTACGATTTTATACTAAAGGCAACCATTCTTCATCTTTATCAACATAGTTGAAATCTGAGTAGCTAGATGGAGTGACCGGCTGAAGCGATATTGCCCATACGGTCCTCTTTCTAATAAAACTTCATCGCCTATTCTTATTTTCATAAAAATAGGTTTACTGTTCATAGAAAGTGGGTATAGACATTAGAATTAATTTCTTACTCTTTAGGGGGCTTTCCTTTGCCAACAGATGGACTGTATTCATATATAAAATCAAAAACCAATGATCTAACCGAAGAATGGTACAAGTCTTTAGACAAATCGCAAGACGGTGTGTACAGCACTTCTGATCCTCAACAAATTGAATTGCTCAAGGACCAAAATCGAGCTTTTCACGCTCTTTTTACTGAATTATTCAATCCGAGTAAAGCCGGTATTCACGATGACGAATTTTTAGAATGGATTGAATCAATTGCGAATGATCGCGCTCATCAACGAACGCCTTTTAACAATATTTTGAGTGAGTTTTTTAGAACACAGCAACAGTATATGAATTTAATATTATCTTATGCCGAATCAATGAAACAAGAATATGTTTCACTTAAAGATGTTTATCGCTGGAACGAAATTGTCGTACAAGGAATTAACGAGGTCATTTTAGAGTTTTCTAGGCAAAACAAAAAACAATCAGACTATCAATTAAATGCTCAGAAGCAGATGATTGATGAATTAAGTTCACCTATTATTCAACTGGCACCAAAAACAGCTTTATTGCCACTTGTAGGAGAAATTGATACCCACCGGGCAAAGGTAATGTTTGATCATACACTTCAACATTGCTCGGAGCAATATATTGATACCTTATTTATTGACTTATCAGGTGTACCCATTATAGATACGATGGTGGCACAGCAAATATTCCAGCTTATTAAAGGGTTAAAGCTTATTGGTGTTCAAACGTCTTTATCAGGGTTACGCCCAGAAATAGCACAAACAGCTGTTCAGCTTGGCATCTCTTTCTCCGACGTTACGATCCATTCTACTTTGGCTCAGGCTCTTGAACGAAAACAACTGATTTTCTAAAAGTAAAGGTGCCTGCTATTTGCTATCATTCCCATTCATTTAATCCAAAAAAAGAAGTAAAATCGACGTTTGCGATTTTACTTCTACTTTTTCGTTTTGCAACACTCAAGTGGTACCCGACGACCGATCGACCGCCTTATCAGCCGCTTGTGCATTTCTCACTGCTTCTCCCCGGTTTAGCATTAATTCTTCAATCGTTTTCGGCGTAAATCTTGCTGCTCCAGTTGATCCTTTTGTTTGAATTCTAGGCTCAGTTTGTTGTCTTTGTTTTGCAGCTACAATACTTTTTTCGTATTGTGGTAGCCATCTCTCTTGGGCAATTAATAGATCGTCAACAAGCTGCCAAATTTCCGGTGGTGTACAGACGGCTCCTGTCAGCGGGTCCATCATGAAGGCTTGCCGTAAAAGCTGGTCGTCTCCTGTTATAGCTGCTTTGACAGCTAAGCGTTGAACTTGAACGCTTGCGCTGCAGACAGCGGCGCAACCGAGGGGTAAATCCCCGACAATGGTCATATTGATTCCATTGCGATCAACATAGCCTGGCGCTTCAATCACACAGTCATCTGGGAGGTTGGTAATCACACCATTGTTCATCCGATTAAAATGACCACGGTAGATACGCCCTGTTTCAAGTGCTTCAATAATGTAAGAGCCGTGCTCCTCGCCGCGCTGATCGTTCCCGTATTCAAGGACAGGCTCCTTCATCCAGTTAGGAAAATCTTCTTTAAACTAGTTTCGCCCCTCGGTACAAACTCGCAGATAACCACCTGTCTCTCCGTTTATCCATGATCCTAAATCAATCCAATCAATGATCTCATCCGAACGTTTGCGATACCACGGCACGTATTCACTCAGATGTCCGTTGGATTCAGTGCTGTAGTAACCAAATCGCTTAAGCATATCGATTCTTACTTTTTCTGTGTGCTGGTATTCGGGGTGCTGTTCAAATGCTCCTAGTAGCGAAGTCGTTAAATCCTTTCCTTCGTGTTTAATTTGAACATACCACGTCTGATGGTTAATTCCGGCACAGACAATATCGACATCTTTTTTATCTAAATCGAACACCGTTGCAATTTGCCTATGTCCGCCTTGTACACCGTGACAAAGGCCAACAGTATTTACGCCTCCGTATGTTTGACACGCCCAAGTTAACATGGCCATCGGATTGGCATAATTCAATAAGAGACAGTTGGGCTCAGCTACGTCACGAATATCTTTACAGATCGCCAGCATTTCTTGAATACCTCTTTGACCGTACATAATTCCACCAGCACTTAAAGTATCGCCAACGCACTGATCAATTCCATAATTTAGCGGTATTGAAATGTCCTGTTCAAATGCTTCTAGTCCACCAATTCGCACTACTGAAAAGATATAACGAGCGTTCGTCAGGGCCTCTCTACGATCAAGGGTTGCTTTGATTTCAATATTTAAGCCGTTTCCTTTGAGATCTCGCTGACAAAGTGCCGTTACCATCTTTAAGTTCTCGGCATTGATGTCAGTGAAGGCAATTTCAATCCCTTTGAATTCTGGAACGGAGAGCAAATCCCGTAACAGTGTTCTAGTAAAACCAATGCTTCCGGCTCCGATAAAGGCAACTTTAAATGACATGGTTTGTTTCACCCTCGCTTTTTATTCATTATGTCAAACGCAACAGCAGCAAGGAGAACAAGGCCCTTAATCGCTTGCTGCCAATCAATTCCAAGCCCTAAGATTGACATCCCGTTGTTCATTACACCCATAACAAGTCCACCAACAACCGCACCAATGACGGTTCCAACGCCTCCGTAAGCAGATGCCCCACCAATAAAAGCAGCAGCAATCGCGTCTAGTTCAAATAAATTTCCCGCACGTGGTGTTGCCGCATTTAATCGAGCAGCAAAGATCAAGCCGGACAAGGCTGCGAGCACACCCATGTTCACAAACACCATAAAGGTTACGCGCTTCGTTTTAATGCCGGAAAGAGCTGCGGCTTTTTCATTTCCACCTACTGCATAGATGTGACGACCAAAGACCGTCTTCTTCGTTAGAAAAGCGTAAAAAGCAATTAACGCAATTAACAAGATGAGGATATAAGGAATTCCACGATAGCTGGCCAAGATATAAGTAAAGCCTAGAATAACGGCTGCGATACCAACAAGCTTCAAAATGAATAATGTCGGGTTTAGCACATCCGTACCGTTGTTTTGTTTTCTCTTCCGCCCGCGCAACTCAATAAAAATGAGAATGGCACAAAGCAACACACCAATTAACAAAGATAACAGGTGCAAAGAAGATCCATTAAACACATCTGGAAGAAAACCGGAACTTAATCGTTGAAAGGATGGAGGGTATGGTGCAATTGATTGCCCTTGCAACATGATTAACGTGATTCCTCTGAAGATCAGCATTCCAGCAAGCGTCACAATAAACGCAGGAATTTTCACATAAGCAACCCAAAACCCTTGCCATGCACCAACTAACGCACCAACCAATAAGCAAATTAACACAGATAAAATGGGGTCAAGATTCATTTGTATCATTAGGATAGCAGATAGTGCTCCAATAAAAGCAGCAATCGACCCTACTGATAAATCAATATGACCTGTAATAATAATAAGCACCATACCGATAGCAAGTATAAGAATATAACTGTTTTGTAAGATCAAATTTGTGATATTTAATGGCTGTAGTAAAATACCATCTGTTAAGAGTTGAAATAAAATCATAATAAGCAACAACGCAAATGTCATACTGTATTGACGTACATTATTTTGGATGACGTTCAATAGCGCTTTCATGGGGAAACCTCTCTTGTTTTCGTCATTAATTTCATTAATCTTTCTTGTGAGAGCTCATCTTTATCGAGCTCGCCTGTAATCTGACCTTTATTCATCGCATATACACGATCACACATCCCCATCAATTCTGGTAGTTCTGAAGAAATAAGGACGATCGCTTTCCCTGTCGCTGCTAGCTCTCTGATAATCGTATAGATTTCATATTTGGCTCCAACATCAATCCCTCTAGTAGGTTCATCTAAAAACAAAACATCTGGATCAGAAAAAATCCACTTACTTAAGACAACCTTTTGTTGATTTCCTCCGCTTAATTTACCAGTCTCTTGCAAAATTGTCGGCGTCTTTATATGCAATTTCCGTTTAAATTCTTCAGCAACCCTTACTTCATTCTGCTCATCAATGATGGCGCGTGAAGATAGCTTATTTAAACTAGCCAACGAGATGTTTTCTTTAATGTCGTTCATCAAAACGAGCCCGTATGATTTCCGATCTTCCGTTGCATATGCCAAACCCTGCTTAATTGCTTCACTGACAGACTGAATGTCTATTACTTTCCCGTCTTTCTTAATCGTTCCAGTAATTTGTGTCCCGTAAGCCTTGCCGAATATGCTCATGGCAAATTCCGTTCGACCAGCACCCATTAGACCAGCGATACCAACGATTTCTCCTCGCCTTACATGAAAAGTAGCGTCGATGATAATCTGTCTTTCTCGCTGAACCGGATGATACACATTCCATTTTTCGACTGAAAATACAGTATTGCCAATCTCTGATTGGCTCGGAGGATAGCGATTCGTTAGACTTCTACCAACCATTCCTTTAATAATGTCATCTTCACTAATCTCTTTTTCTTCTAGATCATACGTTTCAATTGTCTTGCCATCGCGTAAAATCGTGACAGCATCGGCAACTTGTCTAATCTCATTCAGTTTGTGAGAAATAATAATAGAAGTAATACCTTGTTCTTTTAATTCTACAAGCAGATTTAGAAGGTTTTCACTATCGGTTTCATTTAATGAAGCAGTTGGTTCATCTAAGATGAGTAGCTTTACTTTTTTTGCTAATGCTTTCGCAATTTCTACTAATTGCTGCTTCCCTACGCCAATGTGCTTAATAAGCGAATCATGTGGCTCCTCTAAATTCACTTTATTCAGTAAGGATTTTGTTTCTTTGGCAGTCGCATCCCAATCAATGACTCCAAACTTCTTTCGCTCATTTCCTAGAAAGATATTTTCCGCGATGCTTAACTCAGGAATTAAGGCAAGCTCCTGGTGAATAATGACAATTCCTTCCGCTTCACTTTGCTTCAAATCTTTGAATTGACACGTTTCTTTATTCAAAAAGATCTCACCGTTATATGTACCAAACGGATAAACACCACTTAACACTTTCATTAATGTCGATTTACCAGCTCCATTTTCTCCACATAAAGCATGAATCTCCCCTTGTTTTACGATCAAATTCACATGATCCAACGCTTTAACACCAGGGAATTCCTTTGTTATTTGTTTCATTTCCAAAAGAACGTCCGCCATTTGCGGTCACCTCCTATATAAAGGCGGTTCTCTCTCATGAGAAAACCGCAATAGCCCTTATTGATTTAACTGATCCGCCTCGTAATAGCCACTGTCTATTAAGATTTCTTCATAGTTATCGCTCGTCACAACAACGGGAGTCTCCAGGAATGAAGGAACCACTTTGGAATTATTGTCATATGTTTCTGTATCATTTACATCAGGCTCATCACCTTGCAGAACCGCCTCTGTCATTTCAACAGCTTTCTCTGCAAGAACTCGTGTATCTTTAAAAACAGTCATCGCTTGTTCTCCTGCAATAATCGCATTCACTGAAGGGATATCTGCATCTTGCCCTGTCAAAATTGGCATATCATCGGCTGTAAATCCAGAGTTTTTTAGTGATGCTAGAATACCAATACTTAATAAATCCGCTGGTGCTAATACAGCATCAAGGTCTTCGCCACCACCATAGTTAGAACTTAACAAATTATCCATTCTACTCTGAGCAGCTGCACCGTCCCAACGAAGAATGGCAATTTGATTAAAATCGGTTTGACCACTTTGCACATTTAATTTACCTTCATCTAGATAGGGTTGAAGGATAGACATCGCTCCATTAAAGAAGAAATGGGCATTGTTGTCATCTGGTGAGCCACCAAATAACTCAATGTTAAATGGTCCTTCTTCATTCTCTAGGTCTAACTCATCAACAATGTATTGACCTTGCAGAACACCTACTTCAAAATTATCGAAAGTCGCATAGTAATCGACAAACTCTGAATTCATAATGAGACGGTCATAGGAGATGACCGGAATTTCTTGTGCATTTGCTGATTCTAATACTGTTGTTAAGGCTTCTCCGTCAACAGAAGCGATAACAAGTGCATCTACACCACGTGTGATCATATTTTCAATCTGGGAAACTTGATTTTCTACGACATCCTCAGCATATTGTAGATCCGTTTCATAGCCTAGGTCTTCAAAATACGAGACCATGTGATTGCCATCAGCAATCCAGCGTTCAGAGGATTGAGTTGGCATAGCAATTCCAATCGTTCCTTTGTCTTCCCCTGATCCTCCTCCTGATCCTTCCTCAGAACATGCTCCTGTAAAAACAACACAACCAAGTACGACGAAACTCCCAATGTATTTTTTCATACTATTCCCTCCTCATTTTATTAGTAAGCGTTTTCATATTGATGTAGATACTTTATTACCTCTTTTACCGATTCTTCCGTTCCTATTGTTCTCTTTAACGATAAGACTTCTCGTTCCAGAACAACTCTTTGCGTATTTGCTCTGTACTCGACTCTTTTCCAATTACAAGGCATTCCACACCCATTAGACTTGACCAATCAGTCAGTTGTTCTTTCGTAATCTCGTATGACAACACTGTGTGATGTGCCCCGCCAGCATAGATCCATGCCTCCGTTGCTTCTGAAAACGAAGGAAGTGGTCTCCACAAGACACTTGCTACAGGAAGCAGTGGCATCTCCTGCTGATTCTCCACCGCTTCCACTTCGTTTGCGACAATTCGAAAACGAGAACCGACATCCATTATTGCTGCATTCAGGGCGCGTCCTGCTTTGCCTTTGAAAACAAGCCTTGCCGGGTCCGCTTTGTTGCCCATGGAAAGGGGTTCTACGACAATCGTCGGCTTTTCAGCTGCGATCGTCGGGCATACTTCCAGCATATGCGAGCCTAAGATCAGTTCATTCCCTTGCTCTAAATGATTTGTGTAATCCTCCATAAACGACGTTCCACTGTTACCTGCCATCACTTTAAGTACCCGCAAAAATGCGGCCGTTTTCCAATCCCCTTCTCCAGCAAAACCATACCCTTTTGCCATTAGCCGCTGTGCCGCCAGTCCTGGTAGCTGGCTCATTCCATGTAAATCTTCGAAAGTCGTTGAAAAAGCGCGATAATTTCCTCGTGCAAGAAAGGTTTCAAGCCCAAGCTCAATTCGTGCCTGTTCTTCAATCGCGCGAACGTCCGCATCTGGATGGAATGTGTACAGGCTACGATACTCTTCCATTAACGTGGCGATCGCTTGATCGTTAACGGCTTTAATTGTTTCGACTAAATCACCAATACCGTAACCGGAAACAGACCAGCCAAGTTGAATTTGCGCCTCAACCTTATCTCCTTCTGTCACCGCTACCTCTCGCATATTGTCACCGAAACGAGCAACCTTTAATTGCTTGCTTTCTTGATAGGCGCGAACGGTTTTCATCCAATCACCGACTCGATTGGCGACATTCGGATCCTGCCAGTGTCCCGCTATTACCTTACGGTTTATTCCCATTCTTGAAACCATAAAGCCAAATTCACGATCACCGTGAGCCGACTGATTTAAATTCATAAAATCCATATCAATCGTTGACCACGGAATGTCACGATTGTACTGGGTGTGTAAGTGGAGCATCGGTTTCGTCAATTCTTTTAGTCCCGCAATCCACATCTTTGCCGGCGAAAACGTGTGCATCCACGTAATAATTCCTGCACAGTTTTCATCCATACTCGCTTCCCGCAAGAGTGCAGTAATACGTTCAGGCGAAGTTGCCACCGGTTTTAAGATAAGCTGTTCTGGCAACAACTCATTCATGCCATTGACGATCTCTTCTGCATGAGCAGCGACTTGATCAATCGTTTTTTGCCCGTATAAAGGTTGACTACCAGCAATAAACCAATAGTGTGACGTTTTTTGTTTAAGCATGAACAACCCCTCCTTTTGTTTTATCTCTCAAGCTACGAAGTGTTTTCATCACATCGTTTTCTCCTTTTCCAAAATAATCATGAAGTTTACTGTATTCCTTGTAAATTTCTTTGTAGACTTGCGCCCGTTCCGCATTAGGCTTGTAGGACCTTTCCTGTACACGCGCCATCTTTTCTGCCGCTGCAAAAATCGTTGCATAGCCACCCACCGCTTCACCTGCTGCGACGCTTGCATACATGGCTGCTCCAAGCGCTGGCGTTTGTTTGGATGCTGCCACTTTTATTTCTAGATTCGTGATATCAGCAAAAATTTGCATTAACAAGTTGTTTTTCTGCGGTAAACCACCGCAGGCGACTAGTTCATTGATTTCAACACCCGCTTTCGTAAACGCCTCGATGATTTTCTTTGTTCCAAATGCCGTAGCTTCAAGCAACGTTCGGTAAATTTCTTCTGACTTTGTTTGCAGCGTCATTCCAAGTATGATCCCTGATAAGTTTGTATCAACCAATGTTGAGCGGTTTCCGTTCCACCAATCTAATGCGAGCAAACCGGTTTCACCTGGCTGATAAGCAGCCGCTTTTTCTTCTAATAACGCATGAAGCGGAATGTTTTTCTGCTTCGCCTCCTCAACTAGATCGGACGTGACGCCATGCTCCATAAACCAGGCAAAAATGTCACCAACTGCCGATTGCCCTGCTTCATAGCCGAAGTAGCCAGGGACAATTCCGTCTTCAACTACGCCACACATTCCCTCTACTTCTTTCTCTTCTTCTGCAAGAACGAGATGACAAATGGACGTCCCCATCGCCATCACAAGCTTTCCTGGAGTTACAACCCCTGTTGCCGGTACGGAAACATGTGCATCAACATTGCCAACAGCAACAGCGATACCGGGCAAGAGTCCCATTCGCTCAGCCATTTCTTTCGTCAAATTGCCCGCTGCCTCACCTGGAGCACGAATATCACCTCGTAACTTTGTTGCTGTTAGTCTCTTTAAATCAGGATGCAACGCTTCAAAAAAAACATCCTCAGGATAGCCGTCCTGCTTGTGCCACATCGCTTTATAACCCGCGGTGCAGCTATTTCGTACAATCGTTCCGGTCATCTGTGAGGTCACCCAGTCGGTGCCTTCAAGAAATGCATCCGCTTCATCAAATAATTGCCGGTCCTCATTAAAAATTTGCCATACCTTTGCGATCATCCACTCTGATGAATACTTGCCCCCATAGCGCTGAAGAAATGCTTCTCCTCTTTCTGCGCCGATTCGATTGATCTCATTTGCTTCATCCTGAGCTGCATGGTGTTTCCATAATTTCACCCATGCATGGGGACGGTTTGCAAAAGCTGTGTGGAAGCAAAGGGGCTCCCCATCCTCATCAATTGGCAGCATTGTACATGCGGTAAAATCGATGCCAATGCCGATTACATCGCTTGGATGAACCCCCGCCTCTGCCAGCACTTTAGGAACAGATTGCTCCAACACATCGATATAATCTCGAGGATGTTGAAGGGCCCATTCAGGCTCCAGCATCACCCCTCCTTTTGGCAATTGCTTAGTCATTACACCATGGGCGTAAGGCGTAACATGCTCAGCAACTTCTGCTCCATCTGCTAAATCAATTAATACCGCTCTGCCTGACTCTGTTCCATAATCGATTCCAATTGTATAGCGCTTGCTCATTCTATATCACTTCCCTTCTTGACCGTAATAGGCGTGTTCTCCATGCTTTCGCAAGTAATGACGATCGAGTAGCGTTTGTGAAATTCCAGATGCTTGAGGGTTTAAGCCGATTGTATTAGAGGCCATTTTTGCTACCTCTTCCAAGACAACTGCATGATAAACGGCTTCTTTCGGAGTGCGTCCCCATGTAAAAGGAGCATGACCGTGAACAAGCACGGCTGGCATCTGCATCGGATTTCCTAACTCGAACGTTTCCGCGATTACGTTTCCCGTTTCCCTCTCATAGCTTCCGCGAATTTCTGCTTCCTTCATTTCCCTTGTACAAGGGATGTCACCATAAAAATAATCGGCATGTGTTGTACCAAAAGCAGGTATCCCTTTTCCAGCCTGAGCCCAACCTGTCGCCCAAGTTGAATGCGTGTGAACAATTCCTCCAATTTCAGCAAAAGCTCGGTATAGGACCAAATGTGTTTGCAGATCGGAGGAGGGGCGGAGAGAACCTTCTATTTGTTCTCCATCAAGCGAGACGAGCACCATATCGTCAGGACGCATGTCTGCATAATCCAGTCCACTAGGTTTAATCGCAACAATATTTCGACTTCTATCAATACCGCTCGCATTCCCCCATGTCATTGTTACAAGTCCGTGCTCTGGTAAAGCCATATTCGCATCATATACTTGCTGTTTTAGTTCGGTAAGCATTGCTTCTTCCTCCCCTGTAGTCGTTGTACAAGCGTAAAAGCGTGTAACGATCTCTTAGCAAATGAGCTTCCTTCAAGCTCTGTTCAATCACGCTTTGTGGAATAGGCACAAGCTCCTTTGTCCAGCCTACTTGTTCAAGTTGTGATTGAATGAATTCTATGCTCGGCAATGCTTCAATCAGTTGGCGAATCTGTTTTGCTTCTTCACCGCTCATTAAACTGTGCAGTTCTGGCATAATCGTTTCTTTATAGAACTGGGTAATCACTAAGGTGGATAAACCAACTTTGGCACCATGCAGCAGCTGTTTCTCCTCATTCTCCAGCGCCTTCATCTCCCAATAATGAGACAGATGATGCTCAGCTCCTGAGGCGGGGTGAGATTGACCAAAAAGAGCCATTGCCAGCCCTGACAGCAACAATGCCTCCATCAAGCGCTGTACGCCCTCTTCTGTTCTTGCTTCAATTTTCCCAACATGGTCAAGACAAGCATCGAGCGCTTCTTTTGTACGTTCAGCAACAAAAGCTGAATATGGTTCATTAGCAACAATGGAGCCAACGTGCCAATCTAAAAGCGACGTATATTTGCCAATCATATCCCCGAAACCCGCGGCAATTAAAGCAGGTGGCGCCTTTTGCAATATGGTTATGTCAGCAAACAAAGCAACCGGAGCTACAAGTTGGTACGTCTTTTTCTCCCCTCTCACAACAATAGGTGCTCCGAGCGATGTAAAGCCATCGACTGATGGAGCAGTAGGTATGGAGATGAATGATTTTCCTGTCTTCCCGCTTATAAAGCGAACAAGATCATGAATTGTGCCTGAGCCGACTGCTAAAAGTAGCTCGGTTTCTTCATTAACGCTTAAAAAAACATCAATTAATGATTGTTCATCAGCAAGCACATCGCCATTTTTATTCGGCTTAACGAGATGAATATCAACAAAAGTAATTGCTTCCTCCTGTAGCAAATCGGTTAATTGTTTCCCTGCTGCCGCGTACGTCTGGCGATCAGCAACCAGCAGAATTCTTCGTTTGGCCCGACTTGCAACATATACTGCGGCTTTTTTTAGTGCATTCTTTTCCACAACGATTGTTTCAAGCGGTAAAGGATTGAGCTTTTCTTCTGTTCGACTAATGCGCTCTTCTATTGATCGTACATTCATACGTACCTCCTTAGCTCAGCAATACTTACGAGTGTAGAATCTTTAGCTCGCTGTACGTCATCTCATCATGGGTCGTGATGACAACAAAATCTGCTTCTTCCGATATTTTGGTTAGGAGAACGTCCTCTCCTAACCCTTGTGTTTTTATGAAGAAAGCAGTGACCGTTGATGAAAAAATAAATGATGATGGCTCTTCTACCATTCCATGGGACGCTAATTTATGACAGTCTTCTTGCTGCGACACATTTTAACGTTTGCTTACGTAAGCAAACGTTTTTCCAGCTGTCTGAAGTGCTTTAATTTTTCCTTCGCTTCCCTATCTATTGATCACTCTGAAAGATGGTTCCGTCGATATCAAACAGGATGGCTTCAATGTCTTTAAGGATTTGGAATCCTCACCTCATTTCTCTACTGAGTGTCTATTTTCAACACCTCAGAGTGCTATTGATAGGATCGTTTAAGTGGTTTTATCATACATCTGACCATATAAAAGCGCTTTCAATAATCGAACTTATCTTTCAATTGAATGTTTAATATCCTCACTTTTTCTTCTCAATTTATCGTTATATTGATGCGTTTTTCGATATGCACTAGGCGTACATTGCTCATATTTCTTAAACGTTGTACTGAAATACTGTTGAGAATTCATGCCGATATAGTGGGGGATATCCGTAATGCTGATGTCTGTTTCCGCCAGCATTGCTTTTGCTTTCTTCATTCGATAGGAGACGAGGAATTCATGAATCGATGTGCCTGTCGATACTTTAAAGACGCGCTGTAAATAACCAGGGTGTAGATGAACGGCATCCGCAATCTCTGCTACACTCACTTCCCTATCATAATTCTGATGGATATAAGAAATGACCCTACTCGTATACTGTTGATCCGTCTCTGTGTAGTTAATTTCTGCCAAACCTGCAACACGAATAATATACTCACTTAGCAATAGTTGCACCATAAAATCAGTTTGTTGGCTTTTTTTGTCTACTTCCATAATAAGTCTTCGTAAGCATTGATAGGTATCATCAGAATCGTGTAGAAGCATATGTGGTTTCTTGTTATCGATCATGAGTCGCAAGGCTTCATTTTCTTTATAAACCTCGCAAAACGGAGGGAAAGCTGTTCTACCCTGTTGAAAGGAAATTTCAATGTTAAACATTCTGCATTTTTCTTGAACAATAAGCCGATGACTTGTATTTGCATCTAAGAAAATGATTTGTCCTTTTTTAAGCTGATAGCTATCGGTTTTTGTTTCAACTTTACAACTGCCTGATAGCACATGCATCAATTCAATTGCTTCATGTGCGTGAGGCTTCATTTCGAATTGACTCCACTCTTTGTAGTAATAGAATTTCACGACTGGATAATAAGGCTCGCTTCTTAGGTCATTGTCATAGAAACTCATCTGAACTCCTTTCAGTTTAAGCGGAGGCAAAACGCCTCCGCTACGACTTGTTACTCATAGTACAAACGAAAAACCATGTCTTGATTGTAGTTGCCAAATGAGGAACCAAATAAAGTGACGCCACCAATTTTTCCGCCGTCCTCTACTGCCACTTTAAATGTCCATACTTTGTTACGAATAGCCACATCATTAATTGTCACCCTTGACAGCTGTTTGCCATCAATAAAGGTCCCTGCTTCAGTGATTCGGATCACTTTCAATAAACCATATTGATTAATTGTCCGCGGCCACCATGCGGGTGTATACTTACCTGGTTGGTCGCCAAAATCTCCAGGGCTTCTCCATTGACCGAGATTTGTCTCATTTAAATAAAACGAAATATCAGACGGCCAATTTTCATTCGTAAAAGGTGCCTCTGACGACAGCTCTAATGAGATTTGTAACTCTTTTGGATTTTCCCCAGCATGTATAAAGTTAGACAGCTTGTATTCAACAAATCCTTTATAAAACCACAAGATTTGGGCATTTACCCTCATTGGGTCAAGGAAATACCTCGGCTCGTCAAACTCCCCAATAATTGCTTCACCAGTCGCTAGTCCACATGTTGGTTCTACTTGAAAATCAGTGAAGTGACCAACGGATACATGGCTTTCATGATAAGAACGGACAGGGGCGCCGCCCTCTGGAAATAGGATCCCTGCATGTTTCACCCGAAGTTTACACACCTTCTGCATGCCAGCTCTTCCGCGCATTTGCTCGGTTTGAATTAATCCTGCTTTTTCTAGTTTTTGTACATGTTTCGTCATAATTGCGCTACTCACTTGCTGTGATTCAGCGAGCTCACGAATATTCATTGCTCGTTCCGCCAGCAGACATAATACGTTTAAGCGCACTCGACTTGCTAGCGCTTCATAGACAGGAAGCGATTGTTCTGTTAAATCTAATTCTAATTCCATTTCTCCACCCATTCTCTACTATCTGCTCATTAGTCTCAGTATAATGAATGGACCTAGACGCAACAACCCTAGCGCATTACCAGCCCTTGTTTGCAGGACAATGTTTACCTGCCAACCTTGCTCGAAAATGAATGTAACATCCGCACAACCCACATGTATCGTCATCAATCAACTGCTCACAGCTTTCACAGATCGCTAATCGACTTGCGGCTACTTCCTCACTCACTACATTGGTTTCAAGTGCTATTTGTTCAGCAATTTGCTGCTGGATCTCGCTTTTACCCCGTTTTTCTGGGCATCTATGGCAGCTCATACGAGTGAAAAGATAGCAACTGACATGGGTGGCATTGCTGCAAAAAGCTGATTATTTTCCATCTGAAAGTCTGTAAACGGTTCAGGACTGACTCGATCAGGCTGTTCAAACGTATTATGAGCATCTCGTCTGTCACCGGTTAAAATCGTTGCTTGCCACTGCTGACCTAAATCTACCTCTCCATTAATGGCTAGTTCTAGCGACACAGAATCCCATTGAGAGAGATTACAGACACTAATATGTGTCTTGCCCAAGTGATCAGAAGATGCCGATAGATGTAATCCTTCCCCGATTAGCTCAATAGGTATGACCTTTCCACCTTGATGGACTTTATAAAGATCAAACACATGGTAAGTAGGCGTTTTAAGCATCTTGTCGCCTTCTGTTAAAACAATCGACTGAAGCACGTTTATTGTTTGTGCTAAATTAGCCATATGGACACGGTCTGCATGGTGATTAAAAATATTCAAGGTCACACCTGCAACAAGCGCATCGCGAATACTGTTTTGCTGGAACAAGAAACCCGGATTTGTTCCCGGTTCCACATCGTACCAAGTGCCCCACTCGTCTACGATTAAGCCAACACGTTTTTCTGAATCGTATTCGTCCATTATCGCGCTATGTTTTGTAATTAATTCGTCCATATGTAGTGCTTTCTGAATCGTCTCATCCCATTCTTCTTCACTGAATCCTGTGGCAGCTCCTTTGTTCTGCCATGTGCCAGGCACCGTATAGTAGTGTAAAGTCAGTCCGTCCATGTACGCTGCTGCTTGTTTCATTAACACCTCTGTCCAGTTGTAATCATCGACATTTGCACCACAGGCAATTTTATAAATTGGGTAATCACCGTATTTTCGCACATAGGTTTGATAACGTCTGAATAAATCAGCATAATACTCTGGACGCATATGACCACCACAACCCCAGCTTTCATTACCGACACCGAAGTAAGGGAGCTCCCACGGTTCAGCTCGGCCATTCTTTGCCCGCTCGTCTGCCATCGGGCTTCCCGCTGAAGCAGTTATGTATTCCACCCATTCCTGCATCTCAAGCACTTCGCCGCTACCAACATTTCCATTAATATAAGGGGCTGCTCCAATCTCTTCACATAACAGCATAAATTCATGCGTGCCAAATTCGTTCGTTTCCACTGTTCCGCCCCAATGGGTATTGACCATTTTCTTTCTTTTTGCATAGGGACCAATGCCATCTTTCCAATGATACTCATCAGCAAAACACCCTCCCGGCCAGCGTAAAACCGGGATTTTTAGTTCTTTCAACGCTGTTAATACATCCGTTCGCAGTCCCTTTTTATTCGGAATAGGAGAGCCTTCTCCAACCCAAATCCCCTCGTATATACATCTCCCCAAATGCTCAGCAAAATGCCCGTAAATAGCTGGATTAATCTCAGCTCCAGCTTTCTCTAAATCAATTGTAGCTCTTACACTGTTTGTCATATTGTTTCAGCCTCCTCCGTTGTATCGATTAATTGATTTGTACGTTCAAATGCGCGTAAGCTCACGTGTGTTGTAATCCAAGCGAATAGACTACCACCAAAGCATACTGCTGCTGGTGGAACAAGTATGAATAAAATCAAACATACGCTTAAAAAAAGTCCCATTATAAGCGCATATGACAGCGAAGCGACGGCGTACAGCATGATATTTTTTAAAAATGGATAGAGCGATTGTCTAGGGTAATGGACGAAAGCAGGACCGATAAACAGCAACATTAATCCGTACACAATTAGGCACAAAATAAGAAATGCCGCTACTGCTTGAGAGCCGGTAAACGCCAGCTGCATTACGATAACATAATCGAGAACAAGAACAGCTCCTATGCTTAAAACCGTGTAGCCAAGTTTGTTCGCCTGCCAAAAAAAGCGCTTCCATTCTGTAAAAAACAAAGGAACAAGTGAAAAATCTTCCTCATTCATGCACCATTTTCTCATGACCACAAACATCGCTCTCAGTGCTGGAAAAAAACCTAAAACCACGCCACCTAGTAAGGAAAAACCAAGCCAGAGACCATTTACATAAGCTAAGCGCACAATCCAGTCGCAAATACGCAAGGCAATTCCTCTTAAACCACCATCCTCCATAAACCATCACCCTCTTTCTTTGATTTCACCCTTTTATTCCTGAGAAACTTACCCCTTTTACAATCTGCTTCTCAAAAAAGAGGAATGCAATAATGACAGGTAGTGATGCAATGGCGTTAACAGTCATCGGCAAAATATACGTTTCTGAATAATTTGAGTTAAACATTGGTATACCGACTGGTAGCGTATAAAGCGCCTCAGAAATAATCGCTAAATATGGCCAGAGAAAATTGTTCCATGAACCGATAAAGGTTAAAATTCCTACTGCCGCCACCGCCGCTTTTGCAAGGGGCAATACAATACTCCAATATAGGCGAAAATCGCTACAGCCATCTAGCCTAGCACTTTCAATTAGCTCGTTTGGAACTCCGTCAAAGAAGCTCTTTAAGATAATGACACCTAGAGGAGCAGCAATACCAGGAAGAATTAAGCCCGCATACGTATCAAGCAAACCCATTGATCCGACTATTTCATAAAGGGGGATAATCATTGCTTCTCCCGGCACCATTAGCCCAGCAAGAAAGAATAGATAAAGTGCTTTTCGATAGCGAAAGCGCATTTTCGAAAAAGCGAATGCTGCCATTGATGTTAATACAAGCGTCAGTAAGGTCGTGACCGCGCCAACAAAGAAGCTGTTCCAAATCCATAAAAACACGTCACTCCCGGCGATGATGTTGACGTAGTTGCTAAATGTATAAGGCGGCAAAAACCAATCAATGGCTGAGCTTGCTGCCGTTCCTTCTGGCTTCATTGACACAAAAAACATCCAAACGATAGGGAATAAGAAGGCAAGCGCAGACAGAAAAGCAATAGACACCTTTAACCAGCGAAACGGATCACGTTTTGTTGTAAGCACAGACTGGCTCATAGCATTCTCCCCTCTTTTCCGCCTAAGCGCAATTGAATAACAGACAGCACCAACAACACCATAAACAACAGATAAGACATCGCTGCTGCGTATCCTAGATCATAACGTTGGAAGCCCATTTCATAGATGTACAAGATGATTGGCCGTGTTGTTGTCCCGGGTCCTCCATCGGTAATCAAAAGAATTTGTGCAAAAACTTTAAACGAAGCGAGAACTTGGAGCAATAAAATTAAGCGACCAATTGGCAGAAGCTGTGGCAGTGTAATCTGCCAAAACATCTGCTGTCTTGTTGCCCCGTCAACTTCAGCAGCTTCATATAGTTCATCAGGAATCCCTTGGAGCGCCGTTAAAAATAAAATCATATTAAAGCCGACCGTCCACCAAAGCGTGACAGCGATAATACTGACCCAAGCAAGTGAAGGTGTTGCTAGCCAAAACGGTTCAGCATTGAGACCGACGGCCTGCAAGAGATTATTGACAACGCCAGTGTAAGGCTGAAGCATGAAGATCGCGACAAACGAGATAACCGATACGCTCAAAATGCTCGGGATAAAGAAGGAGCCTCTTAAAAAGGTTTGCAACCGCGTATTTAAATTCGCCATCAACGCTAGCCCTAAAGCAAGAATGACCATTGTCGGCGTTGATAACAGAACGAATAAGGAGGTGTTGCCAAACGCTTCCCAGAAGTTTGGATCACTTAACACATTGATGTAATGGGTGAGACCAATAAACTCTTGCTGTTCAATCAACGTCCAATTAAAGAAGCTCATCTGCATTCCTTTAAAGATTGGGTAAATCGTAAAAAGCACATAAGCAACAAAGAAAGCAAGCAAAAACGGAACGGGACGAAGATCGTCTTTCCACGTTAACTTTTTCATGTCATGCCCTCCTCAGCGGGTACTTGCTACAGCTTATTGTCTTGTCGTCACAGCAAGAGCCTTTAGCATTTTATCAATTCCAGCTTCTGGCGTAAGGCGATTGCTCATAATCTCATCTAGCGCACGAATCATGTCCGTTTCAGCAGGATTTTGATAAATGGTTTTGTTTGTAAACACAACCTTTGATGCGACCTCGGCATAATCTGCACGGAACGGCTGGTCTTGGAATTCAGGTGACTCTACCACATCGGTTCGAGCAGGTATATGACCTGCCTTCGCCCACTCAGCCCCTTCATCGCTAACGAACGCAATAAACTCAGCAATCGCTTCTTTTCGCTCAGAAGATTGTTCTTCTTTAATCGGAACAATCAATGTATGTGCGTCACCTTGGGCAGCTTCAACATCAAATGATTGCGGAATCGGCATCGCCGTAAAATTTAGATCGGCAGCTTCCCAGATGCCCGTTGCCCATACGCCAGTCATCATTCCAACGGCGTTTCCAGCCTGAAAGGTTTCATAGAAATCACCAATATGCATCGGGATAACATCTCCGAAGAAATTATGAATGTATTCCGCAGCTTGAATCGCTATGTCTCGATCTAACGTAATTTCCGGTTCACGCAAATCATCTGAGAAGATTGGTGTTCCCCCCATTTGGAAGTAGACTGTCCACCACCATCGATACGTATCAACACCACCTGTAGATATGGCTAGTGGCGTCTTATCAGGCAGCGCTTCTTTTGCTGCTGCAAAATAATCCGTTAACCCCGTCGGAGTCGAATCGATCTCCGGCAGTCTTTGCCCATTTAGCAAGCCCGCTTCTTCTGCTAGATCCGTGTTGATATAGAGGATAAATGGGTGCGTATCAATTGGAACAGCATAGAGTTCATCCTCTACTTCAACGGCATCACGAATATTTTCAGGGAATCGATTAAAGTCTAACCCAGCTCCCGTCATCATCTCCTCAACCGGCTGCAACAGTCCTTGATTCATTAACTGTGGCAAGGAAGCCGCATGGGAAATGCCAATATCCGGTCCACGATCAGCTGCTACGCTCGTCACAATCTTGGTGTAATAGTCATCCCAATCCTGTAAGATGATGTCAACATAGACTTCATCTTGACTGCTGTTATACTCGTCAACAATCGCTTCCATGTAGGACAAATCCCCGCCTGACAGGAACACCCAATAATCCAGCTTCATTCTTCCATCTGCCATTGTGTCTGCTGAGCGTGTACACCCGCTCAACAGGACAACCGCACATGCTGCAACGATCCAGTACTTGGAATGCTTCATTGAAACGACCTCTTTTCTTCATCATTTAAAAAAAGATAGCGCTTACAATTAAAGAAATGCGAACGAGCTGCTACTTATGACCTTTTTTCTAGACGTATCACATGCCACGAAGCAGAAGAGAAATGAGCGGTGACCTTGCCTTGATCAACTTTAGCGTTTCCGTTCGTATGAGGCTTCACTCGATCATCATCTTTCGTATTGACTGCTTTTACATCATTGTTTTCAAGTACAATATGCTCTTTAATCTGATAGGATTCAAATCCGCGAATATCAATCGTCACAGTTAGATCATCCTCTAAATGGCGGTTCAAGCCAAAAATGGTTAGTTGCTCACTCTCTTCGTTATACACAACGGCTGTATCAAGCTGCGGAACATCCGTATACGCTTTTGTATCATAATATGGCGTCTTCACAACTGGCTGAAGGGAAACACCTCTGCCAAATACAGATACATGCATGTATGGATAAAAAATGGTTTGACGCCATGCCGGTCCGCCGTTTTCTGTCATAATGGGCGCGATAACATTGACGAGCTGAGCCAAGCAAGCCATTTTGACTCGATCTGCCCGTTTTAAAAAGCTCATTAACATTGAACCTACTAACAATGCGTCTTCAAAATTGTAGACATCTTCCAACTGTGGCGGAGCGACTGACCAAGGTTCCATTTTGCTGTCTGCCTCACGTGAATGGTACCAAACATTCCATTCATCAAAGCTGAGATACATTGTTTTTTTGCTACGCTTCTTCGCTTTTATATAGTCACATGTAGCAATAACCGTTTCAATAAAGCGATCCATTTCCAGGGTTTTTGCTAGGTAACTGGCGGAATCGTCAGTTGGATTACCATAATATTGATGTAAAGAAATATAGTCGACTTCTTCGTACGTATGTGCAAGGGTTGTTGCTTCCCACTCCGGGAACGTTGGCATATCGACATTTGAACTACCGCATGCAACCAATTCAATTGACGGATCAACCAGTCTCATTGCCTTTGCTGTTTCATTTGCGAGCCTACCATACTCTTCTGCTGTTTTATGACCAATTTGCCAAGGTCCATCCATTTCGTTTCCTAAACACCATGTTTTAATTGCGTGAGGTTGCTTGTATCCATGACTTATACGGAGATCACTGTAATAACTTCCTTCAGGATGATTGCAATATTCAAGCAAATTACGTGCGGCATCAACGCCTCGTGTTCCAAGATTTACAGCCATCATAACCTCAGCATTAGCTTGCTTTGCCCACGTGGCGAATTCATTCGTACCTACATAATTCGGCTCAAGCACACGCCAGGCAAGCTCCAGCTTTTTTGGTCGATTTTCAAGTGGTCCAACACCGTCTTCCCAGTTGTAGCCTGAAACCATATTTCCACCTGGATACCTGACAATCGGTACATTTAATTCTTTTACTAAATCCAATACATCCTGGCGAAAGCCTTCTTTCGTTGCAGAGGCATGATCAGGCTCATAAACACCTCCGTATACAGCACGACCTAAATGTTCAATAAATGAGCCATAAATCCTTGGATCAATCTTCCCTACAACAAATGAAGGATCGATTGTCATGTTGGCTTTTTTTGTTCCCATATGCACACTCCTTATAGTTAACTTTTTTGTTAATTAAGAATAGATACATTACTTATAGAGGATTATACTTCGGTGTGATTATTCAGTCAACTCATTCATGTTTAATTTTTCGAACTATTCTATCTCTATAAACCAAAAAAAGCATGCCCGTATAGAGCACGCCAATTACCAAGAGTACTTTATTTCTTTTTAAAAAAGCTCGTTTCGTTGCGAAACACACCTAGTCCATTTTCTATTGCACTGCGTTCCGTTTGTTGTTGCTTTGCTTACTCTTGAAAAGGAACTCGTTCCTTTTTACCGTATTCATCAGTCGCTTTTAAGGCTTGAATTGCGGCTGAAATATAGTTAGTGAACTGTTGCTCTTTATCTTGACCTAGTTGCTTTTCTATAGCAGCTGGAATCCGCTCAAAATTATCTATGAGTAAGTACGTCGTCATGCCGTGTTTGGTTAAAATACCATTTAACCATCTAGCATAATCAACAAACACTTGCGAATCACGAATCGCATACGCTGCTTCTAAATGACGAAAATGATGTTCATTGTCTTCAAGCGTATGCTTCCATCCCTTTTCACCATAGCGCTCCACTAAGCTTGGAAAATCACGATAAATAGATTGTGCAATCGTTTGAACGATCGGCTCATAATAGTGAGGCAGGCGCTCATTCATTGATAATCACCTCAAACTGACGCACTGTTGGAACAATGCTAGCTAGCTCTTGATCTGGGTATTTCTTTTCCAAATCATGAATGTCTTTAAACTCTTGACTCCGCACCCATTGAAGATAATCTTCTTTCGTTTCAAATTGCAGCTCTACCGTTAGCTCTCCTTGTCGCTTATGATGCTGTAGCAGACGGAAGGAAACAAACCCCTTAGCAGTATCCACTTTTCTAGAACGATTGCGGTAGATAGCAATGACTTCATCTGCCTTATTATCTGGTGCTTTGAAAGTAGAATGAACAACGTACATGTTAAATTCTCCTTTTATTCATTTAATAATGTCTTTGCAGCAAACTCAATTGTTTGATCGTCCATTGGTGGATTGTGTAAGCCAGCACGAACATTGCGATAGTACCTTGAAAGCGGTGAGGCATGGGCTAAACTTTGTGCGCCAACTACTTTCATCGAAAGATCTACCATGTTAATCGCATGTTGAACAACACTTTTCTTCGTCATCATAAAAGGCAAACGCATCGTTTTTCGTTCGTCTTTAGATGCTTCATCCCACTGCTTTGAAACACCATAGAGAATGCTTTGACTTTGTTGGTAAAGTAGCATTGCTTCACCTAATCGTTGGCGAACAGTTGGAATCGTCGCAATTGGCTTCCCTATACTATTTGGTGCATACGTACGTGCGTACGTAGCAGCCTCTTGAATGGCTGCGTAACCAATGCCTAGGTAGCATGCCGGAATGTGCAACAGCCATGCTTGGGGCAACTCCTGCCGCATTTGGACTTTTAAAAGCGCATCTTCTCGCACCTTCACACGATCCAATACTAAATCGTGACTTCCTGTTGAGCCCATTGCCATCATATCCCAAGTTGGATTGACTCTTACACCCTCTGTGCCTTTTTCTATGAGAAATAACCCTGTTGTTCCATCCTCTTCGATGGTTGCAAGTACAAGATAATAATCCAGATGCTCAGCAAGTGTGTAGAACGTTTTTTCACCATTGATCATCCAGCCTTCAGTCGTTTTCTTAGCTGATGTTTGAAAAACGCCGCCTCTCGTTGGGCTTCCTGTAGCTTTTTCAGTTGCGGCAGTATTTAATAGCATGCCCTTGTTCACAACAGCTTTAAGCACGTGCAGACGATGGCTTTTCGGCCAGCTTTTTTCTTGCGCTTCTTGATACATCGTTCCCATATGCCAGCCTATGCTTAGGGCCGTCGGACCATCTTCTCTAGCAATCAGCTCTTGGAGACGAAGCCATTCCGATAGCGGTACTTCTAAGCCACCAAATTCTTTCTCTACCGCTAAAGCAGCATAGCCAGAGTCTCGCAAAACTTGTATGTTTTCAATCGGTACCGTTTGCGTTCGATCATGCTGCGCCCCTATTTTATAAAACGGTTTTATCAGCTTTAACAATCGTCTCTCTCTTTCGACAGCTGACGTCGTGTTTAATAAGTCCACTCCTGTACACCCCTTTTCTACTCTGTTGGCAACTTCGTTTTACAAACATCCATCTACTGTTAAGAAAAAAATGATCGAATGATGTTTGATCCTCTCCATCCTCGGCTATGATCACTAAAAGGAGTGTGAAGAAAATGCCTTGGGACATGAAACAATACCCATCTGCTTTTAAACAGTTAGAAGCACCTATTAAGAAAAAAGCAATCGAAATTGGAAATGCCATGCTAGACGACGGTTATAAAGAGCATGACGCTATACCCATCGCGATTTCACAGGCAAAAAGCTGGTACGAGGATACACCGAAGAAAGATATTGAACAGTTTTACAAACACGGTCAAATGAAACCATCCAAAAACAGGGAAAAACAATCCTCTCCAACGTTAAATGAACGCAACCAGCTTGTTAAAGAACGAACGGATGGCTGGGCTGTACAAGCGGAAGGTGCACAAAAACCTAGCCACGTATATAAGACAAAAAAAGAAGCTGTTCAGCGTGCAAAAGAAATAGCTAAAAATAAAGGCACAGACGTTAAAGTTCAATGATCAAGAAATGGGAGGACTTGCTGAATTGGGATAGCAAGTCCTTCTCCATGAGTTCTCTCCTCTAAAGAGCGAGCATAAATGATACCAATGACTTCTCCTTCTTGAGAGAGAACTGGCGAACCGCTATGCCCAGGATAGACATCATTGGTTATCGACAATCGTTGGTAACTGCCTATTTCTTCAGACACGTGCCCTTCATTTGCAATAAAGGAGTGAGTCTGCGGATGACCGATGACAATCACCCGTTCATTTAAAAAGGATGTTGGTTCAGCAAGCCTTAACGGTTGAAACGATTCATTTTCAGCGTCAACACGAACGAGCGCGAGATCTTTTTCAGTGTCGTGTTTTATTGATTGTGCTGAATATCTTTTCCCATCTGCCGTCACAACCCATAAGGGACCTTGCTCGTCACTAACATGATGATTCGTTAACACCTCACCTTTTTCACTCACAAAAAAACCCGTTCCGTGACCTAAATTGGTTTCAACGACGACCACGCTGCTTTGCCAAGCTTCAATTGCTTCATCCTTAAATAGAGAATCGCTTTCTTGGATAAATTGCCAAGCGTTTAAAGAATAGTGTTCAAACAAAAAGGATACTGTTTGAACAAATAATGCTAAGGCGACTAACAAAGCAATTATTTGAAAGAAACGCCTTCTCCCTTTCTTTTCCTTTTTCGGTTCATCCTCTAAAAAATCACTCAACGGCGGCTCTTCATCATAGTTAAAAGAGTCGTTACTCAAATTGCTCAAACGCTTCTTTTAATATTTGCTTAACTGAGCTAGCTGTTTGAATGGTTTCCAATTGGTTTCCTCCTTTGAGAACCGATTGAATGGCCAGACCAGGCGCCATTCCACATAAAACAAGTTCAGCTCCAATAAGCTTTAAAACATCTCTCAATTGAAAAATTCCTTCAACAACAAATGCGTCATAATGCGTTAGTCCAGATAGATCAATGACGAGTTTTTTTATGCCTAAGCGAACGGTTTCTTGTGTGACCGTATCAAACATTAGATCAAATCGTTCTTTATTCATCTCGCCGATTAGAGGTAGAACTGCTAATCCATCCAATAATGGTACAATAGGTGTTGAAATAGACTGAATCCGTTGTACGGAACGCTCATATTCTTTTTTAGCCATAACTTGTTCCGTAATATCCCTTTGCACACCTACAAAATAAAGCTTGTCTTGGTCTTCTATATAAACTGGATCAATCGTTAGTTCATTCCAGAATAACGTTCCGTCTTTCGTATAATTGGCTACTTCAATTAAGACTGGTTTTCTATCTTTAATCGCTTCACGCAGTAAATCAATCTTGTTACGATCAGTGTCTTCGCCTTGTAAGAAACGGCAGTTCGTTCCCAAAACTTCTTCTACTTCATAACCAGTCATTTTCGTAAAACCCTCACTTACATAGACAATAGGATTGTCCTCTAGATCTGGGTCTGTAATTAAAATCCCTACTCGTGTATAGTCTAAAACCTTTACTAATAGTTCCGCTTGTTTAGCAACCTCTTCCAACATGTTCTTCATGCCTCCTACAACGCATACGTTACCACTAGTATAACATTTATCAATATGAAATTCTTTTTATAACATTTATTCAACACTTTTAAGCCACCTTCATTGAAGCAAAAGCGTGATGGGATTATAATGAATGATAGCATGTCGCTGTTACTTTACTATGGAGGCTACTTATGGAACGAATAAATAAAGAAACCGTCCAACTGCATATAAACGAATTTGCAACACAAGAGGTTTACTTACATTTAGAAACAACAAATGGTGCTTACGCTTCTCACTTTGATGAATCTTTCTTCTCGGCGAGCGCCTATATTCGAAACGCAAAAATCACGTATGAAAATGGAAAAATTGCTGGTGATGGCCCCTATCGTGTTGGCTTAAAACTTGATATTGGCTGGGTTTATGGAGAAGGCTTAACTCATTTTGAACTCGATGACGAAGGTAGACTGTTGCTTGCTGGTCACGGACAAGACGGAAAGTTAGCTATCGCTATGGAGCTATCGAAAACCCCTTTCCGCTAAAATTCATTAGGAGTGAACTATTATGAACAAACAAAGTCATGTACTCGTTGTTTTTCCTCATCCTGATGATGAGGCATTCGGCGTTTCTGGAACAATTACCAATTATATTCGCCATGACATCCCTGTCACTTATGCATGTCTTACATTAGGAGAGATGGGACGTAATTTAGGAAATCCGCCTTTTACTACAAGAGAATCACTGCCCGACATTCGGAAACAAGAATTGCAACAAGCCGCAATAGAGATGGGAATTTCTGATTTAAGAATGCTTGGTTATCGCGACAAAACGATTGAATTCGAAGCACCCGGTAAACTCAAACAAGATATTTTAGACTTGATAACAGAATTAAAGCCAACCCTTATCATTTCGTTTTACCCTGGCTATGCCGTTCATCCTGACCACGATGCTACTGGAGAGGCAGTAGTTGCGGCGTTGGAATCATTGCCTGAGAAAGATCGACCAACATTCCATGCCATTGCCTTTTCAAATGGGCATGAGGAAGCGATTGGGAAACCGGATATTTTGAATGATGTTCGTCCCTACGCTCAAATAAAACTGGATACACTGCGTGCTCATGCCTCTCAGCTTGCTTGGACATTACCGAGCTTAGAGAAGGCCTACCACGAAGGGAACAAAGAAGCGGTAGAACGTTTAACCATTGAGCGATTCTGGACCTATCCACTTAAAGCGAGTCACTCTTCATGACAGAGAAATGCCTACTCATTATTGATGGCTTTAACTTACTTAGCCGAGCCTATTTTGCCACAAGTTACAATCGACCTGTCGAATCATTAGAAAAAAACGAGAACGGCATACCCGTTAATGGAATGAATGTCTTCTTAAGAAAGCTTCATTCATTACTAAGCCAATACAATGCTACTCATTGTGTTGTAACCTGGGATATTCCGCGAGAAGAAACCTTTAGGCGTCAACTCTATCCACCTTATAAACAAACGAGAAATGAATTACCAGAACCGCTCATTCAGCAATATGAATTAGTAAAGAAAGAGTTGGATTCCTTATCCATTGCACAATTAACACTTTCACCATATGAGGCAGACGACTTAATGGGAAGTATTAGTAAAAAATGGACAGAGGAAGCCCCCCAAGCACCTGCTTATATTTATTCAAATGATAAAGACTTGTTTCAACTAATTGATAAGAAAGTATCTCAAATCATTGCTGCCAAAAAACAAGACATTGTAATGGATTATGAACGATTTATCCAAACATACGAAGTGAGACCTGAACAATGGGTTGATGTTAAAGCCTTGCTTGGTGATTCAAGTGATAATATACCCGGATGCCCTGGTGTAGGTGAAAAAACCGCTTTGCCTCTTATCCAAGCATACACCACACTTGAACTGTTGTTTCATCAACTAGATGATCTCGACCCCCGTTTTAATCGTGTGAAAAAGAAGCTAGCTACAGGCAAAGAAATGACACTGTTATCAAAAGAGCTTTCAGCCATTAAATGCGACATCGAGTCGTTACCAGCCATTTCCTCATTCGAGCGTTCTCAAGTTAGTCTTCTATAAAGCACTTACAATCAATGCTTGCACGTTGTGCTCAGCATTGATTTTTTTCTTCTATTCATTTCCATTGCAAATTACGTTCGCTTCTTCTATAATGGATCACGGATTTCCTAAGGACGAGAAGGAGTGTTTAGATGTCAGTCTCTACTCTACCAAAGGCAGATAAACGAGATATTCAATTAATTCGTATGCAACAACAGGTGAAAGAAATTGCAAAAGAAGACAAGAAGGAAGTTATAGGCATTGAGCAAATAGATGAAGAAGAATGGGTCATTGTCTCAAAGTCTTATTACAATGATGCGTTTCAAGTGATGATCAATGATTGCAGTCAACCTTATGACGGTAAATGGGATTTCGTTTTAGAAGCCGAATACAAAAAGGCCAATACGCTTTTTATTGATGATATAAAAGGAGAGCCATGCAGAGGTTATGGCTCTATCTGTATGCATTATCTCAAAGAGATTGCGTGGAAAGAAAACTGTGATATCCAAGGACATATTGTTCAACGCGACTGGGATCACGTTGACCGACTTACTCACTTCTATAAAAAACATTCTTTCTCTATTACGCTTAATAAAGAGGAAAAAAACGGAAAAATTCAGTGGTGCGGTGACGAACCTAGTTTTTAAGTAAACTAGGTTTTTGTCGTATTTTTTTTGTTTATATCTATTTTTATATGGGTACGGGAACGTTATAGAAACGATTTATATGTTGAAGGAGCGTTATGAATGATTGAACAATTGTCTGATTCCGTATTACTAGAAGCGTATAACAAAGCAAAACAAATTCAATTAGAAGAAGATTTTCTTGCTATTTTAGAAAAAGAGTTAGTGAGACGCGACATACATATAAACAAATCAACTATGTAATTCTACTCATAAACCTCTCTTATTTTCCACATTATAATCCTACAGACATGTTTAGATAGTTTATCTTAAGCACATAGCTAAGCCAAATGGGCGGTAAATCCACAACCGCCCATTCAGTATAGTAGGGAAAATCTTCTTACTCTCTATTCTTCTTCCTCTTCATCAAGTCTTGCTTCAATGGCTGCTACACGCGCACTTAACTCAATGACATAAATCACTAGAAAAGAAAAAGCAGCTACACCTAGCCACGATAAAAAATAAGCACTTCCCAATCCAGAAAGCAGCGAGAACACTGCTCCAAATACGCTTGTTAAACCGACTAAGATTGATACAAACAAGCTTATCGCATAAACTGCTAGATTCACAGAATCACCTCCATGCTTCTACGTTATGCAATGCCCGCATGACATTCTTGTTTGTTTGCCTGAAGGCTATAAAAATAGAGTAATGTACTAGTTGCTTTTTATTAATAGAGAAGCCTTCTTCTTTTTAGGCATTTCACGTATAAACAATAGATACGTTGAGAATAGTAATCGTATGAGGTGATGATAGTGACTTGGTTTGAAATCATACAGCGTAGCGCATCCATTCTCGTTATACTACTTGTTTTATTTACTTATCGCTGCATTTTTAAGCAAGATCAACAAGCAAAACAAAAAAACGAACGATAGCGCAAGCGCAGAATCGTTCGTTTTCGTTTAATCAGACTTGTTCTGCAATCGCCTTGTTCTTAATGTTCCAGTGAGATTCAGTCCAATGAACTTGGCCATTTTTTAATACAAACAGCTGAGGAGATTTATGAACGGTGTCTAAATCCTCCGCAATTTGGTTTGAAACAGGTCGTGATTCAATTACTTTTACAAACGCCGTTGCATAAGTAGGGTTATCGCTTGTGAACGCTTGAAATTCCTCAAACGCCTCTGCACTGACAGGACACTGTGTGCTATGTTTAAAAACTAATACGGTTTGTTCAGTAGCTTTCTCTTTAAACGTTTCCCACTCTTGAACGGTTTTTAATTCTTCCATTATTGTCACCTCATTTATTCTTCTCATTCCTAGTGTAACATATGCGCTCAAAACGATTTAAGCCAATTCTTAATTTAATTCCATGTGAATGAGACGATCATCTTCACTTTCTGGATTTCCTCTACCGTCAGTATTATTCGTGATAAAATAAAGATCGTTTCCTTCAATCATCACATCTCGAACACGACCATAATCTGATACATATTCTGTCCATTCTGTTGGTTCTTCAGGGTTAAACAAATAAACAGCTTCCCCTCTCAAACCTGCCGTATAAATCACGTCTTCATCTGTCGTGATTCCTGAAGGCGCCCACGTATCTTGGCCAGAATGGATAATAGGTGTCTCCATTCCTTCTTCTTCTTCATCGCCTTCAATCACAGGCCAACCGTAATTATTGCCGGCTTCAATAACGTTAAGTTCATCATGACCCGAAGCTCCGTGTTCCGAACTATACATTGTTCCATCCTGTAACCATGTTAGCCCTTGCGGATTTCGATGGCCATATGAATACACAAGTGAACCATCAAACGGATTGTCTTCAGGAATAGCACCATCTAACTCCATACGTAAAATAGACCCTGCCAAGCTCTCTTGATCCTGTGCCAAGTCTACTTCTTCCGCATCACCTGTTGTGGCATATAAATATCCATCTGGTCCAATCGCTAGCCTACCCCCATTATGCGTTGGGGCACCAGGAATCCCGTCTAACAAGACCGCGTTTTCTGTCCACTCATCTTCAGCTTCATTCCATTCCAGTCGCACAATTCGATTCTCAATCGCTGTGCCAGCACCTTCATAAGAATGATACGCATACGCGTAGCCATTCGAGGTAAAATCGGGATCTAACACCATACCAAGTAAACCAGACTCCGCTTCCTGAATAACCTCTTCATTTAGTTGTACCGTTTCTTCGGTAATCTCTTCATTCTCGTCTATTCGATAAATGGTTCCTTCTCGCTTAGGAATAAAGAAACGACTTTCATCCTTTACGATGGTCCATGGACTTTGAAGATTCTCCGCCATAACCGTCTCTTCTACTTCTACGACGCTTTCAGTCCTATCGTTATCGTCTGAGGCATCACCTGTTATATCAGTCATTTCTTCATCGTCTACCGTATTACAAGCCACTAAGAGAAAACTTCCTCCAAGTGTCATCATGATCTTCTTCAATTGAGACACCTCCATCCATTCTACCCTTTGTATAAACGATTTTCACTTTGTTAAAACCTTCTGCTTTTCCATAAGCCTTCATTTAGCGTATAATCAAGTTGAAAAAGGAGTGATAAAAATGAAAATGGTTACATTAAACAATGGCGTCGAAATGCCGCAACTTGGATTTGGTGTATGGAAAGTGAAAGATGAAGAGGCACAACCAGCCGTTTCAAAAGCACTAGAAACCGGCTATACATCAATTGATACTGCAATGATTTATCAAAATGAAGCAGGCGTGGGAAAAGCCATTGCAGAGTCGACTATTGACCGAGAAAAACTCTTTATCACAACAAAAGTATGGAATTCCGATCAAGGGTATGACCAAACACTTGCTGCTTTTGAAACGAGCATAAAGAAGCTTGGTCTTGATTACGTAGATTTGTATTTAGTCCACTGGCCAACACCCGACTTTGATCAATACATTGATACGTACAAAGCATTAGAAAAACTATACAAAGATGGTCGCGTTCGTGCCATCGGTGTCTGTAATTTTCATATTGAGCATTTAGAGCGCTTGTTAAATGAATGTGATGTTCCTCCAGTGCTGAACCAAGTTGAATGCCATCCATACCTAGCTCAAAATGAGCTCAGAGCTTTTTGTGAAAAGCACAATATTTATGTGGAAGCTTGGAGCCCTCTTGACCAAGGACAAGAGCTCTTGCAGGATGACGTAATTGTACAGATAGCGGAAGCACATCAAAAAACACCTGCTCAAGTCGTTTTAAGATGGCACCTTCAACGTGAAACCATTGTCATTCCAAAGTCCGTCACACCAAGTCGAATTGAAGAGAATTTCAATGTATTCGATTTTGAGCTCACTGATGAACAAATGAACGCAATCAATCAGCTTGACCGAAACCAACGTCGAGGCGCAGATCCGAACGAGATGCATGCTCGCTAATGAAACAGACGCTCGTTAACGCAGAATGCGGACGAGCGTTTTTTTGTTGTAAGCAAGGAAAAACCTAATTTGGCGAAAGAATTTATCTTTTGCCGTTTACACCTCTACACTTTGAAGGTAAACTAGAGAGTGGATTAAAAATCGAACATTTGTTACGACTCTTAGGAGGTTACACAATGATTACTGTTTCTAACGTCGGTTTACAGTTCGGCGGACGTAAACTATTTGAAGACGTAAATATACAATTTAACCCTGGAAACTGCTACGGCTTAATTGGCGCAAATGGTGCTGGTAAATCGACTTTTCTAAAAATCCTATCTGGAGAGATTGATTCGCAGCAAGGTCATGTTTCAATGAAACCAGGATCCCGTATGGCTGTATTAAAGCAAAATCACTTTGAATATGAAAATGAGCAAGTACTGCAAACAGTTATTATGGGTCACGCTCGTCTCTATCAAGTTATGCAAGAAAAAGACGCGATTTATATGAAAGAAGATTTCTCTGATGAAGACGGCATGAAAGCAGCCGAACTTGAAGGAGAATTTGCTGAACTAAACGGTTGGGAAGCAGAATCGGATGCTGCTGTTCTTTTAAAAGGGCTCGGTATTGGTGAAGACGCTCATTATAAAACACTTGCAGAACTATCTGAGTCAGAAAAAGTAAAAGTGTTGCTTGCACAGGCACTATTTGGTCAACCTGACGTGCTTCTTCTAGACGAGCCAACAAACGGCCTCGACTTAAAAGCCATTCAATGGTTAGAAGACTTCTTAATTAACTTTGAAAATACGGTCATTGTTGTATCCCACGATCGTCATTTCTTAAATAATGTTTGTACTCACATTGCGGATCTTGATTTTGGAAAGATTCAGCTTTACGTTGGAAACTATGATTTCTGGTATGAGTCTAGTCAATTAGCATTAAAAATGGCACAAGATCAAAATAAGAAAAAAGAAGAAAAAATTAAAGAGCTTGAAAGTTTCGTTGCACGATTTAGTGCGAACGCATCGAAATCAAAGCAAGCCACTTCCCGTAAAAAACAATTAGAAAAGATTACACTTGATGACATTAAACCATCATCTCGTAAATACCCCTATATTCATTTCACCCCTGATCGTGAAATCGGGAATGATTTGTTGTTAGTTGAAGGTTTAACAAAAACCATTGATGGGGAAAAAGTGTTAAACAATGTTTCGTTCCGCATGAGCAAAGACGATAAAATTGCGTTAGTTGGTTCAAATGATCTTGCCAAAACAACGCTATTTAAAATTTTAACAGGCGAGTTAGAAGCCGATAGTGGCTCGTTCAAGTGGGGCATTACAACAAGTCAATCGTATTTCCCGAAAGACAACGCAGAATTTTTTGAAGGCTGTGACCTAAACCTTGTTGACTGGCTACGTCAATTCTCACCTGAAGACGACAGCGAATCGTTCCTACGCGGTTTCCTAGGACGGATGCTTTTCTCTGGTGAAGAAGTATTAAAGAATGCAAGTGTTCTTTCTGGTGGAGAGAAAGTTCGTTGCATGCTCTCAAAAATGATGTTAAGTGGTGCTAACGTTTTATTACTAGACGAACCAACGAACCACCTTGACCTTGAATCCATTACTGCACTGAATAATGGACTCATTAACTTCAAAGGTTCAATGATCTTTAGCTCACATGACCAACAGTTCATTCGTACGATCTCAAATCGAGTGATTGAGCTAACGCAGGAAGGCATGATTGATAAAGATTCTTATGAAGATTATTTAAAAGCAGCTGTTAAATAAAAAAGAGTGGTCGAAAATCGACCACTCTTTTTTTGTGTTAGTTAAACCAACGTTCCGTTACAACTTTTTTCCGCGTGTAAAACTGAATGCCGTCTTTGCCATTTGTCCCTAAATCACCGAAGAAAGATGCTTTATTTCCAGCGAATGAAAAGAATGCCATCGGTGCCGGTACATTTACATTGATACCAATCATGCCAGCATCAATTGAATTCCTAAAATACTGTGCCGCTCTACCACTTGATGTATACAGAACAGCACCATTTGCGAAACGAGATTGATTCGTTAGCGCAATCCCTTCGTCTAAATCCTTCACTCGAACCACACTTAAAACAGGCGCAAAAAGCTCTTCCTGCCAAATGGTCATATCTGGTGTGACGTTGTCAAATAGGGTTGCACCAAGATAATAACCATCATCTTCAACGACTGGATCACGGCCATCAATAACAAGGTTCGCTCCTTCTTCTACACCTTTTTCAATGAAACGAACGACTCGATCTTTGTGACTCTGTCGAATGAGTGGTCCAACAAAATGTTCATCTCTACTACCGTTTCCAGCGGTTAATTTTTCGGTTTCACGTGTTAATATACTCATAAACTGATCCGCACACGACTCTTCAACTGCAACAACGGAACAAGCCATGCAACGTTCTCCGCTCGAAGCAAAAGCTGCGCCAATAACACCTTGTACGGTTTTTTCCATCTCACAATCCGCCAGAACCACAGCGTGATTTTTTGCCCCTGCTAATGCTTGGACTCGCTTTCCATTTGCTGTACCTGTTTGATAGACGTGTCTTGCAACAGGTTCTGAACCAACAAAAGAAATGGCTTCCACATTCGGATGCTCAAGCAAACCATTAACGACGTCTTTTCCACCATGAATTAAATTTAAAACACCATTTGGCAAACCGGTCTCGTGCATGATTTCAACAAGTCGTTCAGCTAAAAGTGGCGTTCGCTCCGACGTTTTTAAAACAAACGTATTACCAGCAGCAATCGCTAATGGGAACATCCATAAGGGCACCATCATCGGAAAATTAAATGGCGTAATTCCAGCTACAACCCCTAATGGATAACGCCATATTGACCCGTCAATTCCACCTGCAATATTCGGAAGTGCATCCCCCATCATCATGGACGGTGTAGACGTTGCAAGCTCCACACATTCTATACCCCGCTGTACTTCACCACGTGCATCTTTAATTGTCTTACCATTTTCTTTCGTTATAAGTTGAGCTAATTCTTCTCGATGTTCTTTTAATTTTTCTAAATAAACGAACATGTAACGTGCTCGTTCAGGAACTGGAACAACCTTCCACTCTTCATACGCACGCTTTGCCGCTACCACTGCATCATGAACATCTTCTACTGTTGAAAGAGGTACTGTCGCAATGGTTTCACCTGTCGCTGGATTCGGTACAGTCTCTTGCGTAGTTGCCCTTGAATCTACCCAACTACCATCAATCCAATTTTTTACCGTTTTCACTGTTGTCGTCATGCTTCTGACACCCCTTCTGCTTTAAAAGTGATCGTTTGATTTCCAACACGCTTAAACAGTACCGACATATCTTTCTCACCTAGGCCAGACTTTTCTGCATCCTCATATAAGTCTACAAGTGCCTGACTAATAGGTAACTCAAGACCGTGCTCTTTTGCTAAATCCATAGCAAAGCGTAAATCTTTATTTAAAAGTTTTAACGCAAAACCAGGTTCGTAATTGTCGTCTACCATAAAAGATTTATAGTTTCGCTCATAAATACGACTTTGACCATACGAAACATTCAGAACATTAAAGAGGAAATCAAGGTTTAGACCACTTTTTTCCGCTAGTTTTAACGCTTCTGCCACTCCAGCTGTATAGAAGCCAATTAATAAATTGTTAATCAATTTTGCATTCGTACCACTATCGTATTGCTCGCTTATGTGGAAAATATTGCTTCCAAGGATCGCCAAATGACTGTGAACCTCTTCTAGCAATGCTTTTGGTCCACCAACCATAAATGTTAACGTACGATTCTCTGCACCAACAACGCCCCCACTAACTGGTGCTGCGAGAAAGGACACGTCTCGCTTTTCTGCTTCTTCACCAATTCGACGTTCAAGCTCTGGTGAAACGGTGCTCGTATCGACTAACACAAGCCCAGTAGGTACTTTACGTATCAAACCATTTTCACCTAAATATACATTTTCACATGTTTCAGATGAAGGTAAGCTTGTAAAAATTAATTCAGCGTAATCAACAACATCATCAACAGTCAAAGCGGCTTTTCCGCCATTCTTTTCAAGCGTTTGTAAAGCGCTTTCATTTATATCATACCCTATTACGTCATACCCAGATTCTAGCAGATTAAGAGACATCGGTTTTCCCATATTTCCAAGACCAATAAATCCTATTTTCACTGTTAGCCCTCCTTTAGAGAAGAGCCTGCACTTTGGTAAAAGTACAGGCATGATGATGCTTTTTATTGATGTTTTGATAGCACCGTTTTTGCTACTGATTGATCTAGGTCTTCAAAATCTTGATAAGAGATGGTTTCGTAAAGCTCACTTCGTTTCTGCATATGGTCGAGGCTAGCTTTTTGTGTTCCATTCTCTAGTATATCTTGAAAAACACGCTCATATGCTTTTGCAGCAACCCGTAAAGACGTCACGGGATAGATCACCATATCATACCCCATATCTTCAAATTCAATGGCTTGATAATACGGTGTTTTACCAAATTCGGTCATATTAGCAAGGAGTGGTGCTTCAATTGCACTCGCAAACGCTCTAAACTCTTCCTCGCCTTGGAGCGCTTCTGGAAAAATAGCATCTGCTCCAGCCTCTACATAAGCTTTGGCCCGGTCAATGGCTTCATCCAGTCCTTCTACGCCTCTTGCGTCAGTCCGCGCAACGAGCAAGAGTGACGGAGCTGCTTTTTTAAGTGCCGCAATCTTTTGCACCATTTCCTCTGTAGTAACAAGCTTCTTGCCGTTTAAATGACCACATTTTTTCGGCAAATCTTGATCCTCCATTTGTACTGCTGCAACACCCGCTTCGACCATTTCAACAGCTGTACGCGCTACATTTAGAACACCGCCAAATCCTGTGTCGATGTCAACTAAAATAGGTAGATTTGTAGCACGAATAATTTCTTTAGCCCGATCCGCTACTTCTTTTGAATTCACAATTCCAAGATCAGGCAACCCAAGACTTGCTGTAAAAGCAGCACCTGAAAGATAGAGGCTTGTAAAACCTGCTTGTTTCGCCATTAAACCTGCCATGGCGTCATGAGCGCCGGGAATTTGCAAAATCCCTTTTTCCTTTACTTGCTTAAGAAACTGTTGTGCCAGTTCTTTTTGTGACAATGGTTGATCAACAATCCAAGGCATCTTCACACGCTCCTTTCTTTATTCCTGTGCAAATAAGTCTGTAAATGCAGGTACTGGAACTTTTTCTAGTTCTTTATAATCATTCGTCATGTCTAGAATCGCTTGATGCTGCTTACTAGCGTAATGAGTTGCTAGATTGTCTGTAAATTTTTGTTGGATTGCTGGAACTGCTTCTTCTCTTCTAAAACGATGACCAAGTGGATACTCCACTGCAATTTGATCTGTCGATGATCCATCTTTAAAGAAAATCTGAATAGCATTGGCGATTGAGCGCTTGTTCGGATCTAAATAGTCTTTTGAATACTGCTTGTTTTCACTAACAACCATTAAATCTCTTAACGCGTCCACTCTTGGATCATTCGCCATATCATCTTCATAGTCGTCAGCAACAATGTCACCTTTCAATAACCCTATAGCAATAATGTACTGTAAACAATGATCACGATCAGCTGGATTGTAAAGAGGTCCTTTTTTATCAATGATCCGAATGGCTGACTCATGTGTACTCACTTCAATTCGATCAATCTCGTCTAAACGATCTTTAATGGATTCGTGTAAAGTAACAGCACATTCTGCAGCTGTTTGAGCATGAAATTCTGCTGGATACGATACTTTGAATAAAATATTTTCCATTACATATGCATCAAGGTCTCTTGCTAGTGTTAGTTCTTGATTATTGAACAGCACATCTTGAAAACCCCAACCTGGAGCTGTTAGTGCTGTTTTGTATCCCATTTCTCCTTTAAGTGCTGTCATTGCAAGAAATACACCTCTGCTCGTTGCATCACCAGCTGCCCATGATTTTCTTGAGCCTGTATTCGGTGCATGACGATACGTTCGCAATGCTGAATTATCAATCCATGCATGAGAAACAGCATTAATGATTTCTTCTCTTGTGCCTCCTAGCATCCCTGCAACAACAGCAGTAGAAGCCACTTTAACAAGTAAAACGTGATCTAAGCCAACTCGATTAAAACTATTATCTAAAGCGAGCACCCCTTGAATTTCATGAGCTTTTACCATCGCAACTAATACATCTTTAACGGTTAATGGTTCTTTACCTTCAGCAATATTTGTACGACTGATATAGTCTGCTGTTGCTAAAATACCGCCTAAGTTATCTGAAGGATGTCCCCACTCAGCAGCGAGCCACGTGTCGTTGTAATCAAGCCAGCGAATCATCGTACCAATGTTAAACGCACCACGAATTGGGTCTAATACATGTGAGGTTCCTGGTACTTTCACGCCATTTGGAACGGTTGTACCTGGCACTACTGGTCCCAGCATTTTGACACATTCAGGATAGCGAAGTGCCAATACACCACAACCTAAAGTATCAATAAGAACATGAGCAGCTGTCGTTAGCGCTTCCTCACTTGTAATTTCTTTATCTAGGACATAATCTGCAATATCCTCTAGCAATTGATCTGTTTTTCTTGTATCTGTTGTTAACATAAGCGTAACCCTCCATAGTCACTATTATTTGATTGTATGTCTTGGTCCAGTATATTTCACTCTTGGGCGGAATAATTTATTGTTCTCATGTTGTTCAATTACATGGGCGCTCAAACCAACCGTTCTGGATGAAAGAAAAATAGGTGTATATAGGCCAATTGGAATACCAAGCATCCAATAAACAGGGGCTGCATAGTAATCAAGGTTCGGATAAAGCCCTTTTTCCTTTGCTATCAATGCTTCTCCTGCTTCACACATCCGCAAAAGGCGGTCGTCTCCTGCTGCAACGGATAACTCAGCCAATGCTTCTTTCATAATTTGAGCCCGAGGGTCCATTTTTTTCATGTAAACCCGATGACCGAAGCCCATAATTTTCTCTTTTTGCTTCAACTTGTTCGCAAGGAGTGTTTCGAATTCTTCTGGGGTATTCGCATCAAGAAGCATATACATGACAGCTTCATTTGCCCCACCATGAAGATGCCCTTTTAGAGACGCGACTGCTCCTGTTAATGCACCATACATATCCGATAATGTAGAAGCAATAACGCGCGCGGTAAATGTCGAATTTGGCATTTCATGTTCAGAATATAGAACGAGTGACTGATCAAAAACCCGTTCTTCAAGTTCCGTCGGTTCTTTTCCAGTAATCATATACAAGAAATTCGCGCTATAAGAAAGAGATTCTTTTGGACGCATAACGTCTTTTCCTTCTAGGACGCGATAGCTATTTGCGACGATGGTTGGTAACTTCGCAAGTAACTGATACCCTCTTTCTCGATTTACTTCTGGATCTCGGTTTAACAAGTCGTGATCATAGCTTGCTAATACAGAAATACCTGTGCGCAATGCATCCATTGGATGAGTCGAAGCAGGTAAGAGTTTAAACACATCAAGAATCACTTCTGGAACATCGTACGAATCACTTAGTCGCTTTGCCAAGTCCGTTCGTTCAGTTGACGTAGGCAATGTGCCTTGCAAAAGCAAGTGGACAATGTCTAAGTATCCGTGTGATTTTGATAGTTCAATTAAATCGTATCCATGAATCACAATTTCTCCTTGTTCTGTATCAAGAAATGATAAATCTGTTTCTGCTGCAATAACGCCATCAAGACCAGGGTAGTAGCTTTGTTCAATTGCCATTTCATCCCTCCGTTACTCGTAGTGTAAAACATGCATACTAAAGATAAAGCGCTTACAAATTTCAGCATATTCCTACAAGAGCATATACTGTGAATTCACTTCTTTTTTAGATTACCATAATTTCGTAATCGGTGCCAATGTTGATTTATTCTGTCTATTCAACCTTGTGATAGAGATTGAGAACGATTACAATGTAAAGATAGATTCGTAAAAAGGATGATTGCAATGAGACTTGACGATGATGAATTAATTGTTGCTTTAGATGCTGCTGGTACGATTCGGGGCGCCGCCAAACAACTATACTTATCACAACCAGCATTGAGTCAACGACTTAAACAAATTGAAGAAAAATGGGGTGAAGCGCTATTTATTCGCACTCATAAATCACTCATCCCCACACCAGTTGGAGAAGAAGTAATTCTATTTGCAAAAACACGTATTCGCGAAGAAAAAGAATTTATGAATCGGTTAAATACGTTAACAGGTCATGTTCGTGGTACCCTTTCTCTCGCTGTATCATCTGTTATCGCCCAATACTATCTTCCCCCACTCTTAAAGAACTATATGGAGCAATACCCTCAAGTGAAAATTGACCTACAAACTGGCTTCACCACTGCTATGTATGCTCAACGCCACAATGTGCACGTAAGCATCTTACGAGGAGAGCTTGAAGGAGAAGATGTAAAACAGAAATTATTCTCTGAAAACCTCTATTATGTTGCCAACAAGCAATATGAAGACACGAATACTTTAATTGAATTCCAAAGTGATGCTACTTTTCATGCAACACTTGATAAATGGTTTCTTACTGAACCGTTCCCTTTACCGAAACAAACGATTAAGGTCGACCAAATTGAGACTTGCAAACAGCTAATGTTAAACGGCATTGGTTCCTGTATTTTACCTGAAATTGCTACTCAAGACCTTGACGAAATGACATGCCGTTTTACACGCTTACATATGAATGGAAACGAACTACGACGAGATACATGGACGTATTATAATGAAAAAAACGCTTCTCTACCTCAAGTAAAAGCGTTTTTAGCATTGCTTCATGAAAAATCACTTTCTCATTAGTTCACGCCCTAAAAAACTGTTCAGCTTCAATCATGTGCAACTAAATGACCTTCACTGTCTGATTGCTTTGCATATGGCAAGAAGCTGAAACACTGTGCTTGCCTTTTTCATTTTTAAAAGGATATTACTTGCTTAAACAATTAAGTACGCAAACTACTTTCATTATACAAAAAGGAATAAGGATCATGCAGAACCATTGCTAAACAAAGATTTTTATACAACTTACTTTTTAATCGTTGAAGACTTGATCATTAAACAAAACTCATTTTCACGACTTCCTATGCAAAAAAAGCATGCAGAGCTTTTCACCCGCGCATACTTTTTTTGTTTATTTTATTCTTCCCAAACTTTTACTTCTTGCATAACGTCGCCTTGATTAATGCGATAGACGCTGTCAAGGCCTTCAACAACTTGTCCGAATACAGTATGAACGCCATCAAGATGTGGTTGTGGCTCATGTACGATAAAGAATTGGCTACCGCCTGTATCTTTACCAGCATGTGCCATAGATAATGTACCTGCTACGTGCTTATGTGGGTTACCAGCGGTTTCACATTTAATCGTGTAGCCAGGACCTCCTGTACCGTTTCCGTTCGGGTCGCCGCCTTGTGCTACGAAACCAGGGATAACGCGGTGGAATGTTAGTCCGTCATAAAAACCTTTTTTCGCTAGTGTTTCAAAGTTTTCAACTGTTCCTGGTGCCTCGTTCTCAAAGAAATCGATAACGATTTTTTCGCCGTTTTCAAACGTGATGCTACCTTTTTTCATCTTTATCCGTCCTCTCACTACTCGTAATTGCGCTTCCGCACTTCATCTATTGTACACACATTGTCATTAATTCTCAAATGGTGCGACTGCTTTTTGCTGATAGGGCAAATCAAGCTTTACTAAGTCTTCATAGGTTTCTCGTTTTACAACAAGCTGCGCTTCACCGTCTTCAACAAACACAATAGCCGGGCGAGGAATACGATTGTAGTTATTTGCCATTGAATAGCCATACGCACCTGTGCACGAAATCGCTAATATGTCGTTTGCGGTAACATCAGGTAAGGGCAAATCCCAAATTAACATATCGCCGCTTTCGCAACATTTTCCAGCCACAGAGAACGTATCCTCTGGCTTGTCATTTGCACGATTTGCTAACATTCCTTCATACTTTGCTTCGTATAGAGCAGGACGTAAGTTATCACCCATCCCTCCATCGACAGAAAGGTAGCGGCGTACATTCGGAATATCTTTTTGCGAACCAATAGTATAAAGGGTTGTACCAGCATCCCCAACAATGGAGCGTCCTGGTTCAATCCAAATCTCAGGCATATTCATTTCTAATTTGGTTGTATGCTTTATCGTTTCATCAACGATTTTCTCAACATATACACTCGGATGAAGTGGCGTATCTCCATCTACATAACGGATGCCAAACCCACCACCGAAGTTAAGCACGGCAGGCTCATAGTTAAACGTTTGTTTCCAGAGTGCGAGATTTTCAAATACTTTTTCTATTGCAAGTACGAAACCATCTGTTTCAAAAATTTGTGATCCAATGTGACTGTGAACGCCTAACAAATGAAGATATTCATCGGCTATGCAAATGCCTATTGCTTTTGTAGCTTGACCACTTGCTAGATCAAAGCCAAATTTAGAATCCTCTTGACCTGTTGTAATATACTCATGGGTATGAGCCTCGACATTTGGCGTTAGTCTTAATAGAACAGGAACTGTTTGTCCACGTTCTTCCGCTAAAGTCTGAATCGTTTTTAATTCGTAGAAATTATCGACAACAATGCATCCAATTTGTTCATCTAAGGCCATCTTTAATTCATCGATGCTTTTGTTGTTACCGTGAAAATGGATTGTAGATGCTGGTACACCTGCTTTTAGAGCTGTAAATAACTCACCGCCAGATACCACATCAATACTTAAACCAGCTGAATGGGCCAGTTGATACATTCCTACTGTGCTAAATGCTTTACTAGCATAAGCTACTTGGTAAGCTACTTGCTTCTTTTCAAACGCGTCTTTAAATGCATTCATTCTCTCTTTTATAAGTGCAACATCGTAAACAAATAGAGGGGTACGATAAACGTTTGCTAGTTCAACGGTATCTACACCACCAATCTCTAAATGTCCACTTGCATTGATTTCCATTGTTCCATGCAAATACACGCCACTCTCACTCCTTTAATAACAAAAGAAAAGCAACTTCAGGCGAAGCCATAAAGCTACTTTCCGCAATTGCTATCTAGTTTATCAGAAGTTAAAACGTTTGACTACTATTCACTTTTTGGTGATTGCTTAATTTTATCCACGGGGTGAACAATACTTGGTCTCCAACGAACGCTTGGAACAGATGTACGAACAAGAATTTGATACATCGCTGGTGGATCAAAAGGTAAAAACGGCCATAGATAAGGCTTTGCAAGCGGAGACAGCCGAATAAGCGAAATAAGTAGTAAAAACAACGATACAACAAATCCTACTGGTCCAAAAAGTGCAACCGCAAGAATGATAAGATAGCGGCTCATCCTTAGCGCCACACCTAACTCATAACTTGGTGTAGCAAACATTCCAATCGAACCAAGCGCCACATAAAGAATGACTTCTGTTGTGAAATAGCCTACATCGATAGCCATCTCCCCAATTAAAAGAGCGGCTACGAGACCAAGAGCTGTTGCTAATGGTGACGGGGTGTGTATAGCGGCCATCCGCAACAGCTCGATACCAGCTTCCGCAAAAATAATTTGGACCGCAATCGGGATATTGTTATTTTCTTCTACACCGACAAAATCCAAAGCTGGCGGCAGTAGTTCTTGATGTGTTGCAAGTAATAGCCAAAACGGAACAATTAATAATGAAAAGAGAATGCCGATAAACCGCATCCATCTTAAAAACGTACCAACTGCAGCAGCTTGTCGATACTCCTCAGCATGTTGAACATGGTGAAACAGTGTTGCTGGTGTAATCACAACCGATGGTGATGTATCAATAATTAGAACAATATGACCTTCTAGAATATGAGTGGCGGCAACGTCTGGACGCTCTGTATAACGCACGAGTGGAAATGGATTAATGCCTTGTTTCACAATGTATTCTTCCACCACTTTATCCGACATTGTTAGTCCATCAATATTGATAGCTTTAAGCTCTTTCTTAATAATGTCGACGAGCTTAGGGTCGACAATCCCTTCTATATAGCATAAACATACATCGGTTTTAGAACGCACGCCCACTTGCATAATTTCTTGGCGTAATCGTTCATCTCGTATTCGTCTCCTCGTTAAGCCGGTATTAAAGATAATGTTCTCTGTGTACCCGTCTCGTGAACCACGTACCACACGCTCTGTATCTGGTTCTTCCGGTCCCCGACCAGGATACGATCGAACATCTACAATTAAACTGTTTGCCTCACCATCGACCACAACACAAATTAATCCTGATAACACTTGGGTAATCGCATGATCAATGGACTCGGTTTCTTCAACTTGAATATGCGCTAAATGATTTTTCACAGATTGAAAAGGATGTTCCGCTCGCCGCATACGACTCTCGGTATCCATAAGCTCGCGCAAGATATCAATAATATATAAGTTATCAACTAATCCAGTTAAATAATAAATATAGACATCTTTACCGAATACATTGAGCTTCCTAACGCCGACATCGAAGGATTCGCCTATTCCTAAACGTTCATTCATAATATGGTCATTTTCTGCAATGCTTTTTCTAAATATCATCGGCTTCGAAGTTGGGTTCACTATAGCCACTCCTTTCTAATATAATCTCAATTGCTTTTCTCGTAATTGGCGCACCTTTTTTAACATCATCAAAGCGCGCCATTTTTCCAATATCTCCTATACCGACAACACAGGGTAAGTTCAAATCATCTAATATGGAGACTGTATCCCCATTAATTCTGCCAATTTCCATATCAATTAAGCCTTCTTTATCTACACCGTATTCGGATAAATGACCAAATCGATCAACGCTTACGTCCACATGAGTCCATTCTTTTGCATGTGTTTGCGAAGCAACAGCTACTGCACCAATAACCTCAATATCCTCTTGACTGACGATATAATGCATGGCTGTTTCACCAAAACCTACATCGCGAATGCCACAATCATCGAACATGATGATAATGGGGATATCTTCTTTTTCCAGTTTAATAAGATCGACTAATTCTTCAGGGTCAATAGTTGTTGGATTCCCATAAGATGCACTAAGAACGGTACATTGTAAGTCTTGAGCAATGTGTTCAAGTGCTTTTTTACTAGCCAAATCACCATCTGTAACAAAAATGACTTTTTTCATCACGTCACCCCTTTTGGCTTAAAAATAGCCGCTACAATCAGGCTCAAGAGAATGGAGAAAACAATGGTAGTAGACGCAAGTTCAAATACTCCATCGCTAATATAAAATAGCCCGTTTTCCCCATTTAACATGGCACCATGTACAAGTGAATAGCCAAAACCTGTAATGGGAACCGTTGCCCCCGCCCCTGCAAAATCAATGAGCTGTTCATATAAACCAAACCCATCCAATATAATGCCAATCAGTACGAGAGTTACTAACATTTGAATGGAAGTAAGCTTGACAATATCTAAAAGAAACTGTCCAAATAAGCAAATGCTTCCTCCAATAACAAACGCCCATAAATAAATCATTTAATTCCCTCTCCTCTCAAACACAACTGCATGGGCAATACAAGGAATCGTTTTATGCTGTTGAACGGTGTTCGCACTATGCAACGCCCCAGTGGCGATTACGAGCACTCGCTTTAGTCGATTAGCAAGTATTTCATTGAAAATGTGTCCAAAGACGACAGTCGCGCAACAACCTGCCCCACTGCCCCCCGCTAACACTTGTTGATTCGTTCCGTACATCATGACACCACAATCGTCGTAATTCTCGCTTACAATCACACCATGTTCACGTAAGAGTTTTTTAAAAATCTCGCTACCAGACCTTGCAAGATCTCCTGTCAAAATAAGGTCAAAGTCAGATGGTTTTTGTTCTGTTTCCTGTAAGTACGTAAGTAATGTATCTGCGGCAGCTGGGGCCATTGCTGCACCGAGTTCATAAGGATTGTTAATCCCCAAATCAATCACTTTACCGAGAAGACCTTCTGTCATTTGAATCATCGATTGATGTCTCCCGAGAATGATGGCACCTGCACCAGTAACGGTGGTCTGTGCTGTATCTGGCTTTTGTTGTGCAAACTCTATAGGAAAGCGAAACTGCTTCTCACATCCTCCAATATGACTACTTGATGCACACAATACATGTCGAGCTCCGCCACCATTAATCCACATTCCTGCAACAATACAATTTTCGATCGCTGTTGCACACGCAGAGTAGCTCCCAATAAAAGGAACGTGTAAATTTCGCGCAATCTGGCTTGATACTGTACTTTGATTTGTTAAATCACCAGCAATAAATAAATCTAAGTGATTGTCTTTTAGCCTCTGTTTATGTAGACAATAGGTAATTGCTTTTTCTGTCATCTTTTTTTCCGCTGTCTGCCAATCCTTCTCACCACATAATAAGCTAGGAAATACATAGTCAAATCCATGACCGAGAGGGCCACTTCCTTCTTTTGGACCAACAGCTGTACCTCGTTCTTCTACATATACTGGCGTCTTAAACTGAATGACCCTCTTTTTATTTACCATACCTTCCGCCTCTCCTTATTTCAGGATCATATGAATGAATAAACGTGAAAAACTAACGAGATAAGCAGCAGTGATGCCAACTATAAAGATTGGACCCACGATGCGAAACAAATGAACGCCTATCCCTGAAAGAAAGCCCTCTGAGCGATGATCAAGTGCTGTTGCTGTCATAGCATTAGCAAATCCAGTAATCGGCACAATCAATCCCGCGCCAAACAACTGTGCTCCTTTTTTATAGATTCCGAAGCCTGTACCAAACGCCGAAATTGTAAGCAAAATGACAATCATATAGCTTGTTGCCATTTGCGGATTTAATGAAAAAAAGAGCCTTAGTCCGTCATAGATCAATTGACCAGCTACACTTATAAAACCGCCTGCTAGGAATGCAAGTGTACCGTGTTTAAGAAAACGGGTTTTCGCTGTAAACAGACGAATGTTTTCTTTATAATTTTCTCTTTCCTCTTTTTTTAACATACGTCCTCCTTTTACTGCGATTTGGTAGTAGTATGCTGCAATGAGTTCCATTCAATTCGCACAAAAAAAAGACTTCCTACCTATTGGTAAAAAGTCCGGCTCCATTTATCTTCATTTTTGCTAATCAAAAACTATGTTTCTGACATGATTTCTTTCATTTGATCGAGAATTTTCTTTTCTAGACGAGAGACTTGAACTTGAGAAATCCCTAACCGCTCTGCTACTTCCGACTGTGTCTGGTCTTTATAATAGCGTAAATAAACGATTAATCGTTCGCGCTCTTCCAAATCTCGTATTGCCTCTTTTAATGCAATCTTGTCAAACCATTTTACTTGGCTAGTATCTGCAATTTGATCCATTAGCGTAATCGGGTCCCCATCATTTTCATAAACAGTTTCATGAATGGACGTTAAACTTCGATTCGCATCTCCAGCAAAGACGACTTCTTCTGGCGTAACGCCTAAGTGTATAGCAATTTCATTCACAGTCGGTGTGCGCCGGTACTCTTTTGTAAGATCATCTTTAGCTTTTCGAATTTTGTTGCTCAATTCTTTAATAGACCGACTTACTTTTACGGTGCCATCATCTCTTAAAAACCGCTGAATCTCACCAATTATCATCGGTACCGCATAAGTCGAGAACTTCACATCATAGGATAAATCGAACTTATCAACTGATTTAATTAAGCCAATACATCCTATTTGAAACAAATCTTCTGCTTCATAGCCTCGGTTCATAAATCGCTGGACAACCGACCATACGAGACGAGTGTTCTTGTTAACAATTAAATCGCGAGCTTCTGTATCACCTTGCTGACTTTTCGCGATTAAGTCTTTTAATTCTTGATCAGTCAACATCTTTTTAGTTGTTTTCTTTAGCTCAGCGCTCATTAGCAAGACCCCTTATCTGCATATGGCCTTTGATTTTGTTAATTGCTTTTTCAGATATACCGTTGTTCCTAATAACGGTTCAGAGACGACTTTCATCTCATGACAGAAGTTTTCCATTATGGTAAAACCCATCCCCGAGCGCTCAAGTTCAGGTTTTGAAGTGAATAATGGTTCGCGCGCTTCATCGATATCAAGAATGCCATTTCCTTCATCGCGAATGACAATTTCAATTTCGTTATCACGCAATACGGCTGAGATGTATACCATACCACTCTCATCATTGTCATAGCCATGAATGATTGCATTTGTCACTGCTTCTGAAACAACGGTTTTAATCTCCGTTAATTCTTCCATAGTTGGATCAAGTTGAGCTAAAAATGCGCCTACTGTTACTCTTGCAAATGATTCATTTTCACTTTTTGCACTGAATGAAAGATCCATTTTATTTTCCATTGCTTAAGCCACCCCTAACTTTTGCAAAGCAAAATCTTCATTTTCTTCAAAACGAATGATCTTAAACATCCCTGACATCTCAAATAAACGGCCTACCGCTGGAGAAATAGCGCAAACGACCATTTCTCCTCCTGCGGCTGTAATTTGTTTATAACGCCCTAAAATCACACCAAGACCCGAACTATCCATAAATGATAACCCTTCAAGATTTAACAAAATATGCTTTGTGTTCGGTAAATGAGCTTCTACTTCCGCTCTTAATGTTTTAGCTGCATGATGATCTAATTCTCCTGCCAGTCTTACAAGTAACACATTGTGTTTTTGTTCCATTTGAATTTGTAATGTCATGAAAACACCTCCATCTAAACTTACTCCATGCTATCATTCCATACCAATCTGCTGAAATCCTTGTTACTGACAAAAGTAGTGCGTATTAGCGAAAAGTTCTACTCATTCTTTATTTCCCTGCAAAAGTAGACAAGGTTCGTTTAAACAATTGCCACCACGAAGCCGTATCAATCGTTTCGGAAGCGACTAAATCTGTCGAGACAACTGTCTTTCCGTCTATTTCAACAGTTAAACTACCGACTACATCACCTTTTTGAATTGGCGCAGCAACGGACTCATCAAAGGACGTATTCACAACAGGCTCTTTTGAATCTTCGCCTTTCTTTAATAAGATTGATACTTGGTCCTCTGTTATTGCTTCTATTGTTTTTTCCGATCCTTTTACAACGGTTGCTGCACCTAAAACATCACCCTTTTTATAAAGTGTTTTAGTAGAGTAATTGTTAAATGCATGATCTAATAACGATGTGACCTCTGCATTTCGTTCCTTCGATGTCGGTGATCCCATAACAACGGTTATCACACGCATCCCGTCTTTTTCAGCAGTAGCGGTTAATCCGTATTTCGCTTCTTGAGTGAACCCTGTTTTTAACCCATCCACACCGGGATAAAAGCGTACTAATTTATTCGTATTGACTAGCCAAAACTCTTTATCTGTCCCTTTGCGTAAATAGTCTTCATAAATACCAGTGTATTCTGTTATGTTTTCGTACTTTAACAGCTCTTTTGCAATCATTGCCAAATCATGAGCAGATGAATAATGGTTTTCTATTGGCAGTCCATTCGTATTTTTAAACGACGTCTGTTCTAAATTTAGTTCACTCGCCTTTTCATTCATCATTTTGACGAATCCCTCTTCAGAACCAGCTATATGCTCTGCCATCGCTACTGCTGCATCATTTCCGGATGCTACCGCAATTCCTTTTAACAGATCATCTACACTCATTTGTTCTCCAGCTTCAAGAAAAATTTGCGATCCACCCATTGAAGCCGCGTATTCACTTACAGTTACTTGCTCATCAAACGACAGCTTTCCTTCATCAATCGCTTCCATTACGAGCAACATCGTCATGATCTTTGTCATACTTGCTGGGGGTAGCGCTTTATCGCTATTTTTCTCAAAAATAACTTCACCTGTATCCCGTTCTATAACAATAGCAGAAAGGGTTTTCTCTCCAAGTGGGGTTTTTTTCACCTCCGCTGCCTTTGCCGTAAGCGGTTGTGTTGCAAATAGCGCTAATAATAACCAAACCACGATTAAATGTAGACCTTTTTTCATACATTTCCCTCCATAACCTTTATGTAATAAGCTATCAGTTAGTCTTTCCATTCCAGATTTTTCTATACACAAGGAAAGGAGGTCAACGTAAAAAAAAGATGAATCGTGAATACCCACGACTCATCTTTCTTTAATACTTGATTTAAAACGTTTTGATTTCTTGTTGCTTGTGATACTCATCGAAAATAATAAGTCGACTTGGCTGGTTTTCTTGTGCTAGCTTCTCGCCTGCTTCAATGGCTTTCGATTGTTTATCGTATTCTTCTAATGGCGCAACATCTTCTACTTTTACAAACCACGTTGTTGCATCTTTATTTGGCGTCACTGTATATTCCTTCATCTCGATCTCTCCTTCTCTATCTGTTCTACTCTTTAAATACCCGAATGAAAAAGAGAGAAAACGTCTTTTCAAGAATACTTTACCGTTGAGGGGTTTTCTTTATAAAAAACGCCATGATAAAACTAATAAACGCTATAACCGTGGCAACAATAAAAGCATTGTTTACCCCTTGTATCATTGATTCACTTTGTTCGACTGAAGCAGATGCGGTCATAACAGAAACAAGGATTGCCGTTCCAATCGAACCTGACACTTGCCTCATTGTATTATTCATTGCCGTTCCATGGGGGATGAGTTCTCTTGGTAATACATTTAAGCCAGCAGTGGTTACTGGCATTAATACAAGCGATAACCCGAACATCCGGACCGCATAAACAATGGTTAGATACGTTAACGATGTGTCTACTGTTAAATTAGTATAAAATAACGAAGACAAGAAAATTAAGGTTAAGCCTATAATCGCCAATGTCCTTGCTCCGAATTTGTCAAAAATCCTCCCTGTTATTGGCGACATGATTCCCATCAACACGGCTCCAGGTAAAATGGTTAACCCCGTTTCAAAGGCAGAGTAGCCTTGCATGTTTTGCATATAAATTGGCAGGATTGTAGCTGGTCCAACGAGAGATACGAATACAAGCATCCCCATCACCGTTGTTAATGTAAAAACAGGATACGTAAACACACGAAACTCTAAAATCGGGTGACTGAGCTTTAATTGCCGTGTCACAAAAAGATAGAGTGTAACAACGCCAATTAGTAATGGCACATAAACAAGGGGACTACCCCAGCTTGCTTGCCCTGCATTCGAAAATGCAAATAATAAACCACCGAAACCAAAGGTGGAAAGAATGATAGACTGAAGATCTAGCTTAGGATGACGCAACGTTGTAACATTCCGCATAACAAAGATCGCCGCAACAATATCAATGACAACAATTGGCATAAGAATCCAGAATAAAATACTCCAGTGATAAGATTCTACTAACCAACCAGATAGGGTAGGTCCAATGGCAGGCGCAAACGAAATAACAAGCCCGACCATTCCCATCGCCTGTCCACGTCTTTCTTTAGGAAAAATAAGAAGAAAAACTGTTTGCATAAGGGGCATCATAATTCCTGCACCTGAAGCCTGAATGATTCGACCTACAAGCAGCATGCTAAAATTGGGAGACACTGCACAAAGCAATGTACCTAAACCAAACAGCGTCATTGCCGTCAAAAAAAGTGATCGCGCTTTAAATTTTTCAATTAAAAAAGCCGTTATAGGAATCATTATCCCATTAACTAGCATAAAAATCGTGGTAACCCACTGGGCAGCATTTTCATTAATGTCTAAGTCAGCCATTAAATGCGGCAAAGCTGTTGTTAGCAACGTTTGATTTAATATTGCTACAAACGCTCCAATTAACAGAACGGCAACCAATGGTTTTTTATTAAATTGAGGCAGTTCCTCTTTTTCCTCACTCATTGCATAACCTTCTTTTCGCCATCTATGTATGTCCCATCATTATAGCGATCTATTTTTTCATTTGTCAAAATTGTTGCCTAGTTATCCATCAATGAAAAGCGCCTCGAATGGGGTTCGAGACGCTTTCTAGAAGGAGTTAAACGACTTCTTCGTTTAGCTCTTTTATAATTTCATGTGATTTTAGTTTTGCCAAGTTACGCTTTGAAATTTTAGGATCGTGGGTTGACAATTGTTTAGCAAATTCACTCGTTTGATCAGGTGAGCCGACTAGATGCAACGTTGACCACTGCTTTTGCTTTGATTCTTTTTCAATCTTTTGAGCAATTTTCTTAAACCACCGCTGTTGATTCGCATCAAATCGATCTGCATACTGTTCACGGTGTAACGCGGCTCCTGTCTCCCCTTGCGGCCTTGCACCTACATACTCTTTCCAATCCTCAGACTCAACGTCCCAACTATATTGCTTTTCTTCAATAACTTCACCAAGACTCGTTTCAACCGTATGTACATCGGTTTTTTTAATCATAACGATCCCTGATAACGGATACTTCTCTTCTAATGTTTCAAGTTGATCAATAACAGGGTGCTTTTCCCACCGAAATTCATTCTCCACTGGGACTTGTAACTTCTGTAAATGAATGTCCCCGTTAGAGGAACCAATGAATACAAGGCTTTTTGGCATATTGGTTGATAAGGCCAAAATCTGTTGCTCCGCCTGTTTTTTCAGTTTTTTAAATGCCTGAAACTCGGTTTGATTATCACTAACCTCTAAGTATTCTTCAAGCTTCTTTAGCCCATTCTTAAGGCGAATTTTCCATTCTCCTTTTTGTTGATCCGTGCTCGTTTTACCAGTCTGCAAATAGATTGTTAAACAGCCGTTCTCACATTGAATTTGCTTAAAGCGTTCCAAATGTTTTGCTAGTGACAATGTACACCCTCCTTATTATTGTGCTTTCGCCGTTAACTTCACTTGAATATTTCCTCTAGTGGCTTTTGAATACGGGCAAAATTGATGTGCCTTTTCAACTAATTCTTCAGCGTCCTCTTGTGAAACACCATTAATTTCGACCACTAATTCTGCTCCAATTTGGAAGCCATTGTCCGATGGGTCTTTAACAAGAGAGACATGTGCTGTTGTTTTTGACTCAATCTCTTTTTTGTCGTTAGCAGCCATTAAATTTAATGCACCATCAAAACAGGAAGCATAACCTGCAGCAAATAACTGCTCTGGATTTGTCCCTTCCTTCTTTGAACCTGGTTTAACTAAATTCAAATCAAGAAATTGATCATCTGAAGTTACTTGACCTTTCTTCCACCTTGTGCCGTTGCATGCGATGTATAGACGATATCTGCCATAATCAAACACTCCTCTATAAAAACTTCTTACATTGACTATATAGACGTTTTCTCTATGAAGTAAACATGAAAAGTGGTTTTATTTTTTCACAGTGAGGAATACTACGTGTAGCTCATAAAAAGGAAGTGTTACTTATGGATGATTCGAAAGTAAAACAACAAATTTTAGCTGTGATGGAAGATCATAAGATTGGATCTCTATCAACTGTAAAAGAAAATCGCCCCCATTCTCGTTACATGACGTTTTATCACAAAGACTTCACGCTGTACACACCAACGGATATCGATACGTATAAGGCTAAAGAAGTCGAAGAAAACCCGCATGTACACGTTCTCCTAGGTTATACAGGTGAGGGCTATGATGACGCATTTATTGAATTTCAAGGAACAGCTACGATTCGGGATGATCAAGAAACGAAAAACGAATTTTGGCATGACACCCTTACCCATTATTTTGACAGTGCCACAGACCCTTCATATATTTTGCTAGAATTAAAACCAAAAACCATTCGCCTTATGAATAAAGGTGATCACACACCTTATGAGATTTCGTTTGATTGAGTTTATTCATCAAGATGAAAAAAAGACCAGTTACCGTATAGGCAACTGGTCTCTTTTATGCTTTTTCAGGATAAATTTCCTTATAAATAAGCGTCGTTGGAGCTGGTTCTCCTTCTTGCATATGGTAACTCTTTTGAACGAGGTCTTTAATATCTTCTACTTCTTCTCGGTTTGCATATAGCGTAACGAGGATATCCCCGACGTCGACGCGATCCCCAATTTTTTTCTTCAACTTTAACCCAACAGCAAGGTCGATTTGATCCTCTTTTGTTGCTCGACCTGCACCTAATTGCATAGCGGCAACACCTATTTTATCTGTCGCAATTTCGTACACATAGCCTGCTTCTACTGCTGGAACATCAATTTGATAGCGAGCTTGTGGAAATAATGTCTCATCGTCTATTACAGCTGGATTTCCACCTTGACTCTCAATAAAGACTTTCATCATTTCGACTGCTTTTCCATTTTCAATCACTTCTTCTAGCTGTTTGCGCGCCTCTTCAACACTGCTTGCTTTTTCCGCTAAGTAAACCATGTGACTGCCTAAGACTAGACACAGCTCAAGCACATCTTCTGGTCCATTTCCTTTCAAGACGTCAATCGCTTCTTGAATTTCAATAGCGTTTCCAACTCCTTCACCTAAAGGCTGATTCATGTCTGAAATAACCGCCATCGTTTTTCGACCAACGTTTGCACCAATATCAACCATTGCTTTAGCAAGCCCTGTTGAATCATCAAGAGTTTTCATAAATGCTCCAGAACCTGTTTTCACATCGAGCACAATGGCGTCTGAACCGGAAGCGATTTTTTTACTCATAATAGAGCTTGCAATAAGCGCCATTGAGTTAACAGTTCCAGTCACATCTCTTAAACCGTACAGTTGTTTATCCGCTGGTGTTAAATTACCTGTTTGTCCAGCAACGGCTAGGCCTTTTGATTGCACTTGATGTAAAAAGTCTGTCGTCTCCATATCACATGAAAACCCTGGAATTGCCTCCAGTTTATCAATGGTTCCCCCTGTATGACCTAGACCACGACCTGACATTTTTGCAACGGGCACGCCTGCAGCCGCTACTAATGGAACGAGTGCAATAGTGGTCTTATCGCCAACACCACCTGTTGAATGCTTGTCTACTTTTATGCCATTAATGGATGTTAAGTCAATTTGGTCTCCTGATTCAGCCATAGCCAAGGTGAGTTCGGCACGCTCCAGTTGATCCATATCTTGAAAGTAAATGGCCATAGCCAGAGCTGATACTTGGTAATCCGGAATACGATTAGCAGTATATTCACCAATGAACCAGCGAATTTCTTCTTTCGTTAAGCTTAAGCCGTCTCTTTTTTTCTCAATAATGTCAACCATTCTCATTGTTTTTCCTCCTCTATGATTACAAATTCTTTGGTGTGAGCTCGTTTAAAAAGCTTTTTCCGTATTCTGGAGCCGTTACATTAAAATTGTCAGCGATGGTTGCGCCAATATCCGCAAACGTCTCACGATGACCTAAGTGAACAGGTTCCAATGTTTTACCGTAAACCAGTAGAGGGACAAGCTCTCTCGTATGATCAGTGCCTATATGAGTCGGGTCGTTTCCGTGATCGGCTGTAATGATTAACAAATCGTCATCAGTTAACTTTGGCAAAAGTTCTTTTAGTTGCGCATCAAATTCATTTAAGGACTGACCATACCCTATGACGTCGCGACGATGACCAAACAGTGCATCAAAATCAACTAAATTCAAGAAACATAGACCCGTAAAGGCTTCGTCCATTTGTTTAATCAGCTTATTCATACCATCTTCATTTGAAACTGTTCGAATGGAAGCTGTTACTCCTTCACCATCATAGATGTCAGAAATTTTCCCTAATGCAATCGAATCAAGCCCTGCATCTTCAAGCGTATTCATAACCGTCTTTCCAAAAGGTTTTAACGCATAATCATGACGATTGGACGTTCGTTTCCAACCTGAGGCATCCCCTATAAACGGCCGCGCAATAATGCGTCCGACCATATATGCTGGGTCCAGCGTTAACTCACGTGCAATCTCACAAATACGATAAAGCTCGTCCACTGGAACAACGTCTTCATGGGCTGCAATTTGTAGAACAGAATCGGCAGAAGTGTAAACAATTAATTTCCCTGTTTCAACATGTTCGCTTCCTAGTTCATCGAGGATTTCTGTACCTGATGCTACTTTATTTCCAATGATGCCACGACCTGTTTTTTCCTCAAGCGCTTGTAGTAAATCATCAGGAAATCCGTTTGGAAAAACACGAAATGGCTCATCAATTCGAAGGCCCATAATTTCCCAATGACCAGTCATTGTATCTTTTCCTACTGATGCTTCTTGCATGATGCCATAGCTCGCACTTGGATTCGCAACGGGCTCAATCCCTTTAAGGGGAGCGATTCTTCCAATACCTAATCTTTCTAGCTCCGGAATATGCAGTGCATCATACTGTTCAGCAATGGAGCCAAGGGTATTTGTTCCTTTATCTCCAAATGCCTCTGCATCTGGTGCTTCACCAATTCCTACAGAGTCCATTACAATAACAACGACTCGTTTAAATGCTTGTGTCACGTTTGTTTCCTCCTCATTCTTGTTAGTACATGCTAGTTATGCGCGTGGATGGTGTTTCAAATAAACATCTTTCATACGCGTTTTCGTCACATGGGTATAAATCTGTGTTGTGGAAATATCAGCGTGCCCAAGCATCTCCTGAACAGAACGCAGGTCAGCCCCGTTTTCTAGAAGATGTGTAGCAAAAGAATGGCGCAGCGTATGTGGACTAAAGCTTTTTTTTATATTTACTTGTTTAGCACGCTGTTTTAAAATTTTCCAAAACCCTTGTCTTGTTAAGGGTCTCCCATAATGATTGACAAAAAGATAAGCATGGCGCTGTTTTTTTAGCAACTGTTGTCTTCCACTTTCTAAGTACGCCGTCAATGCTTTTGACGCTTGTGATCCTAAAGGAACAATTCGTTCTTTATTCCCTTTGCCAATTACTCGCAAAAATCCCATTGCTAAGTGAACATGATCCAGTTCTAATGACGTTAACTCGGTTACACGTAAACCTGAAGCATAGAGCAACTCAAGCATCGCTGTATTTCGAAGCTCTAAGGGTACGCTTCCTATTGTTTGATGCTGCAATAAGAGCTCTACTTCATCTGCACTTAGAAAATCAGGTAATCGTTTTTCTTTTTTTGGTGATTCAATTAAAGAAGAAGGGTCACTCGAAGTGAATTGTTCCCTATATAAGAAACCATGCAGTGAGCGAACCGATGTGAGAATTCGTGCCAATGTTGCAGCTGATTTATCTTGTAGCTTTAGCTCGTACAAAAATGATTGAATCGTATGGTGCGTGACATCTGAAAACGCCTCCACATTCTCTTGTTGCAAATAATGGACATACTGTTTTAAATCTCTTCCATACGATTCTAATGTATTAGGCGATAAACCTTTCTCAACTTTAATAAAGTGGACAAATTGATGAACATCCTTTTGCAAACCCATGTTGTACTCCTTACTTCTTATTCGCCATCTAATAAAAACAACGTTAACCGCTGTAGCAAACTTCGATCTTCGTCACTAACAGCAACAGATGACGCTTTTAATGCATTTCCTTCTGGCACGTCATAGCGATGGAACTCACTTAATTCATCCGTCACCCATAGAATACCATAGTAGAAGATCGCTGTGCATGCTACAAACAAAATTGCTGCTTTCATTGTATGAAAGAGAATTTTCATTCTATTCCCTCGCTCTCTTTTTTCACTCTATCTTCTACACTATGCCAAGTTCGTGCAAGTCTATACATGAAATAGCGAGAATCCTTGTTTTTCTATTGCGAGGTAACAGTGGCATTCGAAAAAGGCTAAAACCACCTATTCTTATTGAGTAAGAACAGATGGTTTCCAAAACAGGTAGATTAATGATAGAGCGTTTGTTTTTGGTAGGCAACTAGTTTTTGCTTATCCTTTTCTAATACTGCAAACGGATGGTGACCGAACCATTCAAGGGAAGCATGAAAGGAGCTTAAATCATGATTTGAAAGAAATTGATGATAATCAATCTGCCCTGTAAACAAACTTGTCATCCCTTGTCTTGATGCAGAAGCATGAAAAACGTTTTCAGGATGGAATACATGTAAATGCTCACGATCAAGTACGTTTTTCAGATGAAGATGCTCTATAAATGGCTGTAGCTGCTCAAATGCTTCATCGACATTCGCACCGCTTTCCCATGCATGAAGCACATCAAAATTTACTCTTAGCGAAGGATGATTCACTTCAGACAGCAGCTGCAATGTAGAAGAAACTGTATCACAAAGAGTGCGCGGATGAATTTCAACTAGTATTTGTTTATTTTTTTCCATTGCCATCTTACACACTTCTCTAAGTTGGTTAACGAGGTGCAGACGTTCCTCCTTTTGAATCAGTTGACTACCTAATTCCCCAGCGAATACTCGAACTTTTGATGTATTCCAACGACCTGCAAGGTGAAGCATATTATTGGCAGCAGACTGGATTTTTGTCCATTCTTCATGTAACGGTAAGTAGTCGCTTAACATCGATACTGTTAAGCCTTGTGTTTCTAACCATTCTCCATTTACGTGGGCATGTGGCTTCAGATGACGTGCATGGGTACCCCAAAGCTCAATACCATCGAAACCATGCGTTGTAGCCCATTTCGCAATGTGTTCAATGGACTGCAAACCATGTCGAAATGAAATGGTACATACAGAAACATTCACATTCAAATCCCCCTTAACGTTGGTGTAGAACAAGTGGCTTTTCTATTAGAAGCCATTCGTTAAAGTACAAAATCAGTTGTGCTTTAATTCTCCGTTCTCGTTCATTTTGGCGTTTAAGTTGGTTGCACAATTGCTCATAGTCCGCTTCTTTTTTCGTTTTCGCCACTTTCATCGCCTGATACTGAACGATTTTAAAGCCTTTCTCTAACGACTCAATTTCATCGCACCACTGCTCAAATGTATTTTCACTAAATTGGAGTGCCTTCCAAAAAAACGCAAAAGCATGCTCATAGGCATATTTCCGAATAGCTAGAACAGGTAGTTGTTTCATCACAAGTCCAAGCTCATTAAGTCGATGGCGCTGACTTCCAGACCAAAACGTTTCTACAAGTGATTGAAGCGTTTCTGTTAATGGGTTTTCACGACCTTTCATACAGGTTCGAAAATAGGCTTTTATCGTGTCATCAGAAGGAGGCTGAATGGTTTTTCCATTAAAACGATAGCCTCCTGCCACATCATGGGAACGAACTGCATTCAGAATTTGAGCCTTATCCATTTCCCCTTCCCAACGAAAATCCGGATCATACATCATCCAAACGTCGTTATCTTGTGTTTTCTCCAGCATGACATAATGAGGAAAAGGCGCATGATGAAATTTATTTTCTCGCTCAGGAAGCAATGCAAGATCAAGCATGACAATAACATGCGTATCGTCATCTTTTTCTTCGATTAACTGAATGAGGTTCTCTACATTTTCCTCTTTACTAGCTGTATTTTTATACCATTCAGTTAATGTAATGCCGTAAAGAGTTTCGTACCAGTTTTTAAAGAACGTATGATCAACGTTTTCCTTATGGTAAGTCAACCGATCATGTTCATCTAGAAAAAAATCCGCATCCCATACACCAAAATAATAAGGACGGTGGTCAATGCCATTTTTCTTTAACACCTCACACACACAACTAACAAAGCAATGCACTTTAATCATAGGTAACGGTTGTCTTTTCTTGACGCTGAATAAACTGAGCTAAGCGATCAACGGTCTCAAATATGGCCGGATCAATAGACTCGTCCGGGATCGCAATCTCATATTTTGTTTCTAGTTCTAGCAAGATGTGCAAGATCATAACTGAATCAATAGCTAACTCTTCATTTAGCCTTGCATGGGGATGAAAGGCGTCCATTGTTTGTAAAGCTAGATCTTCTTTCATAATTGTGTAAAGAATGTTTACAGCATGTTCATACGTCATACAGGAACATCTCCAATCTGTTTTCTATTTACTTTTCCATTGGCTCCTTTTTCAATTTTCTCGACGAAATAAACTTCTTTTGGTATTTGATAAGGTGCAAGATAAGATGTGCACCATCCTCGAAGAGCGCTTATATCTAAACCTGTCCCTACAATCTGGGCACAGACCCGTTCGCCTGAAAATGAATCTTCTCTTTTATATACAACTGCATCTTCTATATCTTGATGTTGGAGTAAAATCTGTTCAACCTCGTGGGGCAATACATGAATTCCGGCTACGTTAATAACGTCGTCTACTCGTTCAACAAAGTATAAGTTACCGTCTTTTCCGAAATAACCAAGATCTCCTGTATGGCAGTAGCCTTCAGTTGATTCAACATAAACAGCCGCCGGAGCCGAAACTACGCCGGCTTTAACATGATGATGCGTTAAAGGTTTTCCTAAGTCATTCGATTCGCTTATGGATGTCGCTATACTAATACACCCTACTTCTGAGCAGCCGTACTGCTGCATCACAAACGTACTGGCTTCTTTAATTTCTTTAAACCATTTATCAGGTAGCCGCGTTCCTGAGGTCATTAAGCCATACAATTTTTGATCTGTTCGTTTTGCTATATAATAGAGTAATGGCGGAGAGGCATACAGCACATGTTGTGGATATGCCTTCGTCTTGCTTAAGACATAGTTTGGATTTTGCGTGGTCACAACTACAACTGTTTTTCCTTGATCGATACCTGCCATGACGCCACTAATTAAACCGTATGAATGCGTTATTGGGCAGGCAACAATGACTGTATTGGCGTCAATGGAATGCCACATTTCACGGTAAGCACGTAATTCATCGTCGATAGAGGTCCAACTACGTACAATTCGTTTTGGTTTTCCTGTTGTTCCAGAACTGAATTGAATGAGGCCCCCTTCACTACTTAATTCGGCTTGACTTAACGTGAGTGGAGATTCAAGAGATTGATAGAATAAGTAAAAACAGCCCGCTTCATTAGCAATCCGTTTTGCTGCCTCAACAGGTGTAGATGGGTGAATTGGTACAATACTCGCTTGTTTTTCTTTGACATAGTAAAGAAGCATGACCCACTTACCTAAGTCTTCTGGGCATATTGCAATACGCCACCTATCCGCTTTTCGCCAAATGGGGTGGTCATTAAGATGTTGTTTAAAACGGTTAAAATCTTCTCCTGTGTACGATTGATCGTCAACGATAAGCATACATACCCTCCAACTGAATAGGATTTCTTATCAAATGCCTGCACTCTTTCTCCCCAGTCCATTTCTTTTTAAAAAGTGATTCTGTTGTCATCTTTTCCTTATGGAGATGAAAAGCATGTAAGCGTTCATTCATTTCGTTCTCTCTTTGCAAATAGCGCATCAGTGATACAGTAACAAAGTTCCAAAACCGGTCCTCTTTAAAATCAAGCTCACACTCTAACTGCCACGACAATTCAGTTAGGTTGTAAACAAATAGTGTGTCGACTATGAGTTCACGAAGCGCTTCTGGAGAAGACATCCAATAATAATCGTCCACTGCACCTTCCTTAAAGCTTGAATGAATTTCGTGGAATTGAGGTATAGACTTTTTCTCTTTCACATAAGGTTCGTAATATTCCAAACTCTCATGGAAGTCTCTTAAGAGCACACCAATCGGCCAATTTGTATCGGAAAGAATCAGAATCATGTTTTGCCCATGAGCTTCTACTGCAATACCATGTATTAAACAGAGGTGAACAACAGGAGTAACGACTACCTCAATAAGCTGCTTTAGCCAAGCTTCTATCCCGAAATCCTTAAGAAAAGGAGCGATAAATAAAGAGCCGTCTTTCTCTTTTAGAGAAAGTGCATTTAATGGGACAGCACGCTCGCCACTTTGCAACTGACTTTGAACAGATTCTCGAAAAATCACATTGACATTCCCCATTATCCACGGATAACGACTTGGCTCATACGAAGCGCCAGCATATTCTTTTAACAAACGGACATCGTGTTGTTTACAGAGAAAAGGATCTTGTGCAACAACTTCTTGAAGCCATCGCGATAAATGGGGAGCAGCTGCAACACTTTCTGACTGAACCGTACGCAAGGAAGAAGTATTGATCATTTGCAAGGGTAATTTCAACTGAGCTTGGAACGGGTTGTCTTTGTTCATCACCGTTCGAATGGATTGTGATGCACCATAACAGTCACCGAAAGCACCAAGATAAAGAACATCTTTTGTTTCAACTGCTTCTTTTAACTCATTGTTTTGTAGTGTCTCCCATTGCCATGGATGTATTGGAAGTATACGATAGTCATACAACTGTCCTCCTGCTTGACACAACGCTTCTACAACTTTCTTCCATGTGTCATAGCCGAATTCTTTTTGGAGAAAACTCTGCTCTTCCTCAGGATAATACGTGTGCACATCTTCTTTTTTTACGCCTAACCATACAAGAGAAAAGCCGGCTCCTGCTTCATTTCCAAACGCTTGATGGTCTTCAAGGGAAAATCCTGTTCTAGCTTTAAAACAAGGGTGATAAGGGTGACCTTCTCCAATAGCCTCTTCCAACTGTTCATATGTAAGCATTCGTCTTGAGGGTGTCCCTCTTATGTATTCCTCATTCCAATTTGATAGGAAGACGGTTTGTGATAATTCAGCATAGAGGGCCTGACTTTTTTCAACTGATAATGCTGCATCTTCGACAATATCCTTTATTCTAGGAAACGCTTGTCTACCAGAACGGGCGGACAAAAGCGGCATTCCCTGTATTCTGACTCGATCAAAGGCAGACCGTTTTCCAAGACATTGATACATATGCTTTTTTCCTCTAATCGTAAAGATCTTCCATCCATTTTGTGCCGGTCTTTCGTCATAAGGTAACAACTGCTCGAACAAAATGGCTTCAAAGCATTGCCGAATAACACGTTGTTCCGCCTTACTTGGTAGATTAGATGGTTTCTGCATGTTGTACCTCCAAACTCGTCACCGCTTGAAACGGATTCTGAACTTTCACATAAACAGCTTGTTCTAGTTCTTCTGCCAATTCATCCACATCATGAAAACGAGTAAGTAAATTTGCTTTAAATGCAAGCTCTGTTTTTACGAGTAAACCTTCTATAAATAAGCGTCCAGCATCGGAACATCTCTGACAACATTGTTTCAATGCCTCTTTTAGCACCTTTAAGAGCTGTCTCTCACACATTAAGCCATCCGCACCAAAACGGTGGATCACGGCAAATGCTTGATTCATGATCAAGTAATACGTAAATCGATTTTGAATAACCTCATCGTCATAAAAGAGCCCTTCTGTTTTTTGCAACTCTGGTACTAGCGAAAGTAAGCTTTGTCTATATGATTCTGCTAAGTAATAGCCTTGATTGTCCCGGTAATAATACATTGTTGGGTAGCCATTGTGGATATCAAGCAAACTATTTTGCTGATGAGCTTCTAGGGCAATTCCAAGTTCGTCATACAGCGAAATGAGTGGAAAAATGGCCCTTTCAACATAAGCTTGAAACCATTTCTCACTTATCATGCGGTAAGAGGATCGTTCTTTTAGAGCAAGTTCCTTAATGATTGTTGCTAATTTTGAATCACTTCCTGGTAAAGGATCTTGAACAAGTGCCGCGATCGTCGTAACGCCCCTACCACCATTTTGAAAAGGATTAGAGCGAACAATGGTTTCAAATCCTGATTCTTTCACTCCTGGCAGATGAACGGCTAAGTATGCTGGATCATGAATAAATCGGCATGTCTTGCTTTTCCATCTTGCTTTTTGTAGTACTTTTCCAACAATAAGACCTGCTCGTAGTTCATGCTGCTTATTCACTCTAAGAGAGTTGGTTACTTTTACTGGTATAGAGAATTTAAACATCCAGTTACTTTCTTCGTTAAACACCGTTCTGATTGAAGATGTAGCAGTGTACCATTTACCACAAGGTCCTTTGTCTTGAATAAGACCTGTTTGGATTGCTTTACGAATATGAGGCTGTTCTAATAAATAGTGTGCTTGTAATGGATGCATCGGAAAAGGAAACCATTTTTCATCAATCCTTTGCACATCTGTTTCTTCATAGACAATGTCCCATACACTTTTATCTAAAATGGACTCATATTGCATAATCGTATGATGCACATAAAAGTAATACAGTTGAAAGCGACCTTTTAACTCAGGTGCATAAGCAGCATGCTGCCAATAAGCCATTCCTTGTCTACTTTTAGGCGTTGGGTGTAGCCAATGACCAAATAATAGCGACTGCTCTGCATCGATAAATGTTTGATTTGGATCATGAACGTCCTCACCTGTTGCGAGCCGTTCTTCTAAATATGTACACATCGAGTGATAACTTTCTAGCATGCGAACGAGGCACTCATCAAAACAAGATCGTTTTGACTCTCCACTATGAACCGCTTGCAAATGTAGCTCTTGAATAAGGAGGATTAAAACAGACAGCGGCTCTTCTTGATCCCATCCGGTCTCATCATCCCCCTTCAAAATTGTTCCAAACGAGTGGCGCCCTACGAACGAACGATACAGAATCTCCATTCGTAAACTAACACGCTGGTGGGGAAGATTAATTTCTAGCATCTGTTCCGTTTGTAATTTCGTCCTGTGCCTTGATTGGCCATTTTTGGAAACCGGCAAAAGCTCCCCACTTGACGTTTCCTTTATATAACTGTTTACAAAAGCTTTCAAAGAGGCATTTTCAGCAATACGCTTTGCAGAATGCTGCATGAAGGTTTCCTTCCTCTCTAATTAATTGAAATTGATTCTCAATTAATTCCAAAAATAATGATCGCATATAATGTTCAAGCGATCTATTTAGTTCCATTATAATGAAAATGATTCTCATTATCAATATTTTTTTGAATATCCTTCCATATCCCTATTTCTATGTAACGATATAAAAAGAGAACCACCCGATCTATGGGCAGTTCTCTTACTGATTTATGCGGAAGATCGATTGGCAGGATTTAAGCGACGCTCAATTGAACCTAATACAATATCGGCCAATATAGCCATCACAGCTGTGGGAATAGCACCTGCAAGAATGATAGCTGTACCATCCGTTGCATTTGTACCACGGACAATAATAGCTCCAAGCCCTCCTGCCCCTACGAATGTACCCACAGCTACAATGCCAATACCAATGACAAGCGCTGTTCGTATTCCTGCCATGATAACACTTATGGCGAGAGGAAATTCTACTTTCCCTAGTAATTGAAATTTGGTCATTCCCGATGCATAAGCCGCTTCAATCACACTTTTATCTACCCCTCTAATTCCAACATACGTATTTTGAATAATCGGTAGCAACGAATAAAAGAAAACGGTTGTAATTACTGTTGTCGTCCCAAGCCCCATAACCACCATTGTAATGGCCATGAAACCTAATACTGGAATCGTTTGAATAATACTACCAAACGATAGCACCCAGCCGCTAATCCTACCATACTTCGCAATGAGAATGCCGACTGGTATTGCTACGATCGCAGCAAACAAAACACCATAAGCAGCCATTAAGAAGTGACGATAAAATTCCTCCCAAATATAAAAACCATTTTGAGAAATATACGTAACCAACTGGTCAAAAAACGCCATCACGCACCCTCCTCTTGAACTGCTTTGTCTTCGTAATAGTTGTTTTCTTCTAATAAATCCTTCGCAATTGTTGCAGGACCAATCAGTTCAACATCTGCTAAATAGTTCATTTCCTGCATATCTTCCGTTGTAACAATAGTTGCTAACTTGTCTAGAATCGTTAATAGTTCTGGGTGATCTTCTATAACTTCATTACGAATAACAGGAGACGCATCATACGGTGGAAAAAAATCATCTTCTAATACAACTAAATCGTAAGCCGCAATTCGTCCATCAGAAGAATACGCAAGTACGGCATCCATGTTACCTGATGCAGCTGCATCATAAACGAGTCCTACTGACATCGGATACACATTCCCAAATTCAAAATGAGTTTCGGTAAAAGCTTGGTAGCCATCTCCTTGACGATTCACCCATGAATTGTCGACACCAAAATTCATTTCCGCCGCAAATGGTCGTAAATCTTCTACATGCTCAATGCCATGCTCTTCCGCAAAATCACTTGTGATGGAAATGGTATAGCTGTTTTCAAAACCGTAGGAGTCGCCCCACGTCTGGTTAAATTGTTCCTGAAATTCTCTTTGGACAATTTCCATTGCTTCATCAGGATCTGTAATATCTGGCATGTTAAGGGCACCAGCTATATCTGTTCCTGTATAGCGTGTTGCCGTAATATCCACTTCCTCTTGTAACATAGCTTGGTGTTGCACAATGGATGATCCTAAGTTTGTAATTAATTCTGTTTCAAGATCGGTATAGTGCTCAATCATTTGCGAAACAACATGCCCCCATATTTCTGATTCCACTGTATTTATTGTTCCAATCCGTATCGTATTTTCAGAAGGTCCACTTAATCCTGGTAAGGAACAACCTGAAAAGACGAGTAGCGGGGCAAGGAACAAAGAGACTCTATGCTTCTTCATCTTGCGTTCTCCTCTCAAGCAGTTTCTTTTTCTCGGTATGCTTTTGGTGTTAGTTTTTTTTCTAAAGCAGACAGTCCCCAGCTAGCAAGCAATGCTAAAATCGTGGCAGGAACCGTTCCTAAAATAATAAGCTCCGGTTTGTAAAGGTTTAAGCCATCAAAAATCAAATCACCTAAACCGCCACCACCAATAAAGGCCGCTAACGTTGCCCAACCAATTAAGTAAACTGTTGCAAAACGGATTCCAGACATAATGACAGGTAGAGCAATTGGAAGTTCAATTTTTCGTATTAGCTCCAAGTTGTTCATTCCCATTCCTCTTCCAGCCTCTACTAGCTTTGAGTCAACCTCTTTCACACCCGTATACGTATTCCGTAAAATTGGCAAAACAGAATAGATAAACAAAGCGACAATAGCAGGTGCTGTTCCGACGCCAAGAAAAGGCATAAGAAAAGCTAAAATAGCCAAACTAGGAATTGTTTGTAAAATCCCGACAAACGAAATGATTCGATCCGCCACTTTAGGAATTCGCGTTAACAAAACTCCAGCTGGCACGGCAGCGATAACGCCTAGTAGAATTGCAAAAAATGAAATATAAATATGTTCGCCTGTTTTCTCAAGTAATTCCCAACCGTAAGAAGACAGGGTTGATGTGATTGCGTCAATCATGTTCTATTCTGCCTCCCTTAAAGTACGGTTTCAGTGTGATCCGGTGATGTGTCTAAATTCGAACCTTCACCCCAAATCGTGTCATAGACCATATCGGCTAGTGTAGCGCGTGTAACGATGCCAACTAAAGTCTGGTCATCTGCTATTACTGGTACATATTTACTACCCCGTCGTAACATTCTCCGCATTGTGTCACGTAGTAAGCTACCTTTCATCACCGAATAGATGTCACTTTCCATTGCCTCTGATACGTACGTTTTCTTTCTAAAGCTCGCGTCAATCATCTCAATATCCACATAGCCTTTTAAACGATAGGAACCGTCAACAACTAATACCGAATCAACACGTGACTCGCGCATTTTTTGAATGGCATCCTTCAGTGTTGTATCTTCTGTTACCGTAACGGGATGTTCATTAATAATTTGTTCTACTCTGGTTACATCAGGTCGACTCTGTAGTAAACGATCCTTACCAATAAAGTCTTCAACGAATTGATTTACTGGATTTCTCAAAATGTCATCTGGCGTTCCAACTTGAACAATTTCTCCTTGGTTCATAATCACAATTTTGTCAGCAAGCTTAATCGCTTCGTCCATATCATGGGTAACAAAAACAATGGTTTTATCCATTTCTTTTTGGAGCTTTTTAAATTCATCTTGTAGCGCATCTCTTGTAATCGGATCAAGTGCACCAAACGGCTCGTCCATCAAAATGAGGGGAGGGTCCACAGCTAATGCTCTTAAAACACCAATTCGCTGCTGCTGTCCTCCACTAAGCTCATGGGGATAGCGCTGCAGAAAGCTTTCCGGCAAGTCAACGATTTTAATTAGCTCTTCTGCTCTCGCTTGTTGCCGTTTTTTATCCCATTTTAGTAGAGAGCCAACAAGGGAGATATTTTCGCCTACTGTCATATGAGGTATGAGCCCAATCTGTTGAATGACATACCCGATTGAACGACGGAGATGCACCGGATCTTGATCTAACACATTCTTTCCATTTAAAAAGATTTTGCCTTCAGATGGCTCTTGTAGCCGATTAATCATTTTCATTGTTGTTGTTTTACCGCATCCACTCGGTCCAATAAACACAACAAACTCGCCTTTTTCAACTTTTAAATTCATGTTTTGTACTGCAGGTTTTCCATTATCGTTATATTTCTTAACAACGTCTTTGAATTCTAACACGTTTCATACCTCCATCTATTTCCGCTCTAGTTGCGCGCTTCTAAATTATAGGCAAGGTGCAAATAAAAAAGAAAATCCCATAATAGTGAAAAACAGCGTAAACTTTGTGCAATTTAAATTGCACAAAGTTTACAAAGGGATCTATCTTACAATAACTCTTTTTTTCTCCCAAATGCTCTATCACTTGTCTTTTTAACTTTTCGTTTGACTATGGTACAGTTGTATCTGATTTGATAGGAGGAGGTTGGGCTGTGTCAGAGTCTAAAGATCAAGAGCTTCTTAATGAACTGCAAGCATGTGAAGATTTAATTTCTGATCGTGTTGCAAATAACATGGAAACCTTTGGCGTTTCGTCTACCGTTGGTCGGTTACTTGGCATTATTTATATGAATCGACAGGCAATGACCCTTGATGAATTAGCTGCTAAAACAGGAATGAGCAAGACCAGAATGAGTCAAGTTATGCGTCAAATGATTTCTTTAAATATTGCTGAAAAAGAATTTGTAAAAGGAAGCCGTAAAGAGTATTACAATGTGGAAAGTGATTATGTACAAACCTTTATCTCCCTTTTCACCACTAGTTGGAAAGAAGTAATCACACGAAACATGGCCCTTGAACGGCGCTTGCGGGACAAATTAAGTGCGATTGAGGAAGACATGGAACAGCATGCATCAGCCGAAATCCTGAAAAAGCATCAAATGATGGAAAAAGAACTAGATGATTGGACGAATTATTATAATTGGATTGACCGCCTTGTTGACTTTTTTGAAACAGGCGAGATTTTTCAATACGTACCAATTCACCCATACTCAAAGGAGGCAAAAAAAGATGACATCTAAACGTATTATTACGGCAGCACTGACAGGTGCTGGCGATACTACAAAAAAAAGCTCTCATGTACCAATTACACCGAAAGAAATTGCTGCATCTGCGATTGAATCTGCAAAAGCAGGTGCTGCCATTGCTCATATTCACGTTCGTGACCCTAAAACAGGAAAGCTTAGCCACGATATAGCTCTTTTCCGCGAGACTGTACAACGGATAAGAGAAGCTGATACCGATGTCATTATTAATATTACTGCCGGTGGTGGCGGGGATTTTATCCCTAATTTAGACGATCCTACACGGGGTGGCCCAGGTACAGACATTCAGACGCCTCAGGAACGACATGAACCGGTTGGCGAACTACTCCCAGAACTATGCACTTTAGACTGTGGTAGCTTAAACTTTGGTGATCAAGTCTATCTTGGCCCTGAAGCGTGGCTTCGTGAACATGCCTTACTTATTAAAGAGAGTGGTGTAAAGCCGGAGTTAGAGGTTTTTGATACGGGTCATATTCGTCTCGCCAATCAATTAATCGCAGACGGTTACATTGAAGGAACACCAATGTATCAATTTTGCCTCGGTATTCCTTGGGGAGCAGATGCGGATCGTGAAACAATTGAATATATGCGCGGTCGAATTGTGGAAGGTGCTACATGGTCTGCTTTCGGAATCGGTCGACAGCAGCTTCCGATTTTGCTAGAAGCAGCCAAATTAGGCGGTAATGTTCGAGTTGGTTTAGAAGATAACCTTTATTTAGAGAAGGGTGTCCTGGGTACAAATGAACAACTCGTCGATAAAGCTGTTCAAGCGCTTCAAAAAGAAAACTTAGAACCCGCAACGCCAGATGAAGCACGTAACTATCTGGGATTAACGAAACGAGCACACTAAAGGAGGTAGATTTCAATGTCACAACGAACAATGGCTGTTGTTGGTACAGGTGTCATTGGTAACGGTTGGATTGCCCGGTTCCTTGCTAACGGACACCGTGTGTTTGCTTATGACCCGGCTCCAGAAGCCGAAGCAAATACGAGACGTATGCTAGATGATAGTTGGTCAACATTAGTGCAATATGGTATACACAAAGATGCATCTAAAGATAACCTTACATTTGTGCAAAACCTAGAAGATGCCGTAGCACATGCAGACTTAATTCAAGAAAACGTTCCAGAACGTGAAACATTAAAGAAACAAGTGCTCGCCTCTATTGATCATCATGCAAAGCCGGATGCTATTATTGCTTCCTCTACATCTGGTTATATGCCGTCTGTTTTGCAGGAAGCTTGTGTTAAGAACCCTGAACGAATTATCGTGGCCCACCCTTTTAACCCTGTTTACCTCATTCCGCTTGTAGAAATTGCTGGAGGAAAACAAACTGCAATCGCCACCATTAATGAAGCAAAACAGATCTATGACGAATTGAACATGAAGCCGCTTGTTATGTCAGGAGAAATTGATGGACATATCGGTGATCGTTTAATGGAGGCTTTATGGAGAGAGGCGCTGCATATTGTAAATGACGGTGTTGCAACAACAGAAGAAGTTGATAAAGCGATCGTGTATGGCCCTGGTTTACGTTGGGCATTAATGGGACCGTTCCTCACATTGCATCTTGCTGGTGGAAACGAAGGTATGAAACATATGTTAGAACAGTTTGGACCAGCGCTTAAGTTGCCGTGGACTCGTCTGATTGCGCCTGAGCTAACAGAAGATTTAAAGAAAAAAGTCATTGATGGTACTTCTGCTCAGTGTGGAGAAATCTCCATAGCAGACATGGAACATCGTCGTGATCGCTTTTTAATTAAACTAATGGGCTTATTAGAAGAAGAAGGCTTTTGGCCATCAGAAAGGGTACTTGCTTATGAACGAAACATTGACGCTGTGGACCGGTAATGTGTTGCCTGAATGGGTTGATTATAACGGCCATATGAATGATGCGGAATATGCACGTGTTTTTAGTAATGCAGTTGACGCATTGATGGAACACATTGAATTAGACGAAGCAGGTCGTCAACACCACCAATACACCCTTTTCACATTGGAAAATCACATTAAGTACTTGGCAGAAGCTCATCAGGGGGCACCACTTCAAGCATCCATTCTTATTCTTGATCGTGATGCGAAGCGCGTTCATCTATGGGTTGAATTAAAAGATGACTCTAACCAGCTTCTTGCAACGAGCGAACAGATGATCATGGGAATGAGCAACGAGACGCGCCGTCCAGCACCTTTCCCGCTTATCGTCGAAGAAAAGCTAGCAAACATGCCACACGCTTCATTCAACCAATGGCCAAAAGGTTCCAATACTCTCATTGGCATCCGTAGGAAAAATCAATAACGGCTTTGTTAGGATTGAACGAATAAGCCTATATTATAGGCTTATTCGTCATTCCTTCCTCTATACGTACCTTCTAAAGAACTTTTGCCCGTGCTAGTCGCTCCATTCGTTCCCCTACCTCTTTTCCAATTTCTAATGCGGCAGTTGCTGCTGGTGAAGGAGCATTGCAGATGTGTAGACTTCGCTTCCCTGTAACAATATGAAAGTCATCTACAAGCTCTCCATTCACCGTTAAACCTTGAGCACGAACCCCGCTAGAAGCTGGTATTAAGTCATCTTCTCTCACAGCCGGAATTAGCTTTTGCAGGCTTTTGACAAATACTTTCTTACTGTAGGAACGGTGCATTTCTTCCATACCTTTTTGCATGTATTTACTCGCAATCTTCCAAAACCCTCTATAACCTAAGGTTTCTGCTAAATCCCTTACATTTAAATCGGTTTTTTTATAGCCTTCTCGCTTAAACGATAGCACAGCATTGGGTCCTGCATCTATTTCCCCATTTGTCATACGAGTGAAATGAACACCTAAAAAAGGAAAATTTGGATCAGGCACAGGGTAAATTAAATGGTTTACTAAATATCGTTTTTCCGGCTTTAATTTGTAATACTCTCCACGAAACGGAATGATTTTCATGTCTAGATGGTAGCCAGCTAGGTTGGCAATTCGATCACTATGTAGGCCAGCACAATTAATGACGAATTGAGTAGAATAGGTTTTCTTATCTGTTGAAATACTAACATGATCGTGGCGCTCCTCGATGGATCGAACCTCTTCTGAAAGCGTCAACGTTCCCCCTTTTTGCATAAACAATGCTGCTAACGTTTCTGACACTTGTTTGTAATTCACAATGCCGGCAGTCGGTACACGGATACCAGCTATGCCGTTAACATGAGGTTCAATTTCAACTAATTCTTGTTTTGATAACAGTTGAACGTGGAGACCATTGTCAAGTCCACGTTGATAAAGTGTATGCAGCTGTTCCAGTTCTTTTTCTTCCGTCGCCACAATAACTTTTCCACAAATATCAATAGCTAGATTGTGTTCCAAACAAAACTTTCGCATCGATTCACTACCTGCTTTTGCAAAACGAGCTTTAAAACTACCCGGTTTGTAATAAATTCCTGAATGAATGACGCCACTATTGTTTCCTGTTTGATGGCAGGCTACTTCCCTTTCTTTTTCAATAATTTGAATGCGCGCTTCAGGTTGTTTTTGTTGTAACGTATACGCGACAGAAAGACCAACAATACCGCCACCTATAATGCTGTAATCAAACATCATTCCTTACCCCTTCCGTTACCTCTGCAAGGACCTCGACTAGGTGCTTAACTTCAATTTTTTCGGCTAAACCAGCCCGTTGAATTCCCAGTTTCATTTGCAAATGACAACCTGGATTTGTTGTAATAAGTAAATCAGGCTTTGCCTTTTGGACATAAGGCATTTTCTTATCTAGTATAGCGGTTGCTTCTTCATAATGAAGCAAATTATAGATGCCTGCAGACCCACAGCACATCTCCTGTTTATCTATTTCGACATACGTTAACCCTGGAATTCCTTGGATGAGCGCTAAAGGCGCGGAAGTATTTTTTTGGACATGAGTCATATGACAAGAAGGTTGATAAACCGCAGTTTTATTCAATGTTCCACTAAATGGTAGGCCGTTTTTCTCTAAGATGATGGAAACATCAACATGTTTATTTGCAAACTGTTCAGCTCGCTCATGCCATTCGCTCTCCTGTCGCAACAATTCACCATACTCCATGAGCATTGCCCCACACCCACCAATACTAGAAACGATGTAATCATACTGCTCTTCTTCAAACGCGTCGATGTTCTTTTTCGCCAGCATCTTGGCTGTTTCGATGTCTCCAGCATGATGCTGTAAAGCACCACAACAGCTTTGACTAGGAATGACGTGAACGTCGCAACCGACTCGCTCTAATAAGGCGATGGCTTGTTCATTAATGCTACCAAACATCGTATCCATTAAACATCCTGTAAAATAAGCGACTCTATCCTTAGTCGATGTAGGCGTGATCTGTTTTTTTCGCTTACGCCTTTTAATGGCAGGCATCATTGCTTCAAATTCAGCCATTCCCTGTGGGAGTAACTTCGGTAAGATTCCACTTTTTTGTACCAGTGTTTGCGCACCCGACTTTTGATATGTTTGTAAGCCAAACTCGAGCACACGCAACATTTTATCTGATGGAAGCAAGCCTTTAAAGACCGTCTTTTCAACCAACCTTTGGGCAAGAGATGGTTGGTGAGATTCGGCCAGTACCTCTTTTGCCGATTCAAGAATACGTCCATATTGAACATTGGTTGGGCAAGCAGTCTCACAAGCGCGACAGCCTAAGCAAAGGTCAATCGGTTCTTTCAGCTCATCTGTACTAATTTTACCTTCTGCCGCCATTTTTACGAGATTAATACGCCCACGTGGAGAGTGTGTTTCTTTCTCCATTGTCTGATAGGTTGGACAAGCCGGTAAACAATAGCCACATTGCACACAATCAAAGGTTTCCTCATAAGCAAGTTTAGCCATTTGATAACACCAACTTTTGATCTTTCTCAGGGAAAATCTTTCCCGGATTTAAAATGTTATTTGGATCCCAGCTTTGTTTAATTCGCTTCATTAAATCAAGCCCGTCTTTTCCTACCTCCATCTCCATAAATGGCGCTTTCATTGTGCCGATGCCATGCTCTCCTGAAAGCGTTCCACCAAGATCCACAGCAGCTTTAAAAATGGCCGCAACGGCTTGTTCAACTCGTTTCATTTCTTCTCGGTCTCGAACATCTGCAATGATGTTTGGATGTAAATTTCCGTCTCCAGCATGGCCAAAAACAACTAAATCAATCTGATACGTCTCTTTAATTTCTTTTAAAGCAGCGAACATGTCTGGTATTTTGCTCCGAGGCACTGTGGCATCTTCGGAAATTTTAGTCGGCTTTAGCCTTACAATGGCAGGAGAAACTAGCTTTCTCGCTTTCCACAGTTCGGCCGCCGCTTCACTTGTTTGTGCGACAGTTACTTCTCGGGCGTTCATCTCTAGGCACCACTGTTCTACTTCTAAAATTTCTTCTTCGATCGCGGCAGGATGACCGTCTAATTCAATCAGTAACAGTGCATCCACATCCGTTGGTAAACCAATTGATTCATACGCTTCTACAGCGACAATGGACGCTTGATCCATTAATTCTAATTTTGCCGGGACAATACCGTTTTTCAGTAAAGCGGAAATGGCTTTTCCTGCATCGACAATGTCTTCAAAGAGTGCTAACAATGTTTTACTCGCTTTTGGTTTTGGTACTAACTTCAAGGTGGCTTCTGTAATAATGGCGAGAGTCCCCTCAGAACCAACAATTAACTTAGTTACATCATAGCCTGTCACATTTTTCACGGTTCGGCCTCCGGTTTTGACAATCTTGCCCTCTGGCGTCACAACTTCTAGACCAAGTACATAATCTTTTGTCACACCGTATTTTAACCCTCTTGGGCCACCAGCATTTTCAGCTAAATTACCACCAATTGTTGAAACATGTGCACTACTTGGGTCAGGTGGATACATAAATCCGTACTCGCTTGCTTTTTCGTTAATGGCAGCAGTTAGCACTCCTGGTGACACAATCGCTACCATATCATCCGGCTCAATCACCAGTTTATCTCGCCATTGCGAACAATCAAGTACAATTCCTCCTTGAACTGGTAACGGGCCGCCACTTAAACTCGTCCCTTGTCCCCGTGGATAAACAGGGATATGGTGCTCGTTTGCTACTTTCATAATCTCTACGACTTCTTCTTTTGACTGAGGCTGAATAACGAGATCTGGCATATAGGCACCAAAAGAAGCATCGTATCCATAACTTGCACAATCCGCTGGTGAGGTCAAGATTCGCTTTGCATCAATGGGTATTCGTTGTGTTAAATCTTGCAGAAAAAGCATGTCTTTTTTTGTCTGTCTGTCTTTCTTTTTCGGCATGGTTCCTCTCCCCTTTGTTAAATACGTGAGTCTCCTAACTTTTTTCTTACATTGACAAGATGGGTATTCATAGCTTCTCTAGCCGCTGTAGCGTTTTTTGCGGCAATAGCTTCATAGATCGCCTTATGTTCTTCATATACGTTTCTTCTTTTTTCTACTTTCCCCATGTTAAGTCGTAGTGAAAACTCAATAGCGTGGTCAAGAAGCTCTTTCATATTTTCTAGCGTTGCCGTTAGAAATGGGTTTTTTGCTGCTTTTACGAGAATGAAATGAAAATGAGAATCGGCTTCGTTCCCGATCGTCTCTTTTGAAACAACGGTTTCAGAAAAAGCGATTAGCGCTTGCTCTAAAGCGAGAATCTCATCAGGAGTAGCTCGACTCGCTGCAAGTGCAGCCGCCTCCGTCTCAATAATATGACGCATTTCAAGTAAGCTGTGCACTTCATCAATGGTTACCATTCCAAGTTTAATGTGCTCCATCATTGAAAGTAATGTGTGATCTTTTACCCATCTTCCACCACCTTGTTTTGACTCAATCACATCCATTGCCGTTAGTACCGTTAAAGCCTCTCGTATGGGAGCTCGACTAACTTGAAACCGTTCTACCAATTCCATTTCAGATGGAAGCTTTTCACCATTGACATAAGGTTCCTGCTGGATCATTTCTTTTAAATAGTCTAAAACTTGCAGCGATACTTTTTTTCGCTCAATAAGCCCACTCATCGAACTCACCTTTCTGTTTATGAAATAGGTGGTACTACTTGGTTCGTTCCTTCAACCTTTTTTGAACGTATGATGTGCAATATGGTTACAGCTAGTAGCACCGCTAAACCAATAGCGTTGGAAACCATACCTGGTGTAATTAACAACAAAGAACCAATAAAGAAAATCATGCGTTCATAGATACGTAAAGGCACAGATAAGAATCCACTTAACGCGACAGCAATTGCAAACACCCCAATTACTGACGTTGCAAGGGTCACAATAACGGTGACAACGGATAGTGAACTTCCTTCTGTTGCTTGTAACACCATCGCCGGATTATAGGCAATCATAAATGGAATAATAAAACCGGGAAGTGCTAATTTCACCGATGTCCAGGAAGTCTTCATCGCATCAGCACCTGCTATTCCAGCTGCTGTATACGAAGCAAGTGCAACTGGTGGAGTAATGTTGGATAAAGCCCCAAACCAAAATACAAAGAAATGAGCAGCAATAGGATTTACGCCAATTTCAACTAGTGCTGGTGCTGCCGTAACAGCAACAACAATATAAAGTGCCGTTGATGGAAGTCCCATGCTTAAGACGATACATGTAGCCATAACAAGAACGAGTGCAATCCATAAGACGCCATCAGCGGCATTTAAAACATTATACGCAATTGCCGACCCAAGACCTGTCATTGTCACGACAGCAATGATAATACCAATGGACGCACAAGCTAACCCAACTTGAATTGTACTCTTTGCACCTTCAACAAAGGCTGTCTTCACCTTTTTAAACGTCACTCGTGTTTCTTTACTTTTAGTAAGCCAGCTTGCGACAATGACGATAAGAATGCCAGCAAATCCTGCAAACAATGGCGTGTATCCAGCTAATAACGTTCCGATAACAACAAGAATTGGTAGTAAGAGCAATCCCCGCTCTTTTAAAACATCCCAGACTTGTGGAATTGATTCTTTACTCATACCTTTCAGGCCTTGTTTCTTTGCCTCTAAGTCAATCGCAATAACAAGTGCAACAAAGTATAGAAATGTTGGAATTAACGCTGCAAAGACAATGGTTGAATAAGGCACGCCTAGAAAACCAGCCATGATAAACGCCGCAGCTCCCATGATTGGTGGCATCATCATACCACCTGTCGATGCTGTCGCTTCAACTGCAGCGGCATAATTTTTCTTTAAGCCAACTTGTTTCATAAGTGGGATTGTAAATGCGCCAGTTGTGGCGACGTTTGCCACAGCACTACCGTTTAATGAGCCTGTGAGTGCACTAGAAATGACAGCCACTTGCGCAGGACCACCTCTTCGTTGACCAGCAACCGCTATCGCTAAATCATTGAATAATTTTGAAGCGCCACTGACACTTAGAAATGCACCAAACAAAATAAATATAACAATATACGTTGAGGCAATGGACAATGTAATTCCAAAAACCCCCTCTGTGGTCATGTATACACGATAAAGTAGTCTTTCAAAGGAAAACCCTGCATGACCAAACATTCCTGGAAAATAAGGACCGAATACAGCATACAGCATCGCAACTGCGGCTAAAATTGGTATAAATGTACCGAGCGTTCTTCTTGTTGCTTCAAGTAACAATAGAACAGTTAAAATAGCAAATACATAATCAAGTGTCACTGCTTGAGACATTCGGTCAACGTGGATCGTTGTATAAAAAAGCAACAAATAACCCGTTCCAATAACACCCATACCCGCTAACGTGATGTCTAAAATTGTGAATCTCTTGTGCGAATTTTTTTTCGTCGCAGGATAAAGCAAGAATGCAAGAATAAGAAGTAATAGTAAGAAGATAATATTTCGATAAATCTCTTGAATATTCATAAAGCTGTTCACATAAATAGCAAATGCAGATAAGAGAATGGCAAATACAGACATCATGCGATATTGCCAACCGCTTAATTGTCTACCAATCCCAGCCTGCTCTCTTGTTCTTTCATCTAACACGTCTTCTTTCATCGTCATTCTTGCTCGTCCTCCTCTGCCTCTGGTGGAATGAGTTCGTTTGGAATATCAATACCTTGTTCAACAAAATAGCGATATGCTCCAAGATGAAGCGGAACCGATACACCAACTAATGCGGTTTCTAGCGTCATCTCTCGAGCTGAATTATGTACTTCATACATAGTCTCTAAATTTTCAAATAAAATTTTTGTTAGTAAGTAGATTTGATCCGCATCTTGCTGCTTGTCAACGCCTAATACATTTGATTGAGCGATTGTATAAATTGGTTCCTCTTGTCGTGGATACGTGCCTGCATCAATTTCATAACGAAAGAAAACAGGATACAGTTCATTAATGGAATCCAATTGTTCATCAGTTACATCTAAAACCGTGGCACGAACCCCACTGGCATACATGTCTGTAATGGCAGTTACTGGCACACCTGCTGGTAAAGAGCCGCCATCTAAGCGCCCATCTCGCATGGATGATATTGTATCATCGTACCCAAGATAATCTGGTGATACATCCTCCACACTTAAACCAATCCCATTAATTAAAGCTCTTGTTGATTGCTCTGTCCCACTAGCTTGTGGACCAATTGAAAAAGAGGTTCCTTCAACATCGGAAATGGTACCGCTTTCAATTTTATTGTTCATTAAAACAAAGTGCTCCACGTTTGACCAAAGCATCGTAACGGTTCGCAAATCTTCATATGCACTTCCTTCATAAATCCCCGTACCTCGATAAGCTTGATCTGCAATAAGACCTTGCAAAATGCCAAATTGCGCTTCTTCTTTACGAAGTAAATCAATGTTTTCAACCGATCCTGCTGACGATTGCCCTGTTGCGCGTATGCCTTGATCAATCAATTCCTCTGTCCATAGATTTCCCATTCCTACACCGATTGGGTAATAGGTTCCACCTGTGGATGCTGTTGCAATGGAATAATAATGATTGTCTTCGTTTCCGCAAGCTGATAATACGACCGCAGTCGTTGCAAGTGCCAACCCAAAAAGACTTTTTTTGCCCATTATACATCTCCCCTTTTATGAAAGCGCTTTAAAAAAGTTGTAAGGCAAGTATACAACTTATAAAAATACAAAATCAAGCCCTTTTTTTATTACAAAAAAAAACAGTGACCATTTATTGATTATGGTCACTGTCTACTATTTAATAAATAATCATTCTCAATTGAATAAAAATGAAAAACCGCTTATATTGCGGTTAGATATTCCCTGCTAAAGATGGATCTGCTTCTTCTTTAACAGCAGATTGTCCATGACATCGATGGCATATTCCATGAAAAGTAAGACGATGATCTTTTACTTTAAAGTGAAAATCTTTTTCTACAATCTTTTCTACTTCACTTAACAAATCTTCTTGTATTTCATCAACAGCACCACATTCAATACAAACAAGGTGATGGTGTGAGTGGTTAACGCCTTCTTTTCGTAAATCAAACCGTGAAACACCGTCTCCAAAGTTGATTTTATCGACTACTTTTAATTCAGTTAATAATTCTAAGGTACGATAAACAGTAGCTAACCCAATTTCGGGAGCTTTTTCTTTTACAAGTAAATAAACATCCTCAGCACTCAAATGATCCTCTTCATGCTCCAGTAAAACCATCACAGTCGCTTCCCGCTGGGGCGTTAATTTATAGCTTTGAGCATGTAGTTGCTTCTTAATGCGCTCTAATCGATTTTCCATAACAGCCTCCTCCGTCCAAGCGATCTAGTTTCTTTATTATAAAATGGAAGAAAACCGTTGTCAATTGATAATTATTATAAATTGAAAATGAATATTAATTACTATTTTAGAATTGATCTAAAATAGTGATAGTGTCCATTTCAACAATGATGGCGCCACATATGATTCAAAAAGTGCTGCAATAAAGGTTACGGCTAATAAGCACACAATCGTTACGGTGTAACTGAGAAAATGAGGGAAAATAGGTTCATGAATTCCTTTCATAAACGTATGTTTAAACAATCGAATACAAAAACGAACGCTTAAACAACCAACAGCTATGAAAACAGGAATTAAAATGATGTTTTGCGGAAAGACCGTAACAAACGCAATAACAAATCCTTGAGCGCCCATTTGATTAACGAGGAACCCAACGGTAAATCCAATGACAATTCCTTTCATAAACAACAAGATGAAAATAATAGGTAAACCAATCATAGAAATTCCTAATATCCAAAGAAGACCAATGTATTTACTATAATGCACAATGCTATTAACAAACAATTCATTTGCAGTTGCTTCAATGTGTCCGTTATTCATCTCATGAAAGAACTGGCTTAAATGCAAAAATAAATCGTGCCGCTGAGTTAGACTAATGCTATTAACAAGAAATGCTCCAAAGATAATCCCCATTAAAAACAAAATACTAACAAACAAGTAAACCGATTTCCTTTGTTTCATATGATTCATTAATTGTTGAAGCAATTCTATACGTTTCATAGCCTGTCCCTCCTTTTTCCACTATATGTTGAAGGAAGGATGGCTATGTCTATTGTTTAGTTTTCTTTTAACTTTAAATATTGAATAGCATACATCGTTTTCGCATCGTGTATGCGCTGCTCTTTTATTAATTCTTCACACTCAGCTAATGATTTCGTCACCACATGAACATACTCTCCGTCATCAAGCTGCTGTTCGCCTTCCTCTAAGCTCGACGCTTCATAAAGATAGACAATTTCGTCCGCAAACCCTGGCGACGTATAAAATGAAGCAATTTCCGTTAATCTCGTTGTACTATAACCCGTCTCCTCTTTCAGTTCACGATAAGCTGTTTTTATCGGCTCTTCTCCTACTTCAATTTTCCCAGCAGGAATTTCAATAATCGGTTTCTCAAGTGCCTTTCGATACTGTTCGACGAGGACAAGTTTATTCTCGTCTGTAACTGCTATAATCGCTACAGCTCCTGGATGTTTAACGAGCTCTCTTTTCGCTCGTTCCCCATCTTCTCTTTCTATCGTCGCTATCGAAACATCAATAATTTTTCCTTTATAAATTGATTCACTCTTAATTGTTCTTTCAGAAAAAGTTGTCATGAAATGCATTCTCCTAACATGTCCTATGTATAAGCAGATTATTGTTTTCCTAAAATGATATGGAGGTGATTAGTCTTGAAAAAACACATTCAATCTAAGCAAGTTTATCTATCCGGCTCGAAAAACGATGTATTATTAGAACTTAAAAAAGCAGCATTGCATTATACGTTTGTACATGAATGGATTCGACTTGAACATGGATACCGTCACATAAAAAAAGGAGTCAAGCGAATTAAATAACATTAGCTTGCAAACGCAGTAGAAATGCGCTCCATTAATAAATCTTGTGTGATCTCTCCAATTATAACATCTTGAATATGATAATTTGAATCTAAAAGGTAGGTCATCGGTAAACGAGATGGCTCTACTTCTCGTATAAAAGCACCATCTTCATCAAACAGAACTGGTAGTGTCAACCCTATTTCTTCTATAAATTCCACTGGATCCGATGCTCGATACTCTTTCGTGAGCATATTAACCGTTACAACGTCAACTGTATCGTTTGTATCATTAAACGCCATTAATTCTGGCATTTCTCTTACACAAGGCTCACACCATGACGCCCATACATTGAGGACAATGACATCATTTTGAAAATCTGCTAACGAAACAACGTCTCCACCGTCATTTTTCATACTTATATTAGGCATTCGATCACCAGTTTGTAATGGCCCAGATGTTGATTGACGATCAATGAGCACATACGCCGTTGCGGCTATAGCAAGCAATACCACAATAAGCGTTATAATTCGTTTATATTTCATACGGACACCTCTTTTCGAGTTCTAGAAAGTCTGCTAAAATAAGCAAGTGTTGCACAAGCTTACTTTATTTAGAAGGGAATTGTGAAATGACTTTACTAGAGGCAATCATATTAGGTCTAGTACAAGGAATAACGGAATTTTTACCGATTTCAAGTTCTGCTCACCTTATTCTTGTTCAATCCATGTTTAACATGACATTTGAAGGGCTCAGCTTTGAAATTTTACTGCATTTGGCTTCTGTATTAGCTGTTATTCTTTATTACCGTAAAGATATTTATGAGATTATTAGAGGATTCTTTGCATTTTTCACTAACCGGACGCCCCAAAATCGCTCCATGTTTATGTTTGCGGTTTACCTGATCGTCGCGACAGGTATTACTGGTATTGCCGGTATTTTGTTTGAAGACTACATAGGCGAAACCTTTCGAGCACCGATTTTTATTGCCCTTGCGTTAGCGATTACGGGTCTATTTCTTATCATTATAGAGCGTTTTGTCAAACTAGGGAACCGGACAGAGAAAGAAATGACCATTTGGGATTCGATCTTTGTTGGTCTTGGTCAATGTCTTGCCTTAATTCCAGGCTTATCGCGTTCAGGTACAACGCTCATTGTTGGAATGTTTGCCGGGCTTTCAAAAGAAACAGCAGTTCGATTTTCATTCCTTTTATCCATTCCTGTTATTTTAGGTTCGTCAGTTCTAGCCATTCGTGATTTAACATCTGGAGAATTATTGGAACAAACAACTGTTACAGCTTTAGGACTCTCTTTTCTTGTTACATTTGTTGCTTCTTGGATTGGGATCGTCTTTTTCATTAATTTAGTCCGAAAAAGCAAGCTTGTCTATTTCGCTGTTTACTGTTTTGTCGTTGCAATCCTCGTATTTATCTTCCGTGATTCATTAGGCACAACAGACATATAAAAAAGCGGCTTACGCCGCTTTTTTTAATTTGAATTAATGGCACGAATAAACGCTTTTCCACCTTCCTCTATACCGCCTGTATACCGATGAACGCTACCACCTAAATTAACAATAACTTCTTTTCCAAAATCATTCTTAACATTTTCAATTGTATTGAAGTCAATTCCCGCTGACGGAATCGGAAACGTTGCTTTCATTGTTAAGTCTTGTGTTAGTTGTTCTTTTACGTGCTGTGCTTCTTCATGATTAATACCCATGCGTCCATACGGGGAAGGAAATAGGACGGCATCAGCTCCAGCCATACGCATTAATTTGCCCAACAAAAGTCGTGAAGAAATTCCGTGTTGTTTAGAGCGAATCATCATTCCTGCCAAAGAGGAATGAGCGAAGATCGGTACGTCTATTTCTTCATCCTCCCGTAATCCTTGAAGGACATCGATACCATAGGCAAACACATTTAGCAAAATGGCAGGAGCACCAAGTCCAATGGCTTCTTTTACTCTCTCTTTAAGCTCAAACGTCTTACCTGTCACATTTACCACATAAAGAGGTGTTCTCCCTGTTTTTTCTGCTGCTTCAGCAATCGCCGCTAAACCAACCGGCACCCGTTGTTCAAGTGGCGTCCAATCATGTTCAAACAAACGCTCATCATCTTGAATGATATCAATTCCACCGTAACAATGACTAAGTACTTGTTCGTGAAATGAATCAACGGAACGACCAATGGCGCCTTTCGCTACACTCATGGCTAATGGCCGATTATGTACATCAACTAGGTCCCTTATGCCCTCTATTCCAAGTCGAGGTCCTGGGAACAAACGCACAAGATCGTTTGAAAATTGAAGATCTATTAACTTGACATTTGGTTCATATGAAAGCCTTCCGTACGTTGTCGTCAAAATAGAAGGAAAATCGGGAACTTCATACGCGACTGGGAATGATATAGTAACGATAAAACCTGGTCCATACGCCTCATCTTCTTTTATCGATACCACTTTTCCCTTATACGCTAAACTCTGTTCTTTCTCCGATTCGGGCATTTCCTGCCAAGGCTTTGCCGTCAAACCTGTTGCCATTCTTTCAGCTTTTAATTCAATATGCTCTTTCTCTTCCGTAACGTAATAAACTGCCTCTATATGCGCCAATTTCCTTATCCTCCCTCTAACCAAAAGATTAGCCTAATCATCTAGAAAATCAGGCAAACTGTCAAGATTAAACGCCTACATCGCTTAATTAACTGAATTCTCAGCCTTTTGTTTCCGCTTTAAATAACGCTCTCTTCTTCGTTTCATCGCTTTTGTAATATAACCACCTTTAAAATTACGCGGTTCAAATGAAACAATAAACGCAGCAGGCTCATAAGATGACACAACTTCGATAAATTCTTTTTCACGGTCTCTTCTTGCTGTGCAATCAAGTTGACAACGATTTGAATTCATTCCCTCTACATACGAACTCGATACACTGAATCCAAGTTCTCGTAAACGATCAATTAGAGGTTGATTTTTTTCTGGAATATTAACTTCTATACTCACATAGCCAATTGCTAATTTTTCTTCTATTAAAGCACCTAAGAATAGTCCAATACCAAAGCCTAATGCATATGCCGCCATATTCCAATAATTTGATAAATCATTAAAGATAATAGCGATCGCAACGACATATATAGCACCTTCCAAAATGCCCATTCCAGCAGCACGGTGTTTCAATCCTTTTACCATCATAATTGTTCGTAATGTCAAAATCGGAACATAGATCAATTGCGCAAAAAAGATTATTAAAGCCGTTACTAGCAAAGCACTTCACTCCAATACAACAGTATCTATTGGACTCGATATGAACCCAATCTTTCCGTAGTTTAACAGGTTCATTCTCATTACGCTAGAAAAAGTTTAGTGAACAACTTTTTTTGCTTTAACACGATAGAAAAACAATCCGTTGGACAGGTGAAGAATCCACTCCACTTGAAAAAAACTGTAAGAGACGGCAACACCATCTCTTACAGTTTTACTTCTTTGTTAGTTTTAAAAATGGGCTTTCATTTGCCACAACAGTGCCTTCTGCAATTTTTTCAATCGTAAACTGATCATGGTTTGTTACAACAATTGGTGTAATGGTGTTTGAAGCTTTTTCTTTAACAAGTTCAAGATCAAATTCAATTAGCATGTCGCCAGCTTTTACTTTGTCACCTTCTTGAACATGAGCTGTAAAACCCTCTCCATTCATTGCGACTGTTTCAAGACCGATATGGACGAGTAGTTCTGCTCCATTCTCTGTTTCGATTCCAAATGCGTGCTTTGTAGGAAAGACTTGTACCACTTTACCCCCTATTGGCGCGACGACTTTGCCTTCTGTCGGCTGTATCGCTAAACCATCACCAATCATTTTTTCACCAAAAGTTGGATCTGGGACCTCCTCTATCGCAACAGCAGTTCCATTCATTGGTGCTACTAGTGTTTCCGGCTCAACCTGTTTCTTTCCAAAAAGTTTCTTTAACATTCATTCCACTCCCTTTATCAATGGGGCCTTCACCCTCATAAAATCGTATTTTACGTTGATTTAAGCAGTTATGTCAATCTATACTATTCCCGGTTTTTGCTACATTAAACAACCGGTTCAAGAAGGCGACATTGCTTAACGTTTGTAATTCTAGTGGTACGGGAATACACTAAGGTAAACCAATTATATCGTTGGAGGTTGATTTTTATTGTAGATCGTATTCTGTTTCGTTTTTTTATTCTTTGGTATAGTTGTGGTGTTCTTTTAGTTGGATTTAATTTGTTGCCTTCATGGCTAGAATGGGCAAATGCTGTCTTTTTGATTGCAGCTGGCGTTTTGGGTGGTTTTTATTTCTACCATGAGTATAAGATTTTCGGACTTTTGTTTAGCTTTTTTGTATTCTTTTCTACCATTCTAGTTGAATATTTAGGTGTCCAATACGGGCTTTTCTTTGGTCATTATTTTTATAACCCAGATTTCGGTCTATACATAGCAGACATACCATTAACTATAGGCACCGCCTGGCTAATGGTCATTGCAACCACACACGCATTAGTAAAGCCAATGGCTCTTGTAGTGAAGCAGCCTTTTTTCCAATGGATAATCTACGCCATTGTTGGCGCACTCGCCGCGGTGATCATGGACTTAATACTTGATCCTGTTGCCGCGAACGTTAAGCAGTATTGGGTGTGGCACGGAGATGGTTTGTACTACGGTATTCCTTTCTCAAATTTCGTCGGATGGTTTTTTATTGCCCTCACATTACATGCATTGCTATGGCTTGGTGTACGGTATTTAAAACGCACCAAGAGCTATCATCCTTATTGGCACTCTCGGATGGTGCTGCTCTACATCTTAATGATCGCTATGTTTAGCATCATTGCCTTTATCAACAACATCTTTTTTGCACCTCTCCTTACGATCGTGTTAATGAGTGCGTTAGTATGGGTGTATAAACGCACTAGGAGGAGTCAATGATTAGAGCAAAGCGAAACACAGTTGCCCTTACCCTTTTTCGTTTTTATGTACGCGTGTTTTTAGCAAAACGGTCTTTTGCAAACATCTATGTTCGAGTGGATCAGGAGATCTCTCCCAATCAGCCTAGTTTAATTATTGCTAATCACTCTAGTTGGTGGGACGGAATGCTTGCACTTCTTCTTACAAAGAAACAGATCACGCAACCCCTTTTTATGATGATGTCAGAAAAAGGTCTAAAGGCATACTCATTTTTCCGTTACTTTGGAGCTTTTTCAATCAACCCTTCAAAACCTAAAGAAATGATGACTTCACTACACTATGCAAAGGAGCAATTACAGAATTGTCATGCCGTTTGGCTCTTTCCTCAAGGAGAAGAGCAAGCATTAGAAAAACGGCCGCTAGACTTTTTAAATGGCATTGGCTGGCTTGGCGAACATGCACCTTCACAAACAGCCATAATACCTGTCACCCTATCGTATTTTTTTGCAAACAAGCGTAAACCTAATGTGTTCATTCATATCGGCTCTAGTCAGCCAGTAACAAGCTTTCAAGGCTCAAAACAGGAGAAAACGATACAAGTGGAAAAACTACTTACTTCTCAACTCGACAAACAGCGGGAGGCAATTATTCAAAACGATTACTCCCGTTATACAGTACTTCATTAAATTTGTTTAAACAAAGAGGCGACAAATATGATCAATATTCTTAACGTTGGCTTAGGTTTCATCCTTGTTTGGGTGCTTGTTAACTCTTTTTTTATGCCTCGATTACGACAGAGACCTGTGGAGGAGAACGCACAAGAACAAGACCTTGTCTCCATTCTTATCCCGATGCGGAATGAAGAAAAGAATGTGGCACCGCTTATCCATAGCCTATCTCAGCTGACTTACCAACACGTGGAGTTTCTCTTCCTAAATGACCAATCTACGGATGACACACGCTTGCGTTTAGAGGAAAAGATTCATCTCTTACCGAATGCTTCCATAATAGAAGGCAAAGAACTACCTGCTAAGTGGGTTGGAAAAGTACATGCTTGCCACCAATTGAGTTGTCATGCAAACGGGCATTATTTTTTCTTTTTAGATGCAGATATTATGATTCAACCACATACAATTGAAGCTTTACTTCAGCAAGCTCGTCCAAAACAGCTTGGCCTTGTTTCAGGATTCCCTAAATTCCCTGTTAAAGGAACGGCTTGGTTATGTCAGCTTCTTGTACCAATGCAGCATGTCATTATTTATTTGCATCTCCCTCTTTTTTTAGCAAATTATACTCGTATGCCTATGGCGTCGGCTGCACATGGATCTTTCTTGTTTTTTTCACGTGCTTGTTATGAAGCGATAGGTGGACACAAAGAAATTTATCATTCTTTGATAGAAGATATTCAGCTCATGCGCAACTGTAAGGAAGCAGGTTTCCCTACGCGGCTCGTCAACAATACAGGAGTGGCATCATGTGTAATGTATGAAACGAATAGCGAGGTGTGGGAAGGGTTTTCGAAGAATAGCTTCCCTGGTATTGGTCGTTCTTACATCTTGGGTTATTGTTTACTACTATTTTATCTCATTGCTTTTGTCACACCGTTCTTTTTAGCACTATACGGTCTGTTAACCTTGCAATTCCAGTTTATTTTTCCGTACGTGCTTACGGTCTTAATAATGATTTGGATAAACGCTCAAGCCAAACAACGACTCGTCATAAGCTTGCTCGTACCATTCTCTGCTTTAAGTCTTATGAGTCTATTGTTTTATTCAATGATACGTTCAAAACGAGCTGGCTATACATGGAAAGGGAGAGTGTATAAATGAAGTCAATTGCTATTATCGGCTCTGGATTAGGGGGGCTTGCTGCTGCTGTTCTACTTGCCTCCTCTGGTTATAAAGTGGATGTGTTTGAAAAACACTCTTACCCTGGAGGAAAGATGAAACGATATCACGTTGGAGGCGCTCGGTTTGATTTCGGACCAAACACGCTAACAATGCCAGATGTGTTCAAAGAAATCTTTACCGTAAGCGGAGCAAATCCAGACGATTATGTTCAATTTAAGAAATTAGAAAGCCATACGATGAATTATTTTGCTGATGGTTCCACTTTCCTCTCTTCAAGTGATCGCGAAAGTATGGTTGCACAGCTTGCTACATTTGGCATTCGTGCGAACCACTATGATACCTACGTGAAGAGTATCACGAAGTTATATACACATGCTGTGAATGAATTTTTTCCGCGAACGTTCTCTAGCCTGCAGGAGTACGCTTCACTTCGACTGCTTCGCTCAATCTCAGCTGTAAAGCCACTAACAACGATGCACGACTTTCATCAATCCTTTTTTACAGATAAACGGATCGTCCAAATGCTTGATCGCTATGCTACATACATTGGTTCTTCGCCGTATTTAACGCCGGCTACATTCGCGATGATTGGGTATTTGGAATATGTGGACGGTGTGTACTACGTTCCAGGCGGCAATCCGACAATAGCCGAAGCATTTCACAAACGAGCGCAGGAATTAGGCGTAACTTTTCATTTTAACGAAGAAGTAACACAGCTACATGTTAATGAAAAGCAAACGATCACGTCTTTATCGACTAAAAGCTACGAGAAGCTACACTATGATAGCTATTTGTTAAATGGTGATTACTTAACGGTTTATCCTAGGCTTGTCGCCAAAGCTTATCGCCCTTCGTTTACAGAGGACCGACACGTAAAAGAACCTACTAGTTCTGCATTTGTCATTTTAGCTGCTACGAACCGGAAAACCGCCGCAAATCATTACCATCAAGTTTACTTTAGCAATGATTACGAAAAGGAATTCGAAGATCTCTTTTCCAACAAGTCATATCCAAAGGACCCAACCGTATACATAAGTAACTCTTCTACAGTAGATACGACTGCAGTCGCCAATACTGGAGGGGATAATCTATTTATTCTTGTCAACGCCCCGTCGTTAACAAACGAGAACCGATACGTTGATAAAGAAGACTTAAAAAATTGGGTGTATAAGCAGTTAGAGAAAAAAGGTGTTTTTATTAAAGAGTTTGTTATTGACGACCTTGTTATTACACCTCTACAACTTTCCGAAGAATTCCACTCTTATTTTGGTGGACTGTACGGTTACACCTCTCATTCTCTTTCGCAAGCGTTTAACCGTCCTGCTACGAAAGGAAAAGATATAAAAAATTTATACTTTGCTGGTGGTTCTACTCACCCAGGCGGAGGGTCACCAATGGTCGTACAAAGTGGACGAAATGCAGCTAACCTCATGAAAAAAAACCTAAAATAACGATTTAGGCTCATGTAGCCGGCCAACGTATTAAGACAGTTGGCTGGCTCTTTCATTGCGTCGTTACACAACCTTTTCATGTACTACGCCTTATAGAAACATCGATCAAACCGAACCAGGTCTTATTTCAGCACCTGACAGCCACCAAGAATTTCAGGCTTATACATCATACTATCTGCATCCGTTATCGTACGAATCACTTTGCATGGAACACCAGCAGCAAGTGAGTGAGCAGGAATATCCCTCGTCACGACACTACCAGCTCCAATCACAGAACCTTCTCCAATAGTGACGCCACCGCAGACAGTCACATTTGCCCCTAACCAAACATCATTCTCAATCGAAACAGGCTTTGCATAGCACAAAGCTTTTGACTCTCCATTAGCGTGAATCATTTGCCTACGCTCTGAAGCAATTAGTGGATGAATAGGCGTAACAATTGTTACGTTTGGTCCAAAACTGACGTAATCACCAATTGTTACAAGCGCATCATCTTGTATCGTCAAATTATAGTTACCAAAAAAATGCTTCCCAATAGTGGTGTGGATACCATAATGAAAAAATACAGGACCTAAAATGAAGCTATTCTCTCCTATACTCCCTACTAGTTCATTTAAAATCTTATTTCGTTCTTCTCGATTTTCTTCTGGCAATTGAGTATACCTATTACTGAGCTTGTGAGAACGTAATTTAATTGCTTGTAACTCTTCGTTTGCTGGAGAAAATAATTGACCCTTTAATATTCGTTCTTCTTCTTTCATCTACATCCACTTTCCTTCCTCATTATTCAAACTTTTAAAACTTCTTTTCACAAACTGGAACTAACCTTTTACAGAACAAATGTTTCGAAACATAAAGTCCCTCCAAAGTGGTTGCGTGTTGTGTTAACAAAGTGCCCACTTTGAAGGGAGAATACCGCGGTTTGTCTTTCCTCTATAGTCTTACAGAATCACTTACGCTTTTAGCTCATTTAAAATCATTTCTTTTTCACCTTTTGTGACAAATGATTTTTGAGAGAACACATTGTACTGATTTAACCGTACCGCTTTTAAAATTGCACGATACATCATCCCTGCTCCCTGAACAGGAAGTCTTGCGTCAACTGGATAGAGATGCATATCGATAAATGCCTCTTGATAAAAATTTTCTGCCCGCGCAGCAATGTGCTCCCACATGTTAATAAACGCTGTTCCTTGCTCTCCAATCAGTAGATCTTTTTCTGCTACACCGTATGCATCCATTACAGCTTTCGGTAAATATACACGATCCCGGTTTAAATCTTCGCCAATATCTCGAAGTATATTCGTAAGCTGCATCGCTTTCCCTAACGCAATCGCACTATTATGCAATTGCTGATGGTTGCTAGGAGCTAGAACAGGTAAAAGCATCAACCCAACTGTACTCGCAACGTGATACGAATATTGTTCTACTTCCTCTAACGTTTCGTACCGTTTTACATATAAATCCATTCGCTGTCCCTTGATCATATCAAAGAAAGGGGTTGCATCCATGTCAAACCGTTGAAAAACGTCGTCTAATGCAATCCATTTAGGGTCTGTTAAAGGTAGTTCCTTTCGTATAAACCGGTTGAATTGATCTTCGAATTGCTCCAGCTCACTTGAAGGGGATTGCCCTTCATCAACTATATCATCAACTGTCCGACAGAAAGCGTAAATCGCCCACACAGCTTGCCTTTTTTTCTGAGGTAACGTACTAAAGGCTTTAGCAAATGTTTTAGAATGCTGTTTAATAATGGTATGGCATATTTCATAAGCATCCTTTGTATTCATAGCATCTCCTCCATGTTTCATCTACTCGTCATAGCCTTTATTGGCGTTTGAAGAAGTTCATTCGCTAACAATTTTGCGCCTTGCATAACAATGGGTATGCCACCCCCTGGATGGGTAGAAGCACCAACAGCGTAGATGTTTTTTGCTTTAAATGGTTGGTATTGCGGCCTAAATACAGCTGATTGTGTAACAGTTGGTGCAAGTCCAAAGCTTCCTCCTTCAAATAGACCAGCTTTTTTTGCATCATGAGGAGTACGAATATCAAGCCATTCCATTTGGCTTCTCAGCTCTGGAAACGCACGCTGCTCTAGTTCATTTAGCACAATGTCTACCAATTCGTTGCACTGGTCATCTGTCATTTTTGCTGGTACAGGTACTAACGCATAAAGGACGCCTTTTCCTGCTGGAGCTAATGATTCATCGAGAACCGATGGGTGAAAAGCATAAATCGACGGTAGTGTCGACAATTCCCGTGAATAAAAAACATCGTTCATATGCTGATCAAAATCGTCAGACATTAAAAATTGATGCATAGGGTTTTCTTTATATATTTTCTTTAAGCCGACATAGAGAAGCAAACAACCTGAAGAGGGAACATACTTCTTCTTAACCGGTTTTCGTTCAACGAGAGCTTCTGCTATAGGGAAATCCATGTTCATAATAAAACGATCACCTTGATAAACCGTCTCGTCAACTTTAACTCCTTTAACAACACTACCTTCGTAAAGCACTTCATTTACCTCGGCATTTAATACGAATTCAACTCCTCGGTTGTTAAGCTCTTCCACTATTTCCTCTATTAAAGAAGCATAACCACCTCGTAAATACCAAATCCCGTGGGCGTGCTCACTATAAGATACAAGTGAATATAGGGCAGACGAATTAGTAGGGTTCCCACCTATATAAAGAGATTGAAGCTTGTATGCATTTTGTAGCCGTTTATGTGTAAAAAACTGACGAATCATTTTGTCTACAGATTGATAGGCTTTTAACTCATATAGCGTTTTTAAGTTCGTCACCGTGTAGAAATCTTTTTTTCGATTAAAGCTCTTATCTAAGAATGCAGCTTTTCCTTTTGTAAAGTGATGTTCCATCGACTTCATAAACTGAGGAAATTGCCCCTCTTCACCAGGAAATACTTGTTTTATTTCTTCTTCTTGCTTTTTAAGGTCACGGTATTTCCAGAAATCTGTCCCGTCAGGAAAACTCATCTTATAAAGGGGGTCGATGTCAATAAAATCTAGCCCTTGGGTATCCATACCTGCCTCTTCTAAAATAGACGTAATCATCTCCGGTAAAAGAACAATGGTTGGACCTTGATCTACTTTAAATGATCCATGAGTATGAAACGTTAATCGCCCCCCAATATAATCATTCTTCTCAAGAACAATCACGTCATCTCCATCCTGACTTAAATATAAAGCCGATACTAAACCACCTATTCCACTGCCAACAACGATTGATTTCATTGTATAAGAATTCCTTTCTTATCCTTTTTGAAAATACCATCTGCTGTAATGGTTGCTGACGCTAAAATCGTAGGTAGTCCACTTCCTGGGTGAGTGCCACCGCCTGTTAACCAACAATTCTCTATTTCTTCAAATTGATTGTGTGGTCTAAAATACATCATTTGCCCTAAGTTATGAGAAAGGTTAAACGTTGCGCCTTTGTACACATTAAAACGTTGCTCCCAATCATTCGGTGTTAGTATTGAGTAGGACGAAATATGACGTCTTAAATCTTTGAAACCAGATTTTTTCTCAATTTGATCAAACACCAGCTCCGCAAACGTATCCTTTTTCTCTTCCCAATCAAGCTTACTAAAGTTATTTGGAACTGGCGCTAACAAGTAAAGGGGTGATTTCCCTTCCGGTGCAAGTGTTGGATCTGTCACAATCGGGTTATGGATATAAATAGATGGATCAGCTGATAATGTTTTTGACCCCGTTATTTCTTCAACATTTTTCCGATAGTCACTCGCAAACAAAACCGTATGATGATGCTCCTGATACACTTTTTCCACATTGGCATAAATCATAAACGTAGAGCAAGAGTAGTTTTTCTTTTCAAGCTTTTTTCGCGTATATTTTTTTAAATGCTTTTCTTCCACCAGCTCACTCATAGCGTAAGCAAAATCAGCGTTAATCACAAGTTCATCTGTCTGTTCCTTCTCACCATCTTCATAGATTATGCCGTGAATGCGCCCCTCTTTGACGATAATAGTTTTGACTGGGCGATTTAATTCAATTGTCCCACCTAGTTCCGTAAAAGCTCTTGCGAGAGCTTTTGTAATTTGGTTGACTCCACCTATTGGATGGTAAATTCCATACTCATGTTCCATAAACGACAATATACTAAATGCTCCAGGGCATTCCCATGGAGACATCCCTAAATACTTGGACTGAAACGTAAACGATAGCTTTAAGCGTTCATCTGTAAAATACTTACTTAATTCATCGTAAAGCGTTTTTCCTAACGACAAGCTAGGCAAAGCTTTTAATGCTCGTAATCTTGTATAGTCAAAGAGAGAATTGTGCTTATTTTGTAAGAGTGGCATGAGTGCATTCATTTTCTTTCGCGTTTCTTTCATAAAGCGACTATACCCAGCTCCATTTGATGGAAACAACTGTTCAATGTCACGATACGTTTGTTCCTCGTCCCGATGCGGAACAAACGCTACATCATCAAATTGTAACTTGTATAAAGGATCTACTTCTTTGAGCGTTAAATAATCAGATAGTTTTCGACCTACTTGTGCAAACAAGTCTTCTAAAAGGTGCGGCATACTAAAAAATGTTGGCCCACGATCAAACGTAAAGCCATTCTGCTCAAAGCTTGATGTACGTCCCCCAACATATGCTTCTTTTTCGACAACTTTTACTTCATACCCTTTACCTGCTAGTAATAATGCTGTTGCTAAACCACCAGGTCCAGCACCTATGATTGTAATTTTTTTCATTCATCCACCCTAATTCAATTTACGTTTTCTTGTTCTACATACCCAAATTTATAAATTTCAAAACACCTAGTTATTTCCAACTATGTGATACCATCACAACTCTACCGTCTTTATAAAAACGGACTCCTTCTCTTTCTAAAAGCTCTCTTTGGGTAAAAGAGCCTTGAAATAAAATACCTTCGTTTACACTGCCATCTTTTTTCACAACACGGTGTGCCGGTACTCCTTTTGGTGCCTTTTGCATCGCCCAACCAACAACCCGGGCGCTTCGGGGAGCATCAATTAATCGGGCAATTTGACCGTATGAAGCAACTTCTCCAGCGGGAATCTGTTTAACAGTTTCATAGATAGTGTCAAAAATTAAACGCATCTCTATCTCCTTTTATAGCTTATCTTTTGTTACACTAGGAACGAATCAATCTATGAGGTGAAGCATGAAAAAGAAAATCATCGTATCCATCTTCTTAGTGGGATTAGGTACACTTGTTTTTATGTATCAAAATCACTTTCTCAGTGCCATTGAGACGCTAGGTGATCAATCCATTATTTTAACTACATTAATTGCCACTTTACTCTCTTTATTTCCTGTTATTCCGTACCCACTCATTGGTGGACTAATTGGAGCTGCATACGGACCATATCTTGGTAGTCTGGTTACTTGGTTAGGCTCTTCCATTGCCTCTATACTCTTTTTTACCTTTATTCGGTACGGTTATCAAGACATAGGGCTTAAGATGATGCATCGTTACCAACTTACATCGAAAATAACTAGTTTATTTGAGAAAAACGCGTTTATGACTATATTTATTACGAGATTAATTCCCATAATTCCTTCCATTCTTGTTAATACCTATTCTGCTCTAAGCAGAGTTCCACCAATGCATTATATTGTGGCTTCTTCGTTAGGTAAGGTTCCTTCGATGATTTTATTTGCCACAGTTGGGTACACACTATTTAATGATCCTCAACAATTAGTGATTGTCATTTTTTATTACTTAGCCTTTCTTTTATTCGTCTATGGCGGTTATCGACTCTGGCTACGGGCAAATCGATTGAAAAAAGAACTATAACAAGACCAGGGGTTTTTAAACACTCCTGGTCCTCTCTATTACGCATCCTCAATTTTAATTTGGTAGTGTTTAAGCCAGAAATCCATTTGGATGAAATGTGCTAATAACTGTGGACCTGCCATCAATTGACCGAAATATGGCTTTCCTGTATCAAAACCACCCGAATCGGCAATATTTTTTAATTCCTTACGTTCAATAAAATCAAATAAAGGCGAGTCAGATTGAGCTGCAATCGCTTGAATTTCCTTCGTTACAGCATTTGTATAATCTGGATGATGTGTTTTAGGATACGGGCTTTTCTTACGGTAAAGCACGTCATCAGGCAACAATCCTTCTAATGCTTTTCGTAAAATGCCTTTTTCCCTACCTCCATGTATTTTCATCTCCCATGGAATATTCCAGACATATTCAATTAAGCGGTGATCAGAAAAGGGAACTCGCACTTCTAACGATGCCCCCATACTCATACGATCTTTTCGATCGAGTAAGTTTGTCATAAACCAAATCATATTTAAATACGAAATTTCACGTCTTCTTGCTTCTTCCTTTGTATCGTTTGAAAACCTCGGCGTCTCGTTAATCGTCTCTTTATACCGTTCATAGACGTAGTTCTTTAAATCAAGCTTCTTCTTCCAATCATCTTTTAACAACAAATTACGCTCGTCTATGGATCTCATCCACGGGAACCCATCTATATTCATTACCTCTGGTTTATGAAACCATGGATACCCACCAAAAATCTCATCGGCGCATTCACCTGATAAGCCTACCGTTACATCTTTTTTAATTTCTTTACAAAACCATAGCAAAGAAGAATCAACATCTGCCATTCCTGGGGTATCGCGAACGAGTACGGCTTCTTTTAATAACTCAGCAAGCTGGATGTTCTGAATGACACAGTTTCGATGATTCGTTTGGCAGTGACTCGATACTTTCTTAATCCATTCTCCATCTGCGTTAGGCTGAAAGGCACTTGCTTTAAAATATTTATCGTTTTCTTCATAATCAACAGAATAGGAGGCAATCGCCCCTTTTCCTTCCTGTTTATAATGATTTGCAGCAATCGCTGTTAACGCACTCGAATCAATCCCACCTGACAGAAACATCCCAACCGGAACATCAGCAAAAAGCTGTCTAGAAACACTATCTTCCAACAGCTGTCGGATATGTGCGGCGGTTTCTTTGACATTATGGGTATGTTGTTCACTTTTGAGTTGCCAATAACGACGCAAGCGTAGCTCATCTTTTGTATAAACTAAAAAATGAGCTGGTTTTAACTCATGAACATGTTTAAAAATACCATTTCCTGGCGATCGCGATGGCGCTAACCCCATTATATCTGCCAAGCCCGTACGATCTACAATCGGCTTAATGTCTCGATGAGCCAATATACTTTTTAATTCTGAGCCAAACACTAAAAAACCGTCTTTTACCGTATAAAATAGCGGCTTAACACCCACTCGATCTCGTGCCATAAATAAGGTTTGTGTATCATGTTCCCAAATGGCAAAGGCAAAAATACCGTTAAATTTTTGTAAGCATGCTTCTTTCCATTGTATATATGATTTCAATAACACTTCTGTATCTGAATGCCCTAAAAACGTATGATTGTATTGTTGTAACTCTGTTCGGATATCTTCTGTATTGTACAGTTCGCCGTTATAGACAATCGTATACGTTTTCCCTGCAACTGTCCGCGTCATTGGCTGTATGCCACCTGCAGGATCAACAACAATTAAGCGCGCATGACCAAATGCTACTTGTTTTTCCGTCCATGACTCTAATGCATCAGGCCCTCTTCGGTTTAACGTCGCTGCCATTTGCTCTATTTCTTTTTTCTCGCGTCTTAAATCTCGCCGCCAATCAATCCACCCTGTAATCCCGCACATCTGAATACCAGCTCCTTCTGGAATGTAACGGCCCTATACAACCTTACATTTCCTCACTCCTAACCTATGCTATTCATTGAAAAAGCCAAAAGTGCCTCTTTTTGAAGGAACTGGACGTTTTAAAAGATGTTCTCATTTTTCTTACTTAAACAGTAATTTATTATTTTTTATAAAAAAAACGTTTGCCTAATTTTTCTACTATAGCCGGTGCGAGTTGATACACTTTCGCTATTACTGTCATATACTTTGGCAAATCGATTTCCCTTTCTTTTGTATTCAGCGTTTTCACGATTCGTTTTGCTACTTCCTCTGGTTGCAATAAATGAGCGCTCATCTTTTCACCATACGTACCGCTTTTATCAGCACTTTGCAAAAAAGGTGTTTGAATAGGTCCTGGGTTTATAACAGATAGATCAATTCCATACGACTTTAATTCAAGTCTTAGCCCATTGGAGTAGCCAATTAACGCATGTTTTGTCGCTGCATATACACTCGCTTTCGCAGTTGCCACTTTCCCTGCTTGAGAAGCAACTTGAACGATGTGACCGTTCCCATTTGCGATCATTAAAGGAATGACTCGATTCGTAAACTGTATTAGACCAACGATATTGACTTGGAAAACCCGCTGTACGTCTTCTTCGGCAATCTTCCACGATTCAGCAAACTGTCCAATACCAGCATTATTTATGACGGTATCTGGAATGAGATTTGCCTCTTCAAGTTGAGTAACAGCATGATGAATAGACGAAATGTCGCTTAAATCAAGTTTGCATTCAAACACGTTCGGTTCCGTTTCTGTTAAGTTCTGATAACGACTTGCCAATTTAACAACCTGAACATGATTTTTCTTTAATTCATTGACCACTGCTTCACCTAATCCACTTGAAGCACCTGTAATCCATATTGTTTTCATTTGCTACCACAATTCCTTTTCTTCTTTTGTCGCTTTAGCTTACAATGGATTCTTCTTTTCCTTCAACTTTTTTCTTGCTATGATAGTTGAAGGAAATGGAGAGGGGCATTTCGTTTGAGAAAGAGATTACATACCATCGTAAACCATAAAGCATTTCAAGCAACTGTTATTATTTTAATTATTGCAAATGCCATATTAGTTGGAATCGAAACATACGACTCCATCTACGAAAACTATTCATTCTTTTTTTATCTTGCCGATCGTTTTTTATTGTGGCTCTTTACAATTGAAATTGTGCTGCGTTTTTTTTCAACTTCTGTCCGTTCGTTCTTTAAGAATGGATGGAATTGGTTTGACACCATCATTATTTTAGCTGGACATTTGTTTACTGGTGGCCATTTCGTTACCGTTCTTCGAGTCCTTCGAGTGTTACGGGTGTTACGCGCCATCTCCGTCATTCCTTCTCTTCGTCGATTAGTGGATGCTCTTGTTATGACCATTCCGTCACTTGGAAATATCCTGTTTTTAATGGGGATCTTTCTATACATCTTTGCGGTCATCGGAACGATGTTGTTCAGTGGAATTGCACCTGAATACTTCGGAAATTTACAAAGGACCATTCTCACCTTGTTCCAAATCGTCACGTTGGATTCTTGGTCAAGTGGTATTATGCGTCCCTTAATGGCGTACAATCAATGGATTTGGATTTATTTTGTTTCCTTTGTACTTGTAGGTACGTTTATTATTTTCAACCTTTTTATTGGCGTTATCGTTAATAATGTTGAAAAGGCGAATGACTCAGAGGAAGATGAGGGTAAAGAAACGAATCAAGCACCAGCTACAGTAGAAGACATGAAACGATTAGAACAACAACTTGAAATCATTCAGACAGAACTCAAAAAGCTTCATCAACCTTCGAAAGAATAACACAAAAGCGCTCTAAACGAATGTCTCCGTTTAGAGCGCTTTTCTATTAGGCAAGAACGCGTGTGCTAAAAAATTCTTGATACAGCTCTTGAACAGCCGTTTTCGCATCTTCTTGATGAATGCCAAATACTAGACTTGTTTCTGAAGAACCTTGGTTGATCATTTCTATGTTCACATTTCTTCTCGATAATGCGCCTGATGCTCTTGAAATAACACCAATTGAATTGTGCATGCCCTCTCCAACAAGCATCACCATTGCAAAGCCGCGTTCGATATGGACATCATCCACCTGTAATTCTATTTTAATACGGTCAATTATTTGTTTTTCCACATCTTCTGTCAGTTGACTTTCACGAATAATAACACTCGTATCATCAATGCCAGTCGGAATATGTTCAAACGAAATCGAGCTATCCTCTAAAATTTCTAATAATCGTCTTCCAAATCCTACTTCGCGGTTCATTAAATACTTACGCACATAAATGGTCGCAAACCCTTCATCTGCAGCAATACCGATAACAGGGTTATCAAACACTTCTCGTTCTGCCACAATCAATGTGCCTTCACTTTTAGGATTGTTTGTATTCTTAACACAAACAGGAATGCCATTCCTAAACGCTGGAATAAGAGCCTCGTCATGAAAGACACTAAAACCAGCATAAGACAGTTCACGCATTTCTCGGTAGGTCATCTTCTTAATCTCAAACGGATCTTCCACAATCGTTGGATTAGCTGCGTATACAGAATCAACATCTGTAAAATTTTCATAAAGATCAGCATTCACAGCAGCCGCTAAGATAGCACCGGTAATATCGGAACCGCCTCGTGGAAAGGTCACGAGTGTACCATTCTCAGAAAAGCCAAAAAATCCAGGAAAAACAATAATACCTTCTTGCTCTTTTAACTGATGTAAGCGTTCATAGGCAATGGGTAGTACTTGAGCATTCCCTGGCTCATCACTGACAAGTAATCCAGCATCTTTTGGATTTACATAAGACGCATTCATGCCAATGGAATGAAAATAAGCAGCAATTAATTTTGCGTTATTGTCTTCCCCACTTGCTTTTAGTGAGTCTACTAATTGATGAGAATTTTTATATGGTGCTTGGATACGATTGACTAAATCAGTGCGAATCTCAATTGTGGTGGCTTCATCAAGACCTAAATCAGAAACCATCTGCGCATAGCGATCAACAACTTTTTCGAGCCATTGTTCCTGTTTAGCTTCATTTCCATCCATGCAATATTGCGCCAATTCAATCAATAAATCTGTTGTTTTTACATCTTCTTTATTACGTTTTCCTGGTGCAGAAACAACAACAATCTTTCTGTCTTCATCCGCTTGAATAATCGCGGCCACTTTTCGAATTTGTTCAGCGTTGGCAACTGAAGAGCCACCAAATTTTGCTACTTTCACGTTACGTTCCTCACTCTCCACTTTTCTCTCTGTTTTAATTACTCATATTATCATAATCCTTTTTGTTAAGCCACAGCTAACCAAATGAAAAAGCGACCTTCTTCTCCTATTTGAAGAGAAAAGTCGCTTTAACCGTTGTGTTTATGTACTGTTTTGACACACACAATACTAGCTCATAAACCAAGCGAACCATAATGGACCGCGTGACGTTTGGAATGCAACAGCAGTGCATGAAGATTCAGGTAAAAATTCGCCACTTTCTTCAACTTCTCCGTACGTTGCTTCACTTATATCATTTGTAAAACCAGCCTCATTATAACATTCTGGCGCGCTGTATAAATTCAGCGTATAGTCCACGATGACACGTTCAGACTCATCCGCTCCGTATTCAACTTGAATAACAAAACCAAGAATAATAATTAAGATGCTTGCTATGACGCCAATGAACCATCTATGTTTCCTCACCATACTTCCCCCTATATCTGTATATAGTTAAGTCTACACACTTTCCCTGAAATCAGCAATTATTAATTCATCGATGGACTATGTAAGAAAATCTTACAATTTTATTCACACCATTCCCTTAGCTATGATATATTATTACACAACAATCGTGGGTAAACTCAACTGTGAGGTGGAGAGGGTTGTCATACAAAGATAAAAAGGTCATTACCATAGGGATGGTTAGTGAACTAACTGGTTTAACAGAGAGAAAAATTCGTTATTATGAGGAAAGAAAACTGCTTTTCCCGGAACGATCCAAAGGTGGCACACGAAAATATTCTTTTTTAGACGTTGAACGATTAGTTGATATTGCAAACAAAATGGAAGATGGTATGCAAACATTCGAGATCCGACGTATGGAACAAAAAGCAATCCGCAAACAAGAAGTTAGAGAAAAGATGCTACGAGGACAGCTTAACGCTGCCTTTAATATTCGAAAATAACAAAAACAACTACGGGTTTTTAACCCTAGTTGTTTTTTTTGTGAATTTCCTATTACTTCCTAACATGAAAGCACCTGCTTTTGCGCCAAACTATTAGCAAAAAGGAGTAGTGAAATGGTCAAATCTTTTTTTTCAACTTGTTTCATGCTTACTATGGCGTTTCTTATCAGCGCAACTCCTGTATTAGCGTCTGACAAGCAAGTCGCCATCATCATTGATGATTTCGGAGGAGAAGTAAAAGGAGTAGAACATTTTTTAACTGGTGAGATCCCTATTACTGCCGCTATTATGCCTTTTTTAGATCAGGCTCAAAAACAAGATAAAGTAGCATTTGAACATGGGTTAGAAGTTATCATTCATTTACCTCTAGAGCCAAAAGTAGGTAAAAAATCGTGGTTAGGACCAAATGCCATCACGTCTGATTTAAGTGATGACGACATTAACCATCGATTGAAACAAGCATTGGAACGTGTTCCTCATGCAAAGGGAATAAATAATCACATGGGTTCAAAAGGTATGGAAGACAAAAGAATTGTGACACTAATCGTTCAGTTTGCACAACGAAATGGACTTTATTTGCTTGATAGTGGAACAACACCAAAGTCACTGATGCCAGAAATTGCAGCTCAACATCATGTGCCTTGCTTTAAACGCACCCTTTTCATTGATGACTCTATGTCCTCTTACTTTTATGTAAAAAAACAGCTTCTCACCTTTATTAAGACCGCAGATCGTCATGAATACCCCATTGCAATTGGACATGTTGGGGTTAAAGGGAATGAAACATATAGAGCACTAGAGGAGTCTAAGAACCTATTTACAGCAGCAAACATTGCCCTTGTTTATCCATCTCAATGGATAACACCGCAAGTCGAAAAAGAATTTAAGCAACTACACGAAAAGAAGGAGAATCATTATGTTACGACGTTCTGAAAAATGGGCCATTGCGCTAGTAAGTGCGCTTATTATTAGCATGTTAATCATTAAACCAGCACCAAACATGCACCGAGCATCCATCCATCAACAATCCACTGACCGTTCAAATGCTTCTGTTTCACAAGAAGCAATTGACCACCTACAAGCAGAAGATCTTGCCCTTACCACCAATATGATGTTTCACTCGTTTACAACAAGCTTAGAAGAATGGACAACGAGAGAACAGCTTGACAGAAAGTTAGAAGAAGAAGTTGAACAGCATCCTTTTATTGAAGGAATTGCACTTGTTGATGGGACGAGTCAAGTTATTGAAAAAGCAGGCTCTCCTTTACATCTTGACGAGCTACCTGTTTTTACTACCACCTATAATGCCATTCAGTATTCTCTGCCCTATCAAAAAGAAGATCAATCCTACATTATGGTAAAGAAGGCATTAACATCTGGCAACACCGTTATTAGCGAAATCAACCTTGCATTTATTCAATCTTTTTTATCAAAGCATGCTATGATCGCTGATAGTGAAGGAACACTCTTTATGTCTGGTGAAAACGCTCAAGTCGATTTCAATCAACAAACAAGCTTACCAGACGGCCAACAAGCAACAACCGTTCCAGGCTTAAATTGGAATATTTACGTTAATTCACACACCAAGAGTCAAGATAACCCTATTGTCGCTGAAGAAGTCATTGTCAAACTAGCACCTCATACAAATGTTGAACAATGGGCCAGTAAAAACGATCATACTGTTCTAAAAGAAAACCATCCTTACGTTGTATTACAATCAACCATTGAAGAAGATGCCTATATTCAAAAGCTAAGGAACGACGAAGCCGTGATCTTTGCTGAGCACAATTTTTCTTTTGTAAATAAAGCCGTTATTCAAGAAACGAAAGTAGAACCAAATGATGAATTTTTTAAACCCTATCAGTGGAATTTAGAACAAATTGACATTGAAGAGGGTTGGAATTATGCCAATGGTTCTGATACGACAATTGCAATAATCGATTCAGGTGTCGATCCAGAGCACCCAGACCTTCAAGGAAAATTAGTGGAGGGCTACAATGCAATTGATGATACATCCAACGCTATTGATGATAATGGACATGGCACGCATGTTGCTGGTATCGCTGCTGCATTAACAAACAATGTTGAAGGAATTGCCGGTGTCTCTTGGCAGAGTAAAATTATGCCTATTAAAGTATTGAATACGGATGGAGAAGGTTCTTCTTTTTCTGTCGCTAGAGGTATCTATTGGGCGGTCGATCATGGAGCTGATGTGATTAATATGAGTTTAGGTGATTATTATCACTCTGATGTCTTGTATGATGCCATTGAATATGCCTATGATCAAGGCGTTACACTGATTAGCGCTTCCGGTAATGAAAATACAGATGATCAAATGTACCCTGCTGCCTATCCACAGGTCATCACGGTTGCTTCTGTTAATCAAGATAAAAACCGCTCTTTTTTCTCGAATTACGGGGATTATGTAGATGTTTCGGCACCTGGTGAGCATATTCCAAGTACGTATCTTGAAAACCAATATATTTTACTGTCTGGTACTTCTATGGCCGCTCCACATGTTGCTGGTCTAGCGGCACTCGTGCATTCCACTAATCCCTCATTAACAAATGAGGAAATTGGGAACCTTATTTTAGGTCATGCCAATCAGTTAGGAGACGGAGATTTTAATGTTTATTATGGTTATGGAGAAATTGATGTTAACGATACACTCACATCGATTGACTAAAAGTCGCCTCTAAAGGATAAGTAAAAAGCGCTATTCATGAAGCCTCGTACCGTTTCACGGCATCGTAACGTCTTCATTGAATGCGCTTTTTCTTTTCCACTCTATTTACGTTAAACGAATTTCTTTTCATCTTTTCTGAAAAGGAACCACTTTCGCTGATGATCGCTGATAAATTTCGCACAAGTACCCTTGTCTTTTTCTTTTTAGAAATGTTTCCCGCCGAATAGGTCTTGGGGCAGACCATTCAATAGAATGAAGATTACTCCACTTGTCATGGGTAATGTATTCCATTTTAAAATAATAAACCGATCCAGACGTGTATTGCTCACAAATATACTTTACTGTTTGTTTTGAGTGCATATCGCAAGGTCGCGCTCCTTTTTCTTTTTATTGTACCCAAGGATTTTTACACTCATTCAGAGGATACTAATCTTGACGGACTCGAAAAGAGCGTTTACGATTATAAGGAGCACATGAAAATCTAACACAAAGAAGTGATACATGTATGCAAACATTACGAGATCGTTTATTAACAGACAATGAAATTGCTCCATTAATTATATCTGCCGACAAGGTAGCACATGTCCAATTAAACAACCCTTTGCAACACGCATTACTTGTTCTGATCAAATCTGGCTACACAGCGATTCCCGTTTTAGATTCTTCTTTTCACTTAAGAGGCATGATTAGCAAATCATTAATATTGGATTCTTTATTAGGCGAACATGACTTTGAACTTGATCGGTTATCAACGTTAACCGTTGGCGATTGTATGAATCAAGATGTTCCGTGCATCCGTCCTGAAGCAACATTCTCTAAAGCGCTCTCGCTATCGATTAATCATCCTTTTTTATGCGTAGTCGATGATCAAAAAGCATTTACAGGAATATTAACAAGACGTTCCATTTTAAAATTAATTAGCAAATACATGCACCAACATTAAGACTTAAATAAGTTCGTTAGTTGCTTCTCTCGGCTTTTAAACATCCATTTTAGCCCTTTTACCGCTAAACTAGCTGGTACTACCGACGAAAACCAAATGTGATCCATCATAATTGTTCCGTCTTTTCCTTTACTAAATTGATGAGTATGCTCCCAATACGAAAAAGGAAACGGCGGATTTTCCATTTTATCTTTAAACTCATGTGGCGCATCCTCTGAAAGAATAGTCGTTTTAAACTGAATACGTCCTCCTGTGTAAGGAACTCGAACCAGAATGGAACCTCCTTCTTGTGATACATGTACAGGCGGGAAAGTTTGTATACGCGCTAAATTGTCTGGCTCCGAAAAAAACGCCCATGCCTCTTCTAAGGAAACAGGAAGGTAGGTTTTATACGTGAAAAGATAACGCTCCATTTCATCCTCCTCATCGTTATACATAAATTTCGAGCAAGATGCCCTCTAACTTTCCTACCCTTTTTAATAAATCCATACTCGTTTTTTGCTCATCAAATAATTCTTTTGTCAAAAGATCCATTTCTTGATTTACCACGTGTACGAGTTGATGCTGTTTAAACTGACCAAATTGATGACTTGTTCTTACCGACACATGGTAACTATCATTTAATACATGCTTTAAACAGTCTTCTAATGATCGTCGAAAAGATGCCAAAGCTCCATAAGAACGCTGATTAACTAAATCCATTCCTTGTGTCTTTAAATGGTCAATTTTTTCAAATAAGTTACTAAGACTTTGTTGCTTTAATTGTTCTTGGAAGCGTTCCTTCTGACTCACTGATCCGTTGCTTTTTGTTTGTCCATGCCTAGCAGGTAAAGAGCTTGTACTTTTATTAATATGCTTAAGTTCGAACATGAATTTCTCCCCAATCGTTCTCAAATCTATCCTTTTGGGACAATCTATATACTTTTCTTTAAAAGAATGGTAAAATGGAGTATTCATTCGCAAGACCTCCTACCAACTGGAGGTGTCAGAATGCTTTTTTACACACACTTAACATCTAAATACTATTATGAAGAAAACATGAGCAAAATCAATCACTATTTACACGATTATCGGGTAAAGCATGATTGTGCACCTACGATAAACGATTTGTCTCTCGCAACTGGAATACCGGAAGAAGAGATATTAGAGTGCATGGAGTTTGCGAATGAAGCCCATTACTTGATTTAAGCCGTCCACATATGTGAACGGCTTGTTTTCATTAGTGTTTTGCGGTTGTTTTCACAATCTCTATAATAACTTGAGCGATTTTCGCTAGGGAATGAACAGCAATTCGTTCGTTTGTCGTGTGGATTTTTTCGTAACCAACGGATAAATTAATGGTCGGAATTCCGAAACCAGAAATAACATTTGCATCACTTCCGCCTCCACTGGCCCGCATGGACGGTGTTAAGCCAAGGGCTTGAATCGCTTCATGTGCAATACGAACAACTTCAGCATCCTTTGTCTCTTTATACCCTGGGTAGGAATAATTAATGTGAACCTCACATGATGTGCCCATTTCTTTTGCGGCATTTTCAAATGCGTGCTTCATTGCCTCCACTTGCTTTTCAAGTTTGGCTTTCTCTAACGAACGGGCTTCAGCAGTAATTTCAACATAGTCACACACAATATTCGTTTGCGAACCACCTTCAAATCGACCAATGTTTGCAGTTGTTTCATTATCAATTCGACCAAGTGGCATCTGCGCGACAGCTTTTGATGCTACTGAAATGGCTGAAATGCCTTTTTCCGGCTCAACACCTGCGTGGGCCGTCTTTCCAAACACTTTCGTTACAAGTTTCGCTTGAGAAGGCGCTGCCGTTATCATGCCACCCACTTCCCCATCGCTATCTAGTGCATAACCATAAACCGCACGCACCAAATTCTGGTCAAGCGCTTTTGCCCCAACCAAACCTGATTCTTCCCCCACAGTAATAATAAATTGGATGTCACCATGCTCAACTTCATGCTCTTTTAAGACTCGAATGGCTTCTAGCATTGCGGCAATACCAGCCTTATCGTCTGCACCAAGAATGGTTGTTCCATCTGTTCGTATGTATCCGTCTTCAACGATTGGTTGAATGTTCTTCCCCGGAACCACCGTATCCATATGCGATGTGAAATAAATGGTTTTAATCGCTTTCGTGCTTGTCCCAGGTAATGTACAAACTAAATTGTTTGCACCATGACCCGTTTTTTCTTGTGCTTGATCTTCTTCCACCTTCAAACCTAATTCGGAAAATTTCTTTTTTAATAAAACTGCTATTTCTGCTTCATGTTTCGTTTCAGAACTAACCTTAACCAATTCAATAAATTCATTGACGATTCTCTCTGTCATTGTTTTTCTTCACTCCATTTAACTATAATCCCTTTTATCATAACGAATATTGCTGCACTTTTCATGTTTGGTGCTCACATAATTCAATTAACACATCGTTTGTACACGCCGGCTTTATAAAATTAATTCGTTTCCCCTTACTTCCTATCTTCGCCTTTTCATAAATAAATTCATAACCATTCTGTTCTAACACGTCTTGTAGCATTTGTAAATCAGAGCTTAGCAGTGCTAAATGGTGAAAGCACGGAGAAGGATGTCTCGCTACGTATCGTTGCAAGGAATGATTCTCTGGAAATGGTAAAAGCAACTCAATGGAAAAGGATCCGACTTGCACATGATAAACCGTTACTTGCTGTTCTTGTATCCTTTCATGCTTTCCTTCTGTTGCAGCAAAAAGAGAAAAAAAACGCGCGATCTCTTCTTCGGATTTTACAACATATGCAATATGATCTAATTTAATATCAAGCATAAAACACCTCTTGTTGCTTTCTAGGCAATCAGTTACACTAACAGTAGAATAGTGTGAGTGGGGTGAAGACTATGCCACGAAAATTTCAACGATTAATTATTTATATTATGATTGCAACACTCGTATTAGGGGGCGTGTTTACCGCAGCTGCCGGTTTAGGCATGTTTTAATTCTACCTTTAAAGTAGACAAGCCAGGCGGGGTCATATGCGATTTCCGCCTGTAGCCTGTTAATCCATACCTGATTACTTTAACAGCTTATATTGCTTTCCTAACGCCGCAAAGCTTTTGGTTTCTTTCACTACAATTACTTTACTTCCAATTTCTACTCTTTCATATACATACTCTACAGAGGTATTTTCTAAACGAACACAGCCTAAAGAAGCGTGATAACCTATGGAATGAGGTTGATTTGTGCCGTGTAATCCATATGTACGCCCATTCGTTCCATTCGCATCAAATCCAATCCACCTGCTGCCAAGCGGATTTCGTTTATCCCCTCCAGCTATATTCTTCTTGCGGTAGTAAGGTTGCTTTGCTTTCACAAGCACAGTGAATTCACCAAGAGGTGTTTCTTCTCCCTTTTTCCCACTTGCAACTGGAAACACATCGCTTATACGATTCGCTTCAATTATTGCCATTTCATTTGTTTGGACATTTACAATAACCGCTGCTTTCTCCACTGGAAACGGATCAGGAAGTAACGTTGATAGCAGAACGAAAGTAAATAGAAAAAAAGACCATTTCACATTTGTCACCCCTATGAAGTTGAACTCCATTTAGGGTTTGCTCAATGACCTCTTTTTATCCGATTTTTGCACCCAAAGCGCATCTTTCGTTTTTAAATATTGTTCAAATTCAAACACAATTAAAAGAAGGGAAGACCGACTTTCAAACTCTTCTCTCGTTTTGGGAAGCGGCATGTTTCGAAATTCTGTGCGCATTTCTTCAAGCTGTAAAAGAAAATACGCGACTGAATTTGTAGGACTAACTGCGCGTGACAGCTCTTCTAAGAAATTAGCGACTTTTTCTTGCTGAGGTACTGATCCATTAATTCTTGTTAAATGTGGCATTAACCGTTCAATAATTTCAAGTTGCTTCTCACGCATTGAAAAATAATGATAGTAGTGATTTTCTTCTGTCAAGAGATGATTTTGCATCGTAACAAAGGCGACTTTTTTACTTTCCTTTAACACTTTATCTAACTGAGGAAGTTCATTTCCATCCCAACTGCTTTCTCCTGCACGGATATAAATGGAAAGATGCTTCAACGTTGATTTAAGCAACTCCTCTACTTCCATACGCCGCTGTCTTAATAGTTTATCTTTGGAAGGCATATATAAATTCATTACAAGCGCTGTTCCAATTCCAATAAAAATAAGCTGTAGCTCGTTCCAATAAAAGCCAATAGATGTTTCACCAACAACATATAAATGCATAACAATAACGGAACTCGTTACAATTCCATCGCTTGCTTTTACGAGTAAGACAACTGGGATAAAAAGTAAAATAAAGAGCGCAGCGGCAACAGGGGTGTACCCAAGTAATTCAAACAGAACTGAACTCATAATTAATCCGATGATACAAGCAATAAAGCGCGCCCATGACACTAGAAGGGAGTTTCTACGGGTAACCGAAATACAAAGAATGGTAATGATTGCCGCAGAAGAAGCAAAGTTTAATTCAAGTAACTGCGCTATGGAAAGTGAAATCAATACACCGATTGCCGTTTTTAAAGTTCGATAGCCAATTCTAAATTTCATGATACCCCTATTTCTATAAGTAGTACGCTTAGTTTATCACGTTAGAAGATTAAAAATCTATTTTGAATCAATCATTTTTTGCATGAAACGGGCAGGCGCCTGTAATCGGTACGCAATCATCTCCAATAAAAAACTGCTTCCATTCCCGATGTTCAACATCACCATAATGGCTTATATCCGGATGTTTTGGTATTTGATCCCACGCCTCTACCCTTTTCCGAACAGCTTCTCGAGAATTATGCCCTTTAGGCTCAGTCCCTTCTAAACCTTGAAAAATTTCTCGAGGTTGAAAACCGATAACCATACTTTGCCCTAAATCTCGTGTAATACGCTGCTTGTATGCAGGTGTATTGGCAAAAGCAAACATGGATTGACCATTAAAACAAAAGGACCATAAATGATGATTCGGATCACTCGGTGTATGAGTTGGCCATACACTTTCATCTTTATCGTTTAAGTATTGCAAGATATCCCAAAAATAGCGCCGGTAATAATCCAACGTTTGCTCCTGTTCTTCAGGCTCAATAAACACAAAAAGTCCACGCCGAATAAGCGGGCGTTTCGCCATTAATGATTGAAACGCTCGTAATGTACTCGGAAGTGACGTCCAATCAGCATGGGACAAAAAGGAATAGCGTAACTCTCCCTTACGTTCTCCTTTTTGTCCAAAAAAACATGGAAACGTTTGATCCGTCACAACATGACTATATTGTTCGTAACTTTTGTTTACCCAGGTAGGTACAGCATCCGAACGCATTTCTTCAGTCGTCAATAAGCGTGGTGCTTTCATTTAGAACCCCTCCTTTACCATTCCTTTTCATCTTATGAAGCCCTAACAGAATCTAGACATTTTCTTACAAATAAAGCATGTCTAAAAACGTCTATAGTCACATTACTATAAGATAGAGCTTGTCTTTGAGTAAGGAGAGTGTTATTGGATGCCCGCTTTTCTCTCGGCGTTTATTCTAGGATTATCGTTGGCTGTTCCTGTTGGCCCGATCTGTTTAGCTATTCTCAAAAAAGGCGTTTCTCATGGTTTTCTTCCTGCCTTATTTATCGGTATTGGCGCCATTCTTGCTGATCTTCTTTTTATGATCCTGATTTATTTTGGTATGGCGCAGTTTATTTTTATACCTTCTGTACAAGTCATTCTTTATGTATTTGGATCTGGTCTTTTAATGTACCTTGGAATTGAATCAATTAATAAGCGAAAGACTGCTCTTCAACGTTCAAGCAGCCTTTCTTCATCTATTTTGGCTTCCTTTTGGACAGGGTTATCCATTGCTTTATTCAACCCTATTAACTTAATGTTTTGGTTTGGCATTTTTGGTTCCACTCTAGTCGAGTTTATGACTGAGCAATCAGGGTCAGTTGTGGTTTACATCGTTTTTTTATTTACTGGCATACTTGTATGGAACATTAGCCTCTCGTTTCTCGCTTCTTTTTTTGGACAGTTCCTTAGTCAGTCGCTTTTACCAATCTTAAATGTTATTGCTGGCTTATGCTTGTTACTTTTTGGCTTTCACTTCGCTTTAAAGCTTGCAGAGGTTCTATTCTAGTCACTTTTTCTTCAACAACTGGTGAAATTTTGAGAGGAAGATAAATATGAACAATTGTTCCTGCGCCAGCTTTTGTTTTTATTTCCATGCGCCCCCCGTGAAGTTCAGCAATTTTGTGGCAAATCATTAAACCTAAACCAGTCCCTTTTTCTTTCGATGAAAAAAACGGCTGTCCTAATAAATAAAGACGATTTGGTGAAATACCTACGCCTTTATCAATAATTTGAACACAAAGTTGACTTTGCTCCGACGTCACTCGTATTTCAATAGTTGATGTTTTTTCACTAGCATCAACAGCATTTTCAACTAAATTTAAAAACAGTAGATCTAATTCTTCCTTATAGCCGTTAAAGTAAAAATTTTCTGAGCATGAAAAAGCGACTGGGTTATCTTGGGTTAACGCTTTTATCTCGTCTTTTTTCATAAACGCTTGTACATAATCATTGATTTCAATGGTTTCGCTTTGTTTCATTCCTTTTTGCTGTGCAAGAAAAACATAATCATTAATAATCTTCTCCATTTGCTCAAGCTCTTTATTAATAACGGTCAGCTGACTTTCAGGTACTATTTTCATTTCCTTATATAGTTGCATAAATCCTTTGATTGTCGTCAATGGATTTCTAATTTCATGTGCCATACTCGCCGATAAACGAGACGCCACTTTCATTGCTTCTTCTCGTTTCTTTGATAAACGATGTGATTGTTTTAACACTGAAATGTATAGCTTTTTTCCCTCGATATGAACAGGGAGAATCGCACACATTGTATAAAGTAGATTGCCTTTCCCGTTTATCAATTTAACAGGACGAAATAAAATTTCCTCTTGTTGATTACGAATGGATTCCTTAATAAGTTTTAGTTCCCTAGTTTGGATATGATGGCGTAAAGGTCTACCAGTTAGAATATGCTCTTCTCCCTCTACTCCTAAATAAAGGTGAGCTGCTTTGTTTGCATAATGAATGGTCATCTCATCATGCAATAGATAGCATTCATTTGATAGCTCTAGTATATTAATCAGTTCATTGCGCGCAATTAATTGCTCTACACGTTGTTTTGCTTGAATAACATCAAATAAAATATAGCCATAATACGTAATAATTCGAACTTCATATTCTGTATACTGGTAATAAAATGTAATCACTTGCTTTTTCACATGTTTATTCATTAACTCTTGCGGAACAAAACTCCAGATCGAATCTTGTATATCTAAAAATTCACGACCAACAGCGCTTCCATCGATGATTTTCCCATTCTCGTCTGTAAGCCATCTTAATTTCTTCTTATAGTCCGTTGTCACTAAACTTAGTCGGATGTCTTCAGTCTTGTTACCCGCCTCAAATGTATAGAGCATATAATCTTGGTCTAGTACCGCGTGCTTAATCGTTAAATGGATAGGAGAATGAGTTGTTTCTAGAACCCATTGTTCCATTGATTGATAACTTAAAATGGTTGACAACGGGATATTACCATTGTGATTATGAAGTTGAGCTAATGAATTAAAAGCTCCATTTCGCATAATGATTGTATCTTCATAAATAACACATTGCGGAGCGTTCGATTGATTCAGTAATTCTTTAATCATCGCTTTCATAGTACCGTCGATGCGTGTTTTTACCTCATCGACATAAAACCCCCTCTTCCTTCTTGACATATTCCAACAATTGATTCTTTTTTTCTTTTTAAAATCCTCCTAAATAACAAATTTTACAAACAGAACTTGTTGACAAAAAGAGAAAAAGAACGACAAAAGACCGTTCTTTTCGCTACAGTTCTTTATTATTTTTGTTTTCACCTTCTTTTTTGGTCTTATTCTGTGGAAGGTAAAGACTTATTGTTTAAGCCGTTTGTTTATTGAACTAAGAGTAGGTATGGTACACTAACACTATCTAAAGAAATGGGAGTGAGGACATGAGTCAGTTAGAGAAAGCAACGTTTGCTGGCGGCTGTTTTTGGTGTATGGTCAAACCATTTGATCAATATGAAGGTGTGGAGTCTGTTATTTCTGGTTATACTGGCGGTCATACAGAAAATCCCACTTACAAAGAAGTTTGTAGCGAAACGACTGGACATTTTGAAGCTGTTCAAATAACCTTTGATCCTGCTCTAATTTCGTACGAGACCATTCTTTCTTTGTTTTGGCAACAAATTGATCCAACAGATCCAGGTGGACAATTCCACGATCGTGGCGACTCGTATCGAACAGCGATTTTTTATCATAGCGAAGAGCAAAAAATGATGGCTGAACAATCAAAGCAAGACTTAAGTACCAGTGGAAAATTTTCAAAACCCATTGCAACACTCATACTACCAGCCAAACCATTCTACCCTGCTGAAGAGTATCACCAAGATTACTATCAGAAGAATGCATTTCATTACCAACTTTATCGAAAAGGTTCTGGAAGAGCAGACTTTATTGACCGACATTGGAAAGGAGAATCATCATGACAAACCATTCAAACGAAGAGTTAAAAAAGAAGCTAACGCCTATGCAATATCACGTTACACAAGAGAATGGAACAGAGCCACCGTTTAAAAATGACTTTTATGATCACGAAGAAGATGGCATTTATGTTGATATTGTCTCTGGAAAGCCATTATTTTCTTCAAATGATAAATACGACGCAGGATGCGGGTGGCCAAGCTTTACAAAACCAATTGAAGAAGAAGAGATTCTGGAAAAAGAAGACCGAAGCCATTTTATGGTACGGACTGAGGTTCGTAGTAAAGAGGCTGATTCTCACCTTGGTCATGTTTTTCCAGATGGCCCTGGTCCTAATGGGCTTCGTTATTGTATCAATTCAGCGGCACTTCGGTTTATTCCGAAGGATCGACTAGATGATGAAGGCTACAGTCTTTACAAAAAATTATTTTCATAAAACGAGATACTTCTCTTACTACACGTATTGAGAACGTGGACGCGTACATGTCCTGAGATAACATTGGACATGTATGGTTGTTCACGTTTTTTTGGTCGTTCGTTCCTTTTTTTTCAATTAGACTTCCTTCCCCACAGTTTCAAAACAGTGGTATTTTCAATCAGCCCTACCAATCTTTTTAGATGTTTTCGTTAAGTTTCTTGTCGTTTTTTGGTATGATGGATATGGGTTATGAATTTTGGATAAAGGAATGGTGAAAATGAAAACGCGTACAGAAAGAGATACAATTGGAGAAATTCAAGTTCCTGCTGATAAATACTGGGGTGCACAAACACAAAGAAGTTTGGAAAACTTTAAAATTGGTACGGAAAAAATCCCGTTTGAAGTTGTCCGTGCTTTCGCAGAATTAAAAAAAGCAGCGGCAATTGTAAACGGTAAGTTAAAAGGACTACACCCGCAAAAGGTTGAAGCCATTACATATGCTGCTGATCAAATTATCGCTGGTGGGTTAGAGGATCATTTCCCCCTTGTTGTTTGGCAAACAGGAAGCGGTACGCAGTCAAACATGAATATGAATGAAGTCATTGCTTATTTAGCAAACACGTATTTAACTGAGCAAGGCTACAACGATGTGACCGTTCACCCAAATGATGATGTGAACCATTCTCAAAGTTCTAACGATACATTTCCGACTGCGATGCATGTCGCAACAGTTATTTTCGCAGAAACTGAATTAATTCCAGCATTAAAACAATTTAAACAAACCCTTGAAGCAAAAGAAAACGAATTCTCCGATATCGTTAAGATTGGCCGTACCCACTTACAAGATGCGACACCTTTAACGTTTGGTCAAGAAATTAGCGGGTGGAAACATATGCTGACGACTTGCTCAACGATGATTGAACAGTCTCTTGATCATGTTCGCGCACTCACAATCGGTGGAACAGCAGTTGGTACGGGCTTAAACGCACCAATAGGCTTTAGTGAAGAGGTTTCCGCACAGCTAAGCGAACAGATAGGCTACGCTTTTAAAGCGTCTGAAAACCATTTCCACGGACTAACAAGCCATGATGAACTTGTCTATTTCCATGGAGCACTTAAAGCACTCGCAGCTGACGCTTTTAAAATTGCAAATGATATCCGTCTTTTAGCAAGCGGCCCACGTTGCGGTATTGGTGAAGTCATTATTCCTGCAAATGAGCCAGGTAGTTCCATTATGCCAGGTAAAGTCAATCCAACTCAAAGTGAAGCATTAACAATGGTTGCAGCACAAGTACTTGGAAACGATGCCGCTATTGGTTTTGCAGCAAGCCAAGGACATTTTCAATTAAATGTCTTTAAACCCGTTATTATTTACAATGTTCTCCAATCCATGCGACTGTTATCAGACGGCTTAACTAATTTCCATGATAAGTGTCTTATTGGACTAGAAGCAGATAAAGCAAAAATGGATCAACTGCTAAATGAATCCCTTATGCTCGTTACTGCATTAAATCCCCATATTGGTTATGAAAATGCTGCGAAAATCGCGAAGAAAGCTCATGCTGAGAATACGACATTAAAAGAAGCGGCTATAAGTAGCGGCTTATTAACTGAAGAGCAGTTTAACGAATATGTGGTACCAGGAAATATGATTTCTCCTAAATAATGAGTAGACGCTCCCTCTTAATAGGGGGCGTTTTTCCTATTAATGATCCCATACGGCTTTATATCGAGTAGCTTCGAATAAATCGTCTAACGACACATTGAAAAATTGCGCAATTTTTTCCGAGATTAATGCATTGACTTGTCTTTTGCCTGATTCTATTTGCGATAAGTATCCGGCAGAGATTCCTACTTGTTTTGATACTTCTTCTAAGCTAAAGCCTTTTTGAATGCGCAACATTCTTAGTCGACTCTCACCCATTCTCTTTCCCTCGCTTTCTATAGTCACATCACTTCATCGTACGTATAACGCACAATATATTTATTCGTTTTCAAACGCTTCACTTCTACAAGAGGCCCTATTTCATAGCCATTCTCCCAATTGTCTTCTAATTTCGCTTGTATGCACTTTGCTTGAAATTTTGATCGGAATACCTCTCGATAATAAATCCAATGAGGTCTTTTAGATTTCATACGGACTCCTCCATTAACCACTCATGATGGATATTGGTAAAAATAGTTTATCCTTAATCATTCATTTTATCATAGAACTGCCAAAAAAACGGAGACTCCCTCACTTTCACAAAAATATGGTAAACTAATGTATGAGAAGACCTTAGAAAGGAAGTTATTCATGGCGAACATCGAAGGCAGTATAACAGAAGCAACCATTGAAAGTGAACAATTACAATGCACCATTTCATTATCTGTTTATCTACCAGCAAATTATACACCATTAAAATCTTATCGGTTAATGATTTGTCAAGACGGACAAGATTTCTTTCGCTTTGGACGTGTGCATCGACAGGTGGATTCATTAATAGACGAGTTAGACATTGAAGAGCTTATCGTTGTTGGTGTTCCATATCCAAGTGTAGAAACAAGACGTACTTGGTATCACCCGAATAACGAGACCCATGTAGCCTATACACGATTTCTAGCATGCGAACTACTTCCTTATATAGAAAAAAACTACAGTGTTGAACCATTGGCAGAAGCTCGAATGTTAGCGGGTGATTCATTGGCAGCAACGATTTCCTTGCTAACGGCATTGGAATATCCTACATTATTTAAGAAGGTTCTATTATTCTCCCCTTATGTTAATCAAGTGGTTGAGGATAAGGTAAAACAATTCGAGAAACCTGACATCTTATCCATTTATCATATTATTGGCAAAAAAGAAGATGTTGTTAAAACGACAGATGGAAAAAAAGAAGATTTCTTAACGCCTAACAGACAAATGAAAGAAGTATTGACAAACACATCTTTTGATTACACGTACGAGGAGTTTGATGGTGATCATACGTGGACGTATTGGCAAAACTATCTTGCCACTGGATTAAAAACGTTGTTTCCATTATAAAGGAGGTATGAGTATGCTTAATTACGGAATTGTTCTTTTTCCATCAAAACCTTTTCAAGACACGGCTAACGGATTAAGGCGGCGGTATGATGCACATTACGCGAACATCCCACCTCATATTACGTTAAAAGAAAGTTTCTCAATAAGCAATGAGGAATTACCAGAAATGATTCAAGTATTACGAGACATTGCTCGTCAATGTCCACCAATTGATATTCATGTGTACAAGGTAGATACGTTCTTCCCACAATCAACGACTATTTTTTACAAGTTAAAAGAAAACAAACAGCTTTCTTGGTTAAACGAGAAGCTTTACCAAGAACCGTTCCCGACTGATCGCGCGCACTCTGTCTTTATCCCGCACATTACGATTGCACAAAAGCTACAGCAAGCAGAGCATGATGATATTGTAGGTCAACTGAAAATGATTGACGTGTCTCATCAAGAAACCATTGATCGTATTCAACTTCTCTACCAACTTGATAACGAATCGTGGACTGTTTATGAAACATTTCTGTTGCAAGGTCAGTCTACATGATCGAACATCTTGATGTACAGGTTGCCACTAGTGACTTACTACAAGCACAGTGCTTTGAGATTCGAACAAACGTGTTTATTAAGGAGCAAGGGGTGGCCGCGCATTTAGAAAGAGACGAGCATGATCAAACGGCGACCCACCTTTTACTTACAGCAAATCAGCAAGCCATTGGTGCTGCTCGTATTCGAATTGTAGGCAAGGCAGGCAAAATTGAGCGAGTGTGTATTTTAGAACCTTATCGAAATAAAGGATATGGGGCAACATTGATGAAGAAAATAGAAGAAGCAGGTTTTGAAGAAGGCGTCGATGAATTAGTGCTAAATGCTCAAGAACCTGCTCTTGCTTTCTATTTACGGCTAGGCTACGTAAAGACGTCGGAGCGATTTTTTGAAGCGGGTATTCCCCATTTCTCAATGAAGAAAGGAAGATGATTTATTGGTCATCTTCCTTCTTCATCTTTACTGCGACTGACTTGAGTTTACTTTGTAATGTAGATGTCTGGTCACGACGATCATCAATTCGAATATTTGTCGCAACTCGGTCGATTCCCTGTTCAAAAGGAACTTCATGAATTTTTTTAACTACATCTAGTAAAGTAGATACATCCCCTTCAATTAACGTACTCATAGGTGTTAATTGGTACGTAATATCATGAGTTTTCGTCATGTCTTCTAACACTTCTTGAATCGTAGCCACATAGCTACTGACACTAGGAGTTTCCGTTCCAATTGGAATAATGGTGACATCGACTATTCCCCCTCCTCTTCGATTCTTTTCTTATATAGTGATTTAGAAAATGCGACTTTTCCTAGTTGCATATAGCTTTCAATTGCACATTCGAGATGCTGTTGGGTTGGCGTTTTGGTCGTAACTCGTTCTTGTAACCAATAAGAAAGAGGCAGCACAACGGCTACAACCCCTTTAAAGATAGAGTGACGATTAAATCTAAAATAGAATCCTACAAACAATAAAGAAATATAGGAGCTAACCATTAAGCTTGTTGTTACTGAAAAAAAGCCCGCACCAAGCAGAGTACATATAATGACACTAAGAAAGTAAGCAACAACAAGACCAGTTGAACATCCACGGTTAAGGACAGACGCTTGCCCCACTTTTTTCAGCTCTTGATGATTGACTTTTCCTCTTGCGCTGAATACTTTATGCTCTGCCGCATGGTATTGTTTTAAACCCCTTGGAAAAAAGAAATGGGTACCAAATAACAAGTAAAAAAAGCTATAAAAGGGGAATCCTTGCCACGATATCGGCAGTAGCTTAGGTACAACAATGAAAAGAATAACTAGCCCACATATCGCTTTAAACCAGAAAGAACTTGACCGCCACACGAGAAGTGTTGCATAACCAAGTGTCTTTGCATTTAGCGGCTTACTCCATGAACGAAGTACGCCTTCTCGATCATGAAAACTACAAGCAAGTGTTTGATTGGTCATGAAAAATACACCTTTTTCAAACGACATCCCACTAATTCTCAAGTAAGTCCTCCAATAAATACGTCTTTACCCAATGCTGTACATTTTTTGCTTGTCCGAATTGGGGATCTGCAAACGTTGCGTCCTCAAGTACTAAGTCTTCATGGTTTGTCCAAGTATGTAACAACGTCACCTGAACATCTTCAATCTCCACTTCTGATGGTAGTGCTTGGATAAGCTGACCTCTTGTGCCGACACTTTGATGCTCTTGCATTTCTGTTGGGAATGAAAAAATAACCCCATTCTCAACGACGAAACCGTCATAAGTTTGTTCTGGTTCCACTGGAAGGGTGACTTGCCCTGGCTCGACATAGGATTCTGTTTCAAACGATAACCCGATATAATCTGTGCCATAAATGCCTTCTGTTGGTAGTTGTGGCCATATCCATTCGATTGTTGTGATTTGCTGATGGATGGATGCGGTAAATGCTATTTCTTGTTGCAGCTCCTCGTTACTCAGCGTGTCGTCTTGTGATAAATAAATAAAACCACCTACCGTGATAAATACCATTAAAATAGCCGGTAGAATAAATACAATCCAGTGCCTTTTCACTTTTCTTACTCCTTATCTGCTTTGATTGTAAGCGGCGTGATTCGTAGGCCCGTTCCCTTTTCCGATCGGTAAACCATAGCGGATCGCTTCTGTTATAAAAGCTTTTGCTAGCTTTACTGCTTCAAACGGGATCGACCCTTTAGCAAGTTCAGCTGCAATAGCCGAAGCAAATGTACAACCTGTTCCATGGGTATTTGTACGTTGCATTCGCTCCTCAGTTAACAATTCTAATCTTGTCCCATCGTAAAATACATCCACTGCGTCTCCGTTAAAGTGACCGCCTTTTAAAACAACAATAGTAGGACCAAACTGATACAATTGTACCGCGAGTTTCTTAAGATCTGCAACGGTTACTGGTTCATGAGTTTCAGTCAATCGTAGCGCCTCTGGAATATTTGGTGTAAAGATGGTTGTTCGCGGGAGTAACATTTCTTTTAATGCTTTAACACCTGCGTCATTTAATAAGTCCGACCCACTCGTAGAAGCTATGACCGGATCAACAACAACTCTTTTAATGGAATAGGTGTCTATAGCATCACAAACAACTTGAATGTGACCTTCACTAACAAGCATACCTGTTTTCAAGACATCGGTTCCAATATCACTAAGCACTGCTTCAAGCTGCGCCTTTAAAAACTCAGTACTAACAGGAAAAACCTCTTGTACACCCATTGTATTTTGTGCAGTTAGCGCCGTAATGGCTGTGGTAGAAAAGACGCCTAACTCTTGACTTGTCTTAATATCTGCTTGAATACCAGCCCCTCCACCAGAATCAGATCCAGCGACGGACAGTATCTTTGGAATTGTCATGTTTTCCTCCTATGAAAATCGTTCAGGATGAAACGCTTGAAGTGGAAATGAAACCACCTCGCCTAAAAGATCTTCCGCTACTACCTTGGCTGTTATGGCACTTAATAAAATCCCGTTTCGGTAATGTCCACATGCTATATACACAGAGGGATGATTGGTTAAGCGTCCTATAAACGGGAACCCGTCTTGAGTGGCAGGACGCAAGCCTGCCCACTCATGAAAAGGGGTTATTTCTTCAAGGGCTGGCACCATTTTTTTGTTCCAACGCTTTAAGCGATCGATTCCTTTTGCTGTTACTGTTGTTTCAAATCCGGCTATGTCTTCAGAAGCTCCGTTAACAATTGTACCATTTGCTTTTGGCACGAGGTAGCCTTGACTAGTATAAATTATATGACTTACTAACGGTTTCTCTGGTAAATAGGCACAAATTTGGCCTCGAATAGGGTAGACTGGCAATTGCAGACCGAGGGCTTCTCCTTGTTTCATCGCCCACGCTCCTGTTGCAATAACGACTTGATCTGCTTCCCATTCCATCGTATCGGTCTTCAGACGAACAGTCGAACCTTCTACAATCTCTACTTCACCTACTTGCTCATAAATCTCTACGTTTAAATTCCTACACGCTGCAATTAATGCCTTAACAAAGTCAGGTGCATAAATATGTGCTTCGTTCGGGTAATAAATAGCCCCTTTTATGTCTTTTGATAGATGGGGTTCACGTTCTAATACTTGTTCTTGCGATAAAATGCGCATGTCTTCATTGTATTCACTTTGCCAAGATATCCTTGACGATAAAGGTAACAAATCGGCTTCATGATATACACAGTGAAGTGTTCCAGAAGAAGAAAATTCAAACTCTACTCCAGATGTTTCTCGAACAAACGCTTGCCACTCCGGGTACATTCTAAGGCTAGCCAAGCTAAAATCAAAAAACACATCTTGATCTTCACCAATTTCAGAAAAAGGTGCTAGCATACCTGCTGCTGCACCTGAAGCTTGTCCACCACACTTATTTTTTTCTAAAATGGTTACCTGTACATCTCTAGTTGCAAGCCTTAAGGCAATCGATAAGCCGATAATACCTCCGCCAACAATCACGACTTTCTGCATAATAAAACCTCACTCGTTCATCTAATAACTTGTTGGGCTACTTGCACTTGCATATGGTTTTTTTGCCATTCTACCCGCCTCATACGCGAGTTCACCAGCTTCAATCGCTAAGCGCATGGACATTGCCATTTTTACAGGGTCTTTTGCTTTTGCAACTGGTGTATTCATTAAAATTCCATCCACACCAAGTTCCATCGCTCTTGTCACATCGCTAGCTGTGCCAAGACCAGCGTCCACAATAATCGGTACTTTCGCATCTTCTACAATTAAACCGAGATTGTATTCGTTCAATATACCTAAGCCTGTTCCAATTGGTGCTGCACCTGGCATAACCGCATGTGCACCTGCTTCCTCTAGTCGTTTACAGAGAATAGGATCATCCGATGTATACGGTAGAACCGTAAATCCTTCTGATACAAGAACCTCGGTTGCTTTTAACGTTTCAATTGGATCAGGTAACAATGTTTTTTCAGAAGCACTAATCTCAATTTTGATCCAATCGCTTAAACCAGATGCTTTTGCGAGCCGGGCAATTCGAATAGCTTCCTCTGCAGTGGAAGCACCGGACGTATTAGGTAAATAGTGAAAAGCTTCACCGTGTAAATGTTGCAATATGGAATCTTCCATTGGTGCTTCCAAGTTAACACGTCTCAACGCAAAAGTTAGTACCTCAGCCCCTGATGCTTTTATGGCTTCGTTTTGCACAAACGGATTTGGGTAACGACCTGTTCCTAGAAAAAAGCGTGATTGGAGCGTCTTTCCATTAATCGTTAATGCTTCTTTTTTCATTTTCAACCTCCTCCAACAAAATGAACTAATTCAACAGGCTTTTGTTCGTCGAGCTCGGTTTCACTCCATTGCTCTCTTGGAATGATGTCCCCAGCTAATTCCACGACGACAAGCTGTCCATTTACATTTAACTCCGTCATCAAATCAAGCAATGTCTTACTTTCTACAGCACGTTCTTTTCCATTTATTAATAGTTTCATGCTTTCGCCTCATTAATCGCTTCTGTCATCCGCATGGCAGCTGCCTGAACATCGTCAGCTGCCACTACCTCTGTAATCACACAAACCGCATCCGCTCCTGCTTCAATCACTTCGCGAACATTATGAGTTTTAATTCCGCCGATTGCAACAAATGGAATAGAAATAGTAGCTTTAATTTCTTTAATATAAGAGGTTGTAACCGGATCGACAACATCTTCTTTACTATTGGTTTTAAAAATGGGACCGACACCAATATAATCCGCACCACCTTGCTCCGCCTCTAACGCTTCTTCAATCTTATGGGTGGAAACACCAATGATTTTATCGTCGCCAACTAGCTTGCGAACATGAGCGAGAGGCATATCATCTTGTCCGACATGAACACCATCTGCATCAACCGCCATAGCAATATCGATATAATCATTTACAATAAACGGAACTTCATATGACTGACAAAGTTCTTTAAGTTGCTTAGCTTTTTCAAACACTTCTTTTCTGCTGCTTGTTTTATCCCGAAGTTGAATGAAATCAGCACCTCCCTTTATCGCATCCTCCATTACCGTCACAAGCTCTTTGCCCTTATGAAAGGCTTCTCCTGTTATCACGTATAATTGAAAGTCTTTCATCTTTACTACACTCCCTTTCGCAAAAAAACCGTAACCAAAAGGGTTACGGTTTACACGCTACATTGTTTACTCTGTGTATGCCGACTTCCCTCCGCTGGTGTGATCCAGATCAGGTTAAAGAGTAAAAGAAATACGTTCTTATTCTCAGCCCAACTTCATCGGGCACCCCTAGCCTTTGCTATTTAGTTTAGTATGACATAAGTGATTTTATTTTTAAAGTGGTAAGAATCGAGATCCAGCGATACCAGGCTTGGTCATTTCTTTTGGATCAAGGATTTCATTTAATTCCTCTTCAGATAAGATGCCTCGCTCCAAGCAAATCTCTCGAACGGGGCGCTCTGTTTCTAATGCCTCTTTCGCGATTCTTGTAGCCACTTCATACCCAACATGCGGATTTATGGCAGTCACAATCCCTACACTATTTTCCACAAGCTCTTTACACCGTTCAATATTGGCTGTAATGCCAGAAATCGCGTATTCACGGAACACTCGCATCCCATTTTCAAGAATGGTAAGGGATTGTAATAAATTAAATACCAGTACTGGCTCCATCACATTTAACTCTAACTGACCAGCTTCAGACGCAAGACTAATAGTGTGATCGTTTCCGATTACTTGGAAAGACAGCTGATTAATGACTTCGCACATAACCGGATTCACTTTACCTGGCATGATAGAAGAACCAGGCTGTCTTGCTGGTAAATTAATTTCGTTTAACCCTGTACGAGGCCCTGAACTCATTAAGCGTAAATCATTTGCTATTTTAGATAAATTAATCGCTAATATTTTTAAGGAGCTAGATAGCTCTGTATACGCATCTGTATTTTGAGTCGCGTCAACAAGATCTTCTGCCGTTTTGAATGGTAAATTTGTGACGGTAGCTAGATGAGTAGATACTTTTTCAATGTACTCAGGCTTCGCATTTAATCCAGTACCAACAGCAGTAGCACCCATATTCACTTCATGCAAATGATCAGCAGATCGACTAATTCGCTTTAAATCGCGCACCAATACTTTTCGATAGGAACCGAATTCTTGTCCTAATCGAATTGGTACAGCGTCTTGTAAATGGGTGCGCCCCATTTTAAGAACGTCATCAAATTCGTCTGCTTTCCCTTGCATTTCCGCAATCAGATTTCTTAATTCATCTGTTAAGCCTTGAGTCATATGCAGAGCAGCGATGTGAATGGCAGTCGGAAACGCGTCGTTTGTCGATTGAGCCATGTTAACATGTGTATTCGGACTAACTTTTAAATAATCGCCTTTTTCCCCGCCTAGAATCTCAATAGCTCGATTGGCAATAACTTCATTTGCATTCATGTTAAAGGAAGTTCCTGCACCACCTTGGATGGAATCAACAATAAACTGTTCGTTTAATTGCCCATTAATGACATCATCACTCGCTTTAATAATCGCATCAGCAATATGTGGACGCAGAACCCCTACATCACGATTCGCCATTGCTGCTGCTTTCTTTACATACCCGAACGCACGAATAAGTTCCGGGTGCGGCGGATAGCCTGTAATAGGAAAATTGTCTTTTGCTCGCAACGATTGAATGCCATAATACGCATCCCTTGGTACTTGTTTATCTCCTAGTAAGTCTCGCTCAATACGGTAATCCACCATCTGATGTTAACCTCAACTTTCAATTCTTAATTGCTTTTATTTCTTATTTGCTTTAACAGCTTGTATCGCTAACCACACGGCACCATAAATACCTGCATCATTTCCTAAATGAGCCAGCTTTATTTCCGCTTGCTCCACTACTCGTGGCAGAGCATACTGGTCAAATACAACACGGAGAGGAGCTAAAAGATCTTCTCCAGCTTTTGAAACGCCTCCACCAATAACAATCTTGGCAGGATTTAACGTATTTGCTAAATTAGCGATGGCATAGCCTAAGTGATCAATCGCTTCCATAATCACTTCTGCCGCTACTAGATCTCCAGCTTTCGCTGCTTCAAAAATTTCTTTTGTTGTTAAGATTAAAGAATCACTCTGAGATAGAGTTGATGCTCTTCCTGCTTCAAGTTTTTCTTTCGCTAAACGGACCATACCTGTGGCAGAAGACACGGTTTCCAAACACCCTGTTTTTCCACAGTTACAAAGAGATCCTCCTTCTTTAACAGAAGTAATATGACCGATTTCTCCACCCATACCACCTACGCCATGGAGAATTTGGCCTCGCGTAATAATTCCACCACCAACACCTGTTCCTAGCGTAACAAACAATTGTTCATTAGCGCCATCGCCAGCACCTTGCCATTTTTCTCCAAGAGCTGCTAAGTTCGCATCATTATCCACTCTTACAACAACGCCTAAAGCTTTTTCTAATTCGTCTTTTAACGGGTAATCACGCCAGCCAATATTAACAGCATGATAGATAAAGCCAGTTTCCATCTCGATAAAACCAGGTGCTCCTACTCCTGCACCCATTAACGTCTGATGAACCTCTAAATTTTCTTTAACCGTCTCCGAAATGTCGTTAACAATGTTCATTCCATTATTAGTTGTGTCAGTAGGGATTTCCCATTTTTTCAATAAATCGCCTTCATTTGTAATAAACGCAAGCTTAACGGACGTTCCCCCTATGTCAATTCCTGCAAAAAGCTCATTCCCCATTAGAATCCCCCATTTCCCAGTTTTGCTTTCTCTTGTTTTAAAATCAACAGTGCGCTTTGATACATTTGGCTAGAAATCATTCCATATTGATATAAATCTTTTATTTCCTTTTGCATAAGCTGCAAATCCATTCCGCGGTCTCTTGTATAAATAAAAGAACCATATTGCTTTAATAAGTCTCTAATGTCAACGATCGTTTCCATCTATACACCTCACATCCCATTATAACAGCTTTATAACTGTAACTAAAAGGAATGAAGCAAGTGGGATAACGGCAGCGACGTATGCGTTTTTTACCCACATCAACATAGAATTATACAGCAAAATGCCGATAAAAACCGCTAACGTGAAGAAAAAAGTCATTGTAATCGTAAAAAAAGTTCCATATCCGAGCGTTCCCCACTGTAAACCCATAAAGAAAAACAAACTGGCCAAAATCCAGGCAATTGGTTTATAAAAAAGTTGATAGCCAAAAGCAGGATGGTATGAACGTATCATGGCGATAATAAACAAAAAGGAACAAATCACAATCACAACATCAAAAAAACGAAAGCCGAACCAGGAAAAACTAACGAGGGCGACAAACATGCCAATATAGCTAAAGAATAAAAAGTAAAAGCTTAGGACAATGAGTACAACAATGGGCGGAAGTCCACGCATAAACGTTGATAGCCCTCCTAACGTCAGCCCAATTGCTAAAACAAAAAATACAATAACAAACCAAATCCACATCTCATCAACCCCTGTGCTAATTTCTCGTTTCTACCATCCTATGTTTTTATTTGAGATTTCAGGACAGGTTTGCGATGATAGAGGAGATTGATTAGGAAAGAGGTGGCATCAATATGGCAAGAGATGTAAATGAAGTACTAGAGCATGCTATTCGAGGTGGTTTGGAGACAAAGCCTGCAGAAAGACGTATTTTCTTAACAACCATCGCTGAGCGTCTTCATCTCGCTTTAACCATAAATCAAGTTCGTTCTAACGTGATTTATTCAGAAGTAGAGCGTGCCCTAAAAGCAAAGCCAAACATACAAATGTTTATAAACGGACAATTAGCCTATTCTGATTACAACGAGTATGTAAAGCTTGCGATGATAAACAACATCCCCTACACAGTTGTTTCTGCAACAACAGACACTCCGTTTGGCCTTGTGATTGCAAATCAGAATATGCCTGTAGAAACAAATCATCCCTATATAGAAGATGATATACACAAGCAAGATATTGAACGTTATTAAAAAAAAGGTAGACCTGCTACCTATCCGGATCTTGCGGATGGTTGATAGCAGGTCTACGATTTTTTAGAGGCATTGGAATTCGGAAGAAGACATCTCGCAACGCTTTCATGTTAAAAGGAATAAACGGCCACATATATGGAACACGAAGCCCTCGTAGTCGCACTAAAGCGATAAACCATATGGTCGCACTACTAACGAAGCCAACTGGTCCAAACGCTGCAGTTGCAATTAAAAATAACAGTCGCATAAAGCGATTTGCCAACGAAAGTTCATAACTTGGTGTTGCAAATGTTCCTACTGCAGCAATAGCTAAGTATAAAATAACCTCAGGTGAAAACATGCCTACTTGAATCGCAATATCACCAATTAGAAGCGCCGCCACTAACCCTAGTGCTTCGGCTACCGCATTAGGTGTATGAATGGATGCCATTCTTAGCATCTCTATCCCAGCTTCGGCTATCAAAAATTGAATAAAAAGAGGGATACTGCCCTCTTCTTGCGTTCCGATAAAAGAAAACGCTTCTGGAACCAACTCTTGATGAGTTGCTAACATATACCAGATGGGTAATAAGAAGAGCGAGATAAACACTGCAGAAAAGCGCACAATCCGAAGTAACGCTCCTATTACAGGTTTTTGTCGGTATTCCTCTGCATGCTGAAGCAAATTCCAAAATGTTGTTGGCGTAATCATCGCACTTGGAGAGCCATCAACTAGCAAGATGACGTGACCTTCATATAAATGTGTTGCACATACATCGGGTCGCTCACTGTATCGTACAAGTGGGTATGGATTTCCCCCTTCTTTAAATACATACTCTTCAATCGTCTTATCGGCCATAGGCAATCCGTCGGTATCAATTGCTTTAATGGATTCTCGGATCTGATGGACATAATCCGGATCGGCAATATCCGCAATGTAAAGCAAAGCGGTATCCGTTTTAGAACGACGCCCAATTTGCTGATATTCTACACGGAATGTTCGATCTCTTATACGTCTCCGAATCAAAGCTGCGCTCATAACTAATGTTTCTACTAAACCATCTCTTGAGCCACGAACAACCTTTTCCGTATCCGGCTCCTCAGGACCGCGAACAGGATATTCTCTAGTATCAATAATAATACAGTAAGCAAGACCTTCTACAAGAAGGATCGCAGGCCCGGATAAGACTTGATCTATAGCAGTATCAAGATCTTCTTCTTGGTCAATTTCTGCATAGGGAATCCGACTTTTTATGAGAGCGTCGTAGGATTCGTCTACTTCTTCCTCCGTTGTATGTGAAAGTTCACGTTGAATTTGTGTGAGTGCACTATCTTTCCCGAATCCATCCACAAGAAAAAGCGCCATTTTTCGGTTTGCGTGAACCATTTCCAAACAGATAATATCAAAGTTCTTATCAACAGCCAGTTCTTCTTTTATATAAGCGAGCTTATCTCCATAAGATGAATGACTTGTTACTCCTTTATCTTCACTACTCATCTTGAACCCCCTATTCTCTTCAGATAGGTTGCTCGTTCATGTCAAAATCTATGTAAGATGGGAATCGAAAAGAAAGGCAGTCTTGTCATACATCATGCCAGATTGTCATGCCTACGAAGAAGAGGCGAGTTGTTCATTAATCTGTTGTTCAATCTCATAATAATAATCCATATCTGGAATTTGACTGTCTTCTCCATATTGGATTGCTTGCTGGATTGTTTCTTTCGCTTGCTCATAGTTTTCTTGTTCAATATGAATAAGCGTTAAATTAAACCAAGCTTCTGGAAATGCTTGCTGCTCTTGAAGCGCTTTTTCCAAATGTTCTTTTGCCTCCTGAACCCGTTCTTGCTGAATATCAAGATACGCTTGCATAAACAAAAGTTGAGGCTGCCGACCATCTATTTCTAACCCATTCGTAATAAACACTTGCGCCTCTTCATATTGCCCTGCTTCAAGCAAACGTTGACCTTCTAATACCGCTAATTCAGGCGAAGCATTCGCTTGTTGTTGTCCGAAATAAACAAGCGTCAGAGAAGCGATAACATATAGTATGAGGGCACTCATAGAAAGGTAGAAAGGCGTTTTCTTTTTTTCTTTCGGCATCTTCACTAAAGCGGCCATAAGAAAACCTCCTATTAGACCACCTATGTGCGCCCCATTATCAATTCCCGGAACGATAAAGCCTAGCACAAGATTAAATCCGAGAAGCAATAAAATATTTTTTCCTAAAGTGCGAAAAAACAATGTTGGGTGCTTTAAGCCAAAATAGAGAAGTGCCCCAAAACAGCCAAAAAGCGCACCTGATGCACCAGCGGAGACGTAATCATTAAAGGCAAAGCTAACAATGGAGCCAAACAAACCCGCCGCAAAATAAATGATTAAAAACCGGAATGAACCAAAAAGCTGCTCTACTGCTGTCCCAAGAAAAAACAGCGCCATTGCGTTAAAAGCTAAGTGCATTAATCCGATATGTAAGAACATAGAGGTGACCAATCGCCACCACTCTCCTTCTACAATCAATGGATTATATTTAGCACCATAATCAATGAGCACTTGGATATTGGTACTTCCACCATTGGTCTCTAAAAGAAAAAACATCACGACAAAAGAGAGCAGTAGGGCATAAATAAAACGCGGTTTACCAAATTGGAGCATTTTTTCTTCATTTTGGCGGCGTGTGCTGTTGATTTGTTTTACCTGTCCCCGAATTCGTTCAATGGCTTGCATCATGTCTTCCTCTGATGACAATATGCGTAATGGAGGAACACCATCATTTGCTAATTCCTGATCTAGCACCGTTTGGTACTCCTCCACGCTTGAATGCAACGCAAGGTTACGAATTGTTCCTTTGTTCCCTTTGACCTCAAACGGCGTAAGGGCATCCTCCCAAGAGTCAATTGGAGGCTGACTCATTACATAAATATTTTCACCTTGCATCTTCCATATACCAAGCTGCTTATAAATAGATTCAAATTGTTGTTTTGCATGGGATATATCACGCTTTAAACGATTGGACCAATCCACTTCTGAATAGACAAGACGTATAATTCTTCTCGGTTTTACAGAATCGTCTTCCAACCAAGCTTGTGTATCATGAAGAGCAAGCAAACGAAACTGTTTATGTAGCACATAATGTTCGATTAATTGCCAATATAGATAACGGTGGGCTATTTCGTTCACCTTTATCCCCTCCTTCCTGACTGTCATTATAGCAAATTCTTACAGAATAAGAATCTTTCTTGCTTACAAAAAAAGCTCTGATTCAATTGTCAGAGCTTCTCCGTCGTGTGCGGAAAAGAGAATAATGAGCCCATCAACTTTTGACGGACAAATGGGATTCGGAGTGCAAACCGAATGAGCACTCTTCTTAGTCCTGGTTGTCTCATCATTCCATTTACGATTTTATAACGATATTTATAAATGCTTATTCCAATGACAAGAATGGAAAGAATGGAACAGGCTTGTTTCATATCAACACCTCCATATATTTATATAGGATGTGACGGACAAACTTATTTCATCCTTAAAGAGCACTATGAATTAGTTTCCAATGTACTTACTATAAATCGTCTTCGCACGTGTATGATCGTCCACTCCTTGAATGAGAACACGTCCGTCTGGAAATACAACGATCGTTTCCGTTTCATTGATAGCGGCACGTATAAGGAAAGGTGTTACTTTTACTTGTGCAACTGCTTCTAACTGCTTCGCCATGTGATTAAGATCAAAAGGGGCAGATGCAGTAATTTGAATCGATTCACGCCCACAAAGGGTTGTTTGAGAACGAGAACGTTCATTTAAAGCAGGAAACTCTGCTTTTTCGCACGTTGGGCAATTAGGTCGATTTTGAGAATATCTGATCGATTGATGTGTGTTCGCCCAGATATCAAATGACTCTAACGTTGATCGTTGTTTTTCACCTGCTCCTACCAAATATTTCATCGCTTCAATCACTTGTAGTGACGCCACTATATCAATGATTGGCGCAAGAACACCAACAGTATCACAAGTCTCTCCTGCTGTACCACCACTTTCAATAAAACAGCGAAGACATGGCGTTTCATCTGGAATAAAGAATGCACCCATGCCTCTCGTACGAACAGCCCCACCATAGCTAAAAGGAACCTTCCATTTAAAACATGCATCATTTAAAAGAAAGCGCGTCTCAAAATTATCCGTCCCGTCTAACACTACATCAATACCATCCATAAGCCGTTCTATCGATTCCACCGATACATCTTCTACAAATGCTTCAATGTGAATGTCAGAATTCACTTTTTCAAGTGCACGTTTTGCTGCAATTGCCTTAGGTACGAGTTGATGTGCGTCCTCTTCAGTAAAGAGCATTTGTCGCTGCAAATTACTCATTTCAACAAAATCACGGTCTACTAAACGAAGAGAGCCAACCCCTGCTCTTGCTAAATGATTAGCAATAACTGTACCAAGCGCACCAAGACCGACTATGAGTACGCTACTATGTAGTAATTTTGTTTGTCCCTCTTCACCAATACCATTAAATAATACTTGTCGTGAATAGCGTTCCATGACCTACCGTTCTCCTTTAAAAAAAGATAACCGCACCAATGACACCCATTAGTGCACCTGCTCCTGTACAGCATAAGTTAACGACATCGTTCGTGACAACCGATAACCCTTTTATCCGTACCGTTTTTTCACAATGGTACGTTTTTTCTGTCTCTAAACCACAAGACGGGCAACGATATAGGCCTTGTACCGTCGAGCCTAGTACACTGTCTAATACATTTCCTAAAAAACCAATTAGTGTAAAGAAAAACAACCAAAGATAGCTAACGCTTGTCTCATTCCACCAGATGACGATAGCTGTACCTGCTAACAAAAAGCTACCAGCAAACGCAGCTGCCATCCCTAAGCTTGTGATGCCTCCAGATACGCCCTTTTCGACCTTTTTTCCTGAGAATAAATCAAACGGCTTGTCTTGGCTAAGTTTGCCAATCTCTGATGCCCACGTATCAGCCATGGCTGTTGCTAGACACCCTACAAAACCAGCTATAAAAAGAGTAGCCAGCGAAGGAAAAATCACTAAACAGAGTGAACAAATGGCTGCGTAACCTCCATTGGCTATCACTTGAAATGCATCACGCTTGCCATGCTTTTGAACGACTTCATGATCAACATGTGCCCCTTTTAATTTGCCCAATATAATAGAACTTCCAAAGAAAACTGCAAATAAGAGTAAACCAGCAGGGCCTACACCAATAACCGTTACTGTACCGACTACAAAAGCGGCAACCGCCCCAGAAATCGTTAGCTTCTGTAACATAAATAATGACACACATACTAATAAAATAAAGCTAAGCCATCCGATTAACATGTCGATTTCTCACTAAGAACGAGGTCGATCCTCATGTCATGAGCTTCAACAGGAATGGATTCAATGAGTTGCTCTTTAAAACATAACGATATCGTCTCTCCTTTAAAGAAAGGTAGATACCGATCGTAAAAACCGCCACCCATCCCGAGCCGTGATCCGTCTTTTGAAAAAGCAAGCCCTGGTACAATAAGCAAATCTAGCTCTTTTGGGCTTACATAAAAACGTGGGTTTTCTTTTGGCTCATACAAATTGTAGGGGCGGAGCTCAAGCTGGTCTAAGTCTTGAATAACGTAGAAATGCATTTCGCGTGCTTTCATATTAGTACGTGGTAATGCCACTTTCTTTCCTTGTTTGTAGGCATACTCCATTATTGACAATGTCGCCACTTCCGGGAACCGCGCGTACGTTAATCCGATTGTGCCAGCTTGTTTCCATTCTTCTGTTTGATAAAGCTGGTTTGCCAGCCCTTGTGATCGTTCTAAATACTCTGTCTTATTCATTTGTTCGAGCTGTTTTTGCAAACGTTGTCGTAATTGTTGTTTCAACACCTCAGCTCCTCACTAAAAAAGTCAATAAAAAGAAGCAGCGGTAAACCGTCTGCTTACTTTGTTTCACGATGAAGTGTATGGCGCTTTAAACGCGGATTATATTTCTTAAGTTCAATACGCTCTGGGTTTGTGCGCTTGTTTTTTGTTGTAATATAATTACGGTCACCGTTTTCAGTACAAGCTAAAGTAACTTGAACACGCATGTGCTATCCCTCCAAACTCTCTCTTACATACCTACATAGAATAGCAAAAGCTAACCGTAAAATCAAGACTTAATTAACGAACGTTATCAAACAGTCTGTTGCGCTAAATAGTTCGATCGTTTTAAATGAACCATATTTTCACTACTCATTTGTATTAGAGATGCGTTGACCGTTTCGTTAGACTGTAATAAACAAGTGCATACCATAAGACTTTCGGTTTTCGTTGCAGAAAACGGCGCAAAAAACAATTTGCCTAACGGGTCATTCCAAATTTGGTTCACTAAGCCAACACCATACTGAATGGATTGAGCCTTTGGCATTTGTATAGAAAATAAAGAATATTTCTCATCTGAATAATGGATAAGTGCTTTCTCTGCTGGCGAATAAAACGAAAGCCCTTCTTGTGTGTACGTGACTTGCTGGGCTAATAATTTGACATTAGTGTCGGAAGCTCCTTCATTTTTCATCGAAATCATTCGTTTAACACCGAGTTCATCTTCTAATGACTCATCACGGATCGTTAATTTTAGATTTAAGCCTTTATGGTATGCCTGACTTACAATAACTGTGTTTGTACTAGAAAAAGCCGCATTGACAATCCAGCCTTCTTCGCCAATCCACGTTGTTTTCCCATCATACCAGAGGCCAATTTTAGATAAATGCTGAGAATGCAGAGTAGACCGTAAGCGCAAATGGATATCAACCGTAAAAACCGGCTTTGTCCCAATAGCATAAAAAATGTTTGATATATGATTGTTTGTATTCATATTTTCACTCCTTCTAGTAAAATGTTGGTTCTTTTTACTTTCCATCGATTCTCTGTCTATTAAGCATACTGGCTTCTCGCCATTTCCACAATGAGTGCAAATTGTATGTTTTTGTAATCGTTCTTTTTATCGTTACATCAAGTGTTCTCACCTCCTAATCGCTTAAAAACAACTTGGTCGATAGAGATTATGACTAAAGCTGTCAAAAAATGACGCATGAATTGATAAATTTTCATTAAGCTGATGAAACGTACGTAATTTCATGTATAATGGAGATTGCGAAAACAATCCATAGGAGGGAACAACACATGGAATGGATGTTAGCGCTCTTGCTAGGAACAGCTATTGTTCTGCTCATTGTTTCTTTTGTTAAAGAGGACAAAGGTTCAAAAATAGAAGATCAAATCGAACATTTATCAATTTCCTTTATGCAAGAGCTTCATCAAGTGAAGAATCAATTGAGAGATATTGAATTAGATGCGGAGATTGCGGCCAAAGATGCACAGCAGCAAAATCGCTCCAATTCACATCAACAGCTATTAAGAGAGATTCTAGATTTGCACAAGCGTGGCTATTCTGTAGAGGGTATTGCGTTGGAAACGTCCCTTGAACCACATGAAGTCGACCGTCTCTTATCCCCTTACCTCGACGGACAAGTAGAAGAAAGGACAAAAGTTGCCAATGACGCGTAAAACTATTCGTAGCTTTGCTGGTGGATTATTGATTGCTTCTGGTGTCTTGGGGATCACATACTTTATTGGAAACGATCAAGAGGCTGCTTCTAGTTCGGATTTTACAGAAGAAGAAATGGTCGCTCACTTACAGGAAAATGGTTACGCCGTTGAGACACAGGCTGCTTGGGATGAGTTAGAGGCACAACTTGCTGAAGCGCAAAACACTGATGCTGAAGAAGAACCCTCTGATAACAATGAAGGAGAAATTGCGTACAGAACAATTCTTCACGTTGTACCAGGAATGACAAGTATTGACGTAGGTGAAATGTTAGAAGAAGCTGGTATTGTAGATAGTGCCTATGATTTTTATGAAGAAGTTGACAATCGTGGGTTATCCAATGACTTACGTCCGCAAGTTACAGGAGAGTTAACGAGTGAGATGAGCTTAAGCGAAGTTGTAGATGAATTTTTCTAAGCTTACACACTTCTATTCGACAGATAGCATATATATCCTTTAAAAAAATACAAAAATCTACATGTTCTACGAATCATGTATCGGAAGTTCGGCGATAGCCGAGCTTTTTCTATTATAGTTAAAAAAAACAGTGGGCACATTGGCTCACTGTTTTTCTACTTCTATAATTCTATTACTGCTCTTCAAACAAATCGACTTCTTCGACCACAGAATCCACTTGTTTTGGACCGTTTCGTTCATCTTGCAAGTCGTAGTAAGCTTCGGTTAAATCTGTTGCGATCTTTTCAGAGATTTTATTACCAGATGTTCCTGAAGGAGGAACATTCGTATCTGGCGTCATAATCGCAAACGCAATTTCCGGATCATCGTAAGGGGCGTAACCAACAAAGCTTAAATTGTTCGTCGGTCTACCATTTAAGAATGACTGAGCTGTACCGGTTTTTGCAGCGATATTTAAGTTATTTGGTACACCACGTGCTGTACCGTTTGTATTCGTTACAACGGCTCGGAATGAATCTTGCACTGCTGCAATATCGCTTTGGCTCATATCAACGGTATTTAACACTTCTGGGGTATTTGTGCGAACAACAGCACCAGCACCATCACCATTCGGGTTCGCTTCTACAATTTCTGTAACGAGGCGAGGACGCATCCGTACGCCATCGTTGGCAATTGTGCTAACATACTGTGCAAGCTGAAGAGTCGTATACGTGTCGTACTGGCCAATCATAAAATCAAGTAAATTACCTGATTCCTGCACACCTTCCGAAGCAAAGCCTGTAGCTTCATTTGGCAGGTCTATGCCTGTTTCTCCTCCAAGACCAAATTGATGAAAATAATACTTCACTTGATCCAAAACTTCATTTGCCTTAGTGTGACTGAAGATACTTGCGCGAGGACTATAATTAAAATCTGCCATCCGCATGGCAATTTCAAACATATAGACGTTGGACGAGCGAGCCATTGCTTCACGAAGGGCAACATGGCCTATAGTTGTACTTAACGAAGCTTTTCTTGTACCATCGCTAAATTCAAGTCGTCTGTCATGAATAACTGTGCTTGGAGTGATAACACCTTCTTCTAGACCAGCAAGTACAGAGGCACCTTTTACAACTGAACCTGCCATATAGGCATTTTGAAAGACACCTGTTGGGTTGCTAAATCCTTCTTCCCCACGTTCTTTCTGGAAGCCACTCATTGCTAGAATATCACCTGTTTTTGGGTCCATTACAACTGCATAAGAAGACGCATCCTGTACAAAGATTCCTTGGTTTTGAAGAACTTGACGTTCCACAATGTCGTCAAGGATTTGCTGATACTCCATATCAATGCTCAACACAAGGTCATTGCCTCGGCTTCCTGGCGTTTCTTCAATAAGCTGTTCCATTGGGCCACTGCCTTCACGGGTATTCGTTCGAACGACTTCCGCTTTTTGGCCGCGTAGTACATCCTCATACTGTTTTTCCAAAAAACTATTACCTACTAAGTCTGAGCGCATATAGCCTCTTGCTAAATAATCATCAACGGATTCTGTTTGGATTGATCCTACTCTTCCATAGATATTTTTTAGCGTATCACCATACACGTATTCTCGGACAGAATCCCGCTGAATATTAATGTTCGGTAAACGGTCTAAATGCTCAGCAAGCTTAGGCGCTTCTTCATCCGTTAGCCCTTGCTTAATTCGCTGTGGGGAACCGTTTGTTCCTCTTAGCATATGAGAAAAAATAGCAATAACTTGCTCTTCTTCCTCTGAATAATTCGCAATCATCTCATCGGAAATAGCGTCAATCATACGCTGATACTCCGTTGTTTCATCTTCGTCGCTGTATTCAATATCTTCAATGAGAGCTCTACGTTCTTGAGGTTCCAATTTTGTGTAATAATATTCTCTTTTATCACGGTCACGTAAATTTTCGGTGTCTACCGTAATAAATTTAGCCACTTCTTCGGCAATTTCAATCATATCTCCACCGCTTTGATTTCCTGGGTTCGTATATGTAACCGATAGTTCTAAGCTATTTTCTACGACAGGATACCCATAGCGATCTGTAAAGATCCCTCGTGGTGCATCAATAAGAGCTGTTTGGTTTGATACATGCTTTAACTCTTCTTCATATTCCTCACCGTTTACAATTTGCACAAGACCAAGCCGCAAAATTAATGCAGAAAAAAGTAAAAACACAGCAAGAAATAAAATATTTAAGCGCAATGAGACGTGATGCTTCTTATTGCTTTTCGATTCGCCCATTAGACAACCTCCCTGACTCTATTACAGGTAAAAAGACACCCGTACTCCGGATGCCTTTAATTAAAGTAGTCATACCCGCTTGTGCCGTTGCAAGTGAATGCTTTATGAACCTACATCGGTAGGTGGGTGTTCGCAGTTAAAGGTTCGCTGTCTAGTACTTGCTAGCTTAGCGTTGCTTTACTCATTTAAAACTCCCTTTTAACATTCAAGGTTCAAAGCATAAAAAAGCTTACGAACACGGCAGGTAATACACTTATTATTATAAAATAGAACAAGAATCCTGTCAAAGCATGTAGAGATTTTACACAGTTTTATCAGGACTACTCTGCCCTTCTGATTCGTTCACATTTGGCATTACATCCGAATGAGCATCCGGAGGCTGAATGCGTTTAACAAAAAAATAAATCCATAAATGCCCTGACCCTACAATTAACAGTACATATGGAATGGCGTGTTCTTCAGGAAAAATGGAGATGATTGCTATAAAGAAGAGAATCGATGCAATTCGACCAATATTTAAAAACCATTCCCTGACAATAATATATTCCACTCGTAACTCAGCTGCTCTACTCGCTTTGCCAATAACATCGTATGTTAACGATACATAAGGAATGAGTAAAAGCGGATACGCCACCGATATAATAATTCCGTAAAGAATCAATTTAGGAAACGTTAGATGAAACAAAAGTAGAAAAATCGCTCCATATAACAACAATCCACCGACAAGAATGGCTCGCTTTCGATACGCCACTTTAAGTAAACGCGCAGTTAAATAATAAAATATAAATTGGGTACCTGAAGTCACTAGTCCATACGTCCCCAAAGCAAGTTCGTTATTCGTTACAACAAAGACCCAAACAACGATTACAAACACAAACGTCCCCTCACGTAGCCCTTGGGTAACATGCGCCCATGTCACTTTCCGCCAATCTTTATTTTGTTTACGCTCGTTTAACACATGCCTAATATTAAAATTACCCTTGGCGTGGCGTTTTCCTAGCCATATGGTTAAAATCACTGCTAGTAAAAACAAAGTTAGGGATAACGCAAATATAAAGAAGTATCCTTGATAGCCAGTTCGTTTCGTAATAATAAAACCTGCTGTTAAAGGACCTGTCATTCCTGCAAAAGAGGTTAATAACCCTAAGAAGCCATTAAAAAAATCTCTTGTTTCTGGCTCTGTTACCTCAAACGTTAGGACATTAAAGGCAAGCCAGTAGAAACCGGTACCGAGACCAATGAGAGAGCCGAGTAATAGCAAATGTTGAGCCGCATTTTCTCCTACAACTAATACGGCGATATAAAATAAAGACATCAAACTGATTCCAATACGAAGCACATAAACGCGATCAATATGCTTCGATAACTTTCCAGCCATTAAAAACGCAAGCGGTTGAAAAATAACAGACATTAAATTGTAGAGGGCAAGATCTATAAATTGACCTGATTGCTTCCATAAGAAAACATTGACAAACGTATTCGATAAAGCCACGCTCAACGCATAAAGTCCGCCAATGGATAATAATAACTTTAAATCTTTTGATGCAACGACGTGCCCAAAAATACTGTCCATCCACTTTTTTGGCATGACCTCACCACCTTACCAGTAGTGTGTCTGTTTCATTTTGGGCTATGCATAGATTTTTGTAATAAAAAAAGAGGCTGGGACAAAAGTAGGTAGACAGACCAAAATGACGAACATTCCTGAAAATAGGAACGTTCGTCGTTTGTTTTATATGAACATCAGCGGAAGGAGAATCCGAAGACTCCTGGGGGTTCAACACGTGTCTGAAGACTCTGAAGTGGCGGTTTTCCACGAATGAGGCTGAGGCCGTGTACCCGGAAAGCGAAGAATTCTCTTGTAGCGGTGCTACTCAGCATATTTTAGACTATTCGTCTTTTCAAATACTACTTTTCGTTATGTCCCAGCCTCTTAATGGTTTATTCCTCGCGTTTTGCTGTTGTATATTCATCAAGCGTATCACCATGAGCTGAGTGGTTTTTAAATTGACTTAATCTCCCTGTTCGCTTTTCACCGTGATTCTTATTCTCTTTAAACTGGTTGTTTTTCTTTTTATCATGGTTACTCAATACAATCCCCCCATTCTTTTAACTAGTATGCCACCGTAAAGGAAAAAACTATGCAAAAAAGACTACAAGGAAATTCCCTTGTAGTCTTAACCATACTTTCTTATTTTGCTGCTTCGTAGCGCTTAGCCACTTCATCCCAGTTTACAACATTCCAGAATGCTGAAATGTAATCAGGACGGCGATTTTGGTAATTTAAGTAGTATGCATGCTCCCATACATCTAATCCTAAAATAGGTGTTTTCCCTTCAGTAAGAGGAGAATCTTGGTTTGGTGTGCTTGTGATTTCTAAGTTGCCATTGTTTACAACAAGCCATGCCCAACCAGAACCAAAACGACCTTTTGCTGCATCAGCAAATTTTGTTTTGAATTCGTCAAGGCTACCAAATGTAGAATCGATATCATTTGCTAACGCACCTGTTGGAGCACCGCCACCATTTGGGCTTAATAACTGCCAGAATAATGCATGGTTAGCATGTCCACCGCCGTTGTTGCGTACTGCTGTACGGATGTTTTCTGGTACAGAATCTAAGTTTGCAACAAGATCCTCGATGTCTTTGCTTGCAAGATCTTCGTGACCTTCTAGAGCAGCGTTTAAGTTTGTAACATAGGTGTTGTGGTGTTTACCGTGATGAATCGTCATCGTCTGTTCATCAATGTGTGGTTCTAGCGCATTTGCTGCATAAGGTAATTCTGGTAATTTGTAAGCCATGTTAAAGCTCTCCCTTCAATACTAAACTGATTTTACTTCTCAATTAGATTACCACTAAAAAAAACAAACGGCAACGAATATGCTCACATCTGTTTTACTGATTACTATTCCCTTGAGAAAGAGGATTAAACATGAAAAAACCTTGTTGCAATTGATTGCAACAAGGTTACGGAACGGAGGAAGAGGGATTCGAACCCCCGCGGGCTTTAACACCCCTGTCGGTTTTCAAGACCGATCCCTTCAGCCGGACTTGGGTATTCCTCCAAGTGGTGGACCCTGTAGGACTCGAACCTACGACCAATCGGTTATGAGCCGAGTGCTCTAACCAACTGAGCTAAGGGTCCACTTATCTAAAACTATGATGGGGCGACCGATGGGAATCGAACCCACGAATGCCGGAACCACAATCCGGTGCGTTAACCACTTCGCCACGATCGCCAAAATATTATGTAAGAGTTGGTAGCGGCGGAGGGGATCGAACCCCCGACCTCACGGGTATGAACCGTACGCTCTAGCCAGCTGAGCTACACCGCCAAATGGCTCCACAGGCAGGATTCGAACCTGCGACCGATCGGTTAACAGCCGATAGCTCTACCACTGAGCTACTGTGGAATAATCATCATTTGTCCAATCTGTTAAGGACAAGAGTTATAATATCATGTATTTTTGCATAGTGCAATACTTTTTTCAAAAAAGATCGGACAAACGTCCGACCTTTTTTGAATTTATTGCTCATCAATGACTGCTTCGGCAATATTTACAGAATGGTCACCAATTCGCTCAAGGTTAGAAACAATGTCAACGAAAATAATTCCAGCAGCTCCAGAGCATTCCCCATCATTCATTCGTTTAATGTGTTGCTTTCGAAGCTTTCTTTCCATTTTATCAATTAACTCTTCGTGCTTCAAGACATCGTTTGCTTTATCCAAATCATCTCTTTCTAATGATTCCATTGCTTCTTCTAACGTTGAATAGGTCAATTCGAACATCTCATTCAAGTCTTTCAAGGCAATGTCGGATAAGCTTACTTTATTTGCTTTTTGATAGTCTTTTAGCTCGACAATGTTTTCCATATGATCACCAATACGCTCAATATCCCTTACAGCGTTTAATAAGGTGGAGTGCAAGTTTGAATCAGATGCTGACAAAGAGCGTGAAGATACTTTTATAAGGTAATCGGTAATCTCTTTATCCAGGTTATTAATTGCCAGTTCATATTGAAGAGCAAGGTCAGCATCTTTCTTCTCCCCTGTCTCCATATACTTTATAGCCTGTTTTAAAGCTTTTTTCGAGTAGTCAGCCATGTGAATGACTTCTTGTTTAGCTTGTCCAAGCGCAATAGCTGGTGAGCTTCCAATAAAGATCGGATCAAGATGCTTTGGCTTATAATCTAGATCAAGTTCCTGACCTGGCACAAGCTTCGTTACAATATAAGCGAGTACACCAATTAACGGAAATTGAACAATAACATTCGCTACGTTGTACACCCCGTGTGCAGCTGCAATCTGTAGCGTGTTGCTCAGACTAAATTGATTCCCCAAGAAGTCTATAAACATCACAAAGAATGGGAAAACAGACATAATTAATATAGCTCCAATTAAATTAAAGACAACATGAGTTAACGCAGCCCGTCGAGCTGATACCGTTGCGCCAATGGCAACTAAAACAGCCGTTAAGGTCGTTCCAATATTATCTCCAATTAAAACAGGTAGAGCCGCCGCTAAATCCATGGCACCTTGTTCATATAATTGCTGGACGAGCCCGATTGCTGCAGTAGAGCTTTGCAATGCAACCGCAAGAATGACACCAACGACAACCCCTAGTAGCGGATTATCACTCATACGTGCCGTAAAATCAACAAATGGTTCCCATCCTGCCAACGGACGTAAACTTTGTCCCATTAAGTTTAAACCGTAGAACAATCCTCCGAAACCAAAGATAACTTGACCAATAGCGGTGATTCTTTTCTTTTTAAAAAAGAAAAGCAAGAATGCACCAATCGCCATAATTGGTAATGCATATTCTTTAATAGGCAAACCAATAATAAACGCCGTTGTTGTCGTACCAATATTTGCACCCATAATAACACCAATTGCTTGGCGCAACGTCATAAATCCGGCGTTTACAAGCCCGATTGTCAAAACCGTTGTCGCTGTACTGCTCTGAAGCAATATGGTTACAACAATACCTGAAAGTAGACCCATAAAAGGATTGGTTGTGTATTTATCTAATAACCCTCTTAATCCGTCTCCTGCTGTTTTTTGCAACCCATCCCCCATATACTTTACGGAAAATAGGAAGATTCCGATCCCCCCTAGGAACGTAAACAGCAATACTTGAAACTCACTCACTCATCTCATCCCTTCATAAAAAACTCATTTTTAGGTTTTCGACAAACCTCAACAATGATGTTCCGCATCTATTATTAAACGATCATAAAGAATTTGTAAATATGCATTTAAATATCTTTACACTTTTTTTACAAAACAAATAAATTACAGTCCTACTCATCAGTCGTTTCCTCCAAGATAGGATTTAATACCTAGCTATTCCTATCATACAAAAAAACCAGCTTGTTTACACAAGCTGGTTTTAGCTATTTTCCTCTGTCGTCACATCTTCTTGTTGCTCATTTTCTGCACGTCTTATTAAAATCCTTGTACCGTCAACAGAAATAACATCGACTTCCGTCCCTGCTTCAATCCACGTACTTCCACTCGTAGCACTATAAGGTTCACCGTCTATTTCCACGGTACCTGTTGGTCGAAAAGCTGTTAACGCTTTCCCTTTTTTCCCGACTAAGTCTTTATAGCTTTCATTAATGGAATTGTATCCAGCTTCTGATGAGAGAGATTCTTTAAGAGTCATTTTCGACCACATATTTCGGTGCGGGAAAATTTTTAAGAAAAGTAAAGAAGCAACAGCACCAATAACAGTCCCCATACCGACTAAAATACTATAAATCAGATCTGGTGCAGGCGTTGCCAGACCAACAATCATAAATAGAATTCCAATTGCGGCAATGGTTCCATCAGACGTGACATTCCCATCAAAAATAATGAGTGCTAGGCCAATAAGGTAGAAAATAATAACCCAAGTGCTCGCATCACCATTCAAATGGTGCAAGAAGTACACACTAATTAACCCAAGACCAAGCAGACCAAATAATCCCTTTGCCCGGACAAGTAATTCTCCAATTAAAAATAGTGTTCCAAGGGTAACAACTAGGAATCCAACTGTTGCTGAATCTAACCAGTCAATCAAGTCAGTAACCTCCATTCATAGAAATTTACTACTACTCTCCCCTTTTTACGTATCATCGCTCTAAAACGTTTCAAAAAATAAAAAAGAGGGGGCTTCCCCCCTATTATGAACTAAAAAAGCTGCGAATGGAATTGAAAAAGCTTTTTAACCCCTCGATCATTCGATCAAAAAATGAGCGAGCTTCTTCACTTTCTAAAAAACCACTTAAATTATCACGTACTTTATCAAGCTGATTCGAAACGGTATCCCAATCAATGTTTAAATCTTTCATTTTCATAAACAGTGCTGACAGTTCATTTACTTGGGAGTCGGTTAACGTAACATTAATTTCTTCTGCTAGCTGAATGATAGTCGTACGCATCTCTTCTTCAGATTCAATGGACGTTGTTGCAATTTTTTCTTTCACTAATGTGATAAGTTCAGCGGCTTCTTCTTCACCAATCGCATCTCCAAGTTCTGCTGTACGAACCATTTCTTCATTCGCAACATTCTTCTGTTCTTCTGGGATTACTTGATCCGTTGCGGACTCATAGGCTTTAATTAAACCTGTTAAAGCAGCAGTTCCCGAAACATTAAATGGGGCTGTTACGTAAACCTCTGCGTCTTTTATTCCGGCTGTAATAAGCGCGTTTGCATACATTTCATTTGTCACCCATGTAATTCGGTCAGATGTTACATGAATACCAGTATCTGGTTCACTTAATGTTATTTTTGAAGACGAAAAGGCTTTACTCCCAATTGTTTGCGCACTAATATAGTCACCTAAATATTTATGCTCTTCTTCATTTGTAACATAAAGTGTTGGCACATCCGAGTCTACTTCCATTCTCTCCAACATCTCATTTTTTTGAGACTCACTCAAATCTTGTCCTAATGTAACAAAAACATCCCCTGGTACAGCATCTGCCTTAGCCACATTCCCCAGTGGGTGCATAAGCAATGATAGTGTCAGAAAAATACTGAATACTTTTAAAAATGGCTTCAAATAAAACTCCACCTTCCTAACGTTCCTACGTAAAACGTTACCCGTTTCCTCTTTTTTAGAAAAGCGACAAAAGACCTAGTTTGTTGTTTAATCCTGTGTATGATTTCTCTTAACTATGTATAAATTAAGTAAACTTACGTGAATGTTGTGAAGCAGGAATATGCCTTTTTTATCTTGAATACATAAAGTGGAGTCATACCAAATAGAATGCCCATTCTTTAATAAAAGAAGGAGTGTGACTGGTGAAACGCCTTTTGTACATTGCCATTGGGATCATCGTTATTCTTGGTATTCAAAACGATTTAACAGGTTCAACTTTATCAGCACAACTTCCAACCGATGAGAAAGCAAGTATGAACAGTGAACAAGAAAATCCTCCTCCCCTTCCTTTTCAAGAGGTCATTATTGAAAGCGGGCAAACGGTTTTATCTATTGTTGAACATTTACATGACGGACAAGTCAATCACTCAATTGAAGACATATTGGCAGATTTCAGCTTACTAAATGATGGAACGAATCCAAATGCGATCCAAATCGGGAAAACGTATCGGTTTCCCCTTTATCAGAATCCGTAAGTGAATTTCCTTGCCAGAACGCACAAGTGATTGATAAAATAAGCATGAGTCTCCATTGACTGGAGAAAAAGACGGGCAAAGAGCCTCTCAAAGGAGCGATATGGTCTATGACCGAAAGAGTTCATCGAAAACATACTCGTCCCGTTAAAGTGGGAAATTTAACAATTGGCGGTAATGATGAAGTAATCATTCAAAGCATGACAACAACTAAGACACATGATGTCGATGCTACCGTTGCAGAAATTGAACGATTAGAAGAAGCAGGTTGTCAAGTCGTTCGAGTAGCTTGCCCTGATATGCGTGCTGCTGAAGCGATTGCGGAAATTAAAAAACGGATTAACATTCCTTTAGTTGTAGACATTCACTTCAATTATAAATTTGCTTTAAAAGCTATTGAAGGTGGTGCGGATAAAATTCGTATCAACCCAGGCAATATTGGAAAACGAGAGAATGTAGAAGCTGTTGTAAAAGCAGCAAAAGAAAAAGGAATTCCGATTCGAATTGGTGTCAATGCAGGCTCACTTGAAAGACACTTACTAGAAAAGTATGGTTATCCAACTGCGGATGCAATGGTTGAAAGCGCCCTTCACCATATTAAAATTCTAGAAGATCTTGATTTTCACGACATCATCGTTTCCATGAAAGCGTCAGATGTTCATTTAGCTGTTGAAGCCTATGACAAGGCAAGTCAAGCATTTGATTATCCGCTCCACTTAGGTATAACCGAGTCTGGAACACTATTTGCCGGTACGGTTAAGAGTGCAGCGGGAATTGGCGTTCTTCTAAACATGGGTATTGGTAACACACTCCGAATTTCATTGTCAGCAGATCCTGTAGAAGAGGTTAAAGTTGCCCGTGAATTACTCAAATCATTCGGGTTAGCTGCTAATGCTGCTACGTTAATTTCGTGCCCTACCTGTGGACGAATTGAGATCGACCTTATTAGCATTGCCAATGAAGTCGAAGAATACATTTCAAGCATTAAAGCGCCAATTAAAGTAGCAGTACTTGGTTGTGCGGTTAACGGCCCTGGTGAAGCGAGAGAAGCTGACATTGGTATTGCAGGTGCCAGAGGCGAAGGTTTATTGTTTATGAAAGGTGAAATTGTTCGTAAGGTACCTGAAGAGACAATGGTTGAGGAACTAAAGAAAGAAATTGATAAATTAGCTGAAGAACACTATGCAAAACAACGTGAAGCTCAGCCGAATTAATTAAAAAACCGACTCTCAACCAGAGTCGGTTTTATCTTTTATAAGAGCGGAGTAAAGATAAGGGTTGAAAGAACGGATATGGCTCCTATAGCAATCGCCCAAACTCCTAATGTCTTTCGCCCTTTTACAATCGCAATAATGCCTGATATAATCCCTATTGGGCCTAAAAGAAGCGGGACTAAGAATAAAGACGTGATAGCAAATACAATGCCCATTGTCCCAATACCTTTTCCAGAACTATTCTCGAAGTCGTCTTGGCTATCCTCTAGTGAATCAGCTGCAAATTCAGAGGCATACTCTTCATCATAGTTTTGTTTATCTTTTGCATCATAAAGGTATTCAGATCCTTTTTCACCATCATGGCCTTCAACGTGGGTATTTACGAAAGTTAATGAAGGATCATCTTTATCCACTAATGTTAACGGTTGTTTGTTTTCTTTCTTTTGATCACTCATATGACATCCCCTTCCATACGAATAGTATTTCTCGTATTAGAAGCAATCATTCTTATTATTTATATTGAGGTGTATAGTATGCAAAGGCGTTTAGGGTTCGATATTGACGGAACCATCACAGATCCTGCAACTTTTATTCCATATATTAACCAAGACTTCCATAAGAATTTTACATTAGACGATATTTCTGATTATGATCTTTCAAAATTATTAAAGATTGATGAAAGCAAATTTTGGGAATGGATGCTTGTTAATGAACCCACTATTTATCGGGATGCACCGTTAATTAAACAAGTTGACCACATTTTAAAGCGTTGGCACGTAGACCATGAATTAATCTTTATTACAGCACGAAAAAAACAATACGAGGCGATTACGGTTGAATGGTTAAAGCAACATGATATCCCCTATCAACATGTTGAATTAATTGGCCATCACAATAAGCTTGCTGCAGTGAAAGAGCAAGGGGTTGAGCTGTTCTTTGAAGACAAGCATGATAATGCCGTTATGATTGCCGAAGAATGTGGCATTCCCGTCATTTTGTTCGATACCCCTTACAATCGATTACCGATACCTGATGACGTGATTCGTGTTTCAAATTGGCAAGAAGCCGAGAGCTGGGTCGAAAATTGGTTAAAAGAAAAAAGGCTTTAGGTGCTCCCTAAAGCCTTTTTGGTTTTTATTTTGGTTCAAACGTGTGGCAACATGTCTCTTCGCTTTTCCGCACTTTTCCAAGCTGGTCTAAAACAAATTCCTTACTCGCTTCCATTGAAAATGTTGATTCTAGTTTGTCGGTTTGAACTAGGATTTCCTCTGCCCCACAACGATTTTCCTCTTTCCAATGGCGACAATTAGATACATTACACATTACAATTGGTGTCATGCAATTCCCCTCCTTATTAGTAGGGTTCTCTTTTTCCTAGCTATTCATAACGCTTAAATGATGGGAATAAAAAAACAGAGATGACGACGTCACCTCTGTTTTGTCTTATTGTCGACAAGCTTGACACATTCCGTAAATTTCAAATTTATGACCAGTTACTTGAAAATCAGGGAATCGTTTAAACAATTCTTCATCCATAGGGCAATTATGAAAATGCTCTGTTTTTCCACAGTCTAAACAAATTAAGTGATGATGATGCTCAGACGTTCGACAACTGAAGCGGAACCGTTTTTCACCATCAAGCTCTGTAGTTTCCAACAATTCAAGATCAGCAAACAACGATAAGTTTCTGTATATGGTATCAAAACTTAAAGACGGATATTGATCCTGCATGCTTTCAAGCACGTCTTTAGCTGTCATATACCTTGAATCCTCCGCAAATAAGCGAAGCATATCTTCACGTTTTCCTGTATATTTGTATCCTTGTTCTTTTAAGCGATTAAGTGCATGGGATACATCCATTCAATCAACCCTCTTCTTTGACTTCTGCTTACCAGTGTACCGAATTTCAGCTCGATTGGCTAGTGGAATGTGTTCTTTTTTTAAGAGGAAATCGTCCGATTGTTTTACGATTTCGACCAAATAAAATCGACAGCAGCAAAATAAGAACAGCAAGTAATACAATGACACCGCCTGGAGCTAAGTTTAATTGAAACGCGAGCATAAGTCCACCAATAACAGCCACTTCACCAAAGAGTACCGCGTAGAAAAACAATTGCTTAAATCCTTTAGCGAAGCGCATAGCACTTGCAACTGGTAGCGTCATTAAAGCTGAAACAAGCAAAATGCCTACTACCCTCATAGAAGCGGCAATAACAAGAGCCACCATGACCATAAAGATTAAATGAACCAGACGTCGATTAATTCCAGATACCTTTGCTTGCTCCTCATCAAAAGATAAGAAAAACAATTCTTTATAGAACGTCACTAAAATAGCTAATACAATGACTGTAATAACTGTAATTGTAATAAAATCACTTCGATTTACAGCAATAACTGATCCGAATAAATAATTTAACAAATCGGTATTAAACCCATTTGCCATTGAAATAAAAACGACTCCTAAACCAATTCCTGCTGACATAATAATCGGTATCGCAATTTCTTTATAGTGAATATAGACTTGACGGAGCTTTTCCATAAACAAAGATCCACTGACAGAGAAAGCCATACCCATATAAAGCGGGTTAACACCCTGCATAAAAGGAATGTAGCTGCCAAGTAATAAACTAAATGCAATTCCAGATAGCGTAATATGTGAAAGAGCGTCTGCAATGAGAGACATTCGTCTAACAACTAAAAAGACTCCTAGTAAAGGAGCAAGTAACCCAATCATTACGCCAGTGAAAAGAGCATATTGTAAAAAGTCATAAGTTAAAAACGCATTAAGCATGGTGCACTCCTTCATGGCTATGAGTTAGCAAATGAACATCATGTCCATAAAAGTCCAACTTATTTTTTTTCGCAGCAAACTCCTCTGTTTTTCCATGAAAGTGAATCGTACGGTTCAAACATGCCACTTTGTTAACGTGATCGGTCATTGCTCCGATATCATGTGAAATTAACAGAAGCGTTTTGCCTAGATCACGATTTAAGGTGTGTAGTAATTCATAAAAAGAAGCAACGCTTTTTGCGTCAATCCCTACCGTCGGCTCATCTAGAATTAATAAATCAGGTTCACTGACTAGTGCTCGGGCGATAAAGACTCGTTGCTGTTGACCGCCAGATAGTTCACCAATGTTTTCATATAGGTAATCCATCATATCCACTTGCTCAATGGCACGATATACCATTTCTTTATGCTTTTTTTTCATAAAGCGAAACAAACCGATTTTTCCAAATAGCCCCATTGATACAACTTCATACACCGTTGCTGGAAAGCCACTACTAAAGCTGTTGGCTTTTTGAGAGACGTATCCAATCCGATCCCATTGCTGAAACGAATCAATCGGTTCGTCAAATACCCTTACTGCTCCATCGTTTGGTTGTAATAGACCGAGCATCATTTTTATTAATGTTGATTTGCCAGAGCCATTTGGACCAACCAACCCTAAAAAATCACCTTGTTTTATTGTTAACGATACATCGCTTAAAACAGGACGACGTCCATATGCGAATGTAATATGATCTAACGTTACGTAATTTTCGCGAATCATTTCTATCCCCCTCATTCAGAATGATTCCGATTTATCTCCACACTATTATACTCTTTTTTTTTATTTTGTCCAGTCATGAGTTGTTTTTTTAAACAAAAGAAAAACGGCTGCAAAAAGCGCCGTTTTTATAAAGAGTCGTGGGTTCTAGCTTGCTGCTGAATCGTTACTGCATAGTCACTTTTTGCATGTCCATTTTCAGCAAGATACGTCTGTAAGCCGCCCATTCCTCTGTGATAAGCTGTAAGAGCCTTATCCCAATCCTCATATTGATCATATAAAAACTGTAAATATTGTACAGATAGATGGATAGCGTAGTAAGGATTAAATAAATACTCCTGTTCGTACTCAAGCTCCGCCATGTCCGCAATCCATGGAGCGGTGTTTGTCATAAATTGCGCCATTCCATATGCATGTCCATACTTCGTTTCTGGCCCTACAGCTTTTTCATCAAAAGTCGTCCCACTTTCTACTTTTAGCAGCTCATAGACAAGAAATGGGTCTACGTCTTTTTGATCTGCGATTAACCCTAAGTAGAGACCCCAGGATTGCTCAAAGTGACCATCACTATCTTGATACAAAGCATCACTAACTTGCTTTGCTTTTTTCCATGTATCACCGTTGCCTTCCACATTAAAGGATGTGTCTAGCCCGTCGGTTTTAAAGAAAGCCGTTGCTTTCTCGATTTTCTGATATTCGGCTAAATAGGCATCCCGTTCAAGCTTCTCTGCATGAGCGAGCATTTGCCCATTAGTTACCCTGTTTGCATATAGAAATAGGCCTATTAGTAAACCTAGTATACTCAATAAAATAAGCTTTTTTTGATTACGCTTCATACAAACGTCCTCCTCCTTCAGCTCCAAAGTAGGATAGACGATCTTCTTACATTCGTCAACAACTAACATCTTCCAATGCTCAAACTGAAAACAAAAAGCCTTCTAAAAGGCTAAAAAGAAATGAACTCGTTTCGTCACACTACACAAGAAGCGGAAATGTAAGGATGACTTTCGTACCAACGTCTCGTTCGCTTAGTATTTGAAATTTCCCTCCGTGATCTTCAACAATCTTCTTACACAACGGAATACCCACTCCTGTGCCTTTTTCTTTCGTAGTGAAGAATGGTTTTCCTAACTGTTCAAGTACGTCTTTAGGCATTCCTTTTCCATTATCTATAAGTTCAATATGTACATATTCGCCTATTTCTTTACTTGAAACTTTTAAATACTTGTATGACGCTCCTTCATCAAATGCTTCAATTGCATTACGTAACAAATTTAACATAACTTGCTTAAACATTGATTCATTAATATGGCATATTGAAAAAGATTTATCAAAGTCCACTTGTAATTCCACACTATGCAGTAAACATTCCGCTTTCATTAATTCAACTAGAGATTCGATTAAGTTAGAGGGGGATTGCCATTTGCGATTTGTTTTTTTCCTTGAAACAGATAAAAAATCTTCAATAATAATATTCATTCGGTTTAGCTCTGAAATGATCGTATTGTAATATTTTTGGAAATCACAGGTTAAATGCGATAGTTGCAAAAACCCTTTTATAACGGAAAGAGGATTTCTTAGTTCGTGAGCAACGCCAGCGGCAATATGCGAGACAGCTTGCATTTGATGTTGGAACGTTAGTAATTCCTCATATTTAGTTTGTAATGATAAATCTTCAAGCATAATAAAATAATAGACATGATTATCTTCCACTTCTGGGATGAATGTAACATTAAGTACATTTCCACCATTCTCATATACACTCTTCGTAATTTGTACATACTTCGTACTAAGTGCCATTTGATCCTGGAAGAACTCTGCAATGCTATGTGTAATGGCGAGCTCACTAATTGAAGAGTGTTGAAGTTCATCTGCTTTTATATCTGTTAAATAACTAAACATTTCATTCCAAGAAAGTACATTTAAAGCTTGGTCCACTTTTAGATACGGCAAGTTTAACTCCTCAATAAGTGTAAACATCGTTTGGTTATGATACTCATGCTTTCCGTTTATCTCTTTGTGCAACATATCAGTACTCCTATTAGGGGCATTTTTTAATAAAAAATTTTGAATCATCGTACTCACGCCCCCCCTTGTCATTAATCAGAATAACAACTCATCATACTTTTTTCCGAATCTCCGTATAATTAACTCTTATTCGTGAAAAGGCGCACTATTTCCTTTTTTTGTTCTGTTTTTTCTTTTAAATCATATAGTAAAAGTGACTTTCTATTTAAGGAGCGGTGCCAACATGAACTTCATCATGCAACAGCTCATCAATCAGAAGATTAATTCGATTAGTAAAGAGGAATTTCTTCAGCTTGCCGAGAAGCAAGGTTACCCTTTAACAAGCCAACAAGCAGATAGCGTTTTACGCATACTCAGGCAACAAACGATAAACGTTGGCAATAAGAAACAAGTGGAAGCCATTATTAATCAACTGACGAATGAAACCGATTCCTATGTTTCGACTACAGTGTCACAATTGTTCCAAAAATATAGTCATATGTTATAAAAAGTTGATCTTGCCATTATTTTACCATTAGATAATAAAAAGAGCACCCTAGTTTTTAAAAACTAGCGGTGCTCTTTTTATTTATTTTTCTATTGGCTCTGTGTGTTCTCTTCGAAGTAACGCAATTTCATGTTTATATGGAGGTTTACGATCTTTTTTATCTGCTCCAATAAATGGCGTTTCTAAGATTTTTGGCACGTGTTTAAATTGATCGTGATGAACAATGTAATCTAAAGCCTTTAAGCCAATAAATCCATGCCCGATGTTTTCGTGACGATCCTTTTGAGCATGTCTTTCATTTTTTGAATCATTAACATGAACGACTTTTATTCGATCTGCACCAATAATATGGTCAAATGATTCGAGCACCCCATCAAAATCATTCACAATATCGTAGCCAGCGTCATGAGTATGACAGGTATCAAAGCATACAGAGAGCCGTTCATTATGAGTCACACCATCAATAATTTTGGCAAGTTCTTCAAATGAACGACCACATTCAGATCCTTTACCAGCCATCGTTTCTAGCGCAATTTGAACATCTCTCTTTTCCGTAAGTACTTCATTTAATCCTTCAATAATTTTCGCGATACCAGCTTCTGGCCCTGCCCCTACATGAGCTCCAGGGTGAAGAACAATTTGCTTTGCGCCTAAAGCTTCCGTTCGCTCTATTTCAGAACGAAGAAAATCAACGCCTAATTGAAATGTTTCTGGCTTTTGGGTATTGGCAATATTGATGATATAAGGGGCATGAACAACGATATCACGAATCCCGTGTTCCTGCATATGTTGTTTCCCTGCATCAATATTTAAGTCTTCAATCGCTTTACGACGTGTATTTTGTGGTGCACCTGTATAAATCATGAAGGTACTTGCACCATATGCTGCTGCTTCTTCACTTGATTGAAGCAACATCTTTTTTCCACTCATTGATACATGTGATCCAATTAATAAAGACATCGTTCAACCTCTCCTTTACTTACTTTTACGGGAACGTAATTTGTTATCTCTCTTATTGCGCTTCTCTTGCGCAACACGTGCTTTTCTTTTATAAGCAGGCTTTACCTTTTTTGGTTTTGCTTTAGCTTTTCCACCTGTTCGCTCTTGTGGCTTTGTTGCCGTTTTATCTGCTTTTTTCTTTTCCCCAGACTGAGGTTTCTGTTGTGAAAAGCCGCCACTACCAATTGGACCTTTTACTTGTTGCCATTCCCCGTCTTTAAACTCGACAAATGTAAAGGATATGCCTTTACTTGATAGCTTACCACACGCGTATTCATCTGTTTTTTCAAATAGCGATAAGGCTATACCATCTGCACCAGCTCTAGCTGTACGTCCAACACGATGTACATAAAAATCTAAATCCGCTGGAAATTCAAAGTTAATAACATGAGTGACACCCTTGATATCCATCCCTCGAGCAGCTAAATCTGAAGCCACAAGGAACTGAACACTTGCATCATCAACTTTTTTCATTACCTTCCGTCGCTCTCTCGATGCAAGGCCTCCGTGCAAACGCTCAACATTTAACGATTCTTTTGCCAATTCATCCGCCACAAAATCCGCTTGCTCTTTTGTGTTCACAAAAATAATTGCTAAATATGGATTAATGTGCTTCACAACATCTTTAAGAACAGTCATTTTATCTTTATGTCGCACTGGAACAAGCTGATGTTTAACTGCTTTTGCAGCTAATGCTTCAGGCTGTACATGAACGTGACGTGGTTGGGACATATATTTCTTTAAAAATGGCTGAAGTTTTTCCGGTATAGTGGCCGAGAAAACCAACATTTGTAGCTCTTCCGCCATTTTACCAGCTACTTTGTCTACATCCTCAATAAAGCCCATGTCGAGCATTTGATCAGCCTCATCTACAATGAGAGTAGTGGCTGTATGTGCTAATAGCGCATTTTGTTGGATTAAATCATTAATTCTTCCTGGTGTACCAACAACAAGATGTGGTTGTTTTGACTTCAAACGATCCATCTGCTTTTGGCGATCTGTACCCCCAACATATAATTGTGCTTGAATCTCCCCATCAAAGGGCTTTAGTAGCTTTACCACTTCATTATAAAGCTGGTTAGCTAATTCTCTTGTTGGGGCAGTCACAATAGCTTGTACATGTGCTTCCGTAACCGTTATTTGTTCAATAAGCGGTAACAGAAACGCAAACGTTTTTCCTGTACCTGTTTGAGACTGGCCGATAACATCCTTTTTGTTTAAAATTGCTGGGATTAACCGTTCTTGTATTTCCGTTGGTTTAGATATGTTGGCATCAACAAGTGCTTGTTGTAATTTATCCGTTATTCCGAGTCTTGAAAAATTTTCTGCATTCATAATCATTTCCTCTTTTCCAGTTCCTTCGTGCAATAGTTCATTTTATCATAATTTCATACTAAGTCCAAGGCTTAAATATGCACCGATCACCTATCTTTGCATAGGCTATTATTATTAGATTTTATTAGGAGCGAATGTTATGCAGCCTTATTACGGACCACCCGCTAGTTCTATTCCAATGCAACCGTTATCGAGCGGCTCAAGTCGGTTATTAGGAACCGCTTCGAGTTTTATGCAGCCTACTGCTTCTATGGCTTCAGCACCTATTCAGCATCTAGCAGGAGCAACACGAGGAGGAGGTATTTTAGCTCGTTTACTGGGAGGAGGGCGCTTGACTAGTTTAGGAACATCCGCCGCTTCTGGAGGTCTTAATTTCGCCACCATCCTTGAGAATACGCAACGAGTAATGGGTATTACTCAACAAGTTGCGCCTATGGTTCAGCAATACGGTCCTTTTATTAAAAATGTACCGACTCTCTGGAGAATGATGCGTACCATGCGACAAACGCCAATGAATGAAACGCCTAATGAAATAACAGAAGAAAGGGCTTCTACTGTGCAACATGTTCCAGAACCTGCCGCTACCACTCATGTAGCTCAACCTAGTCCATCACCTGTTGCGAGTAAGCCGAGACCTCCACGTCGGCAAAGACCAGAAACACAAGGCGCGTCCCTACCAAAACTTTATATATAAATTGATTTTTAGTTGTTGACAAGCCTCCTATAACGATAGTATAATTTGATATTTGCCTTCAAATGTGTTATACTGATCTTTATAAATCGATTGGAGGAATGTCCATGTTTAAAGTCGGAGACAACGTTGTTTACCCTTATCATGGGGCCGGAAAGATCCAAGATATTGAAGAAAAGAATGTTCTAGGAGAAACACAATCATACTATATTCTGCATTTCCCGCTTGTTGACGTTACCCTCATGCTTCAAGAATCTCGTATCGATCAATCCGGGCTTAGAAAGGTCATCTCCTCCTCTGAAGTTAATCAAGTAGCGGATGCTTTAAAAACGGGCCCTGAGACACCTTTATCTTCCAGTCAATTTTCTAGAGATACAGAGAATTTACTTAAGACTGGAAGTATTATTGATGCCGCTCACCTCGTTTCTTCTTTATCAAAGAAGCAAACCGAACGATCGAATGGTCTTCATATTCAAGATCGACACCACCTCCAAAAAGCGAGACAAATGGTTGCAAGCGAGTTGGCTGTTGTTCAAGAATACTCCGAAGAGCAAGCCTATGAATTTATTGACACAAATTTATTAGAAGAAGCAAATTAATAACGCGTCTTGATTGTCACCTGCGCAGAACTCCTTTACAATAGAAGATGAATTCAAAACACGGCTTTCACTAAACGAAGGCCTGTTTTTAATAGGAGGCCATTAATTTCTATGGACGTATTAAAAATTTCACCAAGAGGCTATTGTTATGGCGTTGTTGACGCGATGGTTATGGCACGTCAAGCTGCACAAAATTTGGACTTGCCGAGACCTCTTTATATACTAGGGCAGATTGTTCACAATCAACATGTTACAGATGCATTTGAAGAGGATGGTATCATCTCTCTTGACGGCCCCAATCGTCTTGAAATCCTCAAGGAAGTCACACACGGGACCGTTATTTTTACTGCACACGGCGTCTCTCCAGAAGTTCGCCGTTTAGCAAAAGAAAAAGGGTTAACCTGTATTGATGCTACTTGCCCTGATGTTACTCGCACTCATGATTTAATTCGTGATAAAGCAGCTGAAGGGCATCAATTTATTTATATAGGAAAGCAAGGTCACCCGGAACCAGAAGGTGCGATTGGTGTTGCTCCTGGCGCTGTACACTTAGTTGAAACAATGGAAGACCTTGAGTCATTAACGTTAGATGACCGTGATATTATTATTACGAACCAAACCACGATGAGTCAGTGGGATGTATCTGATATCATGAAGCGTGCAATGGTTCTTTATCCAAAAGCTGAAGTTCATAATGAGATTTGTTTAGCAACTCAAGTTCGTCAAGAGGCTGTCGCAGAGCAAGCTTCCCAGTGCGATGTTGTGATCGTGGTAGGCGATCCAAAAAGTAACAATTCAAATCGTTTAGCTCAAGTATCACAACAAATTGCTGGCACGCCGGCTTATCGGATTGGTGACCTCTCTCAGCTAGAATTAGACTGGATTAAAGACGCAACTAAAGTTGGCGTCACTTCCGGGGCTTCTACACCAACGCCGATTACAAAGGAAGTTATTACGTTTATTGAAAACTATGATCCAAATAATGAATCGACTTGGGATACAACGAAAAAAGTTCCGATTGAAAAAATCTTACCAAAAGTTCGTGTTAAAAAATAATACTAACAAGAACCCCTCTTACGGCTTGTAAGAGGGGTTTGCTTGTTTACATAAATTGAAAGGGATCCGTGCTATCCGTTGATGGAAAAATGGAAATAGCATACCCCATTGCTTTCATTCGCTTATTCAATTCTTCAGTAACGCCTATTTTCATAATTGATTCAATATGATGACCAGCGTCAATAATCGTTAGGCCGTCCATTTTTGCATCTTGAGCCACATGATAGTAAAGGTCTCCAGTTACAAATACGTCTGCTCCTTTGTGTAGCGCTTGATTCACATACTTGTTCCCATCGCCGCCAAGTACAGCAACTTTTTTTATTTTTTTATCTAAGTTACCAACTACACGAACACCATCCAAACCAAGTGCCTCTTTTACCACCTTCACATAGTCACGCAATAATTGTGGCTGCTCTAAATTACCAATACGTCCAAGTCCACGAACGAGCGAAGGCTCCTCTAATGGAATAAGGTCGTAAGCTGGTTCTTCATATGGATGAGCAGCGAGAAACGCGTTAAGGACTGACTGTAGGCTGTTTTTCGGCACAATCGTTTCAATTCGTTCCTCTTCTACCACTTCCTGTTTATTCAACTCACCAATATAGGGATTTGCATGATCTGTCGGTCGAAACGTTCCTTCCCCTACAACAGAAAACGCACAATGGCTATACTCTCCAATCAAACCTGCCCCTGCTTCACCTAGCGCTTGTCGTATACTCTCTGCGTGATCTCGAGGAACAAATCCAACAAACTTCCACATGTTCTCTTTATATGTTGGCACAAGCACATCAGCAGAATGAATCTTTAATTTTTCGGCTAATAAGTCATTCACTCCACCTTCTGTAACATCCAAATTAGTGTGTGCCGCATATATCGTAATTTCATGCTTGATTGCCTTTGCAACAATTCGCCCCATTGCTGTATCCACATTTATTTGTTTAAGGGGTCTAAACAATAATGGATGATGTGCGATAATAAGATCAACGTTTTTATCAATCGCTTCATCCATTGTCTCCTCTAAAACATCCAACGCAATCATTACAGTATGAATCGGTTTGTTTAGAGTTCCCACCATGAGACCATTACGATCTCCTTCAACTGCGTACGTTCGTGGAGAAAACTGTTCAAATTCTTTAATTACATCCTGAGCCGTAACTGCTTTTGTCATCATAAGGCCTCCTCAACCATTTTAATTTTTTGGTTTAAGTCAGCTTGTTTCTCTTCAAGCTCTACTGATTTATTCCCTAACTGTACTTGTTTTAATACACGTTTCCAGCTTGTTTTTTCGTGCTCCCATTTTTTCTTAAAAACAGACGTCTGGTGCTGCATTAGTATAGGACCAAGCCATAACTCTGTTTCTGTATATGCAACTTTAGCTTCAGAAGGTTCAGCAACAATAACTTCATAGATCTTTTCGTCTTCTTCAAGAATATCTTCTGCTACAATTCGATAGTGATGATCCATGATCCACTGACGCACCGCATGAGAGGCAACATTTGGCTGAAGCACCAATCGCTTCACTCCCATGAGTTTGTCTTTTCCTTCATCTAAAATCGAAGCAATGAGTGGCCCACCCATTCCAGCAATCGTTAGTACATCAATCTCCTCACCTTGATGCAAGACATTTAATCCACTGCCTTTTCGTACATCAATCTGATCCTCCAATTGAGACAACCTTACTTGTTTCAATGCCGATTGATAAGGACCCTCATTAATTTCACCTGCAATCGCCTTTAACGAATCATCTTTTAAACAAAGATAGCAAGGCAAATAAGCATGATCGGAACCAATATCCGCTACTATGTGAAAACCTGCTGCATAAGACGCAACACGTTCTAGCCTATGTGAAAGTTGATTTGTGTTCATTTGTTGTGTCTCCTTCCAAAAGAAAAAAGCAGGGTTATCCCCCCGCTCTCCTACTCTGACATCGACAATAAATACTCAGCTACCGCATCAATTTCTTCAGGCTGTAACTGACCACCGAATGCCGGCATATTTCCTTGACCGTTTGTTACAATGTCAACGATTTCATCATGAGACAATTGTCCCTCTAAATTGTTAATCGCTGGCGCACTAGCAGTACCACCTAAATCATTTGCATGACATGTTATACATGAACTTTCAACAATACCTTGTCCATATTCAACCGGATCCCCAATGTCAACAGGCTCTTCTTCTTCTTCATCCATGCTAGCACGTTGATCAACACCAATTGCAGACATTGCAACGATAAGTACGATTCCTAATAATGCTATAAAAGCAAACGGAATTAACGGACGTCCCTTCATATAGGTGCTCTCCTTTCTCGTTAGAACTAACCATTAGATATGTATAAAAAAGCACGAATCTACTATAGTTTACTTCAAATCGCCCATTATGAAAAGGCTTCAATTTACATTTCCCCAAAATAGCACAAAAAATTCAAATTGATTTATAAGAAAATTCACAACAACAATTTGCATTCCGTTTTAAGAAGAAGTAAAATAGAAACAAGGAAGGCACACGAAATCAGTCTATGCTGAATCCGTGTGCACCTCATTAATCAAGAAAGTCTTTTAATCGTTTGCTTCTGCTTGGATGACGTAATTTGCGCAGTGCTTTTGCTTCAATTTGTCTGATACGCTCGCGCGTAACACCGAAGACTTTACCTACTTCTTCAAGAGTACGGGTTCGACCATCATCAAGTCCAAAACGAAGTCTAAGAACATTTTCTTCTCGATCAGTTAGTGTATCTAACACATCTTCTAGCTGTTCTTTTAATAACTCATAGGCCGCAGCGTCTGAAGGTGCAAGAGCTTCTTGGTCTTCAATAAAGTCACCTAAATGAGAATCGTCTTCTTCACCAATTGGTGTTTCAAGAGAAACGGGCTCTTGAGCAATCTTCAAGATTTCCCGCACTTTATCAGGCGTTAGCTCCATCTCTTTTCCAACCTCTTCAGGGGTTGGCTCACGACCAAAGTCTTGTAAAAGTTGACGTTGAACACGAATGAGTTTATTAATGGTTTCTACCATATGAACAGGGATACGAATGGTTCTCGCTTGGTCAGCAATGGCACGAGTAATTGCCTGACGAATCCACCAAGTTGCATAGGTACTAAACTTAAACCCTTTATCGTAATCAAACTTTTCAACAGCTTTAATTAAGCCCATGTTTCCTTCTTGAATCAAATCAAGGAACAACATTCCTCTACCAACATAGCGCTTAGCAATGGACACAACAAGACGCAAGTTCGCTTCCGCTAAACGTTTTTTCGCTTCTTCATCACCTTGCTCAATACGTTTCGCTAAGTCGATCTCTTCTTCTGCAGATAAAAGCGGTACACGACCAATTTCTTTAAGATACATACGAACTGGATCGTTTATTTTTATTCCTGGAGGGACACTTAAATCGTTTAAATCAAATTCTTCTTCATTCTTTTCAACTTGCTGCATAGATGGGACTTCATCATCGGCTTCATTCACAAGCTCTACTCCTTGCTCACCAAGGTACTCATAGAACTCATCCATTTGATCCGCGTCCTGTTCAAACGAAGCCATTTTCTCTGTAATTTCGGCATACGTTAAGGTCCCACGCTTTTTACCTAATTCAACTAATTGTTCTTTTACTTGATCGATGGATAGATCACCTTCTGTCACTGGACGTAACGGTTTATCAGCCACTCGATCCCCTCCTTCCAAAATTAACGACGAGTTACTTACCTAGCAATTCTCTTTTTTTGCGTATGAGCTCCATTTGTTTCTGCGCAGCAAGAACTGGATCTTGCTCTAAGCGAGCTGCTTGCTGTTGTTCTTTAATTTGTAATAGTTTAGGGTATTGTTCAATTTTCTTAATATAATCGTCTAACTCTGCATCTGTACACTCTACTTTAACATCTTGCATAAGCAGATAAGCGGCTAGTTTTGCAAGCTTTTGATCTTCTAGACTCTCTATAAATTCCTTTATTCCCTTTTCTGGATGTTGCGAAACAAAGGAGATTAAGTAGGCATACAGCGCCTGGTGTTCATCTATATTAAAGCCATCTTGCAAACGCTCTGTTACTCGCCAAATCATCTCTTCGTCTTGTAGCATATACCCAAGAAGCATTCGTTCTGCTTTAATGTGGGCAGCTATTGGACGAGCTGTTTGAAATGTATGATGGGCTTTAACCGTGTCTCCATACCGTTCTGACTGTTGTTGCTGACGGACCGGCGCAGTCTTTCTTTCTTTACGCATCATCTCTTGATGAAGAACTTGGAATGAAAGATTAAATTCCTTAGATAGCTGCTTTAAATAATGTTCTTGCTCAATCGATTCTAATTGTGCAATAGCTTCAAGCATGTCTTCAATATACTTAAGCCGTTCTCCTTCATTTTGAAGGTTTTTTGTTTGTTTCGCATCGTACATTTTAAAAGCCATTACGGATAAAAGCTCTTTTTCCAAATAAGCTTTTAAGGCTTCTTCGCCAAATTCCTTCACATAGTCATCTGGATCATAGCCATCTGGCAATAAGCAGACTTGAATCTGGCAACCAACATTTTCGAGCACAGGAATGGTCTTTCGAATGGCTTCACGGCCCGCTCTGTCACCGTCATAGCAAAGAATAATCTCTTCAGCATTACGCCGAAGTAGCTTTGCATGATCTTGACTTAAAGCTGTACCCAATGTTGCCACAGCATTTTCAATTCCCGATTTCCAGGCAGCCATTACATCCAGTGCACCTTCAAACAAATAGGCTTTATTTTTTTTGCGAATAATTGGCCGTGCTTCAAACATATGAAACAGGGTTTTTGCTTTTTGATAAATCGGTGTCTCTGGACTATTTAAATACTTTGGTTGTCCTTCACCAACAATCCTTCCTCCAAAACCAACAATGTCACCATTATTATCCGATATAGGAAAAATTAAACGATTGCGGAATAAATCATAGTAACCACTTGATTTTCGCTTTGCTACTAGACCAGCTTCCTCCATTATCGTTAAATCAAACTCATTTTGCTCAAGCACCTTCGCTAATGTCTCCCACTCATCCAGGGCATACCCTATTTTGAAATGGTCAATTTGAGCTTCAGTAAAATAACGCTCCTGAGCATAAACGCGCCCTGGAGAACCTTCTTCCGTGAACATAAAAATACTGTGATACGTTGAAGCGGCTAACTGGTGAGCTTTCTTCATTGCCTCAACTTTTGACGTATCTCCATAAACCTGATACTCGTTCGATTCAACGACTTGAGGTAAAGAAATTTTCGCCTTTCCTGCTAAGTGAGCTACGGTCTTTGCAAAAGACCATCCCTCCAAGTCCTGTAGGAAGGTAAAAACGTTCCCACCGGCACCACAGCCAAAACAATGATAAACCTGCTTTTCTTCAGAAACTGAAAAAGAAGGGGTTTTCTCATCATGAAAAGGACATAGACCACCATACTGTCTACCGTTTTTCTTTAATTGTACATAGTCGCCGATAACATCAACTATATCGCTTGCGTTCCTTATCTCGGCTAATTTCTCTTCAGGAATTTTCACAGACATACAGCTCTCACCTATTCCTTCAATTACCAGTGCTAAGAACTTGTTCAAGTGCATGCACAAATTGCTCTCGGTCTGTGGCAGTAAACTTCCGCGGGCCTTTTGTTTTTCTTCCCGCTCTTCTAGCCTTTTGTGCTGCATAGCGAGACTGTAACATGCTCGCCATCTCTTCTTCCATGTATACATGGCCACGAGGCGATAAGACAGTCACACCTTTAATAAGCAATAAAGAAGCAAGTGCGTGATCTTGAGAGATACATACGTCACCACGAGAAACAGCTTGCAGTAAGTACAGGTCTGCTGCTTCTTTATCCACATCAACTTGTACGGTTTTCACATGTTCAGGCAAGACCATATTATGTGCATATGAAAACACAAAGACCAATTCTTTTTCGTATTGACCACAAAGTTTAATGATTTCTTCTTTTACAGGACAAGAATCTGCATCAACGTACACCGTTGAACTCATACAGTATCATTCAACATGTAAGGTTTGATCTCCTTCTTATTTGACGAAAAAAACAAGAAACTGTCGAAACCCATTGCTCTTTCATCTTCTTTACTATCATTACCAAAAAAACGAGAAAAAGTCTTGACTTTTTAAATTTATTTGATCTACACCCTATTTATACATACAATCTGCAAAATTAGAGTCCCAATTGGCAATTATACTTCAAAACATAGCGTTTGAACAGTAAACAGTTTCCAATCAATGTTTTTGGAACATATTAGAGATCAAATTCGCTGTTTCTTCTACTGCTTTATTCGAAACATCAATTACAGGGCAGTTTACTCGTTCCATAACTTCTTGCGCATATGCCAGCTCTTGTTTAATGCGATTAATGTTCGCATAATTTGCTTCTGATTTTAATCCAAGAGCTTTTAAACGTTCTGTACGAATGCTATTAAGCTTTTCTGGACTAATGCGTAAGCCTATGCATTTTTTATTTGAGATTTTAAATAGCTCTTCAGGGGGTTCAACTTCTGGAACTAAGGGAACGTTCGCTACCTTCAAACGCTTATGAGCTAAATATTGAGATAATGGTGTTTTCGATGTTCTTGACACACCAATAAGCACAACATCCGCTAAAATAATTCCTCTAGGATCTCGTCCGTCATCGTATTTAACCGCAAATTCAATGGCTTCGACTTTTCTAAAATAATCTTCATCTAAACGATAAATTAAGCCCGGCTCATAGCGAGGTTGTTCATTCGTCAGTTGATTTATCTTCCCTAATACCGGTCCAATGATGTCAACTGTTTCAACTTTGGCTTCTTTTGCCGCTTCAAGCAAGTAATTTTTAATTTCTGGGACAACGAGTGTGAAGGCAATAAGTGCTTTCGCTTTTTTAGCGATTTGAACCACTTCTTGAATTGTTCCTTTATCCTCTACATAAGGAATACGACGAATGTCAACATTCGATCCGTTGAATTGGCTTACCGCTGCTTTCACAACCAGCTCAGCCGTTTCTCCAACTGAATCCGATACAATGTATACAATTAAGCGTTCTGTTTGCGTCATTAAGAACAGCCCTCCTTATGTTCCTTCATTCTTAGCAAGATCCACTAATAAAGAAGTCATGTTCGTCTTTGTTATACGCCCAACTACTTCATATCCTGAACCTACGTCCACTTTTTTCACAATCGGTAAACCGTCAATCTGTCTTGAAATGAGCTTATGAGCAACTTCAATAATTGAGTCTTCTTTTTCGCACATCGTAATATTAGGCATTCTCGTCATAATAATACTAACTGGCGTTGTTTCAATTGCTTGCCCACCCATACTAGCTCGTAATAAGTCTTTTCGAGATACAACGCCTACGAGGGTCGTCTGTTTATCAACAATAAACAATGTGCCACAGTCTTCTAAAAACATGGTACAGATGGCTTCATATACAGAGGTGGATTGCTCAACAATTACAGGCCTTGATTGATAATGATGAACTTTTATCTTTTGAATCTCATCCGACAAAGCAGGTGAATCCGTCTTACCAGTATAAAAATAACCAACCCTCGGTCTGGCGTCGAGAAAACCAGACATTGTTAATATAGCTAAATCAGGGCGGAGGGTTGCCCTAGTTAAAGACAAGCGCTCCGCTATATGTTCACCCGTAATCGGTCCATTTTCCTTGACAATATCAATAATGTGTTGCTGTCTAATTGAAAGTTCGATTTGAACTCACCTCTCTAACCTGAACACTAGTTACGAAGAAAAGACAATTTGTTGGAAATCAGCAAAGGATTCAATGGAACGTGCTAACCTTTTTAATAACGCTAGTCGATTGGATCGAACGTCTGGGTCTTCAACCATAACCATCGTTTGCTCAAAAAATGAGTGAATCGCATCTTGACACGCCTCTAAGATGTTGTATGCAGAAATAGCATCATGTTGCTTCCATGCTTCTACTAAACTCATCTCCACTTCAACCGTTGCTGCTAATAGCTTTGTCTCCGATTCATTCTCAAACAACGATTCATCAATTGTTGTATCTGTTTCTGCCTTTTGGGCTAAATTGGTTACCCGACTTAACGCTTCAACGGCTTTTTTAAATGCAGGCTCATTAAGCTGTTCGTTAACAGCTTCTGCTTTAGCAAACATGGAATACACATCTACAATTGGAGCCGCTAATACAGCTTCTACAACATCGTATCGATAGCCTGAATCCATCATAAGATGCTTAAAACGACTTAAAAAGAATTGAATGGCTTCTTCTTTAGTAGATTCGACACCAGCCGTCATAAATCCTTTATTATTTAATGTGTTCACCCAATGTTCAATGATTACGTCAAGAGAAAGAGCGGATTTAGTTTCTAATAAAATTTGGACTACACCGTTTGCTTGTCTTCTTAGCGCATAAGGATCTTGAGAACCTGTTGGAATTAATCCAATTGCAAAACAAGATAATACGGTATCTAGCTTTTCTGCTAGAGATAGCATAGACCCCACTGCAGTTTGCGGGAGATGATCATTTGAAAATCGCGGTAAATATTGTTCATAAATCGCTCTCGCCACTTGAACAGGTTCATTCGACTTCAACGCGTAATCCTGCCCCATCTGTCCTTGTAACTCAGGAAATTCACCAACCATATTTGTTACAAGGTCAAATTTTGCAATTGTTGCAGCACGTTCCACTAATGATACTTCTTCAGCAGGTAATCGCTCTTCTCTTGCTAACCATACCGCAAGCTCTTTTGTACGATTCACCTTTTCCGCAATCGTTCCAATCGATTCATGGAACACTACGGTTTCGAGTTTTTTATTCCACTCTTCTATAGAGAGCTTTTGGTCTTCTTCATAAAAGAATGCAGCGTCAGCAAACCGTCCCCGAAGTACCTTTTCATTCCCTTTTGATACATTTTCAATATGCTCTTCATTCCCGTTTCTTACGGTTACAAAGAACGGAAGTAATGTGCCTTCGGTTGATTCAACAGGGAAATAACGCTGATGTTCTCTCATAGTCGTAATTAAGACTTCTTTAGGCAATTGAAGGTATTTCTCTTCAAAACTACCACTTAAAGCAGTCGGATATTCAACCAAATTGTTTACTTCTTCAAGAAGATCTTCATTTACAGGAATAATCCAATCTTTTGTTGCTTCCATATCCTTTAGTTGAGAACGGATCGCTTGCTTCCTTTTATCCGCATCAACAATGACATAGTTCTCCAGTAAGCGCGCTTCATAACTTTCAGGAGTTGCTATTGTGATTTCTTTATCCCCTAAGAAACGATGACCTCTTGTTATTTGACTAGTTTTCACTTGCGCAATGGAAAACGGAATCACATGCTGACCGTACATAGCAATTAACCAACGTATCGGTCGGGCATAGCGTAAGTCAAAGGTATGCCATTTCATACGCTTTGGAAAATTTAAGCTCGTAATGACTTTCTCTAAGCTTGGTAAAATGTCGACTGTTTGCACACCTTCTGAAAAAGAGGTGGCAAAAACATATTCAACACCTTTATGGGCTTCAATAGTAAGAGCGTCTGGTTCCACATTTTGTGATCGTGCAAAACCTAAAGCTGCTTTTGTCCAGTCACCATTGTCATCTATTGCAATTTTCTTTGCTGGTCCTTTTGCTTTACTAGATGCATCTTCTTGTTTTGAAGCAAGGTCATGGATGATAATGGCTAATCTTCTCGGCGTTGAAAAAGCTTGTGTGCGGCTATACGGAAGCTTTTTCTCTTTTAACCACTGCTGCACATGCTGTTCTAGTTGTTTCACTGCATCTGTTACAAATCTGGCTGGAAGTTCTTCTAATCCTATTTCAAGGAGAAATGGTTTACTATCCATTAGTTTGCCTCCTTCTTTTTCAACATGGGGAATCCAAGTTTTTCGCGTTCCTCGTAATAATGCTTAGCTGCCTTTCGAGCGAGAGTACGTACACGACCAATGTAGCCTGTTCGTTCCGTTACGGATATCGCTCCACGAGCATCAAGCAAATTAAATACGTGAGAACACTTTAAAATATAATCATAAGCCGGGAAAACAAGGTTACGATCGAGCACACGGGTTGCTTCTTTTTCGTACGTATTGAATAACTGGAAGAGCATCTCACTATCGGAAACTTCAAATGTATATGTAGAATGTTCAAATTCAGGCTGGAGAAAAATATCACCATACGTGAATCCTTCAACCCACTCTAAGTCAAATACATTTTCTTTTTCCTGAATGTACGTAGCTAGTCGCTCAATCCCGTAAGTGATTTCAGCAGAAACAGGAGATGCTTCCATGCCGCCAACTTGCTGGAAATACGTAAACTGTGTTATTTCCATTCCATCTAACCATACTTCCCATCCAAGACCAGCACAGCCTAATGTTGGGTTTTCCCAGTTGTCTTCAACAAAGCGAATGTCGTGTTCAAGGGGGTTAATACCAAGTGCTTTAAGACTTTCCAGATATAATTCTTGAATATTGTTTGGTGAAGGTTTCATAATCACTTGAAATTGGTGATGTTGATATAAGCGGTTCGGGTTCTCTCCATAACGTCCATCTGCTGGACGCCTTGATGGCTCCACATAAGCTACATTCCATGGCTCTGGGCCAATTGTTCGTAGCAATGTATGCGGACTCATTGTACCCGCACCTTTTTCAGTATCATAGGCATTCATAATTATACAGCCTTGCTTTGCCCAATAGGACTGCAATGTTAAGATCATCGTTTGAATGTTCATGTTTACCCTCCTTAATAAAAACAAAAAACCCTCAATCCTTATGCCTACTATGGCATAGGGACGAGAGTTACCCGCGGTTCCACCCTACTTATTAAACACAAAAAGTGCTTAATCACTTTACAGTTTACATGCTTAAAGAGTGCCTCATACGCTTTTGATTCTTCAGCTCACACCATCCTGAAGTCGCTATTAATCGCAAAATAAGCAGTATTTCTTCTCTCATCATAGCATATCGTCATATTTTTCTATGATACCTTTAATCCTTTTTTTCGTCAAGCTTAAAATGATTGCCATCTACTTTTTTTAGTTGGTCAATAAAGCGTTGCGATTTCAGCGTCACACCAACATACTCTTGATAGTACGATGAAATGATCTGATGAAGTCGTTCTTTTGTTTCTCTCTTAATCGAAATGGAACCTAATTTCGTCAAATCAACATAGAATAAGGTGCGAATGAGCTTAACCATTGATAACGTAACAGGGTATGCTCGCTCATCTCGGCGGACACAACCGCTGCACAAAAAGCCAGCAAAAGGAATAGAAAAAGCAATAGGGTCGCGCTCAACCGATTTACAGCTTGCACAGCCGTCTAAATTAGGCTTCGCCCCAGCGACAGTTAACATTTTTAAATCAACGATTCTTGCGATTATTTCTGGATCTTGACCAGTATCAATTTGCTTTAAAGCGAGTAACAACAAATCAAATAAAAATACATATGGTCGTCGTTCTTCGGTCAATTTATCGATTAATTCTGTTACATAAGCGGCATGAGCAGCCTTAAATAAATCGTAGTGAAGCTGTTTAAAGGATAAGATAATTTCGCCTTGGCTTATCGTTGGTAAGCCACTCCCTTTAAAGTAAACGAATGAGCCATATACGAATGGTTGCATTACAGCTGCATAACGGCTATTAGGCTTCTTTGCTCCTTTTGCCATCACTGATAGTTTACCACTATCTTTCGTTAATACTGTTGCAATTTTATTTGATTCACCATAGTCAATTGTCTTTAAAATAATTCCTTCTTGTTTAATTAACATGTTCATTCCTTACAGCAAGTCACTGCTTTTTAAGAAAGAGTTGAATCGGTCTGGTCGTCGGCAGCCATTACCTCTACCTCTTCACCAACTGTTTCCCTTTCCAATTCCTTATGGAGTAAATAAGTCTCAATGTTTCCTGTCTGTGAAAAAACTTTCCAAGATAGAACAAGCACTGTTTCACAACTCCTCTCAATCGTTCTTATGAAGTATGATGACCTAAATTTACTATACTCATTCGATGGAAATATTGTTAATTAGCAGAGCTTGACTTTTTATTTTTGTTCGTTTTTCATCTTACTTCATCATAGCTTTTTGCATATAAAAAAACAATGGTCCAACGCCTTGTTTGGACCATTGCTTCTCTTTAATAATCGTCTTCGTTAAAGCCGTAATCTTTAAGCTGTGATGGGCGATTTCGCCAGTCTTTTTGTACTTTTACCCATAACTCTAAAAACACACTTGAACCAAGTAATGCTTCTATATCCACTCTTGCTTTTTGACCAATTTCCTTTAGCATAGAACCGTGTTTACCAATAATAATCCCTTTTTGAGAGGATCGCTCCACAATAATGGTGGCTCCAACATATACTTTTCCATTATCCCGTCGTTTCATTTGTTCAATGACAACGGCTAAAGAGTGGGGTATCTCTTCCTTTGTTACATGTAACGCTTTTTCGCGAACAAGCTCGGCAACAATAAATCGTTCTGGGTGATCTGTTATTTGATCGCTTGGATAATATTGCGGTCCTTCGTCTAAGTGTACCTTAATTTGATCCATCATTGTTCCGACATTTTCACCCTCTAAAGCAGATATCGGCACAACTTCTTCAAATTCATAGCGTTCTCGATAGGATGCAATGATTTCTAATAACGCATCTTTACTTACTTTGTCGATTTTATTAACGATTAGAAAAACCGGTGTTTTTGTATCCTTTAAGCGATCAATTATAAATTGTTCTCCAGGACCAAATTTAGCATCTGCGTCAATCACGTACAAAATGAGATCAACTTCACGAAGAGTATTTGTAGCCACTTTCATCATAAAGTCGCCTAAGCGATGTTTCGGCTTGTGAATACCAGGCGTATCAATGAAAACGATTTGTGCGTCATTTGTCGTGTAAACACCTTGAACTTTATTTCTTGTTGTTTGAGGCTTGTCCGACATAATGGCAATTTTTTGCCCAATTATTCTGTTTAACAATGTTGATTTCCCTACATTCGGTCTCCCAATTATGGAGACAAATCCTGACTTAAACGTTTCCTCTTGATTCATTCATATCCTCCGCTTTAAAAAATCCTGGTAGTAACGCTTCTACTGTTGTTTCTTTCCAGTCGCCGTTTATATTACTTAAATAAACCGGCATTCCTGGTTCACATAACTCTGCTAATACTTGTCTACATGCACCACAGGGCGAAACCGGATTTGGTGTATCCGCCGCCACAGCAAGCGCTTTAAATGGTAGGTGATTTGGCTTATACGCTCTAAATAGTGCTGTACGTTCAGCACAGTTTGCCAAGCTATATGCCGCATTTTCAATGTTTGCTCCTTTTACAACCGAGCCATCTGCTAGAAGGAGGGCAGCACCTACTTTAAATGAGGAATAAGGTACGTAAGCCTCTTCCCTTGCTTCGATAGCGAGCTGGATGAATGCTGCTTTTTCCATAGAAATCCTCCTTTTTCGTTATAAAATGTTTATAAAATAAGGCACAAATATAATAGCCCCAATAATGATGGCAATGATACAAAAAATGAACACGCTAGCAGCACCGATATCTTTTGCTCGCTTTGCTAGTGGATGAAAGTCTTCCGTCACTAAATCAACCGTCCGTTCGATTGCCGTATTAAGTGTTTCAGCTGTTAACACGCCTCCCATTACAAGTAGGAGCAACACCCATTCAGTCGCTGAGACAGAAAAAAACCAGGCAAGCCCACAAATAGCCATTGTACTAGCTAAATGAATTTGCATGTTCTGTTCGTGTCTAATTACATAGCCAAGACCTGAAATGGCATAGTTAAATGAACGCAATAAACGTTTTAACCCTCTACGGTTTCGATCTTCCAAGGCCATAGGATTCTAAAATCTCCTCTTGTTTAGTAAACATTTCCCTTTCTTCTTCCTTTGATTGATGATCATAACCTAGCAGGTGAAGAAAGCCATGAACAACAAGAAAAGCAAGTTCACGTTCAAATGAATGATTATACTCTTCAGCCTGTCGATGAATGTGAGCAGTGGATACAATAATATCTCCTAATAGGTTCGGAATTCCTACTACCTCTTCGTAATCCGGCTCTCCATCGTTTAAAGCAAACGATAACACATCTGTGGAGCGATCGATGCCACGATGTTCTAAATTTAACTCATGGATCGCATCCTCATCTACAAATGTAACCGATAGCTCTGTAGCTGTATGAATAGCTTCTTCTTTGCCAGCATAAGATAGGACGTCGTGAACAAGCTTCAGTTGCTCTTCTGTCAATGTCTCTGTCTCATCAATAATGTCTATCTCAATCATTTAATACTCCTTTTTAATCATCATCATCAGGATATTCTATTCGCTGATGAAACGTTCCATTTAACGTTTCACACATCGACAGCTTAATTTGATTTAATTCTTTTAGTGTTAAATCTGACTCATCGAATTGACCGTCTTCAAGCTTATCTTTAATAATTTTATCGACCAACTGCTCGACTTTATCAGGTGTTGGTTTTTGCATTGATCGCACAGCAGCCTCAACACTATCTGCAATGGAAATAATAGATGTTACTTTTGTTTGTGGCTTTGGACCAGGATATCGAAACTGGCTTTCAGGTACATGTTGTTTTTCATCATCTTGCTTTGCCTTATAGTAGAAAAATTTAAGCAGGCTTGTGCCATGATGTTGTTCTGCGATATCAATAATTTCCCGCGGCATTTTATGTTGCCGGAGCAAATCAGCGCCATCGTATGGATGTGAAATAATAATGGTTTTACTTAATTGGGGTGAGATCTTATCGTGAGGATTATCCCCTTTTAATTGATTCTCGATAAAAAATCTCGGACGTCTTGTTTTTCCTAGATCATGATAGTAAGCCCCTACTCTTGCTAGTAACCCATTTTCACCTAACGTTTCACAAGCTGCTTCTGCCAAATTCCCGACAACAACGCTATGATGATATGTTCCAGGTGCTTCTGTTAAAATCTTTCGGAGTAGCGGATGGTTTGGACTTGAAAGTTCAATTAACCTTGCCGTTGACAATATTCCAAAGCCTGTTTCGATAAACGGGAGTAACCCTATTGTCAGAACGGAAGCAACAAAAGCTGCTAAAAACGCTGCTAAGAAATAAAAACTTAGTTCGACCCAATTCAAATAAATACTTTTCATTAATAAAATGGATAGTACCGTTAAGCTGTTCGCACAGAGTACAAAAAAGCCAGCTTTTAAAATTCGTGTTGCTTTGTTTGATTGTTTCAAGAAATAGATGCCTGTAAGAGAACCAACTAAAATATAAAAGCCATACATAAACGCAAAAGTACTAGAGGAATCGTGATTGTAAAAAACGCTCCCAATAATAGCGAAAAGAAAACTGGTTACGATGGCAATCTTAGGGTGTAGCAACAATGTTAGTAACATTGCCCCTGCCGCCGCCGGAACTGCAAAACCAATTCCAGGCAGAGAGATAAGAGACTCTAAGTAACTATATAGCTTCATCAGCACTAAAATAACGACGAACACAATTGAAAACATTAATAAATGTGAGTTGTTTGTTGCGACCGTCGTATGGGAGTCATTTAAAAAATAAACCAGCATTCCGATTAAAATGAAGACAAACAACGCTAGTCCAATATAAGGGAAAACAACGGTAGCTTCATCCAGTAAACCAACCAATCGAAGCTGTTCATACATTTCATATGTGACAAGATCGCCTGCTTTTACAATCAATTCACCTTCACGTATGAGCACAGGGTCAATTGAATCAGCCGCTTCTTGCCTTAACCGCTGTGTTGTTTCAGCATCATAGGTTACATTAAACACAATTGCTAAATCAACTACATTGCTTATGGCTTCACGAACATCTGGCGAGAGACTTGTTACTTCCGCTATTTGATTTTCAGCGTTTTGCTTTGCTTCCTGTAAATCGCCTACCTTTATTGGTTCACTCATTGTTTCATGGACGGTATTGACAGCTGCCTCTTGAGCAGCTTGAAATTGGTAGTCAGACGTCGTCAACAACACTTCAAGAGCTTCATCACTCAAATCGGCATTTGTTGAAGAAGACAAGTCTGAGCGAACATTTTCAATTTGATCTGAAATGGAAGGAGCTTCTTCCTCTTCATCAGCTTCCTGCTCTCGTTCAAGACGAATAACCGTAAAGATATCGTTTACTTGCTGAACTCGATCTTCTTCATATTGACGGTTGTGCTTCATTTGGCTTTCGACAGCCCCTACCGCTTCCGTTCGCCTTTGCTCCGTTGCCACTCGATTTTCAACCGTCATTGGTGCGCGAATGTCTTGTTCAGCTGGTTCAGACAAATTCACTTCTAATTGCTCCGGTATAATATTGTCAAGCATCATACCGTACATAATTAAGCCAAGTATTGTATAAATAACTGTACGTATGTACGGTTGTTGCTTTATTTTCCGCCACCATTTCTTTGGAGCAGATACTTTAGGCTTATCTTCTTCCACATACAGTCACCTCACTCGGCTTTGCACATTATTGATCGTTCAACCGCTCGTCATGTTCATATGCTTGAAGTATACGTTGGACGAGCACATGTCTTACTACATCAGATGCTTGAAGATAGACCATGCCAATCCCTTTTACGGATCTTAACTTGTGAAGCGCAACTTGCAATCCCGACTTCTTACCCTTTGGCAAATCGATTTGGGTAATATCTCCATTTATAACCATCTTTGATCCAAACCCTAGTCTAGTTATAAACATTTTAATTTGTTCTTCTGTCGTATTCTGCGCTTCATCTAAAATGACAAATGAATCATCTAACGTTCGACCTCGCATATAGGCTAATGGTGCAACTTCAATTGTGCCTCGCTCCATTAATCTCGTTGTATGCTCGACACCTAAAACATCATGCAGCGCATCGTAAATTGGACGTAAATAAGGGTCCACTTTTTCTTTTAAGTCACCTGGAAGAAATCCTAAGCTTTCACCGGCTTCAACAGCTGGACGGGTTAACACAATCCGGTTGACTTTCCCTTCTTTCAAAGCAGATACAGCTGAAACAACTGCTAAGTATGTTTTTCCCGTGCCAGCAGGGCCTACTCCAAATACCATATCATGTTTGCGAATCATGGAAATGTAGTGTCGCTGACCTAATGTTTTAGCTCGAATGATTTTCCCTTTGACCGTAGTCGCTATATTTTCATCGTATAATTCGTTTAATTCAGCTAGCTTTCCTTCTTTTTCTAGCTGAATCGCATAAAAGACGTCGCGTTCGGATAACTGAGCATATTGCTCGACGACGCCAATTAACGTCTCAATTATTTTTGCTGCGCGTTCAATTTGAAGCTTATCGCCAGTGATGAGGATATCTTCGCCTCTCGTCACTAATTCAATGGATAATTCTTCTTCAATTCGTTTTAAATGCAAATCATTCGGCCCATATAGTGCTTGTGCTATTTGAGCATCTCTTAAGTTAAGTTGAATCAATGATGTTTCTGACAATCGCCTCAGTCTCCTTGAATAATTGGTTTTTCTTGCGTAATCTCTTCAAGAACTTGGTAATGAATCTTTAATGAAACTGTATCATTTTCAACCGCTTCATGCAAAACTTGTTCACCTATTATGTCTGCACCTTCTGGCAAATCTTGTTCCAAGTCCAAACGTGCTTGCTCTTTCAACACGTCAAATGCTTCTTCTTTTTCATACGTTCGCTCAAAGTGTTGGGTTTCACGATGCTCATCAACGATAAGTTGGACCGGTAAACGATAGCCGAAAATCGTATACTGACTTTCTTTTCTATACGTTTCCATTGACTCGTAATCCGGCGCGGTAATATTCCAAAATGGGATAGACACATCGCCAACTTTTAACTGATATTTGTTTTTCTGCTCCCCCGTTAACGACGAGTATATTTGGGTGATTGGCATGCTTACAGTTGAAGTATACCATATTTCACCGACGACAGAGGCCTTAGCTGGAATTGTTTGCTCAGCCCCTTCTACACCAATAAAACCTGATACTAGCAAGTCCCCTTTTTCAACAACATCATTCGTTCGTTTTACCGCTGTCCCATCTTCAACAAACATTGATCGAATGACCGCTTTTTTTGATGCTACTAAGTGTCTAGGGCTTATTATTTCAGGATCTGATTGTCGCACTTGTTCAACAACCTCGAATTGATAGTTCGTCCCTTTTTTTCGCACACCAACCCAGGTTGCTTCATCTATTCGATCTGTCACATACGCTTGAATTTCATTTGGCTTTGGTAAAGTGAAACTAAATTCACCTCGTTTAACACCTAATTCTGCAATGGCTTCTTCTAATTTTTTTTCAACTTGAGGAGAAGCACCATCTATCGAATACCCCCACACCATATTCGAGAGAAGAAAAAATGCAATAAAAAACGCAGCAATCCCCGTAACAAATCCCGCCCTTACTTTCATTTGTTTTATAAAAAAAGGAAGACCTTGTCGCTCTTTAAAACGTAACGTTAAATCTGTTTTCCTTAAAAAGTGTCTTAATTGATGAATATTGCTTAACTGGACTTTAAACTGAATCTTCTCTGTTTCCATTACAGAAACGTCCCAAATGTGCATACCCTGTTTAAGACAGCGGTTCAATAGTTGCTCTGGATAAGGGCCGCTAATTTCTACCGTTACCACGCCACCTATCAAATTTACAAATCCATTTCGCATCGTGCTTCGCTCCTTATAAACAGTATTTACTTTTCTTCTTCATTAATAAACATCACTTTGTCTATTCTTCCTTCAAGTAGTAATTCTTCCGGCAAAATCGTCTTTAATACAAATTGATCACCTGTCACAAGGAGCTGTCCCTCTTTTAACAATAAGCGAAGTTCTTTATTCGAAAATTGTAAAACCCCTCGATGGTTCTCAATATATATATGTAGCTGTCCTATCATTGTAATTCTCGGTAAATCCATTGTGACGTCAGCCGGAAGCTGCATTTGTTCGGTTACCCATTTTTTTATACGGTTTGTCATACGACTCATTAAGCAGCCCCCCTCCTAAAGATTGTATGAATGGCTCTGCTTACTTAGCACAAAAATGACTGGGGCCCTACATTTTTGCTGACCTTTTCAACATTGACGCAACAAAAAAAACGTAGCAATCACTAAAGTGATTGCTACGTTTTACTATAGGGTTTCAAGGTTAAAACGATCGACCTCTTGAACCACGCTGTCTACTTTTCGGTGGTCCAAGCACCTCAGACCATACAACAGCTTCCATCATTTTTTTTCCGGAAACATTCTTGAAATCCATATCTAATTTTCCCTCTGAGTTCGTCTGCTCACTTTCAGCCATTACCGCAACAACAGGGGCCGATTGGTTTTTTAACTCTTTGACCTTACGGCGTGCTTCACGATGACGCTCATAGAGTTCATTCTGCCGCTTCGCTGTGTCACGCTGTTGAGCTTCGCTTTGTCTTGATGGCTCGTTGATTGGCTCATAAGCTTGTTCAGGAGGTGCTGATTCACTCGGGAAATAATCCTCCCAACGGACTTCCTCTTGCCTTTGTTCAGCCGGTTGCTGCCTACGCTGCGGTTCAGCTGATTGTCGTTGGGGAGTTTGACGCTCCTCTTGTTGTTGGGTTGACTGCCCTAGTTTTGATAGAGAGCTGACTAAAACACCAACAATGATAATTAAGATAAGAGGATTCGCCAAGATAAATTGCACTAAATCTGACATCCATTATCCCCTCCTTCTTAATGGGTACACCATATTGCCTTATGAGGGTTTTTCTTAATTATTTTTGTTTCTTGGATCGTTTTCAGGGAACATGTCACTGTCACCTTTTGACGATTTACTAATTGAATCTCTCATATCTGTGTCGGCCAATACGTTCTGGTAGTTCATATAATCCATTACACCCATGTGTCCGTTGCGCAACGCTTCAGAAAGCGCCATTGGAACTTCTGCTTCTGCTTCCACAACTTTCGCACGCATTTCTTCAACACGAGCTCTCATTTCTTGTTCTTGTGCTACAGCCATTGCACGACGCTCTTCAGCTTTCGCTTGAGCAATCTTTTTGTCTGCTTCGGCTTGATCGGTTTGTAGCTCTGCACCAATATTTTTACCAATATCGATGTCGGCAATGTCAATCGAAAGGATTTCAAAAGCAGTACCTGAATCCAATCCTTTTGTTAATACCGTTTGAGAAATCATATCTGGATTTTCAAGAACTTTCTTGTGATCTTGTTGAGAACCGATTGTTGAAACAATCCCCTCACCAACACGAGCGATAATTGTATCTTCACCCGCACCACCAACAAGTCGATCAATGTTCGCACGTACTGTAATTCTAGCTTTTGCTTTCACTTCAATCCCATCCATTGCTACACCGGCAATAAACGGTGTTTCAATGACTTTAGGATTTACACTCATTTGAACTGCTTCTAAAACGTCACGACCAGCAAGGTCAATTGCTGCCGCTCTTTCAAATGAGAGCTCGATATTCGCTCGCTGTGCTGCAATTAATGCATTAACTACTCGGTCAACGTTACCACCTGCTAAGTAATGCCCCTCTAACCTTGAAGAATCAAGGTCAATTCCTGCTTTAACCGCTTTAATTAGTGGGTTTACAACGCGAGCTGGCACAACTCGTCTAAGCCTCATTCCTACTAACTCAAAAATGCCAATTTTTACGCCAGCTGCAATAGCCGAGATCCATAAAGCTACTGGTACAAACGTAAATAAAATCGCCAGTAGAATAACAGCTGCTGCAACAATTATGAGCGTAATGATAATTCCATCATCCATTTCTCATTTCCTCCCTTATTCTAGTTTAATCGTTTTGCTCAATTTCTCTAACTACTACTCGTGAACCAGATGTATAGACAACCTTGAGCATACTCCCTCGTCCAATATAGCTTCCTTCAGACACAACGTCAAGGCGTCTGTCGTTAATTAACGCAATTCCTGCTGGTCTTAAGTCGCTTAATGCTTTACCTGTTTGACCCATTAGGCCTTGATCAGTTTCAGTTGAGAGATACCCTTCTTCGCTTGTTGTTTGAGCCTGAAGTACAAGCTTTTTCCATGGTCCCCGATTGCCAAAAAACACAAATAGAATAATGGCTGCTGCAATCGTCACAACAAGGGTTATGGCTACTGAAATGACCATTACTGTAGTCGAAAAAGAAGCCATAAAGAGTCCACCAATTATCAATCCGATTCCCAGTATGCCAAAAATACCGAAACCAGGTGCCACCATCTCAACACCTAGTAAGACAATGCCTACAACAACTAATATTAACGACTCCCAACCAGCAAAACCTGCTACCATATGACCAAAGAAAAATAAAAGCAGTGCAGAAATACCCATAAATCCAGGAACGCCAAATCCCGGTGAGTATAGCTCCATAATTAAACCAAGACTTCCTATTGATAAAAGAATAGGAATAACAATAGGATTTGTGACAAACCGAGCAATTTGCTCCGCGATGCTCACTTCTGAATGAACAATGTTGACTTCATCAGACTGATACCCTAAGAAGTTAATCACACCGTCTACATTTCTTTCAATCGCGTCTGCATATCCGACTTCTAATGCCTGTTCTGCGTTTAATGTTAAATACCCAGAGGGAAATCCTTCAACATCAAAATCAGCATTTGACATCGCTTCCGCATAGGCAGGGTCTCTTCCCCCATCCGGTCCATTTTCTTCGGCAGCCGTTTTCATTCTGCTAATCCATAAGGACTGAACCTTTTCTTCAGCAGCATTCCCACTGCCATCAATAACACCTGCAGATCCCATTTGACCATTTGGTACCATGACAATTTGATCTGCATTTAACGCAATGTAGGCACCTGCAGAAATCGCTTCACTATTAATAAATGCGGTTACAGGAATAGTCGTATTGTTCATGATATTAGCGATGTTTCCAGCTGCATCCACTGCGCCACCTGGTGTATGAATATCGAGTATGATGTGATCGGCATTTTCTTCAGCAGCCTCTTTAAACGACCGCTCTAAAAATGCTTCGAGCCCCCGCTCAACGGTTTGTTCAACAGGAATGACATAAACCCTGGCATCATTTGTATCATCCGCTTTAACAATCATTTGCAACGGTAGTAATAGAAAAACGAGCAAATACGAAACAAATGCAACCTTCAACCATTTGTTCACGTTTTTTTCATCCCCCCTATCTCTCTTATTCTCTTTACGAACGAAGAGAACGAAAAGTTTCGTCCTTCCTTAAAGTTTATCAGATGTGCTTTTCAAAACCAAACAGAACGCTAAAAAACCTCTGTTAGAAACAGAGGTTTATCAAGAATGTTTAAGTTAACCGCTTTGCAACAAGACGATTGACTGAACCACCATCGGCCTTCCCCTTTATCTTAGGCATCAATGCGCTCATCACTTTACCCATATCGGCTTTTGATGTTGCGCCTACTTCAGATATCGTTTCTTGAACGATGGCTTCCAATTCTTCTTCTGATAATTGTTTAGGCATATATCGTTGGAGCAAAGCAAGTTCTTCTTCTTGCTTCAACGCTAAATCTTCACGATTCGCTTGTTTAAATTCATGGAGGGATTCTTTACGCTGCTTTACTTCACGATTAAGCACAGTAAGGCTTTCATCTTCAGTAAGCTCACGCCCGAGCTTAATTTGCTCATTTTGTAACGAGGACTTCACCATACGAATAACGGAAAGCGTCTCTCTTTCCTTCTTTTTCATCGCAGTCTTCAGGTCCAGGTTTAACCTCTCAAGAAGAGTCAAGTGAAATCATCCTCTCCTAATCAGAACTAGAATTTACGTTTTCTAGCTGCTTCTGATTTCTTTTTACGCTTCACACTTGGCTTTTCGAAGTGTTTACGTTTTTTTACCTCAGCTAACGTTCCTTCTTTAGAGAGCGATCTCTTAAAGCGACGAAGTGCAGCATCAATCGATTCGTTTTTGCGAACACGAGTTTCTGCCATTCTATTTCCCTCCCTCCGAAAACAACCAAACTCAATACGTGCTTATGACACGTCTGCAGTAATTATAATACAGTCAAGGATTATGGTCAACTATAAGATCTCAATATCCATATCTACCTAAAGAAAAAAGACATGCTTCTTCTTTTTTGACCATATAGTGGGAAGGACGAGGTGATGATCAGCATGGTTAAGGAGTTTCTTTCCTTATTAATTGTCTTTATTGCTTTATTTTTATTTGGCATTTATATTTTAAGATCTGGTCTTTTGCAAGTAGGAACTTCAACTGTAAAAGCGATCTTAATAAAAACAACCAACTCTCCATTAAAAGGACTCATCGTTGGTATTCTTATAACGATGCTTTTTCAAAGTAGTTCAGTTGTCACTGTTTTATTAGTTGGACTTGTTGCGGCTGGCTTCATTCAATTTAGGCATTCCATTGGTGTTATACTTGGTGCTAACATTGGTTCGTGTTTTACATTAGAGTTAATCGCCTTCAATGTAACCGATTTGGCTGTTCCACTTCTCGTTATTGGTTTTCTCTGTCTGCTTTTGTCATATTCCTCTTTTTATGTTATTGGTTGCGTGTTATTTGGAATCGGTTGTATCTTCTTATCTATGAATGGACTAGAGGGTCTTGCAGAACCTTTACGCACACTTCCACTTACAGAACACTTCTTTATGTGGACAAACGATCATTATGTAGCAGGGATTTCCGTTGGCGCTATCATGACAACGATTATCCAATCAAGTACAGCGACAATTGGCATTGCGATGAGTTTTATTGAAGGGATGAGCTTGACGAGTGAATCTGGTGTAGCCATTATGCTTGGCGCAAATATTGGCACGTGCTTCACAGCTTACATCGCTAGTATTGGAGCAGGAAAGACAGCTCGACTCGTTGCCCATGCCCACATTTGGCTTAATTTGTTAGGCGCCATCCTCTTTTATCCATTTATTGATTTTTTGGCTCATTTTTCTTCGTTATTAAGTGATAGTTTAAGTGTACAACTGGCTCATGCAAGTACAATCTATAATATCATTTGTTCCTTACTGGTTCTCCCATTTGCAAATCGGTTTGCACGTTTTGTTCAATTTTTTGCACGATCGAAAAAAGACCTTTAAAATAAAACCGTACCCAACTAAAGATTTCAGGAGGAGATAAAAGTGCGTAAAAAAGAATTAGGACATTCAGGGATCCATGTGTTTCCAATCGGATTAGGCGCTAATGCAGTTGGTGGGCATAATTTATATCCTAATCTTGATGAAGAGAAAGGTAAAGCGTTAGTACGTGATGGAATTAAAAATGGCGTTGATTTTATTGATACTGCCTTTATCTACGGTGAGGGTCGTTCGGAAGAGCTAATTGGAGAAGTCCTGCAAGAGTTCAAGCGAGAAGATGTTATTCTTGCCACCAAAGCGGCGCATCGAAAAGATGGAGATCAATATGTCTTTGATAACTCTCCAGCCTTTCTTAAAGCGTCAGTCGATGATGCGTTGAAACGACTAAACGTGAACTACATTGACCTATTTTACATTCACTTTCCAGATAAAGAGACGCCTAAAAGAGATGCCGTTGCCGCACTCCAAGAAATGAAAGAAGCTGGGAAAATTCGTTCTATCGGTGTGTCTAATTTTTCAATTGAACAATTGAAAGACGCGAATCAAGATGGGTACGTTGATGTTTATCAAGGTGAATACAATTTGTTAAATCGTGAAGCAGAAAAAGAGCTCTTCCCATATATGCTCGAGCATACCATCTCTTTTATCCCATACTTTCCTCTCGTATCTGGACTTCTAGCTGGAAAATACACAGAAGACACCGTCTTTCCTGAGGGTGATTTACGAAATCAACAAGGTCACTTCCAAGGAACCACGTTCAAACGAAACATCGAAAAAGTAAATCAACTAAAACCAATTGCTCAAAAGCATCATGTTGACGTTGCACACATCGTACTCGCTTGGTATTTAGCTAGACCAGAGATAGATATTATCATTCCAGGTGCTAAGCGCGCGGAACAACTGTTAGACAATGCTAAAAGCGTCGAAGTTACGTTGACTGAAGAGGATAAACGCTTTATTGACACATTGTTTTAAAAGAAAAAGAGCTGGGACATAACGAAAAGTAGTATTTGAAAAGACGAATAGTCTAAACTATGCTGAGTAGCACCGCTACAGGAGAATCCTTCGCTTTCCGGGGACACGGCCTCAGCCTCATCCGTGGAAAACCGCCACTCCAGAGTCTTCAGACACGTGCTAATCCCTCAGGAGTCTTCGGATTCTCCTTCCGCTAGTTTTCATATAAAATAAACGACGAACGTTCCTATTTTCAGGAATGTTCGTCATTTTGGTCTGTCTATCTACTTTTGTCCCAGCCTCATTAATTAATAATTTGATTCGCTTTCTAATCCTTTTGCAATGGCAACTCCAGAACTTGCTCCAATTCGAGTAGCTCCTGCTTCAACCATCGCTTGTACATCTTCAAAACTTCTAACTCCACCAGACGCTTTTACGCCTACTTGTGAACCTACTGTGGAACGCATTAAACGAATATCCTCAACTGTAGCACCACCAGTAGAGAAACCAGTAGATGTTTTCACGAAATCAGCACCCGCTTGAACAGCTAAACGACAAGCTCTCTCTTTTTCTTCATTTGTAAGGAGACTCGTTTCAATGATAACTTTCGTCAACGCTTTATTTTTCGCTGCGTCTACTACTGCCTTTATATCCGCTTGAACCGTTTCGTCATCTTGATCCTTTAATGCGGCAATATTGATCACCATATCAACTTCTGTGGCACCATTCTCAATGGCATCTTTCGTTTCTTCCGCTTTGATGACAGTTGTATTTTGCCCTAGAGGGAAGCCAATAACTGTACACACTTTCACTTCTGGCTCTTCAGCTAAAACTTGGGCTGCTGTCTTAACCCAATAAGGCTGGATACAGACAGAAGCAAACTTATATTGCTTTGCCTCTTCGCATAAATGTAAGATTTGTTGTTTTGTTGCATCTGCTTTTAAAAGCGTGTGGTCAATGAGGTGGGCGACTGATTCAGCCATTTCACTCATCCTTTCATCTGTTGTAATCTCTTGTTCATCATAACACGAAAAAGAGCGCAACACGAGTGGCAGACTGATTCCCGCTGTGGGTTATGCTTTTATCGCTTCAAGCAAAATGGACTGACCCATAAAGGAGTGCACACCTGTATGATCTTCTTTTATAAATAGGGCAGCTTTAACGCTAGCAGGTAACTGACTCATCCATTGAGAGAGTTCTTGCTTTTGAGTAGTTGTAAATTGAACTCGATCTGTCCAATCTTGAAAAAGGAATGGTTTCTCAAACGTATGCATGCGTTTAACCGTGAAGCCTGCCTCTTCAACCATTTGCAGCCATTCGGATTTTTTATAGGCGCGTATATGACTGGCATCACGTTTCTTTTCAAGTTGATTATAAGCACTATCGACACCATCATCTTCTAATGCTACGTTATCCAGAAGGAAAAAACGCCCCTCTTTCGAGAGAATGCGATAGGTTTCATCTAAAAATTTGGGTACATTCATAAAGTGATGAGCCGCTATGCGGTTAACTGCTAAATCAAAACGTTCATCTTCAAAAGGTAAATTTTCCGCAGCGGCCTCTACGTACTGAACATGATCAATCCCTGCATCACTTAAATGCTTTTTGGCAACTGACAACATTTCTGGAGTTAGATCAACAGCGACGATATCTTTTGTATACGCTGCTAATTTTTTGGCAACATGCCCACCACCAGTTGCAATATCAATTATAGATTGGGCATCACCCTCTTTTACTAAATGTTCTAATACAGCCAGATCTTTTCCTTTTGCATGAAGGTTGCTTGTAACATACGCTTCTGCATATGCACCAAATTGTTCTTTTGAACTCTTTTCCATCCCAATCAGTCCTCCTTTTGATTACATTTAGTATAAGTGAATGGCTTTATTATGGATAAGACTGTTTTCTTATCATCATCTATAAGGAGAGCAAATGGATTGGTACGAGAGAATACTTTTTGTAATTCGAAAAGGATGAACCCATTTGTCTTCTTTAGGGTTCATCCTTTTAGTGAAACATTGCTATAACTTTTTAAACAAGCTCTTTATGATCATCCATCACACGGACAAATTCACCTTTGTTGAATGGATAGCCTGCTTCTGTAAGCTTTACTCGTACAATTTTACCAATCATTGACTCATCGCAAACAAGCTTTACTTTTAGGTAATTATCTGTATAACCGACAAATAGACCACTTTCAGGATTTTCTTTATCCCGTTCCTCTGGTATAACTTCTAAGACTTCATTTTCAAATGAAGATGCATATTCTTTTGCTAATTGGTTTGATAGCTCAATTAAACGATGAACTCTTTCGTTTTTCACTTCTTCGTCTACTTGGTCAGTCATTCGCGCAGCTGGCGTCCCCGTTCGCATTGAATAAGGAAATACATGAAGCTCACTGAATTTATGCTCCGCAATAAAATCATAGGTTTCTTGAAATTCTTCATTCGTTTCTCCAGGAAAACCAACAATCACATCAGACGTAATCGCTAAGCGTGGCAAAACGGCTTTTAGCTTTGTAATTCTTTCCGCAAATGCAGCCATTGTATATTTACGGCGCATTCTCTTTAAAACAGTATCAGAGCCAGATTGAAGTGGGATATGCATGTGGCGAACAACTTTTGTTGATTTGCCGATGACAGCAATGACTTCATCAGTTAATTGACTCGCTTCAATGGAAGATATTCGAATTCGTTTTAAGCCGCTAACCGTTTCTAAATCTTCTAGCAAACGGGCAAGACTATAGTCTTTTAAATCTTCGCCGTATCCACCTGTATGGATCCCTGTTAAAACAATTTCTTTGTAGCCTGCTTCCACAAGCTGTGTCGCTTGACGTACAACTTCTTCAGGATCACGAGAACGCATTAGCCCTCGTGCCCACGGAATAATGCAGAATGTGCAGAAATTATTACAGCCTTCTTGAATCTTTAACGATGCTCTTGTACGATCTGTAAATGAAGGAACGTCTAGTTCTTCATAGACTCTTGTTTTCATAATGTTGCCGACGCCGTTAATAGGCTGACGTTCTTTTTTGAACTGTTCAATATAGGTAAGCATCTTTGGTCGATCTTGGGTACCTACAACAACGTCAACACCTGGAATCGCCATAATCTCAGCTGGAGATGTTTGCGCGTAACAGCCTGTTACACAAATAACAGCATCGGGATTTTTACGAATGGCTCGGCGAATGACTTGTCTACTCTTTTTATCCCCTGTATTGGTTACAGTACATGTATTGATAACATATACATCTGCTGTTTCTTCGTAATCTACTTTTTCATATCCTTCTTGCTTAAACAGCTGCCAGATAGCCTCTGTTTCGTAATGATTCACTTTACAACCTAGTGTATGAAACGCAACGGTTGACATTTAGTTCACCTCATAATTCTACTTGATAAGAGAGTGCGGCTAGCATATATAAACTTGCCGTTTCCGTTCTAAGAATTCTTGGACCTAAGCTACAAGGAATGGCTCCAGCTTGTGTTAATTGATCCACTTCTTGTCTTGCCATTCCCCCTTCTGGGCCGACAATGATTAATACACGCATTCCAGATGCTACTTTCTCTAGTTGCTCCTTTAATACGCTTTTTCCACCTTTTTTTGCCTCATCTTCATCACAAACTAAACAGAGATCGTAGGTATGTAAATTAGTTACTAACGATTGTCTGTTTAAAGGGCTTAATATGGTAGGAACAGAAGAACGATGGGACTGCTCTGCCGCCTCTTTAGCGATTTTTTCAAATCGGACAAGTTTTTTTTGCATTTTTTTCTCATCCCATTTTACAATAGACCGTTCTGCAATAAAAGGAATGATTGCGTGTACGCCTAATTCTGTGGCTTTTTGAATAATGTATTCAAACTTGTCCCCTTTTGGCAATCCTTGAGCAAGCGTAACGTATACAGGTAAATCGGTTTGTTTCGTTTCTTCGGAAAGAATGTCTCCACTCACTCTATCTTCAGAAAGCGCTGTTATCGTCGCTACAACAGCTCGACCAGTCTCATTTACACATATGATGGCATCTCCTACCGCCATTCGCATTACTTTCCGAATATGAGCGGCATCTTCACCTGTTACCGTAACCTGTGTTTCGCTCATTTGTTTATTTGCGATAAAATAACGCTGCATACGTCACCTCACTCATTGACTTTCTTAGCTATAATGGCAACCCAGCCTTCTTGACGTTGAACGGCGGTAATCGTAAAGCCCGACGCTTCAATTTTATCTTTAACTAGCTGTTCTTTACGTTCAATAATACCTGAAGTAATAAAAGTTCCACCTGGCTTCACAACTCGATAAGCGTCATCTGTGAAGGTGACAATCACCTCTGCTAAAATGTTTGCGACAACAACATGAGCGCTATTCGCTTCGATTCCATTTAATAAATTATTTTGCGCGATTTGAATCTTATTCTCTGCATCATTAAGCTTGAAATTTTCCCGTGCGCTCGTTACTGCAACATCATCTAAATCATAGGCATGTATCCTTTCTGCCCCTAATTTCCAGGCAGCGAGAGCGAGGACGCCTGATCCTGTTCCAACATCTATGACCGCATCACCTTTCTTTACAGACTCTTCTAATGCTTGTAAAGAAAGTACTGTCGTTGGATGAGTCCCTGTTCCAAACGCCATGCCAGGGTCAAGTTCAATAATAAGCTCATGGTCTTTTTTATGATAGTCTTCCCAAGTAGGAACGATGACAATCTGATCCGTTACTTTAACCGGGTGGTAATATTTCTTCCATGCGTTTGCCCAATCATCATCATTTACTTCTACATAGCCTGTTGTTCCAGGCGCAATCGGAATATCAAATGCTACTAACCCTTTTATTCGGTCCTCCACTTCCGCAATTGTCCGTTCAAATGCATCATTCATTGGGAAATAAGCTTTCACCATCACGCCTTCTGTTGGATAATCGTCTGGAGAAAGCTCATAAACTTCACCAAACTTGACGCTCCATTCCGTAACCAAATCTTTCGGATCTTCTATCGCTACCCCAGCTGCTCCCTCTTCGTGAAGAATGTTTGAAACGGGTTCTACCGCTTCTTGCGTCGTATGAACACGAAATTCTGCCCATTTCATCTATTTATCCACCTTTTCAATTTCACTCGTAAAAGAAGTGAAGAAAAGGATTCCTTCTCTTCACTACCTTTTTTACTCGCCTTTAAATGCACGGCGTAATTTATCAAAAAACCCATCATTTTGCTCTTCCGGGCGACCGCCACTCATACCTGCGAATTCTCTCATCAATTCTTTCTCATTTTCGTTTAACGTTTTTGGTGTTACCACTCGTACTTGTACGTGCTGATCCCCTTGGCCGCGACCGTGAACATTCGGTACACCTTTACCTTTTAGTCTAAAATTCGTTCCTGTTTGCGTGCCAGCTGGAATTTTTAGCTTTATTTTCCCCGTTAACGTTGGTACTTCAATTTCGTCCCCTAATGCAACTTGTGGAAACGTTAGTGGAACTTCACAATAAATATCTTCACCATCACGCTCAAAGAATTCGTGTTCTTTCACTTGGAATACTACATACAAGTCCCCTGCAGGACCTCCATTTGTTCCAGCTTCTCCTTGACCAGAAACACGAAGCTGCTGTCCGTTATCAATTCCAGCAGGTACTTTGACGCTAATTTTCTTACGTTTTCGTACCTTTCCTTTACCATGGCACGTATTACATTTATCTTTAATCATCTTTCCAGTACCTTCACAATGGTTACAAACACGGCGATTTACCACACGGCCAAACGGTGTATTTTGCTCCACATTTAGCTGACCAGAACCTTTACAGTGCGAGCATGTTTCCGGCTTTGTTCCCGGCTTTGCACCGGAGCCATCACACGTTTCACAGTTCTCTTCTCGAGGAATTTCGATTTCTGTTTCTTTCCCAAAAACAGCTTCTTTAAATTCGAGTGTCATTGTGTATTGAAGATCATTCCCTTGTCTAGGGGCATTCGGATTTCTTCTTCCGCCACCTTGACCTCCGAAAAACATGTCAAAAATATCGCTAAAGCCACCAAAATCACCAGCTCCAGCCCCACCAAAACCTTGGTTTGGATCTGTATGACCGAACTGATCGTAGTGCGCTTTCTTTTGCGGATCACTTAATGTATCATACGCTTCTTTAACTTCTTTAAATTTCGCTTCTGCACCCTCTTCTTTATTCACATCAGGGTGGTATTGGCGAGCTAATTTTCGGTATGCTTTTTTCACTTCGTCTTCAGAAGCATTTTGGCTAACACCTAACACTTCATAAAAATCTCGTTTACTCACGGTTTTCCTCCCGACTACAAAGCATTCTCGCTGCTTTACCTATTCTCACATAACGTTCATCTTATCATCAGTCAAGTCTTTCGCGCAACTGGCATAAAAGACTTCTTAAAAAAAAAGTCAAAGCCCTTGAAACTGACTTTGACTTTTCTCATTACACTTATTTCTTTTCGTCGTCATTTACTTCTTCATATTCAGCATCGACAACATTATCATCCTGCTGGCTAGCGTTTTCGCCTTCAGCGCCTTGTTGTGCCTGTGCCGCTTGTGCTGCTTGCTCATACATTTTCGTAGTTAAAGCTGTGACGATTTCTTGAAGCTCGTCTTTAGCGGTTTTGATTTCTTCTTCATTATCACTTTCAAGTGCTGCTTTTAACTTATCTTTAGCAGCTTCCGCTTTTTCTTTTTCCCCTTGATCCACATTATCGCCAAGGTCCGTTAATGTTTTTTCAGTTGAGAATACAAGCTGGTCTGCTTCATTGCGAAGTTCGACTTGCTCACGACGCTTCTTATCCGCTTCTGCATTTTCTTCTGCATCTTGAACCATTTTTTCGATGTCTTCATCTGAAAGACCTGATGAAGATGTAATGGTAATAGATTGCTCTTTATTTGTACCAAGATCTTTCGCTTTTACGTTTACGATACCGTTCGCATCAATATCAAAGCTCACTTCGATTTGTGGAACACCACGTGGTGCCGGTGGGATATCGTTTAACTGGAAACGACCAAGGGTTTTATTATCTGCAGCCATTTCACGTTCACCTTGAAGCACATGGATATCTACAGAAGGCTGGTTATCAGCAGCTGTTGAAAATGTTTGTGATTTAGATGTAGGGATGGTTGTATTACGCTCGATTAATTTCGTAAACACACCGCCCATTGTTTCAATACCTAGAGATAATGGTGTAACGTCAAGTAGAACGACGTCTTTTACATCACCTGTTAAAACACCTGCTTGAATTGCAGCACCAAGTGCAACCACTTCATCAGGATTTACTCCTTTGTGAGAGTCTTTACCTGTTAAACGTTTAATTGCTTCTTGTACAGCAGGAATACGAGTAGAACCACCAACAAGAACGACTTTGTCAATTTCAGAAGCTGAAAGACCAGCATCAGAAAGGGCACGGCGAGTCGGTGCTAGCGTACGTTCTACAAGATCACTTGAGATCTCATCAAACTTCGCACGGGTTAAGTTCATCTCTAAATGCTTTGGACCAGTAGAGTCTGCTGTAATAAACGGTAACGAAATTTGAGTTTGGGTTACGCCAGAAAGATCTTTTTTCGCTTTTTCTGCCGCATCTTTTAAACGTTGCATAGCCATTTTATCTTGTGATAAGTCAATGCCGTTTTCTTTTTTGAATTCTGCTACAAGATGATCCATGATCACATCATCAAAGTCATCTCCACCTAACTTGTTATCACCAGACGTTGCTTTAACTTCAAAGAAACCATCGCCTAGTTCAAGAATAGATACGTCAAATGTACCACCACCAAGGTCGTAAACAAGAATCGTTTGATCCTCTTCTTTTTCTAAACCGTATGCAAGTGCTGCAGCAGTCGGCTCATTGACAATACGATCTACTTCTAAACCTGCAATTTTACCAGCATCTTTTGTCGCTTGACGCTGAGAATCGTTGAAGTAAGCTGGAACCGTAATAACGGCTTTCGTTACTTTCTCACCTAAATAGGCTTCAGCATCTGATTTAAGCTTCTGTAAAATGATCGCAGAAAGTTCTTGTGGAGAGTAGCTCTTACCCTCTACTTCTACTTTGTAATCAGTACCCATATGACGCTTAATGGAGATTACTGTGTTCGGATTTGTAATCGCTTGGCGTTTCGCAACTTCTCCTACTAGACGCTCTCCATCTTTAAAAGCCACAACAGATGGTGTCGTGCGGTTACCTTCTGGATTCGGGATAACCGTTGCTTCGCCACCCTCCATTACTGCTACACATGAGTTCGTTGTACCTAAGTCAATTCCAATAATTTTACTCATATTTTTTCCTCCTAAGCCTATGAATTCACTTTAACCATTGAATGGCGAATGACACGATCTTTTAATTGATATCCTTTTTGTAGTTCAGCAACAATTTGATTACGTTCGTAACCCTCTTCTTCTACTTGCATCACTGCTTGGTGCAAATGAGGATCAAATGTTTCTCCCTCTGTCGGAATGACCGTTACACCTTCATTTTGAAGCGCGTCTTCAATTTGTCGGTATACCATTTCCATTCCTTGAAGAAGTTGTTTTGCTTCATCACTTTGCGGCTCTACAGCAAGGGCACGCTCAAAGTTATCGAGAGCTGGTAATAACTTCTCAATTAACGTTTGAGATTTATATTTAAGTTGAGCTTCACGCTCTTCTTTTGTTCTTCTTCTGAAGTTATCATAATCAGCTTTCGTTCGAGCGAGTCGATCATTTGCTTCTTTTAATTCTACTTCAAGAGGATGAACAACTTCAGCTTCTTGTTCTTCTTGAACATTCTCACTCTGTTCATCCATATGTTCTTCAGAATGATTGTCTTCTACTACTTCTTCAGTGCCATGTTCTTGTTTTTCTTCAGCTTCATTTTTGTTTTGCTCTGGCATCTTGTTCACCTCCTGCTAAAATCAATACTCATGTACATCTCTTGCTACCCTTCGTCAGGATATCAAAAAATGTTCACAAGACGCAATCATTGTTGCTCTTGCGTTTTTATGTATGTTAAGTAGCAGCTTATACCACTACTTAGACATGACGTTTAATGATCCGTTAGTAGCTTTGACATATTCTTTGATAATGAATCGACTACTTTTAACATGCGGCGATATTCCATGCGTGTCGGACCAATGACACCTAATGTGCCGACGTGCTGCCCATTTATCGCAAAGGATGCCGTGACGATACTACATTCATCCAGTGCCTTTAGCTGATTTTCATTTCCAATTGAAACATTTAATCCATTCACATGCTGTGTTTTCAACCAATCATAAAGCAATGTTTCTTCTTCAAGCGCTCGGTAAACCATTCTCATCTTTTCAATATCTTGAAACTCTGGCTGCTCCATTAAATTCGAGCGGCCCGAAAAGATCAGTTTTTCTGTAATAGCTGGTGAAAGTGTTGGTTCAAGCATACCTAATACTTGCTTATAATTTCTTACATGGGCTTTAAAAAGATGATTTAGTTCATGATGAATTTTCTGTTGCAACTGTGAGAATGCCACACCACGTAACCGCTCATTTAAGAGATTGACTGTTCGTTCTAAGTCTTCTGTCGTGACATGTTCATCTAATAGCACAATATGGTTTTCAATATGACCTGTTTCACTGATTAAGATAACGATGGCTTTCATTCCCTCAAGCGGAACGATTTGAATCTTTTGCAATCGCTCATTAGACAGCTCAGATCCTAGAACAATCGACACATAGCTTGTCATTTCTGATAAAATTCGTGCCGACTCTTGGAACACTTCTTCAATCGCTTGTATTTTCGCTGAGGCAATTGTGGACAGCCTCGAACGTTCAGCTACTGTTAATCGATGCGGAGATAGTAAATGGTCTACATAGTAACGATAGCCCTTTTGAGAAGGAACTCGTCCGGCAGAGCTGTGCGGCTTATCAAGAAAACCAAGCTCTTCCAAGTCGGCCATTTCATTCCGTATCGTTGCTGAGCTGAATTGGACATCAGCACGCTTAGAGATGCTTCTAGAACCAACTGGCTCAGCGGAACGTACATAGTCGTCAACGATTGCATGCAAGATCAAGAGTTGTCTTTCAGTTAACATTCCTAGCACCTCCCTGTTAGCACTCTATGCTGTTGAGTGCTAATGCTATAGTTACACTATCAAAAGGCATCTCTTTTGTCAATTAAAAAACACGTTTTAACTATGAATAAAGCGTCTCATCAAGTGAAGCCACAAATAATTCAAATGCTTCATTCGCTAGCAATAACCCTTCTTCTGTTAACGCAAGCGTCGTTTCTCCATCTTTAAGCAGACCTTTCTTTACACCTGAAGCAATCTCATCTTTAAACAATTGATCCAAGTCAAACCCATAGCGCTCTTTAAAGTCTGCCTTTTTAATACCAGCTCGTTTTCGTAAACCAAGAAAGACAGCTTCCTCTAAATACTCTGCTGTTGAAACATCATGTCTGCGGTAGTGGGCACTGCCATTTTGATTGATAGCATCTATATATTTTTGAATTGGATTAATGTTTTGGTAGCGCACGCGTCCTTCGTAACCAGATGCACCAGCACCGAACCCTGCATATGACAAGTTGTTCCAGTAGACTAGATTGTGTTGGCTCTCATAGCCAGGCTTACCAAAATTGCTCAGCTCATACTGATAAAGACCGTGAGCTTTTGTCATTTCCGTTAATAGATCATACATCGCAACGTCATCTTCTTCTGGAGGCAAAGATAACGTCCCCTTCTTTTTACGGTTGTAAAACACCGTTTGTTTCTCGACTTTTAACATGTAAGCAGAAATGTGCTCTACATCTAGTTCAAGTGCTTTCTCTAGAGACTCTTTAAAATCTGCAACCGATTGATTCGGAAGCCCCAACATTAAATCAACAGAGAGATTAGTAAATCCACTTTCTCGTGCTTTTTGAATTGCCTCATGAACACCTTCTGGAGAATGTGTTCGTCCGATTTCCGTTAAAATCGGTTGTGAAAATGTTTGAACCCCTAAGCTTAATCGGTTTACACCGAAACGTTTCATAACGTTAAGCCGGTCTGCTGTAGCACTATCGGGATTGACTTCGACAGACCATTCAATAAGCGCGCTTAAATTCAACTCTTTGTGCAGCGCTTGACATAACGTTTCTAGTTGTTTAGCCGTAAGTGCAGTTGGCGTTCCTCCACCAATATAAATCGTGCGAATCGGACGCTGTTCTCTAGCTTGTGGTGATCGCTGCACTTCTTTTATAAGTGCGTCAACATATGCATCGACAGGCTGGTTTTCTAGAAAGACTTTATTAAAATCACAGTAGTGACAAATATGTTCACAAAACGGAATATGGATATAAATCGAATCCCCCATACCTTTACCTCCTAATAAGAAAAAAGCCAACTGAAATAGCCGGCTTTTTCATTCTTAATCCTCGTCCATTCGTAATACTGCCATAAAAGCTTCTTGAGGAACTTCAACGTTCCCGACAGCCTTCATACGTTTCTTTCCTTCTTTTTGCTTCTCTAGAAGCTTACGTTTACGGGAAATATCTCCACCGTAACATTTTGAAAGAACGTTTTTACGCATGGCTTTTATCGTCGAACGAGCAATGACTTTTGTGCCAATACTTGCTTGAACAGGAACTTCAAATTGCTGTCGTGGAATTAATTTTTTTAATTTCTCAACAATGATTTTTCCACGTTCATAAGCAGAATCGCGATGAACAATAACAGATAGTGCATCGACTTTTTCACCATTTAACAAAATATCCATTTTCACAAGCTTAGATGCTCGATAGCCGACAAGCTCATAGTCAAAGGATGCATAGCCTTTTGTATTAGACTTAAGCTGATCAAAAAAGTCATACACAATTTCTGAAAGTGGGATTTCATAAATGATCTGTACGCGTACTTCATCCAAGTACTGCATGTCCATAAACACACCGCGCTTACCTTGACAGAGTTCCATTACAGCGCCAACGTAATCATTTGGGACCATAATCGTCGCTTTCACATAAGGCTCTTCAACATGATCCACTTTTTGTGCGTCAGGCATGTTAGCTGGGTTATCAATTTTAACCGTTTCCTGATCCGTTAACGTTACATTATAAATAACAGATGGAGCTGTTGTAATTAGAGAGATACCAAACTCTCGTTCAATTCTTTCTTGTATAATTTCCATGTGTAGTAAGCCAAGAAATCCACAACGAAAGCCGAAGCCTAATGCTTGAGATGTTTCTGCCTCATATTGCAACGAGGAATCGTTTAGTTCCAAACGTTCTAGCGCTTCGCGAAGATCATTATATTCTCCCGTATCGATTGGGTAAAGGCCGCAGTATACCATTGGGTTCATTCTACGATAACCTGGTAATGGCTCGTCAGCCGGTGTAACTGCACTTGTAATCGTGTCCCCTACACGGGAATCCCCTACATTTTTTATAGCTGCTGTTAAAAACCCAACATCTCCTACAGACAGTTCATCGCATTTTATCGCTTTCGGTGTAAACACACCTACTTCGTTGACTTCAAACTCTTTGCCTGTTTGCATCATGCGAATTTTTTGCCCTGGCTTAACCGTGCCTTCCACAATTCGAATGTAGGCAATAACACCTCGATATGGATCATAAAGAGAATCAAAAATAAGTGCTTTTAATGGAGCACTTGGATCTCCAGTCGGTGCCGGTACCTTTTCTACTACTTGTTCGAGAATTTCTTCAATACCGATTCCGTTTTTTGCAGATGCGAGCACAGCATCAGAAGCATCTAGCCCAATAACATCTTGAACTTCTTGCTTAACACGTTCCGGTTCTGCACTTGGCAAGTCGATTTTATTAATAACAGGAAGAATTTCTAAATCATTATCCAACGCTAAATACACATTGGCCAATGTTTGAGCTTCAATTCCTTGCGCACTATCAACAATTAACAGAGCACCTTCACAAGCAGCTAAGCTTCGTGAGACTTCATATGTAAAATCGACATGTCCTGGTGTATCAATTAAATGAAAGATATACTCTTCTCCGTCTTTCGCTTTATATTTCAACTGAACCGCATTTAGTTTAATTGTAATGCCACGTTCTCTTTCAAGATCCATTGCATCAAGCGTCTGGTCTTTCATTTCTCGGTCTGTTAATGCGCCGGTTCGTTCCAATATCCGATCAGCCAGCGTTGATTTACCGTGGTCAATGTGAGCAATAATCGAGAAATTACGAATTCTGGATTGACGCTCTAAATTTTGATCCTTTTTCATTCGTTTGCCTTCACCCCTAAAAAACCTGCATTTACACTATCCCTTATTATAACAAGGTTAAGGCACACCAGCAATAAAAGCTTTTGATTGACCTACCTATCGTCTTTATTAACGCTTCCTTGTACAATGGAAACCACTTTCTCCAACCCTGACCGTGTTGCACCTTCTGTTTGGTCTGCTAACGTCGAACCTAAGTCTGAGAATAAATTTGATAATCCTTTTTCTTCTCGATCCGTTGTCAAAGGTTTCTTTTCAACCACTACTTCTTGCGCTGGAGACACTGGCTGAAGCTGGTTCTCTTCTTCCTTTTCTATTAATTCTATGTTTAATGGCTTTGGTTCATTTAACCCTGCATATTCACTCATTAACTGCACACCCATCATCAAGCCAAATAAAATACTAAAAAATAATAAGAAAAATCGACGTTTCGCAGTTTTCATGTCGCTCATCCTCTCTAGCCCGATTCAAACAGCCTGTCCATTTGTATACTGTATGCGAGAAGAATAGGATCAGAACAAATCCTTTTCATTTGGCAAATTAAAAACCTGTTTAAAGAGGCATCTTGGTTACTTTTAAAAAAGGAGCTATACTCAAAATCATTGAGACAGCTCCTCTCACGTCTTATTTTGTGTACGCTCCGACATTTTCTTGGTTCACTTTTCCATGTAGAGCTGCATTCAATCCCCCAGCAACCACGTGAGCCATATCTTCTATAAAAACGTCTATTTCTTTAGGTGTGACCATTAAATTATGCCCGAGAGGAGCAAGTACTTCTTGAATAAGTCTGCGCTTCTCTTCCACTTCCAATCCTCCTACCATACCTAAAATAGCTTTTCGACCAGCTTCATCGGGTAGGTCTTCATCTGTTAGTGTCCGCTTCTCTCCAAACGTCATACCAGCAGGTGCTAATCGTCTTGATGGCTTATCTCCTTCACGCATTTCTTTGCCCATATGCTTAAGAACAAAATCAATGGCATCAGAAGTAATGGTCACTGCATCAACAACAGTCGGTATGCCGATGGCGATAACTGGAATACCAAGTGTTTCTTGATTCATTGCTTTTCGATTATTTCCTACACCGCTACCTGGGTGTATGCCTGTATCCGCTATTTGAATCGTTGTGTTGACCCGTTCAATGGATCGTGAAGCGAGTGCATCAATGACGATTAAAAAGTCTGGTTTTGTTTTTTCAATAACACCAAAGACAACATCACTTGTCTCAATACCAGTTACACCCATAACGCCAGGGGTAATGGCACTAACTGAGCGATATCCATCTTGAACTTCTTCTGGTGCAAGTTTAAATAGATGCTTTGTGACTAGAATCTCTTCTACCGCGAGGGGTCCCAGAGCATCAGGTGTCACATTCCAATTTCCCAGTCCAACAATTAAGCATGTAGCGTCTTCGTGAATTGAGGAGCGTTTTAAGAAAGCAGAGAACTCGTTCGCGAACACTCGTTCAAGGTCTGCCTGTAATTCGGTATCTTTTTGCCTTATACCTTGAGCTTCAAAGGTTAAATAGTTCCCAGCTTGTTTCCCTAAGCGTTCTGCACCCTTTGCACCAATTTTCACTTTTGTTACTTTCACATTCGCTATTGTTTCTTCTACTACTAGCACATCATCAACTTTAGTCGGCTCTTTCACATTTTGATTAACTTGTTCCTCCACAACCATTTCATGTGCTTCAAGTGCAAGATCTGTACGAATCGCATACGGTTCCATGTTTAAATTTCCCATTTTATCGCTTCTCCTTCGTCAATGTCATGCCTTTAATATGACCGAGTCAAAAAGAAAACATTCAGAAGATAGAAGACTTCAACACTTTGTATTGCATTCGTGGAGTATGTTTGATAAAATGCAGAGTGTTGTACTGCTGAAACAGTGATCTAGAGAGGCCTTCGCATAGGCCATTTTATGACGGAGGTGAAATAAATGCCAAACATCAAATCTGCTATTAAACGTGTTAAAACAAACGATAAACGTCGCGTGCAAAACGCAGCGCAAAAATCTGCTTTACGTTCTGCAGTTAAGAACTTTGAAACTGCTGCTTCTAACGGTAATGCAGAAGAAGCAAAAACTGCTTTTGCTGAAGCAACGAAGAAGATTGATAAAGCCGCAACAAAAGGACTTATCCATAAAAACGCTGCAGCTCGTCAAAAATCTCGTCTTGCAAAAAAATTAAACAGCTTGTCTGCATAAGACCTACTGTTTATAAAACAATAAAAACGACTCACCAATTGGTGAGTCGTTTTTATTATGGTCACATACTCAATGAAATAAGAAGTAGTTCAACTGCTCGCTCCTTTACATCTCTACCTGTTTTTATAGCGTAATCTGTATCTGCACACGCGATTAACGCTCGACGTAAGTAAGGTTTTGAATAACGCTTCGTTTGCTGAAGAGCAAGCTGAACAACATATGGGTGCAACTTTAATTGACTAGCTATTTCTTTTTGTCCATAGCCTTTTTCTTGTCTAATCCTCACATAAAGTAAATTACGGAATTGTCTCGTTAACAAGGCGAGAATCGCGAGTGGCTCTTCTTTTTGACGCAATAATTTATGATAGACAAGCAACGCACGCTCGGTTTTCCCTAATGCAACACTCTCAACCACGGAAAAGATGCTCTCCTCTACCGTTTCTGCGACTAGCTCTTTCACATCTTGCTCCACTATATGTTTTCTATCTGCTGTATAAAGCATGCATTTCTCCAATTCCTTCTCCAGCAACATTAAATTGGAGCCCACTCTTGAAAACAGAAGTTGTGATGCCCGCTGATCAATATGAAACCCGTTTTCATTTAGAGAATTTGCAATCCACTGCTTCACTTGCTCTTCATTTAACGGGTTAGACTCTACCGTTGTAACTTCTTTTTTTAATCGTTTCGTTAGCTTTTTCCGCTCATCAATTTTCTCATACGGGGCTATAATAAGAAGAACCGTCGAATCGGCTGGCGATGCTAAATACTCTTCTAACGCTTGTACATCATGCTCAACTTTTGCTTTCACTTTTTGACTAGATACTAAATGAAAATCATTCACAACAACGAGTTTATGGGTTGAAAAAAAAGGTATTGTTGCTGCTTCCTCGACAATATCTTGAATAGGTGTGTCCATTAATTGAAAGCGAATATCGTTCATTGATTCATCTTCTTCAGTAAACAATAACTGATGAACTTTATCAACAAACTCATTTATTAAAAATGTTTCAACGCCATAAAGAAAATAGACTCTTTGTAGCGTATCACGCTTTAACTGTTTTATTGTTGTTAAAATCGTCATATGTATAACTCCAATCTCATGCTCATCCACTCTAGTTTAGTCACTTTTTAGCAAATGAGCAAGGGAGAGATATCCTCTCCCCCTATCTATAATGAACGCTTCTAACGAAGACCCTAGGACTTCCCGTTAAAAGCGGGCGACCTTTATTTCTTACTTTCACCATATGCAATGAATGATTGTTCGGTGCTGATATCCGCTTTATTTTGTAAAACGTTGGGCTAACCACGATCGTACCTTTTCATTTACTTTAAAATCACGTATACTTACTTCGTAGAGGAGGTGCAAGAAATGAATAAATTTGAAAAAGACGTACAAGACAAAGCAAATGACATTGTCCCTTCTGTTGTTGGTTTTGTTGCCTCTTTTGGATTTTTTGCATTAATTTTTGTAATCGCTAATATTGTGGACGTGGCCACACACTAACCACCCACAGAAAAAACAGCTCCTTTTATTTGACTAAAAAGAAAACGTTTCCGCATGGATGGTTCCATTGAACCTTCGTACATAAGAAACCTGCTTAGTCTGTCTATTTGGGAGCTGTTTTTTCATTTGCTGCTTGCGGCACACTTTTATGAATGGAGATGCCATCGCTTCTAATAGAAAGTTCGACTGATCCGTGGATATTTGTTTGATAGACATGAATATCTCGTGTATGCAGTCGCTCTAGTACTTCTGGATGGGGATGACCAAATCGATTGTTCACTCCTGCTGATACGAGTGCGATGTTAGGTTTAAGCTGATCAAGTAACGATTCTTGAGTTGATGTCCGACTACCATGATGACCAGCTTTTAAGATGTCTACTTTTAAATTAGGAAAGCCCTTAAGTAAATGATTCTCACCCTCTTCTTCTAAATCGCCGGTAAATAAAATAGATTGTTTGTGAAAGGAACCATAAAGCACTATGGACTGATCATTTCCACTCCATATTCGATCACTCGATGGATGAAGAACATAAAATTGATTCGAAATCATATCCCCCGCTTTAACTAAAACCATTTTTTCGTCATCTACTTGTTCAAATAATTCGACTTCAATTTCTTTTTCGAGTTCTCCTTCTGGATAATATACGTATTCAACATGTACATTCTCCAAAATCCCTTTAGCCCCACCTATATGATCAAAATCACCGTGAGTTAAAATGAGACCTGTTAGTGATTTAATCCCTTTTGCCTTTAAATAAGGCACAACAATGTCCTTTCCTGTGTCAAAAGTTTTTTTCCTCTGTTCCCAATCCTCTGTGGCAAACGTCATAACGCCACCAGTATCAATAAGATAGACTTCTTTTCGATTTGGTGTTTCAATGAGAAAACTATCTCCTTGCCCTACGTCAAGCATAGTAATAACTGCGTTTCCATTGAATTTTGGTAACTGGGCTGGCACCGTTAAAGCAACGCAAAATAAACCGATCGCAACCCACGTCCAGTAAGACTGCTTTTCCCATAGAAGTGCAATGGCTACTAGAAAGCCATATAATACCATCATTTGAACTATCGTTGGCCGACCTATCACCCACATATATACATTATTGCCTAGCTCAACGACCCATTTGTGTATCCATACCATTAAGGTTTCTGATGCCATTACAAGGGGATCAATTGGAATGATAGGAAGCTCACTTATAAATACGAGAAAAAAACTGTAAGGGAGTAAAAAGAGGGAAATAAATGGAATGTAGACAAGATTAATCAGTAAACTAAGGGGTGACCATTGAAAGAAATGATAGGCGATTAAAGGCAACCCGACTAATTGGGCAATTGTTGTCACACAAAAAAGTCGCTTTCCATAAGAATGGTACCGGTCCATAATTGGCTTTTGCATGAGAAGGAGTGTAAATGAAACAAGGAAGGATAGTTGAAAACCTAATTGAAATAGCGCATACGGTTGGACGAGCAAATAAAGAAGGAAAATGGCTGAAAATCCATAAAAAGGATGAATAGGTACACGAAGAAGCACGAGGAAAAAGTAAATCATCGTCATAATTGCTGCTCGGATTACAGGGGGTGATGCACCAGTAAGAATAATAAAAACAGGAAGAAACGCAAGCAAACTAATAAAAACAACTTCTCTTGGAATACCAATTCGTATTAAAAGATAAAAAATTGACCCTGTCAGTATGCCCACATGCAGACCCGATATAGCCAGTAAATGAATAACACCGAGCTTCGAATAAGCCTCTATGACATCAGGAGCTAGATAGCGACGCTCTCCAAATGTTAAAGCAAGTACAATGCCACTCAATGACGGTGGTAGTTGCTCCTGTAGCCGTTGTGTTGCGTTATGTCTATACTTTTGCACTTTTGTAACAAAAGACTGTGAATCAATTGATTTGCATGAAATGGTAGCCAGTTGGGTAACGCGAAATAGCATATGTATATGCTGATAATACAAAAACTGACGATAGTCAAATCCATAGCGATTTCTTGCAGCTGTGGGTTGCGTTAGATCCCCCTTAGCTTGACAGATGTTCCCTACACTCATATCTGGACGATAGAGCTCTACCTCTTCCTTAGCGTAGCCCATTAGCAACAAGGTTTCTCCGTCAGTTGTTTTAATCGTTGTTGTTAACTGACTGCCGTTTATATAGGGCGCTTCTTTCACATAAAAAGTAAGGGATGTCGGTCCTGGTTTTAAAGAGGAAGCATTACGGTCGTCAATAAAAGATGTCGAGCAAAGGTACAGGCTAAAAGGTAAAAGAAAAAAGAGAGGAGCTGCTCTTTCCCCTTTACTAAACGAATAAGAGGAAAGAACAAGAGCGATGAGTAAAAAAATTAAAGCGAGAGTAGATTCTAGTTGAACAACAAATAAGATAGCGGAGATAGCAGATAAAAAGGAGATAAATGCTTTATTCACTTGCTTTTGAAAAATACAATGTTTTTGTTTTTGTAACAAATTCTTCTAACCGATCACTTGATATCCCAAGCTCTTCTACTTCTTGTAGTAATTCAGTTGTTAATGAGAGCTTATCGTGAAACAGTGTATCAAATACAGTTGGATCTAGCTCTACTTCTATACACTCAATTCCTGCTTCTGCAAACAATTGCTCTGCATAAGGCTGGTTTTTGTAATCATTGGCATAATGCACTTTGGAAATACCTGCTTGTATTAATGACTTTGCGCAATGCACACACGGAAAGTGGGTAATATAAATTTCCGCACCTTTTGTTGGCACACCAAACTTAGCACACTGTAATAATGCATTTACTTCTGCGTGAACGGTTCTTATGCAGTGTCCGTCAACGACATAACACCCTTGATCTAAGCAGTGATCAGACCCTGTTACAGAGCCATTATAGCCACCTGCAATAATACGCTTTTCTCTAACAATTGTCGCGCCCACCTTCAGTCTCGGGCACGTACTTCGTAATGAAAGCAATTGGCTTTGTGACATAAAATATAAATCCCACGAAATTCGTTCCATGTTTGTACTCCTTTTCTCTTACATATATAAGAGTGTAAAATGAATAAAAGAAAGCGTCAAATAGTGGATTAGTTCACTTCTATAAAATCTTTTAAAGAATCAAAAGATTTTTCACCTATTCCACTGACATTTTTCAAATCGTCAATGGTTTGATAGGGGCCGTGTTCTTCTCGATGGGAAACAATTGAGGCAGCTTTTGCAGGACCAATCCCTGTTAGACCTTGCAGTTCTTCAATCGTCGCTGTGTTTAAATTGACTTTTCCAGACTCTCCATCACCTGCTTCTTTCCAATACTGTTCTATTTCAACAGGCGCCTCTCCCATTTCCGGAACGTAAATTACTTGCTCATCTAGAAGTTTAAGAGCTAGATTAACATGAATTTCTTCAGCATCCTCTGTAAAACCTCCAGCTCTCTTTATAGCATCGTCAATTCGATCTCCTTCAGTAAACGTATAGACCCCAGGTAGCTTCACAGCACCTTTCACATCAACCATTAACACAAGCGGCACGTCATCTATTAAATCCTCCTCTAAGTCCATTGTTTTAAAGGAGTCTGTCTCAAAAGCACCTTCGCCGTTCGCTTTTGTATCGCTTCGATTAAAAAGAAAGAAGATAAGCATCATAACGACTCCCACAATGATCACAATCAGTAGATACTGTTGTTTTACATAATGCAACAGGCTCTTCACCTTTTAACCCTCCTCTACTAATTTGTATGAATGTTAACCAAGCATGGGCGCATAACATGAGTAAAGCTACGTCTTAAAGGAGGTAATTCGGATGAAGATTGGCTTTATTGGAACAGGAAGTATGGGCAGTATGCTCATTGATACGTTACTTGAAGCGAAGACAATAAAAGAAGAAGACATTGTCATTACGAATCGGACAATTGAAAAAGCAATAAAGATAAAAGAAACCTACCCAGCTATTCATATTGCTTCTAATATTGAAGAGTTAACGCGACAGTGTAAATGGATTTTCGTTTGTGTAAAACCAAAGGATATTCCGGGCTTAACACCAACAGTCGCTCCTTATTTAGTAAGTGAACATGTAGTAATCTCTATAACGAGCCCAGTATCCATTCACCATTTAGAAGAGCTTTTCCCTTGTAAAGTAGCCCGTATTATCCCGAGCATTTTAAACCGAGCTCAGTCCGGTTCTACCCTTGTTAGTTTTAGTTCTCGTTGCACGAGTGCTGATGAAGAAGCGATCATTTCCTTTGTCTCATCCATATCGCGACCTTTGTTTATTGATGAGGATGTTACCCGAGTTTCTTCTGATATTGTAAGTTGTGGGCCTGCATTTTTTGCATTTATGGCGCAGCGATTTATTGAAGGAGCTGTATCAGAGACGCCATTAGGTGAAAAAGAAGCAACAGAATTAACGACATCCATGTTAATTGGTTTAGGGAAATTGTTACAAGAGGGGTATTACACACTTCCAACATTACAAGAGCGAGTATGTGTTCCAGGAGGTATTACAGGGGTCGGCATTGCTCATTTAGATCAATTATTAGGAGAGGGATTTGGATCATTGTTTCGTTTGACTGAAGAAAAATATGCAACGGAGAAGAAAAAGCTAGCGCAGGAATTTCAGTTAAAATAAGTTAGGTTTTCCTAACTTATTTTAACTTTTTCGCTATTAATTGCTCATTTCCTGCTTTTTCTGGGCAGAAAAGAAAATTCTTTCTGTTTGATCATGAAGCTCGAACTGATTAAAATCACCTGTTATACGAATATCTGTAAAACCCGCTTCTTTCAACCACTTTGTATACGTAGCTACGTCAAACGTTCTCTCTTTATGAAGCTCTTCGACGCGCTCATATAGACCATTCTCCGTCTCAATAAAAAATGTAAGTTCATGCTCTACACTTAGTGGTTCTTCCCCAGCAAATGAGTGCCACATATAGGCAACACCATCTTGTTCGTCTGCAAATGTAGCCTGATAAAACTGCTGTATTTTAAAAGGGGAATGAACATCAAAAAGTAAAATGCCGTTTTTGTGTAAGGCATTGTAACAACGTGAAAAAACACGCTTTACATCTTCTTCTTTTTCAAGATAGTTTAACGAATCACAAAAAATGGTTATTGCATCATAATTTTCAGGAAGAGAAAATTGACTCATATCCTCTTGAAAAAGTTGCGGCTGAATGTGAGCAGCTTCTAATTTTTGATGTGCTATCGCTAGCATATCCTCCGAGATGTCTAGCCCAGTTGTAACGAAACCAGCTTGATGCATACGGAGCATAAGCTCACCTGTTCCACAGCCAACATCAAGCACTTTTGATACTTGAACCTTTCTCTCTTTAAAAACGTTTTCCATAAAAATTAACCACTGGTCATACTCTACGTGAGCCATTAAATGATCATAGATGTGCGCGAAATGTATATAAGGTTTCATGCAATCAATCTTCCGTTCATTTTACTTTATGGGTAAATCCATCTTTTTGCTCAATAAGCTTTTGTTTCATAAGCTTCCCAAGAGCTCGTTTAAACGCTGCTTTACTCATTCCTACCGCACGCTCAATATCTTCTGGTGCTGATTTGTCCGTTAAGGGCATCGCTTGATTACGTCGACTCTCTAGATACATTAACACTTTTTTCGCATCAATGTCTTGCTGATCGGTTCGCTTTAAACGCTGAGTAATATTAATGCGTCCATCTTCGCGTACAAAGTGGACACGTCCTTTAATCAGTTGTCCAAGCCTCGGTATGCCATCGGCTTCATCTTGATGTAAGAAAGCAATTGGACCGTCTTCTACATAAATGGCTGCGCCTTCGTCTAAAAAGTGGTACACAATACCTGACACTTCACGATTGAGCCAAGACTGATCCGCCGGTATGGCTTTATCGGTTATTGGTGCACCTTTAACGAGTCGTCCCATGAGACGCCCTTTTTTATCCCATGTAAGGGAGCAGCATAAACGGTCTCCTTTTTCTGGCCATTCGCTTCGATCTTGTGGAAATTCATCCATAGAGATAAATAAATCTCGTGAAATGCCGTTATAAACAAACACACCATGTGTGGGCCGCACCTGCACGACCTCTAACCAGTCAATCTCGTCATCTTTAATGATAGGTGTCTTCATGGTTGCACTTAAACGATTTTGGTGATCGTGATATAAGAAAACGTTCAAAGAATCATCAATCGCTATCGCTTCTGTCACATCATTTTTATGCAGCAACACATCTTCATTTCCGTCTGAGAGGAAATAGCCAAAAGAAGCCTCTCTTACTACGGTAAGAGTTGCGGACTCTCCAGGTCTCATCATTGGCTAATAACCTCTTGCAATGGGACAGGCGGCGCGTCACCCCATAGCTTTTCTAAATTATAATAGACACGTTCCTCTTTGTGGAAAATATGGACGACCACATCTCCTATATCCAGCAAGACCCAACGCGCTTGATCATAACCTTCTAGTCGTTTAATTTCTAAGCCCTCTTCTTGAAACACTTTTTTCAATTCATGAGCAATGGCTTGTACTTGTTTTTCTGAATTACCGTGACAAATCACAAAGTAATCTGCAATGGGAGAGATTCCCTTCATGTTGAGAGCCGTGATGTTATGCCCTCGTTTATCGTCTATTGTATGAACAGCTAATTTTAAAAATGAATTCAATCTTTGTGTTCCCCTTTCAATGTGTAGTAATTATATGCTTCAACAGTATATGGGTGAATAGGTGACCTTTTTGAGAGTAAATACTGAATTGTATTCGTTAAACTAAAAAGACAAGCAGTATCAAGACTAACGGTTGCGTACTTCCGGGCTTGGTCTACGCCAACAAATGAACGATTCGGTTCAATATAATCGGCTACAAAAACAACTTGCTCTAACGGACTCATAGCCGCCCTACCTGTTGTATGAGAGCGAATGGCTTGGAGGATATCGTTATCTTTTATACCAAGTTCTTTTTCCACATACATTGCACCATATGGAGCGTGAAGAAGCTCACTTCCACACGCCGCCCAATGGTTTTCTCCTACAGTAGCTAATCCTTGCTTCATTTCATCAGTATCAAAGTATTTACAAAGATCATGTACAATGGCTGCTAACTCTGCTTTTTTTTCGTCAACATAATAATGCTTTGCCAGGCGAATGGCTGTATCACGTACACCAACTGTATGTTTAAAACGTTTCTCTGGTAAATGACGACGAACGATGTTCCATGCTTCTGTTAGTGTTACCGTCATATAATGATTGCTCCTCTATAAATTTCCTAACTAACTCAGGCACAAAATAACGTATTGGCATTTTAGCCCTAACCCGTTCGCGAATAAACGATGACGAAATATCGATTTGTGGAAACGGGATGCGTGTGACTTCTGTGGCATCATCAATATGCGAACCTGGTCGGTCAAACGCCGCAAATGTCACCATATTCTTTAGCTCGCTAATGTTATACCAATGATCTAATTGTTCCACCATATCAGCACCAATAAGAAAATAAAAGTGGGCTTGCGGATATAACTCTCGTAACTCACGCACAGTATCATACGTATACGATTTCCCTTTACGTTCTATTTCTAAATCAAGCACTTTAAATGCAGGATGCCCGTTTACAGCAGCTTTCGTTAATGCCAGTCGGTCTGCACCGGATGTTAATTCTGTTCGAACTTTATGAGGTGGGCTTGAAACAGGAATAAACCACACTTCGTCTAGGCCTAACTGAAGTTGTGCTTCTTGAGCAATTAATAAATGCCCATGGTGCGGAGGATCAAACGTTCCACCAAACAACCCAATTCTTCGCATCCGCTTACCTCCACGTTTAATTTGGTAATTGCAGCTTAGGATTGTTTACCGATTTTTTGTATAGAATGATTGTACTACCAATCACTTGAACGACATGCGCTTCTGTACCTTCCACCATTTCTGCTGTGATCGTTTCTTTATCTTCCATACAGTTTTGTAAAATCGATACTTTAATAAGCTCTCTTACTTCAAGTGCTTCATTTATTTGCGTAATCATATTTTCATTCACACCCGCTTTTCCAACCTGAAAAATCGGCTGGATGGGATGAGATTTACTTCTCAAAAATCGTTTCTGCTTATTTGTTAACATGAGCTTCCTCCATCAATTCCTTACTTCTCTTACCAGTGTTTCTTCCATCAACTTGCGATTTGGTTTCTTTCCAGTCCAAATTTCAATAGCCAAAGCTGCTTGATTTACGAGCATACCTACGCCGTTCAGTGTAGCGTTGCCTCGATTTTTTGCCTCTTTTAATAAGATCGTTTCTAGCGGATTATAAATAAGATCACAAACAAGGGTTGAGCTCGCCAATCGGTCAAGCTTTATAGGCGATTTATTTGTAAAGGACGACATCCCTACAGAAGTAGTATTAATCACAATATCAAATTGATTCAATATCATTTCCGCTGCTTCAATCGTTAGGTGAGTTACGTCAAACGGGTACATTCCTGCCAACTCTTCTGCTTTACTTATTGTTCGGTTCACGATGGTTAACACGGCTCCATCTTTACCAAGTGTATGCACAATGGCTCTTGCCGCTCCACCAGCACCAATGACAAGTATGCGTTGTTGCCTAACAGTTTTTATGTGCAATCGTTCTAGTAACGACTCTTTAAAGCCCTGAGCATCAGTATTGTAGCCGATCACTTGATCGCCTACTTTTTTTATCGTATTAACCGCACCGATGGCATTTGCGTCTTCATCAATAGCGTCTAAAAATGGCATTACTGTCACTTTATGAGGGATGGTCACGTTTAAGCCATCAATCTCCCCCGTTCGTACTAACTCAATGACGCCTTCAACTTGCTCAGTCGCCGTTTCCAAGAGATCATAGTGCCCATGGAGTTGCAAGTCATGATACGCAGCTGCATGAATACTTGGGCTTAGGCTATGACTTAGTGGCTGTCCAATTAACGCAAATTTCTTCACTTAAACCCCTCCTAAACCCGGTTACGCTAAAATCGATGTACGGTGAGAAATGGCAACCTCTTTTGGCGCATGTGCATTTACAGTTACCCCTGCACCTTTAATCGTAATCCAACCAAGACCAGAAAAAACAATATCCACTGAGCCATCCTTTAATTTAAATGTTTGGCTTTTGAAATCAAACACAGCTTGTTCATCTTCAGAGGTTGGTGGCTGAAGAAGCTCCCCAATATGATTTTGATAAAGCTGATCCGCTTTTTCCAATTTTGTTCTATGAATCGTTAAGCGATTGGATACATAAACAATAAAGGATGTTGGCTCACCTTTAATAAAGTCTAACCTTGCTAAACCACCTATAAAAAGGGTTTGACCAGAATTTAATTGATAGACCATAGGTTTAATTTCTTTTGTTGGGGTCACAAGCTTTAAGCTCTTATCACTCAAATAATGAGAAAGTTGATGACGATTAATAATTCCCGGCGTATCATAAAGCGATTGTTGTTCATCTAGTGGAATTTGGATCATATTCAACGTTGTACCTGGAAAATGTGAAGTTGTAATGAGCGGGTCCTCTTCATCACCATGTCGTTTTAAAAGCTGGTTGATAAAGGAAGACTTCCCAACGTTTGCACTTCCAACAATGTAAACATCTTTACCGTTTCTCATTTCCTCAATAAGAGAAATGGTTTCATCTAATCCTTCCCCAGTGACGGTACTAATAATTGTACTGTTGGCAGGCTTTAAACCTTGTTGACTCGCTTCACGCATGAGCCAGTGCTGGAGTTTATTCCGGTTTAACGATTTAGGCAACAAATCAATTTTGTTTGCTACAAGAAGTAGCGTATTATTTCCTATTAGTCGCTTTATGCTCGATATCCAGCTACCATATAAGTCAACAACATCAACAATCTTTACAATTAATGCGTCTTTATGACTTAACGTATGAATTAAGTCTAGAAATTCTTGGTCTGAAATACCACTCGGCTGAATTTCATTATAGTGCGTTAACCGAAAACACCTCTTGCATACAACATGTTCTCTTGTTAGGGCAGAAGCTGGAGCATAGCCAATTTTTTTCGGTTCACTTGTTTGTATTTGGACACCACACCCTGAACAAAAGTAGTGTTCTTCATTCTTACTCATCCCTTTTCGTATCCTCCCATTTCACTAGCCCTCGTTTTTTCAATTTCCTTAAGACAAAGCGTTCCATTTTTCGATTTGCTTTCGTCATCCAATCATCTGTTTGTGTAACGGGCACAACTAAAATAGTGTGTATACCAGCTCGGTTTCCTCCAAGGACATCAGTAAATATTTGATCTCCTATTACTACCGTCTCTTCTGGCTTTACTTGCATACGCTCACATGCTTGTCGAAATGCTTTCCTTCTTGGTTTTTTAGCACTATGAATAAAAACTCGCTTCTCAGGATCACAGAATGCACGAACTCGTTTCTCATTATTATTGGAGACGATGGTTACTTTTAAGCCATACTCATCTAAATGTTTAAACCAATCTTGTACTTCAGGCGTTGCCTCCGCACGATGCCATTCAACAAGTGTATTATCTAAGTCTGTTATCACAGCTTTTATTCCTTTAGTTTTTAAACTTGTAAAATCAATCTCATATATACTCTTCACATATTGATCAGGCATTAGGCGATCAAACACATGTGCACCTCATTTCTTTCAATCAAAAAACTTGTAGTCAAACATCAACTATACCTGCTACACTCATATATTTCAAATAAAACCTTGACCTTCGTCAAGGCATTCTGGAAATCGCTAAAATTTTTCGACAAAAACCCACAAATAGTAAACCTGTGGATAACGTTATACACGTTATAAACATTAGTACATTAACGTTGTCCAACCTTAACCCACAAATAACCCACAAGTTATACACGGTCGAATGTGGATAAAACGAACGGTTGTTCTACAACAAGGAACGTGGTAGGATACAAGAAATCAAACAATTATGGTCGTATGTATGTTTGTACAGGAGGTGAACCTGCTCAGAAGCAGGCAGTGAAAATGGAACAGTTGTCAGATGAGCTTTTAATTGAAACCTATCGAAAAGCACTTGATTTAAATTTAAACCAAGATTTCATTGACTTAATTTACAAGGAATTGTACAAGCGTTCACTCCATGATCGGGTAAAATTAACTTCTTAAGTATTTGACATCCCTACGACCAGTCTTAAAAATAGCAATACAAAAAAGGAAGCATCTACCTCGCTTCCTCTTTTTTTAACGGAGCCCTCTCCGGGACAAGTTTAATATATTGACGAGGTGCAAATAGCTCTTCGTTTTGTTGGAGCAATTGTAAGCCTTCTCGATCCGTCACAGTTTTTGAATAAAGATCGTTTTCTTCACATACATACCAACTTACACTAAACATGCTAATCAATATAGCTGCTGATACATAGACTTTAGTTCGCGTGCGAATAATAAAACGCCTCCTTTGTTATAAAGGTGGCGTTTTTTATCACATCTTATACATTTTTTTCATTATTTTTGTTGTGTCTCATCCTATTTAATACGAAATTCACGTTTACGAAAAGTCAAGTAAAAAAATGTGCAACTTTAATTTTTTTACGCTATAATGGCGGAGATTCATGTTAGTAAATAAAGGAGGTTAAACATGTCAAGCCTGCATCTTGCGATCTTGCTGCCATTTATTGCAGCCATTGTCATTCCATTAATCTATCCGCTAACAAAACGTTTACACACAGGCTGGATTACCATTCTCGTACCAGCAGCATTATTTATGTATTTCGTTTTTCGATTAGGAGATACAGCTAATGGCGGTTACATAGTAGAGGAAATGGCTTGGGTTCCATCTTTAGACATTAACTTCGATGCATATCTAGATGGGCTAGGCCTGTTGTTTGCCTTGTTAATTACAGGTATTGGCGTTTTAGTTGTTCTTTACTCGATATTTTACCTTGATAAAACAAAAGAACAGCTTGCGAATTTCTACGTGTACCTTTTAATGTTTATGGGTGCGATGCTCGGTATCGTATTATCCGACAACCTTATCGTACTGTATATTTTCTGGGAAATAACGAGTTTGTCGTCTGCATTACTTATCAGCTATTGGTTCACAAATAAAGGATCCATTTTTGGTGCTAGAAAGTCCATGCTTGTCACTGTTTTCGGTGGATTTGCAATGATGGCTGGATTTATTCTTCTTTATTTAGAAACCGGCACCTTTAGTATTCAAGCACTAATCGATCAACGTGATCTTATTATGGCTAGTCCATACTTTATCCCAGCAATGATTTTAGTCTTATTAGGAGCATTTACAAAGTCAGCTCAATTTCCATTTCACTTTTGGTTACCAGATGCAATGGAAGCACCTACCCCTGTCAGTGCTTATCTTCATTCAGCTACGATGGTAAAAGCAGGGATTTATTTAGTTGCAAGAATGACACCTATTTTTGCGGGTGCAGCTGAATGGTTTTGGATCATCGTTGTTACAGGTCTTATGACACTTATTTGGGGATCTGTTTCGGCAGTACGACAAAAAGACCTAAAAGGGATTCTTGCGTTTTCAACCATTAGCCAATTAGGCTTACTCATGGTTTTACTTGGGCTCGGCTCTGCAGCCTTTACTGGTGAAACGATTGATGAAAATCTTGTTTATTCAGCAGCAATTATGACTGCGATTATTCACTTGTTTAATCATGCCACCTTTAAAGGTAGTTTATTTATGGCGGTTGGTATCATTGACCATGAAACCGGCACAAGACATATTCAAAAATTAGGTGGTCTAATGGCCATTATGCCTGTGACATTTACTATCTCCTTAATTGGACTTGCCTCTATGGCTGGAATTCCCCCTTTTAACGGTTTTATTAGTAAAGAAATGTTCTTTACAGAGCTTCTACACATTTCGTCAATGAATGTCGCTGGTGTCGAAACTTGGGGCGTTGTCATACTAGCAGTTGCCTGGATTGCCAGCGTATTTACGTTTTTATATTGTGCCATTTTGTTCTTTAAAACGTTTTTTGGTACTTTTAATAAAGAAAATTTCTCGAAAGAAGTGCATGAAGCTCCGCTTGGCATGCTAATTAGTCCTGTTATTTTAGTGGGACTCGTTATCATTTTAGGATTATTTCCTAACTTACTCGTCCCTACAGTCATTGAACCTGCAGTTGTAAGTATCCTGCCTCATTTGCCTGCTGAAGAACTAACCATTAACTTAAGCTTATGGCACGGATTAAATACAGAATTACTTATGTCGCTAGGTGTCATTGGATTTGGAACAACACTCTACATGACCTACTCAAAATGGAAAAACCTTGGGATTATGCAACATGACCGCGACCCTTTCAATTCAGTTTATGACAAAAGTCTCAATGGATTATCTACCAGCTCTGAATGGATAACGAATGTTCAAATGACAGGTCGATTAAAAGATTATTTCACATACATGCTTTTATTTATAGTCAGTTTGTTAACATACAGCTTCATTCGTTCTGATAGCTTTACTCTCTCATTTACACAAACAGAAGAAGCACCGTTGTTTTTGTACGGAATCGTCTTCTTAACAATTCTAAGTACAATTGCCCTTTTATTTATGAAAGAGCGCATACCACTCATTATTACTGTAGGCGTTGTTGGCTTCTTAATAGCCTTACTTTTCGCAGTCTTTAGTGCACAAGATTTGGCAATCACTCAACTATTAATCGAAACCGTTACTGTTGTACTCTTGTTATTAGCATTCAGACATTTACCCGAGATGGTACAGGAAACAGGTTCAAGAGTAAGAAAATCTTTACACATTGCTCTTTCAGCTAGTGTGGGGCTGTTGGTTTTCTTAATTGGAACAGCATCGTTTGCCCTTCGAAATGATGCAAAGTTCACTCCTGTCTCAGAATTCTTTATCGAGAATTCGTATTCATTAGCTGGTGGAAAGAACATGGTAAATGTGATTTTAGTTGACTTTCGTGGACTCGATACGATTTTAGAAGTTCTTGTCCTTGCAATCGTTGCTTTAGCAATCTTGATGATGGTCAAACTTCGATTTAAAGGAGGCGAAGACGTGTGAAGTATTCAAAATCCCATGACGTCATGCAACGAGTTCTCATTACGATTACGATTTACTTTCTCGTTGCTTTTTCCTTTTACCTGTTCTTCGCAGGCCACAATAATCCAGGTGGTGGCTTTATAGGTGGGCTAATGACTGCAAGTGCGTTTATATTGATCTATCTTATTTTTGATCGAAATGTGGCGAACCGGATTATTCGTTTTTCATTCCCTGGTATTTTAGCAACCGGTTTGTTCGTATCCCTTTTTGTTGGTCTCATTGGTCCGGTTTTCGGTGATGAAATGTTTACTCAGTATTTCGATTACTTCGACTTACCATTCTTTGGAGAAGTTGAGTTAACAACAGCTGTCCCGTTTGATTTTGGTATTTATCTAGTTGTTGTTGGGATGGCAATGGCAGCTACAGTAACAATTGCGGAGGATGAATCAAAATGGAAATCTTAATGTTTATTGCCATAGGCGTTCTTTTTGCAGTTGGGACTTACTTTATTCTGTGCAGAAGTTTATTAAAAGTTATTATTGGCATTTTGCTTATCTCACATGGTGCACACATGTTGCTTCTAACAATGGCAGGCTTGAGACAAGGGGTACCTCCTCTCGTTGATCTTTCTGGTAGCGAGGCAACAGACCCTTTGCCACAAGCCATGATCTTAACAGCAATTGTCATTAGCTTTGGAATTACAGCATTCCTTGTTGTTCTCGCCTATCGAACCTATCGTGTTAACAAAACAGAGGACTTGGATAAGTTAAGGGGTTCTGACGATGAATAATATAATCATGTTGCCAATTATTATCCCATTTTTTATGGGAACGTTGTTAATTTTATTTGCAAAAAAACATCTCACTCAGCGAATTCTTAGCTCCATAACAGCAGTTGGATTAATGACCGTTTCGATTTATATTGCTTGGCTTGTTTATAAAGAAGGTCCTCTTTCAATTGGGCTTGGAGGATGGGAAGCTCCTTTTGGAATTGCCATTGTTGCCGATAACCTCGCGGCATTTATGGTTGTTTTAACTAGTATCGTTAGTGCCACCTGTCTCTTTTTCGCTTTTACGACCATTGATAAAAGGCGGGAACGCTATTACTTTTATCCATTGTTTTTTTATTTAGTAACTGGTGTAAATGGCGCTTTTTTAACTGGGGATTTGTTTAACCTCTTTGTCTTTTTTGAAGTGATGTTGCTTGCATCCTATGCCTTAATGGTTACAGGAAGTACAAAATTCCAGCTTAGAGAAACCTTTAAATACGCTGTTATTAACGCATTCTCTTCCATGTTATTTCTAGTAGCCATCGCTTACGTTTACGGTATTTTAGGAACGGTTAACTTCGCCCACATGGCAGAACGAGTTGCTGAAGTAGAACAAACAGGGGTCTTACAAGTTGTAGCCATTTTACTTTTTCTTGTATTTGCTACAAAAGGTGCCTTGTTCCCACTGTATTTTTGGCTCCCACATTCTTATGTCGGTCCTCCAACAGCAGTTACCGCTTTATTCGGTGGTTTACTAACCAAAGTGGGCGTTTACTGCATCATTCGTATGTATACTCTCGTATTTACATTTGACATTAGCTTCACCCACCAGACGATAATGCTTGTACTTGGTGGTTTAACGATGCTACTCGGTGTTCTTGGTGCAGTTGCACAATTTGATTATAAGCGTATTTTATCTTTTCACATCATTAGTCAGATTGGCTACATGATCATGGGTATTGGCTTGAATACTGCACTTGCCTTAGCTGGAGCTATTTATTTCCTTGCTCATAACATGATTGTTAAGACCGGTTTAATTCTAATGTCTGGCGCAACTGAGAAAATTACTGGGACAACTGACTTAAAAAAGATGGGCGGATTACTTAAGACGCATCCAGCATTAGCATGGTCATTTCTGATTCTCGGCTTGTCTATCGCTGGAATTCCACCATTGAGTGGGTTCTTTGGAAAATTCCCATTAATTGTTGCTGCAGCCGAGGAATCAAGCTACTTCTTAGTTTTTCTTTCTCTATTTGTTGGGATGCTCACCTTGTTTTCAATGATTAAAATCTTTATGAACGTATATTGGGGAGCGCCTCAACATACGAAAGAGCAAGCAAAGTTTTCTATTACACCAACACTATTAGCGGCATCACCCTTAGTTGTTTTAACAATTATTCTCGGTCTGTTCGCGGAACCATTTTTCGCTTATACAGAAGTCATTGCGGAAGATCTTCTTAATCCATCCGTTTATATTCAATCTGTTCTGAAGGAGTAGGTACATTATGGCTTTTCAATTATTAATTAACATCGTTCTTGCCATTGTTTGGATGCTGTTTCAGAATAGCTTCACCCTTGTTGATTTCGTGGTCGGCTATACGATTGGATTTTTCGTTGTCTTAGTACTGATCAGGTTTAAAGGCTATGAATTTTACTTTTCCCGTGTGTGGTCTCTTATAAAGCTCATTCTCGTTTTTATAAAGGAGCTTGCTATAGCAAATGTAGTCGTGTTAAAGATCGCGTTAAGTCCTAAAATGGACGTAGCACCGGGTATTGTGGCGGTCCCTACCCGACTCGAAACAGAAACAGAAAAAACAATGTTTGCAGTGATGATGACTTTAACACCAGGAACATTATCCATTGAATTCTCACTTGATTCAAATGTGATTTTTGTACACGCATTAGATGCTAGAAATCGAGATGAAATTATTGATACAGTGCAAAATACGTTTGAACGAGGCATTTTGGAGGTGACACGGAGATAATGTTCGACACAATTCTAACTTGGCTTTTACTTATAAAGTGTGTTGGCGCTCTACTATGCATTATCCGTGTATTGCTTGGCCCTACACATTCTGATCGAATTGCTGCACTTGATACGTTGGGACTAATGTTAATTGGCTTTGTTGGTATTCTCATGATTCTTCAAGATACGATGGCTTATACTGAAGTTATTCTCGTAGTGGCGATTTTAGCATTTATTGGCTCTGTAGCACTTGCAAAATATTTAGAGAGGGGGAATCTATTTGACCGCGATTGAATGGATGATTGTTGTCTTTTTAGCTGTCGGAACCCTTTTTAGTATAGCTGCCGGTATCGGTTTAGTTCGCTTTCCAGATGTGTATTCTCGACTTCATGCAACAGGAAAAAATGCGACGGCAAGCGTTATTTTGATTATGACAGCAACCTTTATATACTTTCTTTATGAACATCAGCTTTTTATAGGAAAGATCCTCCTTACCATTTTGTTTGTCTTTTTAACAACTCCTGTTGCCGCATTATTGATTTCGAGATCAGCCTATCGAATTGGTATACCTATGTCGAAGGATTCTGTTCGAGACGAAATGAAGCCTTATTACGATAATGAAAAGTCATCACCAGCAAAGAATGAATAAAAATAACCCCCTTGGTATGTCACTTGATGTCCAAAGGGGGTTTTTCTATGTGCAATAGACCAATTCTCTCGCCCACTTTTACTTTATTGCTACTTAGTTCTAAAGTGAACGTGTCCTTCTTAAATAATAGAATAACAGTTGAACCGAACGAAAAATAACCAACTTCCTCCCCTTTTGTCCATTGGGGATCTGATTTAGTTCGAACAATTGTATTGATATTCATCGCACCAACCTCAATCATAGCAGTTGTTACGTTTTCAGCTTGTAAATAATTTACTGTCCGATAATTGTGAGATAGTGGTTTAACACCGTACTTTAAGCCTGTTTCATTTACTGGATAGGAACGATCTCCTAAGCTTACAGTCTCTGTACAAACGCAATTAAAAGGACTATGAATCCGATGATAATCCTGTGGGCTTAAGTATAAGATGACATACATACCACCATTATAGTCAGAAGCTTTTTCCTTTGATTGCAGCATCTCTCCAATCTTATACGTCTGACCCTTCACAATAAAGCTTGTCTCTTCGTTAATGGTACCTGTTTCTTCACAACGACCATCCACTGGCGACACAACACTTTTAGCCGATTGATCAATTGGACGTTTAGCCATTTTTATTTGCCGGGTAAAGAAAGAATGAAGACTCTTATGCTCAGCATATGGTCGCACAGCTTCTTCAACATTAATCTTATAAGTCTTAATAAAAAGCGGAATAAAGGGTTTACTTAACCTTGACATCGTAAACCGTTTGATTAGTGCAGAACTCCATTTATGATTGGTTAATTCAACGCTCATCTGAAAGATTTTCCTTTTCATCTCATCACCTTTAATACATTATTTCCTCATTGCTAATCATTTTATGGTATACTTTGGTATTATAGCACGTAAATAAACTCGAAAAGAGGTGAAATGTACGTGTTTTTATTAAATCAACTCGTCTCTACCCGTAAGAAAATTAAAGGGCAACTCGCTAACGCGTTAACACTTATTAATTTAGGACTTGGGATTACTGCAATTATGTTTATTTTACAAGGAAGTATTTGGTATGGCTTCTTATTTATAGCTCTAGCTGCTTTATTTGATCGATTTGATGGCATGGTCGCTAGAAAATTGAAAATTGAATCTGAATTAGGGAAGCAATTAGACTCTTTAAGTGACCTTGTCTCATTTGGTGTCGCACCTGCTCTTCTTGTTCAACAGGCTACTTTAATGCCCCTTAGCTTTGTCAGTGGACTTGCTGTTGTTCTATTTATTTTATGTGGTGCATTGCGCTTAGCTCGCTTTAATATTACTGACTCGCCGAATGAATTTATTGGTTTACCAATTACAGCAGCTGGATGTATAGTAGCTTTTTCAACATTGTTTACGGAACAGTTGCCAGCTACGTTTTACGTCATTTTCATGATATGTCTTTCTGGATTAATGATTAGTAACATTCGTGTAAGGAAAGTGTAACAACCGTTTCTGCCTAATTTTACTGAAATTGATTCATAAGTCTACTTTTCTATCTCATAACCTTAAAATTACTGCTTTTAACTTGACAGTAGCAGGATTCATGAGTAAATTAAGGGCAGGCAGTAACGTCTGCCCGCTTATAAAGCGGATATAAAGCATACATATTATTCTAGCGTAACAGAATAATAGGTTATTCTATGTAAAGAAAAGGAGTTTTTACAGATGAACAAAACAGATCTGATTAATGCAGTTTCCGAACAAGCAGAAATCTCTAAAAAGGATGCATCAAAAGCAGTAGACGCTGTATTTGAAGGCATCACAGATTCATTAGTAAACGGAGGCAAAGTGCAACTTGTTGGCTTTGGTAGCTTTGAAGTGAGAGAGCGTTCTGCAAGAAAAGGACGTAACCCACAAACTGGAGAAGAAATTGAAATTCCAGCAACTAAAAACCCTGCGTTTAAGCCAGGTAAACAACTTAAAGACGCAGTTAACTCATAAGAACGATTTAACTGTCCAATACTAAATTCCACTAGGGGTGCTTGAATGCTGAGAAAAGGGAAACCTTTAACTCTTCAACCTGATCTAGTTAACACTAGCGTAGGGAAGTGGATAAGCAATGCACAATTGCTCAAAACGGCCGCCTCATTGCGGTCGTTTTTTGATTTGAAAGGAGGAGGTTAAAAATGACTCCGATAAAACATGCCTTAACGATTGCTGGAACAGACCCTACTGGTGGTGCAGGTATACAGGCGGATTTAAAGACGTTTCAGGAACTACATGTTTATGGAATGTCTGTCCTCACATCAATCGTAGCGCAAAATACAATGGGTGTGAAAGATATACACCATCTTCCAATTGACTTTATTGAACTACAGTTACAATCGGTTATTGAAGATATTTATCCACATGCAATAAAGACCGGCATGATTGCACAAAAAGAGATGATGGCCCTTTTAGCAACGAAACTCGGTTCGCTTCAAAATGTTCCTTACATTTGTGACCCCGTCATGATGGCTAAAAATGGCGACCCCCTGTTAGAAAAAGACGTACGCTCGTTTTTACGTGACACGCTAGTCCCTTTAGCAACCATTGTCACACCAAATATAGCGGAAGCTGAAGATCTTATAGATATGAAGATTGATACACTAGAGGATATGAAAAAAGCTGCTGAGCGAATCATACATGAATTAGGTGCTAAGTATGTAGTTATTAAAGGTGGCAGCTTAAATGGAGAAGCAACGGATGTATTTTACGGAAAAAGTCGTGAATTCCATATTTTAGATGCACCAAGAACTGACACAAAACATACACATGGGACAGGCTGTACATTCTCTGCAGCGATTACGTCTGAACTGGCAAAAGGCGTACCTATTTTCGAAGCAGTAAAGAAAGCCAAACAATTCACTGCTGCAGCTATAGCCCATTCTTTAAACATTGGCCATGGATACGGACCGACAAATCACTGGGCCTATCGTTTAACCGCTTCTTCTACACAGAATGAATGATATGTAAAGCCTACCTTATTTGGTAGGCTTCTGTTAGTTAGGCAATGCGAATGATACTTAGTGCAGCTCCCTGACCTGCAACAAGAACGGCAGCTCCTAATAAACCAAACAACTCTATCTCAACTACATCACCAGCCGCTAAAGTAGTAATAACATTACCTGAAATGTTCGTAACAGTAACACCAGGAGATACTTCAGAAGAATCTAAAGGTACACCGTTCACTGTAAGACGCAACCCTAATAATAATGCAGCAGTTAGATTAACGTTGTACGAGATGCTGTAGGTCCCGGCAGTAGCAACCGCAAATCCATCATCCTCTGCTGTTAAACCTGAAACAATTTGGTTATCAGGAACTGGAACTGTTGTACCACCTAATACTACGGCAATGGTCGTTCCACCGTTGGTACCAAATGCATAAGTCGTTGTCAGCCCTTCACCTGTTGGACCAGCTGGCCCAGTTGGACCTGTTACACCAATACTTGGCAGAATTAATTCAAAGTCTGCTGATGTGCCTGGTGTGCCTGTTGGGGCATCCACTAACACCTGATAAATCGATCCGTCAAACGACACTAACTCTCCTGCTGTTAACGCTGGAGCCGTTGCTGGATCAAATACTGTCACTCCATCTAAACCAACACCGGTTGGACCAATTGGACCGGTTGGACCCGTTACCCCGTCTAGTCCCGTTGCTCCAGTTGGGCCTGTAATTCCATCTAGTCCTGTTGCTCCAGTTGGGCCTGTAATTCCATCTAGTCCTGTTGCTCCAGTTGGACCCGTCACTCCATCTAGTCCTGTTGCCCCGGTTGGACCTGTAATTCCATCTAGCCCTGTTGCTCCGGTTGGGCCGGTTATGCCAAGACCCGGAAGCACTAACTCAAAGTCTGCTGATGTGCCTGGTGTACCTGTTGGGGCATCTACTAACACTAAATAAATTGATCCGTCAAACGATACTAACTCTCCTGCTGTTAACGCTGGAGCCGTTGCTGGATCAAATACTGTTACTCCATCTAATCCAAGACCCGTTGGGCCTGTCGGGCCAGTTGGCCCCGTTGCTCCATCTAATCCTGTTGGACCTGTTGCTCCATCTAATCCTGTCGGTCCCGTTGCTCCATCTAATCCTGTCGGTCCCGTTGCTCCATCTAATCCTGTCGGTCCCGTTGCTCCATCTAATCCTGTCGGTCCCGTTGCTCCATCTAATCCCGTCGGTCCCGTTGCTCCATCTAATCCCGTCGGTCCCGTTGCTCCATCTAATCCCGTCGGTCCCGTTGCTCCATCTAATCCCGTCGGTCCCGTTGCTCCATCTAATCCCGTCGGTCCCGTTGCTCCATCTAATCCCGTCGGTCCCGTTGCTCCATCTAATCCCGTCGGTCCCGTTGCTCCATCTAATCCCGTCGGTCCCGTTGCTCCATCTAATCCCGTCGGTCCCGTTGCTCCATCTAATCCTGTTGGACCTGTTGGACCGGCTGGACCAGTTATTCCCGTTATTCCAGTCCCACCATCGCCAATCACAAGTTCATATTCAGGAGAGGTTCCAGGATCCCCAACTGGTGCATCAACTAAAACTCGGTAAACACTTCCATTGAAAGAGACAAAATCTCCAGCAACTAAACTAGGACGAATACCTTCACTGAATGGAATGATACTGTCTAGCCCTAGTCCAGTTGGTCCTGTTGGCCCCGTTGGTCCTGTTATACCAGTTCCACCACCTGCTGGTCCTGTCGGTCCCGTTGGTCCTGTTGGTCCTGTGACTCCATCTAGGAAGCCTCCACCGTTTCTAGGAGTTCTCGAAAAACGTTGAACGTTATTACAATTAAAAAAATCCATTTTTTAGCTCCTCCTACTTTTATTGCTGCTAGAAAAACAGCTATATAATTCTATGTCTAAACGAACCATAGTGTTTGTGTAGAAACCATGGTTCTAGAAAATAGGTGTCACCTATTTTCTATCAATCGTATGAAAATTGACCATTCATTCGGGTTTTTTAATTTCTAAAAAGTCTTTGAAAAAATTCCTGTTGCGTTCTACTTAGTTGAATCGATTTCAAAAATCGTACAATAATAAGGGATAGATAACCATAATCACCAATCGTTTATTCTGAACGTACTAAAATTAGACATTGTAGCTATAGATCTTTATAATCTGCTTATGCCCATTAATACATATTTACGTTAGGAGAACTTTCATTGAAAAAACAGACCGCCGGTAAACTGACAAACGTATTTTATTGGACACTAGGCATTTTAATTGTTTTTGTGGCAATTGGCATCCTCTTTCCTAGCCAGCTTGAAGCAGTCACTGCGACTGTACGTCAATTTATAGCTACTTTCTTTGGCTGGTACTACTTAATTGTTGTCACTATTTTCTTGTTGGTTTGCCTATTTTTTATTGTTAGCCCGTTTGGAAGGCTTCGCCTCGGAAAAGAAGAAGATCGTCCAGAGTACAGCTACTTAACGTGGTTCGCCTTTTTATTTAGTGCCGGACTCGGTGTTGGCTTACTGTTTTTCGGAGCCGCTGAACCTATAGCTCACTATGCCATTGATGCTCCTACCGCAGATGAAGCTACTGGTCAAGCAGCCCTAGAGTCGCTTAAATACGTTTTCTTGCACTGGGGTTTTCATGGTTGGGCAATATATGCCATTGTCGCTATTTGCCTCGCTTACTTTAATTTCCGCAAGGATATGCCAGGCTTAATTAGTGCCACTCTTTCACCACTTATTGATCCAAGAGGCTTCTGGGGACAGACCATTGATGTCATTGCTATTGTAGCGACACTATCAGGTATTGCGACTACACTCGGTTTCGGTGCAGCACAAATGAATGGCGGAATATCTTTTTTAACAAATATACCGAATAGCTTTGGCCTACAGCTTGCGATTATTATCATCGTTACCATTTTATTTTTACTTTCTGCCAGTACAGGAATTGATAAAGGCATTCGCGTGTTAAGTCGCATGAATATGGTTTTAGTCATGCTTATGTTATTATTTTTTATGATCTTTGGTGCATCCTTATATTCTTTAAACCTTTTTACAAATACACTGGGTCAATACATTCAGTCTTTACCTGAATTAAGTTTTACCATTGCGCCGAATAGTTCTGAACATCGTGAATGGATTAATGCGTGGACGTTATTTTACTGGGCTTGGTGGATGGCTTGGTCACCTTATGTCGGAACATTTATTGCCCGTGTTTCAAGAGGTAGAACACTAAGAGAGTTTGTGATTGGCGTGTTGCTTGTACCATCTCTACTTGGCTTTGTTTGGTTTTCTTTCTTAGGTGGAACAGCGATATCCTTTGAATCTCAAGGGTTAACCACGATCTCCAATTTGGCTGATGAAGAGGCCTTGTTCGGGGTATTAGGTGCCATGCCATTTAGTACGGTTACATCGTATATTACCATTTTCTTAATTGCCGTTTTCTTTATAACATCCGCTGATTCGGCTACTCATGTGTTAGGAAGCCAATCAACGAATGGATCATTAAATCCCCCTACAAAAATAAAAATTCTATGGGGCGTTCTCATGTCAGCCACTGCTGCTGTACTTCTCTATAGTGGTGGGTTGCAAGGGTTACAAAATACGATGATTGTCGTTGCTTTTCCATTTTCAATCATTATGCTATTAATGGTTATTTCTCTATTTAAAGCATTACGACATGAACACTTGAAGAAAGAAGTTAAAGAACGTCGCTTGCTAAGAGAAATTGCAGAGCTTCGTCAATTCAAAACTAAGACGGAACGGGCAGAAAGAAAACGATTAAAGCAAGAAGAACAAAAACAGAAAAAAATAGATAAATCAAAGAAAAAGAAGGTCACTAAAAAGCCCAAAGAAGAATAAAAAAAAACCGTCGTCTTAACAGACAACGGTTTTTTTATCTAGTAGAAGCTATGTATTTTCCTAAATGGATAATCATTGCCCCCATTCGTTCTTTAGCAGGAGGATACACGACTTTCGTTACTCCAGATTCATATAAAGCCTCTGCTGTTACCTTTCCGACCGCCGTCGCAATGACATCCTCATCAAAACTAGCTATGACTTCTTCTACAAGCCCTCGATCCTCAGCACAGGAAAAAAGCGCTTTTACTTGTAATGCAGATGTAAAACAAACCGCTTGATACTTTTTATTAATCACTAACTCATGTAACAATTTGTCCGCTACACTCTCTTCTGGAGGGAGATGGTGGTAAGGTAGCCACGTTGTTAATGTCGCTTGTTTATCCGAAAAAAAATGTTCTATTTCTGGTGATGGAATTCCATAAAGTTGGACAACAACATGCTTTTTTTGAAACGAAAAAACACTTAATTTAGTAAGTAAATCTTTAGTTGTACCATCCTCTGATGTCACTTCATAGGACACACCTTCTTTCTTTAATGCAGCAATTGCTTTGTAGCCTCGAACTGCAATTCTTGCGTTATTTAATTTTTGAACAAACGCTTTTTTTACTCCCATCTCCTCAGCGTGACGCATAAAGGTATGGATGCCAATTCCAGTAGTAAAAACAAACCAGTCAACATCGTCATTTAAGCCATTGCGAATCATCGCTTTCACAATTGTTTTGTCCTCAATCACTGTGCCTTGCATGGAACGCACGCTACTTGTTCCACCTTGCTTCCTAATTAATTCTTGCATCTCATCTGTTTTCCGTGACGCCGTTAACGCGAGATGATAATTCGTTAGTAATGTCATCTTTTTCTCCACCTTCTACTGAACTCACTCCAACAACTATTTGTTTTAACCTATCAGACTTGCAATGGTTTCGCAATGATAAGCGTTACATAGAATTATCGTGTATTTTTTTTGTACAGACACGTACATGCTTACGATTGCATAGGTATATGGTGGAGGTGAACAAATGTCAGGATTACTCGCAGCCGTTTCATACTTAATGAGGGAAGTTATTGTGTTTGTTTCCTATGTTAAAAATAATGCTTTCCCACAACCTTTAAGCAAAGAGGATGAAAAAAAGTACTTACAACTTGCCGCTCAAGGTGATCAAGAAGCGCGAAACTTATTAATTGAGCATAACTTACGTCTCGTCGCTCATATTGTCAAAAAGTTTGAAAACACACGTGAAGACGCGGAGGATTTGATTTCAATTGGCACGATTGGCTTAATTAAAGCCATTGAAAGCTATTCAGATGGTAAAGGAACAAAATTAGCCACCTATGCAGCTCGATGTATTGAGAATGAGATTCTAATGTCATTACTATTACATAAAGAACTTTAAAGAAGCTGAATGGAAACTTCTCCATCTTTCGATAAGATAATTTCCTTCACTAACATACGCAAAATTTCTTTTTTATCTTCCTCAGAAATAGTATCTTCTTTCAACCATCGCTGCCTAACCTCATCTAACATTAAAAACGAACTGGACACTTCCTTTTGATTATTCACTTTACCTTCAAGCTCAATAAGTTGATTCTTCAACCGTTCCTCTTTACTTTTTAACTCAACAATGGAGTCTCTAATTTCTTCTGTATCCATATCTTCAAGCGCAAAAAGCTGTAGTAGTTTTTTTCTTCCACTTTTCGCCTTATCAATCTGCTCTTTTAAATCATCAATCTGGTCAATTTCAAATTTAGAGAACGTGTCGCCATTTTCTGGCTTGTAATCTTCCAATCGCTCAGGATTATTTAAAAGTTCTTCTATCTTATCCCATATGGTTGTTTCTAACTTATCTGCCCTTACGTGATGCTTACAACCTTCATTTTTTGCTCCTGAGCTATTTTTTACATCTGTATAATACCTGAGTTTCGTACCCCAATTGTTTCTGTATATGCCTGTCATTGTATTCCCACAATCAGCACACCTTACAATTCCACTCAGAAGATACGTTCTTGCACTGGTACTCTTCGACCACCGTCTACGGGCTTGTTTAAGTAGCTCTTGAGCATAATCAAATTGCTCTTGTTCAATTATTTGAGGTATTTCTGTTTCGATCCATTCAGATTGATCTCTAATGGTCATTCTTATTTTGTTATCAGCTTTATATTTATTGGCAAGCATACCTTCAGTATTAAACTTATTTTGATAGTACGTGCCAGTGTACATTTCATTTAATAGTATCTGCCTTACCACTTGTCTATGCCAAACACCTACACCTTTTTTTGTAGGTATTTCTTTGGCCGTGAGGAATTTTGCTATTCCATTCATCCCTTGGATATCTTTAGTTGGTTTTGTAAACATGTCAAAGATAAACCTAACGATGTTAGCCTCTTTTTCATTTTGTACATACATGCCGTTTTCTTTATCATAATCGTATCCATAAGCATGACTATTCTTTATTACTTTTCCTTCAATAGCCTTTCGCTTTCGACCGCTCGTCATACGTTCATTTATTTTAGCTTTCTCAAACTCTGAAATCGCTCCCCTTAAGCTATAAAAAAGTTGCCCTTCTGGAGTGGAGGCAAATTCACCATTTACATAAATCATTTCTACATCTTTTTTACGAAACTCATCATCTATAATTAAAGCATTCATTAATTTTCTAGAGAGTCGATCAGGGTCATAACAAACAACTTTTGTAATTAGCCCTTCCCTAACATCTTTTCTTAGTCTTTCTAAATCCGGTCTTTCCAAAAACTCACCGGAAAAACCCTCGTCAACGTATTGAATTACATCATTCGTTCCTGCTTTGTCCTTGCACATCTGTATCTGATTGCGGACACTGTACCCTTTCTTTCCCTGCTCTTCCGTCGATACCCTCACGTATATCGCTATCACGCTCTAGTTCCTCCTTATATCGCTTTATCAGGTAATCATAGCAAAGATGTATGTTCTTGTCCGTATACTTACCAGTAACTACCTTGACTCGCACTGTCATCACTCCTCATTTGAGCGTATGACAGTTACGATTGTCCGAATTACTTATTTAACTAGTGCTAAGTCCACTTCTTTAATATCAATATCGTATTTATGTATGAAAGCTAAGGATTTTGCTTTTCTCCAACTTAGAAATTGGTTTTCTGTCATTCTATTTGGAGAAATTTCCGAATCAATTATTACGCCGTTTTTCTTTACACAAACCATGCCGTCTTTACCTTTTTCAGACCAAAATGCAATCACCTCATACTTCATGTTGACACCCCTTTTAATATGTAAAAATTGCGCACATATAAATAGGAAGAAACTCAATTTTCCTATGCATATGTGTGCAGAGGCGATATACGCCTCTCTTTTAACTTTAAGAACCAACTACTGGATCAGACGGTCCTCTTTTTAAATCTGATTCAATGCTACTTCCTACAACTGGATCGGATGGTCCAGCATTTTGATCTAATGATGTAGTTGCAAAGAAAGTTAACGCAACAATACCTACAGAAACTAGAAAATTTTTCAATTTAACACCCCCTTATTTTGATCTACAATTTTATTTATCTCTCGCTCAACTAAGCGTTTATAGTATGCCTTACCGCTTTTAACCAATAATCCGTATGCATCTAATAGATAAGTAATGTTACACGTAGCAACACCTTTATATATTAGAGAGAATGTCGTTTCAGGCAATTTGTTTAGTACATCTAATGCTTCTTGATATTTGTTCCGTACTAGAAGTTGATGAGCTAATTCCTCGCCCCTCAAAACATTTAAATCCATTTCAACCTTATGAACATTCTTTATAAAAGCGATATCATTTTCCCTTAGTTTTTTTGCGAATTCTAAGTTTCCATCATCCTCAAATTTCGTTATAGCTTTTTCAATGTTCTTTAAACTCTTGGTTTTATCCGTAAACATATATGCTTGACCAATGATAACGTAAGCTGAACCTATTAAATAATTCGGGCTTACTGAATTTCTTATAATTGATTCAGAATAACTTATAGCAGTTTCGGGATCATTATGGTTATACAATTTCGCATACGAGAAGTAGCTAAATATCTTGATTTGAAAAGAATCTTTTATAAATCCTTCCCTTAATTCTTTTACTTTCAGATTAACTCTTTCTGCCATGTAGTGCAGTGTTTGATAATCGTTTACAGAAATTGTGGCCGCTTCAATGAGGTCTAGTTTTATCTGTATTTCTGGAGCACTCACACGACCATAGAGCACTTTGCACTTGTTTAAGACGTCGTTGTCGCTCATACTAGTTCTTTTACGATTTAAATCGTAAACTTCCAACCACTCTTTTATTTCCCCTTTTTTATCTGAGTGTTTGGCTATCAAATTATCTGTTAAATCTCCTCTTTTGTAATTTGAAGCGAACTCCAAAGCATTTATGATTCCTACCGGCTTGTTTAATTTCAGGCAATATTCATCCATGTACTCACCGAAGTTAATAGAATCAAAGAATTTCATTAGAGATAACGCTGCTTTAAACTCAATATCCTTATCTCCTTTTACTTTTAAAAAACGAGATATAGTAAATTTTGAAACACCAGTTTCTCTACTTAAAGTAGCTTGATCCAGAAATGACCTTTCGTTCATTTGTTCAACAACAAACCTATATAGATATTGTCCAGACGTTTCTCTTTCGAAATCCATTAAATCACCTCATAAATGAAGTTGCATGTTTTTTTAATATGAAAATTCTGCAACTTTCTGTTATACGTATTTATATTCTGACTTAAGAATACATTAGTCGCATCATAAATCATATTGGGAAAATCATTTATTTTTAAAAGAGATACTTTCACGAATAAAAAAAATTAAGCTAAAATTTTTGTGAACGCTTCTTTTTTATGCCAATGCGTCGCGGATATCGACCAACAAATTCATAAAAATTGGGATTAGCTGGAACGCTATAATTTATTCATCTTATAGTGTATAGTTATTTTATCAATTGTAAGATTACTGTTGAAATGGTACTAAAAATATGTACGAAAGAAGGTCACTAGTATGAATTCTGAAACTACCCTCACACCAAAGCAAGTAGCTGAATTTTTTTCTACTGGAAACTTCAATCATACTTATCAATTTCTTGATAAAAATATTGAATGGAATATTGTTGGTGATAAAGTATTGGTAGGGAAGAAAGCTGTAATGGATGAATGTAGACTTACCTCTAATTATTTTGAAAGTGTTACAACAAATTTCAAAATATTAAATGTAATTCAAGAAGAAAATTACGTTGTCATAAATGGAACAGCTGAATTTATAAGAGATAATAAGCAGTTGTCTTACATAGCCGCCTCGGACATTTACAGTTTTAATGATCAGAATATGCTACAAAGAATTGATTCTTATTGCATTAAAATACAGTAAGGTTAATTATAAAAAAAATTGAGGAGGATTTTTATGGAGAATTTAATTATAAAAGGTAGGAATTCAAGCAGTTTTACTTATGGTCATTTTAATGATCTACCCGCAACTCCAAAAGGCAGATACGTTGGTAAGGTATGCTAATACAAATTTTGCTAAGAGGTCTTTTACCTTTTATAATTATGAATGTCATTGCTATTGTTTTGTATTATCAAAACAAAACACACGATGCAAAAGGCACGTTTATAGCTAGCTTCATCGTTTTAATTCTAGGTATTGCTTCACTTATTTATAATTTTGAAGAATGGAGTATATTACGAAAAACAGTACTGCATTTCTTTGTCATGTTATTAACTATCTATCCAATATTATTAGTAAGTGGTTGGTTTACGTTAATTAGTATGAAGGATTACTTCTTGGTATTTTTAATATTTTTGGGCTTCGGTACTGTCTCGTGGCTGATTTTTTTTACACTATTTAAATTCACTTCTAATTAGAGGGTATATCCAAAGCTAAACCTATTACAAGATCAAATTCAAACTGGCTGCTTTATTGAATGTAAAAGTAGATGACTTTTACGATACGAACGATGATAGCGGTATTAGTGAGTCTGAGGAATAAAAGTGATTTTGACGGTAGTACCTGACGGGGATATACAACTAAAAGCTAATAGCTTAGCTTGGCGTGCTATTAGCTTATGATTGCGGACAAGTAGTTTATTACAAGTAAAGCACTGCAAAAGGATCAATTTTTATTGGTTCTTTTTTCTTGTTGTTTATAGAACGTACATTCGTATATAATGAATCCAACTAAGAGAGGATGATTGAAATGGAACTACCTGACACTTCTTTTGACGGTTGGGATTCACTTACAGTCGATGAACGACCAGAGGTAAGTATACGGTCGTACATTATTAATCGATTAACTCGAGAGTACCTACACAACATATATGACCGCTCGCCCGATCTACACCAGCAGATACTAAAACTGATTGCAGATGATCAATTTGCAAAGCGGCATTACTTTAAAAAAGAAAATATTAAAGTTGAAGATCAACCAAGCCAAGTAGATAGCCTGTTTTTAAATTGGCGCTACTGGTGCAATGGTCGCACAGGTAATGTCGGCGGAACGAGATCAACACTAAAGAAAGATATAAAAAGGAACTTGTTGTTTTACATGGATAGATTACATGAATAGATGCCCTTTTGATGAGGCTTTTGAAATACGTTTAGATGATATGGATGAAGACCTGTTATGGGAAGAAATTTTAGCGGGTATAAGCGATGAGGATAAACCTTTAAGTGTGAGTAAGTCTTTGTGACTGATATGACGAAAATGACAAATGTCGTTGCGTATGGAGACCGATTGATTTAGGTCTCTTTTTTGGTGCTCGGTAAAGGCAAAACCATAGTTGTAGAGTGCATAGTTAACAACTTGATTGTAGTTACCGTAGTGACTACTGGCGTTAGGATACCGTTCAATAATTGCATCATGGATGGACCATAGACAAGCAAATGCTTCAAATTCTCTCTTCATATAAAACCTCCTATGTCCTCAAATTCGTTAAAATAAAAGATATTCCTGCTTTCGCAGGAATATCTTTATCCGTAGTATGCTTCATATAAGCTGAAAACTGCCATTAAGATAAAAAAGCTAAAGAACATAATAACGTTTAATATGACTAACAAATAACTTTTTGCAAATACACCGAAAACTGTACCAACAGTACCAAATATGTATACAGAGAGCCATAATGGTGATGCGACTTGAAAAACAACATTTGGTATCCATACAAGAATCGATAATAAAATACAAATCCATGAAAGTTTTTTATAAGTATTAATACTCAAGGTTAGTTAACTCCTAAAGTTGATTATCTGCAGTTGACTGCCATTTGGGCAGTGAAGTATATAACTACATTTTGTGCCATCATTTTTTCTAATGTCTTCATCTTATTGTAATCTCTACCAATCCGGGCAATTAATCTCGCATCAGCCGTACAACTAAAATAACCTTCTCTCCCGTATGCTATATCATGTTCTTTACAAGCAGCATCTAGGTGATCTTTTGTAGGTCCACCACCGTATCCAGGTCCACACCAATTACCCCAAATAGGAAGCGAAATTAAAGGTGTTACTACATCTTCTTCTGATGGATTATACATATCATTAAGTTCATTAAGCATTTTTCCTGTTTCTATAACAAATTCAGATTCACCTTCATTGATTGCAGCCTCAACATTGAAGAATACCCCTTCTTCAGTAGTAGAAACATATTTCATTAAAACTTCATTAGCTTCCTCAAAGGAACTATTTTCATCGATAAATTTCGTTGCTCCAAATGCTTGTTGTGGAATTAAGCTAAATAACATTAATAAAGATAAAATAGACAAAATAGATTTTTTAACCACAGTAACACTCCTATGAAATTTTTGGAAGGCGCCTTCAATGAAAATATTAGCATAAAACCATATGAAAAATAAGTATAATTTTTACATGTTATTTAATTCTTACTATTTATTTTAATACTTACTTTATAAAAATTTTATAATTATAGATATATAAGATTAGGTAATTAGATCTAAATTAAAATACATAAGCATCGTTAAATAAATACAACACTATATTAAAAGGTTTTTTCACACTTTATTAACCACTTAAAAGGTAAAACAATTCTGAATATATGACTTATTTCTTATTTTTTATTTTATTTTTAAAATTACCAAGCTCCCCCAATGCAGGGATCGTTGTAATGACCAGTTTTATAACCCCCTTGAGACCTCGCTGAGAAGCGGGGTCAAGATGTTATTCAGGAGTTATAATTTCTCAATAACCTCGTCGATATTATCCCATTGGTAAATAAGCTCATTTAATGGTTTTCCACCAATTATAAATTGAACTGATTTAACTAACTTCGCACCATAATATTCGTAAAAATAACGAGTTTTATTCTCCTCAAGCACCTCAACAAATATTTTTCTGTAACCCAAGAGCTTGAAGTTTTTAAACAATGCTTTGAGTAGCTTCTTTCCTACACCTTCTCCTTGGTATTCTTCAAGTAGGTAAATTGAGGTTAAATCACCTGAGTTTTCCACTTTATTGGTTTCTCTTTTCCAAGCATCTCCAAAACCTACAATTTCACCTTTATTGTTCTCTGCAACAACAACATAATTATCTTTCTTTGCAATATTTGCTTTCCATAATTCTGTTCGTTTCTGATAAGATAAATTGCTTAAATAATCATTAGGGACAATACCTTGATAGGTAGTTTTCCAACTATCAACGTGAACTTTTGCAATAGCTGGTGCATCATCTAATTTTGCTCTTCTTATAATCATTTTTACACCCCGTAACATATTTATAAGCTCTTTAATTTAGTAATTTCCAATTTCATTTACGCAATAATAACATATAAAGCAAAGTAACACTTTTAATCTATCAGCTTTATGAAGCCCCCTTGAGACCTCGCTGAGAAACAGGGTTTTTGTAGTGAAATAAGCTTAAATTATATTAACCCTAAAAAATCGATAGAACTCTCTCTTTCTATTGAACTTAAGAAAATCTTCTACATTGTTAAAAAAACTCGACATTGCGTAAAATTAATAGCACAATATGGAAAAGGAGGAAGGTAGATTAAAAATTCTATAGACTTCTAAATTTCAATCAAAAAGAGTCTGTTGGTGTGCATCATTAATAAATAATCGTAGACAGGGTATCTTGATAGTGAGGAGAATATATTTTGGCTAAATATTGTGAACGAGATCACGTTAAAAATATGATTTTAGAATTGGAAGATATGTTTTCTAGAAAAACCATTGAAAAATTTAGCGGTGAAAACAAGAAAGTATATTTATGGTCGCTATGCGGAATCTTTTTAGAAATACTAATTGCAGGAAAATATAACCAAATGCCTTTTTATGGTTTTGCAAAAATGCAAAAAGAAACATTGGGTTATATAAAAGAGGATAGAGAGTCTTCTTTTACATCTAGGACTGTTTATGGAGGGCGACTTTATAAATTACCTATCACAGTTAGTTCTAGTATAGACTTAGATGCTCCAGAGGGTAGATCAATTATAATTAATTTCGCAAGAAATTATCTGAGTGACTTAAAACAAAAAAACAAAAGGCTTTATAAATTGCAAGAATTACAGGACAAATTTGAAATGAAACAGTTTTATAACCAATCTCTAGGGATACCTGTTAAGCCCCATCATTGGATTGATATAAACTTTGATAACACTGCAACAGTTACGATGCCTGAGTTCATAAATTACTGTGATTTGATTAATATATACAACATCTTTGTAGAGAAATTTAATCAAAAAAACAGTATTCAAGACGAGTTGTTGAGAGTTGAGATTGATAAAGAACTAAATTCCTTAACAAGACAAATAATAATAAACAGTATAACTTTTTTTGAAAGTTATTTGTTTTATTACTTTTACAATCAAAAATTCAGCGAAAGTATCTCTCAAGAAAAAATCAAAAGTTTCCTAACCAAAAATAAGGTTGAGGATGACACTATTTTAAAACAATTAGTGTTTAGGTTACATGAGCATATTAAAAAAAACCAAGAAATACAATTGTTAAAATCTAAGATTAAAGCACATTCTAAAGTTCGAAATCAACTAATTCACGCATCTGCTTTAACTGACGAATCATCAAGCTTATCAAATTTAGAACATTTAATAGACATGTCGGAAGAAAGATTTATTAGCGCTGCTCAAGATTGTTACGATTTCATATTTTTAATGGATTCGTTACTTCCCAAGGAAGAGAAAATTCTTTTTTGGATAAACAGATTTGAAAAACCTGATTTTACATCTTTTAAGAAAATCTCTCTTTTAAACAAAAACAGGAAGATTCATTGATTTCTCAAGACCTTTGAATAGATGAAAAATTTAAAATTAATCTAGGGGGTATTATGAAGGATATAATTTATTTAGACGTAGATTTAATGAATTCAATGCTAGCTCAGTTAGAGAATGGTTTAAAAACATCTTATTCGACTGAAGACTCACAAAGTCGTGAAGAGTCCGCCACGTCAAGATCTGGCGAGGAGATTAGTTCAGGTTTAGATGCTAAAGTCTCTATTTCGACCGGAATATTTCCAGGCGGATCTGCCCAAATAGGAGGGAAATTAGGTGGTAAAGGCAGCGAACAAAATAGTGAGACTGAATCACTAACAGAGGGACAAAAGGATATACTTAATAAGCAGTTTCATGATGCTGCCCTAGATAACCTACTGAAGCTATTAGAAGAAGAAAATAAACTTACAAAAGCGCAAAATGCCTCTGAAGGATCACTACTCTTAAGTAGCGAATCTTTTAGGTTTTATGATTTTAATTTAATTAGTAACAGTGTTAATCCTGAGCTATTTAAACAAGTAGCTTTAGGAGAAATTTTTATGCACGACATAAGTTATGAGGAAGCAAAAAAACTAGTCAAAAAACAAAAACCAACATCTACAGAAAGAGAAAAAATGAATATTGCTAATAAGGTAGTCGCAAAACACGAGGAAATGCACAACGTTGTTAAATTATTTGAACAATTAAAGGTTATTAACACTTACTCCAATAATTTGCTACCCAATTTAGTAATTATAAAGACTTCCGATAAAAAAATTGGGCTGTTAAAAGAATCTAACCTGCGTCAATCGACAGCTTCACTTGCATTTAGAACAGATACGACTAGAAAAGCAAAATTTCTTGTTAGGGTTATTGGAAAAAAAAGAGAAGTTTACGATGGAATAAAGGATTTCCCTAATTTAGATGAAACAGACTTAGATAGATTGCCTACTTTTATATTGGATATTTTATTAGGTTCATTCAAAATTATAGAGAAAAATGATTTAGTGGTTTCTCCAATAGCTATTTTCTACGAATAAACGATAAGTCTTTTTTTACAGCTTTTTTTCTATGCTCAAATTCTTCAGATCTTTTATGCATGGATTCTTGAATTCTCGATCGTCTTTTCTCATTTATTTTTTTTCTTTTTGAATAATCAGCTGTTTGATTTTTGAGAAGAGAAGCTGCATCATCAAAAATTCTTCTGACCATTTTTATTCCTCCTTAAGCTGTTTGGTATAGTGTATTCAAAGAATTAACAATTAGTCAATTATATATGACTACTTAATTTCATTTTACATCTTTAGGAGCTATTTTAAACTGCCTATTTTCTGCCATACTTTCACCCCGCCGAAGCGGGGCTTTTTTATGCCAACTGATTAACTCTTGTTCTCACTTGGTTATACTGCGCTTGTGAAATACCTAACGATTTCCTACGCGCCTCATGTCCGTTACCATGTTTGCCTGCTATCACTTCACGCGCCATTTGATCGACAGAATTAACGGAACTCTTTGTTACACCACCTGCACGACGGTTTACCTCAGCTCTTACTTTATCGTATTCGGCAGCAGAAATGCCCAGCGAACGTCTGCGGTTATCATGACCATTACCATGTTGATTGTTGATGACTTCCGTAGTCATTTGAGCAATGCTCTTTTTTGGCTTAGATGGCGCTGGTTTTGATGATCCTACACCTGATTTCCGGTTAACTTCCGCGCGCACCTTCTCGTATTCGACTGCGCTGATTCCTAATGACTTACGACGGTTGTCGTGCCCGTTACCATGCTTTTGAGCAATTACTTCATCCGCCATTTGAGCGATGGATTTCTTCGATGGCTTAGGAGCAGGTTTATTCTCAACGATAATTCCACCTGTTTTGGTATCGTTAGGAATCGTCACTTCTCCACCTAAATAAGCAATCGCCCCCTTAGCAATTGCCTCGCCTTGCGCTTTCAGTTTGTCATCATCACGCATAACAGCCACATCGTGGCGAGAGTCCATGAAACCACCTTCTGTAAGGATTGCAGGCATTTTTGTCTCTCTGGTAATGTGCAGATTCGCCTTTTTAACCCCACGATCACGCAATCCCATTGCTTTAACATATAGAGGGTGTACAGCCGCTGCTAACCTTTCAGCGTCTGGGTGACTGCCATTCTGAGTAAACGTTTCAATACCAGTTTCTGCATCTCTCCATGTAGTGCCCATAGCGTTATGATGGACAGAGATGTAAATATCAGCGCCCCATGAATTGGCGCGGTCTGTACGTGTTTTTAGCGGCACATCTGTTTTACCCGTCGGATCATCTAAGCGAAATACCTCATGACCTGACGCTCTAAGGACAGCAATTGCTTCAATGACTACCTTATTGTTAAAGTTCCATTCGTATTCACCCGCTGGCGTTCTTTTACCTGCCGTCGATCCACTACCTCCGTGTCCTGCACACATTGCAACTTTAGCCATAATTACTCATCTCCCTTTTCATTTTCTAATGGTCCTTGTCTATCAAATCCTCTAAGCTTTTCCTGAATAACAGGCGGTACTTTCAAACCTAACTTCGCGGCATTCTCTGTAATGGACAAGATTTCGTTGACCATATAAAAAAGCACAGTCGCTGTAGCAACCATGCCATTTAAATCAAGAATTCTATCTATAATGTTTGCCACGATGATGATTCCAAATATAGCAATTTTACGTGCATACCCAAACATAGCGTTACGACTACGTAAATCTTTATCTTTCCAAGCTTTTAAAACCCCTGTTAGTACATCTATTAACATTAAAACAATTAGTAGATCAAGCCATTTTACATTACCAAATAAATAAAGCCTTGCTACCTCCAACGTCTCTAAATTTAAAAATAGCGAAATGTTCTCCATAAAAAAACTCCTTATATTGAAATAAAATACTTGCACCTCCGATAATAATATTTGGAGGTGCTTTGATGATCTTTAAGAAAAAGAAAAAACCAATCGAAAACTTTATTGAATTACGTCGTATAGCTAAAACATCTGACAATTTGTTCAAAAGTGGTTTACAAAAAATTTTAGATAAAGGTACTCAAATTGGCACAAAGGAAATCAAAGAGTTTGCATACGTGGTGAGGTACTTAGGTTACAAAAATACCTCATCACTAATTAAAGAACTACCGAGCACTTCAATTGATTCTTTACTCGATTTGTTACCAAGTCTAAAAGAAAAATACAAATCTTTTATAAGTCATTACTTAGCTTTTATTACTTTAGTAATAGCCATTACAGCACCAATACTTCCATTTCAGGAATTACAAATGGAAATTGCTGGCCTGTTTTTTGTTTTTTTTCTTACAATGACGTACGTCGGTCTATCAACAGATAGTAAACATAAAACTATAAGAATTCAGCTTATCTTATTAGAAAAGTTGCTTGAAACAGAAACTAAAAAGAGGCTCAAAAATTGAGCCTTTAATTTACTCTCCAGGTTCTAAACGTGCCACAAGCTTTTTACGGGCTAAGTCTGCGAGTGCTGTAAATCCTTGCGCGTTAAAATATTCCTCTGTTGTCACCGCCACACGCCCATTCGCATTAATATCACCGACCGGATCAGTTACACTAAAACGCAAGCGTACAACGTCAACATCTTCCTCTTGATTGTAAGTAAAATCAACACCGGACACGCGCAAATCTAACTTTTCTACTTCAAACATTATTCTTCATCTCCCTTTTCTAATTGGTCGTACAAGTAATCATAGATCTCGGATTCAACGCCTCCAAATTCCTTTTCTTCTAAATCCACAAAAATGGTTTGCAGTGTTTCGAGAGTACCTTGATATGCCGTTCCTTCAATTGCAAGAGGCATTTCCTTTTCAAATTCCAATAAATCTTCTTGCAACGCTTGATAGTCCTTAATTCTGTAATTTTCATTTTCTATGATCGCCTCACCCCTCTCATCTTTCTCGGCATGTTCCTCTAACAGCTCTTTACGCTCCTTGTTGTAGCGCTCGATCCGTTCTTGTATCAAGGTTAGGATACGGCGGCGCTCCCTAGATTTTTTTCGCACCAAAATAAGCCCATGTAAAAATTCATGCGCCTTTGCTAACTTATTCACTTCGATCACTAATTTCATGTTATCGCTCCTTTAGTTTTTCGATTTCTCTTTTCAAGAGTTGGTTTTCAATTTCTAGCAAACCTACATTGTCTTTCAGTTCATCAACTTCCGTTTGCACTACTTTTAAGACCATATCCTGCATTTTTACTTTAGCGAGGATACCAGTGTTAAAGTTACCTGTGTTTAGAGACAACTGACTTCCTTGTCCAAGAAACTCTTGTGGCAATTCTTCCGCGATCACACCGTAAGTTTTGTGGTTAAACAAGGTGCCGTCATCATTTTTATAATTATAGGAGTAGAGTCGGACTCCATCAATGAGATTAGCAAAGTGTTCAACGTTTAATTCTTCAATGTTGGCTTTTACTTCCCTTGTCGATATCTGATGCTGTTCAAAGGTGTGTAAGTGATTTATCCAAGACTCCCATATTCTATGAGTTCCAGTGCCTATCGATCCCCATCCCGATGTATCAGGTCTTAAAGAGGGTCCAGGTCCTGATTTACCAGATGCATTTGCCCATCCCATCACCCAATACCTTCCGCTACTTTGATTTCGCATTGGGTTAAATCTAAACTCGTTTGACCGAAATTCAATTGGTCTTGTTGAATCAATAAAAGTATGACCTGTGCTATAAATCGAAAATGTGTCGTTATTGTTTGCTCCGATATAACCCATGTTGCTACCGCTGGGATCAAAAAACCTTACAACTGCTGGGTCGCTACCGATGCCGCCAACATTTTGTACATTAATTAAAATGCGGCGGCGGTTATTGCTATCAAAAGCCGAAAAGCCCTCTCGATTCATACGAATAACACCAGTGCCACTGGCAATGATGTTTACACTGGACGCATCAATCGTCCCTGCAGTGATTTTATTAGCTGTTAAACTAACAATCTTACCGTCCGTGATTGTGGCGTTAGCTATTTTTGCGTTGTCAATTGCACCGTTTGCTATCTTTGCATTCTGAATAGCACCATCAGCTATATATGCATTTGAGATGATAGCCTGTTGTAGATTCGCTCTTGTAATCGCCGCATTAGCTATAGCCGCATTGCCGGCCGTGATGCTATTAGCTGTCATGTGGTTGGCGGTGATAGAACCGTCTACAATCATTTCCGTGTCTGCACGTCTTACTAGGGATGGATCTTGGAAATGATGGTTAAATGACGACCCTTCATTTAAAACTGTTAATGTTGCCTCTAAATAATAGGCATCCTTAGGAACAGTGGCATTATGGACAAGTTTTGTATAAACAAAACCCGGCGGTTTATGTGTTTCGCTATGACTCCATCCAACATGGGCACCTGCTCTATTGGTGTATCTAAATCTCAAACGAATACTGTTCCAAGGACTAGAATTGCTAGGTCTTGCATAAATAGAAAAAGAATATTGTTCCCCTTCTTTTACTCTCAGCATTTTTTGTCCACCTAGATATATTCTTGATTCCTCATTTTGTGTTGTTCCTAGAGTCAAAACTCGCCCATTGTTCATCGCTGTACTTCCAGCGTCTGCCATAGACCAATTACCAGCATGTATAAAATGAAGTTTTATATCTTCCATTTCAGAATCTCTAATGAGATTAGAAAAATTCCCTATTTGTAACAATCTAGTATCTATCTTCACTTGCTCCGGTGTAATATTAATCGCCGAAATGATGCCATCTTTTTCAACTCTCAATCCGATTTGGTTAGACATCACATCTATTCGACCTTCTGAAGTGGACATACGACCACTTAGATTATCGACTTCTTTTTGTGTAGCTAGTAATGTAATGGCTTCGGAAGTCTGTTCTATAGCCGTCTCAGCCTTAGAGATACGACCTAAGGAAGTATTGTCTATAGAAGCATCCCAAGAAACACCACTTGGAACAGAAGTGCTAAAACCTTGATTAGAGAAGACCTCAAGCATCGAGGGTGAATTTGAACCACCTTCATTATAGGAAGAAATAGCAAATCCATTGTGGTTATCACGAATTCTAAGATAAAAGTCAACAATAACTCTTCCAGAAGCGTTCTGAATCAATACCGCTTTAAAATCATTGACCCCTATGTTTCTCTTTGAATCCCTTAGAGCCATTTCTACTAGTGGATTACCAGACCCAATAGCCATTTGCTGTTTAACACGTAGGAACAATAAACCATAATCACCAACAGCACCTGAATGATTACCACCATTAAATTCAAAAGTGGCATATTTTTGATGGTATTGCGCCCTTAGCTCAACTCTCGCAAAACGAGTCCATTGACCACCAAAATTACTACTAGTGCTAGAAGTGCTGTAGCCTTCTCTACTTATTTTGCCTTTGAGGTCATTTGAAATCTCTGTGATTCTTGTCTGAAAGGTTGAATCTGTTAACTCAAGGGTACCAACTCTAGACGTAATAGAACCAAGATTATCTTCTGTTGTTGTTACTCGACCTGAAATGCCCTCTAAAGTTGCATCTAAAGAAGTTTGACGTTTCACATAATCAACAGATGATGGCGACCATGAACTTGCAACTGTTCCTTTTTCAAGCTGGAATTTTCTTGCTCTAAAAGTTTGATTTGCATTACCTCGCATTTCAATTCTTAACATAGAGCCAGTTGCGTTTTGATGTAGTTTAAAAGTAAATGATACCGTTACCCACTTATCCCTTTCAATGTCATTCGGGATTGGGAAATTCTCACTGCCCCACCCACCATTTCTATAGGAAAAAGATCTAAATGCAGGTAGCGTGCCAGTAAATGCAGAAGGTATATAAATCTCCATACTGAAAGTGTAATACTGATTAAGTTCTAGCCCCTGCAGATCGTTTGTTGCTGTAGCGCCCATCTGAGCGTATCTATCTGTAGTAGAGGCATCTGATGACGTATACTCAACCCACTGCTCTCTTTCATTAGCACTAATTCTATTTCTTGTGTGTATGTTATTGAGTCTTGGTTGTTCTTTCTCACCACTAGAAGTATCGAGCATATTTTTACCACTACCAGACCCACGAACACCCGTCACTAGTTCAGTTACTGACGTACTAAAACCATCTAAAGTATTGCTAAACTCCGCTTGTCTATCTGTTATACTAGTTAAATCTGATGTAATATCTGACACACTGCCAGTAATCCCTTCTAGCGTTAAATCAAGGCTGGCTTGTCTTTCTCTGTAGACTTCGCTATCAACTTTTTCATCTAAGGATTTTTCGATCTCTTGAATAGACGTAGAAAACCCATCCGCTGTGAACTTTAAATCTGCCGTGATTTCTCTAAGATTAACCACGTCACCTGTTAAATTGTCTACCGTTCCCGATGTTTGTTTTAAATCAAACTCAATACCTTCAACAGAAGCGCCAATTTCAAGCATTCGCTTATCGTAAACGGTCTGATCTACCTTATCACCTAGTAGATTCTCCACCTCTCCCTTGGATATCAGACCATTAAAACGACCATCAATCATTTCAAACTGCTCTGTAAAATGCTCTTCAATGTCTGTTAGCCCTTCGCCAATTCTGCCAATGTCTTCTTTAAGCTGCTTTTCTTTCTCAACTAATTCTTTTCTGTTAGCATCAACGTCATCATGTACGCTTTTTAGCTCTTCGGACAGCTCATTGTATGCATGGGCTATTTCTTGATCGCTGTACACCTTTGCTCTGTTGTGAATCCGATCTAAGGCATCTTGTTGTATTTGATCAAAGTTGATACCATCCTTACCAATTATGTCAGCCTCTTTGTTTAGCTCACGCAATCGCTCTGCAAGTTCCTCGCCAAATAAAAGGTCATCCGTCATAACACGCACTGTACTTGCCGATACCTCAGCGGTGTAATTTGACGCCCTGTCATGATAATTGATGGCACGTGCTCTAAAGTAATAGGTCGTGTTTGTCTCACCTTTCAGGTTATAGCCATTGAGTGGACCTCTATAGACCATCGTTTCTGGTGACGGCAAAAATCCCTTTACCTGACTGGCAAAGAGTTCATAATGTTGGATGTAATACTCCATAAAATTAAAATCCCAAAACACTTGGATGATTTGAAATCCACCCGTTGCCTCAATACCTGCAGGCACTTCAGGCACAATGTCTGGGTAGCTATTACGATCAAAAGGTTTTGCTGGTTGCTCCCACTTGCCACGGTTGTCGTTTATTTCACGCACAACGTTGTCTAGGCGGTCGTCATAGTCATGAGCGCTTAAAAATTGGCCAATCTCGACGACTGCGGTTGTGTCAATGTCTAGTAGATCGTACTCAATCGCAATTACGCGAGCTTGGATTTCGATTGGTCGAGCAAAGTTACGATCAATGGCACGAGCTGTATCGCCAAGACTCACCTTTTCATGCTCATACCCTGCTAAACTTTCAAGTAGATGCACGGACAGCTTATAGTTAATCTCCGGTTTATTAACCTTTAGCAACTGTTCCCATGTGGCTTTTAAGACTTCCTCTGGTTCGTCATAATTTCCATTCTGCCAAATGCCCTCACGATGCAACAGTTTATCGCCGTGTCTACGACCATATTTTTGTAACGCCTGTGGATCACCTACCCACCGTTGACCTTTTGGCTTGTCTACGGGATCACCTGCCGACTTACGCCACTCAACATCTGCAAAATCAATATAGCTCGTATAACCACCAGTATGATCGCCCTCGTCGTCTTCTATCGGCAACGATGCACCACGGCCGTATATAGCTGTAACCGGATAAGACATGACTGTGCGCTGTATCTCAGCTACGTTGTGCTCAATGTCAAACCGCTTGCCGTTGTCGATGCCTCTACGTGCTAAAATGCGGATTTCACGAGCTGTAATGCGGTTCCCGTTAAACTCTACAACGTCCTTAAACTCGCCGCCCCAAACCTCTAAGATGCGCCAGATAGAGTCGATTGCTGAGAGATAGAAAAAGTTAGTAGTCGCTACACTTAAGTCAGTTTCAACGGTTCCTGTCCAACGCGTTCCTTCGAGAGCTGCCGTTAATGCTCGTTGTGCGTTTGTCTCAATAAACCGCCGTTCTACAACCGTTTTTTCGCTTAACTCCATAAAAGCAGGCTCACAGATAGCAATTGTTTCAGGACCATCTAATCCGTCAGCATCATCAATTTCTTTAATAACATAAAGGCGTAACTCACCCTCTTTGTCGCGAAACACAACTTGGTTTTCTTCTAAGACATGAGCAGCTTTTTCAGATTCTGCGTCCATTGTAAAAGTAAATGGCTGTGATGGAAGTTGGTTAAGCTCCTCTCGAAAGACAGCCGATATCAAACCAGTTTCTTCCGATAGCGCTGTTAGTAATTCGTCATGCTGACTAAAAATATAAATTTCCGCCAATACATTTCCTCCTTTCTCTAATAATAAGTTTCCGTATAACTGACCGTCGTTACATGACTAGCCCTCAATCGGTTCGCTCCTGGTTGTAACATAAACCAACGACTATCGAGCGATAACAGAGCCATGCGGGGTTGTCCATTGAGCTTAATTAAGCGTTTGGCATGCTCAATTTCTAACCGGTCGTTTACTTGGAACGCGTGATTTAGCGTGATCTTCTCGCCTTGATCGTTCTCAAAAACAAAGGATGAGGCGTTGTTTTTAAATATGGTAAGAGTTGACCAAGAACTAGCCAACTGGCCCGCGTTCAGTAAATTGCTAAAAGATGTTTGAATTTCCCTAGATTGCGTGTCTCCAAAACGATAACCTTCAGGCATGTAAAAGCTTATAACGCCCTTTGCATACTTATATTTCTCTTCTAATACCATTCCGTTGTAATAAGCAAGATAGTACCGATTTGGCGTATCTAAAAAAACGAGCTTTTTAGGCTCGTCATGAACTAACCAATTGGATAATTCGTGTTTAAGAAGCTCTATTCTTTTCTCACTCCTTATAACAACTGGCACATCTAAATGTAAAGCAGAGAGTCGTTTCCCTTTCACCCTCTCTCCACCTTTTAGCTTAGTATCAGTGATATATTCAAGCGGCGCTGTGGGTGGGCGAAACAAATCCATACTTACTCGCAAGTAGTCTTTACTGGTGCCGTTAAACCTCACTACTTACCACCTCGATTTCTGCCTAAGCGAAATTTATCTCTGTCCTGTAGCCTTGAAATATCATCAACTATTTCACTTGCAATTTGTTTGCTTCCGACGTACAAGTTAATCGCAACAGGTATTTTTGAGTCCTCTTCGCCTGTTGGATTAAAGCCATTTACAGCAGCTACCGTATTCGGAACAGAGTTTCTAAAATGGACTGGTATAGAAGTAGCTAGACCACTTGCAAGACCTTTTATATCGTTCATAACCGCACTAACTTCTGGTAACTCCGGTTTCATCCACTCCGCAGCTTGTTCCATCTTTCCAATAGTAGCGCTTTTTTCTTTGTCGATACCAATACCAAAACCACGCATTAACATGACACCGACTTCATCCCGCATCCAGCGTGACGGGGAAAAGATACCAAGTGCACCAGTGATTTTTTCTTTAATACCATCCGTTATCTCAGTAACCTTATTCCACACTTTTTTCGCCATACTTCCTATACCTCTAATTAGACCAGCAATGATGTCTTTACCGATCGAGAACAGGTTAACGTTAGCGAGAAATCTTTGCGCTGTGTTCCAAATGTTTTGTATGGTGTTCTTTGCATCGTTCATACGCTCTCTAATTGCGCTTTTAATATCGTTAAATTTCCTTATTACAGTTGCCAATATGCTGGCTATTACACTAATGAAAAAGCTCCTAATTTGGTTCCAAATGCTTATGATTAGCATTAATGCTTCTCTCATCTTGTCTCGGACTGCATTCTTAATTTCTAGAAACTTCGTAATGGTCCATCTAAGCACAGCTGCTAATGCTTCGTTGAAGTTCTTTTTAATATTCTCCCAAGTAGTTGAGATCCACGATTTTGCTTCTTCCATCTTTTGAACGATTGAATCTTTAATATGGTTGAATATATTTACTGCCGTCTGCCAAATAGCTGTCCATACTCCAGTAACGTACGTTTTAAAGGTATCCCAGATTAGAGATACATTAGCAATTGCCGTTTGGATAATGACCGTTATGTTCTCTGTTAATGCTCTCCAGATAATGCTCGCATTTTCTTTGATGTTCTCCCAAATCGCAGATAAATGCTCTTTAAAACCTTCCATATCACCTGTCACAAGATCAATTAAAAGTAGAATCGGTCCAAGAATAACGTTTTTAATCAATTCCCAAGCCGCAGCCGCAGCAGTTTGTATGTTTGTCCATACCGTCGAGAACATCGTCGTAATGTTATTCCAGTACTCCATTGCATTTGCTGAAACTGTCTCCCATAACCCAACAAAGAACTCAATTAATGGCGCGAATAACGTCGTGACTAATGCAACAACTTCATTCCACTTTGTTGTAATCGTATCCCAAATTGATACAGCAACCTCGACAATACCATCCCAAAGCCCAACAAAAAAATCTGACACCGTTTGCCAGATTGATTTAAACCATTCAATTGTGCTTGTCCATACAGCTTTTATACTATCCCATATACTTGTAGCACTTTCTGAAACGTCAATCCACAGATTAGAAAAGAAAGCAGTAACACTCGACCATGTATCTTTAACCCAATCCACGGCCGCCGACCAAACGCTCTTGATAGCTTCCCATGCAACCACTGCATAAAGCTTAATCTTGTTCCAAAGATCTTGGAAAAATGCTGAGATAGGTTCCCAATATTGATAAATCAATATAGCAGCCGCCACGATCGCAACCGCAAGTAATACAAAAGGATTTTTAAACATCGTTAAATTAAGTGCTTTCATCGCTTTATCAAGCAATTTCACTATAAAAACTGCACTATTCCAAGTAGCTACAGCTGTGTATACTGTTCCCATACCAATAGCTATCGCAGACAATAAAGGAATCCATGGTTCCATTGTTTTATAAATTTCTTTTGCTTTATCTACTACGATAGGTATCATTTCTGCTGCAGTTTTTAACGCTTTTTCAAAAGCTTTACCAAATTCCGATACCATCGTTCTCATATCAGGTAAACCATTATTAGTTAGCATTTCGTCAAGGTTTTGAATAATGCTAGTCACACCGCGAGCAACTGCCGCTCTCATATTATCGAAAGATCCACTCCACGAGGCACCAGCTTCTTTTGCGGCTCCTTTAATTCCAGCAAAGTTTTCAGTGCCGTTTGCGATAGCATCGTTCATAACGTTCATAAAACTTTCTGCATCTAACTTACCTTTGCTCATTTGATCGGCAACTTCTTCAACAGACTGACCTGTAGCATCCGCATAAATTTGCATCGCCGGAATACCCGCTTCGGTCAAACGATTCATTGTGTCCATCTGGACTTTACCTTTGGCGTACATTTGAGATAAAGCGGTTGAAACACTAGCGAATGATTCATTACTACCGTCGCCGTAGAAAGCAACAGCATCGCCCCACGCCGCTATAGATTCCGTGGCTTGGTCAACCCCCATGTTACTTGTCACAAACCCCTGTACCGCAGATGCAGCAACATCTAATCCGTAGGCTGTTCCAGTAACAATATCGTTTGTGGTATCAAGGACTTCATTCGCCTTCTCACTTGAGCCTGTCATTGTCGTCATAACTCGCTCAAACTGCTCCATTGTATCTATACGGCCGAAGGCACGGTCAATCGAATCTTTAACCAAACCAATTGCTTTTGCACCTAAAGCAACTAACCCAAGCGCTGTAACTATTTTGCCTATCCCTATAGCTCCTTTTTCACCTGATCCTTGTAGGCCAGACAATTTACCGTCTATATCAGCTACACCTTTTGCAACGCTACCATCGTCAAGCATGATATCAATAACAACCTTACCGTCTGCCACTTGTCAACCTCCCTTCAAAGGGCACAAAAAAAGAACCCTCGAAAGGATTCTTTTAACCTAGAAGCTCAAGCTTCTTCTTATTAAATTCATCTTCACTGATAATTCCATCATCTAAAAGCTTCTTGAATTCCCTAATCTCATTAGCTGATGTAGAGATAACAATGGATTCTTCTTTCTGTTTTTCTAATTCTTCTTTTTTAGGATGAGCTTTGAATGCTTCAAGCTTACCAACAATAGGTTTCACTTCTGCTTCTACTGTATAAACTTCTTCTGTATCGACATTCATAAAAGCGAACACAAAACGTGTGCCTTTTTTCTTAATGGCTCCAACTGCCCCACCCAGTAGTGTTCCAATGCCCGGCGCAAAGATTGTTCCTATTGCAGCTCCAGTTAATGCCTTTGCACCACTCACCTCTTCATAAGGTCGTTCCGAAACTCCTAAATAATAGTAATTTTCTTTCCTTATAGTTACAATGCCTTCTTCTTCAGTTTCCCAAACCGTATACGTTTCTTTCTTCTTTTTTCCAACTTGCCCATTTTTAACATATAAATCGAAACGTTTCTGAGTAAAAAAATTTTTGATCCCCATCCTTCATCATCCTTCCGTTCACCCATATACGAATATTATATAAAGGATGATTCGCTTATTACAATACAATCTGGTAATTTTATCTATTCTTCTTTCAACTCATAAGCTTTTTTCAATTCACTCATGCGTTGGCGTTCTTTCTCTGTTCCTTTACCTTTTGGCAGTTCAGAAGTCCGTATCTGAATGACTTCTTTGAATTTGGTATCGTTTCGTAATCCGCTTAATAAGGCTTTAAATTTGTTCCAATGCATCTTCCCCTGTTGCTCAAACAGGTCAATTCCATAATCCTGCATAAAGGAGGCGTAGATGTACTCAGCGTCTTGTGAGAGCGAATACACCTTAGCACTCTCGCTCTCTGGCATCGGATTTCCTTGCCTGTCTAGGGATGGCTTTAATTCCTTTTGTGCAACTGCCTTTTCGAATATTTGATGGAACACTTTTGATTTAGTCGATAAGTCCAGTTCTAATGAGGTACCGATCAACATTTCAAGTCCAGTTTCTACTTTTATATCGTCGTCAAGCTCCGTATCTCCAATCATATCAATCAGTCGGATGATGTTGTCAAAGCTCATGTCTAATTTATACGATTGTTCACCGATCTCTATTTCATCGGTTAGGCTGTAAGCAAGAGAGAACAAGATGCCTCACCTACTTCTTTTTGTTTTGATACTTCTTAGCGCGCTCTTTCTGAGTCTTGCCGATCAATTCGCCTCGTTTAGTAAGCTCTGCCTCTAAGTGGTTCCGCAATTCTACGAAAATACGCATCATTTCTAATACCGATGGTGCTAATTCGTAAATTTTCTCAAACGCTCCCTCACCTAAATACATATCAAAACCGATTTTCAAGTGCTTGTTTATCTCATCTGAGTCCGTTTGATCATCCATGCTTTTTAGAGTCTTAAGGACTTCCTCTGCTTGTTTACTTTCCTCTTTAATAAACTTGTCCGAGTAATCATATTTAAACTGTAGGTCGCCGATCTCGACGTCGATTTCAGGTTTTTTAAGTTCAATTTTAATAGCCATGTGGTTTCCTCCAAGGTAAGAGGGCAAAGCCCCCTATTATTAGTCTTCGATTAGTAACATTTGCGTTTCGGTTTCGTCTTCTGATCCTTCTTCCGTAACCTCTGGGGTGCGATCAAAAGAAATTAAGCAGCTAAACGCTCCATATTCGGTTGCCTCGCCACCAGATGCTACGATATTAGCAACGGTTGCTCGTCCAATAGCAGTGTCTCCATGTGCTTCTACTTTTTTCATCATGATTTTTCTGTCTTGACCGGGCTTACGCTTTAATCCAGCAATAAATTTCATGGCTGGGTCAGAGTGGTCATAGGTCCCTTCAAAGTTGTACGCTTCTTTCACTGACATTACATCGGTTTCAGGAGTTCCATCCCCATCGTAATAGCCCATGTCTTCTGTATTTTCGTCTGAATCATCGGTTACACTCGAAATCCATCGTGCTAGTTCCATCCACTCAGGCTCGCCACCATTACGTGGCATAGGAGCTACAAAGTAGGATGTCAGGGCGTTCTTTTGACGAGCGAAGAATTGTAAATTGTATTCTAATCGTTGTTTAAGTGGTTTCATGTAACTCACTCCTTTTAATGTATAAATCAGCTCGAAATTGAGCGACATAAAAATAATGGTTCCCATCCTTACCAACTACGTTTGGATCACCGGCCACTGTAATTCCATTAAACTCGTAAGAGTTATTTTGACTTGGAATATCCTTTATGTTGTCGAGAAAGTCAGTGATTCTTAGTAGTGTCTGATAGGCTTCTAGCTGCTGCTCATGCTTCGTCATCACTTGGAACATATAACCTTGATCATAAGTCCCGTCATAATAGACTGCGCGGTTATTAGATGGCATGACGGAAACGGCGATACTGTTTCCTTGTAATGTGACCGGGGAAGAGACCATTGCATAATAATCCTGCTTATTCAGCACATCGAGTAGAAGCCTTTCTAAAAAATCCATTGTCATAACTCGGCTCTCACCGCCCTTTCTGCCACCTTGATCCAATCCCCTCCGTATGCGGACTGTGCTCTTTCATACCAAAGCGGGCCAGCGTATGGGTTGGTGTCCTTAGAAAAGTTCATGCGCACACCATAATATAGAAACCTAGCGTATGGCATATCCCAGATAACCTTTCCATCCTCTAACTGCGATGCTCTGATACCGCTTTTCATGAGGTCGCCTTGATCGAACGGAATAAAGTGGTTTGAATCCTTTAGAATTTGTTCGGTGACAACGTACCTTGCTTTTTTCGTAGCGTTGATCAACTTAGGCCCCACTCGTTTCGTATCAATCGTTATCTTGACGTGCGTCATTGCAACTCCACCTCGTAATGATGTGGCGTGACTCCATCCAACGCAAAAAGTGCTTGGCATTGATGGACTCTGTAGTCATCATCACCAAACGTAACCTTCGACTTTTCTTTTAGCTTGCGGAAAAGAGGCGTGTTCTTGGCATCCAGAAATACGGTCGCTTTAAGAGCGATCTCCTCACCGTTTGAATCCTGGCGAAATGAGCTTGATGGTTCCACTCGCACTCGGTCAATCGGTAGAGGTTGCGCGAACCCCCCACCGCCGAAAGGACCTTCTTCTTCAAATTCTTCGTAAATAATTTGATGGATCAAAAGTCGCTTATCTATCGGACGAATACGCATAGCATCACCCCCTCGGATTATTAACAGCTAATTGTTCGCGGTTTCTGCGTCGTGTACGCCCTGTTTCGTTTATAAAGGTTCTCATATTAGCTTGGCGACTCGAAACCTTCTGACGAGCCAATTTAACGCCCTCGGCATCACCCATAGCATCCATCATGTTCATTTCCTGCTTGGCTTTGCGTATATCTCGTTCCAACTTACGTTGCACTTGGCTTTCTTTGTATGACTGTTCATTTTTAGCTTGGTCAATCTTAGATGGCCGTTTGATCGACACACCTTCTACGAATCCGTATTTAACATGCCTACAATTGATGCCAAACAGTCCATCCGCTTCTCCGACGCTTGTTGATGAAAGTGCAGGATATTTGTCACTTGTTCCATTTCGGCTGAAGATCTTGCCTTGATAGAGCGCACACTTAGTACGAGCGCCCATATGCTCCGATATTTCCACTAGATCAACATCGTACTCATCCATCCTGGCATCCTGCATATCGTTCGTGACACCCGTGGTTGCTGTACGAATCACCGTATTGATGTAAGGCTCAACAGAGAGCTTGCGGTTGTCTCTCGTTATGTGTCCAGTTAGCCCTTTGTCTGCCCACGCTCTAGCAGTCTCGCGTAGCGCTTGATCAGGTGTTTTATTACCTGTCAGCACCTTGGCTACCGCTTCATCTATCACGTTTCTAAACTCACTTTCAAACGTACTCAGCAAAGTGGCATTGGCTAGATTCATGCTACCTCTAGCTCGGTTTACATATGTTTGAAGGATCTGATTCGTATTATTCGCATTCGAAGCAGCTGGTAGCAAAACAGCACCTTGCGTTACAGCAGGGGCAAGCATCTTATCTGTTTCTGCAACAGCTTTAAAGCCCGCGTCTTGTAACAAATCGGTTAACTCTTCAACTGATCTTCCGCTGTACCTAGCTATGATTAATAGGTTGTCCTGACTAAGTGATCCAAGCTTTTGCAGCTGCACCAATCGCCATGACTCAATATCTTCATTCAACAGCGTTCGATTTGCACCTAGCGCTTTACCAGCGTTGACCAGTATGTCTTGCTCAATCTGAGCGTAAAGGCGAGCAACAGGATCTAGCGGTACGTTTGGCTCATTCATCTTGTTCGAATCCGTCTGAACTGAACGAGCTTGCTGTGGTTATCCGTCATCACCTTTTCCGCATTCTCTTTTGTGTTCGAATAGCTGAACTTTCCAATACTCACATTAGAAGGACCTTGCGCATCAATCGCAAAGTCCTCGTTTGGCATGTCTGTTATCATAAGCTCTTTAACTAGATCCACCCATAAATAGAGAATGTCGTCAGGCATTTTGGACAGGTTACAAAATCGTTTGATTTCGTATTCCATTTGCTCTACGTAGTCAGGTATCTGAACAATGACACCCTCGTCCGCTATCTTTAGACGTCTCTCAACAATTTTGGCAACTTTATCCCTCATCCACAACACCCGCTTTCACAAGCTCGTCATATTCAGCTTTGTTAACACTGATCGTTTCGCCTGCTTTATGACGTTTGTCGTCAAGCTTAATATTGGCTGTTAATTTAGCTTTCTTTTTTGTTGCTGCCATCGCCGGCCTCCCTTCAAGGGGGAAGACCCCCTTAATTTACTTTTGCGATGAAAATGTTATCGATTGTTTCAAAGCTTGGTAGCGTAATAGCTGATACTATTGTCTGTACGTTAACCGGATGCGCTTCTTTAAGCGTAGTAATCGCAACACCTGTATCAACAATGGATACGTTTGCTACAGATTGTCCAGTCATGAGATCCGATTCCTCTGGTGTTGTGCCGTAGTAGGTATTCCCAAGGTTCCCCTCTGGAATAAGTGTCACCTTATCATCCTCATAGAATGATTTGTTCTGACCTGCTTCATCGATGAACTTTTTATTGTATACAGCGATGCTTACACCAAGCTTTGTTTGAATAAACTGTTTCAATTCACCCTCTGTAATAAAGATATTCTCTCCACCAAGAGGCTGAATTGCTGACCGTATAGATTTATTAGCAAGTAAGTAACCGAATGTCTTACGTGTCATAACAGCACGAGTAGGACGCACACCCGTATTGTTTTCTACATCATCCTGCCATTTTTGAATGTCCTGCATTGGCGTTGCGTCCGCTTGACTCCAACGAGCGCCACCAGTAAGAGTTTCTTTGTGATCTTCTTTCATATCATAGTCATACGTGTAATCTTGGCGGTTCGCTTGAATGTCAATCGTACCCGTTGATAGCAACTGCATAATCATTCGTTCTGGTTGAACACGCGCCCCACGAACCAATGTAGTGACATCATCGAAGATGTTGTTTATGATTGGCTGGTACAAAGATGCCTGAGCCGAACCTTGCAACTTATTAAGCTCTTGTCGCATTTTTTCACCAATGTGCATTGCTTCACGGAAGAAAGGCATTTCTGTTTGCACTTTATTGAATCCAATACGATCACGAACATTCGCTTTCGTATCAAACGCGGAAGGTTCAAGCGCTACCGGCAATCCGTTCGCGCCTTTAATCCAGCTAAGATCAAGTCCTAGCTGCTTCTTTGCAGGGAATAGCGTAGCTCCAAGGTACGGTACGCTGTTACTCGGGTTGTTCGTGTAGTACGTGCCAATATTCTGTGCTGTTACTAAATCAAAAATAGTATCCATATTTGTCATCCTCTCTTATCGTACAAATGTAATTTGTTTTAATACCGCTTTTTCCTCTGCTGTTGGCGCGGTCGGTAGCTTGTTCAGGGCAACAAATCCATGAATAAGTAATGCACCAGAAGCGGGACCATGAGTAACATCCACATCCTCGAACAACACACCCTCTGCATTGCTACCACCCTCTTCTTCTGTTGTTGCTTTTACGGCAAGTACCGTGTCATCTTCTAACACCCCACCACCAAGAATGGTGCCAGCAGGTACGATCTTCTTACCGTTTTGTGCTGAGACACCCGCATCCGATACCGTAACCGCAAGGTTTACATAGTGATCAGGAAACTTAACAATTCCTTTTTTGTTACCGAATTTTTCAGTAGTAAATTTCATTAGTTTTCCTCCTTAAGAAAAGTAACCCTGTTGGGCTTTTTGTAAATCAGGTTGATTACTCTTTTGTTGTTCAGCTAATTCCTTACCAAATGCACCAGGTTCAACGTTTCCTTTTCCTCCACCCTTCGGTGTCGGACTCTTCAATCGCTCTGTCACTCCGTCTTGTACAGCTTGTCTGAACGCTGTTTCAAACGTATCAATATTCTTCTTGGTGTTCTCTGCATCACTAGATAGCAAGAGATCAGCAAAGGATACAGGGAGCTTCTTCTCGCTAAGAATATTGATAGCTTCGATTTTTAGTTCACGCTGACTCAATGCTTTTTCACGCGCCTCTAAATCAGCTTTATACTGTTCATCTTGCAATTTTTGTTTCTCGGCTGCAGAAAGACCAGCTAACTTCTCCGCCTCTGCCTTAGCTGCTTTAATGGCGTTTTCTTTCTCCTGCTCCGCTTTCTGTTTTGCAGTAGCTAGAGCTTCAGTCACACGCTTATCAGCATTGCTCTGAAGTAACTTATCAAGCTCCTCTTGTGTCTTTGGTGCTTGGAATGGCTCTGGATCTTTCGGTGGATCAGCAGGCGGTGGATCTCCTGCTCCTGGATCGGCTGGCGGATCAGCGAAGAATTGCAGGTGCATCTTCATCAACTTCGGTGCTTTATCCTCAAAAAACTTAAATCCCTTAACCTTGTTCTCTGTTGCTTTCATGTCGTTTCCTCCTTGTGCCCCTCCAAGTACGAGCCTTGCAGTTGCAGATAATAAAAAACACCCCTATTGCGGCGTGTTTAAAAGTGAATCATATTGGAATTGCAACGCTTCCTGAGTTTGCTTTCCTTTACGTACGGCATCCTCTTCCTTGCGCGCAATCTCTGCGTCTGGATCATCAACAGCAGGGTGCAAGCTAAGTGTTGTCTTCTCACTGAGAGAACCACCAAGCTTTTGAAACATATCTGTTATCTCAAGCAAGTTTTTCGGTAAGTTCCGATGGAACGTGAGATTAATTAAGTTTGGATCAAAGTTCCCACCCTTGATATTTAGATAGTTCGAGATAAGTTTAAGTCGCTTAATTAGCCCTGTCTTAAACTTTCGTTCCTTAATCGCAGATACTTGCTCCAAGCCCCACGTTTTATACTTCATACTCTCACCAGACACATTCCCTGCAAACTTTTCGTCTGTGAGATCAGGCGTTTGACTTACGCTGTGTATGTCTGCTTGTAAACGGTTCTTGTAATTCTCAACAGCCGCATCGTTGATATTCTTGATTAACCACCCAGCGCTACCCTCTTTGTCGAGTAGCAGCACCTTATCCTCTTTCATTTGCTGGACATCTGATGATTGAGTGCCGTTGTAGCCAACCAAATACAGGAAAGCGTCCGTGAAGTCCTCGAAATCATTCGCGCTGTCTGATTGAGTCTTGTTGTACGCATCAATAAGAGACAACACGACTTCAAAATCCCCTAAGGATTCATTATTATTCGTGTATTCAATGACTGGAACATCACCGAAGAAGTGTTCTTTTCGATCAACCTCTGTCATGATTCCGCTACCTTGTTCAAAGTAAATAGTGTGTGTATCCGTGTATACTTCAGCTTTGTCCTTCGTATCTCCACTCAGAATGTCTTTTGTCTCGTAGATACGTACCGCGAACAACAAACGCTCCTGTATGCAATCCGTGTAAACGGGGATGATAGACGCATTATCCACTGGCTTAAACTCAATATCTGAATCCTCGTTAGCGTAGATCAACTCAAAGGCGGTGCCAGATATGCTAATTTGTTTAGCGAGCTCATAATTCACATCTTCCTCGTAATTGGCATCAAGAACGTCAAATATCTCTTTCAGCGCCTCTTTTTCGTCACTATCATAGGTGATGGGAATGCCCACGAAATACCCTGTAGCAATATCTGTAATCAACTTAGCGTAATTGACCACAAGCCTATTGTTAGGCTTTGATGGATCTTTCTTCGTACGCTCTAAGATATCATGCTCGCCTTCATAATAGTTTTGAAGCTTTTTAAAACGTTTAGAAGGCTTATCACCACGTTGAGTGATAATCTCTTGTATCAGCTTGCCTGTAATCTCAATATCTTTGTCTACTCGTATTTTCAATATCTCACCTCCTACAAGCCTAAAGAAGCTTTGCTCACTGTTCTGATGCTATCACCCTTGAGATCGGAAACCTCATAGTCATCCAGCGCATACCAAATGGCGCTGAACGAATGCGGATCAATTGTAAATTCATCTTCTACTATCCTGTCTTGCTTATCCTTCTTATAGGTAAGGTTTTCCAGCTCAGCTTTAGCGTTAGGACAAGCGTCGGAACAAATGATCTTCGCGAACCGTTTTACTTTCTTCGTATACTGCAGCCGCGATCCGGGGAACTTCTTGGCATCGGTCATGTTAAAACCCTGTTGCTGGTAATAGCGAATGGTTTTAGGTTCAGCTGCATCCGCGCGAATTAATTCGCCCGTTCTTTTAAACTCAGCTATTTCCTTGGCTGTCTGGTCGTCCGTCATATCGTTTTTGTAATACTCCCAATGGATATAAAGGTACTTCCTCTCATGATCCACTGTGATCCTGTATAGCGCGTTATACGATGTGACAAAACCAAAGTCCATGCCTACTCGTTCAATTGGATCTCGTATGCCTCTAAGCTCCTGTAACACTTGTTCATGCGGCATCGTCTCAAACTGTGGCAGTACCTTAACCCCGTTCACGCCAAAACGACCCTTCCGCGCAATGCGATAAAGGTCTGGATCGTAATCTTTCATTTCCTCCAACTGTTCTACGTAGCTTTCAGGCAGAAACAAGTTATCATCGGCAGTTGAGTGGTGGTAATACGTGTCATTCTCTATTACAATTCGGTCATTGTAGAGTTTTTCATCGTCTAAAATTAAACGTTTATTTTGTTCATCCTTAAAGAAGTGTTTGTAAGACCAGTTATCTTTGCCGACAGGGTTTGTTGATAGCAGCATGTGCAATTTTAACTTAGGATGCCGAAGGCGCCCTAGCAGCTCTTTAAAACCCGCGTATTTAACCTCTGAGCACTCTTCCGTCCACACTAACGAAATATTATTGATTGATTTGAGCTTACCCGGCTTGTCCATACCTTTGAAGATGATCTTGCTCCCATTAGGGAAGCGAATTTGCATAGGGGACGATAAGCATTTTATTCTTCCACTCAATCCTAAGTCTTCGACAATCTCTTCTAAGAGGGAAAACGTAGAATCTCGGTGTGTGTCGTATACCTCGCGAACGACTAAAGCCGTTCGTTTCTCTTCCAGCAGCTTAATGATGATCTTAAAGGCAATGTGATAGCTCTTGCTACTACCGTATCCACCGACAAGAAACTGGAACTTGGTAGACCAGTCGAAAAGGAAGTCTTCAAAGTGTGGGTTGGCAGCTTTTTCAACGATCATCTTTAACCGCCCTCTTTACCACAATTTCAATAGGTCCCCCGTCATCCTTCGTCAACTTGTCCACTTCCACTCTGGTTTTATCAACGTTTAGCTGCATCTGTTCTAATTTGAGCAACCTCTCATCGTCTTCATGAGCTATACTGACGAATTGTTTAATTAGATTACCCATGGTACCCATAGCACGCGACATAGATGTAATAAACGTAGCCTGACGATCCCAAGCAAACTGGATATCGTACTTATCGGCTCCAGAATCGCCCCAACCGTGCTGACTCTTCTCTTTCGCTATATCGTCTTTATCTTGGACAAACATGATTTGTTGAGAACGAATGATAGTTGCGTATTGGATTTGTATCTGATCATACAGGAGATCGGCGGGCGTTTTATCTTGCATTTGGTTTATAATTTCCAACGTCTCTTGCGGAAGATACTTGGAAAAGATGCCGTGTTTGAGCGCCGCTTGGTTCCGTTCTCCAAACTGATTCTTCGGGTTAGGATTGCCACTCCTCTTTTTCTTGGTCTGCTTAGAATCCTTCGGGGTTGCATCCCTAATTCGATTGGTTGCAACCTTAGTTGCATCCTTCCCCTCGGTTGCATCCCTTTCCCATCCCTCTCGACTCTTTCTACTTTTCAAGGTTCCGAGCTTCGCCCCATGCTTTTCAGCTAATGCTTTTAAGGTGATGGTGGTTGTCTCGTATTCTTCTCTTATCTGTTCCCAATTCATTTACATGACACCTACCTCCTTTGGATCAAATGAAAAAGACCACGCTAAAAGCGCAGTCTAATCACATAATTTATTGCCTTCTGTTTGTTAAGTCAAACGTTTTGTTTATAAAGTGATCGTTTAATGTAGATCTAAGGGCTAAAACCCTAATTTGTCTACTATTTATACTTCTATTCCTTTCGGGATTTTTTTCTGTAAATACAACTAATAATTCATCCATATAACTCTCTACTTCTGAAAGAATTTCACGTTGTTTCTCGTTAAGTTTTCTTAGGTCAAGACTTTGTTTAGAGGGATAATTATGAATAGATCTTATAGCAGTGATGGCAGTTCCGTGTTTTAATAATTCCATATCTAATGCTAAATTCGTTAAATAAGTATATAAAGCAAGGAAATAACTATTTATTGCATCTCTCTTTTGTCTATTTTTATCAATTCGATATACAAAAACACTGGTTATCGCTCCACTTATTAGGCCGGTTAATATGCCAACAATCCAATTTTCCACCTAGGCTGTCCACCCCGGCTCATACGTATAGATAATAGCTCCCATATGCTGCGCGTTCCCTCTAAAGTTCTTCATGTCTTCCTGAGCTACTAATGCCAACCTAAACACGTTGAACACGTCTTTCTCTACTCGATACTCGTTTATTTCTCCGTCTCTAAGCTGTTGTAGTATCTCATTTGCTAGTTCTTCTGTCATGTTAATCGCCCCCTGCTTTAATTATAGCAGAGGCTTGGTGACAGTTAACACACAAAAAGAGAACCGCCTCGTAAGGTAGTTCTCCTTTCGCTTTTTATCTTAAGTTATTTCATCTTACTTCGTGTATCGATATCTGAAGTAGCTAGATTCATCACAGTCCTAATACTATATAATATACCTATTGTTATATAAACCATGTAATATGACCACATAACGATTGCAAAAAACACTAAGTATTTATTGTTAATTGGAACGAAAACAGCAAATGCTAAATTAATAAGAATAAAATATATGCAAGCGGAGATTTGTTTCCTTAACTCAAAATATAAATAATTATGAAGATGAGGAAAAAAATCTCTTAGTCTACTCATTACAGGACTAGATTTTAGTGTAACTAATAAGGTTAAGAAAACACCTTGAACAGTTAGTATTCCAACAGAGTAAGCTATAAAATTACCAGTATTGTCTTTTGAGTGACTTATATAACCAGAATAGAATAAGAAGACAGGGATGCAAGAAATGAAAATACAGACCCAAAATTTATTTTTTTCCCATTTTTTCCAAAAGGTTTTATTGGTCTTAGAAGTAAAATTAGATATTTTAGCACCTTTTTCTTTAGTCATATATGCATCCCCCTCCCCCTCTCTTAATACCTACTTCAATTAAATGGTTGTAAAATTATCCTCATTTGATTTCTTTGGGTTTCGTATGCTTCCATAAATTGAGCGTGAATAAATTCATGTCCAATTTGCGCACGATTATCATTTAAATTAAGCCTAATTACGTTTGTTAGTCTAGGCGTTAATAAATTTACGACGTCCATAGGGGAATCCTCATTTTGTCTTGCTGTTAATTCTACATTTGGTTTGTTTTCAGGTTCAGATTCTCTAAAACCTCGAATAATTTCATGAATAGTCTCGTGATTTAGAGTCTCTGTTTTCGGAGCATTACCTACAGATAGTGTCAATTCAAATTTAACGCCTCTTGCTCTTCCTATAACTTCAGAAATTTCTTCTAGAGATTCATTGTCAGCTAATGAATCGGCCATCACATTACTCCCCTTAATGGTAACTTTCCTAAAAATATCCGCTCTACCAATTCTATCAATTTTTGTTGGATCTATTATTGGTTCTAAAGAAACCACTAGGGGGAATTGGTCATCTCTTTCCACGATCTCATTGTATCTATTTCTTATATCAGTCAGAAAGATTTCAACCTGGCTAACATTTAGACTATAAATGTTTGATTGAACTGCAACAGTGCAATATCTCGGATCAAAGACTACTGTTACAAATTCTCCAATATATTCATCTTCTCTTAAACCTAATTCCTCTTTTGGGTTCCCTATGCTTTTTTTTGCCAAGTTTGTTTCTCTCAATTTTCCAATTTGAAAAGAAAATATTCCTCCACGATCATTTAATAGAGTATGTCTGTCAAATTCGGAAATATATTCTCCTACATTTACTACACCGTCAATTTCATTACCAATAACTGATAGATAATTTAACATATCCGTCATGTCCCATGAAGCGTTATAATTTCTACCTTGCATATCATCCGGCAAATCCCTTGGCGCTAAATTGATTGTAAAATAATTAAACCTAATGTTTTTTATAGGCATTTTACTCCCCCTTTTCTATACACGTAAGCAATATTCGACAAAAAGGGGGTAATTTCCTTTTAATTTAATTTATAATTCCATTATACACAAACAAGCGTTCTTAATAAATGTTTTCTTTTAGAATAAACAGCGCATACGGCTATTAAGCTTGTACACGCCTCTTTTTTGTTTGTTCATCGGGTTAGGATTTGCACCTAACAAAGTATAGGATAGGCGTGACATCAGACGCCTCGTTTTACTGCTATGGGTAGGTGTACGGTTACTCAAAAGAGCAAAGGAAACGACTTTCCACCTCTATTCGGCTGTGTTCCTACCTTACTTACTGATCCCCGAATAGCTCTCCTATACCTGATTAACGTCTACCTATTCCGTCACCGATGTGTAGTTTTTCACGCTTGCGTAAGCAAGACTACCAGGGTGAGAGTGTCCCCCTTACGGTACGTGATATTATAGGACACTCTTCCGCTTAAGTGTTTCCACCGACCGAGCTAGTCCCGATCCGACAGAAGAGTGATATTAACGTATTGGGTATTCTCCCATACTTACATATTACACTTGTTTAGCGCCTAAAACTGCAACATTACTGCAAATTTAAAAATATTTCTGAGCAGATGCTCTAAGGTCTTCCTCTAATTCAGTATTATTGGATATCACTTCAACAACCCATGGTTGAAGAAGATAAGGAAACTTAGGATCGTTCAGGTTATCAGTAATAATTTGGTTTGTAGTCTTTCCGATAACAAATTTCTGTTCCAACTCAACTACAGCACCATCTGTAATAGGGAGTGGAGCCGTATGATTATCTTCTTTGTAAATTCCGTACACTATCGCTTTCTGAAAATTTGTTAGGCTTCTAATTCTTTTAGGTGCATTTTTATAAAATTTATTTTGATTTCTTTTCGCTTCAATAAATTTACTAATATTAATAATCAGGGTAATTATAAGAATACTGATAAACACAATAAAAACTAATCCGATAATATATCCGTAATCAATTAAGAATTCCCTTAGAAAAAATTTATTTAACAAATCATCAGAAGCTAATAGTAAAAATCCACTTGCCAATGATAAAGCGGCCATAATATTAACTGGCAAAGTTAGAATATCTTTTATACTCACGTTAAAATTCATTATTACTCTCCCATTAATTTATAATTTTTTTAAATTTTAGTTAAAATAAATATCTTAATTCATAATAAAAGAACCTGTACTTATGTACAAGCTCTTTTATATCCACCCTATTCTCTCTCCAATTGCCTCAACAATTCTTCGCTTGTAATTGTGTACCGTCCTCTCGCTCACATCGGTTTCCATCGCAATCATCACAGGTGACGCATTGTTTCTGCCACTCCAATATCTCATACGCACAAAATCCTTTTGCTTGTCGTTTAAATCGTTGTATACGGACTCTATGGCTTCTGCAATCTCCTCTAGGTTCCTTAAGCGCTTATCTGCCGTTAGCCTTGTAGCCATCCTCTCGGTTGGTCTCGAAATTGACCGTACACTGTTCACTCCTTGCCCTTGGTTCTCGTCTACTTCCTCAAGGTACGGGTGCAGCAGTTCCATTCGTCTCTTCTTAATCTCCTTAACAGTATTAGGATACTGATATAACTCTGCCTCTATATGCTTGAATGTTGCTTTCTGCAATTTTTCTGCTCCCATGATATCGCTCCTCTACTGTTTTTGGTTTCGTTTTACTTGCATGGCATAACGCCTTAATTCATCTGTAACGTTATTGCTGTGGTCACAGTCGTTGCAATAGATTCGTGGTGATCTCGCTACATACTGACTCAATACGTATTCACTCAACTTCTTAGGTCTTCCACACTTTTCGCAAAACATAAGTATCACTCGATCAGCTCCCCATATCGTTCTGCCACCTCAATATGCTTTGTAACAGGCTTGCTTCGGTTCGTAGATTGTTCATCGCATCTAAACCAGCCTTGTATGTTTCTCTCGCTATATCACGATCTAACCTCAAGCTAGCTATTTTTTCGTTACCCTTGGCAAGCTCAAGAATCAATGTGGCCGGATGCCCTGCAGCTTTAAGCGTTAGTATCTCTTGCCTTAAAGCGATCTTATATGCTTTCTCGCTCTCTGCTTTTGCTTTAGCTAGTCCGAATATAGTTTTGCTTGAGTTATCTAGCCTCTGCTGTACCTCTCGCATTGACTGGATGACGCTTTGTAGATCACTCACTAGGTAACTCCATCCCCAATGCCCATTTCGCCTTTATACTCACGCTGAGACGCATTTTTTCTTTATCGGTGTTGTTAAGTGTTCCAGCCTTTTTCTTTGGTTCAAAGTACCATGCATCTACAAGGGCGAGTGCATCTAGCAGCATACTTTTTTCATCGGACGTTAACTGGTGTGTCATTTCCTCACCCATCCCTTTTTGTTGTTCTTCTGCCAGACAACCAACTCTATGCCCATCATGCTCTCAAACATCTTCTTTACAAGAGGAAACCGTTCGTTAGCGTATCCTTTTACGTCAATGACTTCCTCTTTGCCATCTTTATAAGTTACTTTGAAGTCTGCTGTATACTTCCATGGTTGGCGCATCCTCTTACCTGTGCCGCTGCACAACGTGCATTTGTTCATTCTGAGCGTTTTTTTGTTCTCTACCCTGCCAATACCCTCGCATCGGTAACAAGGTACTGAGAAGGCGCTCAAGAGCGTGTACTGCGGTTGTAATTCGATGTCTATTACGTTCTTATCATTTCTTAGCAGGAGATAAAATTCCCCTTCTGCCTTGGAATCAAAATCATTTCCGTAAAAGCTTGTCTTTCTGCTTTTTATCTTTGCCATTGCGCCGCTCCTCTCTCCCAATTAGAGCAAGAGCAATGGAGCAAGATACAATCACTGCCGCTAGTAATATAAATAAACTAATAAGTATATTTGGTATATAGATCACCTTGCCCGCTCCTCTCCGCACTCTTTACACGTCTGTGTCCATTTGCCTTTATGGACGCTTAATTTAAACTTCCCTGCGCCACACTCACACCGTCCATGCCTCATTCTGACCTCCGGCTCAGGAGCAGGACCCTCTCTCTGCTCCCTTACCGCTTCATTCCATCGCTTTTTGCTCAAAAGGGAAGGTCAGAATCCTTGATATCAATGCTATTGTCATTGCTAAATGGATCGTTTTCATAGTTACCGCTATTGTTATTCGTGTTATTGCCTCCACCTTGGCTATTGCGCGACTCTAAGAATGTGATTTGCTCTGCCGCTATCTCTGTTTTAAAGTGCCTTTGTCCGTCTTTCTCCCAACTGGATGTTTGAACCCTACCGCTCACACCAACCAATGAGCCTTTTTTCATATGATTCGCAACCGATTCTGCTGTTTTCTTAAAACAAATTATCTGGATGTAGTCAGCCTTTTCTCTGTCGTAAGATCGATTAACGGCCAATGTGAATCGAGCAACCGCAACTCCTTGTGGTGAATATCTCAAGTCCACATCTTTAGTTAATCTCCCTGTAAGTGCTACTGAATTAATCATGTGCATGAACCCCTTTAAATAACATTTTTGTATGTCGCTCCTTTCAAAATTAAATCAATGACTTTTCTTGATACTCCGAATCTTCCGGCAATTACTCTGTTTGGCAATTCAGGATTCAGTTCCTTGATTCTCCTTATTTTTCTAACGTCATTTTGACTTAATTTAGATTGACCATTCTTATAGCCACTTGGAAATCTATTAAGTTTAATAGAGTCGCTCATATTTTGTCTCTGAGTGCCAATGTATAGGTTATCTAATCTGTTGTCTGACGGAATATCATTTTTGTGACAAACAACCATCCCCTCAGGAATTGGTCCTACAAAGCTTTCAATAACAAGACGATGCAACAGGTGCGCCTTTCCATTTCTTTTGAATCTAAACATTGTATATCCGTGTTTATGTTTAGAACCTTTTAATTTCCGTAAAGATTTTGACCTAACTAGACCGTGGATTCCTTTATTAACCCACTCAGAATAAACGTTACCTTGATCATCAATGTAATATCCGTCATTCCCTCTAATAGGTATCAACATCTATACTCGCTCCTTTATGATTAACAACGCTTTCTGCTCATCGTCTGCCATCTCGTCATGTCCATCTGTAAGTACTTTGACCGCCACTGTTCCATTAGCCTGACGCGCCAATCTCGCTACTATGCTGATGCCTTTGTATATGTCTGCTGTGTTGTCGCCGTTATGCTGTATCGTTAACATTTGACACCCTCCCAATCGGACACTGGTTTTCTCACCCTGCCCGGTATTTTGTCTTTCGCTACATTTCGTTCGGTCTCGCCTTCTGCATACACTTGGATGACTAGCAACTTGTCCTCGCCTTCTCGATGGTAGGCAATCCAGCGAATCATACCTTTACAGATCTCCAAGCTTTTCCGTATTTAATTGATTTAATTGTGCTATCAGGTACACCTGTAATAAGATTTAATTCTTTGTGAGTTAAATCAGTTTTCTCTAACAAAACTTTAAGGGCATAGACTTTTATTTCGCTAATCTTTGCCGAGTGGTGCTCTTCTCCGACTTTTATTCTCTTGTTTCTTAATGCGTCCCTAACGTTCTCTAATTGCGTCCCTTTCCTTAGGTGTTCAGGGTTGATACACATTTTGTTGTCGCACAAATGTCTTACAAGTTCACCTTTTTCTAATGGTCCTATCATCTGTTCATAGACGTGTCTAAAAACTAATTTTTCATGCATTCTTGGATAACCGCGCTTGCCTTTTTTATGCGAAGTACATATAAAACAACCATTTTCGTCGATTTCATAATCAATTGGAAAGGAGCGTAAATGATTTGACCGTCTGTATTGGTGCTGACATGGTTTACTACAAAAATTCATACCGTTAACGTTCACTCTTGATGGAGGTACTGAATATTGTTTAAAACAACATTTGCATTTAACGGTTATTGGCATTTAAGTTCCTCCTCATTCATGAATCTCTCGAACGCTTCATGAGTTGTATTGGGAATTAGAGCTTTTGAAAACAAATCCCAACTATCCATTCCGAAGAAGGGGCCGTACTTCTCTTCGTGAAGACGCTTAAACATAGAATCCCAATCCTCTAACATGGATGCATCACTTTCATTTTGAAACTTCCCGTGACAGGCGTCATGGCACCGGCGACACAAAGGAACGATGTTTCTCCATTGCCCTCTACCACCTTGCGAACGGAATAAAATGTGGTGCAACTCTAACGCCTCTCCGCCATATCCACATCCTCCGCATTGGTGGTTGTATGCCTCTAACGCCTTGCTTCCGTTCTTCTTGCTGATAGCGCCACGTTTTTTCTGAGTAGGAACGCGCCTCCCTTTCATGCGTTGAACTTTCTTTTTCTTCTTTGGTCGCTTCTCGAAATGCGGTTTAGCGACTGCCCTCACTGGTTGTTGCGATAGGTCTTGCATCGTTACACCTCCGCGTATTCTTGCCACGATTTAGCTATTTTTTTTCGTAATATGCGACTTATCTGTATTTGAGACAACCCGAATATCGCTCCAATCTCACTTTGTTTCATATCACCCATATAGAGCTTTAATATCTCTAAGTCTCTTGGCTTTAGCTTCGAAAAGAAGTCTTCGACGATCATATCTGTATCATCTTCAATACTTGGAGCAAGCACTTCCATTAACTCTTGATCCTGATAGAAATCGGATCCTATTTTCTTGTTTCCAGGTACTATGATTTGTTTGATACAGTTCAACGCTTGTTCAATAGTGTAGGCTGTTTCACCAGTGGCATTTTTGAGTTCATCCATATCCATATTTTCAAAATTATTTATCTTCTTAATCTTCTGCATGCAATCTTTAACGGTAACTGGCACATGCACATATTGATTCGAGTCCCTAAACGCACGTAAGATCTCAAATTCCGCATTCTTATATACATGTGCCTCAAATGGCGTGCCTTTGGCTTCATCAAAATTTTTATAAGCTCTTACGAATCCTATAGCTCCGATGTTGTAAATATCTGCATAATCGAGCCCATAATATTTAGCTTGTTTCAACCGTTTGTTTACGGCTTTAGCAATATACTTTTCGTATTCAGCATAGGCTTGATCCACATCGAACCATTTCCCATGAATTTGTCTCATTGGAAGAACGCTCGCTCTCTCGCTTTTAGCTCGCCTCGATCAACTAAGTCAGCCGCTAGTACCAATACCTCTTCCCATCGTCGATTGAAGCGTTTTGCGATGAACATAAGCCCCCTGTTTTCTTTCCAGAGGCGTTTAAATTCCGCTTTCTCCCAACTGGTCCAGATATAATTGAACTGGATACCAGCTACATAGGCGCCCTCTTTTAAGCTAATCTTTTGCTCTGCCCACGTTTTATTAAGCATGTGCGATTCGTTCTTGTTCACGAAGCCTCGCCTCCAATTCTGCTAGTTGTTTCATTCGTCTTGGTCGTGTCTTGTTAAGATAATGCTGGTATTTGTAATCTGACTCGCTACAGGTGCAGGGGGTTATTAACCATCCCCCTGGTATGTTTTTGCCTACTGTACATTTACACATGGTTTATGCCTCCAAATCTTTCGCAAAATTTATTAAACGCTCTTTCGCAAGCTCTTTTCGATAGCTTGTTGCTTTATTTTCAATGGTGATGCACATTTCACTTAGTCGATCAACCGAACGTCCACCGATCTTCTCATGCAGTTCAGATGGCTTGAGATTGCTTGTGTAGAAAATTGGGCGCTTCTTACGATAACGGTGGTCTATGATGCCAAAGAACGTCTCTTCTACCCACTCAGTCACCTTTTCAGCCCCTATATCATCCAAAACTAGCAAGTCGCAGGTTACCAATGCCCTTATTACTTCGTCGTATTTAAAATTGCTCTTGTCGCCAAACGTGCTCTTGAGCTTGTCCAACATGTCCTTTGTCGTTTGGAAAACAACCGTATGCCCTTTACTATTTAATTCATTTGCCACTGCTGCAGCTATATGACTTTTACCGTTGCCGTAGCTACCCCAGATTCCTAAAGATGTACCGCCGAACTCTTCAAACTCATTCACGTATTTTTGAGCCGCTTTAAATGGCTTTTCCGTTCCTGATCGATGAATGAAGCTTTCAAACGTTGAGCTAGCGAATTTCTCACCCATTGTTGAGATATTAAACAAGCGCTTAGTTGTTTTATCCTGTACAAATCGCTCTCTCTTAATCTCTTCTTCTTTCATTTTGCGAGTCACACACTCACACACTGGCTGAACAATCTTTGTACGGTTAAGAATGTCAACTTTCATCTGCGGGATAAACTCTCCACAATGGGGACATTCAGCCCCACCGTCTTTAGAGGGAAAGTTCGTCGTATTCTGCTCCATCACTTGGCTTATTGCCCTTGCTGTTGCCTGAATCATGCTTTACCTCCCTTTGATTGAGATAGCCCTCAAATTTATTTCCGAACAATGTCTCTGGGCGAAGGTACTGGTTCATTTCTGGATCGTTCAACCACTCTTTTGTTTTTATATGAATCACTCTTTTAAAATCACCGAGTTTAAAGCCATCATTCCAACGCGCTTTAATTAAGTCTTTTGTTTTTGAAGTGGTGCTTCTGTAATTTTTTGAAGCAACTTCGTTGAGATAAGAAATGATGTCATCGTATGGAATCTTTTCTTTCTCCTTATCATTCTCTTTCTCTTTCTCTTTCTCTATATCTATGCATAGGGTATCGATAGGGTATCCATACCGTATAAGTTGAGCTTTGTACATTTCCAAAAAAGGTTGATGCTTCACGACTTCCAGCTCTTTTCGAATACGAGAAATTACCTTCGGACTATTGATAAAGTTGTACTTTACCCAATTGAGTAAAATGACTTCTTTTGTTCCTTTGTTGTATGAAACTTTTCCGTATTCCTCAAAACGATCAATATATTTTTCAACTGTTTCTCTCGTATAACCAGTTTCTGTTTCCATGATTCTGTATGGCAATTCGTAGATTCCACATTGAGTTGTTTTACTATTGGTCATGAGATAAAGATAGAAATACTTCTCTTCCGGTGTAAGATCTAAAACGAAACCATCTTGCCAAAAATCTATATGAACGTTTCTGTATTTAGCCATTTGTAACTCCCCTAAAATATTTTTCTAATTCGAGTGGAAACCTGTACCACTATCAAGTGTTTCGTGATATAATAGCAGTACAGGATTATTTATATTTGTTCGTTCTAAGTCACTGCGCCAACAGTGGCTTTTTTGTTTGTCCAATTTTCTTAGACAGCCAATCAACACCCTTTGCCGTAACATATGTTTGCGGCTTATTTATCGTTTCATCACCAATAACTACAGATGTTTCCTTTACGACAAAGTAACCTTGATCGATGTATCTTTGATACGGTGTGTTGTTAGGCATTAGTATTTTCATGCTTCTTAGCTTTGCGAATAAAGTGTTTCTACCTAACCCGAGCACCTTTGCAACCTCTGCCATCTTTTGATTGTTAGAAGCGCTTATAAAGCGATCATGAGCCTCGATCTTTGGTTGATCCTCTTCAATTTTCTTTTGAAGATTAGCGGCTAACATTAAAGCCTCTGAAAATGAATGCGGTAATTGAACGCTGTAAGAACCGGTTTCTCGAATGCTTGGTAAAACTTCTTCCGCGATCCAATCACTGAACTTTTCTGCTTCCTCTTTTCGAGACTTGAAGATTAGCTTGTATAGTCCTGCTTCGTTAACGGCAATGGCGTTCGTTTTATAGTTTGTACCGCTATAACTTAAAGTTAGAGTGGTTTTAAACTTGTTATTAAGCGTCATTACAGCTTTCGATACGTTTGTAATACCTAAGATTTCACAAACATCTTTTGCAACGAACCATGGCTTGCCATCTTGTACAACTGTTCGAATTTCGGAAGATTCATAACTAAATACTTTCATCAAGTCGTTCATTTTATCTCTCCTCTACTGTTTGTTATCTGAAAACCGCTTTGTCGTTTTACCGATAAAAGCAGTCCTCAGACTCTTTTTTTCATGAACACTTGCTATTCTTCGGAAATCCATCGTTTGTTCCGTCAGATCCTTCATACACGTATATGAAGTCGCCTAGCTTACATCCGAAAAATTCACACAAAGGAACGATTAAGTCTGGATCAATTTTGTTCTGGGAGTAGTTATTAAACTTGATTAGCTTTGTATAATTCAACCCAGTTATTTGACTTAATTCTTTTATGGACCTGACTCTTTTCCGAGCCATATGCTCACGAAGGTTATGCCGAAGTTTCATTGTTTCACCTCACTTTGCTACCTTCATTTATAATTTTACTACAAAGGTGTTAAAATAACAATATTGCGATTATGGGTCTTTGTTACTAATTTTTACACCTTTATAATAAAAAGTTGTATAAAAGTTGTCATTTAGAGTATAATCGTAGTAAATAACAACAGCTTAAGGAGTGTCTCATAATGGGAATGAAAAACCGCCTTAGAATCTTGATGGCCGAGAAAGGAATAAACAGTGTTTCTGAACTTCATCGTTTGATACAAGAGCAAGGTTACACCATGAGCAGAAGAACATTAGACAAGTTCGTTAGAAACGAAAATAATAGAATCGATTACGATACAATCGTTGCTATTATCAAAGTGCTTGAATGTTCATTTGATGACCTTTTTGTAATTACTGATGAAGAAGAAGAACAAAACTAATCCAGTCGCACATGTCAATTGCATATTAACTGGAAGGAGGGGCGCGCACGATAATGTGATCAGCTCCTTTTTAGTATGTAATGAGACGTTTCGACAAATGGCGCGTTCGACCTTTTAGCCAGATGTTAAGTACGTATGTTCGGTTCCGGAACGTGCTGAAAAGAGTTGACTCCCCTTATGCCTTTTGAACCTTACCTAATGCCTGTCTCTCTACAGTAATCGTAGGCGATACAGCAATCGTTGCATTTAAAACGATACTTTTTAGGATATCGCCCGTAGATTTGCCGCAATCACAAAAGAAATTAATATTCATCATCTTATATTTCGGCTTCCTCCTCGTAGTCCTCATTAATAATTAGCTTAATAAAGCCATCTGGTTTTTTATCAAGGTATTTAATTAGTTCATCAACTGTATTCGCGTTATATTTCTCTTCAGCAGCTTTATCTTGTAGAAATGAAATTAAAGCTGCTAGATCTGAATAATACAATTTCATACATTTTCCCTCCCAAGTGTCATCCCAAATCAAATTTGTGTTATATTAGACATAAGATTTGGAATAGAATATATTTAATGATTCTTTGAAAGGAGATCATCAATTGGAAAATACAAATGCTTTAACAAAGAAAGGAACTATCATAAAATACATAGCGTTAATTATTGGCATCGCATGTTTGTTATTAACTTTCGTCACTCCTACAAGGGTAGTAATGATTGGTTCCATTTACGGTGATTACATTGTCTTTGCACTTACAGCAATTGGTGTGCTACTGTCAATTTACTCAATAAGAATTTCAGAAAAGAAACTGATACCAATTTTGTCTTTAATTTTGTCCTTATCTTTCCCTATAATGTTCGTGCTTTGGTTAATCTTACTTTTTACTGGGACAATCGATTTTGCACCGTGATTCAAGGCTGCTTTTAAAGCCTTATTTTTTTTTGAAAACGTGCTAATGATAACCTCTCAGTTATGGACTTCGTTTGGTCATACTGCGCTCTACCCTTTAGCTACGCTAGAAATTATCATTTGCAACCCTTCTAGTTCGCTCCCGGAAAGTTCTCTTGATCCTAAAGTACACCCTTCCCGATCTATAACGGACATGTTTACCGACCCCTCATGCACCCAAACATCAACAGTTGCATACGCGGAAAGTCTAATTTGGTACATCATGTTTTGCCCTCCTGTTTGGTCATACTACGTAGTTTAATCTTAAGAAAAAATTCCACCTCTTTAAAAAAGCCTATATAGTCCCTTGAAAATTATCGTTTGACAATAATTCATTATTGTCCTAAGATAAAAAAGTCTAAAAAGGGGGATAATTCATGAATTTGTTTACCAAAATAGTTTTAAGGTTTTTGTCAATAGCTTCTTTAATTGCTCAAGGTTTTCTTGCTTTTGCTGGTTTAATACTCATTTTTGCTTCTGTTGCCTTACTGGTTGTATCTGACGGGGTTCGAAACCAACTGACACAACATATATATATCAGCTCTAATACAGCTCCTTCAATTTCATTTATTGTTTTTTCATGTTTAGTAGCACTAGCAATAATTACATGCTTGTTTATAACTACATTTGCTCTATATAAAATCATTAGTAATATATACGGTCAACAATTCTTTGTTGTTCAAAACCTTAAATATCTTAGGTTCATTTTAATTTCCATAACTAGCTTTATCGTTTTTCAGAGCATTAGTCAGTTGTTCTTTGCACAAGCACATCTTTATAATGTAAGCGATATTTTCTTAAATACTTGGCCAAATTTGCTTGAGAGCGTTCTTCTTTTATCTATCATTTATACAATATATGTGGTCTTTAAGTATGGGATATCTTTGCAGGAAGACTCCAATAATGTAATTTGAGTGGAGGAACTTAATGTTAAAAATTAATCTTGATAGAGTAATGTTAGAACGAAAAATCACATCAAAAGAATTAGCGGAAAAAATAGATATAACTCAGGCAAATTTATCAATACTTAAAACAGGAAAAGCTCGTGGCATCCGCTTCGCCACATTAGAAAAAATTTGTAAAACATTAGATTGTCAACCTGGCGATATACTTGAATATGAAGATTAGTGACGAGGGTGGCAGGAGCCACCCTAATATTTTCCTAATAATAGAATAAAAACAGAAATCTCTTCTTACCGATCAGTTTATGGATACTAAGATCAAAATTTAAACGAAACCAAAATCCGTATTTTTCGTAACTTATACCGAGGTGAATATTATGAAAAAGTTCTACTACTTATCTTCTGCAAGTTTTTTTATGCTTGGAATTATCAAGCTACTATTAGAACCAAACCCGCTTTTTTATATCCCTTCTTTTGGATTAGCAGTTTGCTTCTTATTTTTAGGACTGCTTGATCCTAAGAAAACAAAAAACACTAATTAATATTCAGCGGCGCTATTGCGATCGCTTTTTTGTTTGGTGGCAGGATCTGCATTGTGTGGTCATACTAAGCGGCTAGTACCCTAACCGCTGTATATAATAGACAAATGATTTTGACTCGATAAGACTGCGTTAGAGCATGTGTACATCCGTTAGAAAGAGGGCTGAACGATAAAGTTTGTTGATCCTCTCTCGGTCGGGAAATTCCCTTAATGCTTCATTTCTCACAAGCTTTAAAGATGTCTCTAGCTTATTTATTTTCTGTTCCTGCTTGTTTAACTTCTCTGCCATGCCAGAGACATAGACAAGGAGATCAGCTAGCTCCTCAAATGCGTGAGCCGATACCTCGCGTTGGTTAAAGTGGTCAGGGTTAAACGGCGCACCGTACTTCTTGACCCCCTTTTCATACTGTTGTTGCTGTACTATGCCAAAATTGCTTATAGCTGATCGGATGAACTTGTCATTTTCGTTCATATATTCACCCAAGCCAACGTGAGGACTATTCCAAGAACTACACAGGCTATCATTTCGGTTAAACGTTGAGCATTTGTAACTTGTATTGGCTTTGTACTCATAAGAGCCTCCATTTAATAGAAAGTGTGTTATAATCGGCGTAACAGTTTTTAGCTAGGGCGCTTTGTAGTGGGAGCGTCCTATTTTTGTTCCTCATTAGTTTCTACTGCTTTTTTCTGCGCTTGCGTGTACCAATTCTCTAATTGCTTTATCACTTGTTCTGCTTGCCCCTTAGTCAATTGGCTTAAATCAGTTATGTTCATCTTTCCAAAGACCGTAGCTAAATCAGTACCACGTAATTCCGCCAATTCCATTGCTGTGCTTTTGATATTCTCGATTAACTGTTCATCTGGTTTTTCTTCATCCACCATCGGTAAATCTTCACCTGCATAGATGTATAACCCTAAGCCATGTAACGCTATTGCTTTAACTAAACAACGTTGAATGCTCGTATTGATATCGAAGGCAGTAGGCTTCTCTATTGGCTTGTTGAAGTTATTTAAGACAGGATGAATCTGTGACATCGGAATGCCGTTGCTTGTGACTTCCACCTCTACAAAATATCCTAAATCTGTCTTCATATATGGTTTATCATCGAAACGTTTAACTTCCCACTTTGCATTTGGATCATGTCGTCTGAGTTTATCCACTGCCCATGCCCATGATAAATAGCTGAACTTCCCTTTCTTCTCAACATGCTTCGATACATCAATTTCTGCCAACTTCTGAAAATGATTGTCCATGTGTTTCACCTCCTCTTTAGAATTTAGTTACTAACAAATCCCCTTCTATGCTTAGTGTTCGAAAACCATGCTTGTGTAGCTCTAATGCGATAACTCCCTTTAAGCGGTCGAAGTCTCGGAAGAATGAGCGATCAATGAGAGTGTGTGGCGATCCATCTAAGTAATCCTCGTTAACTAGTGCGATGCAGCGGCGTTTGATTTCTGATGTAGGTTCCATTGGTTAAGCCTCCTTTTTGTTTGGTTTGTTTAATTCTTCTTGGTATCTTTTAACTAAATAGCCGTAACAACGATTTACATTTGCTTTAAAATGTGGACCATACAACACAGTGACCTTCATGAATTACGCCTCCTTATATAACTTTCGTGTATTCACTACACACATTCGATAAAAAAAATAAATCATCAAATTTCTTATCTTTGAACACTGATAACGATCCCGTTATAAAATCTTCACCAGGGTAACAAAAATTTGCATGCGTTACAGGTAGCTTAGCTCTCCACAATCGACTCCGAGAAATTTTCATTTTTCTTGCTAACTCACTATTGTTAAGGCCCACCTCTTTTTGAGCTCTTTCAAAAGCTTCTATATCCAGTATGATCTTCAATTCCTAACCTCCTTCCTTTATTCGTTTCGCCTCTACACGTTTAGTCTACTACACATGTGTACTGTACGCAACAGTTATTTTTCAAATTATCCATGTTTTTGTTTAAAGTACGACACAATACTGATAAAATAAGCTTATAACATTGATAGAGGTGTTTATTATGGAAGCTAAAAAATTGGGTACATACATTGCCAAGCTCCGCAAAGAAAGCGGCTTTAAAAGTCAACGTCAGTTAGCAGAAGCAAGTGGTTTATCGAACGGAACCATTGCTCGAATTGAAAACGGGACACAAAAACCATCTATGGAGACACTATCTACTTTGTCTAAACATTTAAAAGTGGAATTGATTGATCTATATACAAATGCAGGTTATTCTCTTGAAGCTAACGATTTGAGAGTTAAAGAAAATACTAAAATTTATTTCGATGACGTATACGGTGAAATTACTGAACAAGAAAGAGAAGCACTTGAAAAACACTTAGATTACTTAAGATGGCAAGCAAAACAAGATAAAAAATAAGGACCACCTCGTAGGTAGTCCTCTGTAAAATATTTCCGTTCACATCGTGACATCAAAACGGAGATTCTCATGCATTTGCGAGCATTAAAAAAAGTAAAGAAAGACGTATCTCTTCATGATCCCATTGGAACGGACAAAGAAGGCAATGAAATTTCTCTTATCGATATTTTACAAGAGGATGCAGACGATATCGTTGACATTTTGCAAGCGGAAATGGAAAAAAAGCAAATTTATGAATACATTCATGTGTTAGATGAGCGGGAAAAAGAGGTGGTCATTGGTCGCTTTGGTTTGAATATGGAGGAGGAGCGTACCCAAAGAGAAATTGCGAAAGAATTAAAAATCTCTAGAAGCTACGTTTCCCGGATTGAGAAACGAGCACTAATGAAGTTATTTCATGAATTTTATAAGCACAGCCGTGGCAAGGGGAATTAACCTCCTTGCTTTTTTTATTTTTTCATAAACTGGGACAAAACGCTACAGTACTCTCTACTTATATGTATAAGCACAGCTTTGTTTCTCAAGGGGGTTTGTCTCTTTAGAGTGGAAGCAAATGCTCCCCAGTAAAAATAGCCCTGATTAAAGAATGAGCGTACAGTTCATCATTATTGTAAAAAAATTGTGCTCGGTGTTGATAGATCGTATGGGGACCCATTCGCAAGCCCCCTAACATTGTTCCTGAAACCTTTCTCCTCATATCTCACTGATTTTTAAAAAGTGTATCAGGTTTTAGCCCAATACACTTTTAATTTAGAAAAAGTAAAGGGGATAGAAGTACGGGAAAAATCCTATACCGCCAAATCTACCAAAGGGGAAAAACCGTGGGCGATACCGACGAAATCTCCAACCGCCATATTGACGACCTTCTTCATGATGGGTGTCTTCGCCCACTAACAGCATAACGCCATCCTCGCGAATTTCTGTTAAAATTCCGTCTACAGATTGACCATCAGACATTTTTAATTCGACATGGTGATCTTTCATTTGTTGGCATTGATCTTTTAATGCTCCTTGAAAATGCTGAGTATTTGCTTGAGCATATGACTGTTGATTCGAATGCATATGAGAGTGTCCATTGTTCGTTTGTTGTACGTGATGCATCTGCTGATACTCATTTGTTTGATGAGGTACAAATCCATTGGAAACTTCGTATGAATTTCTATTCAATTGATCGGTATCATATTGCGTCGTGTTTGTTTGATATGGATACTGGAAATACCCATTGTAAAAAGTATTCATTTCTTTCACTCCTTTTTCTAGAACTAGTGTATTCACCTAGACCTTGTCAGGTACGTTGCCTATGAACTTTTTTATCCAAATTTTTTAAGTTGCATCTAAACGTTGCTATGTCATAGTAGAGTATAAGAGTTGTTAAGAAATAGACTTAGTTTAAAGTGTTAATATGTTGTTACAAAAACACATAATGGAGAGGGTAGTTTATGAAAACCAAGTTAATTATCTTAAGGGGCAATTCAGGGAGTGGAAAAACTACAACTGCAAAATGCCTTCAGAATCATTTAGGGCAAGGAACTCTTTTGGTTTCTCAAGATGTTGTTCGTCGTGATATGTTAAAGGTTCACGATAGAGACGGAAATCCATCAATTGATTTAATATACAGGATTGCAGAATACGGAAAAGGTAAGTGTGAATTTGTAATTGTAGAAGGAATTTTTAATAAAATTCGATATGGTGAGATGCTTAAAAACTTAATCCAGTACTATAATCAAGAGGCATATATATATTATTTCGATTTATCTTTTGAAGAAACAGTCGAACGTCACAACAATCGTACTAAAAAGGCGGAATTTGGCGAAGAATCTTTACGTGCCTGGTGGATTGACAAGGACTACCTTGAAGTGCAGGGAGAAATGCTATTTACTAATGACATGTCGCAAAAAGAAGTACTAGAGCAGATTTTGAATCAAATTCAAAAGTGATTATACATGAGACATAAGATTTGGATGTGAAGCTTTAAAGAATACGAAACTGGCTAATAACGTTGCGGGATTTTTCCATTACAATGTCACAAAGTAAACGGAATATTTAATAGAGTTGTTAATTTTCTATTTGTTCTGCTTGCAAAGAAACATTCACTACGATACATATTTAGAAGGAAACGAATCCCTCGATTTACCGGAGTAAAATGAGTATACTAGTAAGTGTACGAGTACGGAAGGGAGTTCTACTATGAAGTTTATTAATAACAACAATCTTACAGATCCTCGGATCAATTTAGCAATTGAAGAATGGGCATTAAAAAACCTTGACCCTAATGAATCTTACCTCTTATTTTATATTAACGAACCATCTATTATTATTGGTAAAAATCAAAATACATTTGAAGAAATTAACCTCGATTATGTGAAAGACAACAACCTTCATGTGGTCCGTCGCCTATCAGGAGGTGGCGCGGTTTATCACGATTTAGGAAATTTAAATTTTAGCTTCATTACAAAGGATGACGGAGATTCTTTTCATAATTTCAAAAAATTTACGGAGCCCGTTGTACAAGCATTAAAACAGCTTGGCGTTCAGGCTGAATTAAGTGGTAGAAATGACATTCAAGTTGGAGAAAGAAAGATCTCTGGTAATGCCCAGTTTACAACAAAAGGAAGAATGTTTTCTCACGGTACATTAATGTTGCAATCTGAAATTGAAAACGTCGTTTCTGCGCTTCGTGTGAAGGATGATAAGATAAAATCAAAAGGGATTAAATCTATCCGAAGTCGAGTGGCAAATATTTCTGAGTTTCTTAAACAGCCGATGACGATGGAAGAGTTTAAGTCTATGCTTTTACAATACATTTTCAATGGGCAGGAAGACATTCCAGAGCATGTGATAACTGAAGAGGAATGGAAAGAAATTAACGCATTATCTTCTGAGCGCTATCAAAGTTGGGACTGGAATTATGGTAAATCCCCAGCCTTTGATATTCAGCGGTCAAAACGATTTCCAATTGGAACCATTGACTTACGCTTAAATGTTAAAAAAGGCGTTATAAGTGACTGTAAGATTTTTGGTGATTTTTTTGGGGTAGCTGATGTGAGTGGGCTTGAGGAACAACTCGTTGGCAAGCGCTACGATGCTAATGAGCTAGCTCAGGTACTTGATTCGGCGGATTTAAAAGCATATTTTGGATCTATTAGTAAAGAAGAGTTTCTTTCTCTTATTTATTAAGCAAAAAAAAGTGGCGACCACATAATATGGTCGCCCAATTGGGGAGAGAGACAAGAAAGAACAATTAGAAAGCAAGGGTTATATCCTTTCCTTATGTATTACTATAATGGATGATCCAAACGATTTCATTGAGATTGTAACAAGATCTAACAGTATTTTTCAGTTGGAGGGTATTGTGAATTTAGAAGAAATTAAACAGAAGCTTTCAACACCTCAAAAGAAAAACTATGTGCGTGATGCTGCCGTTCTTTTGCCCCTTGTTTCCATAAAAGATGAACTTCATATTCTATTCCAAGTTCGAGCATTAACGTTACATGCTCAACCTGGTGAGACTTGTTTTCCTGGAGGTCGAATTGATCGAGATGATCAAGATGCGCAAGCCGCTGCTTTAAGAGAGTTCCATGAAGAGTTTGGTATAAAACAAGAGAAAGTAACGATTCTTTCTTCTCTAAATAAAATCGAATCTCCTCGGCGTGGCCTCATTCATCCTTTCGTTGCGTATATTGATTCACTAGATGAGATTAAACCGAACACAGCTGAAGTAGAAGATTGGTTTACCGTTCCAGTAGCCGTACTACTCTCTACACCGCCTGAAATTGGCTATGTAGATGTTATCATTAAGCCTGGAAAAGATTTTCCTATCGATCGTATTGCCAATGCCGTCGCTTATCAAGACAAGCGCTATAGTACCCCAGAATCTTTTTATGTGTATAAAGAGCATATTATATGGGGGTTAACTGCTCGTATCTTACAAGAATTTCTAGAGCATATAAAATCATAAAACAAGGGCTTCCGCCTTTATAAAAAAGCTGTCCGTCAAGTCTGCTACAGGACTTTTGGGACAGCTTTTTTTATTCTTTATTATTTAATCGTTGTAAACGCATATTTGCTAGCCAAGACAATACAAAACAGCCACTGGAAAAAACAAGACAGGCGCCTACAATAACAGCTAATGCCAACGTTGTTTCAATTCGATAGGGTTCTGGAAGCCATAAACCCACAGTTAAAAAGAAACCAATACCTAAAAACACAAGACAAAAAGCATGATAGTCTTTTTTTGCATATACTAGTTTATCTCTTTGATCCACTCCGCTTCCCCCTTTCCCTCATCATAACAGATGACGTGCTTAAAAGAAGCGAAGACTCTTTCCTCAACTGGAAAAAAACGTTATGCCAATGACTCAATCATTAGCATGACTTGTTTCGCTGAATTGACAGCTGATTTTTCTAAAAAGGTGTCATAAGACATTTTCGCATCTTGCCCAGCAACGTCAGATAATGCACGTATAATGACAAAAGGTGTTCCGTATTGATGACAGACTTGTGCAATCGCAGCAGCTTCCATTTCTGCACAAAATGCAGTTGGAAAACGCACTTTGACAGCGTTCACTCGCTCTTCATCGTCCATAAACGAATCTCCTGTTACAACTAAACCTTCCTCAACGTGAAAGCCAACCTTGGTTGCAGCGTCCTTTGCTGCTTCAATTAGAGTTGGTTCAGGTAAATATGCTGAAACCATACCTGGTACTTGACCATACTCATATCCAAATACAGTTGCGTCTACATCGTGATGACGCACTTCTGTTGAGATAACCAAATCCCCTACAGCCATCGTTTGGTTTAAACCGCCTGCTACACCTGTATTAATAACATATGTTGGTTGATAGCGATCGTTTAAAATAGACGTTGCTAAAGCGGCGTTCACTTTACCAATTCCGCATTTTGTTAAAATAACATTTGTACCGTTCAAATTGCCGTCTGTAAACTCACAATTTGCAATAACTGTTACCGTTACATCCGTCATTTGCTTTCTTAAATAATTAACCTCTTCTTCCATTGCGCCGATGATGCCTATTTTCATTTAATTCATCCTTTCCCTAGCAAAATGCTTCCTCAACTAGTATACACATTGCTTTCACTTGTTTCACTAAAAAAGTCTATTCTTTAAGCATTGGATAGTCCGTTTTCTTTACTTCAATACGATTTTTCCTTTCGAGCAAAGAAAAGCCTCTCCATACAGTGTGAATGGAAAGGCTTTGGTTCTTTAATTCGGATTTGTTTCCGATTGATTCACTGATTCAATTTGCCAGCCAAGTTCTGGGGATTCTACCCACTGTAAACGAACTTGATAATACAGCCCCGTGCCTTTATCTAATAGCGTCACAATGGCACTCGTAGTCGATCCACCGTTTCCAATCCAAATGGTATCACTCGTACTACTCGATAGACCAGTTGCATTATAAGCTGCTTGTTCCATCTCATTCCAATTTTGACCACCGAAGTTATTTGGAGCAGGGTTCGTTTGCTCTGTTGGTAACACATCCCCTACTTCAGCTTGTCCGCCATCTTCTTCTTCGTTGGCATCGTCCTCTTCAGTCGCTTCTTCCTCATCTATACCGTCTTCTTCATTTGAAGCATCTTCTTCATTTGCCTCGTCTTCTGTTTCCTCATTATCACTGGACTCATCCGATTCATCTGAATCAGGGTCTATAATTTGTCTGCTCTCTTCTGTAGCAGTTTGGTCTTGATTCACCATATTTACGACTAATGTACCTCCAAAAAAGAGAATTAGAATGACAACAATGGTAATTGCGATGTTAAGGATTTGGTTTTTTCGTTTATCTTTACGGCTTTCATAACGTTGGCCCATAGTGTAAATTCCCTCCTATCTCTCTACTCCATTATAGCTCGTTCTAATTAAACCGCAACAGGTATCACTTAGCAAGCGAAAAAAGTCTCCTTCAGTTAAACAGAAAAAGGAGACTTTTTTACTATTAGCGAATCTCTAAAATTTCTACTTCCATTTCACCAGCTGGCGTGTTGACCGTGACTTTATCTTTAACCGTTTTCCCTAATAAGCTTTGTGCCATTGGGGAGTCATTTGAAATCTTCCCATCAAGTGGGTCTGATTCAGCTGAACCAACAATGGTGTACTCTTCTTCATCCCCATCAGGTAATTCAATTAGACGTACTGTTTTACCAAGTGATACGACATTACTAGCTGTTTTTTCTTTTTCAATCATGACAGCATTACGAATCATTTTTTCAAGTTGTGCAATTCGACCTTCTACAAACGCCTGGTCTTCCTTTGCAGAGTCGTACTCGGAGTTCTCTGATAAATCGCCAAAACTTCTAGCTATTTTGATACGCTCGACTACTTCTTTACGTCGAGTCGTAATTAAATGTTGCAATTCATCTTCTAATTTCTTTTTTCCTTCTTCTGTCATATAATGTTTTTTCTCTTCAGCCATTCTTTCATTCACTCCTCAATGTTAGTAAAGAATCTATATCATTAGATGTTTGAATCCTGCTTTTGTTGGATAACCGTTCTGATCTTTGTTGCCATTAAATCAATCGCAACTTTATTTTCTCCACCTTCAGGAATAATCACGTCTGCATAACGCTTCGTTGGTTCAATAAATTGTAAATGCATCGGACGAACCACATTGGTATATTGCTCGATAACAGATTCAATCGTACGCCCTCTTTCTTTTGTATCCCTTAAAAGTCGCCTCATAATACGAATGTCAGCATCCGTGTCAACAAATACTTTAATGTCCATCATACTGCGTAAACGCTCATCTTCTAGAATTAAAATCCCTTCTAAAATAATGACGTCTTTCGGTTCGATTTCCAGTACTTCCTTTGCACGTGTATGCTGCGCATAGTCATACGCAGGTTTGTAAATAGGCGTGCGATCAACAAGCTGTCTCAGGTGAGCATAAAGCAACTCATTGTCAAATGCAAGCGGATGATCGTAATTTGTTTTTAATCGGTCTTCAAACGCAAGATGATCTTGATTCTTATAGTAAGCATCTTGTTCAATCAAAACAATAGAAGATTGGTTAAATTGATTAAAAATTTCTTTTGCAACGGTTGTTTTGCCAGAACCAGTACCACCAGCTACCCCTATAATAACAGGTCTATTTTGATTTATTGTCATAATCTTCCCTCTTTATTCTCGTACTACAAGCTATACCGTCTCCGATTGGAATAATGGATGTGTAAAACTCAGTGTGTTGACTAAGCCATTCATTGTAGTGCTTTATTTTTGCAACCAGCTTTTGAATTCGCTTAGGCTCCATAGATAAATCTTGTTTAGCTACAAGCCCTCTAAATAAAATATTATCACTTAAGATAACACCATTATCTGATAAAAGCGGTTCAAACTGTTCAAAGAATGCTTGATATTTTCCTTTAGCAGCATCAATAAAAATACTGTCAAAAGGAAGGTAGGGTGTAAGCAAATGAACGGCATCTTCTGCATCAGCCAGATAAGGAATAATTCGGTCCGATAGTCCCGCCCGTTCAATATGAGCTACAGCTTGTTCGTAGCGGTGCTCATCCCGCTCAATGGTAATAATGGTTGTTGAAGGAAGCGCTTCCGCTAATCGTATAGCAGAATAACCAATCGCTGTCCCTACTTCTAAAATTCGCTTTGGTTGCTGTGCTTGCAAAATGGAAACCATTGCGTTTAATGACAGTTCATCCATAATCGGCACGTTTTCTTTGCGAGCCAATGCTTCCATTTCAAGAACCAGTTTGCTTTTTGCACGGTTTAAAGATGCAATATATGAGATCATTTCTTCATTTATCATGTACGTTCGAACATCCTTTTACGAAAAAAGCATGGGAGCACGTTGCTCCCTATGCTTACTTTATTCAGTATCCTCTGCTGCCTCTTGCCATTCATGACGATACGCATCTCTTGCCTCTAAATGAGCATCATACTCTTCATTATAAATAATCTCGCCATTATAACGGGCATAAAAGTAAAGATAATTTGTTTCATTTGGATCAGCTGCTGCAACGAGCGCTTCCTCTCGTACAGTAGAGATTGGACCTGGCGGTAAACCTGTATGCTGATACGTATTATAAGGTGAATCTACCTCTAAATCATCATAAGTGGTCATATAAATATGTTCCCCTTGCGCATAGGCAACCGTAGGATCTACTTGTAGCATCATACCTTCATTTAAACGATTATGCAAGACTCCAGCAATAGTAAAACGATCTTCTCTTTCTCGCGCTTCACGTTCTACAATGGAACCAATGGTCAAAAGTTCATGAAAGGTATAGTCACTGGCATTAATAATTCCTTGTCTTTCATTATAAACAAGTTGCATCTGATCAAGCATTGAACGTACAACCGCTTCGATATCAGGCTGTTCCTCATCAAACTGATAGCTAGCAGGAAAGAGATAGCCCTCAAGCGGGTGATGAATGTCTTCATCTAAAATTTCTTCCGTTAGCATATCGTATTCTTCAATAAGTGATTGAACAAATTCTTCATCATCAATAAACGAAAAGATATCGTCTTGACTGTCTCCTGTAAATTCACTTAAACGCTCTGTAATGGTGTTTAGCGTTAATCCTTCTGGAATGACAATCGTCGTCGCCGCTTCTGCCATAACAAGACCATCTTTTAATTCTTCAATAATTTCATCAGTATCCATTGATGTATTGAGTGAATAGGTTCCTGCTTGGAAACCCGATTCGTTTTTATACCTTGTGTAATAGCGAAAGAACGTTGCATTTCTAATAACACCTTCATCTTCTAAGATTTGAGCAATTTGTGAAGTAGAGGTGTTTACAGGAATGTGAACTTCAACGTCCTGTCCATCATCACTTGCATCGACAGGCTTTAATGCATTAACAAAGTACGTATAACCGCCAATGATAACAGCAAGTACAACGACAAAAAAAGCCGACAGACTGATGAAGACAATCTTTCGAACTGTCTTTGCCTGAGATGCACGCTCTTGATAAACATCATTAGCTTTATATTTCTTTTCTTTTGACATTAATTGCCTCCTCACTCGTCCAATTATACAATAGTTTTCTGCTTTCTTGTATAGGGGGATTGGACGATGTGCAGCATACACATACGGATGAACCCGTGCAACGCCTGCACGGGTTATGTGCTATTTACTCGTCTTCTTCCTCAGAAAAAGTATTCAACATTTCTTCAATCATTTCCCACTCTTCATCTGTTTCAACTGGGAAGAAGGCAATATCATTGTCTTCATCTTCACGATCTTCGTAACGAAAAGCAAATACTTCTACTTCCTCATCGTCATCCTCTTCTTCACCAACTGGAACTAAAACCATATACGATTTGTTTGTTTCATCAACTGTAAAGCGGAATAATTCATCAAATAAATGTTCCGTGCCTTCTTCATCTGGAATAACAAAACGTTCTTTTTCTTCTTGTGCCATGTAAAAAACCTACCTTTTTTCTATTTAGTGTATGAACGTCGATCAAGATAACCTTGCAAAATCAAGCGGGCCGCCATTTGGTCAATCACTTTTTTACGTTTCTTTCGACTAACATCTGCATCAACCAACACACGTTCAGCAGCCATCGTTGTTAAACGCTCGTCCCAAAGTTCGGTATGAATGGCTACATATTCAGATAACTGTGCGACGAACTGTTCACTTCTCTGCCCACTTGCTCCAATAGTTCCATCCATATTTTTAGGATATCCAACAACAACCGTTTGAACAGCATGTTCTTCTATTAAAGAAACAATTTGTTTAAAGTCCTCTGCTTCATTCGATTCATTTCTTCTAATCGTTTTCAAACCTTGAGCAGTCCATCCAAACGCGTCACTTATGGCAATGCCAATTGTTTTCGTCCCTACATCTAGTCCGAGTATCTTCATTTAATCGTTTTTCCCTGCTCCTTTAAATACGATTTAACCAATGTTTCAATTAGTTCATCTCGTTCAAGTTTGCGAATGAGTGTACGTGCATCTTTATGTCTTGGTATATAGGCCGGATCGCCAGACAAGAGGTAGCCTACAATTTGATTAATCGGATTATACCCTTTTTCCTCAAGTGCATCATAAACAGATAAGAGCACTTCACGAACATCTTTATCAAAGGAATCATCATTAAAGTTAAACTGCATCGTATTATCCATTGAACTCAATTGCTCTCACCTCTTTTATTTAGTAATAGAAGGTTTGCTCAAAGTATCGTCTTCATTGTACAACAGATTGGTTCAATTAGGAAATTAAATTGACATGTTCCTTTACATAGTTTAACGCATCTTGAAGTTTCGATGGATCCTTACCACCCGCTTGAGCCATATCAGGACGGCCACCACCACCGCCGCCAGTACGGCTTGCTACTTCTTTAATTAATTTCCCAGCGTGAAGCCCTTCGCTAATTGCTGCCTTCGTAACACCTGCAACAAGTGATACTTTATCCCCTGTTTTTGCTCCTAATACAATAACAGCTTTGCGATCTTCTTGTTTTAAAGAATCGACCATTGCACGTAAAGAATCCATATCCTTTGCTTGTACGACTTCTGCCAATACTGAGATACCATTAATCTCTTCTGCTTTATCAAGTAATTGCCCTGCTTCTTTTTGAGCAAGTCGAGCAGTTAACGAGTCATTTTCACGATTTAATTCACGTAAATCTTGTTGTAATGCTTCAATTCTTGCAGGCACATCTCTTAGCTGCTTCACTTTCAAACGCTCTTGCGCGTCTGTTAACAGTGATAATTGGTCGTTAACAAAATCATAAGCTCCTTTTGATGTTACAGCTTCAATCCGTCGAACGCCTGCGCCAATTCCAGATTCACTGACGAGCTTAAACAAACCAATTTCAGCAGAATTGCGAACGTGGCAACCTCCGCATAGCTCTAAGCTATAATCACCAATTTGAACAAGTCGTACTTCATCACCATATTTTTCACCGAAAAGCGCCATTGCACCTTTTTCTTTCGCGGTTGCAAGAGACTCAGTCGTGATCGTGACAGGCAACGCCTGCCATATTTTTTCGTTTACAAGCTGTTCAATTTGCGCAAGCTCATTTGGCGTCACTTGACCGAAATGAGAAAAATCAAATCGTAGTCGTTCTCCGTTTACAAGAGATCCTGCTTGATTAACGTGCTCTCCAAGAACATCTTTTAAAGCTTGGTGAAGCAAATGAGTGGCCGTATGATTTTTCACAATGTCTAAGCGTTCTCTAACTTCAATACGTGCTTGCACTTTATCACCTTGTTGAAGAGTGCCTGACTCCATTTCAACTGTATGCAAATGCTGGCCATTTGGTGCTTTTTTAACGTCTTTTACGCGACCTTGTCCTTTATCTGTATAGAGAACACCTTGGTCCGCTACTTGACCACCGCTTTCAGCGTAAAAAGGAGTTTCGTCTAAAATAATTGAAACCGTATCCCCTGATTGAGCCATATCGATGGTTTCTTTGTCTTTGATGATGACGTTAATTGTAGAGGTCGTTTCCGTATGTTCGTAGCCTACAAATACACTTGGAGTTTTCAAGTCACCAAATACATCTTCCTGAACACCCATTGATGCGGTTTCCTGTCTAGCGGCACGTGCACGGTTACGCTGAGCTTCCATCTCCTGCTCAAATTCTTCTCGGTGAATGCGAAGCCCCTCTTCTTCCACATATTCTTCGGTTAAATCAACTGGAAATCCGTAGGTATCGTACAAGCGGAACACGTCTTTACCGTTGATCATCTGTTCATTATTTTCTTTAGCCTTTTTCATGATCTCACTTAAAATTGCTAGTCCCTCATGAAGTGTTTCATGAAAACGTTCTTCTTCTGTGCGAATCACACGTTGAATAAACGCTTTCTTTTCATTTACTTCGGGATAAAAATCTTCCATAATTGTGCCAACTACTGGTACGAGTGTATACATAAAGGGTTTTTCAATCCCAATTGCTTTAGCAAAGCGTACTGCACGTCTAAGTAAACGTCTTAATACATAGCCTCTTCCTTCATTTGAAGGCAATGCGCCATCCCCAATCGCAAAAGCAACTGTTCGAATATGATCCACAACCACTTTATAAGCTGTGTCTACGGTTTCATTACCACTATTATATGGCGCGTTTGCTAATTTCTCGGTCTCTTTAATAATTGGCAAAAATAAATCTGTATCAAAATTTGTTCGTGCATCTTGAATAACAGATATCATTCGCTCAAGTCCCATGCCAGTATCAATGTTTTTCTTCGGTAAAGGTGTATAAGTGCCATCTGCATTGTGATTAAATTGTGAGAAAACCAAATTCCAAATTTCTAAATAACGGTCATTTTCTCCTCCTGGGTACAACTCAGGATCTTTCGGATCATTGCCATAGCTTGGTCCACGATCATAAAATAATTCCGAGTTTGGTCCACTTGGCCCTTCACCGATATCCCAAAAATTTCCTTCTAAACGAATGATTCGCTCTTCAGGTACACCCACTTTGTCCAGCCATAATTTATACGCTTCATGATCTTCAGGATGAACCGTTACCGATAGTTTTTCTTTATCAAAGCCAATCCACTTCTCACTTGTAAGGAATTCCCAACTCCAAATGATGGCTTCTTCTTTAAAATAATCACCAATCGAAAAATTTCCAAGCATTTCAAAGAAGGTGTGGTGACGAGCCGTTTTTCCAACAATTTCAATATCACTCGTACGAATCGATTTTTGAGCGTTTACAATACGTGGGTTTTCAGGAATTACTCGACCATCAAAATATTTTTTAAATGTAGCTACCCCACTGTTAATCCACAATAAACTAGGATCTTCAAACGGGACTAACGATGCACTCGGCTCTACAGAGTGACCTTTTTCTTTAAAGAAATCAATAAACATTTGTCGGACTTGTGCTGAAGTTAATTTCTTCATTTTTGGACTCATCTCCTTTATGTATAAAAACAAATAAAAAAACCCCTTCCCTATAAAGGGACGAGATTGTTTTCACGCGGTACCACCCTTAATTATAACAAGAATTCTCTTATTATCACTTAAGCCCTTTAACGCAGGTGACGGCGATATACTCGCTACTCCAGAATAGCATTCCGCATTTCTTCGTTAATGCTTTTTTCAGCCAAGAAAGCATCTCTCTTTAAACGGGCTAATGCGTACTCGTTCTTTCACTGTAATTATTCCACTATGCATGTACGTAACTTGATTCACGAAAATTATAGCGCGCAAGACTTTAAAAGTCAATTAAACTCCACTTCCCCTTTCATATACGTCCGAATATGAAGAAATGTAACTTTTGCGATAGCTGTTACAGGGACAGCAACAAGTAATCCGACAATCCCTCCGACTTCTACTCCGATTAGTAGTGCTAAAATGATTAAAATTGGATGAAGGTGAACGGTTTTCCCTACAATTAAGGGGGATAACACGTTTCCTTCTATTTGCTGAGTGACAAAGATACTTATGGCCGTGAAGAGCGCTAATGATGGAGACACAAGTAATGCGGAGCCAACGGCTGGTATTGCTCCAATAAAAGCACCGAAATAAGGAATGAAGTTTGTTGCTCCAATAAAAATACCAAGTAAAAACGCATAGGGCACCCCTAAAACAAGAAGGGCAATCGTTGATAACCCGCCAACACAAAGGGCAACGAGTAATTGTCCACGCAAATACGATCCAAACGTTTTGTCCACGTCTTTTAAATAAAGACGTGTCATGGTTCGCCATTTTCTAGGTGTTACATAAAAACCGACTCGCTGTAATAGAGTAAAATCTTTTAATAAATAAAAGACAAGAAAAGGAACAACAATCCATAATACGCTCGATTGTATTATTGTTAAAATAAAGGATTCTACCTGATCTAAACCTTTTTCTGTAAATTGTTCTATTTTCCCGGACCAGTCTCCTACATGCTCTCTTAAGGGATCTGGTAAACCCTCCGTTTTTTCTTGATAAGTAAGAAGCATTGCTTTTAGAGAACCAATATGATGCGGCACTACCTCCATCGCCTCTTGTACTTGTCTTACAACGATTGGTATTCCTAAAAATAGAAGAGCCACTATGACTAGGATAAATAAAAGGAATAGCAAAGCCGTTGCCACACTCCGATTCATGCCAAAATGGACTGCTTTCTCAATTAATGGATGCAGTAAATACGCAATTAATATAGATACAAGAATCGGCCAAATTAGTGGCTGAACAATGGTGAAAAGTGGCTTAATATATGTAAGCACGTAGAGAACAAGTAAAAAAAACACGAACATAATAAGCCATTTTGACCACTTTAATACGTCAGCAACTAGTAAGTCTCGCTTCAATTGGTTCACTCCTCTCTTCCACTTAGAATGCGCAACTTTAAAGTAAATTAACAAAAAAAGAACATGGCATTCGATCCATGTTCTTAATAAGCACTGTTATGAGTGAAACATTTTTTTCACTTTTTTCTTTGTTTTCTTCCACGTTTTTCCGTTCATTAATTTCTTATCCGCTTCCATGATCGGTTCAAAGAAATTGTATACTTTCTTTTTTGCCTTCTTATCGTTCATTGAATACCAAGCAGCTCCAAGACCAATCACCATTAATGGCGCAATGGATTTACGCAAGATCGATTCACCTCGATTCTTTATAAATCTATTTGTCTTTCCTCTTCTGCAAATAAATCATCGAGGGAACTCAAAGACCCATCTTCCTCTACTTGATGGAGCATTAATGTTCCTTTAACCAGGCTCATTTCAATGAAACAGTGCCAACAGTAATATTGATTTGTGCCAATTTTACCAATATCTTTTAAATGGCAATTCGGACATCGCATTATAGGTGCCTCCTCTACAGAGACAAGATCGCTCGTTCCTTACAAAGAAGTAAGTCATGACCTTTCACAACTTTTCGACCTTCTTTAATATCCGACAACCAGCCATCTGTCACTTCATACCCTATGATGGTGCCCACTTCCATTGAAAAATATACATCTTCTGCTAAACCAAGCATATCGCCTTCTGAGGATAAGACAGGCTTCCCCTTAAACTTTTTGCGGCTTGTACAAATAGGATCATACTGCTTATGCGTATCAGCAACATTTTCCACTTTTGTGTCTTCATCAATCATAACGGCTTGTTCTCCGAGATGTTGAATCGCTTCAAAAGGAAGAAAACCATGGTGATGGAGCAAAGCGTGGTTTCGCTTAATTATGAACCCTGCTATTCGACCATCACACATACAGCCGTCACAAATTTGTCCAATTTCTTTGCCAGTTGCCATTGAAACAATTGGTAAACCAATCATTCTCTGCATCGTTCGCAAAAGCTGCACCACCTCTCCGAACAGTTATAATGTATGTACCTTCTCCCTCCTTATCCCCGGAGATGGTTACCAGCTACATCATTCGCTCTTGAAGTCGGTCTTTTAATAATGATTGTCTGCCGTCATTCTTTTTTTGAATCGCTTGTTCAAATGTTTTTATGTCTCCGCATAAAAGTAAAAATTGCTTTGCCCTTGTTATGCCTGTATATAATAAATTCCGTCGTAGCATGCGTTGATAATTTCCAACAACTGGCATGACTACAATAGGAAATTCACTACCTTGGGCTTTATGAATAGAGGAACAGTAGGCATGGGTTAGCTGAGTAAAATCTTTTTTGTCGTACGTTACTTCTAAGCCATCAAACGACACAACGAGTTGATCTTTTTTCTCCGTTGTCTCTTTGGCATAAAGGATAGCTACAATTTCTCCTCTATCTCCATTAAAGACATTTTCTTCTGCATTGTTCACAAGTTGAAGTACCATGTCACCTTTACGAAAAATAACATCACCAAAAGGAATTTCACGCCGCCCTTCTTTAGCCGGATTGAAGAGTGTTTGTAACATAGTATTTAATTCAATAATGCCTGCTCCACCACGATAAATCGGAGCTAATACTTGAATTTCCCTCGGACTATAGCCTTTTGTACGTGCATTTTCACATATTTGCCAGACCGCTTGCTTCACTTGATTGGTTTGACAGGAGAAAAAGCGTAAATCAGGTTTTTTTGCCGTTATATCTGTTGGCAAATAACCATCTTTCATGGAATGAGCTAACTCAATAATGGATGAACCTTCTGCCTGTCGATAAATTTCATTTAATTGAACGGTAGGTATCACTTCCGAGTCGAGCAAATCTTTAAGCACCTGCCCAGGTCCAACCGATGGCAATTGATTTTCATCACCAACAAGAACGACTTGCATTCCTTTCGGAATCGCTTTGAACAACTGATTAGCGACCCAAGCATCCACCATCGACATTTCATCTACAATTAACAGTTCTCCTTCGAGCTGATCATGATCTCCTTTATCAAAACCTGTGGCGCTGCCTTTCCAGCCAAGCAAGCTATGAATTGTACCAGCAGACAGTTCGGTGGCTTCAGCCATTCGTTTCGCTGCACGTCCTGTAGGCGCAGCAAGCTTAATTGGCAAAGACCGGTTTTCTTTTTCGCTCGTTCCTCGACCATCAAGATTGACGCCTTGTAAACGTGCATAAGATTCTACAATTCCTTTTATAACGGTTGTTTTGCCTGTACCCGGACCTCCAGTCAAAAGCATAATAGGCGAATGAAGCGCTGTTTCTATTGCTTCTTTTTGTAAATGCGAATACGTTACATTGTAGTTCTCTTCTAACTCACCGAGGGTTTTTTCCATATCTGCTTGCGTAAATTCAGATTGAAGCTCATAAGACTTTATACGCATAATGTTTTGAGCGATTCCTCGCTCCGCATAAAAAAGAGATTTCATGTAAATACGGTCATGCTCTGTTACAACCAGACCTTCTTCATTCATTTCTTTAATGATTTGTTGAACATTTTCATTACTTACAGGCTTATTTGGTGTATGTAGCAATAGCACAACCTCTTGAATAAACGACTCCGTATTAAGAAAAAGATGCCCATCTTGGATACTTAATTCATTAATTAAGTATAAGATACCCGCACGCACGCGTTCCGGATGATCCCCAGTTAAGCCAATGGCTGCCCCAAGCTGATCGGCGCGGCGAAAACCAACTCCTTCTACGTCTTTTATTAATAAATATGGATTAGTACGAATAATATCAAGTGCTTGAAGTTTATACGCGCGATACACATTCATTGATAGCTCTGTCCCAAAGCCATATTGAGATAACTGAATAATAACTTGTTCGGCTCCTTGATGTTCTAATAAACGTTGATGAAGCATCATAGCATTCTCTTTTTTCAACTTTGGCACTCGATCAAGAACATGCTGATCTTCAATAATAAGCGAAATTGCGCGTTCACCTAGTTCATTAACAATCGTTTCGGCTGTTTTCGTTCCAATACCAGGAAAACGATCACTTGAAAGAAATTTAATAATACCATTTTTCGTTTTAGGCATTTCCCTTTTAAATGTCTCAACTTTATATTGTGTACCAAACTTTGGGTGTTCGGTAACCTGTCCAAAAAACGAATACGTTTCGTCCATCTCAAGCTCTGGAAGGTGACCGACTATTGTTGTTTTCTTCGCTTCAATTTGTTCATTCGTTTTATCAATTTTAACAGTAGCAACCGTATAATCATTTTCAGCATTACGGAATAGCACGTGTGTCACTTTTCCTTTAATGTATCTTCCTGTTTCTTCCACATCCATAAGTATACACTCACCCTTTGTTCAATGCATCTTCTACAACACGTTTCGCATTTCCAGCAAGTAAATGGTCCTCTTGATTCGTTAAAGCTAAGTCAAAACATTTCAGTGCTTCCTCTACCCTTTCTGAGGATAAATGAATGACACCAAGGTTATAATACGCATCCGCATGAGTTGAGTCTTGTTTTAATACCTCAATAAACAGCGCTTCTGCTTCCCCTAGTTGATCTTGTTGTGCAAGGCAAAGACCATATTGAAAGGCAATTTCCGGATCATCTGCTTGTAATTCATGGGCACGGCTTAAATTAGCCTGTGCATGAGCAAGAGAACCTAGCTGATAATGGGACATGCCAAGCATATAAAATAAGTCAGCATCAGCTAACCCTTTTTGTTGAGCTGTAAGAAAATGCTTGATCGCTTCTTGGAAATGTTCGTCTTCATACGCAAGCACACCAAGGCTATAATAAGCAGTGGTCGCATCCTTATCTAGTTCAATTGCACGCTCATTAAAGACAACTGCCCGTTCTCGGTCCCCAAGCACCCGTAAGAGGTTAGCCATATTTATATAGCCTTCTGGCTCTTTTGGGTGTTCTTCAATATAGTCAGTAAACACTTTTGCTGCCTCTTCATAATTGGCTTCCTTCATATATGCAATACCTGTTGATAAATCCATTTATACGTACCCCCTTGAAAAAAGGAAAACGCCCTTAGACGTTTTCCCGTATAACCTCATCAATTGTTCCTCCACCGAGGCAACGTTCTTGATCATATAGCACGACTGCCTGTCCTGGTGTAATTGCGCGTTGTTTCTCATGAAACTGAATATCAGCCTGACCGTTTTCTCGTGGAATAACCGTGACCCATTGATCCTCTTGACGATAGCGAAACTTCGCTTTACATGTAAATTCACCGTTTGGCTCACTCATAATCCAGTTCATTCCTTCTGCTTTTAATCCAGAGGAATACAATCCTTCATGATGGAAGCCTTGTCCAACAATTAACACATTTCGTTCTAGATCTTTATCAATAACAAACCAAGGTTCACCAGCGCCACCAATTCCTAAACCTTGTCTTTGCCCTAAAGTATAATACATCAATCCATCATGCTCGCCTTTCACTTCACCATCAACAGTTTGCATCTCACCAGGTTGAGCAGGAATAAATGTTTGTAAAAATTCTTTAAAGTCTCGCTCGCCAATAAAACAAATACCTGTACTATCTTTCTTTTTCGCTGTTGCTAAGCCTGCTTTTTCTGCTTTCTTTCGCACATCGGCTTTCACCATATGCCCAAGCGGGAACATCACTTTAGATAATTGCTTCTGACTTAGCGCATTCAGAAAGTATGTCTGATCTTTATTCGCATCAGCACCTTTTACTAACTGATACTCTCCATCTTTATAATTAATTTGTGCATAGTGCCCGGTTGCTACATAGTCGGCTCCAAGAGCAATGGCGTGATTCAAAAATGCTTTAAATTTAATTTCTTTATTACACATAACGTCTGGATTTGGTGTGCGCCCAGATTTGTATTCATCTAAAAAGTACGTAAACACTTTGTCCCAATACTCTTTTTCAAAATTAACCGCGTAATAAGGAATATCAAGCTGTTGAGCAACACGCTCCACATCCTCATAATCTTCTGTTGCTGAGCAAAAGCCCGAATCATTTGTATCATCCCAGTTTTTCATGAAGATCCCAATGACGTCATACCCTTGCTCTTTTAATAAAAGTGCTGTAACAGAAGAATCGACGCCACCAGACATACCGACGACAACCCGAGTCTCTTCTGGTTTTTTCATACAATTTCCCTCGCTTATTTAATCTATTCGATAAAATTATCTCGACTTTGCTCTGCCTTGACAATTGTCGCTATTTTATTAAATGCTTCTATCGTTTCGCTCTCTTCATTTGTTAGTCCAAAGCTAAACCGAATTGCTTCCATTACTTTATGATTATCATGTCCGTACATGGCTTCTATCACATGGGATGGAACGAGTGTACCAGCCGTGCAAGCAGAACCTCCAGACGCAACAATACCTGCTATGTCAAGTTTCATTAATAATGTTTCAGTTTTAACGTTACAAAAACTTATATTAAGAATATGGGCTAAACGATTTTTTGATCCGTTCAGTACATACTCTACACCATGAGCGTCCATTATTTCTATAAATGCGGCTTGGAAATAACTGTACTTCTGCTGGTTGACAGCTTGTTGCTCTTTTGCAAGCTCGATCGCTTTTGCAAAGCCAACAATGCCCGGTACATTTTCTGTACCAGCACGACGTTTCCGCTCTTGTTCACCACCATAGGTCGTTGCATCAAGTGTCACTGCTTTTGATACATATAAACAACCTACACCTTTTGGACCGTTCACCTTATGACTTGCAAGGGAGAGCATATCAACACCTAACAACTTATGATCAAGCGTTCTTAATCCTGCAGCCTGAACCGCATCTGTATGAAAAACAGCTTGGTGAGAGTGAAGAATGGCTCCAATTTCTTCTATTGGCTGCACTGTTCCGACCTCATTATTACCGTACATAACTGATACTAAAATCGTATCTTCTGTTAATGCCGCTTTTATATCGTTAGCTGATACTTGCCCCGTTGTATCCACGTCAACATAGGTAATCGTAAATCCTTCTCTTTCAAGTTGCTTCATCGTGTGTAATACTGCATGATGTTCGATTTTAGACGTAATCAAATGCGTCCCCTTCGTACGATTCGCCCGAGCATAACCAAGTAATGCAAGGTTGTTCGCCTCTGTACCACCACTTGTAAAAATGATTTCATCTGCACTAGCAGAAATATGCGAGGCTATACGATGCCGAGCATCCATTACAGCTTGTTTTGCACGGCGCCCAAAACGATGACTACTGGATGGGTTACCGAACACATCTGTATAATAAGGAATCATCGCCTCAACCACTTCTGGGTGAACCGACGAGGTAGCAGCATGATCAAAATAATATTCGTTCATTCCATCACCTTTTTAAATATAAAACATGTAGTAATCTTGCTCGCCATCTTCTTTGAAGTTCGCTAAATCTGAAAGCGTCGTTGTATCAAGCACATCTTTAACAGCATCTCTTATTTTAATCCAAAGATCACGTTTAGCCGGCTCTTCATCATCTAACACTTCAACAGGGCTAATCGGTCCTTCCAATACACGGATAATGTCACCAGCTGTAATCTCTTCTGGCTGCTTTGCCAACTTATAGCCACCATAAGCACCACGCACACTTTTTACAAGCGTCGCGTTTCGAAGCGGGGCAATTAGTTGCTCTAAATAATGTTCAGATAGATTGTACTCCTGCGCAATGGACTTTAATGAGATGGGACCTTCCCCTTCTTTTTTTGCCAGTGCCATCATAATGGTCAACCCGTAACGACCTTTTGTCGATATTTTCATAATGAGTAGCTCCTTTAAATCGTTTCCTATTCAATTCATTTACGTATTCGCCCACAATATTTCTCCATAAAACATTATAGCATGATTTCTTATCTGATTAATAGGTTGAGCGCTTTTCGATTTGCCCTTGAAAATAAAGATAAGCTACACTGTATACATGAATCAGTGAGTCAGGGGGATACGTATGAAACAAAAACCACTTGCATTTCGCATGAGGCCAACTTCGATTGATGATGTTATCGGGCAAGAACGCTTGTTAGGTGAAGGAAAATTATTACGACGAATGGTAGAGGCAGATCAACTTTCATCTATGGTCTTATATGGTCCTCCCGGCACTGGCAAAACATCTATAGCAAGTGCCATTGCCGGTACAAGCGGTCATCATTACCGCCTTTTAAATGCAACTGTACACAACAAAAAAGATATGGAGACCGTTGTTGCTGAGGCAAAAATGTACGGGTCCATCATTCTTATATTAGACGAGGTTCATCGACTTGATAAAGCAAAACAAGATTTTTTATTGCCGCATTTAGAAAGTGGCTTAATACTGCTAATTGGAGCGACAACAGCTAACCCTTATCATTCTATTAATCCTGCCATTCGAAGCCGATGTCATATATTTGAACTTGAGCAATTAGATCCACCAGAAATTGAACAAGCTCTTCACCGAGCTTTAAACGATAAAGAACACGGCCTTGGTCAGGAGAAAATCGACATTGACGCTAAGGCCATTACTCATTTAGCTCTTGCTTGCGGTGGTGATGTACGAGCCGGCTTAAATGCCCTTGAACTGGCGGTACTTTCGACTCCAAAAGATGAAAATGGTATTCGATCTATTCAGCTCGAAACGGCAGAACAAAGCATTCAAAAGAAAAGCATTCAGCACGACAAAGACGGTGATGGGCACTATGATGTTTTGTCTGCTTTTCAAAAATCCATTCGTGGGAGCGATGTTGATGCAAGTTTACATTATCTTGCTCGATTATTGGAAGCAGGAGATTTAGTTAGCATTCATCGCAGACTTCTTGTCATTGCATATGAAGATATCGGACTGGCAAACCCTCAAGCTGGTTCACGCACCTTAACGGCAATTGAAGCAGCAGAACGTGTGGGGCTACCAGAAGCACGTATTCCGCTGGCGAATGCTGTGATTGAACTAGCTCTATCACCTAAAAGTAATCGTGCCTATAAAGGGATTGATGCAGCTATTGCAGCGCTTCGTGAAGGGGGAAACGCAACAATTCCACTGCATTTAAAAGATACGCATTATCAAGGCGCTAAAAATCTAGGTAGAGGGGTCGAGTACAAGTACCCGCATGATTTTGAAGGGAGCTGGGTAAAGCAACAATATTTACCTGATGCTTTTAAAAAACACCGCTATTACGAGCCAAATCACGACAATAAATTTGAACATGCGCTTGCCGCACTTTATGAAAAACGGCAATAAACAACTTCTGAATCTGCTAGAATTCTTTTCTCTCTCCTTTATTACTAGCCTAGTATAAAAAAAGAAAACTCTGGTTAAAGTAATAGCAAGACATAATTGCTTAGGAGTTGAGATAATGAAAATAAGACAAGATGCGTGGTCACACGAGGATGACGTATTATTAGCGGATACAGTACTCTCCCATATAAAAGATGGTAGCACTCAATTAAAAGCTTTTGATGAAGTAGGCGATGCGCTAAATCGAACATCTGCTGCTTGCGGGTTCCGATGGAATGCGGTTATACGACAAAAGCACTTACGTACCATCGAAGAAGCAAAACGAGAAAGAAAGATGCGAAAGCGTATGATCGCTTCCCCTTTTTCAACAAACTATCAAAAACATGACGCGAGACCGTTTGAAACGATGCAACCAACTACGCCATTTCATGAGCCTGAACCATCAATGGAATCCATCATTGCTCAACTAAAGAAAGTCGACCTAGGGGCATCTACTTCATTAAAAGAAGAGAACCAAACATTACGGCAGAAACTACAAGCCGCACAAGCACATATTGGAGAATTAGAAAAGCAACTATCAAGAAATAAGCAAGAACATAGTATGATTGAAGAAGATTATCAATCACTTATTTCCATTATGAACCGCGCAAGAAGAATGGCTATTTTAGAGGAAGACTTGGATGATCAAGTTGCATTTCGAATGGAAACAAACGGAAACCTAGAAAAAATCGATTAAACAAAAAAAGCCTTGGCACGGCTTTTTTTGTTTGTTAGTTTTGTCGGTTAATCGTTATTCCCTCTAACAAATTTGTAATAACATGTCCAGCCATAATTAATCCTGACACAGATGGCACGAAAGCATTTGATGATGGAGGAAGCTTCGCTTTACGAATAGTACCTTGCTCAGCACTTTCTGGCACAATCTCTTGACGAATATCTTCGCGAATCTGAATAGGCTTTTCATCTGAGAAAACGACTTCTACTCCTTTTTTAATCCCTTCTTTTCGTAAACGTGTGCGGATGACTTTGGCAATAGGATCATAACTTGTTTTTGAAATGTCTTCAATACGTAGTCGAGTTGGATCAAGTTTGTTGGCAACACCCATACTTGAAATGAACGGGATTTTACGCTTCCGACATTCTTTTATTAAATGAATTTTATAAGAAATGGTATCACTTGCATCAATAACATAGTCTAATTCGTGAGAAAAGAAGTCCTCATATGTTTCTTCTGTGTAGAACATTTTTAATGCAACTACGTCACAATCTGGATTAATATCTTGAATTCGTTTAGCCATTAAATCAACCTTTGGCTGACCAACTGTTGACAATAGTGCATGAATCTGTCGATTAACGTTTGTAATATCAACATCATCTTTATCAACAAGTACAATTTTACCAACGCCTGAACGCGCAAGAGCCTCAGCGGAAAACGAGCCTACTCCACCTATCCCAAGTACTGCTACTGTACTACCTTTCAATCGATCTAATCCATCGTGGCCAATGGCCAATTCATTTCTTGAAAACTGGTGTAACACGTTCATCAAACTCCTTTATGATTCCCTTATGCTGTTGTGATTTTATCATATTCTAAAAGAAAAGCACATACAAAAAAGCATTCCCAAAATGGAAATGCTTTTTTCGTGATCCCGATCATGCCGTAGGTAGTTAATGCTTTGAACCTGCCAGGCAGGTGGGCGCTCTGTACCGTTTCTTTTACGTCCTCAGCTTCCGAGGCATGTAAGCAAAACTGTAACGACGAGCTCCCTTTTTTAAGGTGTTGGCTCAAAGAATAAAACCCGTACGAACATTTCAGGAATCATTTAATTAACGTTATCATAACAATTTAAATGACTTTACGCAACCTTTTTTCAAAAAATTGTGACTAAAGACATATACGGTAGATTGCTATAGATATGTACCCCGTTTGCAAAAGGATGAAACCACCGCATATTAAGTGAGTTTTCACAAAAAATATGGTACATTCTTCTTTAAAGGGGGCATCACTATGACCGCAATTGTAAAGCAACGTTGTATTGAAGTCACACAAGAAATCGGACTGCTTGAAAAAAGAATTGTCGAAAGTTCTTTTGAGCTATCCTTGTTCAATGATCGTATTGAAACAGAGTCCGACCGGTTTCCACTTGACAGCGTATTTGATATCTCATATCGCTTCCCTAGTGATTCACCTGATTCGCTTGGCTTTTTATATTTACATACAAGTCGAGGTGTTTCAACATACAAAATTAAAACGTCACCAGAGCAACTCATTCAAGAATTTAAAAAACTAGTCCCAGAAACGAAATATCGATTATGATTCATTTTGAACAGTTTCTTTTAACTGTTCCATTTCTGTTAAGAGCGGAAATGTATGAAATGGCGTAGCAAAAGGGAGCGGGGTCACGACAAAGACTTTCCCTCCTTTTACTTCATGCTCTCTCCATACCGTCGTTTTGTCTAAATACGGTTGGATTTTACTTTCATGATTTTCCTTACAAAACCACACTTCCTGTGTCGTTACATTGTCAGCAATTCCCTCTTCAAGCTTCGTTAAGCGATTTGTAAATCTAGGTATGACATGTTTCTGCTGTTCGTGGAAAACAAAATCTTCAACTACACTATTTGCTGTTGTTTCCTTTCCTGCTCCTGGTCCCGCAAAGATAAGACGCTCCATATCCTTACCTTCAAGTGTTACTGCATTTAACACACCACGAATGGGCGCTAACGAATGTTCTTGATCGATTAAAGCCGGTTTAACAAACCCTTTTAAAGACGTTGCATCCGATTCTAATTTAGCAATCAATTTAAACGATAAATTCAATTCTTTAGCCGCTTGAATATGCCATTGATCAATATGACTTATTCCAACTCGGTCAATATCATCTGGACAAACCCACTGATCATAGCATTGTCGAGCTAACAAACAAAGCTTATATACAGCATCCCAACCCTCAACATCAGATGTAGGATCTTCCTCTGCATATCCTAGTTTTTGCGCCTCTTCAAGTGCAGCTTCATATGTGCTACCCTCGCTCATTTTCGTTAAGATATAGTTACTTGTCCCGTTCAGAATTCCGGCAATTGATTGTACATTCGTTGTTAATAACACACTTTTGAAAACATTCACAATAGGTATGGCCCCACATACAGCCGCATCCCATCCATAATAAGCTTGATTTTCAAAAGCCAGTTGTTCTAATTCTTCACCATGTAATGCGACTAGCTTTTTATTTGCAGATATAACAGATGTGCCTTGTTTGAGAAGTGCCTTTGTATATGTTCTTGTCAGTTCTGTTCCATTAATTGCTTCAAACACAATGTCGTATTTATCTGTATTAAAAAATGTATCCCATGATGAAGTAAATAATGATGAGTTAACATCCTTATACTTCTCTACATTTTTAACTAGAATGCGAACGATTTCGAATTTTTCTCCGATAATGGATTCTATTTGCTCTCTTGAGCCAATTAACCTTTCATATACACCACTTCCAACTGTTCCATACCCTATTAAGCCTATCTTCATCTCCAACACCCTTTCTCTCTAATACAAAAGCTCCTTTTCTTAGATAAGAAAAGGAGCTTTTCGTCTCCACTTATCTCTCAGAACTAAGTCTGCTGAATGTAGCACCTTAACCTCACACAAGGTTGGTTGCCGGGCTTCGTCGGGTCAGTTCCCTCCACCACTCTCGATAAGATATAACAAGAATTCTATATGATATTATCCGTCATTATAGATGGAAGGGTTGCGTCTGTCAACCGCGCTTCCCTAGAACAGATAAATTTAAATCAATTAATTGCTCTAAACTAACAGCACCTGGCGCACTTGTCATTAAATCACTTGCACTCGCTGTTTTTGGAAATGCGATAACCTCTCTTAAGTTCGTCTTTTGAGCTAGTAACATGACGATGCGGTCTAAGCCTAATGCAATACCACCGTGAGGAGGCGTACCGTATTCAAAAGCTTCAAGTAAAAAGCCGAATTCTTCATTCGCTTGTTCTTTTGTAAAGCCAAGGGTTTCAAACATCTTTTCTTGAAGTTCACGCTCATATATACGCTGTGAACCTCCACCTAGTTCATATCCATTTAATACGAGATCGTATGCTTCTGCTCGTACGTCATCTGGATTTGATTGAAGCAAATGTAAATCTTCTTTTTTTGGTCTAGTGAAAGGATGGTGTAAAGCGACGTATCGTCTTGCTTGCTCATCGTATTCTACAAGTGGAAAATCAACAACCCAAAGAAAATTAAATTTAGATGAGTCGATAAGATCAAATTCTTTTCCAAATTTCAACCGAAGAGCTCCGAGAGAATCAAATACAACTTGCTTTTTATCTGCACCAAAGAACAACAAGTCTCCTGGAGTGGCGTGCATATGCTCAAGTAATGTTTCAGACTGCTCACTGTTAAAGAACTTGGCAATTGGTCCTTTAAGGCCATCTTCTTCTACTTTTAGCCATGCCAGTCCTTTTGCTCCAAAAGGCTTGACGAAGTCTGTTAAAGCATCAATCTCTTTACGAGAAAGCTTGCTTGCCCCGCCAACAAGATTCAATCCTTTGATAATGCCTTTTGATTCTATTGCCTGTTTGAACACTTTAAACTCAGTATCTTGAAGGACCGTTGTAAGATCCACAAGCTCCATACCAAAGCGAGTATCTGGTTTATCCGACCCGTAGCGATTCATGGCATCTTCATATGTCATTCGTTCAAAAGAACCTTCTAATTCTAACCCATGGGTATCAAGCATTAACTTCTTCATAAGCTTCTCTGTCATAGCCAGAACATCCTCTGTTTCTAGGAAGCTTGCTTCAATGTCGATTTGGGTGAATTCAGGTTGACGATCAGCACGTAAATCTTCATCTCTAAAACAACGAACAATTTGAAAGTATTTTTCAAAACCAGACACCATTAATAGTTGCTTAAAAATCTGTGGTGATTGTGGTAAAGCATAAAATTCACCGTGATGAACACGACTCGGAACTAAATAGTCTCTGGCACCTTCTGGTGTACTTTTCGTTAACATTGGCGTTTCAATTTCTAAAAAGCCATCACCATCTAAAAAGTCACGTACTGTTTTTGTAATTCGATGTCTAAGTTTAAACGCCTCCTGCATATCTGGACGACGTAAATCTAAATAACGGTATTTCAAACGCACATCTTCAGAAGCATCTGTATTTGCTTCAATTTGAAACGGAAGTGGCTTTGAAGCGTTTAATAATTCACACTCATGGACATGAATTTCAATTTCTCCAGTTGCAATTTTTGCATTCACAGCTTTTTCATCACGTTCAACAACGATACCTTTGATAGAAATCATGTATTCATTTCGAACTCGATCAGCCTGATGTAAGGCTTGCTCATTTATGTCAGGGCTACAAACTACTTGCACAAGACCGGAGCGATCTCGTATATCTAAGAAAATAACCTGTCCTAAATCTCTTCTACGCTGTACCCAACCTACAAGCTTTACTTCTTCACCAGCCTGCTGCTTAGTAATTTCTCCACAATGATGTGTTCGTTTACTCACGCTTCTAATCCTCCTTTAATGCTTTCCCCTAGTTCCGTTACAATTGCTTCGTAAGCAATGGTTTTTTGTTCGCCAGAACCCATATGGCGTATAACGGCTTGTTCGTTTGCTAGCTCATCTTCACCAATAATAATTGTGCACGTTGCCCCGTTTCGATCTGCAGCTTTAAACTGTGCTTTCATTTTTTTGTCCATATAGTCTTTATCTACACGAAAGCCTTGTTTTCTTAATTCATTTAGCAAGACTGCCCCTCGCTGATTTGCTTCATCGCCTAAAGCCACAATATATGCATCTAACTTAGGGCGTTCAGGTAACGTAACACCTTCTGCTTTCATTGCAAGAATAAACCGTTCAATGCTGAATGCGAACCCAATTCCAGGTGTTTCTGGTCCGCCGAATTCTTGTACAAGACCATTGTAACGACCGCCTCCACACAAGGTTGTAATAGCACCAAATCCAGGTGCTGTGCTCATTAATTCAAACGCGGTATGATTGTAATAATCTAAACCTCTAACCAGAGTAGCATCTACTTCATAGGCTATATCTAGCTGATCAAGCGTTTGTTTTACCTTTTCGAAATAATGACGTGATTCATCATTTAGAAAATCTAAGATCGCTGGTGCTGTTTTCATTAACGGATGATCTCTGTCTTTCTTACAATCGAGAATACGTAATGGGTTTTTCGTTAGACGCGATTGACAGTCTGAACAAAATTCTTCAATTGAGGGTTCAAAATGATGAATAAGTGCTTGACGGTGAGAGTCACGACTGTCTTTATCGCCTAATGAATTAATCACAAGCTTTAAATTGACTAACCCAAGTCGATTGCAAATTTCAATTAGTAAAGCTAATACTTCTGCATCCAAGTGTGGGTTTGCACTACCTAATGCTTCGACCCCAAACTGCACAAATTGACGCATTCTTCCAGCTTGCGGCCGCTCGTAACGAAACATCGGCCCTGTATAGAACAGCTTTGTTAAAGCATTCGCTTCTCCATATAACTTGTTCTCTACATAGGATCGTACAACAGATGCTGTACCTTCTGGGCGAAGCGTTAAGCTGCGATCGCCGCGATCCTTAAACGTGTACATTTCTTTCTGCACAATATCCGTTGTATCTCCTACTCCACGGGTAAATACTTCTGTGTGCTCGAATATTGGTGTACGAATTTCCTCAAAATGATACCCTTGACACACTTCTCTAGCTATTTTTTCAATATGTTGCCAAACGACAGCATCTTCAGGCAAAATATCTTGCGTTCCTCTTGGCAAACGAATAGACATATACTTTCTCTCCTTTTTAAAAAACAAAAAAACTCTCATCCCAGATGATTACTCATCTGGGACGAGAGTTGAACCCGTGGTGCCACCCAAATTTGAGACTGCGTCTCCTCTTAATCTGTTAACGCCAGCTACGTTTTTCCCTACTAGTGTTTCAGGAAAAAATCCTCAAAGGTGTTCATTCATATCGGTAGATGGAGCTACTTCCAGCCTATGGCAACTCTCTCTAAGCATCTAGAATCCGCTATTACTATTCCTCGTCAATGGTTCATTTTGCCGTTTTTAATTAGTTGCTTATAACTATACGAAATGAAAGCACGCTCGTCAATAGCTAATTTCTCATCAGAGCTTTCTTCATAAAAATAATTTCATTTGGGGTTACGCCACATTCTAACCTAGCATAAGCAGTATTGGCTTCATGCTGTTGGATTTGATCCATTGAGTCCTGAATGGCTTTTCGCACTTCTTGCTTTCCATGGACACGCATTGACAACCGCTCCTAATCATGACTTCTCTATAGGATAGCCATTGCCTGACGTTTTAAAACCCCTAATTCGAAAAAAAGAACTATTTTTTACTCGCCTCATAAATTTGTTCAATAATTGATGTTACTTGCTGTGCCTCGTTCGGCTTAACAAGTGACTCTTCACGACCAAGACAAGCATTGACAAAGTTACGAGCTTGAGCGATTCCCTCATTGCTCTCTCCAGCAATCCAGTCAGCGTTCATCGTCGACATCATGCCTGAAGACGCTTTATTCATTGCTAACGGAAACACATTCAAACCGCCTGTAGTGCCAGAAATACTGATGGTTTCCTTATCACTAGGAACATTGGCTGCCCATGAGGTTTCGAAAAGCATGGTAGCACCATTTTTAAATGTAATGTATGCTGTAGCATGATCTTCTACATCAATTTTTGTTGCATCATAAGCGCCCCACTCATTTACCTGATCTTCATGACGGCTAACAAGTTCATACGTTTGCCCGTGTACACTTTCAATTTCCGGGTAGTCTACGAGCCATAGCGCCAAGTCTAAAAGGTGACAACCATAGTCCATTAAACAACCGCCGCCTTGAAGGTCTTTATTAATAAACACACCCCAGCCAGGTACTTTTCTACGCCTCATCCCCTCTACTCGAATAACAAGTGGATCACCGATTTCTCCGGTTTGAATGAGTTTCTTTGCAGCAAGTGCTTCTTTTTTAAAACGATAGTGGTACCCAATTTGTAAAACGTTCTTACCTTCACTTGCTGCTTTCTCCATTTCAACGGCTTCGGCATTTGTAATAGCCATTGGTTTCTCACAAAATACGTGCTTACCGGCTTGAAGCGCTTGAAGAACAGATTGATGATGAAATTTATTTGGTGTACAAATGACTACCGCATCGACTTGGGCAAAAAGCTCTCTTTCAGAATTAGCAATGAATGGAATAGCAAATGATGCAGCTACTTCTGTTGCTCTCACTTGATTAACATCATAAACACCATATACTTCAACGTCTTCTATTGTCTGTAAAGCTGGAATGTGACGATTTGTCGCAATCCCACCTACACCTATAATTCCAACTTTCATCTGATCACTCCGACTGCCCTGGTACAGGTTCTAATGGCTGGGCATTTCCATAAGTAGGATAGGCTCTTTTTGTTGGTGTCGCCCATTTAACTGCGTTTTTAATCACTGTTTGCACGTTTTGATCTTTGTAAGTTGGAAACGTTTCGTGTCCCGGTCGGAAATAGAAAATTTTCCCATTACCCCGATGGAATGTGCATCCACTTCTAAAAACTTCTCCTCCTTGAAACCAGCTCATAAAGACAATTTCATCAGGATTAGGAATATCAAAGTGTTCGCCGTACATTTCTTCTTTTTCCAATTCAAAGTACTCATCAATGCCATCAGCAATCGGGTGGCTTGGGCTCACAACCCACAGCCGCTCTTTCTCATCTGCTTCACGCCATTTTAGATCGCAGCTCGTTCCCATTAATGTTTTAAAAATCTTTGAAAAGTGACCAGAATGGAGAATAATTAACCCCATACCTTCTAAAACTCGTTTTTGAACCCGGGCCACAATCTCATCTTTTACTTCATGGTGCGCAATATGTCCCCACCAAATTAAGACATCTGTCTTATTCAGAACCGCTTCTGTTAGTCCATGCTCTTCTTCATCTAAGGTAGCTGTCTTAACAGTATGTTCTTCATTTAAAAACGATGCAATCGCTCCATGGATGCCTTCAGGATATACGCTTGCTACCTTCTCGCTTCGTTGTTCATGACGATATTCATTCCAAATTGTGACGTTTGTCATCGATTTAACCCCTTTTCGTTATGTTGAATGTCGAATTTGTATTGGTGCTTCTAAAAAAGTCACAGACTCGTATTGTTCATTTTGGTTTGCTAGTAAGGTTAACAGCATCTCCATTGCTTGCTTGCCCATCTCAAAAGTAGGCTGATGAATGGTTGTGAGTTGCGGTTCTAACAATGTCGCAGTGGGCTGGTTATCAAAGCCTACAACCGCTAAATCTTCTGGAATACGCACCTTTTTAACTTTAGCTTCCGCAATAATGCCAGCTGCAATTTCATCACTGCCGGTAATAATGGCATTTGGTCGATTCGATAAACCCAATATTGTGCGAAGAATGTCTCGACCGTCATCAACAGAGTGACCGGAAAAACGCCAGCTCGATTGAATGACTTTTCCTTCGCTCTTCATTGTTTGAACAAATCCCTCATACCGATCCTCTGCTAGTGGAGAGCGCACTCCTTCTGGTAAGTGATTCACGTCATAGACATTGCAGTATGCAATTGAATCGTAGCCTTTGTGTAGCAAATGTTTCGTAATAGTGGTCATCGCCTTTTTCTGATCAATGGTTATAACCGGCGCCCCATGTAAATCTCTTGGGTATTCATTACACAAAACAATGGGACCATATTGTAAATACGGATAAATTGTCTCCCAATCATTTACAATCGAAGCTAAAATAACACCGTCCACTTGCTTTGTCCGAAGGAGCTCAAGGAAATGAAGCTCTTGGTCTGCTCTTCCTCGCGTGTTACAAAGAATCATCCGATACGAGTGCATGGTGGCTACTTCATCCATCGCATCTACTACTGCACTAAAAAACGGGTTGACAATTCGGGAAACAAGAACGGCAATTGTTTTGGTCTCCGTACCTCTTAATCGTTGAGCAGAAGAGTTAGGTGTATAACCTAATTCTTTAATCGCTTCTTGAACTGCTTTACGTTTTTTTTCGTCAACGTAAGGGTGATGATTCAATACTCTTGATACGGTTGACCTGGATACACCTGCTTTTGTCGCCACGTCTTTAATAGTTGACATAATAAAAACGCCCTTTTTATGAAATCGATTTCATATTGTACACTTTCATTTTACCGAAAATCACTTGAAAGTCAACCAAAAAATAAACCGGTTTCATTTAAGGGAATACACAAGTAAAAACCTCATCACTAGAATGAGGTTTTGTACACTTATGACGTCTCTTTGCTGTCCAAAATAATCGTTACCGGTCCATCATTGAGTAAGCTAACGTCCATGTGCTCACCAAAACGGCCTGTTTCTACTCGTAATCCTATATCACGTAATTGATCATTAAATGCCTCATACATCGCTAGAGCATGCTCCGGCTTTGCAGCTGCCATAAAATTAGGGCGCCGGCCTTTTTTTGTTTCCCCGTATAAGGTAAATTGGGATATTGACAAAATTGAACCCTCTATATCACGAACAGACAAATTCATTTTCCCTTCGCTATCACTAAAAATCCTTAAATTAGCGATTTTATCAACAAGATAACGACTATCCTTTTGTTCATCTTCATGAGTCACACCTACAAGCAAAAGAAGACCATGGTCAATGGAGCCCACCACGTCTTCTTCTACCTTTACGGAGGCATGTTTGACGCGCTGTAAAACAATTCGCATGTCTCATTCACCTCTGATTTTATTAATGCGTTACTCTTCGTACCGAATAAATATCCTTTAATTGTTTTATTCGATCAACAATTTTCTGTAAATGTTGCTTATCTGTAATAGAAATACTCATTTCAACTGTGGCAATCTTATGCTTGTGATCAGACCTTCCAGAAACTGAATTAATTTGTGTACGCGTTTCTGTCATCGTGTGTAAAACTTCATTTAAGAAACCATTTCGGTCAAAAGCCGTGATCTCAATATCAACATTGTACGATTTAGAAGAATGACGATTCCCTTCCCATTCAACATCTAGTAATCGCGAACTTGATTGTTCTTCACTCACTACGTTTGGACAATCTGTTCGATGAATGGACACACCACGACCTTTTGTAATATAGCCGACTATATCATCACCAGGTACGGGCGTACAGCATCTAGCAAGGCGAATCAGCAAATTATCGACACCTTTTACATAAACGCCAATTGAATTTGATTTTTTCTTAGTCGTAAATGATTGAATATCATTTAAAGCTTCATCTAATGATTGGTTGTCTTGTTCTTGTTCTTTTGCTTTACGCTGCTTTTCCGTCATCCGGTTCACAATTTGCTTTGGACTAATGCCCCCATAGCCAATTGCTGCATACATATCTTCATCGCCTGCAAAACTGAACTTTGTCGTGGCTTCAAGTAAATTTTCTTGAGTAAGAATTTCTTTCGGATCAAAATCAAGAGCCTTAATTTCTTTCTCGATTAATTCTTTTCCTTTTGCCACATTTTCTTCTCGTTTTTCTTTCTTAAACCACTGCTTAATTTTATTTTTCGCATGAGACGATTTTGTGAGCTTTAACCAATCTTGACTAGGTCCATATGAGTGTTTAGACGTCATCACTTCAACGATATCGCCTGTTTTTAACTCATGATCAAGGGGTACCATTTTGCTATTTACTTTTGCCCCAATACACCGGTTGCCGATTTCACTATGAATGCGGTACGCAAAATCAAGTGGCACTGAACCTCTTGGAAGCTCAATAACATCCCCTTTTGGTGTAAAGACAAACACCATGTCTGAAAAAAGGTCCATTTTCATGGATTCCATGAATTCCTGTGCATCGTTTGTATCCGTTTGTGATTCAATGACATCTCTCAGCCAGCTAAGCTTGTCTTCGAACGAATAGCGCTTGCTTGATAACGTTTTTCCTTCCTTATAAGCCCAATGCGCGGCAACACCATATTCTGCAACACGATGCATATCTTCTGTCCGAATTTGGACTTCAAGAGGATCACCGTTCGGTCCTACAACAGTTGTATGGAGCGATTGATACATATTCGCTTTCGGCATCGCAATATAATCTTTAAACCGACCTGGCATTGGACGCCAGCACGTATGAATAACCCCTAATACTGCATAACAGTCTTTTATATTTTTAACAATAATTCGAACTGCCAACAAATCGTATATTTCGTTAAATTGTTTCTTCTGTATGACCATTTTCCGATAAATACTGTAAATATGCTTTGGTCGCCCAGAGAGTTCTGCTGTAACATGCACATCTTCTAGCTGTTCATTAATTGTATCAATTACGTCAGAAAGGTAATCCTCTCGCTCTGCACGCTTACGCTTCATCAGATTTACAATTCGATAATATTGCTGCGGATCTAAATAACGCAAAGCCGTATCTTCTAGCTCCCACTTAATAGTAGAAATCCCTAGGCGATGCGCTAATGGAGCAAAAATTTCCAATGTCTCGTTAGACGTAACTCGTTGTTTATGTGGCGGCATAAATTTAAGTGTACGCATATTGTGTAAACGATCGGCAAGCTTAATAAGCAACACACGAATATCTTTTGCCATAGCCATTAGCATTTTTCGGTGATTCTCAGCTTGCTGCTCTTCTTTCGATTTGTACTTAAACTTCTTTAGCTTCGTCACGCCATCAACAAGCATAGCTACTTCTTTATTAAAATGTTGTTGCAAATCTTCCACTGTTGCATCTGTATCTTCAACAACGTCATGTAAAAACGCCGCTGCAATCGTATTCGGATCAAGCTCTAGACCTACAATAATACCTGCTACTTGCACAGGATGGAGGATATAGGGCTCACCAGACTTGCGATACTGTCCGCTATGAGCTTCTTCAGCAAACGTATAAGCTTTTGTTAAGAATTCAATATCATCTGGCTGCAAATAGGCGCTTGCTTTTTCGAGCACCTGATCAATCGTCATGGAATCACCTTACTCATTCGACAAGTTTTCTTTCTATTATCCTTTACTCGTTCATTCTTGTAAAGAGGGTACGCTTTTTCGTTTAAAAAAACGACTGTTTCGAGAACAGTCGTTTTTCCTCTTTTTTTATTCGTACGTTGTAAGTGAGAAGATATCATATTGCTCAAGCTTCTTACGCCCGTCAATATAAGCTAGTTCAATAAGGAATGCCAGGCCGACCACTTCTCCACCGAGCTGCTCAACAAGTTTAGTCGTTGCTTCAATCGTACCACCTGTTGCAAGAAGATCATCGGTAATGACCACACGCTGCCCTGGTTGAATGCTATCCTTATGAATGGTTAAGCAATCTTTTCCGTATTCAAGACCATAATCGCACTCAATAACCTCTCTTGGTAGTTTTCCTTTTTTTCTTACTGGAACAAAACCAAGCTCTAGCTCTGTTGCAATGGGACAACCAACAACGAATCCTCTTGCTTCTGGTCCAACAATAACGTCAGCTTGTTGTTTTTTTGCATACGCAGTAAGCTCCATTATTGCCTTCTTATAAGCTGGTCCGTTTTGCATTAACGTTGTGATATCCTTAAATCGAATGCCCTCTTGTGGCCAATCCTCTACAATTGTAATATGTTTTTTATAATCCATGTGTGATCGTCTCCTTCTTCTGTGAATCCTTGCTTCCAATTCGTTCTGAAAATAACTCTCTAAGTTGCCCATAAGAAGCATAAACGAGTTCATTTTCAAGCCATGTTTGTTCTTGTTTCGCTTGATACGTTTTTGAATCACTTAAGTCTTTTTTGGCTGGTGCCTCGACGATAGTCAAATACTGATCATCCATTTGAATAAAACCTAAATCATTAAATACTTCGTTCATAAATGAAGTGGTTTCAGAGGACCATCCTTTATATGCTTCCAGCTTTTTAAGGTCAGCTACCTTAAATGACTGTCGTTTCTTTAAAAATGCGTAATACCATTTAAACTGGTCCCGATTTGGATTCGTTTTAAAAAACGATTCTTCTTCTTCGGAAAAAACAACATAGATTCGACTAGGTGGACTCCCCTCTTCAAATAAACGATAAAGTTCTTCCCGATGTGATGGAACATCTAGTAGGATAATATAGTTATTCGCAAAAGACGGCAGTGGATCACTTGAGCGATAGACGACAATGCCACGTTCTTGACATGCTTCAAAGGTTTTTTCCTGAAAAGCAATGACAATGGACTTCTCAGAAGGTAGATCTACTAAACGTGTGCCTACTCGATTCAATTGTAAACTCCGCCAATCAAATAGCTGCCATTGCTTTACAGCAAGATCATCTACTATTAACTGCGGCTTGATCCGACCGTTCCACTCATTAATGGAGAGCGTCCCAACTGCAGACACGCTTGCTTGCGGCGTAATATGTTCAAATAAATCACCTTTACGAAACGCGATCCCATCCAGCGTCTTCGCTTCACCAGCAAACTGAAATTTCAAATGACTTGAATCACTGCCAATTCGTTTTATATCAGCAAGCTTTACATCATCAATTAATACTCTTGGCTTTGCATTCTCTACACCGAACGGAGATAACTCTTCTATTTCTTTTAACACTTCAATGGTGACATCATCAACTGCTACCGTTAAATCAATTGTCGTTATTGGCGTAAACGCTTCTGGCGCAAGGCCGTTCTTCGCTTGCTCAATCAGTCGTTCACGCAACATACCAACGTGTTCGCTTTGTAACGTCATGCCTGCCGCCATTGGATGCCCACCAAAGTGAGGAAGAATGTCTCGACTTTTCGATAGTTCTGCAAACATATCAAACCCTTCAATGCTTCGAGCAGATCCTTTAGCTAAACCTGTTTCTGGGTCAATCGTTAGTACAATGGTTGGGCGGTAAAATTTCTCCACTAATCGAGATGCCACAATTCCGATAACACCTGCATTCCAACCTTCTTTTGCCACAACAAGTGCTTCTGGAATTCCGTCCATTTCCTGAACAACAGCTATTGCATCTTTCGATATATCGTTAACAACTTTTTGGCGTTCTTTATTTAAACGATCAATTTCCGAGGCTAACTCATTCGCTTCTTCTCGATTTTCAGCAAGTAGCAGTTCAACTGCTGGAATGGCTGAATCCAATCGACCAGCGGCATTTAACCTTGGTCCAATCGCAAAGCCAATATGATCGGCTTCCACTTCTCCAGCAGTCATTCCACATACATCTTTTAACGCTTGAATGCCTATTTTATCTGAAGTTTGAAATGCAAGAAGGCCCTTTTTCGCAAGCAAACGATTTTCTCCGACCAAAGGTACAAGGTCGGCAATCGTTCCAATAACGGCATAGTCAAGCAACTCGTTTGGAACACGCCCTAATAGTCCATGCGCCACTTTAAATGCGACACCCACACCTGCTAATTCCTTAAAAGGATACGAGCAGCCAGGTTGTTTCGGATTAATCGTTGTATAACTATTTGGAAGTGTTGGCGGTGGCTCGTGATGATCAGTAACAATAAAATCTAATCCAATTTCTTTGGCATAATCGGCTTGTGTTACAGCAGAAATTCCTGTATCCACTGTAATGACAAGAGAGTAGCCTTCATCTTTTGCCCACTGAAGGGCTGGATTATTCGGTCCGTATCCTTCAGTAAAGCGGTTTGGAATATAATAGTCACAATCCGCTCCAATCATTTTTAAAGCGGTAACGAGAACAGCAGTTGAACTTACACCATCCGCATCATAATCTCCGAATACTAGAATTTGTTCATTTTTCTCAACGGCAGATTGAATTCGATCAACAGCTTCCGCCATTCCCTTTAATAGAAATGGATCAAGAAACGCTGGTTCATCTTTCATTAGAAATTCACTTGCCGTTTCAGGATCAGTAAAGCCTCTATTAACCAATAGCCTCGCGGCGACTTGGGAGAGATTTAATTCATTTACTAAGTTCGTTACTTTCGTTGTTTCTTGCTCTAAAATGCGCCACCTTGCGTTTGGTTGCAACATACGTAAAACACCCCTCGACCCTCCTATTATACAGGAGTTAACGAGGGGTATCAATGATCGAAAATTAGTCTTTTGTATGATCTTTTTCCTTACGCAAACGACTTTTTGTCTCAGTAGATTCATTCTCTAAAGGTGCTGTCGTCTGTTCTTTTAATCGTTTAATCTCTAATTTCTGCTGATGTAGCTTAAGACCGGAAAGGGCAAAGGCAACAATAGCACCGAGTAAAACGGAAAAAAGAATAATAAGAATGAGCGGCCAATCTGTTTGCACAAAAAGCAAATTAACCGGTACACTTTCCACATTTAATACCGAAAAGACGGCAATTAAGATGGCTGCAATGACGCCAATGATAAAATACGTTTGCCCTTTCATTCCGTTCACCGACCTATTCTTTTATACATAATCTTCTTCTACTTTTTTTGGTTTGTTTTTTAGTTTGACCAATCGCTTCCATTCCCATACAAGCCACATTTGTGCACATAGGAACATGGAAGAGTACGTACCTGCTGCTAATCCAATCACAAGGGCTAACGCGAATGAACGAATGGCTTCTCCACCAAAAAGAAAAAGTGCAACCGCCGCAAACATAACAGTAAGTACCGTGTTAATAGAGCGTGTCACAACCTGCAGCAAACTCTTGTTCACGATTTGCGCTAGCTGTTGAAAACTCTCAATGTCTTTTTCTTTCTTCACATTTTCCCTCATTCGATCAAATGTTACAATAGTGTCATTTATGGAATACCCGACAACCGTTAAAATGGCAGCAATAAAGGGTACATTAATTTCCACTTGTAACAAGCTGAACAACGCAATAACGATAAACGCATCATGTAAAAGCCCGATAATAGCAGAAACCCCATAAAGGAATTGAAATCGAACTGCTATATAAAGAACAATACCGACTGAAGCGATGAGAACAGAAATGATGGCATTGCGCGCTAACTCTTCTCCAACTAGTGGTGAGACAGTGCTTATATTAGGCGAACTACCATATGTCTCATTGAAATAAGACTGAATAACAGCAATCTCCTGTTGTGAAAATTCATCAACGAACCGTGCCGTTGCATTTTGGCTTTGGTCTCCACCAAGAGTGATGTTCGGCACATATGAATTATCAATTTCAATGGCTTCGAAATCAGCCAAAATTTGTTCTTCTGTCAGTGTTTCATTTGTCTGAATCTCAACATTTGAACCACTTTCAAAATCAACGCCTAAATTAAGGCCCATTGTGAGTAAAAGAATAATACCTATGACAATGGTCAATCCTGAACCAATAAAAAATTTATTTCGATGTCTTGTTAAATCAACGTTCCAGTTTTCCGGACTAAACCTCATCAATCTCACCTCGCTTAACTCCAAACCAACCTGGGCGTTTGTTTAAAAATTTACTATTGACCCACAAACCTAGCAATAAACGAGAGCCCCATACGGCAGTCAAGAAACTAACGAGGATGCTAATTATAAGCATAACGGCAAAACCTTGAACCGAACTTGTACCAAAATAGAACATAACACCTGCAGCAATGAGGGTTGTAATATTCGCATCAAAAATAGTTGCAAATGAACGCCTTCCACCAACCCTAAAGGCAGACATAATCGATTTTCCTGTCTTAATTTCTTCTCGAACCCGTTCATACGTAATAATATTTGCATCAACAGCCATCCCAATCCCTAAGATTAAAGCTGCAATACCAGGTAAGGTTAACACTGCATTTAGCGCATTAAACACAACTAATACGAGGAACGTATAGACACTTAATGTAATAATCGCAATAATACCTGGAAAGCGATAATACAATGCCATATAAATAAAAATAAGCGCTACACCAATTAAGCCTGCATTAATGGTTTGTTTCATTGCCTGTTCACCAAGAGATGCACCAACAGACGTTGAATAAATTTCATTCAATTCAACAGGAAGCGCTCCTGCATTCAATATTTCAGCTAAAAAACGCGTCTCTTCTGTTGTGAATTGACCTTCTATCTGTACGTTACGAGTTTGGAGCGTTTGTCTAACAGAAGCTGCAGAAAGGAATTTCGGATCTGCCTTCATCGCTTCTTCCTCGTAACTATCACCTTCTTCAAAGTCAAGCCACATAACGAGTAGGTTCTCACCCTGTGGTTGTTGAGACAGTTCTCTTGTAATGGCTCCAAATTTGTCGGCATCTTCCAACGTAAGTGTTACAATTGGTTGATTTGTATCCCCATTAAGAGTAGCATTCGCACCATTTTGCGTTAAATCACTACCGTCTAAAAGAATGTTATCGTCCACATCACGAATGGTTAACTCGCCACCAGTTGATAGAATGTCACGAGCAGACTCTTGATCCTCTACCCCTGCTAGCTGAACCCGTATACGATTATCTCCTTCAATTTGAATCGTTGGTTCTGACACACCAATGGTATTAACGCGCTCATTTAAGGCCGTTGTAGTCGCCAATAAAGCCTGCTCGTCAATGACATCCCCTTCATGCATTGCCTCTACTTCATAGAGAACTTCAAACCCACCTTGTAAATCAAGACCTAAATTCACATCTTGAAGAACAGGTCGCGCCAAATAGCTGACACCTGCGGCCAGTATCGCCACAATGACAAAAAAGAGCGCAATTTGGCCTTTTTTAATTTTCATTCAATGAATCCTCCATTCTAGCTGTCTATCCCTTTTGTTTCAGTCGCTGCTTCAAACTCTTTAAACCAATCAATCGGTTCTTTATATGTATTTACAGTAAGCCAAGTCATATAATCTTGGGGTTTAATAGACAACAATTCATCGACAAACGCATAGAAAGGCATAAATGTTTTTCGCTTTTTCTGCTTATCAACGATATACAACCATAGATCAGCTGTTGATACACGATCATAGCCTAGCTCGTGGAATTCGTCTTTCTTAATTGACAGGATAGGCGCAACGTCTTCCTGCCATACTTCAAACTGCTGCTTTTCACCCATGCTTCACCCTCATCTCCTGAAAAAAAACTGTCATCATACATATACTAACAAAATTACTCAAATCCTGCTATCACTTTAAACGATATAAGAATCTGTTTTATAAGCTTGTCATGTCCTGTCCCTAACCGCATAAGCATAGTAATAGGAGACGTATAGAAAAGGCAGGATTCCAATGAGTAAACAATCATTCCTTAAAGGTACATTAATCTTAATAATTGCTGGCTTTTTTACCAAACTACTTGGATTCATTAATCGTATGGTCATGGCGCGTATTCTCGGTCCTGAAGGTGTTGGGCTCTATATGATGGCCATTCCGACGATGTTACTTCTTTTAACGTTAACACAAATGGGACTGCCTGTCGCAATTGCTAAACTTGTTGCAGAGGCTGAAGCACGAAATGAATCGTTCAGAATCAAAAAAATACTCGTTGTATCTCTTGGGATAACAGGCGTGCTCTCAATTGTCTTTACGGTTTCACTTTTGTTACTCGCTCCTATTATCGCCACAACCTTGCTAACGGATACTCGAGCCATTTATCCACTATATGCGATTATACCAATTGTTCCTATTATCGCCCTCTCCTCTGTTCTAAGAGGATATTTTCAAGGCTTACAGAATATGAAGCCAACTGCATACGGGCAAGTCATTGAACAAATTGTTCGAATTACATTAGTTGCTGTATTAAGCCTTGCTTTCTTACCTCTAGGTATTGAATACGCAGCCGCCGGAGCAATGCTTTCAGCCATATGCGGTGAACTAGCCTCTCTACTCTATATGGTTTATTTATTTAAAGCTAAAAAGCCCTTTCGGTTTCGTAAACAGTTCTTTTCGAGCATGAAAGGGGAAAAGAAAACATTCTCTGATTTAATCACAATCGCACTACCAACAACTGGTAGTCGTTTAATTGGTACAACTGCTTTATTTTTTGAACCAATTGTTGTTGCCCAAAGTTTAGCGCTGGCAGGAACGGCTACAATTATCGCGACCCAGCAATACGGTTTACTAGTTGGTTATGTAGTCCCTTTACTTACTTTGCCAACGTTTATTACGTACTCACTGTCTGTGTCTTTACTCCCGAACTTAAGTGAAGCCGTAGCTCAGCAAAAGCATATGCTTGTTCATCATCGGCTTGAACAAGCTATAAGGATTAGCCTGCTGTCAGGTGGCATTTGTGTTGTTATTTTATATGTGTTTGCTAGTGAGCTAATGACGATTATGTATCATGCTCCCGAAGCTGCTAGCCTACTAAAAATTATGGCTCCTTTTGCGCTATTTTTATATTTGCAAGGACCTTTGCAAGCAGCCCTTCAAGCATTAAACTATGCGAAAGTTTCTATGATGAACAGTTTAATTGGTGCCATTATTAAAACAAGTGCCATTTTTGCACTCGCCTCTAATCCAAGTTTTGGGATCATGGGTGCCGCATTAGCCATTGTTGTTGGCTTTGTTCTCGTGACATTGTTACACTTTGCTTCAATTGCCAAAACAACGGGTTTTTTCTTCCATATTATCCCTATTATAAAATTGACGTTACTCATTGTTGCAACCGGTCTTTTAGCTAACTTACTAAACGACACACTTTTTCTAACCCTCTCTTACACTGTACGTGCGATTCTCAACATTGGCCTAACAACAACCTTTTATCTTCTAGGTATGTTTAGTTTGCAGCTCATTACAAAAGCAGAACTTCAACTATTCACACGTAAAAGATAGTCCACAGTAAAAAAGCACTAAGAGGAGCCTTCCTTTCAGGCTCCTCTTAGTACTTTTTATCCTACCAGAAAAACAATCCAGCTAATGCAATTCCAGCAATGGCACCTAAGGCAATTGGATACCCGATACCATATCCCCATCCATAGCCATACCCGTAACCAAACCCTCGGTTTCCTAGAGGCTGTATATAGACGTTATTACGATCGACTTTTGTAATACGCCCATAATGTCGCTTCCCACAACGCTCCGTAATATACACGCATTTACCCATATGATCTTGACACATTCTAAAGTTATCGCTCAACAGTAACCCTCCTCCCATAGTTATACAACCTATACTATGTAAGGAAAGAAGCGATTGTATCGTCACTTAACCACCGTTTTACACCCAATCTTTAATAAGGATCAATAAAAAAGCGGTCTTTTGCTCGAATGGAGCAGTACGAAATTTGTTTAATGTCATTGAACCCAAATGCCTTTATACGTTGTCGGAGCCATAATTCAGTACGTTCCAGCTCTGCTAATCCGGTTCGATACACTTTCCCATCCACTATTACCGGAATGGCGCGTTGGCCCTTTCCCTTATTATCTGTCAGCAGTTCTGATCTACGCACCGGATGGATTAGCCTATTGCCTATCTTTCGTATCGTTCTCATCACTAAGAGCGTTCCGTACAGGAGAGAACCCTTTATCACTTTTATGATCACAACCACGATTTGCGTAGCTTGCACACTCAAACTTAATAAACGACTTACCATTCCTATCCCCCCTATCTTGATGCTACTATGCCCTCTAAAGAAAGTTTTATGCTAGACAGCATGTTCTTGTTGTCCACACATATGTATGTATAGAGAAGAGAAGAAAATAAGAAAGCAGGTGATAGTGTGGTTCATCGGTTTTTTCCGGCTATCTTCATCGGACTAAGCTTTGCCCTTGGCATTGCCATCGTTTCGGCAGCGATTATTGCAACATTGTTATCACTCACATCATTAACTGAACAATCAATTGGTTGGCTTATGATTGCAATTGCCTTTCTCGCTCTATTTGTCGGAGGTTTTATTGCAGGCGGGAAAGCGAGAACAAAGGGATGGCTCGCTGGCTGTTTATGCGCTGTATTCTTTTGCTTACTGGCTACCGCTATTAGTTACTTAGGATACAATGAGGCGCTAACAGCCAAGCAAATGATTTTATTTGCTGCATATTGCGGGGTTGCTGCATTAGGAGGCGTTATTGGCGTTAATCTATCCCCTGACGAATCGTAAAAAAGCAAGGTGAGCGGATACGCTACACCTTGCTTTTTGTTATTAGTCGGATTGTACGACTTCACGGATCGCTGAACGATCATACGTTAACTTACGATTGTCATTGACTAAAAGAACAACAACCGTTTCGTCAATTGAGTCAATTACCCCATGTAAACCACCAATTGTGATGATTTTATCTCCACGCTGTAAAGCTGCATGCATTTCACGAACTTTCTTTTGCTGCTTTTGCTGTGGACGAATTAACAAGAAGTAAAACAAAACGATAATTCCGATAAACGGTAGCATCGTTAGTAATAAACTAGCGCCCTCATTCATTGAAAAACTCCTCCTTCCTTGACTAAAGAGTGATACCGTTTAAAAGTTTTTGGCATTCTCTTTATTAAATCCATAGCTCTCAAAAAATTCGTCACGAAAATCTTGAAGTCGATCTTCCATAATGGCTTGTCTGACTTTTTTCATCAGCTGCAATAAGAAGTACAAATTGTGATACGTTGTTAAACGGAAACCGAATGTTTCCTCGCATTTAATTAAGTGCCTAATATAAGCGCGACTATAAGTACGGCAAACGTGGCAATCACAATTCTCATCAAGCGGACGAAAATCTCGGGCAAACTTCGCATTACGGACAACTAATCTTCCTTCACTTGTCATGCAAGTACCATTTCGTGCAATGCGGGTAGGTAAGACACAATCAAACATGTCAATTCCTCTTATCACCCCGTCAATAAGTGAATCAGGCGAACCAACACCCATTAAATAACGCGGTTTATCCGCTGGCATTAAAGGCGTTGTAAATTCAAGCACACGATTCATGACGTCTTTTGGTTCTCCCACAGACAGTCCACCTACAGCATAACCGGGAAAATCAAGTGATGTCAAATCTTTCGCGCTCTGTTTACGAAGTTCTTCATATTCGCCGCCTTGAATAATTCCGAATAACCCTTGAATGGATGATTTACCGGACTGATGATGCTCCGTTAAGCATCGTTCTGCCCATCTACTCGTACGCTCGACTGATTGTCGCATATAGCTATAGTCGGCAGGATAGGGTGGGCATTCATCAAACGCCATCATAATATCCGAACCCAGAGAATGCTGAATTTGCATTGCTTTTTCTGGAGATAAGAAGAGCTTTTCACCACTTAAATGGTTGCGGAAATGAACGCCTTCTTCTTCAATTTTACGCAAATCACTTAAACTAAATACTTGAAAACCACCAGAATCTGTTAAGATCGGCTTATCCCAGTTCATAAATGTATGCAGGCCGCCTGCTTCTTCAATAATATCTTGTCCTGGTCGTAGCCAAAGATGGTACGTATTGCTTAAAATAATTTGTGCATCCATCGCCTTTAAGTCTTCTGGGCTCATCGTTTTTACCGTTGCCATTGTTCCAACTGGCATGAACATCGGTGTTTCAAATGTACCATGCGGTGTGTGCACTCTTCCTAGTCTAGCCCCTGTTTGTTTACATGTTTTTATGTGTTCGTACGTAATTGGTACAGTCAATTTCTAATTTCTCCTTTAACATGAGGACGAATAAACATTGCATCCCCAAAACTAAAAAACCGATAGTTATTTTTCACAGCGTGAGCATACGCACCTAATAAAAAGTCTTTTCCTGCCATCGCGCTTACTAGCATCACCAAAGTAGATTTTGGGAGATGAAAGTTTGTTACTAGACCATCTATTCCTTTAAACGTGTAGCCAGGATAAATAAAAATAGACGTCCAACCAGTTTCAGCTACAAATTTTCCATGCTTACTGGCAATGGTTTCGAGGGTTCTTGCAGAAGTGGTGCCTACTGCGATAATATGATTCCCTCTTTCTTTTGTCTCTTGCAATGTCTTCGCTGCCTCTTCTGTTAGCTCATAATATTCTTCATGCATCTTGTGATCAAGCACATCATCCGCACTTACTGGACGAAAGGTTCCTAACCCTACATGTAGCGTTAAATAAACGATTGAAACACCTTTTTGTTTAAGTGCATGGAGTAGATCCGTTGTAAAATGAAGGCCTGCCGTTGGTGCCGCAGCAGAACCTAACTGCTTCGCATAAACGGTTTGATAACGGTCCTGATCATCTAAACGTTCTTTAATATAAGGTGGAAGAGGCATTGTTCCTAGCTCGTCAAGCAGTTCATAGAACAGTCCATCATAAGAAAACTCGACTATTCTTCCCCCATCTTCTCTTTCTTCTACACAAGTTGCTATGAGCTTGCCATCACCAAACGTAATAACGGTACCTACTTTAACACGTTTAGCTGGCTTCACCAATGTCTCCCAACAATCACCCGTCGTCTGTTTTAACAGTAAAAATTCAATTACTGCGCCTGTCTCTTTTTTTTCACCAATTAACCGAGCAGGCAATACTTTTGTATCATTTAATACTAAACAATCACCAGTAGAAACTTCGTTTACAAGCTGAGTAAACGAAGAATCATACAGTTGTGAGCGATCCCGATCAAGTACAAGAAGCCTTGATTGACTTCTCGCTTCAAGAGGCGTTTGTGCAATGAGTTCTTCAGGTAAATAAAAATCAAAATCGTTTACATTCAAGCCAATCACCTTTTTACTTATTCTCTAGTCAAAACTTCTACTAGCATACCGTTGAATGCGCAAAACCGCAAGCCTGTCATCTCCTGATAAAAGATAGTATAAGCGAGAGGACTATGCTAATAATGATACACGTAACAATTGGGAAGTAAATGGTTGTGTTTCCGCTTTTAAAAAGGAAGTCTCCTGGTAATTTACCTAGGGGGATAAATCGACCTGCCAATTCCCAAATGAGTCCTATTGCCAGTATAATGGCACCAACTATCATAAGAGTTCTACCCATCTTTACGGTACTCCAATCCAAAATGAGTATAGCTACTTTGGGTCGCCACTCGACCACGAGGGGTACGTTGGATAAACCCAATTTGAAGAAGATATGGTTCATAAACTTCTTCAATCGTATCGGACTCCTCGCCAATGGAAGCTGCAATCGTTTCAATTCCAACTGGCCCTCCATTAAAACGATGGATAATGCCTTTGATTAGCTTCTCATCAATATGATCAAGTCCTAGAGGATCAACTTGAAGTCGCTCAAGGGCGTGTTTTGCCAAATCTAAAGAAATCGAATCGTGCCCATCGACTTCTGCAAAATCTCTGACACGCTTTAATAATCGATTTGCAATTCGCGGTGTTCCTCTTGACCTTCTTGCAATCTCCACCTCTGCATCCTTTGTTAACTCCACGTCAAACACTTGAGCAGAGCGATGAATAATTTTTGCTAAATCATCCGGTTTGTAATAATCAAGTCTCGACAATACCCCAAAACGATCTCGCAACGGTGCTGAGATCATTCCCGCCTTTGTTGTCGCACCTACTAAAGTAAACGGCGGTAAGTCAAGACGGACAGACCTAGCTGTTGGACCTTTGCCAATGACAATATCAATACAAAAGTCTTCCATTGCTGGATAAAGTATTTCTTCTATTACACGGTTCAAACGATGGATTTCATCAATAAATAAGACGTCGCCAGGCTCAAGGGATGTGAGGATAGCGGCTAAATCACCTGCACGCTCAATAGCAGGACCTGCAGTTGTTTTTATTTGACCGCCCATTTCTTGAGCAATAATGGCAGCAAGAGTCGTTTTACCAAGACCTGGGGGTCCATATAGGAGTACATGGTCCAACGCTTCTTGTCTTAGCTTCGCAGCCTTCATAAAAATAGATAAATTGTCTTTTACTTCGTGTTGACCGATGTACTCCTTTAGTAAAGCCGGGCGAAGCTGTTGTTCCGTAATTTCTTCCGTTTCCGTTGATTCAGCCGAAACGACTCGCTCATCCATGCCTGTTTACCCCCTTCTATGTACGAAGCATAAGCGCAAGTGCACGCTTAATGTACTCATCGGTTTCAAGATCTTCCCCAAGTAGCTTTTTCTTCACTCTATTAAGTTCTTTATCAACATATCCCAGTGCTTTTAACGCTTCAAGAGCGTCAGCTAGCTGATCATTCTCTTGTTTAGAAGTCGCTAAAGGTGTCTCTTGTAACAATGATGCGGTTGTAAAATCCTCTAGCTTCCCCTTTAAATCTAAAATGATTTGCCTTGCTGTTTTCTTTCCAATTCCCGGGAATCTCGTGAGCAACGCTTCATCCTCTCGCTCAATCGCTTCCACGATTTGATCTGTTTGACCAGCTGCTAAAACCGCCAAAGCTCCTTTTGGTCCAATACCTGATACACTTAATAATTTTTCAAATAAGCTACGTTCTTGTTTATGTTTAAACCCATATAAACGCTGAAAATCTTCACGCACATAGTGATAAGTCACGACCGTTAAAGCCTTATTTTTTTGCCCGGTAAACCTGTACGGATTCGCACATATAATTTGATAGCCGATACCATTTGTTGTTTCAATGACAAGATGAGAAGGTTCAACTTCTACTAACACACCTTTTATATAGTCAATCATCTTTTCTCCTCCAAAAAACCGAACATTTATTTCTATAGTAGCACACTCTTCGTTTCTTTTTAAGCCATAATAGTGGGTCAAGACGAAAGTGCCCACAGCTCAAAAAAGCTTATCGGTTTTCGACAAGCTCTTTATAAAAAATGGTTGTATCTTAGTTCTATTTACTAGCCCTTCTTGTCAACAATCGCATTTAATTCTTCAACAGAAGATACTTTCATTCCTTTTGTAAGCGCGAGCTTTACGGAGGAAGCCAATGAATACTCGCTCAAATGGTCATAGGTTTGAATAATGTGCTTCGCTTCAGGTTGACCCGTATATAAAATTAAATGTTGATCATCAGACAAACCCAAATAGCCCTCTTGCTTAACCTCAGGTGATAGGTCAAGGAGTTCTTGCTTAAAATGAACAAACCCTTTTTTTTGATCCACCACTTGCCAATTACTATACTCATACCAAAAATCCTGTAATGAATTAATCGCTTCTTTTCTCGTTTCTTCTTGACTTATACCATCGGCAAAAACGGTTTCAAACAAGAGCTCTACTTCATTGTCAGCCTGTTCTTTCACTGCCTCAGGACGACTTATTTCCGTTGGTTCACCCTCATTCCAAATAATAAATGTACTATAAAAAAGAATAACAGAAAACGCCCCAAGTACGAAGGGTAGCCAATGCTTATGAATGATTTTTTTGTACATACGTATACGCGCTCCTTCTATGTGCAGATGCTACCCATTCTTTCCATGTTCACTTTCTTCTATTCTTTAAAAAGACACAGGATTTTCATATCTCCACCTTTAGTAAAAAGAAAACCATGCCATAATAGAATGTAGAAAAAGGAGTGATCGCATGAAAAGAATTGTTTTACAAATACTGGGTTTGTTTTTTGTTGTGGTGCTAGCAGCATGTGGCGGTAATGAGTCAGATGATGCGCAGAGTGAACAAGTGGAAACGGATGAAACCGTAACCATTAAAGCGCTTAACTGGCATTTTGATGAGGAAGAGTATATTGTTCCATCTGGTGAAACCACAATTGAACTGATTAACGAAAGTGGTAACCATGGAATTATTATTCGTGAAGCTAACAGCGGCGAAGATGTCGTTCTTAACAAGCAAGGCTCTACAGTCGCTACTTTAGCACCTGGAGAATATGAGATCATTTGTTCAATTCCTTGTGGGAGCGGTCATACAGATATGACGGCAACCTTAGTGGTTACATAAAAAAAGAAGGCAGATGCCTTCTTTTTTTAACGACTTTTTTCAAATGGACGTTTTGCTGCACGACCTAAGTCTTTCATCATGTCTTGGAACGTATTTTCTACTTCTTTAAAAGCAGCGCCTGTCCGTAAACGGTCATCCATTTTACTCATTGAAGAGTAAGCATCCCTATCAGTAGTGACGGTGACATGCTTGCCTTCTCCCATAATACGTTGAACGTGTTTATGCATATCACGATCTACATGATGCTGGTTGCCTTTACTTTTATAACCAATGACAACATCATTGTCATGAACCATTACACGTGGATCTTGAACGCCATCCATTTTTTTCAGTTCACTTGTTAAGCTGCTGATATGCTTTCCATCATACTCTTTATGATAGTGTGCTTCCGTTGTTTTTTTGTGCATGGAAGAACGTTTGAACTGCATACCTCTACCGCTTATTGTGTCATGTTTGCGATTAAGAACCCCATTTTCGTCAACCATACCAGGTCGATCATTTCCAGTTATTCCGCGTCCATGAGCCATTTTGCGATTTTGGTTGTAGTAGGCTTTCGGATTATTTAAACGGTCATTCTTTTGTGAGAAACGATTGTTTTGATAATACTCTTTCCCACCAACACCATTTCCATAATACGGGTAATTCGCATTATAGTCATTTCCACCGTAATCATACCCCATTTGTGCTTCACTACCACGATACATATTCCCTTGTGTTTGATTTCCACCGTTACAAGCTGTAAGACCAGTCGTAATAACTGCTGCACATAAGAAAGAAGCTACTGTTTTTTTCATATTTGAAATCCCCCTTTCAGTGATATTGTCCACCAAAAGAGGGATTTTAATCTGTTAGTTGTTGGGTTTTAATTAATCTTCATGCGTGTCTTTTTCATCATAATTATTCACTTGTTCTTTCGGTTCATAAGGAGCGTACGATGCTTGCATTCCATGCATTGTCTCCCATTGGGGCGCCTGATTATGTGCAGACGCTTCTCGATATCCATACTCATTTTGTGTGTGCCCGTATTGCTCTATTTGAGGAGCATATGAGTCCATTTGTGGATAGAACCAACTTTGATTTGCACTGTTCCACTGACCATCTTTTTTTACAAACGTAGGAGGTGGTTGTTGATTTCCCATCCCTTGTTGCATGGGCGCATGGTGGTTTCCTCCCATCCCTTGTTGCATTGGGGCATGGTGGTTTCCTCCCATCCCTTGTTGCATTGGGGCTTGATGGTTTCCTCCCATTCCTTGTTGCATTGGGGCGTGGTGGTTTCCTCCCATCCCTTGTTGCATGGGCGCATGGTGGTTTCCTCCCATTCCTTGTTGCATTGGGGCATGGTAGTTTCCTCCCATTCCTTGTTGCATTGGGGCGTGGTGGTTTCCTCCCATCCCTTGTTGCATGGGCGCATGGTGGTTTCCTCCCATCCCTTGTTGCATGGGCGCATGGTGGTTTCCTCCCATTCCTTGTTGCATGGGCGCATGGTGGTTTCCTCCCATCCCTTGTTGCATTGGCGCATGGTGGTTTCCTCCCATCCCTTGTTGCATGGGCGCATGGTGGTTTCCTCCCATCCCTTGTTGCATGGGCGCATGGTGGTTTCCTCCCATCCCTTGTTGCATTGGGGCGTGGTGGTTTCCTCCCATCCCTTGTTGCATTGGGGCGTGGTGGTTTCCTCCCATTCCTTGTTGCATTGGGGCGTGGTGGTTTCCTCCCATCCCTTGTTGCATTGGGGCGTGGTGGTTTCCATTGGTCGAATTCATCATTGATTCAACAGATGAAGATTCATTTGTTGTAGACCACTGATTCATTAAAGACGGAGAATTTCCAGCCATTTCTTGCATGTAATGAGTTTCATTCATCGATTGCGGACTGATTGACTGATTTGTTGCACTCACTTGCTGATTTGGGACATGTGGAGGTGTCTTAGGGTACGTTCCACATGACGAACAAGCTTGCTTTGGTGGCAAAGGCTTCGGTTCAGAGCTATATGATGCACTCTTTGGTGGCTGCGCCAATGTTTTCAAAGCACTCATAGAATCTAATTCGGTCGTGTTTGTAGCTGGTTTTTTTAATGGTTCAAGTTTTTCTTTTTTATTTAATAACGGTTTTTTTGGTTCTTTATTTGGTTCTTTAACAGATGTTTCTTTTCGAACAGCAACTGTTGGAGAAGGGATTTTCACCTTCATTCCTGGCATTAATACATCTGGATTCGTTATCGTCGAATTTGCTTGTTTAATTTGATTTAAAGATAAATCATACTTATCCGCCAGTTTTCCTACAGTGTCCCCTTTTTGTACAATATGAATTCTCATTGGGTCGTCCCCCCTGTTATAGGCATTCGTACACACTATGCGCACTGATTCCATAATGTTCCTCTTTAAAAATGATTATGAGAATAGTTTCAAGCATATGACGAGGACAACTTAATTTATTTTACTGATAAAAGCATGCGATCTAAAGCCATTTTGGCATAATCGGTAATGGTTTTTGGTACGTTAATTTCAAATTGATAAACACCCTCACGTAATAAATCAAGCGTCCAACACAAATGCTCAAGGTCAATTCGATTCATAGTTAAGCAAGGGCACATAAAAGGGTTCAAAGACTCAATCTGTTTGTCAGGATGTTGTTTCGCTAACCGATTAACCAAATTCATTTCTGTACCAACTGCCCATTTTGTTCCTGATTCAGCTTCTTGGATCACCTGAATAATGTGACTGGTACTACCTGCATCATCAGCGGCTTGAACAACTTCATAGCTACATTCTGGATGCACAATAATGTTCGTATCAGGAAATTGCGCTCGTTTTTCATTTATTTGGGAAACAGTAAATTTTTCATGAACCGAGCAATGACCTTTCCATAAAATGATTCTAATTTCGTCTAAGTTGATACCATCCGCTCGTTCTAACTCATTTTTATGCGGACACCAAACAGCCATTTGTTCAAGTGGAATCCCAAGTTCAGCAGCTGTATTCCGACCAAGATGTTGATCGGGCAAAAACAAGAGTCGTTCTTTTTGATGCAACGCCCAGCTAACCATTTCTTTCGCATTAGACGAAGTCAAACATGCTCCACCATGTTCGCCACAAAAAGCCTTGATAGCTGCAGTTGAATTGACATAGGTTAAGGGAACAAGGGTATTTCCGTACATCTCTGTTAAGCTTTTCCAAGCTCTTTTCGTTTGTGCATGCGTTGCCATATCTGCCATAGAACAGCCAGCTGCAAGGTCAGGTAAAAGAACAGTTTGACTTGGACTCGTTAACATGTCTGCGGTTTCCGCCATGAAATGAACACCACAGAACACAATAAAGGCGGCATCACTTTTTGCACATAATTGAGCAAGCTGTAAGGAATCACCTGTCACATCAGCAAACTGAATAACGTCTTCTCGTTGATAGTGATGCCCCGGTATGAGTAATTCGTTACCAAAAAAGGCTTTAGCTTGATGGATCCGGCTTACTTTCTCTTCTGTTGACATCGTACGGTAATGCTCTGGAAGAATCGTTGGTTTTACTAGTTCCACTTTCCGTCATCCTCTCTTAAGTAACATGCTTAAATCAAGTGCTTTAACTGAATGGGTAATAAACCCTAAAGATAGAAAGTCTACTCCTGTGCCTGCATAAAGGTGTATCGTAGACAGATCAATCCCTCCAGAAGCTTCAGTTCGGATTGAAGGTGGCACAAGTTTTTGGTACGTGCGTATCTCGTCCGGTGAAGCATTATCAAACATAATAACATCTGCAGCCGCCGCCACAGCCTCTTTTACTTCCTCGGCATTTGTTGTTTCTACTTCAATTTTCATCATCGGTCCCGCTATCGCTTTTACACGACGAACAGCCTTTGAAATGGAACCACATGCTGCAATATGATTTTCCTTTAACATAACAGCATCATGTAAGCCATTACGGTGATTGTAACCACCACCAGCGCGACAGGCTGCTTTATCAAACATTCTAAGACCTGGTGCCGTTTTTCTTGTATCACACAAGCGGATTGAAGGGTCATTTAAACGCTCTTTTGCTAAATGAACCGTTGAAGCAATGCCACACATACGTTGCAATACATTTAATAAAACACGCTCCCCTTGAAGGAGTGTATACACATTTCCTTCTAACGTTGCAAGAACATCCCCTTTTTCAATAAACTGTCCTTCTGTTTTAGAACTAGTGATATTAATCTCATGATCAAAAAGCGTAAAATACGTATGCAGCACTTGTTCTCCTGAAAATACACCTGCATCTTTAGCCACTATTTCAGCAGTTACGCTCCCCGCGGATTTAGAAAAAATACTTTCAGATGTTTCGTCCCTATCGCCAATATCTTCTAAAATGAACTGCTTTAGCGCTTCTCTTACTTTAATGGTGTTCACAGAAACCTCCTTGGTTTACTACTGACATTTTCCCACTGCAAAAACGAATGGTTCGCTCTTTCCAAAAAGAGGATGTAGCGAAAAAGTCACTTCGTTGGTGAGTTCCTCTTGATTCTTCCCTCGTTAGCGCCGCCCGGGTAATGAAGGTCGCTACTTCAAACATACCCTTATCTTCAATAGACTGCTTACAGGAGGCAGGCTGCCTTCGATAGACATCAAACCACTCTAGCATCTCGTGCAATTCTTGTTGAGAGCGCTTTATTCCTACTTGATGCATCATCCGCTGTTGCAGTTCCTCCCGCTTAGGTAATAAATGTTCTTGAGGGTCTATACGCACTAAGGAAGAGGTATCATCTAATTGAACGATAGGTGCTTTTTTAGATTCTGATACTAGATGATCTGCACATGCTGTTGCAAAATAAATGGCTTCCAGTAAAGAATTGCTTGCAAGTCGGTTTGCACCATGAGCACCAGAACAAGCAACTTCCCCAATCGCATATAATTGTTCAACTGCCGTCCTTCCGACTTGATCGACTTCCACTCCTCCACAAATAAAATGGGCTCCTGGTGCAACAGGAATTGGTTTCTTTGCCGGATCAATTCCCTCTCGTATACATGCTTGATAAAGAAATGGGAACCGAGTTGAAAAATAATCGAGATGCCTCACATCTAAATAAATGGCTTCACCTTGCAACATTGCTTCATGCAGCACAGCTGAAACAAGATCTCTTCCTTCTAAATCGCCTTGTGGGTATCGACCTAACAGACGCTCTTGTTTACCATTTACTAAATAGCCTCCTTCGCCGCGAACAGCTTCACTCATTAAGATTGAATGCTTTCCCTTTAATATCGTTGGATGAAATTGTATGTACTCTAAATCTTTTAATACTGCACCTGCTTGATAAGCGAGAAACATTCCTTCTCCTGTAGCCGTTGGTGAATTTGAATTTACTTCGAACAGTTGGCCAACTCCGCCTGTCGCCATTACAACAAAATCAGCTTGCCACTCTCCTTCTAACGTGCAGATTCCCGTAACGACACTCCCTTTTTTAATTAATCCCGTTACCTCTGCATGTTCATATACCGTTACGCGAGGAGCGACACGTTCCCATAACGTTTCTACAATGGTTTTACCTGTTTGATCTTTCACATGAACGATTCGACTTTTTTGATGTGCTCCCTCACGTCCAAGGGCATAATAGCCATCCTGCTTATCAAACGAAACACCCATCTCTTCAAGCTCATGAATGAGGTAACTTGCCTTTTCCGTAATCGATTTGACTAGCCATTCGTCGTTTACTCCTTTCCCGGCATGTAACGTGTCTTGAAAATGATAAATGGGATGGTCCTCCTTATCTAGGGCTGCTGCTATACCTCCTTGGGCAGAGGCTGAGTTGCTTTCTATATAAGCAGACTTTGTGAAAATAATCACATTCAAATGGTCAGCAAGTTTATGAGCTGCAACCAAACTAGCTATTCCAGATCCTATAATAATGACTGTTTTCAAATGAACCTCCTGTCTGTGTAAATATACACTTGTCTTGTCACCTATATTTACATAGAATAAAAGAAAACACAACTACAATTTTTAAGGAGCGATTATGCATTATTTTGACTATAGTTCTACAACACCAATGTCGGAAAGGGCGCTTAAAGCTTACCAAGAATGTGCAATAAAGCAGTTTGCTAACCCCATGAGCCCTCATACACTTGGCGTTCACGCTGAATGGCATTTGCTTCATTATCGAGAACGAATTGCAAAACAATTAAACGTGGAGCACAATGCCATTTACTTTACAGGATCTGGGTCTGAAGCGAATTTTTTAGCCATTGTTTCATTAGTTCGTTCATTGGATCATAAAGGAAAGCACATACTTACAACAAAGACAGAGCATCCATCCATATTATCGACTTTTTTGTACTTACAAACACAAGGATATGACGTTGATTATGTGGACGTTCTGCCGACTGGTGAGGTGTCTATCCCATCCTTACTAGCAACTATTCGCGAAGACACTGTGTTTTGTTCAGTTGCAATTGCCGCAAGTGAAATAGGCACCATACAGAATGTACACATCCTTAGTGAGATTTTACGAAGTCATGATATACTATTTCATAGTGATTGTGTTCAAGGTTTAGGAAAGATCAACATCGACCTTTCATTAGTCGATGCAGCCAGTTTTTCTGCTCATAAGTTGTACGCTCCAAAAGGTTTAGGTATCATTTATTTAGCACCTGAACATTATTTCAAACCTTTTCTACATGCTGTTACTCATGAGTATGGAATGAGACCAGGTACTGTGGATTTGCCGGCTATTGCTGCTTTTACAGTTGAACTTGAACACGCATTTTCTATTAGGAAGACACTCTCAGATCGGCACATTCGTTGGCAGCGTTTCATTCTTTCACAACTAGCTCAAGACGTTTCAATTGTTGGCACTACGGTTCCTAAGCGTTTACCTTTTCATCTAGGATTGATGGTACACGGATGGAGCGGCCAACAATTTATGCTTGAATGTAGTCGTGCTGGATTATGTATTGGAATTGGTTCAGCTTGTCAAGTTGGACAAACAAAGCCCTCTAAAGCTTTACTCGCCCTTGGATACACAGCTGAGTATGTTCAACAATACATTCGTGTTACGTTCGGAGAGCCAACAACATCAGAAGATATCTCTTTCTTAATTCAGACGTTTAAGACAATATTAACAAGGTGATTACAATGAAAAACCAACCAAAAAAATTAGTATCCTCAGAAAGACGTTCTGCCATTCTTCAGTGGTTGCTTGAAGAAGGACAGCCGATAACAGGAAGTGATTTAGCTAGACGTTCAGGCGTTAGTCGTCAAGTTATTGTCCAAGACATGTCGCTGTTAAAAGCAAAAGGTGAGCCCATTTTCTCTACAGCTCAAGGCTATTTGTATTTACAACAGCAAAAAGAACAGCGAATTCAGCGCCTTATCGCTGTTCAACACGCTCCAGAAGACACAATGGACGAGCTGTATACATTTGTCGATAGTGGTTTAACCGTAATAGACGTTATCATTGAACATCCTATTTATGGTGAAATTACAGGAACATTACGCTTATCCAATCGTCAAGATGTGAATGCCTTCTGCGATCGTTTGCAGCAAGAAGGTGCTTATTTATTATCTCAACTAACGAACGGCATTCACCTGCATTCTGTTGAAGCAGATACTGAGCAACAAATCGAGCGAGCACTTCAACATCTTAGGCAGAAAGGCTATTTAGTAGAAGAATAAGACGTTAGGCTAACTTCACTGGACAAAAATAAACGCCGAGCCTCGATTAGATTTCTTCTCATCTAATCGAGGTTCAGCGTTTTTTATTTTTCTACCCTAGTGAGTTGATCACTATACGTGTAATAACTCCCAAGTACATCAACTTTACAGCCTAATGCGTTTAATTCAGCAATTGCTCCAGGTAATAGCACATCGTCCATTAACTGTTGAACATCAATAATAAAGAAATAATTACCTAATCCTGTTTTCGTTGGACGGGATTCAATTTTAGATAAATTAAGTTTCCGCCACGCAAAAGCAGATAACACTTGATGAAGCGCTCCTGTGAAATCAGATGGAAGTGTGATCATTAGTGTCGTTACTTCACCTACATGGGGTTCTTTCGTTACGAATTGTTCCTGTTGATGACCAGATGATACAACTAAAAATCGCGTTTGATTTTCACGGTAATCATGAATGTCTTCTGCAACAATAGAAAGACCATATAAGTTAGCTGCTTCACGGTTTGCTATCACACAGACGTCATCGTCCTGGTGCTTCGCAAGCCAAGCGGCTGCCTGTGCTGTAGAATCAGCATGCTCCACTTTGACATCCGGAAAGTGCTCCTGTATAAAACGATGACATTGAGCCAATGCTTGCGGGTGAGAAATAATTTTTTTTGGAGCAACAGAGGCGAACTCTTTTCTAGATGCAGATAATAAGTGATGTGCAATACCAATTGAAACCGCCCCAACAATAGGCATTGGTTTTTGATGAATTAAGTAATCAAGAGTGACGTTAACCGTGCCCTCGATCGCGTTTTCAATTGGTACAACTGCGTAATCTGTTCCCTTATTAAAAGCTAAATCAATTGTTCTCGGTATGGTTTTCAACGGGATTCTTTCATCTTGAGGAAAAAGAAACTTCGCTGCCATTTCTGTAAATGTTCCTCTTGGTCCAAGAAAGCCGATTTTCTTCATTTACTCTCCACTCCCTCTTTATCTATGAGCCAGAGCCAACCATTTCTACTCGCTCGACTGCTTCAAGTGATTTCATTTTTGCAAATAAATCATGGAGCCCAATTTGAATTGGGGCGGTATCCACGGATAAGGTAATGCTCGCTCGACCTTGAAGTGGAATCGTTTGATTGATTGTTAATATATTCGCTCCGGTACTGGCAACAATTTGAAGTAATTCTGATAACGTCCCGGATCGATCTTCTAAATTAATCATTAACGTAATAATACGTTCTTTATTCACAGAATGAAAAGGGAAGATACCATCCTTATATTTATAGAATGCACTTCGACTGATGCCCACAAGCTGAACGGCTTCATTAATTTTCGCTGCTTTTCCAGTTGCAAGTAATGCCTTTGCTTCTAATGTTCGTTGCATTGCATCGGTTAACATATCTTCTCTTACTAGAAAAAACTGATTTTCACTCACCCTTCGTATCCCCCCAATCGTATTCATTCGTCTAGCCTATTCAATAAACTCAAATTCAAATTTCATAATTCGAACCATGTCACCGTCTTTAGCGCCTTTTTCACGTAAAGCCGCATCAACACCCATTCGTCTTAGCTTTCGAGCAAATCGTCGGACTGATTCGTCCCTTGCGAAATCCGTCATCTTAAATACACGCTCAAGTTCAGCACCACTCACTTCATAGACACCGTCATCTGCACGTGTAATGATGAATGGATCAACCGGTGTTTCATGACGATATACTACTCGTGCTTCTTCATCTGTCTCTTTATCATGTAACGGAAACTCTGGCGCATGCTCTAATTCATCCGCTATCGCCAAAAGAAGCTCTCTTACACCCTCTCGCGTAATCGCAGACATCGGATGAATATGAACTTCTTCATCCATTTCTTGTTTAAATCTCTCTAAATTCTCAGCTGCATCTGGCATGTCCATTTTGTTGGCTACAATGATTTGCGGCCGCTCTGTTAAACGATAATTATACTGTTCAAGTTCTGCTGTAATCTTTTTATAGTCGTCAACGGGATCGCGTCCTTCCATCGCCGACATATCAATTAAGTGAACGATAACACGTGTACGTTCAATATGACGCAAGAATTGGTGTCCAAGACCTACCCCCTCATGGGCGCCTTCAATTAATCCAGGTAAATCAGCCATAACAAAACTACGATTATCCTGTGTGTCAACAACACCTAAATTCGGTGTAATCGTTGTAAAATGGTAATCAGCAATTTTCGGCTTCGCTGCTGAGACAATTGAAAGCAACGTTGACTTCCCAACAGATGGAAAACCAACTAGTCCAACATCAGCTAATACTTTAAGTTCAAGAACTAAATTTCGTTCAATTCCTGGCTCCCCATTTTCAGCATGGTCTGGGGCTGGGTTTGCTGGTGTAGCAAATCGAACGTTTCCACGTCCACCTCGACCACCCTTTGCCACAATAGCTGATTGGCCATGTTCTGTTAAATCAGCAATAAGTGCTCCGGTCGTTTCATCGGTTACTGTGGTTCCAGGTGGGACTGAAACCACTAAATCTTTGGCGTTTTTCCCATGCATGTTTTTTGACATCCCATGTTCTCCACGTTTTGCTTTAAAATGACGGTTGTAACGAAAATCCATCAAGGTACGCAATCCCTCATCTACTTGTAACACGACATTGGCGCCACGGCCACCATCTCCACCAGCTGGACCACCATCAGGGACATATTTTTCACGACGATAAGCAACCATACCGTTTCCTCCGTCGCCACCTTTTGCATATACCTTAACTTTATCTATAAACATTTAGATTCCACCTCTATATAACCCACGGTGCTTTCATAAGCTACTCGTAGCGTTGTAATTGCGTTCATTTGTTCCTTAATTACTGTATCTCATCTAATGATACTGGGCTATTATCCATTGTCTCCCTATAACATTTGATCAAAACTGATTAATCAAACTAGAAGAATTAAAAAAGTGAAGAAAATATGCAATTGCCTCGTATCATTTTCTATGATCGTGACATAAGCTAAAAAGAATGCCTTAGCGAACAAATCAAATGCTTGTTCCGTTTGCTAAACAGAATGGTTTTCCATTTCTTTCAGCGTTCGTAAGGGATTCGTATATTACTTTTGCATTTAAATGGTTATAAAGGCTTGTGGTAAGTCCAAGCTACTCAACCGTCACTTGCAGTTTGACAGACCGTATGATTGATAATCGTTCTAACCTGTTCGAGGTTCCTCAATGCACGATTTCCCTAAATCCGCTGCATCACGTTCACCCAATCGTTACAGATTAAAGGAGAAAACTTGATTATCTCTTTACTGTGTCTTTCGTCGTCAACACTCCTTTTAATAAGGAAATCCAGCACATCTTTCCTATTATAGCACAAACAAATTCAGACAAACAGGGATGAAATCTACACACGTCACCAAAAAAAATTCACTTTTTTTCCAAAAAAATATTTACAAATTTGTGAACATCCGTTATGATTTACAATAGTTAATGAAAAGGAGATGAGCAAAATGTTAATGACAATGAAAAAAATACATTCAATTTCATATGTTTCGTTTTGTTCACACACCATTCGTTAATGCACATTCTTTTAAATATGGCTTAGCATACAGTGAACAGGTAAACGAAGGGCTTTTATTGCCTTTTAAGAGAACCTGTATTTTTTATGCCTATTTACTGGAAAATTTTAGAAAAGGAGTGTCTATGATGACAATTATGCAATGCCAACTGCAAGCACATTTATTAATGATGATCGATGAGGTGCCAGGCTTTACCTAAAGTAGCACCTCCTACGAAAGGAGGTCAGTAACACAATGACTTTTTCAATTTTGTTCTTTTCTATTCATATTAAAAAACGAACGTATTCAAAAAAAGAGCTAGAGACCATTGTCTATAATAATAAAGCAATGGAACGATTAGATGAAATACGCACAACGTATTACATGCATTAAAAAAAGTGACGTGATATTGCCATCACGTCACTTTTACTGTATCAGCTATTTTTTTCGCTATTTCATTTCCTTGTTTCACACAGTCAGGAACCCCTACACCTTCAAATGCAGCACCGGCAACATGTAAGCCAGAATGTGTTGCAGTTAAATCATGTACAAGTCGTTGTACCCGTTCAACATGACCAACCTTATATTGTGGCATCGCTTCATACCACCTTGTGATTTGTACGTGCTCAGGGTCAGCGTCACAATTCATAATACCTTTTAAATCTGCTAAAACAGCATTTGTTATCGATTCGTCATTTTCATAAACAATCTCAGGCTGATTAGGTTTCCCTACATAGGCACGCATTAGCGTTTTACCTGGCTTTCCTGTATGTGGCCATTTTACATCTGTCCACGTGCAAGCTGTTATTGTCTCATCCCCGTCTCGAGCAACCACAAAACCGGTTCCTTCATAAGGATTATGAATGGCATAGTCTGGAAAGGTTAAAGCAACGGTCGCACAACTTGTAGCTGTCAGAGCTTGCAATTGTTGTTCGATCTTTTTATCTGGTATTAATTGACTCGCTTTTTGTGGTGGCGTCGTGATCAGTACTGAGTGATATGGTCCTTTTCGCTCACCGTTTGTTAAACAGACTAAATAACGATTGTCGCCTTCCTTCACAATTTCTTCCACTTGTGTGTTGAAGAAAACACGATCTTCTTTAAGGTTTTTAACAACTGCCTCAAAGACCGACTGTAGACCCGTTTTAACGGTTAAAAACATACCTTGTTTTTTTACGTTTTCTTCAGGCTGTTGCTTTTTTTCAAGTGCTTTGAGCAGACTACCTTCTTCCTCCATCTTTAAGAAATGAGGGAAAGTCGCTTTCATACTTAACTCGTAAATATTACCACCATAAATTCCACCTAACAAAGGTTCAATTAATGAAGAAACCATTTCTTTTCCTAATCGATGTTCAAAGAAATCGCCTAACGAGATATCCCCATTCACTCTAGGAGCCATTGGCTTATCATATTCCTTTAAAAGTTCTTTCTTGCCGTCATTAGAAAGTAAATCCGTTTTCATGAATTCATCTAAATCAGTAGGAATACCTAAAACCGTTCGCTTTGGATTCGGATATAGCACACCATTTTTTAAAATGTATGCTTGTCCTACTTCGTTACGAACAAGCTCATCATACAAACCCACTCTCTTAATTAAGTCAGTCATGGCTACTTTACGCTCTAAATAAGAATCTGCACCACCTTCAATGATAAACCCATCATCCATCATTGTTACAACCTTGCCACCAGCACGATCTTGTTGCTCAAACACATGGTACTCTAAGGATGTATGATCTTCTAACCATAGTGCAGCAGCTAATCCAGTAGCTCCTGCACCGATTATTGCTACTTGGTTATCACTCATACGTATCTACAGCAGCGAACTGCTTTTCAATGGCATCTGCCATCGCTTCTAAAAATAGCGGATGATCATTTGGCATTGGTGGTCTTAAATAGGTAGCACCAATTTCATCGGTTACAACTTTACATTCGTAATCATTGTCATATAAAACTTCTAGGTGTTCTGCTACAAAACCAACTGGACAATACATAAAAGCTTTATAGCCTTTGTCAGCGTATAATGCTCTTGTCATGTCTTGCACATCAGGACCAAGCCAAGGATCAGGTGTATTCCCTTCGCTCTGCCAACCGATTTCATAATGCATGACATCAGCCTTCTCAGCTAGCAACTGTGCCGTCTCTTTTAATTGCGCTGGATACGGATCACCTGCCGCAATAATCTTCTCAGGTAAGCTGTGTGCAGAAAAAATTACGCAAAGATCGTCTTTTGAGGAAACCTTCTTCATTTCCTTTTGAATCATTTGCGACCAATAGGCTAAAAATTTTGGCTCAGTGTACCAGCTTTCTACTGATTTAATCGTAAGCCCGCCTAATCGATCGGCTTCTGTTTTTGCACGTCCATTATACGACTTTACGCTAAACGTGGAAAAATGTGGTGCAAGTACAATGGATACAGCCTCATCCAAGCCATCTGCATGCATTTGCTGAACCGCATCTTCTATAAATGGTGAGATATGCTTTAACCCTAGATAGGGAATAAATTCATATTGCTCAAACCGTTTATTAAGCACTTCGGCAAGTCCATCTGCTTGTTGTTCGGTAATACGAGCTAACGGACTAATTCCACCAATTGCCTCATACCGATCTGTTAAGTCTTGTAACGCTTCTTGGGAAGGCGGGCGTCCATACCGAATATGCGTGTAGTAGGGTTCAATCTCTTCTTTTTTTCGAGGGGTACCATACGCCATCACAAGTAACCCAATTTTTTTCTTCATTTCCTTACCCCTTTCGCTTCACTTCAGCTGAGTATTCATGAATAAAGGTCGTTAACCGTCTTAACGTATCTGGTGATACTTCTGGGAAAACACCTTGGCCCAAGTTAAAAATAAAGTGATTACTCTTTAGTCCCTGGTCTAAAATGGCCTTTGTCTCTTGCTCAATAACATCCCACGGTGCAAGTAAAATGGACGGATCTAAATTCCCTTGAACCGTTTTTTGAATACCTATCGCCCTCGCTTCATCAACTGTTGTTCTCCAGTCAAGCCCAATAACATCAGCCGGCATATCTTTCCACGTCTTCATTAAATGAGGCGTGCCCACTCCATGTAAAATGAGTGGAATCCCTTCCGAACGAACTTCTGTCAAGATTCGATCCATTACTGGTTGAATAAACCGTTTATAATCACTCACACTCAATGCTCCGACCCACGAATCAAACAACTGTATAGCTTGGGAGCCAGCCGTGACTTGTGCACGAACATACGCAATCGTCATCGTCCCAAGCTTATCCATTAACATGTGCCATGCTTTAGGGTTAGAGTGCATGAACGCTTTTGTTTTATGATAATTTTTTGACGGACCGCCTTCAATCATGTAACTCGCCAATGTGAATGGAGCTCCAGCAAAACTAATGAGTGGTACATGGAGCTGACCACGTAGAATCTTAATCGTTTCCAATACATGAGCAACATCTTTTTCAGGTTCCAGCTCGCCTAATTGCTCAACATCTTTTTCTGACGTAATAGGGTTATAAATGACCGGACCAATTCCTGACTTAATTTCTACATCAACACCAATAAAAGGGAGCGGTGTCATTATATCTTTATATAAAATAGCAGCGTCATTGTTATATTGATCAACCGGTAGCTTCGTTACATATGCACAAAGTTCAGGATCGTGTGTAATGTCAAACAAGCTACGTGTTTCCTTAATTTTACGATATTCAGGTTGAGAACGTCCTGCTTGTCTCATGTACCACACAGGTACATGGTCATGAGCCTCTCCCCTACATGCTTTCAAAAATGTGTCGTTAAACGCCATACTCACTATTATCCACCTCTCCAAACGAACAAATCTCACAAAGTCTATCTTACTTCAAACAAAACAGAAAATCGACGTTTCTGCTTATTTATCGTTCTTTTTATCTCTTTAACTATAATAACCTACTGAACCGTTGTACACACACTATGATAAATTGTCATGATTTTGATGGATTTTGTCAAAAATTTTGATGTAAGCGCGTTCTAGTTTAACCACACGTCTTAGTATCTCCAAGTTAAGAAATATTCAAAAGTGATTTTCCTTCTTTTGAACCTACGCGATACCTCTATTTTATCCACTTTTACGTCTCTATTTTAAAAAAAGAACCTAAAAAAACGTAGCGTCAACGCACTACGTTTCAAAACAATTAAGGATTAAGAGAAAAGGAAAACTCAAAACTCGGTTTTACAATCTCACTCTCAGAACCTTCCACTTCTGTTACAGGATCATACGCAACGATTTGATAACTTGGAATAGAAAATGGATTGTAACGTCCTTCTGAGTAACGAGGTTCTGTTAAGTTCGTAGCTACTCTTTTTCGTTCATCGTCGTGAACTTCATAAACATTAAATTCCATTCGATCATCTTCAAATGCCTCCCACTCTAATTGGACACTTAGAAAGCCATTTCCTCCAAGAGAATAACTCGCTTCAAAATTAGTTATCTCTTCCATCGCAATAGGTGGCTCTAGATCTTTTACTCCTTCTGGCTTTACAAACGCTGTCCCTTGATTTGATGCAGGCAGTTTATTAACCATCGCTTGGAATAAACGTGTCGGGTGTTGACTCCCACCTGTAAAATATTGTTCATCGGTTGTTGTATCATATCCCATCCACACACTTCCAACGACTTCAGGCGTGTAACCGACGAACCAAGCATCTCGAACAGCTCCATCTACATTAGGATAGCCCTGAGTTCCGGTTTTTCCAGCGATAGGCGACGTTGTTTGCACATCAGTGGCGCCAGTACCTTCTTTCATTACTTGCTCCAGCATTCGCGTCATCGACCAGGCCGTTTGCTCAGACATAACCTCTGTTTCAACTAAATTAGCTCCTCCAACTCGCTTGCCGTTAGAATCATAAATATCTTTTATAAAGTGAGGTTCAATCAACTGACCTTCATGAGCAAAAGAGCGATAAGATTTGGTCATTTCGTATGGAGTTACGCCTTCATACAGACCACCTAACGCCAGTGATAATTGTCGATCTGGCACCTGTAAACCAAATTTCTTTAATTGACGAACCGAATCACTGAGCCCCATCTCGTTTAATAACCAAACGGCTGGTGCGTTAGCCGATTGAACGAGAGAATCATATAAAGTCATTTCCCCACTATATACTCCTGAGGCATTTCGAGGCGTATAACCATCTTCTGTTTCATCCTCATAAAGGAGCAATTCATCCTTTAACGTTGAATAAGGGTGATACATGCCGCTTTCTAAAGCCGGTGCGTATACAGCAAGGGGTTTAAATGTTGATGCCGGGGATCGGTTAACATTCAGTCGATTTAACCCTCTTCGAACATAATCTTTTCCACCTTGTGCCGCTAGCACTCCGCCGGTGTTCACATCCATGAACATCATGGTTCCTTGAGCATCTTTACTTCCTTCAGGGTAAAAACGTTCATCATGTAATGCTTGATATGTTTCATGCTGAAATGCCAAATTAATTGGACTGACAATTCGATACCCACCTGTAAGTAATTCATTATTACTCATGTTGTAGCGTTCGCTAGCTTCATCCATCACCATATCAATGTACGTAAACAAAGCTTCATCTAACACATATTCTTGATGATCCGTTTCTACCGGGGCATCCTGATAAGAGGAAGCTTCTTCGCTTGATAAGTACCCCTGTTGCGCCATAACTGTTAGCACTAGGTCACGGCGTTCTTTATTTCGATCAGCTTCATTTAATGGCGAGAACGTACTAGGCGCATTAACTACAGCCACTAAGGAAGCACCTTCATAAACGGTTAATTCTTTTGCAGGTTTATTAAAGTATAATTGGGAGGCCGCTTCAATCCCGTAAGCACCGTGACCAAAATAGATTTGATTTAAGTACATCTCTAAAATTTCTTCTTTACTGTACCGTCTCTCCAAATTCATTGCTATTAGTACTTCATTCGTCTTACGGAGCCATGCTTTTTCATTGGATAAAAACAAGTTTTTTGCAAGTTGCTGAGTAATCGTACTACCCCCTTCAACTTTTGCTCCTGCTAAAATATCTCGATAAAGCGCCCGACCAATCGCTCTAAAATCGATGCCTTGGTGCTCATAAAAGCGTGAATCTTCCATTGCAACAAATCCCTGTTGTACGTACTCAGGGATTTCTGTAATGCTAACAAACTCTCGATTTTCCATATATAAATTCGTAATTACATTGCCTTCTGTATCAACGAGCACGCTGGACCGATTCATCATTAATTTCTCTTCATCTAGCTGATATGAACCAGCTAACATGAAGATTACGAATATAATGAAAGACAGTGCTATCATACCAACGACCGCACTCGCAACCAAACTCCATTTTTTTAGCAGATCAATGACCCCCCTATAGGTCTTATAACACAATGAAAACAAACTACCATCCAGTCTATCGTACTTATCATATAAAAAAAAGACAGGATTCGGTGGGATTTTCGCTTAATTTACAAGGTATTTAGGGGTTCTTTGACATTTATCACGTAATGTTCAAAATTGCACACGAAACGTATTCGCTTTCATTTGTTTAAACATGTTACACTTGGAAAGGTCATAGACTAGTACAACATGAACTATTTTTTGTTTTAAGGGGCTGAGCTAAATGGAAGTAACCTTTAGCATTGCGTTTTTCGCAGGCTTAGTTTCTTTCTTTTCACCGTGCATCTTTCCTTTAATGCCTGCTTATTTATCTCAACTAACAGGCACTACTGTCACAAATGGAGCGATTGCTGCACCTAGAAGAATAATCTTGTCCAGAAGTTTTGGTTTTATCGCTGGTTTCACACTTGTCTTTATGCTGTTCGGTTTAGCTAGCACGATGCTTGGGCAGCTTTTTGTTAGCAATCAAGCATTACTAGAGCGTCTTGGCGGAATTGTTATTATTTTATTCGGTCTACAAATGACTGGACTGATTTCTATTCGTGCTCTGTTTTCAGACAAGAGATTAGAGCCGTCCTCTAATACTGCGGCAAGTTTTTCAAAATCGCTATTGTTCGGCTTTCTATTTGCAGCAGGTTGGACTCCTTGTATTGGGCTTGTATTAGCAAGTATTCTCACTTTAGCAAGTACATCTACTACTATATGGAACGGAGTCTTTTTACTCTTTATTTATTCTGTTGGACTCGGTATTCCGTTTTTACTTATTGCCATGCTCTGGGCGCGTTCATTGCACAAAATGAGACGTTTAAATCGTTACTTGCCAATTATTCAAAAAATAAGTGGCGTTATGATGATTATATTAGGCGTTCTTCTATTCACTGGCTATTTTTCAACACTTGCAGCAATGATGGCCCAATATACGCCTAGCTGGATGAAATAACCAAGTTCCCCTTTCAGTATGAGTAGCGCGGCTTCGCTGTGCTGCTCCTGTTGGCGTTACGTAACCGTATCCACTAAGCAACTACTTTTTACATCTAATCTGGATCTCATTGACCATTAAACAACTTCATCCTCTCTAAACAGACTATTACGACCGGAATGCAAACAGGTTATTTAAACGAAAAAAGGATCGAAACCATCTGCGGAACGACCCTTTGCACTCATTCTTCTACTCATTTTCCAGCGTTACCCGTTTAAATTCTGCAAGCCAACGCATTCGACAGAGCTGAATGGTGTTCTCTTCAAGTTTTGTGAATAAATAGTAGTTTGCTGTTCCTCCAAATACCGCGCCCACAACTGGAAGGAGTTGCAAGGTCTTCGGAATATCAATAGTATCTCGATATTGAAGTTGCAATTGTTCCCAATTTGTTTCATTAATTGTCCCATGCTCAATATAGGCCTCAACCTCTTTTAATACATCTAATCGATGTGTTCGATTCCCATAGCTAAACTGAAACAATAGCAAAATAAAAAAACGATCTTGCAGTGTTTCGGTTGAAAACCCATAAAGATGAGCAACCTCAAACAAAGCCTTTAACTTTAGGGATAAAAAAAGAGGGAAATCCATTGCTCCTGCAACAAATCCCCCTGCTCCCGTTCCAATCCCCTCCGCTAACGCCATACGACGATACCGTCGAAACAGATCCACCGCTTTTTGATCAGCTTCTTCAAGGGAAAAAGAACGTATTTCTTTCACAATCAATTGATTAGACTTGTCAATGCCGTACATAATTGTTTCCGCTGTTCTCTTCACACATTGTGTAGCAACAGTATGATAGAGTTTAGGCATCTTATCTTGAATCGTTTCTTGCAAATATCCAACCTTTTTCTTCAAATGTGACTCTGGTCTTTGTTGCTGCCGTTTCCAAATTGCAAGCTCTTCCTCTATACCCTTCACATTCATTACGAGAGCCCCCTTCGCTACATCTTATTAGCGGACTCTGCGATACTTTCCTTTTTTTCGATGAACGAGTGTTTGACTTCCATATAAACCGAGTAACGCACTGGCAACTAAAACAAGCACGCCATATAAAAGATCACTCGTCACTACTGCAACGACTCCGTATACAATGGCAAGCAAGAAGAGCAACCGGGCAGTTATATACGTTAATGCTTGCTTCTTTTCTTCAGGCTTTATTGGATATAGGTCAATCCAAATACTAGCAGAGTGGTGGAATGAGAGAGTTGATAACTGCATCATTGTAATATGAGTAAACAACAATGCCATTGCTAATTTCATCCAGCCTAATGGGAGCACATAAATGAAGAGTCCCCCCACAATAGTTAGTCGAAGATACGTACCTAGATAGTCATTCGCTCGAACAAAAGTCCGCGCATATAAGTAGTGGTACACCGCATCTTTTTTTCCACCTAACAATTGAACAGCCCATTGTAAGTAAGTACGCTCACGCACTTTATTACGCAGCTGTGGTACATCCGTAAAAGCATTTGCAATTCGGTAAAAGAACATAACCATCTGATTTTCCACTTCAATTAATCGTTCCCATTTTAAGCTATGCTTTTTTTCAAGCGGTTGCCAATACCCTTTGTACAGGATCGCCATAAGCACAACAATTGCTACGATTAACCACACAGGTGCTTGTGCAAATAGTAAATAGGCAGCCACAGCATTAATCAGCATGCGAAGAGCCATATTTGAATATCGCTCTCCTTTTGCCACGAGACGTTGCTCCTGCCAAACACATAAGAGATTCCATATTTTTATTAACAAAAGAAACAGTAGCGCTAGCCAAAACGTAGCCCCCGTACCAATACGCTCTGTGAACATTGGACCAACCGCCATAAATAATAAGACGATGTAGCTGGCTTGCCACATACTTGAGTATCTTAATGCTTGATTGAAATAAACCGACATTTTTGTTTCGTAAGGTAATAAGAAAACAACATCAGCTGGTTTAACAAAAGTCCGAATAGAACCCGCAGTTAAGCGCCACGTAAACAGAACAGTTAATAACGGTACTAGCGGGAAGTCCACAGGCATTTGCTCTACGAATTGCTGATAATATACGGTAAGAAAGATAAACAAGAAATAAACCGAAATAACAAAACCACTGTTTAAGATTAATTTCAGATATCCTCTCGCCTCAGACCAGTATTGATGACGTCTAGATTCCCAAAGCTCTTGTGCCTGTCTCATTCCTGAACGTCCTTCGTCATTTCTATATAAATATCGTCTAGAGTCGCATCGCTTTTCCCGATGGCTAGCCTCATCTCATCAAGGGTCCCTGTTAGCACCACTTTTCCCTGATGTAAAATAACAAAGCGATCACAGTAACGCTCGGCTGTTGCCAAAATATGGGTGGACATTAATATGCCTGCACCTTTTTTCTTCATTTCCGAAATCCAGTTTAAAAAAGACTGTATTCCTACTGGGTCTAGTCCAACAATGGGTTCGTCTACTACGTATAGCTCTGGTTCCGCCAGAAAAGCACTCATAATCATTACTTTTTGACGCATTCCTTTTGAAAAATGATTAGGGTACCACTTTTTCATCTTTGTCATATTAAATTCTTTTAAGAGTGTTTCTGCACGCTGTTCAAAGTCTGATTTATCAATTCCATAGGCAACACTTGTTAACTCTAAATGCTCCCATAATGTCAATTCATCATACAAAAGTGGTGTTTCTGGAATATAGGCGAATGATCTTCGATACTGATCTGCATTATCAGCAAAACGCAATCCGTTAATTTTCACTTCACCAGATTGTGGGTCCATTAACCCTAATACATGCTTAATGGTAGTACTCTTCCCAGCACCATTTAACCCAATTAAACCGACGATTTCTTGCTTCTGAACACCAAATGAAACGTTATGTAAAACAGGCTTTTTTGGTGTATATCCACCTGATAATTCATTAATCTCTAACATATTAGCCATTTATGTCATCACTCCCCCTTGTAGTTTAGCAAAAAAAAAGTAGAAAAGCACTTTCAGACCTCTTTCACTCTATTCACCATCATGCTTTTAAAATCCTTTCACCATCTTGATTGCTTCTTTTCATAAATATGCGTACAATTTTAGCTAAGATTGATTCAAAGGAGGATTCTCTATGTCAGACTGCATTTTCTGTGCTATAAGAGATGGACAGCTACCAGCCACAAAATTGTACGAGGATGAGCATGTTTTAGCATTTTATAACATCCAACAAATAACAAAAGGGCACACACTAGTCATTCCGAAACAGCATCATGAAGCAATTTTCGACCTTCCCCCGGAAACAGCTTCACACCTATTTTCAGTTGTTCCGAAACTCGCTACAGCTTTAAAAGAGAGTTATTCGTGTAAAGGGTTGAATATCGTTAACAATAACGGACGAATTGCAGGTCAAACTGTGTTTCACTACCACCTTCACCTTGTGCCTCGATATGGAGAAGAAGGGATTTACAGCAATATTTGGAATAAAGAAGCTAGCCCCGATCATTTAAACGGGTTAGAACCTTATACAGAACGTTTCAAAGCCACACTAAACAGTTCTATTTAAGAAAAAGTCACTTTGCAGTGACTTTTTTTGCATTATTATTCTCAAATAAAAATAATTTGCGATTTTATCGCCCAAAAAGTCAAAATTATGATATCATTTCTAAAAACACACGTTAAAGGGATAAAGGGAGTCAAAAAAATGAAAAATGTTCATAACTTTAGCGCTGGTCCTGCTGCTTTACCTCGCCAAGCACTCGAAAAAGCACAATCAAGTTTACTTAATTATGAAGAATCGCAAGTCTCTATCATGGAGATGAGTCACCGATCTAAAACCTATGAAAACGTTCACTTTCAAGCAATTTCTCGACTAAAATCGTTAATGAAATTAGATGAAGATACTCATATTCTTTTTTTTCAAGGTGGAGCAAACCTTCAATTTTCGATGGTTCCAATGAATTTTCTAAATAATCAATCCAGTTATGTGTTGACAGGTGTTTGGTCAGAAAAAGCTGCCAATGAAGCGAAACGATTTGGGACTATTGACGTACAAACACATGCGAAAGAAAATGGGTATTCAACCATCCCATCGCCGGATAACCTTTCTTATGATGACCGAAATTCCTATTTACATATAACATCAAACAACACAATTTATGGAACTCAATGGAAAAAATTCCCTTATTCAAAACTACCGTTAGTTTGTGACATGTCCAGTGATATTTTATCAAGAGACATTGATTATAATGCATTTGATCTTATTTACGCGGGTGCTCAAAAGAATCTTGGTCCTGCTGGTGTGACCATCGTTGCAGTTAAAGATTCATTTCTTAAAAACGCTCATTCCGACGTAGCACCAATGCTTTCCTATCAAACCTTTTCTAAAAGTCAGTCTATGTATAACACACCACCTGTCTTTTCGATCTACATGTTGAACTTAGTATTGGAATGGATTGAAAGCGAAGGTGGTGTTTCATCAATTGAAGCTCGAAATGGAAAGAAAGCTTCTCTACTCTACGATGCCATTGATCGCAGTGAAGGCTTTTATCGAGGTCACGCCGAAAAAGAAGCTCGCTCTACAATGAACGTGACCTTTAATTTACAACATGACGATTTGGAGAAACTGTTTTTACAAGAAGCTGAAGAAGCTGGACTTATCGGATTACCTGGACATCGTTTAGTTGGTGGTATCCGGGCAAGTATTTACAACGCAGTTCCACTAGAATCTTGCGAGGTACTTGCTGCTTTCATGGATTCCTTTAAAAGAAAACATACGTAACATACAAAAGTCATCCTATACAAATAGAATATAGATGGAGGAATGGTTATGGAGCCAATGGCAAAGCACTCAATGTTATATAGTTACAAGCTAGCTGTATTAAGTAAAGCGATGTGGAAATCCGTCGAGAAAGATTGGCAAAACTGGATTAAGCCGTTTAACTTAAACTTGAATGAGCATCATATTTTGTGGATTGCTGATCAGTTCAATGGCGCTTCCATTTCTGACATTGCCTCATACGGTGCCATGCATGTGTCAACTGCCTTTAACTTTTCCAAAAAGCTAGAAAAGCGAGGGTTATTAACATTCTCGAAAAAACAAGAAGATAAGAGAAATACGTACGTTTGCCTAACAGAAGAAGGAAAGATCCTGTTACACGAGACGTTACGTGTCTTTAACGAACAAACCTTCAATGTCTACCAAGGCTCATTGCCAATTAAAGAGATTTACGGAAGGTTCCCGGAATTCTCAGAATTAGTGTCGATTGTACGCCACTTATATGATGATGATTTTATTCGACAGTTTAATGATGATTCCTTTATCTCTTCTAAGCCATCATCAAAGCAAAGAAGTTATTTATAATATCGTTACTTACTAAAGGTAAGGGCATGTAAAAAGGGCGCACATTCGTTTGTGCCTTTTTTTTATTTTACCGTTCTATCCACCTATTCCGTTCACATAATCACTCGCCTTTTTCATGGTGGTAAAGAGTGGTATTTCAAAAATAAAATGTTTGACAACATTTACACGCCAATTTGGAAAATAAGGTCTGTTATAAACAAACGAAAGAGGCTGGGACATAACTAAAAATAGTATTTGAAAAGACGAATAGTCTAAACTATGCTGAGTAGCACCGCTACAGGAGAATCCTTCGCTTTCCGGGGACACGGCCTCAGCCTCCTCCGTGGAAAACCGCCACTCCAGAGTCTTCAGACACGTGCTGATCCCCCAGGAGTCTTCGGATTCCCCTTCCGCTCATTTTCATATAAAAGAAACGACGAACGTTCCTATTTTCAGGAATGTTCGTCGTTTTGGTCTGTCTATCTACTTTTGTCCCAGCCTCTTTAAAAACATTATTGTATAAGAGATATGTCTAAGACATCTTCACTTAAATTGACGTCATTAAAGCGTAAGCCAAAAGGCTCTAACTCTTCAATCATTCGTAAATCAATTACTACATGTTCTTCACTTGGATAGAGATAAATCCATTCTGGCAATTCAGCTATTTGATTAAACATGCGAAGCGCTGTTTCTGGTGAGATCGATAAAAATCCTGCTGACAAATTGTCTGCTTCTAGTAATAAGCTGCCATCTTCTTGTACGGTCGGCTCGAAACGCATGGCTACATCAATTGAAGACAGAACAGCATCTACTTCACCTTCTAAATAAACACCATCCTCAGCCAAGTAGAAGTAGAATGGTATATCTTCTTCTAATAAATTGTCCAATAAAAGATTTGACTGATCTAGCGTCATTTGAAAGCTCAATAATTCTTCGTTCTCACTATTTGTAGTTGGACGCTCCCTTAGATCAGAATCAACGTTCCCGAAGAGCCGTATTGCTCCAATTAGCAATATAGAAAGAATGATCATTAAAATTGTAAGAACAATAAAAAAGCCTGTTTTATAAAAACGGTTGGTTTGTTGTCTCCTATTCATTCTCGCCACTCCTATGTATAAATGTTTTCTACTGCCTTTATACCCTTTTCTACACTCTTTCAACAATAGTTCCACCTATTTTTTGATAATTTTTGTTCTAACTAGAGAAAGCGCTCATGAATCTATCCATGAGCGCTAGACGTTACTAGCAAATCCAAGAAGCCCCGATAATCACTAATAAAATGAATAAAACTACGATTAATGCAAACCCACTGTTGTATCCTCCGCCTGCGTAACTCATGTACATTTCCTCCTTTGAAAATTTCACATTTTTTTTGATAGAAAGCACATTAAGCATGTTGATGTGAAGCATGAAAAGCTCTTCAAAACACGCTTAACCCTTGCCACCCGAAGGTTTTAGAGCTTTCTTTGTGCTTTGTTACCTTATCCTATGCAAAAAGTAAATATGGGTACTAGGCGAATGACCTAATTTCCCAATAATACAGCAATTGTTGTAGGTTTTTATTTATGATATAGTAGGTTTTGTGCAAGAAAAAACTGGGTAATTTATCTGGTTGACCTTGTGTACGAGTTATGCTGATGATAATAGATCTCTTCAAGGAGTGTTACAAATGAAAAAGTACTTACTCGCTGGGTTCGGTGCTGTTGCGCTTACAACTTTAGCAGCATGTAATAATGATGAAGGAAACGGATCTACCATTGCTACAATCGAGGGTGGAGAAACCATTACACAAGAAGCGCTATTTGAAGATTTAAAAAACAATCAACAAGCAGCAGGCGCTTTGCAAAACGCCTTTTTTACAGATTTAACTGAACAGCTATTGGCGCTTGCTGGTGAAGATATGGATTTTTCTGAAGAGCAAATTAACGCAATGGTTGCAACACTTCAAGATGAATTTGGTGTTAACTCAGAAGAAGAGCTCGTTGACATCGTAGTTGAAAGACTTGGATTAGAAGACCGTGACGATATGATTGATAATTTAATCATTCCAGAACTAACTTTAATTGAGCTTCAAGCCCAAGACTTAGACTACACGGATGAAGACATTGCTGCTTATTTTGAAGACAATCGTGAGCAATATGAGCAAGTGGAAGCTCGTCATATTCTCGTTGAGGAAGAAGACGTTGCAAATGACATTATCGAACAATTAAATGATGGCAGTGATTTCGCTGATCTTGCTGAAGAATACGGCACAGATGGCACAGCAACTAACGGCGGCGATCTCGGATTCTTTACACGCGCTGAGATGGACGAAGCTTTTGCAGAAGCTGCCTTTGATTTAGAAGTTGGAGAGGTAACGAGTGAACCTGTTGAATCTGCATTCGGATTCCATGTAATTGAAAAGACAGACGAGGCACTAGAATATGACACAATGCCTGACTCAGCTCAAATGGCTGTTAAACGCGCTTATATTGAAGAAAACGGCCGTGACTTCTTTGCGGTAGTTGTGGACTTGCTTGAGCAATATGACGTAACTGTAGAAGACGAGTTCTTCCAAGGTGTTATTGATCAAGTCCAAGCGAGCACAAACCAACCTGAGACAGAGGAAGAACAGCCAGCTGAAGATGATGCAACAGATTCTGATGAAGATACAACTGATGAAGACACAACCGATGAAGACACAACCGATGAAGACACAACTGATGAAGAGAACGAATAAATAAAACAAGTGGAGTCTGTTGAACGTATCCCAGTCGGATACGATTAGCAGACTTTTTTAGTGTAACGCATAACTAAATAAAAGACCTCCAGATTTGTTTAATATAATGCCCTACCTCTTTAGGTCTTACATCTATTGAGGGTAATTGATTTAAAGGTATCCACATTGGTTCGTACGTGCCTCGTTTTCTCTCTTTATCTCTATACTCGTTCCCCTTCCCTATAGCAATATCACCTTCGAGAATAGAAGCAAGAAAAAAATACTGTGTACCATGATAAAAAATAGTTATGAGCAATCGTTCTATACGAATGTCGACATTGAGTTCCTCTAGTGCTTCTCGAATGGTTGCTTCCTCTAACGTTTCACCCTTTTCTACTCCTCCACCAGGAAAGACATAGTAGGTATGGTTGCTATAAACTCTTTTAACTAACGCGACACTTTGATTTTTAATAAGTACAGCCGACCCTCTACTTCTCATACAACACTCCTTTAAAAATGGTTGCAAAAAACAGTATAGTAAGTCCTATCCTTCTGAAACGCTTTATTGGATTCGTGATATCATCCCCTTGGCTAGCCCCCTTCACCTACCCTTCATGAATAGATTATTGCGCTACAATAACTGCCAGTTGTCCCTTTGTTTTTGGCTTGGCATTCAACATCAATCTGGCAAACCATTACGCAAACAGTAATCGAGGTACAGTATCCCCTTCCTTTTTTTCTTTAAACGATGGCTGATCGTTAAAGCAGTGGTTGCTCTCTTCTTTCTTACGTTTTCAGTACAAACAAAATGCCTTCAGGATGAGATCGTTCTATCCTGAAGGCCATTCTTTTATAATCAAAATATAAGAGTTAAAGCTCTTGCTGTTCTTTCAATTTCTTCGCTTCTTGAATACGTTCCATATAGACATTTCCTTCTTGCTCAATAAAATCCTCATCGATTTCTTTTTCTTCTTTCAGTGCTCGAATCCACTGATAGCCACTAAAGAGAATACCGAGGATTAGTAAATACGTCCACCAAGGACTGGCAAGAACGAATTGACCAACAGATGTTTGTGTTAACAGAAAGGCTACAACTAATACAACTACAGCTCCAAGTGCAAGAAATTGGCTTGTCTCTTTTGATTTCATTAGAATTATTCACCCTTTCTACTTTCTAGTAAGCGTTCCTATCTAATGATATGGTTGAACAAGCCTAAGTAGAACTTCTTTTATAAATCGAGTGGTTTTTTATGAAAGCTCGGTTTATAAAAGCTTCGATTTTCTAATGCCATAATTCGTTCAGAAAATTCTCCTGGTTCTACTCGCTCTAGCGCACGATCCATCATATTAATTTTTGCATCAACGTTATCAATCATATGTAACACCTCTGCCTCACGAATATATGGTGGTTTAGGGCTTCCCCATTCCCCTTTTCCATGATGACTGAGCATAAGATGCTGAAGTATCAATAGCTCTTCACCCTCAATTTTCAATTCTTGTGCCGCTTCGTGAATTTCCATTGCACCAATGGAAATATGTCCAAGCAGCTTTCCTTCAAGGGTGTAGGTTGTATCAATGGCACCAGAGAGTTCTTTCACTTTACCAATATCATGGAGAATGACGCCTGCATAAAGTAGATCTGTATCTAAATTTTCATACTGTGCGGCGATATTTTTGGCAAGACGGAGCATAGAAACAACGTGAAAAGCTAAACCACCCATAAATTCATGATGATTTTTTGTCGCTGCTGGGGATTCTACAAACGCGGTTTGATGCTTCTTCACAATATAACGAGTTATACGCTGGATATTTGGGTTTTGGATATCAAAAATAAATTGGTTAACTTCATCAAGCATGTCTTCAGCTGACAATGGAGCTGATCGCACAAAATCGTTAATCTCAACACCGTCCATTGGACTAGTAGGACGAATGCTAGCAATTTTCAATTGAGTCCGTCCTCTATAATCAATGACATCTCCTTGTATATGTACAATTGTTCTATTTACAAATGTGCCTTCATCTTCTGGCGAGACACCCCATAATTTCGCTTCAATTTCACCTGTATGATCCCCTAAAATTAAGGTTAAGAACGGCTTAGAATTACTCGCTATTTGTTTCGTTGCCGTTTTTATTAACAAGTACCGATTAACCGCTTCCCCTACTTGATGGTGTTTTATTCCTTTTTCCATAACGGTCACCTCTTTTACATTATAATCTTCCATTAGTATAGCATACACCACTCTCTTCGTAGGAACGCTTCTACTTAAAGAATAAAAAAAAGCTTGATCCTGCCACACAGTGACGATGACAAGATCAACCCTTTACGAACGTTTCTTTTCTTTTTTCTTCTGTTTCACATCTTGTGCTTGATAAGGTTTTGGCAATCCAATCGTAAATCGAACGCCTTCCTCCATATTGTCTACCTTCGCAAATCCGTGATGCAATTCGGCAATTTGTTTAACAATAGCTAAACCCAAACCGAATTTCCCTTTATTTCCTTTGTAAAAAGGACTAAACAATTTGCTTAGATCTGCATCAATAGGGTCTCCCTCATTTTCAACAATTACGTAAGAATAGCGCTCATCTTCTTCCGCACGAATCGTTAATTGACGTTTAGCATAGCGCAATCCATTCTCGACTAGATTTTCTAGGAGCACTTCACATTGTTCAATATCCGCCTTTAGTATTTTATCTGCACCTTGTACATCAATGGTTACATCATCTCTTTGATAACGGAATCGCTCTTCAATCTGATACGCCAGTTTTCCAAACGGAAATTCTTCTACTTTAAGTTGATCTTTTTGCATTTGGTCAAGCTTTGTATAATAAAGCATGTCAATGACACGACGCTCCATCCGGTTCGCTTCTTCTGTAATGACATCCATTGTCTTTCCAAGATCTTCCTTTGGTAGAATGCCATCTTTTACTGATTGGGCATAGCTTTTAATGACCATAATCGGTGTTTTCAATTCATGTGAAGCATGCTGAATAAACGTTTTTTGCGCACGATCATAGCTATTTAAATTTTGCCGCATTCGTTCAAATTGATACGAAAGACGCTCAAAATCTTCGTCCCCTTGCCACTTTAACGGCTCTTGCCAGTTTCGATTGGCAATTTGTTCAAGATGATTTTCTAAAATGGCTAACGGTTGTCGCAAATAATGCTTTAACCAAATAGCAGGAAGTAAGCTTAGTGCACTTGTGAGCAATAATAAATAAAGCAGTCGCTCCCAAAGGTTCTGAACCATTTCATCACGATACGTGTCCCACATATAGGTGATAAGATATAAATCAGACCCTTCAATTGGACTAACTAAATCGTTCACCGTATAGAAAAGAGTTTGTCCACCAAACGTCGTTTCATATCGACCTGTTTGGGTATTTTGCTCAACTGCATTTTGGCGCATCTCTTCATGAACCGGTGGGTCAGGCACAACATCAATTGGTGTATTATAGATGGCATACGTCGATCCGGTAATTTCAATTAAAAACGAAACCGTCGCTCGTTGCTCCTGCCTAGATTGGTAAAACCCTGGCTGCTGGCTCAGGAACGTCTCCCAGTTTGCATCTTCCTGCATTAATTGGTCCCTTACACTATTATCAATAATTTGGTAGGTTTCTTCTGTCAGCGCCCCACGGATTGAAATGGGGTAAACAATAATGATGGAGAGTGCAACAAGCACAATTAACGAAACGAATGCAAGCCATATTCGTCTCGTTAAGTTAATTTTTATCATGAGGATAAGATCCGGTATCCGTATCCATAAAGCGTTTCTAAATGAATACGCGGCATTTTCTTACGAACTCGACGGACAACATCGTCAACAGCTCTCTCTGATCCAAAGTAATTATCGCCCCAAACATGCTCGATAATTTTTTCTCTTGAGAAGGCTTTACCAATTTCAGCTGATAACAATAACATTAGATCCATTTCTTTTGTTGTTAAATCAACCGCTTCGTTATTCTCTTCGGTATCAATGATCGTACGTCCGATAGGATCAATGGTATATGCGTTTAGTTCGACTTTTTGTACATCTGATGTACTTGACCCATAGACCCGATTTAAAATTTTCTTTACACGAATAATGAGCTCTTGTGGCAAGAATGGTTTTGACAAATAATCATCACTCCCCATCTCAAGACCTAACACACGATCTAAGTCTTGATCTCTTGCAGAAATAAAGATAACTGGCGTATCTTCTTCATTTTTTATTGCTTTTAACACTTGATACCCATCTGTGCCAGGAAGCATAATATCTAACACCCACAAGTGAGGCTTGTCCGACACTGCATCAACTGCAGCATCGCCATTATCAAAAACCGTAACGTTCCAACCTTCTTTTTGCATATATGCTTTTAAAACTTCTGATAAGTTCTCTTCATCTTCAACTAAGTAAATATCATACTTCTCCATTTTCAGCATCCTCTCTATGTTTCACTTGTAATTCATTTTACATAATTTTAACGGTAAACGCCATTTAAGTATGTAAATTACGTAATCTCACGTATTTATTTGACTATTACTCCGCGATTATGTAATAAAAGGACAACTCGTGTGAGTTGCCCTATAGTAAAGAAATCGCTGCTAGCGCTGTTAAAGGCAGTACCCATCTTCTCCACCCGTATGGACGAAATCCTCCATAGGCATACGGAGGTGGATAGCCATAGCCGTACCCATAGCGATGAGGCTCGTTGGCAGAATGAAAGCCTTCAAGTTGAGTGATTTGCATTGGATATTCATTCTGATCAACTGGATAAAGTACATAGACATTTTCTTGATCCACATATTCGATAACCGATTCAAACTCCTCACCATTCGCTAAAGAAACTTTAACAGGATAGTTTGTATAGCGTTGACATAGCGACATCATTTCTTCGTTCCTCATGTTGTATTCCCCCTTTTTCTTTACTCTATTCATTAAGCTGAAAATAGGTGAATACACACTTTATTCATGATACACTTAATGAAAACGCTATCAGGAGGTTGCTATGACGTATTTTTTAACGGCCTACAACAAAGACAGTACTGTAGTTTTAAATGAGCGTATTGAAGCAGAATCTGAAGAATCCGCAATTCAAGAAGCAAAAGCAAAGCTACAAGAAGCAAACGCACAAACCTTAACCCATCGTTTGACTCACAACGGCAAGATGATCTTGTTTTCACGTTAATAGAAGCCCTAGCGAATGAGACGCTAGGGCTTTAGGTTTATTCTTTTAATTGCATATTTAACTGCTTACGGAACACTTCATGTACCATGTATGCTAGCCCACCTTGATTCATCGTGCGTGTCACCCAATTCGCTTTTTCTTTTACCGAGTCTGTTGCGTCGCCCATCGCTACACCTAGACCTGCCATTGAAATCATCTCTATGTCTTCCTCACCAACTCCTACAACAATAACCTGATCCAAAGAGAGCTGATTTCGCTTCACAAGCCATTGTAGCGCTCGCTCCTTTTCAGCACCAGCTCCAACCAAAAAGCATTCGCCTCTATTCGTTTTCACAAGGTTTAATTCAGGAATCTCTTTTTTAACAATCTCACAAATATAGTCTAAGTCTTTTTGTTCATCACATTTTAAGCTCACGTTTAACGGTCCTTTTCCTTCTTTCAAAACATGTTCATACAAGGAGTCCACATAGGTTAACGGGTATAAAATTTGCTCGCCAGGAGCATTGAATGACATTCTTGCTAAAAGCGTTTGTTTATGTTGTGGACGAATAGACGCGCAATAATCTCCATATTGGAGCTTTACCTCACAATCAAATCGTTCCATCACGTGACATAAGTCTAGTGTCGTTTCAAGACTCAACGGTCGATTATACCATTCATTTTGATCTGTATCAGATATAAAGGACCCTCCGTGAGCAATAATGGTTGCGTCGCATTTTAAATTTCGGGCAATTTTTTTTGCATACGAAAAGGAGTGATTCGTTACCAGGACAACAGAAACCTGCTTTTTTTCTAAGTATGCCATCGCCATTTTTGTCTTTTTCGTTGCCTTCGCATCCCCTTCTAAAAACAGTTTATCAATGTTCATGACTAACAAATTATAGGTTTTCAAACGTGTTCCTCCTTCATGAAGTTCATGTTGTAAAGCTGGACCTATCCTTGTTTAAGTTTTATGCATTTTTAGATGAAGTAGAACACGGATCCATTAAAAAAAGCTTGCCACTTTTAACAAGTGGCAAGCTTTTGTTTATTACTGTTCTTGAGAAGGATCGCCGTAGATTTTCTCCAATGGCTCAGTAATGATCTTGTTTAATTCTGTAATAATCACACTAAGTTGTTGTTCTGCTTCCATTAGCTTTGAAATCAACTCATGCTGCTGAACAAGTTCAAATTGCTGCTGCGCTTGTTGCGCTTCTTCTTCAGAAATTTGGATCCCTTGCATTTGCTTTTGTTGAAGGTCTAACTGAAGCTTACGAAAGTTTTCAAGCATTTTTTTTGCAATTTCATCTGCTTCGATTTGTGCATGTAGCTCATGAAGCGTCTTGAACTCCTCACTTTGTTCAAGTGCGTCTTTTAATTCATGTGCCTTATCATATGTTATACTCATGTTTATCACTCCCTACCCACCGACTATAACATGTCAGTCGACAGAATTCACGTCATACGACCATTCCTAATAAAAAAAATGAACAATTAAAGCTTGAATAAGACCAACGGTTCCTCCAATTACGCCTCCTAATAGGGTAATGAGCCGCAGTTCCTTTTTTGTAATCTTCATAATAAGCTCTTCTAAATTCGCCATAGAAAACGATGCTACTTGCTGTTCGATCACTTCATTTAAGCGCAGGCTCTTCATAATAGATGTTAAATGCACCTCAATATAGCCTGTTGTTACACGGACAAGTTGCGGAGCCCATTTATCGACAATATGATCAATATAGGGGGTTGTCCATGTTTGAAGCGGTGCATCGTACCAATTTAATAGCGGGATAGTCTTTTCTAAGCCGACCGTTGCTTTATCAATGACAATGTCAATGTACTTCTCTGCTTCAAAAGAGGATACTGGTTTATCAAGTAATTGCTCCCATTCACGAGCAAGTAAACCGTGAAGCATTTCTGTTGTTTTTTCATCATCTAAAAATTTAACAATTTCGGGATAGACCATCTCCACAACTTTTTCACTGGAAAGAAACATAGAAACCATTCCACCAAACTTGCCTTTAGAAGACAAAAAGTTAGCTGCCATAGCAGCCATTTTCTCTTGCCCTTCTGCACTCTCTACGTATGCTCTCGCTTTTGACACCATCGTTTCTGAAAGCCCTGGCAAATAGCTAACGATGGAAGTCTGAATTTCCTGTGGAACCAATTGTTTAGCCGCTGTATCTTTGTGCTCGTGCACATATCGCATCAGCCGTTCTTTTAACCATGTTTGTGATTTAATAACAAGCTGCTCTTTACCATTGTCAATAGATAGAATCGGTTTAAGCATTGACTCAATTGTATTGTCACTTGTTAACCACTGTTTGACTCGTCCACTTACCCAATCCGTAAGTTCTTTTGAAAATAACTCACTCGATAACTTCTTGCTTAACCCTTCGGCTGTTAACAAATGATTAGCTACTAAATTTCCCATCTGCGTTGCAAGCTCTCGCTGTCTTCTCGGTAATAGTCCCGGTGTTAACGGCAGTTGCCACTTCCCTATATAGTACGCTCGATGTGGTCGAAACAACATTCTAATCGCTAGTGCGTTCGTCGCAGCACCGACAATTGCACCTACTACAGCGAGAAGAAAAACTAACAAAATCCATTGCACATTAAACGCTTACTGCTTTTTAGCAGCAAACTGCCTCCTTCAGAAAAGAATTTAAATACGTTGTTCTTAGTATAGCTTATTTTTGTTCCCACAGAAAACGAACACTATGATAGACTAAAAATGTAACCCTTTACAACTTGATAAAGGAGTGATTTTCATGCTTGTTCATTTTCAATTTAAACCTTTATATCAACGCGCTCAAAAGCAAAGTTGGGCTTTTTCTTTTTACTTTAAAGGGCAGTTCGTGTCTGGTACTTATCATTTTGACGGCTCCATTACATGGACGGATTCGCAAGTTGACGAGCAAGTAAGGAACGAGCAATTAAAACAAGCTGTCCATGATTTAATGCTTTATCACGTCTATGAAGAAGAACATCAACCGAAGCATAAAATTTAATCCATTTGCCATTCTATTAAGAGGAGGGATGGTCAAATGAAGGAACGAAAAGATTTGGATAGTCGTAAAGAGTACGAACTAGATATTGACCGCTACGTTAACGAAGGTTTACATGGCGGGCGTGTTGATCCACATTCTGGCGGAAAGATTGAAGAAGACATGCCGATTACAAAGGAAAAACAGGATTAAAAAGCTCAATCTTGAGCTTTTTTTTTGTTATACTACACACAAGCGACCAACAGAAAGGTATGTACTCGAATGAATGACATTATAAACCAAACATTTTCACATGCATTTTGGCAGCCTACTGATCACGTAATAGACCGTATTGCTTTTCAAAATAAACAACATATTTTTTATTTTCACCGGTTAAAGATTACAGAACGTGAACGAACGCTCTTATCCTTACTACTAACGGAATTAGATGACACACCGCGTCCAGCTACAATGGAGGAACAAGAATGGTCAAATTATTTATACGCTGTTGGTAAAGAACCACAACATGCTGAATCGTTCATCGCTTTACACTTTTTTATTGAACGACCTATCGATGATCCTGACTCGTTTCGAGAAGCGCTTTTATCATTTTTTCCAATTTCTACACTCATGATTTGGGAAAGCCATACAAACGGCTTGCTCTTATTTCCAGCCAATTATCGTGAATATGATTTAGATGCTTTAACGGAATTAATTGAATCCGATTTCTATACAGTACTTTATACGTTTTTAGGCACTCCTATTCAATTGACCCCATCTAAATCAAGGCTGTTATTTGAGAAAAAGCTGTTTTTAAAACAAATGGATACAAAACGTTCAACTCATATTTTCAGTGCCGCTGAATCCAGTTTAGCTGAATTGAAGCAACAATTACATAACGATGAATTTGAACAATTGCGAAGTCACTTCCTTTCAGATGAGCTACTTCGTGATGAAGAACTGTTACATACAATACATGTCTTCTTCCAAAATAATTTAAATACATCACAAACAGCTAAAGCACTTCATTTACATCGAAATAGTCTTCAATACCGTCTTGATAAATTCAATGCTCAAACGGGTCTTGATTTGCGGGTATTTTCTCATGCAGCGCTAACGTATTTGTTTATACACCAGCCAATTTAGTCCATGTACAGTTTGCACAAAGTCATATTGTCATTCTTTGTGCAAGCTGTACATAGCTTTCATCTTATGAAAGGGTTTACAATAAAGATAGTTAAAAACGAGGGGGAAGAAAAATGGCTTCAATTCAATTAAATAACGTCTACAAAGTATACGATGGTGATGTAACGGCTGTTTCTGATTTTAATCTTGACATCGAAGACAAAGAGTTTATCGTATTCGTCGGTCCATCAGGTTGTGGTAAATCAACTACACTTCGAATGATCGCTGGACTTGAAGAAATATCAAAAGGCGATTTGATTATTGGTGATAAGCGCATGAATGACGTAGCGCCAAAAGATCGCGATATTGCCATGGTATTCCAAAACTATGCATTGTATCCACACATGAATGTTTACGACAACATGGCATTCGGTTTGAAATTAAGAAAGTTTAAAAAAGAAGAAATCAAAAAACGGGTAGATAACGCAGCAAAAATTTTAGGATTAGAAGAAATGCTAGATCGTAAGCCAAAAGCAATGTCAGGTGGTCAGCGTCAACGTGTTGCACTAGGTCGTGCCATTGTACGTGACCCACAAGTATTCTTGATGGATGAACCACTTTCAAACTTAGATGCAAAACTCCGTGTGCAAATGCGTGCAGAAATTACAAAACTTCATAAACGTTTACAAACAACAACGATTTATGTAACTCACGACCAAACAGAAGCGATGACAATGGCGACTCGGATCGTTATTATGAAAGACGGTCTTATTCAACAAATTGGAACACCTAAAGATGTGTATGATAATCCAGAGAACGTATTTGTTGGTGGCTTTATTGGGTCCCCTTCTATGAACTTCTTAAGCGGAAAATTAGATGGAAAAGATTTTGTGATTAATAACCAGCGTATTGAAGTTCCCGAAGGAAAACTTTCTGTTTTACGTGAACAAGGGTTTACAGATAAAGAACTTATTCTTGGTATTCGCCCTGAAGATATTCACGATGAACCTATTTTCATCTCTTCATCAGAAGGAACTAAAATTGATGCGTTAATTGATGTGGCTGAATTAACTGGTGCTGAAACCGTCCTTTATTCTTCAATTGAAGGCCAGGAATTTGTAGCACGTGTTGATTCTAGAACGACTGCACAAAGTGGAGATACAATTGAACTTGCATTAAACATGAATAAAGCCCATTTCTTTAATCCAGATAACGAACAACGTATTCGCTAATAAAAAAAGAGACGAGGTAATCGTCTCTTTTCTTGTTCCATTGTATTTAATTATTTTTGGTAACCGCCACTCATTTGTTGTTCAGCCATTTTAACTAAACGTTTAGTGATTTCCCCACCAACTGAACCGTTAGCACGTGCAGTTGTATCAGGACCAAGGTTAACACCAAATTCTGAAGCGATTTCGTACTTCATTTGGTCAATTGCTTGTTGTACACCAGGTACAACTAGGTTGTTTGAACTTCTGTTATCTGCCATTATGTTTCACCTCCCTGTGTAACTATAGAATGTCACGGTGTCTCGTTTTCTATGTATGCTTAGTTAAAAATTTTTTTAAGGAAATAAAAGGAAATAAATTTTGATTAAAAAAGACAGTTACACAGGGTCATAATGACAAATAAAAAGACTTAATTTCTTAAGTCTTTTTATTCGTTCGTGCTCTATACAGGGTAAACAGGGTGTTTGCGGTCTGTAAAAACGACTTCTTTGGTTTCATATAAAGCGAACCTTCGTGTTAACTCTTCTCGCAAATCGTTTCCATTAACGACTCCATCAATGACTAATTCTGAAGCAAGTCGATACACATCAATATTTTCTTTGTATTCTTCTCTTTTTTCTGCAATAAATGCGGCTCTATCTTCCGGAGCTAATGCCGCAATTTTATTTGCATATACTGCATTTACTGCTGCTTCTGGTCCCATAACAGCAATTTGTGCTTGCGGTAGAGCTAAACAACAGTCTGGATCAAATGCAGGTCCTGCCATCGCATAAAGACCAGCACCATAAGCTTTACGAACAACTACAGAGATCTTCGGAACGGTTGCCTCGGCCATTGCTGAAATCATTTTTGCACCGTGACGAATAATACCTGCACGTTCTACTTTTGTCCCAATCATAAAACCAGGAATATCAGCTAGAAACAGCAATGGGATATGGTACGCATCGCATAAAGTAATAAATCTTGCTGCCTTATCTGCAGAATCGTGAAATAATACGCCACCTTTTGCTTTAGGCTGATTCGCTATAATGCCAATTGTTCTCCCGTTTAAACGAGCAAATCCCGTAATTAGTTCAGGTGCAAATAGCTTTTTAATTTCAAAGAAACTGTTATCGTCTACTAGCCGATCTAATAGATCGTACATGTTAAAAGGCGCATTTTGATTTTCTGGAATGATTTCTTCAATTGACTTAGGTAAATCTTTAGGCGGAATGGCTTCTGATACAGCTACTCGATCTTTATAACTTTGCGGGACATAACCAATGTATTCTCTTGCTAAATCGATCGCTTCTAACTCATCTTTTGCAAGCATATCGCCACAGCCAGACACACGGCAATGCATAGACGCACCACCCATTTCCTCAAGAGAAACATCTTCACCAATAACCATCTGAGCCATTCGAGGCGAGCCAAGATACATGGAAGCATTCCCATCAACCATAATGACAACATCACAAAAGGCTGGAATATAGGCGCCACCAGCGGCAGATGGTCCAAAAAGAATACACACTTGTGGAATTTTCCCAGATAGTTTTACCTGATTATGAAAGATCCTGCCTGCTCCTCTTCGACCTGGAAACATGTCAACTTGATCGGTAATACGCGCTCCAGCTGAATCAACTAAATAAAGCATTGGTACTGCTAATTTCTCAGCCGTCTCTTGAATGCGGATAATTTTTTCAACTGTTCGTGCACCCCATGAGCCTGCTTTTACCGTCGAGTCATTTGCCATAACACAAACGGTTTTACCGTTAATTTTACCGGTTCCGCAAACAACTCCATCAGCAGGTAATCCTTCTGCTTCTGAATTCGCAAACATACCGTCTTCGGTTTCTAGGCCATCATCCAATAAAAGCGCTAGTCGCTGTCGAACAAAACGCTTTCCTTTCGCTTCATTTTGCTGATGGTATTTTTCTTGTCCGCCTTGGTGAATCGTCTCTACTTTTTCCTTGTATCGCTCTTCAATACTCATCGCTCTCACCTCTAACACCCTTGATAGCGGGGTTTTCTTTTTTCTTTAAACGCATTTAATCCTTCCATTCGATCTTCTGTATTAATCGTTTGCTGATACGCATTGTTTTCGACCTTTAATCCATCCTCCATTGCGCAGTCTAGACCTCTGTCTATCGCTTGTTTTGCAGCGCGAATCGCAACAGGTCCATTTTGTGCGATAACGGTCGCTAGTTCGACTGCTTTTTCATACACTTGAGAAGAAGGAACAGCATATTCACATAGCCCGATATATTCAGCCTCTTTACCACTGATACGTTTAGCTGTATAAATTAACTCTTTTGCTTTACCGACACCAACAATACGTGGTAAACGCTGTGTTCCTCCTGCACCTGGAATGATCGCTAGTGAGGTTTCCGTTAAACCGTACTGCGCTTTCTCTGAAAATACTCTCAAATCTGCCGCAAGAGCCAATTCCAAGCCACCTCCTAAAGCTAGACCATTTGCGGCAACAATAACGGGCTGAGGAAGTGTGGATATTCCTTGAATGGTGTTCCCAATTAACTTAACGGCTTCACGAACATCTTCTTCCGTCATAGCCATACGTTCTTTTAAATCTGCTCCGGCGCAAAACGCTTTTTCTCCAGCCGAACGAATAATGATGACCCTTGCTTGAGAATCTTCTCGTAATGCCTCTACGTGAACATGTAGCTCTTTTAACAGCTGCGTTGATAAGGCATTTGCAGCGTTTGGTCGATCGAGCGTTAACGTAACAACCTCTTTTCCTTCTTTTTTCAAAAATTGGTTAGTCAAGTTCAATTAAATGATCTCCTTCGTTAACAAACTCTCCTTCTGGTTTAAGAATAGCTTTTACCGTCCCTGTCACCTCTGATTCAATGGGAATCTCCATTTTCATTGATTCTAGAATCGCTACTTCTTGTCCTTGTTCGACTTGATCACCAACTGACACAACTACTTTCCACACATTACCAGCCATAGATGCTTGTATATAACTCATTGGTTAACCTCCTGAATTCGTTTTATTAGTTCGTCTCTATACGTATCCATAAAAGCAGTTGTTGCTCCCCCTTGTTGGAAAACAGGGTGATGGACAATAGCCTTTAATGCCGGAATATTTGTTTTAATACCAGTCACTGTGTAATGATTTAGTGCGTTTTCAAGCTTTGCTATCGCATCATCACGATTCGTTCCATGAACAATAAGCTTTGCAATCATCGGATCATAAAAATGACTAATGACGCTCCCTGCTTTTATTGGACACTCGTGACGAATGTGCGGCGCTTCGGGCAATTCAATTTTTTCCACAGTACCAGGCGACGGAAAAAAGCGAATCGGGTCTTCTGCATAAATTCTAGCTTCAATGGCATGACCTGTTGGCGTTAATTCTTCTTGCTTCCACGGCAACGTATCACCAGATGCAATTCGAATTTGCCATTCTACTAAATCAAGCTTATAAATCTCTTCTGTTACTGGGTGCTCTACTTGAAGTCTCGTGTTCATTTCTAAAAAATAGAACATTCCGTCTTCATCTACTAAACACTCTATGGTCCCTGCATTTTGATAGTGAATGGCTTGTGCTGCTTTTAATGCCATATTAATCATTTCTTGTCGACCTACATCTTTTAAAAAAGGCGACGGTGCTTCCTCAATTATCTTCTGATGTCTTCTTTGAACAGAACATTCTCGCTCACCAAAAACAAGTGTACGCCCTTTTCCATCTGCTAATACTTGTAACTCGATATGTCTTGGGTTTTCTATATACTTTTCGATATAGAGGGCTCCATCTCCAAAAAATAGTGCAGCTTGTTTCTTATTTTTTTCAAACGCTTTTTGGCAATCATCGTCACTACGGCAAATTGTAATTCCAATTCCGCCTCCACCTGATGCTGCCTTTAACATAACCGGATAACCAATGTTATTTGCTTCAAACAATGTATCTTCAATTGTCTCCACTGCATCTGTTCCAGGGATAACGGGCACCCCTGCTTCCATCATCGTTTTTCGAGCTTGAAGCTTATCCCCCATAAGGGAAATGATCGATGCATCCGGTCCAATGAAACGAAACCCGTGTGATTGGCATTTCTCAGCGAAAGCAGCTTGCTCTGATAAAAGTCCATAGCCAGGATGGATAGCGTCTACATTTGCTTCTTTCGCAATAAGTAAGATACGATCTTGATTTAAATAACTTTCTTTCACGTTGGATTCTCCAACCATGTACGCTTCATCAGCTAATACCGTATGCTCAGCATCTCGATCTGCTTCCGAATAAATGGCTACGGTGCGAATCTTCATTTTTTTACATGTCCGAATGATACGAGAAGCAATTTCACCACGATTTGCAATGAGAATGGACTGAATCATAAAATCGACCCCTTTCCTTATCTTCCTAAACCTAGATGTCTAGCAATGACAAGCCGCTGAATTTCTGATGTCCCTTCACCAATTTCTAGTAACTTCGCGTCTCTTAGCATTCGCTCTACCTCATATTCACGCATATAGCCGTAGCCACCATGAATTTGCAGTGCTTGATTACATGTACGGGTAGCCATTTCAGAAGCAAATAGCTTCGCATATGCGGCTTCTTTTCCAAATGCTTTCCCGCTATCTTTTAACTGTGCAGCTTTATGCACCATGTTTCTTGCCAGTTCAATTTCCATTGCCATATCCGCAAGTTTAAACTGAATTGCTTGAAAGGAGCTAATTGCTTTACCAAACTGCTTTCTTTCTTTTGAGTACGCTAATGCACGATCAAAAGCTGCTTGTGCAATACCTACTGCAAGAGCCGCTATGGAAATTCGTCCTCCATCCAACGTATATAAAAATTGACTAAATCCTTTGTCTGGATCACCTAATAAATTTTCTTTTGGTACACGGACATCTTCTAAAACAAGTTCACACGTATTCGAAGCCCGAACACCCATCTTGTCGTAGTTCGATGAAATGGTAAAACCAGGTGAATCCGTTGGAACTATAAATGCTGAAATGATCTTTTTGCCGTTTTCTTTTTGACCGACAACAGCCGTAACAATGACGGTTCGAGCATATTCAGCATTGGTAATCCAACACTTTTCACCATTAATAACATATTCATTTCCTTCTAAACGGGCTTTTGTTTGTGTTCCACCAGCATCGGATCCTGCATTTGGCTCAGTTAGCCCAAAAGCACCAAGCGATTGTCCTTTTGCAAGAGGTGTAAGGTGCTCGCGTTTTTGTTCTTCCGTGCCGTAATAGTAGATTGGGCTTGCACCAAGTGACACTGCCGCTGCATAACTTAACCCTGTTCCACCACACGCGTAGCCAATTTCTTCAACGGCTAATGCATAAGAGACCGTGTCGCCTCCAGAGCCACCATATTCTTCAGGAAATGGAATACCTAAAACACCTAATTCTCCTAATTTTTTAAAGATGTCCTGTGCAAATCTTGACTCTTGATCAAGCTGAACAGCTAATGGAGCAATTTCCTTTCGTGCAAACTGGCGTACCATATCCCGAATCATAAGTTGATCTTTTGTCAAAGTCATTATGTGTTCTCCTCTTTTCCCTTAATATGAGCGGTCGTTCAGAATCAGACCAAAAAAGATAACTTCAAAATGTAAGCGCTATCAAAATCGTAACGTACTCTTATATGGAAGTCAAATCATTTCTCTCTACTTTATGGCTATTCAGTCTATTCATGCCACCTTTTTAAATTTCCATTATTTTATGGTCGTATGTTTTAATAAAAATCGAAACCTATATGTATACACAACCGTAAATATGAAGAAGAAGGAAGAAGGAGGAACAGTATGATCTTAATTATTCTTATTGGTATAGTTGTTATCATTGGACTTTTGTGGGCTGGAAGTTATAATTCCCTCGTTAAACATCGAAACTGGGTGGAGGAATCTTGGGCTCAAATTGATGTACAGCTAAAACGACGCTATGATTTAATTCCAAATTTAGTTGAAACCGTTAAAGGCTACGCTAAACATGAAAAAGAAACATTAGCTTTAGTCATAGAAAAACGTAATACCATTGCCGAACCAAATGCAAGTCGGAATGAGCGAGTGCAAGAAGATGCACAACTAAACGGTCTTTTGCGTCAGTTATTTGCCTTGAGTGAATCCTATCCTGATCTAAAAGCAAATCAACAATTTTTACATCTACAAGAAGAGTTAAGTGGGACAGAAAATAAAATTGCTTATGCAAGACAAGCTTATAACTCAATGGTGATGCGCTACAATACAAAGATTGAATCATTTCCACAAAACATCATTGCTTCTGCTCATTCCTTTACGAGGAATGATATGCTTGACATCCCTGACGAAGAGAAAGAACCTGTTCGAATTACGTTTTAAGGAGGTTTAGGCGCTTGTTCTATACGCAAATTGCTCGTAATAAACGAAATACCGTCTTTCTTGTTTGTTTGTTCATCATCATTGTTCTTGGGATTGGGTCAGCTGTCACGTATGTGAGAGCCGGTGATTATATTAGCGGGGCCATTTTTGCTGGTGTAATTGCTACCGTTTATACGATCTTCATGATTACAACAAGTACAAATGTGGTAATGCGCATGAACCATGCTAGAGAAATCACTTCATCAACAGACCAAGCTTTTTTATGGCACACTGTAGAAGGCCTATCCATTGCAGCAAGAATCCCTATGCCTCGTATTTATATCATCGACGATCCAAGTCCTAATGCATTCGCAACAGGAATATCGCCTAAATCAGGTGCTGTAGCAGTAACAACAGGTTTGATGAACCGTTTAAATCGAGAAGAAATTGAAGGTGTTCTAGCTCACGAAGTCGCACATATACGAAATTATGACATTCGTCTTTCTACAATAGCCGTCGCCCTTGTTTCTGCTATAGCTATTCTTAGCGATATTGGTATGCGGTTCTTTATTTTTTCTGGTGGTCGAAACAATAACAATAAACATCCGCTCATTATGATTATTGCTCTCCTTCTCGTTTTACTAGCACCTATCATAGCAATTGTTATGCAGCTCGCGATTTCACGGAACAGAGAATATTTAGCAGATGCTAGTGCAGTGGAACTAACGAGAAATCCAGAAGCACTTGCCACAGCATTAGAACGAATTACCGATACACACACACCCGTTGAAGAAGCATCAAGTTCAACAGCTTCACTTTACTTTGCAGATCCACTAAAGAAAAAAGCAGCTTCCTTATTTTCTACACACCCACCAGCTGACGAACGCGTACGTAGACTTAGACAAATGTAAAAAAAAGTCGCTAAATTAGCGACTTTTTAATTGGGCTCGTTCCATATCTACTTGTTGAAGCATTTCAACTAAAATCTTCATACCCGTTTCAATTTGATCTTCTGTGGCGTGGGTGAAATTAAGTCTTAACGTGTTCGCTTTTGGATTCTCTGCATAGAAGGGTGCTCCTGGAACATAAGCCATTCCTCTTTCAACAGCTCTTGGAAGAAGCGCTTCTGCATTCACTTGTTCTTGAAGTTCAAGCCATAAAAACATTCCACCTTTAGGCTCAACAAAATGTAGTAATCCGTCACTCCTTGCTTGCTGCAGATGGTAGACCATCGCATCTTTACGAGTACGGTACACTTCGCTTATCTTCTGAATGTGACCATCAAGATCGAAATTTTGGCACAATTCATAAAGAGCTTGGTGTGCTAAGGAATTTGAGTGTAGGTCATTAGCTTGCTTAGCTTGTGCCATCATTCGAATAATTTGATAAGGTCCCACAATCCACCCAGTACGTAAAGCAGGAACCGCCGTCTTGGAGAAGGTACTAGTATAAAGAACGTGAGAGCCATTATCAAGAGCAGCGATAGGCGTATATGAATCATTTGTAAACTGAATATCACCGTATGGATCGTCTTCAAAAACAAGTACATGTTGCTTTTTTATAAGGCGAACTAACTCTTTCCTTCTTGCTAATGTCCAAACACGACCTGATGGATTGGAAAAAGTCGGGACAACATAAACCATCTTCGGATTATATTGTTTTATTTTCTCTTTTAAGTCGCTCATGACCATACCATCTTCATCACACTGGACTGACACAATTTGTGCTTCATACGATTGGAACACTTGAAGGGCAGCTAGATAAGTAGGCTCTTCTGTTAAAATAACGTCTCCTGGACTGATCATAACACGTGCGAGCAAGTCGATAGCTTGTTGTGAACCCGTTGTAACGAGTACATCATCTGCTGAATAGCCTTTTATCCCTTTAACAGCCATTCGTTGTAAGATCACTTCCCGCAATGGGCGATAGCCTTCTGTCTCTCCATATTGAAACGCTTTATTCCCTTTTTCAAAAGCACTGGAAAATGCGTCCTTTATAGCTTGTGTGGGAAACAGACCATCGTCTGGAAGTCCTCCAGCAAATGAAATGACATCTCCTTGATTAACAATTTTCAAAATATCCCTTACTACTGACGATTGCAAATGTCGAACTCGTTTTGCGAATGCGTATTTCATCTCTACTCCCTCAATTCCATTCTTTTTTTATATAAAAGAGTGCTTTTATTCTACCTCATTTAACTAAAAAGTCAATTAATTTAAACAGAAAAACCTTTCTTCAATGTGGTTTACATAAAAAAAGGTCATAGGAACAACTTTTAGCATTCCTAGGACCCTCCTATTTACTCTTTAATAGCGGTGTACTGTGATTTCACTAATTGATAGTAAAGGCCTTTTTCTGTCATTAATTTGCTATGTGTGCCCTGTTCCATCACATGACCTTGCTCAAGCACAATAATGTTATCAGAATCCCGTATCGTCGATAAACGGTGGGCAATCATTATGGCGGTTCGCCCAGCAAGAAGCGTCTTTAACCCATCTTGAATTTTCAATTCCGTTTCTGTATCAATACTAGCAGTTGCCTCGTCAAGAATGAGGATTTTAGGATCTGCAAGCAGTGCCCGAGCAAAAGAAAGTAACTGCCTCTCACCTACTGACAGGACGCTTCCTTGCTCTTCTACTTCTGTAGCATAGCCATTTTCTAATTTACTAATAAACGTATCTGCACCGATTGCTTTAGCTGCATGCATGACCTCATCATCACTTGCATGAGGATTACCAAAGCGAATATTTTCCATAATTGTGCCTGCAAAAATAAACGTATCTTGTAACACATAGCTAACATGGCTACGAAGATCACCTACTTTAATATCTTTAAGGTTCACATCATCTAACAGCACTTCACCTTTGGACGGGTCATAAAAACGGCTCATTAAGTTAACTATCGTTGATTTACCTGAGCCTGTGTGACCTACTAACGCTACAGTTGTCCCGGCTTCAAAGGTTAAATTGATTCCTTTTAACGCCATTCGCTTGTCATCATATGAAAACTCAACGTCTTTGAAGACCATTTTTCCTTTTACATCGGTTAACGGTTTTGCGTCTTTCTTGCTTTTAACATTTGGTTCTTCATCTAAAAACTCAAAGATTCTTTCACTTGAAGCCATTCCAACAAGTAGCTGATTATACACTTGACCGAGTCTTGAGATTGGTTCCCAAAACATGCCAATATAAAAAGCAAAAGATACAAAAACGCCTAACGTCAATCCGCTACCGTCACTTTGAATAAGAAACGCTCCGTACCATATAAGAATGGCGCCACCGATGGCACTAGCCATCTCTACAAATGGGCGAAACATCGCATTTTGCTTCGTTGCCTCACGCCAGCTTTCATAATTCTGAGTGTTTACATCATCAAAGAAGTCCATGTTCTCATGTTCTTGGGCATAGGCTTGCGTAACCCGAATCCCTTGAATGCTTTCATTCAAGTGAGAATTTAATCGGGACTGGCGTAAACGAACCGTTTGCCAAGCCCGACGAATTTTTCTTCTTAACTTTGTTGAGATAAAGAACATAATCGGCAAGATAATTAAAATTACAACAGCAAGTTCTGGACTCAAGTAAAACAAAATTGCTACAATTCCAAGGAGCATAACGATGTCCATTAACAAGTTAATGACACCGTTTGTAAATAAATCTTGCAGCGAGTTGACATCATTAATGACTCGAACGAGAATGGATCCAGCTGATCGCTTATCAAAAAAGCGATGGGATAAATGCTGAATATGATCAAACAGTTTTTTTCGAATATCAAAGATGACAAATTGCCCTAGCTGGTTCATCCAACGTATCCTAAAGTAATTGGCAACATATGAAACAGCATAAAGACCAAGCACAATCGCTGCGTATACGAGCATATCCTGTGTTGTCGCTACACCTTGCTCTAGCTGTCCTACTGCAAAGACCCCAATGAAAATAGGTATTGCTAAGCGAACAGCAGTAGCAAACAGCATCATTAGTATCGTTTTCGGTAACAGCGTTTTCGCATACGGCTTTAAGAAATTAAACAACCGCACCATTTGTTTCCAGTTAAACGGTTTTTCAATAATTTGTTCAACAGGATAATGAAAACGCGTTTTTTTCCTCACTTCTTCCATCATTCATCACTTCCTTAAGCCTGTTGAAGTACATAATGTTGATCTTGGTTTTGAATATCGTAAATTCTACGGTAAATTCCGTGTTCTTGAAGTAGCTCCTCATGTGTACCGCGTTCCGTAATTTCTCCTTCATCAAGCACAAAAATCTGATCACAATGTTTCACGGAAGAGATTCGATGCGCAATGATGAACGTTGTTCGTCCAGTCATAATCTCTCTCATTGCTTTTTGAATCTTTCCTTCAGTCTGCATATCTACTGCACTTGTAGAATCATCTAAAATTAAAATACTTGGATTCATAATCATTGCTCGAGCAATGGCAATTCGTTGCTTTTGACCGCCTGATAACCCTAGACCTCTTTCTCCTAAGACGGTATCATACCCTTCAGGTAGTTGTTCAATAAATTCATGGGCGTCAGCTCGTTTTGCAGCCGTGATAATGTCTTCCATTGAAGCATCAGGATTTCCGTAAGCGAGATTATCCCGAATGGAAGAAGAGAAAAGAAAAGTTTGTTGCAAGACAATTCCTACGTTTTGACGTAATTCCTTCACGTCATATTCTTCAATGGGCTTTCCGTCAATAAGTAACTCTCCAGACGTTTTTTCATAAAACCGCATTAGTAGTTGAATAATACTCGATTTTCCTGAACCGGTTGAACCAACCAAACCAATGGTTGAACCTTGGGGCACATTAAACGTTAAATCCGTAAGGGCATTTTTTGCTTTATTATGATAGCGCAGACTAACCTTTTCAAAGCGAACTTCTCCTTTTAATTTCGCATAAGGCTTTGTTTTTTCTGGTCCGTTGAAACGCTCTTTTTCATCTAAAATTTCTAGCAATCGCTCTCCAGAAGCTTTTGACTGAGAAAATTGGTTAATAACAAATCCTAGGTTCATAATTGGTCCAATAATAAACCAGACGAGACTAAAAAATGCCGTTAACTCACCTGCTGTCAGCTGTTGTTGAACTGCTAAATACCCTCCAAAACCTAAAAGGAGAACAGCAGAGACGTTGCCGATAAACTCCATAAGCGGAAAATATGTACTCCACACATTTGAAATGGCAATGTTTTTCGTTCGATAATCTTCATTTGTATCACTAAACCGGTCTTTTTCTGACGTCTCTTGTGATAGCGCTTTAACAGTATGCATGCCGCTAACATTCTCTTGTACTTTTGTGTTTAACCGTGCAAGGGAACGGCGGACTTTACGAAAGCCCGGGTGAACTCGTTGATCAAATTTGTAAACAGCAACTGCTAAAAATGGAAGTGTAACCATTGTTACTAAGGTAAGGGGAACGGAATAGTAAAACATAACAACCATAGCAAATCCAACAAGTAAGACGAAGTTAACTAATTGGGCAAAACCAAATGAAAGGAAAAAGCGGAATGCTTCTACATCTGCTGTTAGCCGTGACATTAAGTCACCTGTTTTAGCATTATCATAGTAGCGAAAAGGAAGATATTGCAATTTTTTGTATAAATCTTTTCGTAGTCTATAAACTGATCGAACGCCGAAAAGATCGCCAAAATACTGATTGACATATGTCGCTACACCTTTAATAGCCATAATTCCTATTAAGCCAATGGCCAGGTAAGGAATGATTCCATACTCTCCACCTGTAATCCCTACATCAATGGCAATTTGTAAAAATACTGGATAAATAACGGTAATGGCCGTAACAAATACCAATGCAATTAAGGACCAAATAAAATACCGCTTATCAGGTAAATAATACTTCGCTAAACGTCTAAACGTTTCCATAACAAATCACCTCTTTACACCTTAATCCTTAGACTAACGAAATACATTTTTAGTCACAAAATTTATCTTACTCTGAAAACATTAAGGCGTCAATCAATTTAACACTTTTTTTTGAAAATTTTTTACCAGAATTCAGGCTTATCTATTACGCTTTCTTTTTAACCATATATGGAAAAATATCACACTTATCGTTCTCGTAATGAAGAGGTCATTTGCACGTTGAAACGCTACTAGTAGGGTGGCATTTTTTACTACATTAGGTTTTTAAAAAAAGAGAATAGAAAAGAAAAAAGCGCTTTTGACAGACGTATTCATTATTGAATCGTCGTCGAATACGCTTTTACACATTCACTACATATATTTTCGATGGATTTTGTTTCCATCATAAATAAAGGTAACCAACTTGCCATTTACATTCGTTTCTAAATGTACTGTTCTTCCCCATAATTGATAAAGATAAGGAACCACTTTCTCTAAATAGCTAACATCTAATTCAGTATCTTCAAAAGCATGCTTAATGTAAAGCTCACCGTTTTTTAAATAATCCCCATCGGTGACTACAAGGTAAGGGAAGCCACCGTTCACCCTTGACTGTGTTAACTGATCACGAACACCCTCCCATGCTTTTTCAGTAATTTTATAATCGCTACCTTGCTTTTGAAATAAGTATAAATCTTCTTCCTCAACAAATTCCTTTGTCAAATAGTTTCTTAAGAAAGACGTGTCTGATTCAATTTCTCTTACTTCAAAAATCTTCTCTCTGCCACTACCTTTTTTAATACCTTGTAGTCGAACCATTTCTTCGCTTGGATGGTCGTAGCGACGTTCAATATCTTCAAAAAGTTTAATGCCTAGATAGTATGGATTAATCGATGTTTGTGATGGCTGTACGACACCTGCATTTAACTTAGCAAACTCAATAACTTCACCACTTGTCAGATCCATTTCTCTTAATATTTTTGCGTGCCAATAAGAAGCCCAGCCTTCGTTCATAATCTTCGTTTCAAGCTGTGGCCAAAAATAAAGCATTTCCTCCCTCATCATCGTCAAAATATCTCGCTGCCACGACTCTAAATGGCGACTATTTTCTTCAATAAATAGCAGGATATCTTTTTCTGGATGCTGTGGAAATGTTTTTTTAAGCGGTTTTATTTGCTTTTCTTCTTTTTCATCTAACGCCCACAAATCATCATAATCAGTGGCTTTTTTTGAGTTAGCTAGTTCGCTCTCTTTCTTCTGTGGCTTTACAAGTGTTGGGTCCACATGTTCTTGAATTGCAAGTACCGCATCAAGAAAATCTTCCACAGCTCCTTTTCCATGCTCGTGCTCATATTTCGCAATTCGTTCGGCTGTCGCACTCATACTTTCAACCATATCTTTTCTAGTGTTAGAGAAACGGATATTGTTTTTAAAAAAATCGCAGTGTGCCAGTACATGGGCGACAATCAACTTGTTTTGAATTAATGTGTTGCTATCGAGTAAGAAAGCATAACAAGGGTCCGAATTAATTACGAGTTCATAAATCTTGCTCAAGCCAAGATCGTATTGTAACTTCATTCGGTGATACTGTTTGCCATAGGACCAATGACTATAGCGAGTTGGCATTCCATAAGCACCGAATGTATAAATAATATCTGCTGGACAGATTTCATATCTCATTTCATAAAAATCTAACCCAAAACCCGTAGCAATTTCCGTTATTTCAGCAATTGATCGCTCTAAATCACTCCAATTAGTTGACACAATCGTCCCCCCTCTTTCCAATCATTCTATGAGGTACGAACTTAGAAAATGAAACAAAAAAGCACTTTGCAGTTGCAAAGTGCTTGATACGCTTTCTGTCCTTTAAGCGGTATATTGGTGGATATAAGCCATAACAGCATCTTTTAGCTGTTGGAGTTTTTGCTCGCTCTCCTCTAATGATTCACCTTTTACGCCAAAATAAAATTTGACTTTCGGCTCAGTACCTGAAGGTCGTACGCAGAACCAAGCATCTTGCTCAAGGAAGTATTTCAAGACATTTGACGACGGAAGATCAATCGGTGTTGTTTTTTGATTTTCAGGAGAAAGACTGAGCCCCCTCTCGTAATCTTCTATCTTGTTAATAGACAAGCCTGCCATACTTTCAGGAGGATTCTCACGCAAGCTTGTCATAATGCCTGCAATTTTTTCGACACCTTCTTTGCCTTTTAGCGTTAACGATTCAAGTCCTTCTTTATAGAAACCGTACTTCTCAAACACTTGTTGAAGTGCTTCATATACAGTTAAACCTTTTTGTTTGTAATGAAGCGCTAGCTCTGCAGCAAAAAGACACGCCTGGACAGCATCTTTATCACGTACAAAATCCCCGATTAAATAGCCATAGCTTTCTTCATATCCAAAGAGAAATTGGTAGTCACCTGTCCGTTCATATTCTCCGATTTTTTCGCCAATAAATTTAAAACCTGTTAATGTATCTAAAGACGTTAGTTGATAGCGCTCAGCAATCGCCCGTCCAATTTCAGATGTTACAATCGTCTTTAAAACAATCCCGTTATTCGGAAGCGTTCCTTCTGCTTCTTTTATAGAAAGTAGGTAATCAAGCATCAATGCGCCAGTTTGGTTACCGGTAAGCACAATATAATCGCCTGTATCATTTTTCACAGCAAGTCCGACTCGATCGGCGTCAGGGTCTGTAGCAAGCAACATATCAGCACCTTCTGCTTCGCCATAACGAATCGCTTCTTTGAACGCCGCATGTTCTTCTGGGTTAGGAGATGAAACGGTTGAAAAGTTAGGATCTGGTAGCTCTTGTTCCTTTACAACAGTTACTTGGCTAAAGCCAACATCTTCTAAAACTCGTCTAACGGGAATATTTGCTGTACCGTGTAATGGTGTAAAAACCATTTTCAATTGATCTCCTGCTTCTTTAATTAACTCTTTTTGAAGCAAGATGCTTTTTAATTCCTCGTTATAAGCATCATCAACGTCTGCAGAGATGATTTCATATAGTTTAGAAGCCTTTAATTGATTTTCATCGCCTACTGCAATACCTAGTTCATCTTCTATTTCATTTACGCAATCCACGAGCTCATCTGCTAAAGCTGGAGGGAATTGCCCACCATCTGAGCCATACACTTTAAAACCATTGTACTCAGGCGGGTTATGTGATGCCGTGATGACAATACCTGCTTCAGCTTGTAAGTGACGAACTGCAAAGGATAATTCAGGTGTTGGTCGTAAGTCATGAAAGACGTAAGCTTTAATTCCTTGAGCTCCCAATGTTAATGCGGCTTCGTGAGCAAATTTAGCAGATTTATGGCGGGAATCAAATGCAATAACGACCCCTCTCGCTTTAGCACCCTCTCCACGTTTGGCAATAAACGATGCTAAGCCTCTTGCCGCTTTTCTTACCGTATACGTATTCATTCGATTTGGACCTGGTCCAATAATCCCTCTCATTCCACCTGTGCCAAATGCAAGTGTTGTATAAAAAGCGTCTTCTAACGCCTTTTCATCTTGTACTAATTCCGTTAATTCCTCTCGTACATCTGGTTCTAACGCTGAATGGTCGTTCCACTTCTTAGCTAATTTTTTATAATTCATTGTATTCCTCCAAAAAAATGCATCCTTTCACACTACATAACATTACCATAGGCTTGTGTGATTTCACTCTCTAGCTTCTCTCTAAATCTTATCTCTTGCTCCTCTGTCCAATTTAAACGATCGCGCATATAACGAAAAATCGGTTCCTTGACTGCCAATGTTAACGCCTTATCCATATACAAATAACCTGTGCGTTGTACAAGGAAATCAACAGGACTAAGAATGGATTCTTCTTCAATACAATACAGTAGCTCAGCAAAAATTGCCGGACTCAAACCGAACATTTTAGCTTGCTTCCCAAATGTCCGAAGTCTTACGTAAAGTTGTCCTATATTAGAACCATATCGGTCAATAAGCTGGTTGGCTTCGTACTCTGTTAAGCCATATTGTAAACCCTCTTCTGTTCGTTTCTTTTTATAGAAAAGAAAGTCATCCAAGCCACCTACATATCCACCTGAAATGGTTACCGTATCAGTTTGACAGTTTCTTTTTTGATGTAGTTGTTTGCAAATCTGATCGACTACTTGTTCTGCAACAGAGCGGTAATACGTATGCTGACCACAAACAACAGATAAAAGACCTGAAGGCGATTCAATCCACTCCTGTCTCTTATACTCGTGATGCTTTTTTTTCTTGTCAATTGGATATGGACGCTTCACAATCCAGCTCGCTTCAATATCATCCTCTCCTAAAGGATACTCACTAAAGGTTCGGTTTACCAAATCAAGCAGCTCTTGATTACTTGTCCGCTCACTCTGTTTTTTAACAGAATGTCCGACAATAATAGACTGACGGTAAGGCACCAAACTAACAAGCTGATGCTGCTCTGTTTCTATGTACATTGCATGATGAACTGGCAGACGGCTTCTCGGCACCGTAAAAAAATAATCCTCAACTGAATCGATGACAATGTTTGAGAGAGAACGATCTTGAACGCGAAGGGAATCGATCAAGGTACCACTTGCGTTAACAACGTGTTTTGCAGCTACTTTATGTACTTCATTTTTGTTCTGATCGACAACAAGGGCACCACTTATTTTATCATCTTCATAGAGAAAACTCTCTACCTTCATATAATTCAGCGCTATTAAACCTCTTTTTACTGATTCTTTTAACAAATCAATCGCTAACCTTGACTCATCTATAAGAAACTCTTTGTACAAAGAAGCGTGTTTTGCATGCTTTAGTAATAATGCAGGTTCCAGCTTTGCTAGTTCTTTCTTCGTGATGTGCTTCCGCTTTTCTTTAAACGCCATTTCAGTTAGCCGATCGAGGAGCTTTGAGCGAAATGATTTTGTGAAAAGGCCTGTTTTATATGTTGGTAAAATTAACTCTGTTTGTTTAATAAGATGTGGAGCGTTCTCTTTTAAAATAAGCCGCTGTTTAAATAAATCATTATACATTTTCATTTCTAAATGGTTCATATGCTGGATTTCAGAATGAAATAGATTAGACCAATTTTTTGAAGCACCTGAAGCAAAATCTTGCTGATCAACTAAAAGCGTCTTTAAACCACGTATGCAGGCGTCTAATGCAATTCCCGCTCCTGTGACGCCTCCGCCAATAACAAGTAAATCATACGTTGCTTCTTCCATTTTATCAATGGTTTCATCTCTATCTTCGTTAGAAAAAGTACGAATCATTTGCTCTCCCCATTCATAGCCTATTCCTCTTTAACACTATACCATTCATTTACCATTTAATCAGATTATAAAAGGAATTTCCTGTCGTATATCCATCTTTTCTTTAGACAGGGTCGTGCTTACCGCTACAATTTGAACGTTTGCTTGATTCGCTTCATTAATCGATTGGGCGAATGCAGGATCAATGATTGTCTCAACAGCCACAGACCGAATATCACTTCTTTGTGCAACAAATAAAATAGCTGTTTGATAACGTCCTTGCTCTGTAAGCTCTGTTAACTCTTGTACATGACGAGCACCTCTTGCTGTTGGTGCATCAGGAAAAAAACCTTCTCCTGTCCTGGCTAGCGTAACACTTTTCACCTCTAGCAACAGTTCTTCATCTTGATCGTTTTGTAAAAGAAAATCAAAACGAGAAGAACCAACCTTGCATTCTCTTTTTTTTATTGACCATTCACGTAAAGAAGGAATGCGTTTCTTTTTTATTGCCGCTTCTGCTAGCTTATTCGCGATCGTTGTCTGCAAAGATACGACATGGCCTTCTTCTGTTTCGCATAAGACGGCAGTCCAGCTTGTTTTACGGCTGCTTTTATCTACGTATTCTACCCAAATCGTTGCCTGTTCAATAAGTAGTTCTTTTAATCTCCCTGGGTCTGGAAGGTGGGCCTCAATCTGTTCGCCTGTGTCTTCTCTTTTTACATGTAGAATAAAACGATTTGGTCGTTTGATAAATGTCGTTTTTACTAGTGTTGGAAAAACAACCAACGTACTCTCTCCTTTTTCCTTACAATTAGTTTACATCTACTATCATAGCAAGTTTTTCTTCAGATGAGAACGTATTTGCTCTTACTTCTCCTCTCCATTGACCAGAAACAAACAATAAGATTTCTCCTTCATATAAGCCGTTTTCTTTATGATGGAACTGTACGTCCACTTCATGCTCATTTAACACATAATGCCCTACAACATTCGCTGTTGTAATAGGTTCGCCAAAATGATCTTCTACAAAAACTTGAAGATCAGCCGTTTCATTCTTTTGAACAGCTTGTGGAACATCTTTAATAACTAACGTCTGAACACCATCATACGACCGAATTGAATAAATGAAGAATACTGCGGCGGCAATTAAAATTAGTAAACTAATTTGTTTCAGAATCACAGGTGTAAAAGGTGAATTCACGAATCTCAACTCCTTTTTAACACCTAGTCTTGCCACTGCACAAAAACATAAACGAAGACGCCCATATCTTTTTTGGGCGTCTTCTCGCATTTTATTTATTGTTTGTATACGACGTGATAAATATCATCTCGACGATCACGCAGTTGATTAACACTTCCAGATCGACGGTTTCGTCTGAGAATCTCTAGATCGACATCTCCCACAACGACGGTTTCTACGTTCGGGCTACACTCCCCAACGATTCCATCACGTGGAAATTCAAAATCAGAAGGAGTGAAAATTCCAGACTGTGCATATTGGATATCCATGTTTGCCACATCAGAAAGGTTTCCAACTGTACCAGAGATGACCGTATAGACTTGGTTTTCTATCGCTCTAGCTTGAGAGCAGTATCGAACGCGCAAATATCCTTGGCGGTCATCTGTACAAAAAGGAGAGAAAATAATATTGGCTCCTTTATCAGTTGCAATTCTCCCAAGTTCAGGAAATTCAACGTCATAACAAATCTGTATTGCAATTTTCCCACAATCTGTATCGAATACTTTCACTTCATCTCCACCAGAAATCCCCCAGAATAACCGTTCGTTCGGTGTTACATGAAGTTTATATTGTTTTTCAATTGTTCCATCACGGCGGAAAAGATAGCTAATATTAAAGATCTTGCCTTCTTCTTCCACATAATGTGAACCACCAATAATGTTCACATTGTATTTAACTGCCAGATTTGTAAATAGCTCAATATAGTCTTCTGTAAATTCCGTTAAGCGCCTAATTGCTCGACTTGGACTTTTCTCCGGCAAGAATGACAGCAATTGCAATGTGAAAATTTCCGGGAATACAGCGAAATCTGACTTGTAGCTTGCTGCTACGTCTGTGTAATACTCACATTGAACAGCAAACTCTTCAAATGAAGAAATTTTCTTCATTTCATATTGAATGGTTGTAATACGTACAGGAAACGATGTTTTGAATCTTCTTTTAGGTGTGGACGGCTGATAGTCAATGTTATTCCATTCCATAAGCGTTGCATAGCGCATACTCGCCCGGTCGTCGTCTAAATAATTGGCATTCACTCGCTTCAATGAGAACCCATTTATGACCTGAAAGGTTAACACAGGATCATAGATATTATGCATCATTACTTCATCCACATATTGCCTTGGCGTAAAACGGTCTGCATACTTGTAGTAATTCGGAATTCGGCCACCAATAATAATACTCTTAAGATTCAATTCACGGCATAATTCTTTTCTCGCTTCGTACAACCGTCTCCCAATTTTCATCCGCCGGAAATCAGGATGAACCATTACCTCTATTCCATACAAATTAAATCCATCAGAATCATGGTTTGTAATATAGCCTTCATCGGTAATTTCGTCCCAAGTATGCTGATCATCGTACTCATCAAAATTAATAATTAAGCTAGAGCACGAGCCAATAATTTCTCCATCATACTCAACACAGAATTGACCTTCAGGGAATACAGAAATATGACTTTTTAATTCGTCGTATCGCCACGGCTCCATATTCTGAAAACATTGTTTTGACAGCTTAATAATCGCATCAAAATCTTTTTCTTCTATATTGCGAATGATCATCTTTTTTTCAAACTTTGACACATCAATTTCTTTCATGTTGTCTTCGTCCCTTCACGCTCTTCACTTCCATTCGTACCACTTCTCTTTCACACATTTACTCACTTACTGTGAAAGAACCTTTTTCCTCATGGTTGAAATACAAGGAAAAGTGATCTCCTTGCTTCAATTCTCCAACCCCTTTTGGTGTACCTGTAAAGAGTAAATCCCCTTTTCTTAGTCCAAATTCTCTTTTCACTTCTTCAAAAAGAGCACTTAAACTAAAAATCATCTGACTTGTATAGCCCTCTTGCACCAACTCTCCGTTCTTCTCGAGTTGAAAAGGAATCGTTTGGCAAGCTTCTTCACCTGTAAAAGCAAAAAACGGAGTTAACACAGCTGCATTTGGAAATCCTTTTGCGCGTAACCATGGGTGCCCTTTTTTCTTTAACGTATCTTGTACCTCACGCAATGTTAAATCCAATCCTAACGCAACTTCACTGACCACATCAACTAATTTATCTTCTTGGTTAACATCTCGGTCAATTTTTAATACGAGCTCAATTTCGTAATGGATGCTTCCTTTATTATGAGGAAATGCTAGTTGTTGACCGTCTGCTAGAGCTAACGAGCTTCTAGGTTTTGTAAATAAAAGGGGTTGCTTTGGAACATCGTTGCCTAATTCTTTTGCATGCTCTGCGTAATTACGACCTACACAATAAATGTCCCCAATACCTGTAAAGCGATTCATTTCATTCTCCCCTTTTTCACTTTGTAAAAAACCTTTTTCTTTAAGAAAATGATCCATATGTGCACGTTTTCGAACACTTGTGTATTGAGCCATAAGTTCAGTCCACGTGCTCGATCGGTTTCCATTTGTACGCTCAAGGTAATAGCCTTCGATTTCCGCATCATATGTATCAATGAGTTCCTGTTGACTCGTGTTATACACTTCTTCGTGTACAACCGCTTGTTCTGGTAAACGAGGCTTCTGTGGTATGTCTTGACCAGGTGCACCTATTGCAAGCCCCATGACTGGAAAAACGTAGTCTGGTAAGCCAAGCAGCTCACTGACTTCCTTTGGTTGGTTACGAATTCCACCAATCATAACCCCGCCTAAATTGATAGACTCTGCCGCTAATAACATGTTTTGCGCCACAAGGGCAACATCTACAGCAGCAACAAGTAATTGTTCAGCGCCACCAACATCAAACGAAACTCCGTGCTTTTCACTGGCATATCGCTGTCTAGTGTAATCTGCACAAAGAACAAAGAAAACAGGGCATTCTTCCACCCATTTTTGACCACCAGTTAGCTCAGCCAAGGTTTGTTTTGTTTGCTTTGATTGTATAGAAAGAATGGAATAGGCTTGCACATGATTTGACGTAGATGCCCATCGAGCTGCATTTGTAATCATTTGTATTTGTTCTTTCGTAACGTTTTCCGATTGATAAGCACGAATTGAACGATGTGCACTCATTCCTTTTATTATTTCATTCATACCTGTCCACTCCTTTTTTTCTTTAGTCTCTCTTTTAGTCTACTTTAAATTAGTAAAAATACAAATAGAATGAATTCACTTTTCAATCTTTTGAGAACGTGGGATAATTAATGGGTTATGTCATTTATTTATATTGGAGGATTGATCGTTTAGCATGCGTACACCTTTACAGCAACAGGACCGAATTATGTCTCTTGATGTCATTCGAGGAATTGCATTACTGGGCATTTTAATCGCTAATAGCATTGTGTTTCAATTTGGTATGCTTGGTAGTATGACTCCCGTTAGTGGAATGTACGCTAATGGTGAATTAGACGAAGGCACTCATTTTTTTATTCGCTTATTCGTTGATGGAAGTTTTATTACCCTGTTCTCATTTCTATTTGGTTATGGAATGACGTTGCAGCGTGACCGCTTTAAAGAAAAACAACAATCCTATAGCCCTGTTTTTTGGCGTCGAACCGTACTACTGTTACTATTTGGCTTATTACATATTCTTTTTATATGGCGGGGAGATATCCTTCTTACTTATTCGCTTACGGCCATGCTTCTATTCGCATTTATGCCGTTAAAAAAACGCGGATTACTCATTAGTGCTCTTATTTGGTTTGGAGTTTTGGGACTCACGGCTCTTATTCCTGATGTAGGTGAAACACCTGCTCCTTATTTTTACTCTGCTGAACAGGCTGTTCTTTCAGATGGTTCATATCGTGATCATATCCAATTTCGGGCAACCCACGATCTTATAGGCATTAGCACAGGAGATAGCACGGTGGTTTTCGTCTTTGGGGAATTGTTTTATCAACTTTCTGCTGTATTAACCGTTATGCCAATGTTTTTATTCGGTGCATTTGTGGCTCGAAGTAAATGGCTTGAAGCCTTTCACTTATACCGAAAAAAAGCATTGTTCCTATTACCTGTAATAGGGTTGATAGGGATTGGGGCAAAGCTTCCAAACGCATTTGCGGAAGGATTGAATACCCAGTATCAAACCTTATCGATTTACATTGGTGCACCTTTTCTTGCTTTATTTTATGGAACGTGTATAGCGATTCTTGTATCGTATGGTTCAAAATGGTTTTTACCTTTTGCTAACGTTGGCAGAATGGCCTTTTCAAATTATATTCTGCAGTCTATTCTTTTTACATTGATATTCTATGGATATGGACTCGGACTTCATGGTCAACTAGGCGTTTTTTATGGTGTACTACTTTCTATTGGGGTTTATGCCCTACAGGTATTATTAAGTTCAATCTGGCTACGTTTTTTCCGAATTGGCCCTTTAGAGTGGGTGTGGCGAAGTGGAACTTATATGAAATGGCAGTCAATCACAAAAAAAGATACGGCAGCGAAGAAGTAATTCGCCCGTATCTTTTTTATGCTGATTCGTTAAAATACTGACCAGCCGCCTCTTGATCGACAATAACGGTCACATGTGGATGCTCTTTAAGAATTGAAGCAGGAAACGCTTCGTCTATCCCATCTTCTAATAGCATAGAAAAGGCATGTTGCTTGTCTTTTCCTGAAATTAATAATAGTATTTCTTTTGCTGCCATAATGCTTGCAATTCCCATTGTAATGGCTTGCTTAGGTACATCCTCTTTAGTATTGAAATAACGCGCATTTGCTTCTCTTGTTGCATCAGCTAACTCGATCATATGAGTCATTTCTGAGAAATTTGTCCCTGGCTCATTGAAGCCAATATGACCGTTATTTCCAATACCGAGCAGTTGAATATCAATCCCTCCTGCTGCTTTTATACGTTGTTCATAATCTTGACACTCTGCCTCTATTGATGAAGCTTCTCCATTTGGAATAAAGGTGTGTGTTGATTTAATGTCAATATGATTAAACAGCATGTCATTCATATACTGATGATAGCTATTCGGATCTTCTTTTGAAAGTCCAACATATTCATCTAAATTAAACGTTCGAACTTGTTCAAATGAAACTTTTTCCTTCTTCGACTTGTTAATGAGTTTTTCATAAGTCCCCTTTGGCGTTCCACCTGTTGCTAGACCCATCGTTAAGGATGGCTTCTTTTTTATTTGTTCTAGTAAAAATGAAGCCCCCGCCTCACTTAGCGCATCATAATCTTTCACGTACACAATCTTCATAACGTACCTTCCTTTCTTATGAATAGTGACTGCCTTTGCAAAATGTAGAGACAACCTTGCCGTCTTCCCAAATAACGAGATCAGCATCTTTCCCAACTTCAATCGTGCCTTTTCGATCTAACACATTAATTTTCCTCGCTGGGTTATAGGTTGCCATTTGGATGGCTTCTTCAAACGTACACCCTGAGAAATTTATCATATTCGTTATTGCTTCATTCATCGGTAAAATTGAGCCAGCTAAACTCCCATCTTCCAAGGTAGCTTGCCCATCTTTTACTTGGACGTCTTGGCCTCCTAATTCATACATTCCATCAGATAGCCCCTTTGCCCGCATCGAATCCGTAATAAGAAGACAACGATTTGTACCTTTCACTTTCCAAGCTAATTGAATCATATGTGGATGAATATGAATGCCATCAGCGATCAGTTCTACATCAAGTTCATCTCGGAGCAACGCTGTGCCGACTACCCCTGGTTCTCGGTGGTGCAATGGACGCATCCCGTTAAATAAATGTGTTGCTTGATTTAAACCATTGTCAATTGCTAGTGCAATCTCGTCATAGTGTGCATCTGAATGTCCGATAGAAGGATTAATAGCTTGCTTACGAAGGTACGTTGTTAATTCTAAGCCACCAGGTTTTTCCGGAGCATACGTAACTTGTTTGATTTTCCCTGGTGCAAGATCCGTCCATTTCTTCATTAATTCCACTGCTGGATCGACAATATATTGGGCTGGCTGAGCTCCTTTTCTTACTTCGTTTATAAAAGGTCCCTCTATATGCAACCCTACAATCTCCGCTCCACCTTGGTTTGGATGAACGGTCACTTGGTGAATGACCTCTTCAATAGAAGAAATCGATTGGGTGATGGTTGTTGCTAAAAACGACGTTGTTCCTTCCCTCGTTAAAGATTGTTTTAAATGTTGTAACCCTTCATCTGAATGATCCATAACATCAACACCATAACCGCCGTGAATATGCAAATCAACAAAGCCAGGCACAAGCCATTGATTATCCGACAACGATACCACCGTCGTATTTGTCTTTGTAAGGTGTGAAGCATCACCTATTCCAACATCGATAATTTTTCCGGCTTCAATTGCCACGAAAAACCCTTCACACTTAGTCTCATTTGGAATACCAGACACCATTTGCTTGCCTTTGATAAGTAGTTCAGCCACTTTTTTCACATCCTTTATACCTTCATTATATTATCTAGATGATTAGTTGTCTATACCAATTATCTTTAGTCAATTTATGCTATACTTTCATTATGAAAATTATGCTTTTGCGGAGGACCGACAATGATTGATAAACAATCTCCTATTCCGATTTATTACCAAATAGAAGAACTTATACACAAACAAATTGAAAATGGCCAATTAAAACCAGGTGATGTCCTACCTTCTGAGCGTGAATTTGCTGATCGTTATCAAATCAGTCGGATGACCGTTCGTCAAGGAATTAATAATCTCGTTCAAAAAAAACAACTTGTGCGAGAAAAAGGCCGAGGAACATTCGTTGCCCATCAAAACATTGAACAACCATTAACGAAAACAACGAGCTTTAGTGAAGACATGGTTAACCGAAATATGGTTCCTGAATCAAAGCTTCTATCCTTTACTCGAATAAAAGCAGATTCAGACGTAGCTACTCTTTTGCAAATTGCTAGTGGGACTGAGGTTTATTCAGTGTTTCGCGTTCGATTGGCGAACCAAATTCCGATAGCAACAGAACAAGCCTTTATTCCCATTGATATCGCCCCTCATTTAAGCGAAACCATTCTACATTCGTCTCTTTATGCTTACTTCGAGCATAAACTTGGCTATGAGATTGATCACTCTGAACAAACGATCCGTTCGGTATTAGCAAATAAAGAAGATGCTCATCTACTTGAAATCGCTGAAGGAGATCCTCTGCTTGCTATTCGCAGACAAGCTGTTACCTCGTCAAACCGTGTATTAGAATTGGTGTATACACGTTATCGAGGTGACCGTTATTACTTTGTTACCCGTATGTCCCGTTAAATAACAAGATCTACCGTTGCGTATAACACATACACGACGGTAGATCCTTAATCGATTCAATTAAGAGCTGATATAGTCTCCTCCATTAATGTGGATTGCTTGTCCAGTCATATAGGACGAATCTTCTGAGGCAAGAAGCACATAAGCTCCAACTAATTCACTTGGTTGACCAGGCCTTCCCATTAATGTGTTTTGACCAAATTCAGCTACTTTTTCTTCATCAAACGATGCTGGAATAAGGGGTGTCCAAATTGGTCCAGGCGCTATGCTATTCACACGGATGTTTTTACTTGCTAGTGATTGCGCCATCGAACGTGTAAATGCTGTAATTGCTCCTTTTGTGCTCGTATAATCAATAAGGGAGATATTCCCTCGGTAAGCGTTTATTGACGATGTATTAATGATTGCGCTCCCTTCTTGTAAATAGTCTAATGCCGCTTTTGTAAAATAAACATAGGAATAAAAATTCGTCGCAAAGGTACGCTTCAGTTGCTCATCACTTAATTCACGTAAATCGTTAACTGGGTGTTGCTCAGCAGCATTGTTTACCAAAATATCAAGCCCTCCCAACTCTGCTACACAGCGTTCAACAGAGGAAACACAAAAAGCTTCATCGGTAATGTCACCTGAAATGGTAATACAGCTAACACCATGGCTTTCCACTTTTTCTTTTGTAAATTCAGCATCTTCATGTTCGTCTAAGTAAACAATGGCAACGTGTGCCCCTTCTTTCGCATAACCAATCGCTACAGCTCTACCAATACCAGAGTCACCTCCAGTAATAAGCGCGACTTTGCCCTTCAATTTACCTGTTCCTTTATAATTCTCACTTTCATAAATAGGTAAAGGATTCATTTCTGATTCGATACCAGGTTGCTTGTTTTGTTTTTGCTTCGGTATACCGTTTGAAAGATCGTCGTAATGATTCATGTAGTACCCTCCTTGTGTTCTTTCTATCTTTTTTTCCTTAATCCGTAATTGATAAACATAGATTTAAGAAACCGAAGTTTTTTCTCGTTACAACGAAAAGCTCTTGGACAGTATTTGGAAAAGCAGGTATACTAAAAGGCAGATTCGAGGTGACAATAGTAGTGAAGAAAATTCAAGTTTCACGCAAATTGCTGTCGAAATACAAAACAATTAGACAGGCTCTTCTAGATGCAAATGATGGAGACACGATTGAGATTGAACCTGGTCTTTATAACGAGTCTCTACAATTATCTAAATCAGTGACCATTATTGGACTCTCTAATCAACCTGAAGACGTTCGTATTGCAGGTAGGTTTAAAGTAACCAAAAATGCTTCTGTTCACATTAAAAACCTTTCATTCTCTCAATCTGATAAAGGATTGTTAATTGAACAAGGTCACGCTTATGTTATTCATTGTCAGTTTCATGAACTTAAGAAATATGCCATTCAAATAAAAGAGCAAGGTCACTTATCATTAACAGATGCTACGATTCGTCATAACGGTATTGGAATACACAATAGAGGACGCGCACGAATTGAATATTGTGCACTTTACGAACAACACGGAAGTCAGGTTTACACTGGATCAAATGGCCGTCTTATTATGAAGCATTCTCACCTATATAACGGCGAAACAACAGCGTTTTACTTTGATCAGGAAAGCCGTTCTTATGTGGAGCACTGCCAACTATACGGGCATCACTCTTCCCAACGACAAATTAAAGCTCAAGGAAACAGTGAGGCTGTGCTAGAAAGCTGTCAAATATACGAAAGTCAGTCTGGAGCAGTGTATTTGCAAGATCATGCCAAACTAACGTTTCGTTCATCAAGATTCAGTGACAATGTCCCTGTACAAATTGAAGCACATGGCGGGGAACTGTTTTTAAAGAATTCAACTATTGAAAATGCACAAATTGGGATAAAGCTTGAGAACGGTAGTAAGGGCGAAATCGAACAATGTACGATAAAAGACCACACGCATGATCAGCTTATGGTTCAAGATGCATCTGCCTATCTCTTTCATTGTAAAGTGCATAATGGTGAGCGCTCGGCTATTAGCCAAACGGCAAATAGTTATGTATATATAGAAGCAACAGATCTATTTAACCATGCCATGCCGCAACTTGCTCTTAGCGAAAAAGCTCGTTTAAGCATGAAGCATAGCTCTGTATTTGAAGGTGCTCACTATGGGTTATGGTTAACAGAACGATCTAGTGCGACAATTGCTCACTGTCGTTTCTTTGATAACGAGTTGAACCAGCTCGTTGTAGCAGATTTTAGTGAAGCGACGCTTGATGATGTGGATGTATTTAACGGGCGACAAAGCGGCCTTTACATTATTGATGGTAGCCTCGTTCACTTAACAAATAGTAGCTTCTATCATCATCACGATGCCTATCCACAACTTTTTGTGTCTAATGGCTCACAGTTAAACATGAATGAATCGAAAGTAATTGACAGTTATGAAAGCGGCATTCGGTTTGAAAAGCAATCTTATGGCCTTATTGAACATTGTCAAATTAACGGGCATTACGAAGCTCAGATTGATATACGAAATAGTTCCCCAACTATACGAGAAACGTTTATTCAAGATGGTGGAACATGTGCCATTCGCCTCCTTCATGCAGGTGGCTTCATAGAAAACTGTTTCTTTACTGGGCATGAGCACAATATTGCCATCGGTGGTAGCTGTGAGACGGACATTATCGGACAGGAAGCAGATGCATTGCGCCAATACGAAGAAGCGTTAAGTCAGACCATTGATATGGATGCAGGTTTAAAGGGAGAAGAACTCCATAACGCGCTAAAGAAAGCACAGGAAACAGCGGACAGAGATGCAAGAACAGCAGAAATTGTAGGTTTAGTAGAACAATTAGAAGAAAGACTTGGAAAGAAGTAGTTGGCATTCGCTTGCACTGCTTCTTTTCATTTGTAGAAAGGAGACTGTTACGTTGGTTAAAGATTATGTATACATTATTATCGGCACATTTCTTTTCAGCATATCTATAACATTATATGCAATGCCAAATAACCTTGCTGAAGGGGGCATTGTCGGTTTATCTTTGCTTTTATATTTTGCTTATAATCTTTCCCCTGCACTTGTCACGTTTATTTTGAACGCGGTTCTTTTACTCATAGGGTTTAAATTATTACCACGACACATGGTGTATAAGTCTATTATTAATGTACCGCTATTATCCTTTTTCATTTTTTTAACAGAACGACTTGGCCAACCAATTGAGGACCCATTGCTTGCGGCAATTTTTGCTGGGGTTATTACGGGTATCGGTTTTGGCTTTATTTTTCGAGCTGGCTCTTCAACAGGCGGGACCTCCATTATTGCCCGAATGTTAAATCACCGTTTTGGGTGGGAATTAACAGGGACTAACTTCGTTCTTGATGCTGTTATTGTTGTTTGTGGTGTATTCGTTATTGGACCCATTTATACGATGTATACGATTGTCGCTCTTTATGTTGGTAAGAAAGTCACCGATTATGTTCTTGAAGGCTTTGACGCAAAAAAAGCAGTTAACATCATTTCACCTGAAGCACAACTGATTTCTGAAAAAGTGACGAAACAAATGTCATCGAGTGCCACGATTTTTAATGGTTATGGCGGGTATTCGAAAAAGGAACGTGAAGTGATTTACATTGTCGTTCGCTCTTATCGCTTGTTCTATTTAAAGAAGCTTGTTCATGAGATTGATCCAAACGCTTTTATTGTTGTTCATAATGTAAAAGATGTATCAGGCGGGACGTTTTTTGCTACACAGCATGACCACCCTCTTGATTCCACGACGATGCCAGATTTCAAAGAAGAACGTCCTGAGTTTGGTAAATAGAAAGGTAGTTAAAGGAATGAGAGCACCTCTGACAACTATACGGAACAGCCTAAATGGTTACCCTATAGTTGTCAGAGCCTTTACACTTGCCGCCGCTACTGACACAAAAAAGCAGGCTTAATTTTAATTGCCTGCCTTTAATCGTTATCATTGTTTATTTGATCTGTCCCGTGCCTTTAACAGTGTATTTGTAAGTTGTCAGAGCGTGTAGTCCCATTGGTCCTCTGGCATGTAATTTCTGAGTGCTAATACCAATCTCGGCTCCAAAGCCAAATTCGAAGCCGTCTGTGAAACGAGTCGAAGCATTATGGTAAAGTACAGCAGCATCTACGGCTTGGAAAAAGAAATCTCTCTCTTTCTCATCCTCCGTCACAATTGCTTCTGAATGATTGGTGCCGTATTTTTCAATATGAGCTACCGCTTCTTCTATGCCATCTACACATCGAACAGCAAGGAATAAATCAAGATACTCTTTCTGCCAGTCCTCTTCTGTCGCTACACCAATTTGAGTATGAAGTGCTTGTGCGGTTTCGTCTCCCACAAGTTGAACTCCTTTTTGCCTTAACGTTTCTACTAATGTGTGCAAGTGTTGTTCTGCAAAAGATCTTTCAACAATTAATGTTTCGCAAGCATTGCAAACAGAAGGGCGCTGGGTTTTGGCATTTACAACAATAGCTGTTGCTAAATCAACATTAGCTGCATTAGACAAATAAACATGGCAGTTTCCAACTCCTGTCTCAATTACTGGAATCGTTGCTTCATTGACGACTGTTTGTATCAGGGAGGCGCCACCACGAGGAATTAATACATCAATGTCTCCTTTTAATTTCATCAATCGATTCGCTTCCTCCCGAGAAGGATTTTCGATCAGTTGAATGATATCCGTATGAATAGACGTTTGACTCAATGCCTCTTTTAAAACCGAGACAATGGCTTTATTTGAATGCATGGCACTTCCACTTCCACGCAACACGACCCCGTTCCCTGTTTTAATGGCAAGTGCACACGCATCAACAGTGACATTAGGTCGAGCTTCGTAAATCATTCCGAATACACCGAACGGTACAGCTCGTTTTTCAATAAGCAATCCGTTAGGACGCTCTATCGTTTCTAGTACTTGGTTAATTGGGTCTGCTAACGCAACAAGTTGTCGCATTCCCTCTGCCATATCGTCAATTCGTTCCTCCGTTAATAATAGGCGATCGATGAGAGGTTGAGCTGTTCCTTTGCGTTTCGCAGCTGTAACATCCTGAAGATTTTCGTCTAACAAATATTCTTTCTTTGCTTGTAGCGCTTCCGCCAATAAAAGCAATGCATCGTTTCGCTTCTCTAAAGTAGTTCGAGCAATGGTTGGTGCCGCTTTTTTTGCCTTTTTAGCAATCGATTCTACATTTTCCATCTTCATTCCCCTTTACATAGCCACCCAAAAATTTCGATGAATGACTGTTTTTTTTGATCGCGTTGTTACTCTAGCAATTTCTGCGCTATTTTTTCCTTTTAATAGGGTAAGTTCTTCGCAAGTAAAGTTCACTTTACCTTTTCCAATGATTTCATTATTTTCCCTTCTAACCTCTACAACCTCACCTACCGTAAATGAACCGCTCACTTCAACAACGCCAGCAGATAGTAGGCTTTTATGCTGTTTCAGCAGGGCCTCAGCTGCACCGTTATCGACGTATATGCTTCCTCTTGGCTTACTATGGTACAAAATGTATTGCTTCGTCATCGACATAGACGTTTTCGCAAAAGAACCAATATACGTTCCATCTCCTTTGCCTACTAAAACATCAGCAAACTTTTCCTGCCCTGTACCAGTTCCTATAAAAACATTCGTGCCTAACTCAATTGCTGTCTTTGCTGCTGCAAGTTTTGAATACATTCCCCCAGTACCTACATCCGAAGTCGTTTGATCCATCGTCTTTAATAACGCATCTGGTACTTCAGATAGAAAAGAATACTTTTTAGCATTAGGATTCGAAAAAGGATTTTCATCATATACTCCATTTACATCGGTAAACAAACACAGCATATCTGCATGAATGATTCCGCTAACAAGGGCTGATAAGCGGTCGTTATCCCCAAAAGTCAACTCTTCAACCGAAGTTGAATCGTTCTCATTAATAATTGGAATTGCTCCGCGTTTCATTAATTCGCCGAGGGTCTGTGAGATATTAGAAAAACGGTGCTGATCAGCAAAGTCTGCCCGTGTAAGTAACAACTGTGCCGCAATGTAATCGTGCTGCTTAAACGCATCCATATACGCCTGCATAAGTAAACTTTGACCTACTGAAGCTGCCGCTTGTTTCTGTGCAATCCCTTTAGGCTTTCGCTTAAAACCTAAACTTGAAAAGCCAGCAGCTACAGCTCCCGATGTAACGAGGACAATACGGTAATCCTGCTTTAACAAATACACCATGGCTTCCACATGATTTTCTAATTGAATAGCGTCTAGTCTACCGTTTTCAGCAGTTAGACTACTGCTTCCAATTTTAATAACAATGGTTCCTTGCATACCTCTCTCCTCCTCCAAAAAAAAGAGCCCATCCATCCTTAGAAATAAGGACGGACGAGCTCCGCGGTACCACCTTAGTTAGCATACAGTAGCATGCCCACTTTACATTGATAACGTCAATGAGACGATTGGTTTTGCCAACTGCTCCTGGAATAGGGTTCAACAAAAGTAGGGATGGTCGGTTCTTTCAGCCGCTGAAACCAACTCTCTGAACATGTTCTTTTGTTTACTTGTTCCAATCTACGCATTACGAACAAATGAAGTTAGAGGTGATTATACAGGAGTCCGTTTACAGAAGTCAATTGTTTTTTTAGACAAGATGGTTCGAAGAAGAACAAATAAAACGCTTCTTTCTTCTTTGTAGACATCTTCATGTCCACTTGTCAATTTATTCTGACTAAAAGATAGTTACTATGCTTGAATACCTTCCTCTTCTTTCTGAAAGAAATGCTTTAAAGCGTGGTAAACATCACCTTTTTCTTTTAATATATAGTGCATAAAACGTGGGTCATCCACATTTTTGTAGGCACCCATCAAAGTGGAATTACGGGAATATTGATTGATTTCACCATATCCAAACAAATTCGAACGATCCATTAATTGTTTTACCAGTTTAAGGCAGCGAGCGTTATCTGAAGTTAAATTATCTCCATCTGAAAAATGAAACGGATAAATATTGTATGCAGATGGATTGTATTTTTCATCAATTAGCTCAAGTGCTTTTCGATAGGCTGACGAGCAGATGGTTCCTCCACTTTCACCTTTAGAGAAAAAATCTTCTTCGTTTACAACTTTTGCTTCTGTATGATGGGCGATAAATTCAATTTCAACTTTCTCATATTTAGTCCGTAAAAAGCGAGTCATCCAAAAAAAGAAACTTCTGGCAACGTATTTCTCAAATCGTCCCATTGATCCACTAGTATCCATCATCGCAATCACTACTGCTTTGGATTCCGGTCGAATTGTCTCATTCCACGTTTTAAACCGTAAATCTTCATTGTAAATTGGCATAATGCCTGCTTTACCTGTTAGTGCATTTCGCTTAATTGCGGCAAGTATGGTACGCCGCTTATCTACGTTTCCCATTAGTCCTTTTTTGCGAATATCATTAAACTCAATATTCTCTATGACAATTTCTTGCTCTTCTTTCTTTTTCAAATGAGGCAATTCCATCTCAGCGAACATCATTTCTTCTAATTCTGCAATCGATACTTCTGCTTCATTGTAATCTTCACCAGCTTGATCGCCTGCACCTTGCCCTTTCCCTGCTCCCGCTTGTTTGTCACCGTTTGGATCACGGGCAACGACATCACCTACCTTACTGTCACCTTTTCCTTGCCCGACATGTTTATTCTTATCGTAATTGTATCGAATTTTATATTCATCAAGGGAACGTATCGGAATTCGAATGACATCTTTTCCATTAGATAAAACAATATTCTCCTCGCTGACTAAATCAGGCAAATTCTTTTTGATCGCGTCCTGAACCTTCTCTTGGTGACGACGTTGGTCCTGATATCCTTTACGATGGAGGGACCAGTTTTCCTCAGAGACAATGTACTGGTGCTTGTTGTTGTTTTCCATTCTTGCCCTCCTGCCATTCACTTTTTTGCACAAAAGAACCTCTACTTACATATCATAGATTGGGTTGATAACGTGCCTTAACTTATCCTATGTTTCACTTGCACAAGAGTTGCTAATAAATTGTGAGAGGACAAGCTAAAGCTGCGCTTATTTTTATTTATTCTAGGGCGAATGTCTGGTTTATTTTAATAAAAAAAGCACTCTACTTAGAGTACTTTTTTCTCAAGTCATTATTCCATAAATCCAAATTCAGATAGAGGCCAGAATCGTAAGCCAACCTTGCCAATAATCTCATCTTCATGTACAGGTCCAAACGAACGACTGTCAGAGCTGTTTGGTCGATTATCCCCTACAACAAAAACATGATTGTCTGGTATAACGTCTTCATACTCGTAATCGTTTGTATATTGATTTGCAAACGATCCCTGTACTTCATCTAAGAATGGCTCATCAATTGGTTCATCGTTAATGAACAATTGGTCGTTTTCGAAACGAATCGTATCTCCCGGCAAGCCAACCACTCGTTTGATATAGCTATCCTGCTCAGTTGCATGAAAGACGATTAAATCGAAACGATGTGGTTCACTAAACTGATAAGCAAGACGGTTAACGATAAACCGTTCTCCATCGTGGGCGGTAGGTACCATTGATTCCCCTCGAACTTCAAAGCTTGTGACAATAAACGTTCGCACAACAAATGCGATAAGAAGCGCAATGACAATCGCTTTGATCCAACCCCAAGCCTCTGATTTCACTTTATTCTCAGCCAATGATGTTCCCCGCTTTCTACATTCACAACATCTATTCATAAATTACCACTAAATGAAAAAAAGAACAAGAAGGCCCACTTAAGACCCTCTTGCTTCATTATCGGTTTAAAAGAGACCCAACATACCTTAATAATTCGTTTGCCGATACTGAGTTGTAGCCATGTTCATCAATTAAACGAGCAATAACATCGTTCATCTTTTTCAACTGAGACTCATCTGGGGTTTTGACGGAAGTTGTTATTTTTACAATATCTTTCAAATCTGCGAATAGCTTCTTTTGAATGGCTTCACGCAGACGTTCGTGGGAATTGTATTCAAATCGTTTCCCTTTTCTTGCATATGCCGAAATACGGATTAATATTTCTTCTCGGAATGCTTTTTTTGCATTTTCTGAGATGCCAATTTGCTCCTCGATGGAACGCATGAGCTTTTCGTCAGGTGACATTTCATCGCCTGTAAGAGGATCTCTAAGCTTATTCTTGTTACAAAATGCCTCTACATTATCTAAGTAATTGTCCATCAATGTTTTCGCTGATTCTTCATACGAATAAACAAATGCTTTTTGCACTTCTTCCTTTGCAATTAAATCATATTCTTTTCGAGCAATTGTAATATAGTCTGTATAGCGCTCTTTATCTTCTTTTGAGATTGAAGCGTGCTGATCCAAACCTTCTTTAATCGAGCGTAATACATCCAAAGCTGAAATGGAGGTTAGCTGCTTACGAATAATCGCTGACGAGATACGATTAATGACATACCTTGGATCAATACCGCTCATGCCCTCATCATTAAATTCAGACTGTAGCTCTTTGACGTCTTGTTGATTAAACCCTTCAACCGCTTCCCCATCATAAAGCTTCATCTTTTTAACTAAATCGACGCCTGCTTTATGAGTTGTTTTTAAGCGTGTTAAAATCGTAAAGATCGATGCCACTTTTAAAGCATGTGGCGCAATATGAACATGTGAAAGATCACTATCTGCAATCATTTTTTTATAGATCCGCTCTTCTTCTGAGACTTTTAAATTGTACGGAATTTTCATCACAATAATACGAGAATGCAAAGCTTCATTCTTTTTATTCGATATGAAAGACTTGTATTCTGACTCATTCGTATGAGCCAGTATCAGTTCGTCAGCAGATATTAACGCAAATCTCCCTGCTTTAAAATTTCCTTCTTGTGTTAAAGACAATAGATGCCAAAGAAATTTTTCATCACACTTCAACATCTCTTGGAATTCCATCATACCGCGATTGGCTTTATTGAGTTCACCATCAAAGCGATATGCGCGAGGATCTGATTCCGAACCGTATTCAGCAATTGTTGAAAAATCAATACTTCCAGTTAAATCAGCAATGTCTTGTGATTTTGGATCAGACGGTGAAAAGGTTCCAATGCCTGTTCGCTTATCCTCTGAAAAGAATATTCGTTCTACGATAACATCTTCAATTCGTCCACTATACTCTTGCTCTAAGCGCATCATGTTTAATGGTGACAAATTTCCTTCTACCTTAATGCCAAATTCATCTTGGAATTCTTCCCGCAAATGGAGCGGGATTAAATGAAGAGGGTCTTCATTCATTGGGCAGCCCTTAATAGCATAAACTGCCCCGTTTTCTGTCCGAGAATAATCTTCTAGGCCTCTTTTTAACATTGTGACCAGTGTTGATTTTCCGCCACTTACTGGTCCCATTAATAGTAGAATACGTTTGCGAACGTCTAAACGTTTAGCCGCCGAATGAAAGTACTCTTCTACTAACTTCTCCAACGAGTCTTCTAATCCATAAATAGAATCTTTAAAAAAGGAGTATTCCTTTTTTCCATCTTTCTCTTCCACACCAGCGTCTTTTATCATATTGTACACACGAGAGTGAGCAGTCTGTGCAACCCATGGTTTTTCTTTGATTAGATCCAAATATTCAGCAAAAGTGCCTTCCCAGCGTAAACGTTCTTCATGATCACGATACTGTTCAATTTTGTTTAAAATATTCAAGTCGTATACCTCCATTCTCGTGTAAGCGAGATTAATTAACCATATGCGTTACCGCACATGAACATGCTTCTTTTCTTGCAAGGTAGACTGTCCGCACCAGAAAAAGAATGGTATACTAACGTATACGCTAGATAGAAAGTGAGTATGGCAATGAAAACTTTTTTTGGCTGGTTTTTTATTAGTTTTTTTGCAATTGGCAGTGCATTCTTATTTCGATCTGCTTCTTCAGAAGTAAGCGCAGTTCAAACGATTGGTCAAGTTGTCGGTTCTCATATTGATGAGGAAATTCTATACTTATCTTCAAACAGTACGATTTATGCTGACAATGGACAGATTGTTGCAGAAATTCCCTCTGAAGGTGGTATTAATCGAAGTTATTTACCGTTTGAGCAGCTACCTGAAACAGTCGTTCACGCATTCGTTGCTACGGAAGATCGCCGTTTTTTTCAACATCTTGGCTTTGATGCGTCTGGAATGGCACGTGCCCTTATTACAAATGTAAGCAGTGGTGAGATTGATCAAGGCGCTAGTACGATTACGCAACAAATGGTAAGAAACATCTTTCTCGATCACTCTCAAACCTATCAACGCAAAATGAGTGAATTATTGTACGCACATGAACTCGAGCAGCGTTTCTCTAAAGAAGAAATATTAGAATTGTATTTAAACTCAATTTACTTCGGTAACCACGCATACGGAATAGAAGCGGCAAGTCAGCTTTATTTCAGTGATCATAGTGATCAACTTTCGTTAGCGCAAGTCGCTTTTCTAACAAGCATTCCTAACAATCCGACAGTATACAATCCTTTTACTTCAATGGAGAATACGAATAAGCGAAAAGAATGGGTATTACAGAAGATGAAAGAAGAGGGCTACATTAACGAAGCTGAGTTTGATGATGCCATCTCTGAAACCATTGAACTTCATCGTTCGTCTTTACGAAACTTATATCCAGATTATACTGATTTCGTTAAAAAGGAATTTTTAGAATTAATACAGGCTACAGAGGGCTATGATGAAGAAGCCGCTCAGGAACGATTAAATGAACTTTTTAAAAAAGGCATTCGAATCGAAACGGCATTAGAGCCAAATCGACAACACGCACTCAAAGAAAGCTTCTATCAGGAACTACCTGCTGATGTAGAAGGCGCTAGTATTGTTGTTCGAAACGACGATCGGAGAATTGTAGCGATTAGTCATGGACGGGAATTTGAAAGTGGTCATTTTATGCTCGCAGTTGATTCGTATCGACCTCATGGGTCTGCTTTTAAGCCGCTGATTGATTTTGCTCCTTACTTTGAAAAAACAGGCACATCGATTGATCAAGTCGTCAACGCTAATCCTAGCGACAGTTGCACGCAACAAGAACGAGATAAACGCATACTTGGTTGTGTCGCCAATTATAATGATGTCCTTCCAGGTAGCGTCACACTGCGAGAAGCATTTAAGCACTCTTATAACATACCTGCTCAACAACTTCTTAATACGGTTGGCATTGAAGAAGCCATTGCGTATCTAGAACCATTTCAATTCAAGAAAATGCATGATGAGCAACGAGACATTTCTTTAGCTTTAGGTACTCTTGATGTGTCTGTTTATGAAATGGTACAGGCTTATCAGACCTTTGCTCACGATGGTTTTTTTACTCCAGCAAGAGCTATTACAGGAGTGTATGATGAACACTTAGACCTTTTGTATCAATGGCCGGATCAAGAAGAAAAGCAAGTATGGAGTAAAGAAACAAATGATAAAATCCGTACATTGATGAGCGAAGTTGTTCAATCAGGTACAGGACGAGATATTCGTCTTTCTACAAACGGTTATATTGGAGGAAAAACTGGAACAACGAATGACTATCGGGACCTCACGTTTTCAGGTATGACGGATGACTATACAGCAACCGTTTGGGTAGGGAGAGACACTGGATACGTTGAGGACTTATCACCAAAACGACCAGCAATGAATATATGGGAAGCGGCTGTCCGGTAAAACAAAAAAAACCGGTTACCCGGTTTCCTTCGTCTTATCGTTTATGAGGGTTTTCCTCATAACCTCCAGAAAAAATGGCGATTAGAAAAACGACGCAGACGCTCATCATTAAAAACGTTCTCATAAAATGATCCTCCTTGCAAGGGGCGTAAACGCTCTCTTTTATTATAGCCAAGTTCATTCAGAATGAAAAGCCATTCTCTTACAAAAAACACGAAATCATGCTAAAAAAGGAGTCGAACAATTATGTATATCGTCATGAACGAACTACACGTAAGTCCAGAAAAAAAGAAAATGCTTCACCAACGATTTGGTAAAGCTTCTACGAACATGGCTAACGTAAAAGGTTGTTTAGAATTTATGTTCTTATCAAACGAACAAGATGACAAGAAAGAAATTGTCTTTACGAAGTGGGCTTCAAAAGAAGACTATCAAAACTGGCTTTCAAGTGAATCGTTTGCAAAGGCTCATAGAAATAGTGCTTCATCAGAAGAGCAAAAGCCGACTGCCAATGCCAATGAACTTCATACGTATGAACTTATTCACCATTTCCAAGGTGAATAAGACAAAGCGCTTGTCTTTACGTTCATGAGACAAGCGCTTCTATTAGCTATGACTTCCAACTATAGGAGATTATCATGAATCGATATTTAACCGGACATTTACCATTAATTAGTATCTTTTTCTTTAGCTTGTCGTTTGCACTCTATGGTCAACGCTTTGCATTAAGTTGGTTAGAACGAAATGGCATTCTAACTGGAATGGCAGACATTCTTTCCATTAATGAAGTTCGTATTGGACTTATAATCGTTTTATTACTAGTGTTTTTCATGATTTTTGCTGCTTTAAAGTTAATAGCCGATACGGTTACATCTCTTGCACTACTCTTTTTTTCAAAACAGGAAGACGACGACCTTTGGAAAAAGACGCAAGGTGGTCAATGGATCTACTTTGCAGGAAGTATCGCTGCACTTGTCCTAAATCCCTTTGTGATCGTTTTACTATTGCTTTTTGTCGCGTCATCTTTCGCTTATATCTTATTCATTGTCTACCGTATCGCAGAATCTTTAACCATCCCAGGGCTAATTGGCTTTATTTTTTTCCAGCTATTCTTTTGGTCAACCTTTTTATTTACCATTATTTTTGTTCTATTGCGTTTATACAATACGTTTATTGCTAGCTTACCGCTTTAATAGACACATCTATTTTAATGCTGGAAACCCTTGCTGCCTAAGTGCTTCATAAATAACAATGGCTGCTGTATTAGACAAATTAAGAGACCGGATCACATCGGTTTGTGGAATGCGAAAGCATCGTTCTTGTCGCTTCTCCACAAGCTCTTGTGGCAACCCTGTTGTTTCTTTACCGAATACAAAAAAATACTCTTCTTCTTTATTCCTATAATCAAAATCACTATAATTTCGTGTTCCTATTGTTTCAATAAAGAAAAACTCTCCTTGGTCGTACTTTTGAAACAGTTCATCAATTGAGTCATAATAGTAAATCGTTACGTTCGGCCAGTAGTCGCAACCTGCCCGCTTCAACATCTTATCGTCTGTTGAGAATCCAAGAGGACGAATTAAATGTAACGTCGTGTTTGTGCCTGCACATGTGCGAGCAATATTCCCTGTATTGGCTGGTATTTCTGGTTGATATAGTACGATATGCAATCCCATTTTCGTGCACCTCTATTTATTTTTGCTTTTCACATAAAAAAATGTAGAACAGACGACACATACCACAATTCCTAGCAATAATACGCCATTTTCGTTAACGAAGACTGCTGCAAATGCCAGAACTAAGGCGACGCCCCACAAAGCTTGTGCATACTTTTTGTCATTCATTCGTTCTCACCCTTACATGAATATCTGCGTCCCTTCTATATTACACATGAATTCCTACTATGACAAACATAGAAAAAAGCAGAAAAAATGATTTCTGCTTAAATGGAGATATGAAAAAATTTATATTGGATTCGATCTGTGTAGGCTGGAGAATTTTGATATGTCCAATACCGATAACGACTATTAACTGTTTGTGCATTGACTAAAGGTTCATTATTCATGTCTTTTGCAACAACAATTGCACAATGATTCCAAGTTCCATTTCCGTTAAAATCATAGCAAATCACATCACCTGGTATCAGTTCACGTGCCGACTTCTTTTCCTCCCCTCGTAAATGACTCGTTGCTCCACTTAAATACCATCTAAATGAATGGGCAACCGACCAGCTTAGACTCATCTTATGCTCATTCTCATACCACCAGCCTCTTTGTTTATTTGCTTTACTCGTCATTTGGGCACCACCAGCATAAAGACATTGAGACACAAAATTTGTACAATTATCTTCAAATCGAACAAAAGCCGGATTATAATCATTCCACCATTGCTCTGCATAACGGACAGCGTTTCGTCGATTATACGTTGCACTATCTTCACGATAAATGTGGCCCATACACTTCTCTCCACGCTCCTGTAGTGACAAAGGATGCATCGTTACCATTTCATCTGCAACTAGCTTCGACCCTTCAAATTGTGCCCGTCTTCGCATCGTTCGCTCTTCCATAAACAGACTGTTTCCTTGTTTCAAGAGCCGATCTATAACCGCAATATAGTCAACCTGCGTTTGCTGTTCATATGCCATTACATTCAATATATCTCCACTTATTTTGGCGCTCACGACTTCTGCACCTCGTTCAATCATTTCCAGCGCATCTTTTTCAAATGCAGCTTTTTCTTTTTCATCTAAACAAACCGCACGATGCCCATTTAAAAAGGCCTCGTTTAATTGTTTGACATTGTCGTGCAAGATCTTCACTAATTTTTTTTTCATAACAGTTAATTCCTTTCAAAAAGTGATTGAATAAAAATTTATAAGAATGTATAATTATGATTATCTTAGAGTGAAACGGAGCGAGCGACATTGATACGCAAAGCTGTAATGACTGACTGCCAAGCCATTCACCAATTAATTCGATCGTCTTTTCAAATATATAAGCATGATCCGGTCACCGCATCTGCCCTTCATGAAACAAGACTTTCCATTGCTTTACGGCTATCACAAGAAGAAGAAGCGTTCGTTTGCATGAAAGAGAATCGCATCGTCGGCTGTGTTTTTTTTCGACACAACGAAAAAACGTGCTCCTTTTTTCGATTGAGCGTTGATCCTTCCTATCAAGGGCAAGGCATTAGTAAGCTTTTACTTCAATGCGTAGAGAAAGAAGCATTGCATCGCCAATGTCTTGAAGTGACGTGTGAAACGAGAGAAGTGAATATTCCTTTTTACTGTAAACAAGGCTATGAAGAAGTATCCTTTAACAACCACTCTTCCTTATATGTATTTAAAAAAGCATTGAACATGTCAAAAAAAACATGGCAGTGTGCATAACTGCCATGTTTTTTCTATGAGATCTTCATATTTGTTTCTAGTGCAAGTAAACGTTCTTTCGTCGGCAATCCTCCGCCGTATCCTACCATTGCCCCATTAGAGCCGATAACACGATGACAAGGAATAACAATAGGAAGAGGGTTTTTATTATTCGCCCCACCGACAGCGCGTACAGCTTTTGGTGTTCCAATCATCTCCGCAATTTCTTTATAACTTTTTGTTTCACCATATCTAATTGTGCGCAAAGCCAACCACACTTTTTTTTGAAAAGGTGTCCCTATTAAATCAATTGGCACATGAAAATCATGACGCTCACCATTTAAATACTCCGTTAACTGCTCACAAACAAGTGATTCATCCTCTTCCAACTCATACCACTCCGGCTTTATCCCAAATCTCGTCAACCGAGCTGTTAAATTGACTTTATTCATTGCTCCGAATGCTACATGGGCTAACCCTTTTTCACTCATGACAACAGTCAGTAGCCCGATAGGTGTAGTTAACTCTTTCACATAAAATTTTGTTAAAACGCGCATGTCACTCCTGCCTTTCTAATTATTTCTTTTCTCTTATAAATGAGAGACCTTTTTCAATTTCACTTAGCACGTTCTCATCTTGCTCATTCTTTTTCGCATCTTCCAATGCTTTTTCCTCTTTTTCACTGTTGCTAATTTTTCCGATTGCCCACGCAGATGTGCCACGAATCACTGGCCTTGGATCGTTTCGCAACAACTCACACAATGTAGGAAGAGCCGATTCTTCCTTATAATGCGCAAGGGCAATAATGGCATTCCGCTGAATCGGTTTTTTTCCACGCCAGGAGCCCGCCATATGGCCGAATTCTGCTTTAAATGTCTTGTTGCTCATTGTTAACAACGGTAAAAGTAACGGCTTTACTTTCTCTGGGTCTGGTTTCATCTCTTCATGCTGATGATGATCCTTATGTTTATTATATGGGCAAACAAGCTGACAGGTGTCCCATCCATATAAATGATTTCCAATTTTCGATCGGTACTCCTCCGGCATAAATCCTTTTGTTTGGGTTTGATAAGAAAGACAGGCTTGTGCGTTTAACACGCCAGGCTCAACAAGCGCACCCGTTGGACATGCATCAATGCATTTTTGACAAGACCCACATAAATCTTCAATTGGCTCATCAGGAGGAAACGGAAGTGTCGTTAAAATATTTCCTAGAAACACGTAGCTACCAAGCTCAGGGGTAATAATAAACGTATTTTTTGCACTCCAGCCAATACCCGCTCGTTCTGCTACTGCTCGGTCTGATAGTGCACCCGTGTCAACCATTCGAACAGTTTCCACAGTGCCACATTCCTCAAAAAGAAATTCTTCAATCTTTTTCAATCGATCATTTAACACATCGTGGTAATCAATTCCCCAAGATGAACGCGAAAAAAAGCCTCGTCTGCTCCCTTTCTCACTTTTAGGGGCATTAGGGAGTTTTGACGGATAGGCAACCGCAATGGATATAATGGTGCGAACTTCTTTTAAAGTTAAAGATGGGTCGACCCTTTCGTCAATATTTGGGTGTTCAAATCCTGACGCATAGCCTTGTTCTTGCTGTTGTATTAATCGGTCTTTTAAAGACAAAAAAGGATCGGCGGTTGTGATCCTTAGCTTATCTACACCTATTGATTGACTGTACATTACTAATTTTTGCTTTAGTCGTTCATAATCCATTGTACTCTTCCTTTTTAAACGAAACAGTTGATTTCTTCTAGCATACAGAAACATAATAAGAATGTAAAATGCTTAAGGCGGAGGAACAATTATGCAAATAGGAGTTATTCACTACACTAATATTCATATTAGTGATTCATCCACTATGTTAAAGGGAAGACTACAGTTTCATCAAGAGCTATTGCATTTCGACTTACTTGACAGTGATACCTTAACGGAAGATGAAATAAGGACGCATCACGGACGGATTTTACAATCCATCCAAAAAGAAGACTATTTGCTACCAATTCATTCGGGAATTGATTTAACGCATTTTTTCATGCTGGAATATCAATTGCCCATTACGTTACATGATACAGGCTCTCTTTACCTACCTCTTCAAAAAAAAGGGAACGCTCTCTATGATCAAACAAAAGAAATTGCTTCACCCTTCTGTATGGATCAAACGACAAGTACAAGCGAAGCGACAGTTCATGCTATTCAGTGCTTCTTCTTTTCTCATGCGTCAACTACTCATACCTACAGCGAGTTGTTAGAAGCAGCAGGTACAATGTTTACACATGTACATGGCGGAACGTTTAAGATTGAGTTACTGTAGATCTCTGTTTAAAAATGGGGTGAACGGGTATAGTATTTGTACACAACGTTTGCAAGGAGGAAGAAATCATGGCACATGAAAAAATTCAAGCAGTCTTAAATAAGCAAGTAGCGAACTGGAGTGTTCTTTATGTAAAACTCCACAATTATCATTGGTACGTAAAAGGACCTCACTTTTTCACCCTACATGAGAAATTCGAAGAGCTTTATAATGAAGCAGGTGAAACCGTTGACGAACTAGCTGAGCGTTTATTAGCGATAAAAGGACAACCTGTTGCAACAATGGAAGAATATTTAAAACTAACGTCTATTGACGAGGCATCAAAGCAAATCAGCGCAGACGAAATGGTTGCTGACCTAGTAAGGGATTATGAGAAAATTGCGGACGAACTAAAAGCGGGTATCGACGTATGTGGCTCACTTGAAGACGATGCAACGGAAGATATGCTAATTGGGTTAAAGGAATCCATTGAGAAGCACGCATGGATGCTACGTGCCTATACAAAACAAACGTCAGATGTACGTTCATAAAAAAAGCTGCCTGTAGAAGGCAGCTTTTTACTTATGCATATTTGATGTAACGTATGCATGCAACAAATGATACGTCGCTTCGAGAGAGCGTTCATGAGTACGCTCCATTGAATGTGAACCTTCGATCCCTGGTCCAATGAGTCCATGAACAATATCATGCCCTGAGCGTATTGCAGCAGATGCATCAGATCCATAGTAAGGGTAGATGTCTAGCTTATATGGAATCTGGTTGAGTTGACATAACTGAACAAAGTGATTACGCAGTCCGTAATGATAGGGACCACTAGAATCCTTTACGCAAATGGATGCTGTATATTCGTCTGACTGCTGACCGTCTCCAATTGCCCCCATGTCAACAGCCACATATTCGACAACATTATCAGGAATGCCTGCATTTCCACCATATCCAATTTCTTCATTATTCGAAAAGAGGAAATGAGTAGTGTAAGGAAGTGTTACCTGCCCCTCTTTCACTTCTTTTAGTAGCGTTAATAATAAACTTACACTTGCTTTGTCGTCTAAGTGTCTTGACTTAATAAACCCAGCAGACGTCCTTTCAAATCGTGGCGAAAAGCTAATCATATCACCAACATCCAATCCAAGTTGACGAAGGTCGTCCGCTGTATGTACCTGTTCATCCAGTCGAACTTCCATTGTTTGCTGATTTCGTTCTATTGTTCGGGCTTCTTTATAGACATGGACAGACGACTGATGCACGACGACTGTACCTGTCACAGTCTCCCCATCGCTTTTATGAATGGTGACGTACTCTCCTTCAATGGATTGATAAGCAAATCCACCAATCAAATCGATTTTTAAGCGACCATTCGATTTTAATTCTTTTACGATTGCTCCTAATGTATCTAAATGTGCGGTTAGCATCCGTTGCTTTTGATCGCTTTCTCCTGCTATCGTTGCGACAATGGCGCCTTTACGTAGCTTCGTATAAGTAATCTTGTTCGTCTCCAAAAACTGTTGTACAAACGCCATTGCTTGCTCCGTATAACCAGAAGGGCTTGGAATATGCACAAGCTGTTCAAGCAATTCAATCGCTTTTTCCTTTTTAAACTTCATTTCTTGCTACACTTCACTTTCTTTATCAGATCTTTCTATTCTACCGGTATGAGCCTAAACATTCAAATGCTCAAAGCTCAATTTTCTTCTTTAGAAAATAAGTCGTGATAAAAAGAAGAACAAAAAGCAATCCAGCGTCCATTAGCATCTGTTCATTACTCGTTAGCTCTACAAAAAAGAAAATTCCACTCTCTGGTTCAGTATGGCTTTCGATTTTAAACATTATATACGGATAGACAACGACAAATAAAATTCCATAAACCAATAATAGAACATACTTCATCCACGTTTTTATTCCTAAAAATAGATAAACAGGTAAAAGAATCATAAGAATGCCCAATACTGGTGCGATAAGAGTGATCCAAACTAATTGGAGTGGGTAATCTAGTAAAAGACGACTTTCCTCAAAAACGGTTTGTAAAATGTGACTTTCTGCAGCGAAATAGATAAACAATAGCATAAAAAGCGTTACAAAAATACTTTGCATAAATAACCATATGAGGTTTGCCGTTATTTTAGCAAGCAGCTTTAGTAACATTGACCCTGGAGCAAGATACCAGTGATGTTGGATACCTAAGCGCCACTCTCGCCAAACTGATTCAATAATAATGAAAAATGTCGCAAATACAAGGTAAAGAAATAACAATACGGTTACTGCCGTTATGCCCGTTACTTCAAACGGTTCAGCGACACGCATACGAATAATACTCGCAACGACGAGCATAATGGTAAATAGTATCGCAATAATGACATTAATAGGTACTAACAAGCGCGCATCTCTCTTTAGAAAAAAAACAAATTCCTTCATGCTCTTCCCACCCTTGCGAATAAATCACGGAGCGAGGCGCCATGTTCTTGTCGCCAACCTTCTAAATCGGTTATTGTTGTCACGTCATCATCCTTAATAAACATTGCACCGTCGGCAAGCATTTCAACATCCTCATACGCATGAGTAGCCATTACAATCGTTCGATTATCGTCCAAAAGAAAATCAGTTAAAATACCCTGCATGGCCTCTTTTTTTGTTGTATCCAAATTCGCTAACAATTCATCGATAAATAAAAATGGTTTTTGTGTAGAGATTGCCACAATAAGTGCGAGTAAGTGGCGCTGACCTGTGGATAATGAACCCCACTTTACTTGTGTCGGCACGCTCACTTCATGACAATAATGTAGCGCTTGCTCTTGATTGAATTCAGGATACAATTTTTTTTGTTGAGTAAGGATCGTTCCTGCAGTTTGATAAGCTGGGTAGCCAACTCCTTCTGCTACATAGCTTGCATTCTGCGCACGTTCGATGCGACTACTCGCGTCTCCAAGACGAATTTCTCCTTTAGAAAATGGCGCTAAACCAGCACAAAGTTTCAGCATGGTGGATTTACCCGATCCATTCGATCCTAGCAACACAATAAAACGATTTTGATCAAACCGGAAGGATATATCTGTAAATACTTGTTTACGCCCATAGTTTTTGTGTACACCTTTTACTTCAAACGAATACATCATTTACACCTCCCTTATTGTTTTCGTAAGTGCCTCAATCATGGTTTCATCGGTATAACCTAGATTCCTCATATAGTGGACTAGTTCTGTTAATTGTTTTTTCGCTAACGCTTCTTTTAACGCTCGGATAATCGTATGATCTTCGGTTACAAACGTTCCCTGCCCTCGTTTTGAAAAAGTCACTTTATCCCGATCCATTTCTTGATATGCCCGGGATACTGTATTCGGGTTCACTTTTAACGTTTGTGCAGTCTCACGAACAGATGGTAATTTTTCTCCAGGCATTAACTCTGAGCTACAAATTTGTTGATAAAAGGAATCCACAATTTGGGCGTAAATGGCTTTGTTCGGATCAAATTGAATAGACAAATGCCACAGCCCCCTTTCTAAAGCAATAAGCCAGGCGGAGTAATCGCCTGACTCTTTTATTAAAGCACATCTCTTTTTTTAAATACAAGATGAGCCGCAATAAGAATTACAACAATATGAGCGCCTAAAAACGCTAACGAACCCCACATACTTTCAAATGGTGGCTCTACAAACATTATTTCACTATCATAATAGTTACTAAAAAATTCAATATGGGAGACAATAAGCCATTTTGACCACTCATACTGGCTAATAAACAGTTGCAAAATACCGCTAAAGAACAACGGTGCAAACGTAATAATAATCGTTAACGCTGTACTTTTTGTTAAGACGGCAATTAATGTAGCTAGAGCCATGTAGAAGACAAGTGTCGGAAGCTGATAGATAGCCATCTCGAAAATCGTTTTAAATGTTTCACCTGTTGACATGCCCTCTGTGCTAAACACGATCAATCCAATGACAGTAGACAATAGCACAATAGCAACTAACATGAATATTGCGAGTAGAAGATTCCCAAACCATTTACCAAACAAAATCGCATGGCGAGATGTTGGCCGAATAAGTAATTGCTTAACCGTTCCACTTGAAAATTCACCTGCAATCGCTCCAGCAATCAGCACTACACCAAATAACATCACGAAAGTCGGAAAGACAGACACACTCACTTCAGCAAAATCGTCTGCCACCATTGGGCTTCCTAAATTTTGAGTAAATAGAAAGAGCGCAACGGCACCACCAATAAACAGAAGCATAATAAGAGCAAATAACCATACTTTGCGACCATACCAAGACTTTAACCATTCATTATAGATAATGCCCATTAAGATACACCTTCTTCCTGTTCTTCTGTTAGCGTAAAGTATGCATCCTCTAGACGATTTTGATAGGTCACACCAAACACTTCAATGTTTTCTTTTACTAATGCGCTAATGATTGTTGGGATATCCTCATAGGATTGTTTCTCAAGCTCAAGTGTATCTCCATTCTGTTTAACAGCCCCAAATGGTGCTAATTGGTCAAGAGCTCTTTGTACAGGCTTCGCTTCTATTTTCACGGTTAATGTTTTTTCTATTGTTTGACTTTCATTCATAGAAATTTCATCAACGACTTCGCCTTTTTTAATGACAATGGCTCGATCACATAACATTTCAATTTCATTCAGCTGATGGCTTGATACGAGTAAGGTTACACCATCTTCCTTTGCTAACCTTTGTAGATAGAAGCGCAAATCACGTATGCCTTTAGGATCTAAACCATTTGTTGGTTCATCTAAAATAAGAACCGATGGCTTATGTAAAAGAGACACCGCAATTCCTAATCGCTGTTTCATACCAAGAGAATAATTTTTCACTTTTTTCTTCATGGCATCTTGTAGTTCAACCAAAGCAACCACTTCTTGAATACGCTCTTTAGAGATGGTTTCATTGCTTAACCTAGCAAAATGCTCAAGATTTTGTTGCCCTGTTAAGTAACCATATAGATCTGGATCTTCTACAATCGCGCCAATTTTTGCTAAAGCCGCTTTTCGATCCGTTTGAATACTTTTCCCTTCAATGAGAACATCTCCTGAATTCGGCTTAATTAACGATACGATCATTCGAATCGTAGTTGTCTTACCAGATCCATTAGGTCCTAAGAAACCATAGATTTGTCCCCGCTGTAACTGAAAGCTCATGTCTTTAATGATATGAGCTTTCCCAAATGATTTGTTTAATCCTTTTACTTGCAAAGGATAGTCAGCCATATTTGTCCCCTCCACTCCCTGTATCGGTGTTCTACTTAAATAGTACACTAAGATAAATTATAATTCAATAGAAAATGAAAAAAACCTTGGTTATAACCAAGGCTATTTCTCTTACAACTTGAATGACACATACTTCGTTTCAAGATACTCTTCCATTCCTTGCTTCCCGCCTTCGCGACCGATACCACTCTGTTTAAATCCGCCGAATGGCGCTTGAGCAGCGGAAGGACCACCATCGTTTAATCCAACAATGCCATATTCCAATGCTTCTGAGACACGAAAGGCTTGATTAATATCTTTTGTAAACACATAGGCAGCTAAGCCATAAATAGACTCATTTGCTCGCTCAATTGCTTCCTCTTCTTCTTTAAAAGTAGCGATTGGTGCTACTGGTCCAAATGTCTCTTCTACCATACAGGCCATATCGTCCGTTACATTCGTTAGTACAGTTGGTTCCATGAAAAGACCCTCCGTGTTCTTACCACCTGTAACGACCGTTGCTCCTTTTTCTTCCGCATCTGCAATATGAGACAATACTTTATCAACCGCATCTTGATCAATTAACGGACCTATATCTGTTTCTTCATTTAATCCATCGCCTACTGTTAGCTTCTGAACTGCATCTTTTATTTTAGCTGTAAATGTCTCTGCAATAGACTCTTCTACGTATATTCGATTCGCACAGACGCATGTCTGTCCACCATTTCTAAATTTAGATGCGACTGTATCTTCAACAGCACGATCTAAGTCCGCATCTTTGAAGACGATAACAGGAGCATGACCACCTAATTCTAATGACACTTTTTTCATCGTCTCTGCTGCGTCTTTCATTAGCTTTTTACCCACTTCTGTTGAACCAGTAAACGTTAATTTACGGACACGTTTATCTTCCTGCCACACCTTAGAGATGTCACTAGAAGAACCTACAACGACATTGATAACACCGGCTGGGATGCCAGCTTTTTCTGCTAGTTCTGCTAGTTTTAAAGCAGTTAACGGAGTCTGTGATGCTGGCTTAATAACGGCTGTACAGCCTACTGCTAATGCCGGAGCAATTTTTCGTGTAATCATCGCCGCTGGAAAATTCCACGGTGTAATTGCTGCAACAACGCCAACTGGTTGTTTAATCGCAAAGAGCCGTTTATCACTTGTTGTTGCAGGGATCGTTTCCCCGTAATTTCGCTTTCCTTCTTCTGCATACCATTTAATGAACGAATTTGCGTAGCCAATTTCACCGCGCGCTTCTTTAATGGCTTTTCCTTGTTCTAGTGTCATCAGCTTTGCCAGTTCTTCTGTTTGTTCATGAATATGATGATGCCATAACTCCAATTTCTCACAACGCTCGTACGTTGATAGTGTTGACCATGATTTAAACGCATATGCAGCAGCATCTACAGCAAGTGCAGCTTCTTTTTCTCCCCCTTTTGGTACCTGATCCACCACATCACCGTTCGCTGGGTTTGTAACGTCAAGCTGCTCCAATTCTTCACCAATCCATTTACCATTCACATACAGCTTCATTCTTTGACTCCTTTCAACACTCTTTTTGGTGTTTGTTCCCTGCTATCTTTTTTTAAAACGTTCGTTTGGGAAAATTAAATTAACAGAAAGTATTGAACTTTTAAGAGAACGTCCTTATAATTAGAAGCATTCATTCATTTATAATCAAGTTTTAAGAGGAGGTGTCAATTACGAAGGCGGAAAGGTTTATCAATCAACTAGAGAACACGCTTAAACATCAATTTGACGTATACGGAAATGACAAGCTGGAAAGCCTTCCACTTCGGTTTAGTGCACACTATTACCGACGTGATGACCGGTATATGTTCACAAAGAATGTTACCGTATGGAGTGTTGAAAATAATCAACACATCTTCTTGTATGAAGCAAAAACAGCTACCCTCGAAGAATTCGAACAATTCAAACAAGAATTAGATCAGTATATACGTCAACATAAAAGCAAGCGTGCAAGTCATATGTCATCCATTTATATTGGCCTATTTTTAACAACCAACTCACCTGATCCTATAATAGAGAGAAAAGCAAAAAAGACTAGAAAAGTTTCATTTATTCAATGGGGAAAATCAGGTTGGTACGAACGCTATCTAGCAGTTCTTTCACTACCTGATCAAAGAGTCACGATGAACAAGAAAGGCTACCCGTTTATTAAATCATTTATTGAGTCAATAACGGAGAATTAGAAGGTGAGGTTTTAGAATGAATTTTGTTACATTGATGCTACTTTGTGGTGGTGTGCTAATTGTTGCCTATTTCACATACGGGAAATACTTAGAGAGGCGACTCAAAATAGATAGTAGTAGGCAAACGCCTGCACACACACTTTATGATGGGAAAGAATACATTCCAACGAAGACACCAGTACTTATTGGTCATCACTTCACGACTATTGCTGGTGGTGGTCCTATTACTGGTCCAATAGCAGCGATTGTATTTGGCTGGCTACCTGCCGTTATTTGGATCATCATTGGAAGCATTTTTGTTGGTGGTACTCATGATTATGCATCACTACAAGCGTCTGTTCGTCACAAAGCGAAATCAATTGGAGAAGTCATTAAGGAGTATATGGGTCGACGAGGACAGCTAATGTTCCTATCCTTTGCGATTGCTACATTAATATTAATTGTCGGCGTGTTTGTCATATTAGTTGCCAATACATTTGTTTCCTTTCCAGGCGCAGCAACAGCATCCCTTTTATTTATTGCAGTTGCAATGGTTTTTGGCTTACTTGTTAACCAAGTACGAATGAATCTTGTACTCGCGACTATCCTTGGGTCCATCGCGATGGTCGGTTCCATTTGGTTTGGCTTGAATTTCCCAATCGAACTAAGTGCGACGGCATGGTCCTTTATCTTAATTATTTACGCCTATTTTGCATCTGTATTACCTGTATGGTTGTTGCTTCAACCCAGAGATTACTTGAACTCATTTATGTTGTATTTCTTAATTGGTGGGGCATTTTTAGGACTTTTGATTGCAAGACCAACTATTCAAATGCCAGCTTTTACTGGTTTTTATAATAGTGAACTAGGCTTTCTTTTTCCTATTTTATTTATTACCATAGCTTGTGGTGCGATTTCTGGGTTTCATTCATTAGTATCATCTGGAACGACTTCTAAGCAATTGGACAACGAAAAAAATGGACGCTTTATCACGTACGGGTCGATGCTACTTGAAGCATTCGTTGCCATTATTGCAATCGGTTCTGTAGCTTACTTAACGATGGGCGAATTCTCAGCACTAATGGCGCAGTATAACGATCCAATTAGCGTTTTTTCATTAGGAATTGGTGAGTTCATGAATACGTGGGGACTGCCTGTTCAAGCAGGTATAACGTTTACAGCATTAGCTGCCTCTGCTTTTCTTATGACTACTCTTGACTCTGCCACACGTTTAATGAGGTACACTGTATCGGAGCTTGGTGAGAGCATCAATGTGAAACTGTTGTCGAACAAACATTTTGCTACGGTGGCTGGTCTAACTGGTGCAACGGCCCTGGCTTTAACAGGAACATGGCAAACCGTTTGGCCATTATTCGGAGCAGCCAATCAAATGCTTGGTGCCTTAGCACTTTTAGCAGTCACGATGTGGCTGGTCAAAACAAAATCAAAAGCATTGTTCGTTATCATTCCAATGGTATTCATGTTTATTGTTACAACGAGTGCACTTCTTGTCATGCTTTACTCGAACTTCATGGCGCAAAATTATCTGCTATCGGTCATTTGCTTTATCCTTTTCGTCATGTGTGTCTTCCTCGGAATTGAAGGAGCTAGAAGCGCTAGCAATAGAGATAAACCAACTGATTCAACTAATTTAAATGCGTAGAAACGTTTGGAGTTCTAACTAAAGAGGCTGGGACATAACGAAAAGTAGTATTTGAAAAGACGAATAGTCTAAAATATTCTGAGTAGCACCGCTACAGGAGAATCCTTCCGTTAATTTTCATATAAAATAAACGACGAACGTTCCTATTTTCAGGAATGTTCGTCATTTTGGTCTGTCTATCTACTTTTGTCCCAGCCTCTTTCAATAGGCTATTATTTGACGAGAAGTTCCTTACGTTTGTTCTTCGCTGCTTTTACCATCGCTTTAAGCGCCTCTACCGTTTCTGGTTCTTTTCTCGTTTTCAAACCACAGTCTGGATTCACCCAAAAGATTCGCTGATCCAGCACTTGAAGGGCTCGGTTAATACTTGTTTCCATTTCCTCCTCTGTCGGAACTCTTGGACTATGGATATCGTATACGCCTAAACCAATGCCTTTGCTATACGTGTAATCTTCAAACGCAGTAATTAATTCTCCGTGACTTCGAGACATTTCAATAGAGATGACATCTGCATCTAATCCATCAATCGCTTGAATAATATCTTGGAAATCCGAATAACACATATGGGTATGAATTTGTGTCTCAGGTTGAACAGACTTTACAGATAGCTGAAACGCCACTACTGATTGGTTTAAGTAATCTGTCCACTTGCTTCTTTTTAATGGCAATCCCTCTCTTAATGCTGGTTCATCTACTTGAATCACTGTAATGCCAGCACTTTCTAAGGCAAGCACTTCTTTTTCAAGTGCCAATGCTATTTGGTTCACCACATCGCCTGGTTGTAAGTCTGTACGTGGGAATGACCAATTGTAAATCGTTACAGGACCCGTTAGCATCCCTTTTACCGGTTTCTCTGTCAAGGATTGAGCGTAAAGGGTTTCTTTTACTGTCATCGCCTCTTGGAAGTAAACATCTCCGTAAATAATCGGTGGTTTCACACAACGTGAACCGTATGACTGCACCCATCCGTTTGATGTAAATTCAAATCCACCAAGCTTTTCACCGAAAAACTCAACCATATCAGTTCGTTCAAATTCTCCATGAACGAGTACGTCTAAATCAATTTCCTCTTGAATGTCAATCCACCGTTTAATTTCTGCGTTAATAAACGCTTCATATGCTTCGTTTGAAATCTCTCCTCTTCTCCATTGTAGCCTTGTTTTACGCACTTCAGGGGATTGAGGAAAGCTACCAATTGTCGTTGTTGGTAAGCTAGGAAATTGGAACACTTCTTGCTGAAGCTCCATCCGTTTATTTGCCGGAACCTCGCGCTTTGAATCTTCTTTCTTACTCCGTTCTAACGCTTCGCGAACTTCTTTATTTGTACGACTTGCCGATTGATTTAACGCTTCAATTGCCTCTTTACCAGCTTGTAAACGTTCAGGTTCATTTTCCTTATTTACGACGCTTTTCACTTGATCTAATTCTGTTAATTTCTCTTCTGCAAAAGAAAGTGCTGCTTTTAAATCACTCTCAAGCTTTTGTTCATGCTTTAACGTAACTGGCACATGTAAAAGACTACATGATGGCTGAATAATTAATTGTTCCTCAGAAACCACTGTTAAAATTTCTTTCACAATAGAATGAGTCTCTGTTAGATCAGTACGCCAAATGTTTCGGCCATCAATTAAACCTGCAGCTAATGTCTTGTCTTTCGGAAAGTCAGTTCCTTTTAATTGCTCCAAACTATTACTGTAAACGAAATCTAATCCGAGACCAGCAACAGCTAGCTTTGTAGCACGATCTAACGCACCAATTCCTTCAAAATAAGTTTGGAGTAGTATCTTTGCATCAGGAGCAGACTTTGCGAACCAATCATAAGCTTCTTCAATAATGGACCATTCTTCGTCTGATACATCGCCAACTAAAATCGGCTCATCTACTTGAATCCATTCCACACCTGCGTTTGCAAGTTCGTTTAATACTGTAGTATAAAGTGGCAATAGACTTCTGACATGATCAACAAACGAACGATTGCCATACTGTTTTGACAGTTTCACAAACGTAACAGGGCCTAAAATAACAGGCTTTCCAACAATATGAAGCTCTTTCTTTGCTTCCTCAATGAGCGTTAACCAACGATTATGAACTAATTCTGGCTCCCTACCATTTAGCTCTGGAACAATATAATGATAATTTGTATCAAACCATTTTGTCATTTCAGCAGCAACGGCGTTATCATTTCCTCGCGCAATCGCAAAATACGTATCTAAATCAACTTCTCCACCATCGTATGAAAAACGATCAGGTACTAATCCAAACGCTACCGCTGTATCTAACACATGATCGTAGTGAGTAAAATCGCCAACAGGAATCAAATCAAGTCCAGCATCTTTTTGCTTTTGTAAATTTTCAAGGCGCAACGCTTTTTGCTTCGTTACATAATCCTCTTTTGATATTTTTTGGTTCCAATAAGCTTCAAGATTTTTTTTCCACTCACGTTGTTCCCCAATTCTTGGAAAACCCAAACTTGAACTTCTCACACTACTCATTCTTTTGCCTCCTCAAAAAGTTGTACTCATCATAAAAAAATCCCTTTCAAGAGAAAGGGATAGGAAATCTACCAAAAAGTCACTAGTGACAAGACAGCTAGTTTTAAAGGCAACATTTCCACTCCTCTCTAGATCCGCGTAGAGCTAAGCAGAACGATTCGGCAGGCAATCTGACTTCGTACAATGTACGTCACAGTGGCGGGACCGTCTTGGATTTACACCAAGTTCCCCTTTTAAGCAGCGAAACGCTACACCGATTCGTTTTGATTATGAAATTGAAAAAAACCCTTTTCGAATGAAAAGGGTTTATGCGACATCACCGCATCCCCCTTATCTTCCAAAGTTTCCTTTGCTGGAATTAGCACCTTTTCCTAAAAGAAAGGTTGCTGAAGCTTCGTCGGGCCAGTCCCTCCACTTCTCAATATAAAGAGTGTTTTCTTATGTATGAGTATTCAATTAATTTAGCACACAAAAGCAAATCTGTCAAAAGGTAATTTTTCAGACCTTGTCCGTTTAGTACGATCAACTGTGTCCTTTCACTCCCTTGACGAAATAGCTTCTTATCCATTATCAAGGTGAGCAATCAAAAAATGTCAGTGGTAAACCCCTGTTTTTATCAGTAAAATCTGTTAAACTAGTTAAGTTGACGTAAGGAGGAACATGTATGTTAAAAAGAAACGATCCTTGTCTATGTGGCAGTGGCAAGAAATATAAAAAATGTTGTATGCAAAAAAATGAATCGAAAGCAATCGTCACACAAGAGCTCCATCAATTAGAAACAGAAATGCTTTATACAGCTTTTACAAGATATCAAAAAGAGCTGACAAATTGGGTGCAAAGCTACCACCATGTGTACCCAGACGTAGAAGAGAACGTAACGGAAACGTTATCTAGTATGTTACTCGTTTGGCTCATATTCCATAGACCGATACAAGAGAACGGGCAGACCATTTATGATACTTTTCTGGAAACGAAAATTAGAAAAATCAAGCGCCCACAAACGGCAAACATTATTGAGACGTGGAAAGAAACAAAACCAGCTGTACTTGAAGTTTTAACGTTAACCAATGAAACAGAATGCGAAAGCCTCAACTTATTTACTGGTGAGACTGTAACACACCTTATCCCTTCTGAGCATAATGAAACAGTAGAACCAGGCTCCACCATTATTGGATTCCCTGCTAAAGGTGAAATCAGTATGACGTTCATCGGTCCAGTTATAAGCAATCGTCCAGTGAAAACAGCCGAGATTAAGCAAAAAATTGACGCTTTCCAATCCAATGGAAGTGACGATCCGTTTACAGCGAAATGGCCGCAGCTACTTTCTTCTTTATTAGCAGAGAATGAAGCAGTTGTGAAAAGTGCAGATGACTTTCAATGGTCTTCTGAACAAGTCAAAGAAACGGCTACAATTTTATTAGAAGGATTAAAAAAAGACCAACACTCTCCAGAAATTGAGCAGTTGGCATTAGAGAAATGGTATGCTTTTACAACAGCGAAAAAAGTGACCATTCGTAAGCCAGAAGCTTTCGCAGCTGCAATGGAATACGCACTACAAGAATTCGCTCCACTTTCGGTAACGCAGAAGGCTCTGGCAGAGAAATACAATGTTAGTGCATCAACTATTTCTACCCGTTCCATTGAAATTACGAACGAATTACGGGCAACTGAATCTGTGTAAATGAAGAAGGTTTAAACCATGCGAAAACCGTCCCTTAGCATCATTATAGGTATTAGCTTACTTTTATCCCTTGTTTTTGGGTTTTTCTTTGCCGTTTACTACTTTGGCATAATCAGCCTGTTTTACTTACTTGGAATAGAATATGATTCACTTTGGGCTTTAGCTTGGTTTGTACTCTTTTTTGTTATTGGTAGCTTTATTATTGAGATTGTAACAAAAGGAATGATCAACACGATTGTTCCTAAAATAAACGGCTACCCACTTCAGAAAACAGCAGAAATTACGATACAATTTCTTTTCGTGTTCCCGCTCATACATGTTTTAGAAAAAAATTTCACAACCATTACCATTCCTATTATCACTCAAGCTGCATTAGCTTTTCTCATCGTTACCATCGAAACATTACTTACTAATAAAGATTTTACTAAAAAAAACAAACCCAGTTGACGTTGTCAGCGGGTTTGTTTTTTGTTTATGAAGCTACTTTTTCTACTTTTTCACTTTCGTGAGAAACAGCCGTATTCTTTGCTTCACGATAGCCTGTGTACAGAAAGAATAATGCGATGATCACATACCCTACCGTATAGTCAAATGCCGCGTTTAGCGCGAGAGAAGGGGCGTGCATAAAGCCAAAGAATGAGAGTAGTCCTCCAATAAGAGAGAATATACTTGCCTTATAAAAATCTTTATCAATCAAAAAGACCGTGATGGCTCCAAGAATAATGGCCGTAAACATCGCTCCTTGTCCGAGAGGGACAATTCCTTCTGATATTCCAGCCACAACCTCTGGAGCACCGTTATTAAAGCGTGTCATCATATAATTAGCGATATATGGAAGCATCGCTAATGCAATCGCAGGATAGTAGCGACGAGCGTTATTAGCAAATGTACTCCCAATCATCGACATACCAACAAATACGAGAATTGGGGCAACAGCTGCCATTGGAATTAAAGCGGAAAACGCGCCAATTAACCCTGTAATTGAGGCTAAGGCAAAGATACTTGCATTTAGAATGCTATAACCACGTCCAGCCCCAAGCTGTTTCGCTCCAACTGTTGCAATATAAACGGTGGTTGGGAACATCCCACCAAAACAAGCACCTAACATCGCACCAATGCCATCTACTGCTTGGCATTCTCTCACATCATAAGAATCTCCAGCAGCTGACATGGCGTCTACGTTATTCATTGTTTCAATTGCATTATAAATCGTAATAGGTATTAAAATTCCTAGAAGACCGATAAGTGCACCAAATAGATAGCTCATCCCTTCAAAAGCCGCAAGTGTAGGTAAAAAAGGATAAAAACCAACATTGCTTAACGCTGTAGTTAAGTCACTACTCGTTTGATAACCAAGTACAAAAGCGAGTACAACCCCAACAATGATTGCTAATAAAGAAGCAGGAATATTAAATGGAAGACCTACTTTTGCAACAAAACCAACTAGAATCACTGCCATGGCAACAAGTCCAATAATTGGAATCTCAAAAACTGAGAACAACATCTCACCGGCAACAAACGTAAACGCTACCCCGGCTAAAGCGCCTAAAAGCGCTGGTCGGGGGGTATGCTTACGTACCCAGTTCCCAAAGAACGCAACAAGTGCTTCTACAAGTCCTGATAAGAAAGCAGCGGCAACTGCAATTTTCCAAGCCAGTTCGTGATCATTCGTTAACGCGAGTGCCGGTGCCGTTACCCCAAATAAAAAGACAAACATCACTGGCGTGGATACACCGTAAGAGAGAGCTGTAACGTCACTCCGATTCTCTTTTTCTGCTAAACGCTTTGCCATATGCGCATAATATAGATTACCAACAATAACAGCAACCGCTACACCTGGAATAATCCTTCCAAACACAAGGTCCGTTGAAAAGCCCATTGCTAGTAAAGAGACAGTGATCACAACAAAATTAGCTAAATTATTTTGAAAGAGTGCAAAAAACGCATCTACATCTTGCCTCTTAAATAACGGGTAATGTACCTGGTTCACAAAACATCCCATCCTTCGTTAGTTGTTTACTAAAGCAGTTTCATCAATGAATGTTACTGTTGAACCGTCTAGAGAAGCAATTCTTGCAAGTGATTCAATTCGCAAACCTCTTTCTTCAAGCTTTTTACGACCATCTTGAAATGATTTCTCAATAACAATCCCTACGCCTGCAACGGTTGCACCGGCTTGCTCAACGATACTCACTAAACCAGATGCCGCTTCCCCATTCGCTAAGAAATCATCAATTAACAGGACTCGGTCTCCTTTTTCAATCAACTCTTTTGAAACCGTCACTTCGGAATATTCTTGCTTGGTAAAGGAATAAACACGGCTAGAGTAAACAGTTGCTTGATTCATCGTTAACGATTTTTTCTTACGCGCAAAAATGAGTGGTACCTGTAACTGATGCGCACACATAAAACTTGGTGCAATACCTGATGATTCAATTGTAATCACTTTTGTTACCTGATCATTCTCAAATAATCGTGCAAATTCCACTCCAATTTCTGACATTAACGTAGTATCAACTTGATGATTAAGAAATTGATCCACCTTTAAAACACCAGTCGATAAAACCGTTCCTCTTTCCAAAATTGCTTCCTTTAATTGTTTCATTTTTCATCCTCCTAAAAATAGAAAAAAGCCGAAAGATAAACGGACTTCTCCGAGTGATCTTTCGGCTTCTACATGATGTAAAAAGCGCGCAAAAATGGATCACTCGTAGTCAGACCGTTAAATGGCAGTCTGGTAGAGACTCGCGGACCTTATTACCGCTATTATACGAGTAAGCTATAATATTCGTATTTACAAGTTGCTAATGGATACATTATAAAGAAGAAACGCATAAATAGAAAGGGTTTTTTCGCAGAAAATGTTGCTAAAAAAAGAAAAACCGGTTACAAACACCGGTTTCGTTACTTCTTCCATTTAATAGCAGTCGGCTTTAAACAGCGACGACATTCAAAATCGACCGTTAACGTATGAATCGTTGACGTTGCTTGACAATGAGGACATGTTACCGTTTGAATACGAAGTAATGAAATACCCAGGCTAAGAATGGATACCATTAAAATTAAAAAAGCTTGTATCATGCTTCCCTCTTGTGTTGCAGCCATCATAATTCCTGCTACAACACCTGTTAAACCAATTAACGCCATTAACACTTTTCCTAAACGTAACAAGATTGGTAGTTTTTTTCGTTCAATAACAAGATCAGTATGTTCCAAGTCGTTCCCTTCTTTCAAAGAAATTAAAGCGATTTCTTCTCTTACTAGCATAGCACATCAGTAAGTTTTTCCAAACATCAATCTGTAAGCTTCTTTTATTGTGCATTTAAATAGCAACGTGTATAGTCATCATTGGACAGCTAAGTTGTCTGTGGATTTCAGGAGGTGAATCAACATACAAACAATTACATTTTGGCTTAAAGCCGCTCGAGCTCAAGTACTTCCTGTTATGATCTTACCAATTACAATGGGATCTGTTGCTGCTTATGCATGGGACGGAACCTTTCACCTGTTCTTTTTTCTCCTAACTTTAATTGGAGCTTTAGCAGCTCATTTGTTTTCAAATATGATTAATGATTTATGGGACTTCCGCAATGGTGTTGATACGCAAGCAGAAAAATCTGAAGAATCCATTTCGACTAATTCACGATTATTAGCGAATGGAAAAGTGGGCGAAGGTCCATTTGCATTTGTCACTTGGGCTTTGTTCGTGATTGCGTTTGTGTCAGGACTACTTTTAGCCATTTTACGCGGTTGGGAATTACTGCTTTTTGCCATTGCTGGTGGACTCATCGCTTACTTCTATGTAGCACCGCCTTTAAAGTTTGGTTATAGAGGGAAAGGCTATAGTGAAATTGCCATTTTTCTTGCTTTTGGTGTGTTGCCGATAACTGGTAGTTATTTTGTGATGACCCGGTCATTGCCTATGGAGGCTTTCCTGCTTTCCATACCAATAGGGCTTTTCACAACGCTTATTTTGTTTAACCATCATTTTCTTCATTGGCGTTCTGATCAAGAGGCTGGCAAAAAAACATTGGTTGTTTTATGGGGGGAAAAAGGTGGTCTGATTTTCTCAAAAAGTTTGGCTGCACTTGCCTTTCTCTCCATTTTATGTTTAAGCGTTATTCATGTTTTACCTTGGTACGCTATTGTTGCATTAGTTGCTGCCATTCCGCTTGCTAGTGTATATAGGAAACTCGGCCCAACCAACAAAAGCCCGGTTTATGGGCAATTAATGGGGGCGTCCTTAAAAGCAACTACTCGAAGCGGTATCGTTATCGTAGTATCTCTATTGATTTACGGGATTATTTAAAGTAGGAGTGATAACTTATGAAAAAGGTTTTAGGTAATTTTGATACGATTTTATCTAGTGAAGACACGTGGAAAATAGGTGGGTTTCCACTACCTGACGGTTCTTTCTGGAAATACCAAGAACCTGAAGCTGTGGTCATTGTTCGTAACGGGACACTTTATGTACGTGCGCCTCTATCCAATCATCATGACTCTATTCAGATTTTAGATAACGCGAAGCATATGTATTATTCAGCTGAACCTGTTGAAATTCCTGAAAATGGCTATATCGACATTGAAGTAGAGATTAAAGCGCGGACGAAAGATACAAAGCCTGGAGATTTATATGATGGCTACGTTTCATTTAATTTGCTTGATTTCACTACAGGCGCTGCTCTCGATTTCTTTGCAACGGACGATCAATACGCATCTGTTTATGGTGTTTTACCATTTCCTGGTGTAACAGTGCCTGACACAGGAAAAACTAAATACTTCTGCTTATTTAAGGAAGCAACTGATCATTTTAAACCACATGAGTTTAATACATTTAGAATTCGATACGATCGACAAAAAGACGAAGCCCTCTTTTACGTAAATGGGCAGGAAGTGAGACGGGAGACCACTATTCCAGTAAAATTAAACCAATTCACTATCGCACTCGGTATTATGACAGAAAAAGATCTTACGAACGAAGGTAGCGTATCTGTTCATGGGCAAACGGTCATTGGTGAGTATTCTCCGGTCACTATCACGTGCTCGACTGATGCAGAATAAAAAAAGTCTAGTGAGCTTTAGCTCACTAGACTTTCATAATGACCTTACATGTCGTCCTCTGTTTCATCAAACTCTAACCCACCGAACATTTCTTCAATATCGACACTGTTTTCAATGACTTCATCCGGTATATCAATTGACTCAATTTCATTGTACATGGAATAGGTTCCGGCAACGTCCATCGTAAAATTAGCCGTCTCCCCTTCTTCCTCCATTAACATATCAACACTCATAGCAACTGACTGTTGATAGAATGTATCTTTGTCTACAACAAGGCTATAAGTCATATTCTCAACTTCCATATTTTCGAACATCGTGTCTAACTCTTCTTGAGGGATAGCCGCTTCATTTTGACCACCCATTTCCATAAACCAATGGATAAACTGTTGGAAGTCTTCATTATCTCCTTCCATAGAAATAACATAAGAGTCCTCTTCCTCTGACATCTCAATATGCGTCATCATGTCTTTCAACATGTTAATTTGTTCTTGTGAATCGACTTGAAGCTCATCTTCTAACTCCATCTCATCACTAATATCCATCATTAACCAGCCTTCACCTAATGGGTTTTGCATATAAAAGATGCCGTCTTCAAAGTATTGATCCGTGCTAACATCCATCCCAAGCTCTGAAGCAGTCATCATGGTGTTCATTTTAAAACTTAGTGGTTCAGAAATAGCGTCCATTATTGAATCAACAGCAAATTCCATCGTTTCATCTGCTTCTTCCGCTGACATACGAATATCGTATGTCATACTCATTTCCGTTCTAAAACTATCTACGTTGTTCATCGCTTCTTCGGTATTTGTTAACACCTCTTCAACGGATAAGGATTCCCCTTGCTGAACCTCTTCATTTGAATTTGTTCCTGTTGAACTGTTTTCTTCTCCACCTGTTTCGTCACTACCGCAAGCTACAAGCATCAGTGTACTAGCAGGTGCAACGATCAACCATGTCATTTTTTTCAAGTTAATACCCTCCACAATAATAATCTTTGTCTAGTTACCCTTTAATCCGTTATGTTAAACGAATAAGGCAAATTGTTAAGTTCCTTCACGGTTACATAAACGTGAGGATAACGCAAACATCTTTGAATCTGTTTTACGTTTGTTACATTGTAGAAAACAAGTCGATAGCCGTTCCTCTTACATCTTCTCACCACTCGCTTTGAGAAAAAGAGATAGTTCATCGTTACAGATGAAATACGTTGATCTTCCATTCTTCTAAATAGTCTTTTTGTAGGCTTGCGCTGGATGTAGCCAACCGCTAGCATAGATGGCGCTATTTTTTTTAGTCGATCAATACAATCGTGATCAAATGAAATCACCTGTACATCTGTTAAGCTTCCAACTTCCACAAGATCTGCTAATACGCTTTCTTCAATCTTCTTTTCCATCCGCTTTGTTTTTTTCAGTTCAATGATTAATTGAGCTTTCCCTTTAAAATGGTTGAGCACTTCTTTTAGGGTTGGTATGGTTTCTGTCCCCATCACTTTCAATTCTCGTAATTCCGCAAGCGTAAATGTATGTACAAAACCGTTGCCGTTTGTCATTCGGTTTACTTTCTCATCATGTATAACAACTGGAACATTGTCCAAACTTAATTGGACATCCAATTCAATCATTCGACAACCACGTTTAAAGGCCTCTTGAAACGCGAGCATCGTGTTTTCAGGATAATGACTAGAAAACCCTCGGTGGGCAATAATTCGATTCATTTACTGTCCTCCCTAGCAGAATATAGCCTTATCTCTTCACAAATAATTATGATTGCGATATAATTCTTAAAGTTACACAAAACGTAATAATTACGGTTAGGAGCTCATAATGAAAAAAACATGTTTACGCTCTCTTGGATTAGTAGCACTAGTAATGGTAACGGCTTGTGGTAATAATCAAGGAGCGGATGAAGATAACGATCAATTGCTCATAAAGACTTCGATTTTCCCCTATGAAGATTGGACAAAAGCCATTGGCGGCGATTTTGTAAACGTGGAAAACATCGTTCCGACTGGAGCGGATGCACACACCTATGAACCAACGCCACAAGAAATGATTGAAGTAGCAGAAGCAGACCTCTTTATTTACAATGGCGCAGAGTTGGAACCTTTTGCAGATAGCATCTTATCTGCGATTGAAAATCAATCTGTACACGTTTTAGAAGGAAGCGCCCAAACCCACTTAATTGAAAGCGATCATGACCATGAACATGACCACGATGAGCATACACACGTATCTCCTATTGTTGAAGAAGGAGACACAGAAATAAAGGGCCTTCAAGATCATTATCACAGCGGTGATTCAGTCACTTTATCAGTGGAAGATGACAGCGAATGGGTTTGGTACACCCGTACAGATAACGAAGACTGGGAACAAGCATCAGAAGAGCCTTCCACTTCGTTCACCCTACCAGCAGATCAAGACAATTTGCAAGTAAAAGCGATCCAATATGATGAAGAAGATACGGTTATTTCAACAAGCGACACCGTTCTCATTCTAATTGATGATCATGATGACCATCATCATGGCGATCAGGACCCTCACGTATGGCTAGACCCTATTCGATCCATTGAAATTGCTCAAAGCATTCGCGATACGTTAACTGAGCTTTTACCAGAGCAAGAAGATTATTTTAATGAAAATTTTCAAACGCTAGAAGCTCAGTTTCACGAACTAGATGAAGCATTTTTAGATTTAGTAGAGACTTCACAAGGAGATCGTTTTATTGTATCCCACGCTGGTTATGGATATTGGCAGCAACGCTATGGTTTGAAACAAATTGGCATTGCCGGTATTTCACCAACAAGTGAACCATCACAAACAGAATTAATCCAAACCGTTGAAACCGCTCAAGAACTTGGGCTCCGTTACGTTTTCTTTGAACCCAACATTACACCACGAGTCGCAGAGATCGTTCAAGATCATTTAGAAGCAGAAGCTCTACTTATTCATCCTTTAGAAGCATTAACAGAAGAGGACAAAGAGAATAATGAAGACTATTTTTCTTTAATGTACCAAAATGTTAACGCGCTAGAAAAAGCGCTTAACTAGGGAGAGAAAGGCATCATTTTTTGGTGCCTTCTTTTTATTGATTCATGTTAAGTAGGATTTTCCCTTGATGTTTTCGGGTTTGAAAATGACGATATGCCTTCTTCGCTTCAGTAAGAGGAAACACTTGATCGATCTCTATTTTTACTGTGCCATCTGCAAGAAGATCTACTACATTATTCGCAGCCTTCTCTACCATATCAGGTTTTAACGCTCTCATAGTTCCAAAACTAAAACCTTTTATTGAACGACAGCTTTTATGTAAATCTTCGTTTGACACATAACTTTTTTTGCCGCTTGCATTTCCAAACTGAAGTAACGTCCCAAATTGAGCGAGCACCTGTAAACTATCCTCTGTTACAGCCCCTGCAATACTATCAAAGATAACCGATACACCCTTACCTTCTGTGATGGCCCGTGTTTCATCCTTAAATGATTGATAGGTACACACATGACTGGCCCCTGCACGATAAGCCGCTTCTGCTTTAGCCAAAGACCCAACCGTACCAATAATCGTCTTAACTCCTGCACGCTTTGCTAGTTGAATAAGCGTTGTACCGACACCTCCAGATGCCGCATGCACAATAATGGAATCATCAGTCGATAGTGGTGCAATCTTCTGGGTTAGAAAGTAGCTTAAAAACATAACAATCGGTGATGCCGCAGCTTGCTCCCACGATAGTGTAGCTGGAATGTGGTAGACCAAATTTTCATTGGCAATGGCATACTCCGCATGACCGCTCGTTTTTGGAAACGCTAGAACGCGATCACCGACACGTACCTTCGTTACACGTTCCCCAACTTGATCAACAACTCCAACAAGATCAATACCCAACTGACCTGACTTACCTGAAGACACGACTTTTAGATCAGCAAAATTCAAACTCGACATGACTACATTGATGCTCACCTCAAAGCCTTTAGGTTCTGGTTTATTCATTTCTTCCACGATTATACCCTGCTCATTCATCCTTACAGTAAGCATGCTCCTCACTCCTTCCTCTTTATTATAGAAGAAGAACGCGGCTAGAGGTCATTCATAATTCAAATCGTTAGTAATCCAGTTTTTTTATCAGTTAAGGGGCAGAATGGTTTTTACTTTTTTGATGATGAACCATGTCTAGCACAATCATCAACGCAACACTTATCGTTTCATGCCTTGGATCACCCACATGCAAATGATACGTATCACCCCAGCTTAACCACTCTTTCTCAACCGTCATGATGGTTGTAGTCCCATCTTTAACCGCATAATGATGATCAAATAGACTTCCCTCGATCGTCCATCCAAGCGGTTCAATTTCATAGCGCGCACGAAAGAAACTCATCTTTTTAGAGACAACACATAATTCTTTTTCATCATTCGCAATCGAATAACGCGGCATAAGCGAAAAGACATGCTGCTTAATTTGAAGCACCGGCACACCTTCACTAGTCGTAATCGCCAGCTGATCCCCAATAGAGAAAAACTTACCATCTACTTTATAAACGGGCTTTTTTTCCCTATCGAACACTGTAAACTGATCCCGAAATGAAAAAACCCGCTGTTTAATGAAAAAATCCATCGAATCGCCTCCACTCACTTTATATACGGGATTAGGCAAAAAAAGATTCAAAAAAAAGAAACAGACAAGGCTCTAGCCCTGTCTGCCTAAAATTGTTTTTTTATTGAAAATAGAACGTGATGATCATTGGCATAATTAAGCTTACTACCGTCAACACCGTTCCTATAAACCAACGTCTATCTACTTTCCGTTCGTTTTGCGTTCGTAAGGTCTCTTCTCGAGTCTGTTTGATCTCCCCTAGTGCCTGCTTCGCTTTTCTGTATGCAATTTCTGCTTTTTCTTCAGCAGCATCAGCTTTTTCTCTCGTCATTGAAAGTTCCTTACGCACTTCTTCTAACACACTTGTCTGACTTTCCAACTGTTGCGTTACTTTTGCAAGTGCTATCTCAACTTCGGTTAATTTACGGAGGAGATCATATGCAGATGGCTCAGTCACCTTCGCCAATCCCTCCTTTTTTGGCAAAATAAAAAGCCCCTGACTTAATCTGTCTGTGACTCTTCTTTCGGTTCTAAACGCTTAATCAGTTTCTCTCGTGCCAAATCAGCTAAAGCAAGCAAACGTGGGTCTTGAACATATTCATCCATTGTGACGACTACCCGGCCATTTGCGTTAATATCCCCTGTAGGATCTGTTACATTAAAGCGAAGACGTACTTCGTCAACCTCTTCCTCAAAGTTATAGGTGAAATCAACACCTGATACACGCACATCTAATTTTTCTACCTGTCCCATTATTCATCATCTCCTTGTTTGTTTTGGTTCAGTTTTGCTTCCTCAAAAGCCTCAGCAATCATAAAGTGTGTTTCCGCCTCTTCATTAGATAGCTTTTTATCAAGATTCATAACAACATGTTCCAACGTTCCCAATGCTTGATTCAAATTGGAATCAGCCATAACAAACTGTTCATTTAAAAGCTTTTCTTGCTGCGTTCGAAATTCAATTGCCGCGTTCTGGTCTTTTAATTGAAAACCACCAGCTTCCGTTCGAACTAACTCCCCATTTGTATCTACTTCTGCATGTGCTTTTAACAACTCAATTTCTTCAGAAACCATTTCTTCATGTTGTTTTTTCAACTGATTCACAACACGCATCCTATGGATATTCTCAACACCCGTAAGCTCTATATCTAGTAGAAACTTCGCTACTTTATCCAATTCTTTCTTCATAAACTTAATCACAGCAACCGCTCCTTTAATTCATGTAATTCTCGTTTTAACAATTGATTTTCAATCTCTAAAAAAGACACTCGATCTACGGTGTCTTCTACTTTTTTATCGAGTTCTTGGATGGCTTTGACAGAATGAAAAATAACGCGCCCGTTTTCCACCCCCATGCCATCAGGGGTAGCAACGCTTGGACTGTCCTCTGCAATAACTCCAATTTTCCGCCTTGGCTTATCAATCCCTGAATCTGGTTCGAGATCAGATTTTAAAAAGAACGACATAATTCTCAAATCATTTATTACTTCTAAGCTTCTACCCTCATATTTTTTTATATCAGCTTTATAGTTCCTAGAGGAACCATGTTCAAAATCTGAAGCTACAATTGGCCTATAACCGGGGCTACCACTATTCCACATGTTGTTATTTGTGACACGAACTTTGTTACTTGAACAACCCAGATACAAATCACGATTCCCACCTGTACCTAAATTCACACGAATAGAATTGGCAATTACATCTTGTACTTGAATGGGGCGATAATTTACATTTCCGCCGTTATAACCTCTTCGATCAGTTACTCGAAGAGAGCCATCAACTTTCATATAGGCATTAGAGCTGGACTCCCTTGCTTCAAAATCACCAATAAAAGAATCCGCTTCAAAGACGCCTGAATTATAATCCCCGTTACCATTCGTTGCCCATATTGTCGGTCTACCTGATTGAGTTTTCTTAAAGCGTAGTCCGGATGCATATGGCGTATTCGTCTGTGGGGAGCCATATGCAATCCAACCATCTGTATCGCTAGCGCTAGAGTTATTTTTCACATTAAAAACAAAATGATTATTCCCTGAACGGTTGCCATCTCTCGGTCGCAGAACAATCGTACCTCGATTTGCTATAACTTTCACATCACGATCTGCGTCAAGTATGACATCTCTTGTATTCGTTTTTAATGCAATATTACCCCGATTACTAAATGCGGTAAGACCGCGGACATTATCAGCTCCCCACTCTCCTCCGTTATACATATGAGAAAAGAATTCTATTACACCAGATCCATGGTATTCCGTATTCGAATCTTCATCGTTAAACCCTTCAAGATAAGTTGAGATGCCAAAATCGGAATAATACAATCTCCTCTGCCTAGTTTCATTATGAGCCATAAAATAACCATCTTTTAATTGAAGGTTTACCCAAGATGAATTTGTATTTCCAAACCATGTTCTCGTGTAACGACCACGGGCCTGAAGTTCTCCACCTTCTATAGAAGTTCTTCTGTTTCCTTGATTAGAAATAATAGTGCTTCCTTGAATATTGGCACTACGAATACTTATTGAAGTAACCGTACCTGCGCTAATCTTATCCGCTGACAAACTAGCGATCTTAGCACTAGTAATTGTTCCATCTTGAATGTGTGCGTTTTGGATAATTGCATTTTGCAAATTCGCCCTTGTAATAGACGCATTAGCAAGTGCACCATTAGCGGCAGTAATACTATTTGCTGACATATGGTTGGCAGTAATAGAACCATTTACAAGTAACTGAGTATTGGTCATTCTTCGGACAACAATGTTGTCAGCATACATAATATTATCGGTTGATTCATTTCGGTTATTTGTGACCCAAATTCGTATATAAGCAGTTCCTGCTGGAACCGTGTATGTTCCTGAAAGTTTTCGCCATTGTGTTGTACCGCCAGTAGCCTGAGCGACTTGAGTCCAGCCTAAATGATTTTTTCCTGCATCATACCTGCGAAACCCAATTCCAGCATGTCTTCTTCCAGCTGAACTACTGTGAAAGCGCGATTCGAACTCAACGTAAAGACTATCTCCTGCCACCACTTTGATAAGGCGCTCTTGTTGGATATCAATGTTTCCAGTGCTGCCAGTCCTAGCGCCCATTGTTTGCGTTGAGCCATTATCAATACTCCAACTTCTCATGTCATAGACTGTTACCCCACCACCGATCCAACCTGCTGGTGTTGAACCAATAACATCATCTTCAAAGTCACCATTATCTACTAAGTTAGTAAAATCACCTACTTGTAGCAAACGTGTGTCAATCTTAACCCTCTCAGGTGATAAATTAATGGCGGAAATGATGCCGTCTCTTTTAACCCGTAGATCAATTTGATCAGACATGACGCGAATGGTACCTTCTGCAGTTGTCAAACGACCATTAATACCGTTCACAGTGTTTGTCGTAGCACGAAGACCGATAGCTGTAGAGTTTTGCTGAATGGCGGTTTCAGCAGATGAAATACGCTCCCCTTGACTACCTTGCTCTTTTTCAATAGTACTAACCCGTGTTTGAAATTTGGTATCGGTCAACTCAAGCTCCCCAACTCTACTTGTAACGGAACCTAAACCACTTTCAGTTGATGAAACTCGACCAGTGATGCCCTTTAATGTTGCATCTAAGGAAGTTTCCCGCTGATTATAACGTTCAGTATTTACAAAGGAAGAAGCCGGTTGCTTCCAACCTGTTAGTTTGTTCCCTCTTTCTAATTGTCCTCGCCAAATGTGAACATCAAGATTAGATGATGAACGAAGCTGAAATTGAATGTGACTCGTGCTATTAGCAGTCCAAGTATAAGAAACTCGTCTTTCACCACTAGGCTCAATATCGACTCCACCTTGATTTGAATTGACATTGACTACTGCGCTTCCGTTATTTCTAATCCACACAGACATTGTATAGGGTACATTTGATACTTTGTCATTAGCGTTTAGAATCGTCAACACTGCTTTAAGAGCTGTATTTCCTCCACTGGACCTAACTCTTGTTGCTTCGGTAGTATTCCAAGCATTTATCTGTTGATTTTGATTGTTAAGTGTTAACGAGGAGCCATCCCAAGCACGTAGTGAACTAAAATCGTTTGGATTATTCCAAAGATTTTCTCCTCCAATTTCTTGTACTTGCAATTCTCGTACAGAAGTCGAAAACCCGTTTAAATCCTGTCTAAATTCACTCACTGTATTTGTCAATGTTCCAAGACCATTACTCGCTGATTCCACTTTTCCGGTAATTTCGTCCAGCTTAACATTAAGGGATGTTTGGCGTTGGTCGTAGATAGATGTGTCTACTTTACTATCTAAACCTTTGCTAACTTGCCCGATAGTTGTAGAAAATCCTTCTAAGTCTTGTTTGAACTGTCCCACTGTATGTGTGAGTGTTCCTAGATCATTTGTTGTTTCTTCTACTTTTCCTGTGATCCCTTCTAGTGTAGAGTCAAGGGAGGTTTGTCTCTCAGCGTATGATTCCGCATCAATTAGATCTTCAAAAGCTGGTGACCACGCAGCTGCTCGCTTGCCTTCTGTTACCATCAACTCTGTTATTTCAACAGTACCTGATGCAATAAAATCTGCTCTTAGTTGAAGGCGTATCGTTGTTGTATTCGAGTTTACTTGTCTTGTCTGAGTAACCTCAATCTCTCTATTTTCACTTAAGTTCGTAATGGACTGAATTGTATGCCAAGCGTTTGGATTGTTTTCAAACCACTGTAGTGTGAGCCTTGACGAACCCTCACTACCGCTCTTTATATCTTTAAGTTTTATTTTGCAAGAGATCGTCACTTCTTTTCCGAGAACACGATCGGATACATTATAGACTCTTACAACTTGGTTGTTAACATTCGTCCAATTAGTTTGTACGAACGGCTTATATGTGCCGATAGCAAGGTTAGTGGTGGGACGTTTTTCACTTTGCAACTGACGAATCGATGTAGAGAACCCTTCAGCATTTAAGCTTAACTCTGAGCTAATATCTTGTAAATCAGTTACTTCACCAGTCAATTGGTCCACTTTTCCGCTCGTTTCACCTACAAGGAAATCGATGCCCTCAAGAGACGCATTTATCGTTGTCATTTTTTGATTGTACGTTGTGTAATCAACTTTATCTGTCAGTAATTCCTCGACCTCACCTTTTGACAGAGTGGCAGATAGGCGTCCATCCACTTTCTCAAACTCCGTTGTAACATGCTTCTCAATTGAGGTTAGTCCTTCACCCAATTGACCAATTTCATCTTTCAGCTGCGTTTCCTTTTCCTCTAGGGCATCTTCACCATCTTTAATCGCTTGATGAATGCGACGAACTTCTTGATCAAATTGAGCACTGTCAATTCGTTTCTCAAGCTCTTCAGTAAGAATGGAATAAACGTCTGCAATTTCCTGATCGCTGTAGTCCTTTGCCCTTTGCTGAATAAGTTCTAATGCATCATTCGCAATTTGCTCAAACTTTATACCATCCGTTCCAATGATGTCAGCTTCTTTATTTAACTCCCGTAATTTCATAGCCAATTCAGGACCAAAAAGAATATCATCCGTTACAACTCGAGCCGTTGAAGCTTCTACTTCTGCTGAATAATTTGAAGCGCGCCCATGGTAATTTACTGCACGGACTCGAAAGTAATACGCTTTATTTGTTTCTCCGATAAAGTTAAACCCATTTAACGAACCTCGATAAACAAGCGTTTCTGGCGAAGGAAGAAAACCTTTTACTTCACTAGCAAATAATTCATAGGCTTGCACATAAAAAGCCTCTATGTTAAAAGCCCAGAATATCTGCACTGTCTGAAATCCACCTGTTGCCTCTACGTTTGCAGGGACATCTGGTAGTATATCGGGAAAGCGATCGGGTGAGATCGGTTTGTTTCCTTGATTCCACTTTCCTCGGTTATCATTAATCTCGCGAATGACTTGGTCTAACCGATCGTCATAACTATGAGCAGACAAAAATTGACCCATTTCAACTGTTGCAGATCGATTGACATCCATTAAATCATACTCAATTGCAATCACACGTGCCTGAATTTCAATTGGTCGAGTAAACATCCGATCAAAAGCTAGCGCCGTGTCGCCAAGACTTACTTTTTCATGTTCATAGCCACTCAGTTGTTCAAGTAATTGAACGGTGAGCTGATAATGAACTTCCGGCTGCTTTACACGTTGTAAATGTTCCCATGTCGCATGCAAAAGTGTTTCAGGATCTTCAATATCGCTATTTGTATAAACACCTTCACGATGTAACAGCTTTCCATCGTAAGGACGACCGTATCTAGTTAAGGCGTGTTCATCACCAATCCACGCTTGTCCTTTTGGCTTATTTGCCGGATCTCCATCTTTTATTTGCCATGTTACTTCGGAAAAGTCAGTTGTCTGATCATCTGATGATGCACCCTGTCCATAAAGAGCCGTTACAGGATAAGAAAGAACCGTTCGCTGGATTTCTTGAATATCGTGGTCAACTTCAAAACGCTTTCCTATATACTGCCCACGACGAGAAAGGATTTTGATTGTTCTCGATGTAATTTGATTACCAGAAAAAGTGATCGTATCTTTAAACTCTCCACCCCACAACCTTAAAATAGACCAGATGGCATCAACCGATGACTCAAAAGAAAGTGGGATAGATTGATCCCCTAAATCAATGTCGACTTGACCTCTCCACCGTGTACCACTCAGCACGTAATCAAGCACAACTGACGCATTGGCATTTTTAAAAGAGCGCTCTTTCACTAAGTGCTCCTTTAACTCCATAAATGCAGGTTCACATAAGGCATAGGTTTGGCGCTCAGTCCCACTAAAATGATCATCTACTTCTTTAATCACATATAGCCTAAGTTCTCCCTCTTTATCTCGAAAAACCACTTGGTTTTCTTCCTTAACAAACTGTGCCGAACTGCTCGCCGAATCCACAGTTAAACGTAATGGCTGATCAGGCAGTTGATTTAATTCTTCTCGAAAAAGAGCGGAAATTAAGCCATTCTCCTCGCCAATAGTAGTAAGCAAAGAATCGTTTTGGTCTAATACATACATTTCCTTCATGTTTCACACCTCCTTTTTATTAAAAATAGATATTTTGATACGTAATGGTAGACGGGGCCGAAACAGAAAGGATATTTACACCTGGCCTTAACGGAAACCATCTACTTTCAAATGAAAGTAACGACATACGTGCGTCACGATTTAAATAAATGGCACGTTTACTTGCATCAATTTCAATGACATCATTTTCTAAAAATTGATGCTGTAAAATTAATTTTTCACCATGTTGGTTACGAATTTCAAACTGAGATGTTCTTGTTTCAATACGAGCATGTAATGTCCAAAACACCGGTACTTGCCCTACAACTTGAATATCTCTTTGTTCTTCCGTTATTGGAACAACAATCTCTCCTGCATATTGGTATGGCGTTGGACATAAAAATTGGATGATTCCTTTCGAGAAGTGCTCATACTCTTCAAGCTCTACAGATAAAAACCTAGCCAAATAAAATTGGCTAGGTGTATCGGAGAACACGAGTTTTTGTTCATCCTCACTATATAACCATGAAGACAATTCAAGCTTTAGCTCTTGCATGGTTTTATCACGATGATAGATGACAACAGGCACGTCTAGAATCATGGAGTCCATTTTCATACCAGTTACCCGCTCACCTGCTTCTACTCGCTCTGTCGTTGTATAAGAAATAGACGGTAGAACAGGTCGCTGCAGATGACTTAATACCGTAATATACTTTTTTCTGATCCCATTAAACGTAAATTGCATAGTAACGATTCACCTCCATCTTATGTGTAAAACCTATTTTTCCGCATTGATTTTCTCTCTTGAGCATTTGTAATATGTGGTTCAACGAGGGAACCAACAACAGTAGAATCCATTTGAACCGTCAGCTGCTTCTGTTCTCGTAACGTATCAACTACTTCTGTTAACAAGTTCTCGACCGAACGACCGTTGTTCTTTTTCTCAAAGAAACGCACCTGATTTGAATAAGAATGACTCATGTTTGGATGAACGGGTTCTAGTGGTGCCATGTGTGGAGGATCAATTTCAGAAGGTACAAGAGACGTCATTGCATTCATCGCGCGATTCACTGACCCTAGATCACCTTCAATCCCAACCGCCAAACCTTGGGGAAGAAAACGACCAATCTCGTCTCTGAACAATTTTGATGGAGAATTAATTCCAAAAAATGATTTTAGACTCCCAACCACACTGTCCATAAACCCACTAATCTTTCCAATAATCCAATCTTTTACGTTATTCATCCCTCTCCAAAGTCCACGAATTAAATCAGATCCCACCGTTACAACACGTCTAACTGCTGTTGAAATACTACCAGCAAGTCGCGATACGAGTTGAGTTCCAAGCTGCATAATACGAGGGAACCCATTTACGATTGCTTGAAACACACTTGAAAGAATGGTTCCAATTGCACTAAGAACCATCGGCATGGCTGTTGTTAATCCGCCAATTAAAGATCCGATAAGAGAAATTCCGCTTTGTAAAATTAAAGGGAAGTTCGATGCGAGTGTACTAATAATAGATGTAATAATTTGAACGACAGATTGTAAGAGAGCCGGTACATGATCCATAATCCCTTTGATAAGACTTTCCAGTAACGTGATTCCAGCATTAATTATCAGTGGAAGCTGGTGAGTTAAGCTCTCAATAATTAAAGCAATAACATCTAATGCCGTTTCAATGATCATTGGCAAAATAGTGACAATCCCTTTGATTAAGCTCTCAAGTAACTGAATACCCATCTGAATAATAAGAGGTAGCTGCTGGGTAAGAGTTGTCAAAACCATTGTAATGATTTCTACAGCAGTTGCTACTAGCATTGGCAAAATGGAGATCACGCCATCAATGAGACTCATTAACATCTCAATCCCCATCGTTAAAAGTAATGGAAGTTGTTCAGCTAATGTTGTAATAAGAGTCTGAACAAGATTCAAGGCGGTATCAATGATCGTTGGAATCATTGTCATAATACCATCCACTAAACTCATCAATAGGTTTATGCCCATTTCAATCAGCAGTGGGAGTTGCTGTGTAATTGTCTCTATAAGAAGAGCAATCACGCCTAAAGCTACTTCTATGATCATTGGTAACAAAGATACAATACCGTCTATTAAGTTGGTTAGTAATTGAATACCTAATTCCAATATAAGAGGAAGCTGTTCAACGATCATTTCAACGAGCATAGTAATAATGCCGGTTACTGTCTCTAGTAACGTTGGTACAAAACTCATAATGCCATCTACTAAGTTCATCAACACTTGCATACCTAATTCAATTAATAATGGCAGTTGTGTTGTAATGGCTTCTACTAATTGAGTTACAACTTGTATCACCACTTCAACTAGTGTACCAATCATTGAGTCCATTCCGTCTAGTAAACTTGTTAAGATTCCAATTCCTAATTCCAACATAAGTGGTAGATTCCTTGAAGCATTACTAATCAATAATGAAATGATTTGTACGCCTGCCTCCATCAACATTGGTAAGGCGGATGTAATGCCTTCAACGATATTGCTAACTACCTGTATAGCTGTTTCGGCCAAAGCAGGCAACATCGTTGTTAAACCTTCAACGAGTCTTTGCAAAAGCGCTGCTCCAGACTGCACTAGTTCTGGCAACCTTGCAACGATTCCAGTCATAAATCCATCAAAAATAGATGAGGCTACTGAAAAAACCTCGCTTCCGATGGACGAAATTTTTTCCCATACTGCTTGTAAACTTGAACCTAATGACCCATTTGCATTTTGTAAATACAAAAAACCAACTGCTAATGCTGCTATTAACCCAACAACAATACCGATTGGTGATATAAGGAACCCAAATACTGCAGCTAATGGTTTTATTTTCATTAGAGTGGCTGTTACATTTGTTGCTGCTGCTTTTAGTGCAGTGAAACTGACAACCAGTTGATTTATTAAAGTAATTGTTGTTGTAGTCGACTGCAGTACACTTGTCACCATTCGAGAAGCTTCTGCCGTCACTTCTGAAAAAGAAGCAGATAGTTTGTCCGAAAATGGAATGGATAACTTGCTAGCCTGGTCTAGGGCGTACGCAACGCTTGATACCTTCTGTTCAATATCATCAAGTGGACTTGAATCACCCCAGATGCCACCACCTAATTGATTAGCAGCTGTAAAAAGTTCTCCTACACTACTTGTCACTTCTCCACCACTCTTTTGGAGCGTTGCAGACGTTTGCTGGAATCCTTTTCCAATGTCTGAAATGGATTCAGTAAAAGACGTAATGGATCCATCAATGGATGTTATCTTATTAGTAAAATCAACAATTTCCGAATTCATAGACTGTATCACTTTATTTAACTCATTCAACTCTTTCCCTCCTTTCTCTAAATGTAAATTGTTGTAGCCAATGTTTAGCTTTCTCTGCTTTTTTGACTGATTCCTGAATAGAATGCTCCTCTTTCTTAGCTGAACTTGGGCGTTTATATAAATCAGCTACTTTAGGACGCTTGCTACGACTAGCTTGTTCATGCATTAACGCAATTTGTGCTTCTCGCTCCATTGCATCATGTATCGATTCTAATTCAGCATCCATTAACAAGACGAACTCTCTCGGAGTCAAAGCGTAAAAGATAGAGGGCTCTAACCGTAAATAACGCCAACAAGTAACGAGTTGGCGTTCTACATAAGTCAGTCCATTTAATTGTGTTAAGCTCTTAACATCTCCAATGCTTTCGCCGCTTCCGGATTGTCCGCTACTAGTTTCTTCGCTTGATTGCGAAAGAAAAAACTTTCCGTCACAACCTTATTGCTAATTTTATAAATGTCATCAGAATCAAGCTGCTCATTCATCATCGCTTGTTCAATTTCAGCTTCAATATCTTTTAATGAGAAATCCTTGCCATGATGAAATAAGCCAGCGTGTACAATTTGTGGAAATGCCTCTAAATCACCCATCATCGCTTTTCCAATGATCCCCATTGGTCCGCCCTGAATCACACGGTTTAAATATTTCACACTTTCCATCGTTAACTTTAATTCATATTCTTTTCCTTGAAGTACAATTGTTGACATGATGCCATCGCCCCTTTTTTGAATTAATGAAGGTATCTATAAAAGATACCTTCAGCCGCTCGTTAGTACCTAAATACTATTCTTGATCTTCTTCAGCTGGTGCTTCTGTTTCCACCATATCTTCGTTTTTTAACTTCCCGTTCAGCTTAGCGCTTAATGTATATGTTGCGTGCTCTCCATTGCTGTAACTTTGCTCCCAAGATGTAATCATATATAGACCTGATTTTGCTGTTTTCTTTCGGCTATTCACACGATAAATTTCGATAAATTCCTTGTTATCAAGCTTTTCGTCCATATAGTCAATAAATGGGTCGCCTTCTGTTACAACACCTTCAAGCGACACTTCCACTGATTCTTTCCCATAATCACTGCCTGTTTTATCTTTTGTATCTAGTTCAATTTCATCAAACGAACGATTAAAAGAGCCGCCTGTTTGGTTAAAAGGACGTAATAATCCTTGACTATCCTTCACTGCAAAAATAAATTCTTCCCCTTTGTATTCCTTCGCGAAAAATTGTAAGTTAAATGGTAAACGTTGTTCTGTCATTGAAATCTCCCCTTTTTGTAATGTTTGTGTTTGTACGTTATTTCGATTCACTTGTATGCCTCCTCTCTTATTCTTTAAGGAATTTTCCTCTTCCTCACTTATAAGGCATGAACCTAAGCAAAAAACACGATCATACGTTCTTGTTTTAACGAAAAAATTTTTAGCTTACATAAAACACTTGTTTTCCTTTTGTATGGCTATTGTCTTCACTTACATAGGAGACCGATCGGCTGCCTGTAATAGGCGAGCGCCTAAATTCAATCTGATGATATACTTTCTCCCGCTTATTTCTACGGGCGTGTTGATGATCCGTTAAGATCGGAAAACACTCTTGAGCCATTTTATGACTATTACGATTACTCAGCTCTTCATGTAAACAAAGAGAAGCCAGTTTCTCTAGCATATAACTAGGAGGCACTTTCTCATGTTGGACGTAATAAGCTTCAATCAACTTCTCAATCTCTTTAAACCGTCCCGGTCTAGACATCACCCCTGTCTTTGCGTGGATCTTTAAATCTTTCATACGATCTAGAAGGTGTTGTTCTGTCATTTTAAATGCCTCCTCTGTACCCTAAATCATGATGAGTCCAGTAGTAAAAAATATCTGCAATTCTTTCTGTTGAACGTTTTAGTAACTCTCTGACGTTTTGTTGAGCGATCCCCATTTTCTCTGCCGTCTCAACTTGGGTGTAATCACACATATAAACATAGTATAGCGCGTCACGCTGACGCTTTGTTAAATCGGCTTGTTCTATAGCATCTTGTAGATCAATAAAGATGTCACAAGCTGCAAAATCATCGTGTAGTACCCTTGATTGAAGAGAATGGATATCTCTTAATAAATGTTGTACTTGTTTTGCAGATGACAGCATTCCATATTGTTCTTCTAATCGAATCGTAACCGCTTCTCGACTTATCTTTTTCATGTTTGTCTCTCCCTTTACCTATTGAAAAACTAGATAAAATGTCGGTATAGCTGTAACGATCCATAAAATATAGAATGCTATTTTGTTTTCAATTTTATTTACCAATGCACCTAATGTGATAAAAAAGAATAACGTAATTTGACAAATTAAAGCGAGTAAAAAAAACATATTGATCCCTCCATTACATCATTGTTCTTACAAAAAACCTTTGAACAACACTATAAAGAGAAGCCAATTAAAAAAAATCAAAAACCACCGCACATTTGTATGTGCAGTGGCTCATTAAATTAGAAATGTTTATCATTATATGTGTCTACCTCTGCTGGCGTAAGCAAACGTGTTGCTTTTCCAATCGTTCCTCCCCATAGTTCCCAGACAAAGTTATGGTCTTCAACAGCTTGACTAAAATCCCCTTCGTGCCATCTTAATAAAATTTGCTCATAGCGGCTACCATGGGTAAACTCATCTGCTCTTACAGTAGCAATGTCAAGCAACCATTCAATTCGCTCTTCTGTCAGTTGGATTTTTCCCCACTTTTGCTCTGCTTCTACAAGTCCGTGGGACATGTAATGAATCGCCTCTTGCATCGCTCGCTCTGATAAATCTTTAGGAAATAAATCATGTAAATCTTCATCAATAGAAGCAGTAAGCACGAGTTCTTCTGTTTGAACGCCACTTTCACCTGAATGGTTATTCAAGTCGTCCCCAGTATCGCTGCCCTGTTGCTCCTCTGATGAGGCCATACGCTCAAGAGCATTCTGACCAAAATAAAAGCCTCCAAAACCAATAAGTCCTATTACACCTACTATAGAAAGGAAAATGATAAATTTCTTCATACAAAACAACCCCTCAAACAAGTCACCATTCTTTCTGACTACGTAATTATCCCTATCACATGCAGTCTATCATAATTTTGTCTCATTGTAAGCAGATTGTTAATAATTTTTTGTAATTTTTAAATTTATGAGCTTTTCGTAGGAAAAACGTAAATTAGGTATACTTTATCTCTTGAAAAGAACGTCATAAAAATGACATTCGTTCGGATGCATTTTTCTAAACGTACGATTCGTCGCGTACGATTTTTCAAGGGTAGTCGTGTGTATGACACAAAAAATCAGCACCTAGACTACGCTAGAAATGCTGATTTAACAGGTGTTTCAACCTACGTTTCACGATACCGGTGGTCGGGGTCGAACCGACACTCCAAAGGAACACGATTTTGAGTCGTGCGCGTCTGCCAATTCCGCCACACCGGCATAACAACTTATCGACAAGTAATAATATACCATCGTCAAAATGATTCGTCAACGTTTTTTTCTATTTTTAATAGTGATATTGCATTCAATTCCCTAAAAAGATGTAAATGTTTAAGTACACTTCACAAGGGTACTAATAAATACCAATTCATTCAACATTTCACATAGGAGGATAAAATGATAAATAAATTCACTATGTCATTTTTTATTTTACTACCTTTTATATGTTTAGCTGCTTGCAGTAATAATGTTCAAGATGATCTGGACTCTTATGTTAATTCTGATGAGTTGCAGCAGCTTTCTCAAAAAGAGTTAGAAATTATGTCTGAATTTGAAAAGCTTACGATTGGTGAAATCGAACCGGATGACGCCGCTGACTTTTTAGCTGAACATGTCATTTATCCGTATAGTGAATTTGTTTCTGATTTAGAAACGATTCGTCCAGCTACATCTGAAGTAAGTGACTTGCACGACCTTTATATCGAAGCAGCATCAACTCGATTGGAAGGCTATCACCTTTCAGAAGAGTTTATTGCAAGCCTCGGTTCTGTTACTATGACAATAGCAAATGACACGTTGATAGAAGCGAGCTCCCTTATGCACCATTATAGAGAGGAATTAGCACTATTAGCGGAAGAACATGATGTCGTTGTTAAGTAATCAAGTATAAGAAAGAAGAAACTATTGAGCTTCTTCTTTCTTCATCCATTATTTTATGAAACAAAGCGCAATACCATAACCACAGGCAGCGTTATAAGCCTTTGTTAGCTTCATGACTTTTACATTCCCTTTTTCACTAGGTTGTCCTATTCCATTAATGGCCATTAAATAATCACCTGTTTGTACATCTTCATTTACGCGTACATATACTTGGCCCATCATGCCTACAATATTCCATTCGTCTCGTTCTTTGCGGTCCACATAAGGTTCATTGTAATCAAACAGAGGGTTCTCTAATGGTAATAGAACACTCTCTTCCCGATAGCTTTGCAATGTGTTCCCTTCTTCGTCTACATCGTATGTGCGAATACGCTGTGGTTCAAGTATTAAACCACCAAATTCGTTTGTTAAATAACGGTTCTTCCAGTGGAATGATGCTTCACCTAATACAACGCCCGCCGTTTCCGTAATAACACCAATAATAATGTCATCCTTATTTGCTAGTTGAACTTTGTCCCCTTTTAATGTCACTAACATGCCTGTTTCAATTGGTTCTCCATCTACACTTTCAAAGTACTCAGCAAAATCTGTGAATGTACTTGAACCTGTAATTTGTCCAGAAGCTCTAATCGTTCCGTTCCTACTATTAAGCTCCCATTTGCGATTTGAACTGCTTGAATTCCCTGAAGCACCATATCCCCCTACTACTGAATAACTAGTGGGATTACTTGTTAGGTTACTCGCAAGCACCATTGAACCAAATCCTCCATTTGGCTGTCCTGCAATCGCCCCACTCGAACTTATTATGCTACTTCTAGGGCCACGTGCTCTAGAATTACCTGCACTTCCTACTACAACAGAGCCTTCGCCTTCTGCATGTGAATTAGATGAAGCGGCTACCATCGTTTTTGATTGAATGGCTGTAGGTGAAGCTGTACTTGCAAGTATAATCGATTGATCATGTCTTGGCTCTCCAGTGCTAGATGCCAACCTAGCGCCACCTGAAATAACTGTAATTGGATTAGTGTAACGAACGCCACCGCTGATTACAGCAGTTTCATACCCGCTTGCATTTACATGACTAATATTAATTGAATTTGTTGTTGATTCAACAGCATTCTTTCCACCATTTCTTGAGTGGATGGCATTAACACCATTAATCGTTACATGACTATGTCCGCTTCCTACGAAAATCCCATTGTTATCACCAGCGTCGTAAAGGTTGATATTGTTTAATGAAATATGGTTTCCTCGATTGCTTCCCCCATAAACAATGACACCATCACTTGCACGATGAAATCTGCTAATATTTACACCATTCAAAGCGACATTCCTAGCTTTATACTGAATCGCAACGACAGGACCATTTCGAAAATCATATGATTCATCACCAATTGCAGTAAAGTTTGTAATGCTTACGTTCGTATATGCACTTATAACGAGTGCACGAGGGTCAATATTGTTTTGAAAGCCTTTTTTATTATTAGGATGCAACGCAACAAGGTTTGTAGCCGTTAAATGAAAAGCCGTCGTTGAATCTGGATCTTCACCTGTATGATGACCAATGTGTCGAAAATTATAGCTTCGAGCATCTTCTTTTGAAATATGGCCATTGATATGCACATTGCTAGCAGCGCTAGAATTATCATGTGCTTTTATTTCAATTCCACCATAGCAACCAGAAGTGTAATTATTGGTCAGCAGTATATGGCGGCTCCCATCGTCAATCTCTATTCCATTTTGATTTCCCCTTGTAGAAGGGTCGTACGCATAACAATTTGATAGAGTAATAAATTCACTATGGTGTGTTGTAAAGCCGTCATCAACCCAGTCAGTCGCTTTGCATGAATCAATCCATACGTATTGTGATGGCCCACTATCAACCGTCCCATCTCCACCATAATGGTAGTCTAATCCTGTCGAAGTAACATCAAATCCATGTAGGGTGCTATTATACGCGAAAACATTCGTAATCCAAGCGTATTTGACTCCGTGAAGCGTTAAACAACTAGAACGACTTCCTCCAGCAGGTTCTGCACCTCTTCGTCTATTTCCATCTAAGCTCAGATTTTTTACAACAATATACTCTCCACCATTATCTTTGTCTTTTACGGATACGGTCCATTCTTCGTTCGATGCCGTATCGGGTGTCTGTATAGTGGTGAGCTCCATACCTTGACCTTCTAAAACGGTTCGATTTGGGAGCCGAACCGTTGCAAAATAGCGTTTAGGACCAAGAATCAATTTAACGTTTCCGTCCCCTAGCGCCTCTTCAAAGTAGGGCGTTTGATCTTCTTCACTTGCACTCTCTGGTATGAAATCATCAATGTAAACGACCCGTGCATCTTCAATTTGCGCAATAGTATTGCTTAATTGATCAAAAGATTGCTCCATTTTCTTCTCCATTGCTTTCACCTCTTTTTTATGTAGCTACTAAACGGTAGCTCTTTATAGAGAGAGAAGCAGTATTGAAAAAAACAAAAAAACCAGCTTAAATTAAACTGGTTTTAAAAAAGCGCGCCCGAGAGGAGTCGAACCCCTAACCTTCTGATCCGTAGTCAGACGCTCTATCCAATTGAGCTACGGGCGCTTACTATGAGAAATGGTGCCGAGGGCCGGACTTGAACCGGCACGGTTGTCACCAACCGCAGGATTTTAAGTCCTGTGTGTCTGCCAATTCCACCACCCCGGCATGTATGTAAGGACCATCTCATAGTTATTAAGTTGTTGGAGGCGGTAACCGGATTTGAACCGATGATAAGGGTTTTGCAGACCCCTGCCTTACCACTTGGCTATACCGCCTTAGGATAAACAAAGAGCGGAAGACGAGATTCGAACTCGCGACCCCCACCTTGGCAAGGTGGTGTTCTACCACTGAACTACTTCCGCAAAAATGGCTGGGCTACCTGGGATCGAACCAGGGAATGACGGAATCAAAATCCGTTGCCTTACCGCTTGGCTATAGCCCAATAATGGGGCGACCGATGGGAATCGAACCCACGAATGCCGGAACCACAATCCGGTGCGTTAACCACTTCGCCACGATCGCCGTAATCAATTTAATTAAATAATGGCAGGGGTAGTAGGAATCGAACCCACATCAAAGGTTTTGGAGACCTTCGTTTTACCATTAAACTATACCCCTAGGATGGTGGAGGGGGACGGATTCGAACCGCCGAACCCGGAGGGAGCGGATTTACAGTCCGCCGCGTTTAGCCACTTCGCTACCCCTCCACTTTGAAAAGACAATACTTATCTTACCTAATACCGCTAGTTCTGTCAACAACTTTTTTCAGTGGTGCCGGCCAGAGGACTTGAACCCCCAACCTACTGATTACAAGTCAGTTGCTCTACCAATTGAGCTAGACCGGCAAAAGTAAGTGGTGGCTCGGGACGGAATCGAACCGCCGACACACGGATTTTCAGTCCGTTGCTCTACCAACTGAGCTACCGAGCCTTATGTATGGCGGTCCGGACGGGACTCGAACCCGCGACCTCCTGCGTGACAGGCAGGCATTCTAACCAACTGAACTACCGGACCATATTTTTGGTTGCGGGGGGCGGATTTGAACCACCGACCTTCGGGTTATGAGCCCGACGAGCTACCAGACTGCTCCACCCCGCGTCGTTAAAAATAATGTTGACAACATCATATAGCAATGAAAATAAATGGTGGAGGATGACGGGATCGAACCGCCGACCCCCTGCTTGTAAGGCAGGTGCTCTCCCAGCTGAGCTAATCCTCCAATATAGTATGCATCTGTTTAAAAATGGTGACCCGTACGGGATTCGAACCCGTGTTACCGCCGTGAAAGGGCGGTGTCTTAACCGCTTGACCAACGGGCCATTACACTAATTTACGATTTTTTATGTATGAATATAATCTGGCGGAGAGCGAGGGATTCGAACCCTCGAGACGGTTTTACACCGCCTACACGATTTCCAATCGTGCTCCTTCGGCCAGCTCGGACAGCTCTCCAGCTATGGCTCCACAGGCAGGATTCGAACCTGCGACCGATCGGTTAACAGCCGATAGCTCTACCACTGAGCTACTGTGGAAAATGTATTTATGTAAGCCTGGCAACGTCCTACTCTCACAGGGGGAAGCCCCCAACTACCATCGGCGCAAAAGAGCTTAACGACCGTGTTCGGCATGGGAACGGGTGTGACCTCTTTGCTATTGCCACCAGACTTTGGTTTACTTCAGATAAGCGTCGGGCTTTTTTGTCAGTTTCCTCTTTCCTTATCAGTCACGTACGTGAGTACGCTCCTTCAAGTCCATCGTCACTTCCGCAAATCCCTTGCTTCTCTTTGTAAAACTCATTCTAAAAGGGAATAGTCCCTTCTTGTTAAAAAGAATCGGTGATTCTTTCAAAACTAAATCATATCATCATACTCAAACTCAAGAAATTTAGGATAAGCCCTCGACCGATTAGTATCAGTCCGCTCCATGTGTCGCCACACTTCCACTTCTGACCTATCAACCTCATCATCTCTAAGGGGTCTTACTGGCTTACGCCATGGGAAATCTCATCTTGAGGGGGGCTTCATGCTTAGATGCTTTCAGCACTTATCCCGTCCATACGTAGCTACCCAGCGATGCTCCTGGCGGAACAACTGGTACACCAGCGGTATGTCCATCCCGGTCCTCTCGTACTAAGGACAGCTCCTCTCAAATTTCCTACGCCCGCGACGGATAGGGACCGAACTGTCTCACGACGTTCTGAACCCAGCTCGCGTGCCGCTTTAATGGGCGAACAGCCCAACCCTTGGGACCTACTTCAGCCCCAGGATGCGACGAGCCGACATCGAGGTGCCAAACCTCCCCGTCGATGTGGACTCTTGGGGGAGATAAGCCTGTTATCCCCAGGGTAGCTTTTATCCGTTGAGCGACGGCCCTTCCATACGGCACCGCCGGATCACTAAGCCCGACTTTCGTCCCTGCTCGACTTGTAGGTCTCGCAGTCAAGCTCCCTTATGCCTTTGCACTCTACGAATGATTTCCAACCATTCTGAGGGAACCTTTGGGCGCCTCCGTTACTGTTTAGGAGGCGACCGCCCCAGTCAAACTGCCCACCTGACAATGTCCCTGACCCGGATCACGGGTCGAGGTTAGAATGTCAGCACCATCAGGGTAGTATCCCACCGACGCCTCCACCGAAGCTAGCGCTCCGGCTTCCAAGGCTCCTACCTATCCTGTACAAATGGTACCAACACTCACTATCAAGCTACAGTAAAGCTCCATGGGGTCTTTCCGTCCTGTCGCGGGTAACCTGCATCTTCACAGGTACTATAATTTCACCGGGTCTCTCGTTGAGACAGTATCCAAGTCGTTGCACCATTCGTGCGGGTCGGAACTTACCCGACAAGGAATTTCGCTACCTTAGGACCGTTATAGTTACGGCCGCCGTTTACTGGGGCTTCAATTCAGAGCTTCTCCCTTACGGGATAACCCCTCCTCTTAACCTTCCAGCACCGGGCAGGTGTCAGCCCCTATACTTCGCCTTACGGCTTCGCAGAGACCTGTGTTTTTGCTAAACAGTCGCTTGGATCTATTCACTGCGGCTCTCTCGGGCTTTAACACCCTAATAGAGCACCCCTTCTCCCGAAGTTACGGGGTCATTTTGCCGAGTTCCTTAACGAGAGTTCTCCCGAGCGTCTTAGAATTCTCTTCTCGCCTACCTGTGTCGGTTTGCGGTACGGGCACCTGTATTCTAACTAGAGGCTTTTCTCGGCAGCGGAGGATCAGGGATTTCGGACCCTTGGGTCCTTCACGGTCACAGCTCAGCCTTCACGGAACACGGATTTGCCTATGTTCCAGCCTTGCATGCTTCGACGCGCACAGCCAGCGGCGCGCTCACCCTACCTTTCTGCGTCCCCCCATCGTTCAAACAAATACGAGGTGGTACAGGAATATCAACCTGTTGTCCATCGCCTACGCCTTTCGGCCTCGGCTTAGGTCCCGACTAACCCTGAGCGGACGAGCCTTCCTCAGGAAACCTTGGGCTTTCGACGGAGGGGATTCTCACCCCTCTTTTCGCTACTCATACCGGCATTCTCACTTCCAAGCACTCCACTAGTCCTCACGATCTAGCTTCACAGTCCTTGGAACGCTCCCCTACCCAATCCCTACTGGGATTGCCATAGCTTCGGTGATACGTTTAGCCCCGGTACATTTTCGGCGCAGAGTCACTCGACCAGTGAGCTATTACGCACTCTTTCAATGATGGCTGCTTCTAAGCCAACATCCTGGTTGTCTAAGCAACTCCACATCCTTTTCCACTTAACGTATACTTGGGGACCTTAGCTGATGGTCTGGGCTGTTTCCCTCTTGACTACGGATCTTAGCACTCGCAGTCTGACTCCCGAGTTAAAGTTTTTGGCATTCGGAGTTTGACTGAATTCGGTAATCCTGTGGGGACCCCTCGTCCAATCAGTGCTCTACCTCCAAAACTCATCACTCGAGGCTAGCCCTAAAGCTATTTCGGGGAGAACCAGCTATTTCCGAGTTCGATTGGCATTTCACCCCTACCCACACCTCATCCCCGCATTTTTCAACATGCGTGGGTTCGGGCCTCCAGTCGGTGTTACCCGACCTTCACCCTGGACATGGGTAGATCACCCGGTTTCGGGTCTACGACAACGTACTCACTCGCCCTATTCAGACTCGCTTTCGCTACGGCTCCGCCTCATCAGCTTAACCTTGCACGTTATCGTAACTCGCCGGTTCATTCTACAAAAGGCACGCCATCACCCGTTAACGGGCTCTGACTAGTTGTAGGCACACGGTTTCAGGATCTCTTTCACTCCCCTTCCGGGGTGCTTTTCACCTTTCCCTCACGGTACTGGTTCACTATCGGTCACTAGGGAGTATTTAGCCTTGGGAGATGGTCCTCCCGGATTCCGACGGGGTTTCACGTGTCCCGCCGTACTCAGGATCCACTCTGGAGGAAACGAAGTTTCAGCTACAGGGCTGTTACCTTCTTCGGCTTGTCTTTCCAGACAATTCACCTACTCCGTTTCTTTGTAACTCCGTATAGAGTGTCCTACAACCCCAAGAGGCAAGCCTCTTGGTTTGGGCTGATTCCGTTTCGCTCGCCGCTACTCAGGAAATCGCATTTGCTTTCTCTTCCTCCGGGTACTTAGATGTTTCAGTTCCCCGGGTCTGCCTCACCCTGCCCTATGTGTTCAGGCAGGAGTACCATCCCATTACGGATGGTGGGTTCCCCCATTCGGAAATCTCCGGATCAAAGCTTACTTACAGCTCCCCGAAGCATATCGCTGTTCGTCGCGTCCTTCATCGGCTCCTAGTGCCAAGGCATTCACCGTGCGCCCTTTCTAACTTATCCATTTTCACTTCAGATTCCCATCGTATCTCTTCGTCTGGTTCCTGTCTTTCTGTCAGTTACGTAGCGAACTACGCTCCTTCCATCAAGCATTTCCCATCCTTGATCTACTCGGGTCTCTTTGTCAATTGGTTAACCTAAAAGGTTTATGAATTCTTGACGTCTCGTTCAAACAGTTGTAACACCGATGAACAAAACTAATTTGAGTTGATTGATTATGATTTAGTTTTCAAAGAACCATGCCTACAGGATGTAGGTACCAGGCGTTGCCACAGGACGTGGCGTTCTTAGCGTGGTATCCATTACCTTCGCATTTTCAATTGGAAGAGGAATTCTTCCAAAACTGAACAAAAGATCCAAAGCGCTATATGACCCGAGGTCATACATCGACTAGAGTAAATACTCCATAGAAAGGAGGTGATCCAGCCGCACCTTCCGATACGGCTACCTTGTTACGACTTCACCCCAATCATTTGTCCCACCTTAGGCGGCTGGCTCCAAAAGGTTACCTCACCGACTTCGGGTGTTACAAACTCTCGTGGTGTGACGGGCGGTGTGTACAAGACCCGGGAACGTATTCACCGCGGCATGCTGATCCGCGATTACTAGCAATTCCGGCTTCATGTAGGCGAGTTGCAGCCTACAATCCGAACTGAGAATGGCTTTATGGGATTGGCTCCACCTCGCGGTTTCGCTGCCCTTTGTACCATCCATTGTAGCACGTGTGTAGCCCAGGTCATAAGGGGCATGATGATTTGACGTCGTCCCCACCTTCCTCCGGTTTGTCACCGGCAGTCACCTTAGAGTGCCCAACTAAATGCTGGCAACTAAGATCAAGGGTTGCGCTCGTTGCGGGACTTAACCCAACATCTCACGACACGAGCTGACGACAACCATGCACCACCTGTCACTTTGCCCCCGAAGGGGAAGCTCTGTCTCCAGAGTGGTCAAAGGATGTCAAGACCTGGTAAGGTTCTTCGCGTTGCTTCGAATTAAACCACATGCTCCACTGCTTGTGCGGGTCCCCGTCAATTCCTTTGAGTTTCAGCCTTGCGGCCGTACTCCCCAGGCGGAGTGCTTAATGTGTTTACTTCGGCACTACGGGCATCGAAACCCCTAACACCTAGCACTCATCGTTTACGGCGTGGACTACCAGGGTATCTAATCCTGTTTGCTCCCCACGCTTTCGCGCCTCAGCGTCAGTTACAGACCAGAGAGTCGCCTTCGCCACTGGTGTTCCTCCACATATCTACGCATTTCACCGCTACACGTGGAATTCCACTCTCCTCTTCTGCACTCAAGCTTCCCAGTTTCCAATGGCCGCTCGGGGTTGAGCCCCGAGATTTCACATCAGACTTAAGAAGCCGCCTGCGCGCGCTTTACGCCCAATAATTCCGGACAACGCTTGCCACCTACGTATTACCGCGGCTGCTGGCACGTAGTTAGCCGTGGCTTTCTGGTGAGGTACCGTCAAGGTACCGGTAGTTACTCCGGTACTTGTTCTTCCCTCACAACAGAGCTTTACGACCCGAAGGCCTTCCTCACTCACGCGGCGTTGCTCCGTCAGACTTTCGTCCATTGCGGAAGATTCCCTACTGCTGCCTCCCGTAGGAGTCTGGGCCGTGTCTCAGTCCCAGTGTGGCCGATCACCCTCTCAGGTCGGCTACGCATCGTCGCCTTGGTAAGCCGTTACCTTACCAACTAGCTAATGCGCCGCAGGCCCATCCCTTAGTGACAGCCGAAACCGTCTTTCAAAAGAGAATCAGGTGATTCTCTTTATTATCCCGTATTAGCTCCGGTTTCCCGGAGTTATCCCAGTCTAAGGGGCAGGTTACCTACGTGTTACTCACCCGTCCGCCGCTAACGTCCGGGAGCAAGCTCCCTTCTGTCCGCTCGACTTGCATGTATTAGGCACGCCGCCAGCGTTCGTCCTGAGCCAGGATCAAACTCTCCGTTAAAAGTGTTTGACTTGCTCATTTGCACAATTTAAAGCTGTGTCTAACTTCATTGACGAGATACCTTGTATCTCTTTTTACGCTTGGCTTTTGTTCAGTTTTCAAAGAACTCGTTTTTGCGACTTCATGATCTTACCATATCGGTAATCATTTGGTCAATATCTTTTTTGTTTACGTCGTCGTTAGTGTGTTGCCCTGGCGACATGTAATAATATATCATGGTGATAAAAAGTCGTCAATACATTTTATAAACTTTTTTTTAAAACCTTATTTACTCTACTAAGAACATGTCTAATTTTATCTTAACCGTTAGCCAGTCAATTCATAAACTATAAACTAGCCACTATCGTAGTTAGAAACGAAAGAAAGATCGGTCATAATTCTTAAAGGTTCTATGTTATACTATACCTGTATCAATGAATAGAATAAACCTTCTATACTAATTTGGAGGAAAAAGATTATGGGCCTGAAATATTCAAACAAAATAAATAAGATTCGCACCTTCGCTTTAAGTCTCGTTTTTATTGGCATCTTGATTATGTACATAGGTATATTCTTTCGAGACTATCCTGTTGTGATGGTTATAGCAATGATTCTTGGTTTGCTCGCAGTGATTGGAAGTACAGTTGTTTACTTCTTTATTGGCATGTTATCTACAAGAGCCGTTCCTGTTATCTGCCCTTCTTGCGAAAAACCAACAAAAGTATTAGGTAGAGTCGATGCTTGTATGCATTGTGATCAACCATTAACGATGGACCGTTCTTTAGAAGGTCGTGAATTTGATGAAACCTATAATGCAAAAAAACAAACTACCAATCACCATAAGGCATAAAAAAGTCACTCTAACGTTAGAGTGACTTTTTTAATGTGCCGTTTTGCACGTAACACACGTGCCGTATATCTCCATTCTGTGGTTCTCAATCTCAAATCCAGTTACATGCTCAGCTAGCGTTTCAACTTCATCCAAACCCGGATAATGAAAATCAACGATCTTTCCACAGTTTTTACAAATCACATGATAATGATTTGTCGTGACGCAATCAAAACGGCTTGAGGAATCACCATAGGATAACTCTTTTACAATGCCGACTTCTTTAAAAACGCGTAAATTATTGTAAACAGTCGCAACACTCATGTTAGGAAAGCGACCTTCTAAAGCTTTATAAATTTCATCTGCGGTTGGATGTGCTTTCGTCTCATATAAGAATTCAAGTATTGCATGACGCTGTGGAGTCATACGCACACGAGTGCTTTTTAGCGCATCAATTGCTTCTAACAAGCTATGATTGGCCATGGTCTGCACCCTCACTTTCAATAAAAACTATTCTTACTTTAGATTTATTATAAGTTGTAAACGCTCATTTAGCAAGTAACGATTAATCAAAAAAAAGCCACCCTTTTCTAGAGTAGCTTCCAAACCGTTACGTTTGATCTTGTAATAGTAAAGGAGTGGCATTAGCCGCTGGTACAAGAAACGATGTATAGCGATGGGTTTTGCTCTCTTTACGCTGCTTTCGTTTTTCCACTTCTAAACACGCATTTTTTAATGATTGCTGTAGTTGGTCTACATCGGTTTCATGTACACCAAAAAGGAACGTCGTGCTTCCTTTTTTCAAAAAGCCGCCTGAGCTAGAGAGTTCTGTCATTCGGTAACCTTTCTCTCTAAGGTCTTTTTCTACATAGTCCGCATAAAAGTCTTCTATTATACACACGAGCAATTTCATTGGTACCCCTCCTTTTAATATCCTTTCTTACTATGAACTTCATTAACAAAGTTCTCTTTTCCTTCTATAAAGAGTGAAAGATTTTCAACAAAAATTTTCAGTGCTCTCTCCATATAAAAAGAAGTGGATGCAGAAATATGAGGAGTGATCGTTACTGAATGATGTTCCCAAAGTGGGGATTCATCTGATAACGGTTCTTCATTAAAGACATCAAGATACGCATGATCAATCATTTTTTTATCCAACATACGTATTAAATCAGCTTCTACTACAGCATTCCCTCTACCTAAGTTTATAAAAACTGCTCCTTGTTTAACAAGGCTAAATGCATCTTCATTTAAAATCTTTTTCGTATTCTCTGTAGCAGGGAGCACATTAATAAGAAAATCAGCTTGTTTTAACGCTGTCTCCCACTCACGCATAGAGACTACTTCATGGAAATGACGTACGGCTCTTCCGTCCGTATTAACTCCGATTGTTTTCATACCGAAAATGGCTGCTCGCTCTGCAATCTTACTCGCAATCGCCCCTGTACCAAGTAAAACAACGGTTAAGTCTGTAAGTTCTAATGGTTTTTGATTTCGAATCCAAGCCTTTTCTGCTTGTGCTTGACGATAGTCTCGCGCTCGCTTAACATAATCCAGCATCATCCACATTGCGTGTTCTGACATTGGCGTCGCATGGATGCCACGGCTATTTGTAACAAGAATATTTCGATTAAGAATCTGTTCAAATGGAAGATGCTCAACGCCTGCCGACAAGACGTGAATCCATTTCAACTCTTTTGCCTGATTAAGTATTTCAGGAGTGACATCTTCACCAAATGTTACAAGTACAGTTGCGTCAGTAAAAGAGGTCACTTCTTTTATAGATGAAAAGAATTTAAAATGAACCTGCTCGTAAGTCTTTTTCAACTCACGTTGGCGTTCCTCTGTTTGATTAACAACGAATAGCACCTGTTCGCTCATGATGAAAGTCCTTTTACAAATTCTAAAACTTCATTAACGTGGTCTTTTACTCGAACACCACGCCATTCCTTCACAACAGTGAAATTCTTATCAATCACAAACGTAGAACGTACAATACCCATGTACTCTTTACCGAAGTTCTTTTTTAAGCGCCATACATCATATGCATTTGCAGCTTTTAATTCTTCATCCGCTAACAACGGGAAAGACAGACCATGCTTCTCCATAAACTTTTCGTGGCGGTCAACTGGATCTGGACTAATTCCTATAACTACTGCACCCTGCTCCTTAAACAACGCTGTTTGATCTCTAAAATCACATGCTTGAGTCGTACAACCCGGCGTCATGTCTTTAGGGTAAAAATAAAGTACAATTGTCGAGCCTTTATAATCAGATAAGGTAATCTCTTTATTCCCTGTTGCCGGAAGTGTTAGGTCTGGTGCTTCTTTTCCAATTAAGTTCATTCATAATCCCCCATCTATACTTTTATTCTAGCGTATCCGATTTTAAATGTTTCTTCAATAAAGAACGCCTGTTTACTTTTATTCTCACTTAAACGGCAACATATGCTATCATAGTTGGGTACAAAAAATGTGCAAACCACATTGGAGGGTTATATGAATCGCAATACATCCGAAAAACACTATAAAGAGGCACAAGACTTAATTGTAGGTGGCGTGAACAGCCCATCCCGAGCTTACAAAGGTGTAGGTGGCGGAACACCTGTATTTATGGAACGAGGTGAAGGCGCTCATCTTTATGATGTTGATGGAAACAAATACATTGACTATTTAGCTGCGTATGGCCCCATTATTACTGGCCATGCTCATCCAGACATTACTCAAGCCATTCAAGACCAAGCTGCAAAAGGCGTTTTGTACGGTACACCAACACGACTCGAAAATGAGTTTGCTCACATACTAAAAGAGGCTATTCCTTCTTTAGAAAAAGTGCGCTTCGTTAATTCAGGCACAGAAGCTGTTATGACGACCATTCGCGTAGCACGTGCTTATACTGGAAGAGAAAAAATCATTAAATTTGCTGGCTGCTACCATGGACATTCTGATCTTGTCCTTGTAGCTGCAGGATCAGGACCATCTACTTTAGGAACCCCCGATTCAGCTGGGGTTACAGAAGGGACTGCTAAAGAAGTCATTACAGTTCCATTTAACAACAGCGATGCTCTTAAAGAAGCATTAGATAAGTGGGGTTCTGAAACAGCTGCTGTTCTTGTAGAACCGATAGTCGGAAATTTTGGCATTGTTGAACCAGAACCTGGATTTCTTCAAAAAATAAATGAATTGACCCATGCAGCTGGCGCTCTCGTTATTTACGATGAGGTCATTACAGCATTTCGATTTATGTATGGAGGAGCCCAAGATCTTCTTCAAGTAAAACCGGATATGACTGCCTTAGGCAAAATCATTGGCGGCGGCCTTCCTATTGGCGCTTACGGTGGTAGAGTAGATATTATGGAGACAGTTGCTCCTCTTGGACCTGCTTATCAAGCAGGAACAATGGCAGGTAATCCAGCATCAATGACATCCGGTATCGCCTGTTTAAATGTATTGAAAGAAGAAGGAACTTACGAAAAGCTAGATGAACTCGGCATGACACTCGAGGAAGGACTTTACCTCGCTGCAGCGAAAACAAATGTTCCGATTACCATTAATCGCTTGAAAGGTGCATTGACGGTGTTTTTCACTGAAGAGCAGATAACCGATTACGACGGCGCCTCTAATACAAATGGAGAGCAGTTTAGCTTATTTTTTAAAGCCATGCTTGATCAAGGCATTCATTTAGCCCCGTCCAAATATGAGGCATGGTTTCTTACTACGGCGCATACACAGAAAGACATTGAAGAAACGATTACAGCCGCAGAAAAAGCATTTAACATCGTTGCAAACCATTTTTATCAATAATTGTGCGTATAAGGTTATCATTTTGCATAAGAGTAAGAGATATAAAGAATGATGACTAAAAGAAAGGAAACATCCGTACATGAGACTTGGAGCACGGATATTAAAAACGGGATTAGCAGTTGTTTTAGCTCTTTATTTAGCACGATGGCTTGGCATTAGCCCACCAACATTCGCGGCCATTGCTGCTGCTTTCGCAATTCAGCCGTCTTTATTTAGGACGTTACGAACCTTTAGCCATCAAGTTCAAGCCAACCTTATTGGCGCAACCATTGGTGTTTTATTTGTCATGACGTTTGGGCACGAACCATTTGTTGTTGGGGTTGTTGTTACCCTCTCTATCGCCATCTTTATTAAGCTAAAACTTGAAGCGGCCATCATTCCAACAGCAATCGTGACGATTATTATTATAATGGAAAGCCCATCTGATAATTTTCTCCAGTTTGCCTCTGAACGCTTTATCCTTGTACTAATCGGTATTGTAGCTGCTTTTCTTGTAAATTTAGCCTTTATCCCACCGAGGTATGAAAATAAAGTGTTTGATAAGGTGACAACTGTAACCGATGCGATACAGGAGTGGTTAAATCTTCTTGCACGCCATGATGCGGATACAATCGCACTTAGAGAAGATATTAAACATCAACGTACAGAACTTGATAAAGCGAATAATCTTTTCTCTTTATACCGAGAAGAGCGAAATTACTTTCGCGCCAAAACGTTCTCACAACGAAGAAGAGTTGTGGTTTTTAGACAAATGATCCAAACAACTGAGAAAGCGTATCAAGCTCTTGAAGCAATTGAAAAGCGATCTGAAGATTACTTGCAGCTGCCGGAAAATGTGCAAAGTCGTATTGAAGAACAAATTTTGTCACTAACTGATTATCATCAACGGATTATTTTACGTTATAACGGAAAAGTGAATACCCACGCAACTGATGAATATGTTGACGAAATTGAAAAAGGTCAATCAACAATGACCAATCTTTTTGTGACCCTCTATGAAGAAGAACAATTCGACTTGTCGCAATGGCACAGCTTTCTACCTGCCATTTCAGCATTAATTGAATACCAGCAAGAGCTGGAGCATTTAGATACATTAGTAGAAAATCATCACACTCATGCCCCAGAAGATGAAAATCAATAAAACCCAGGAGGTTCCCCTCCTGGGTTTTATACTTCTTGTACACTGTAAAGCTTATAATAAGCACCTTGTGCCTGCATTAATTCTTGGTGTGTACCTTGTTCCTTTACCGTTCCGTCTTCAATTACAACGATTTGATCTGCATTTGTAATAGTAGACAATCGATGAGCCACTATAAACGTTGTCCGGTCTTTCGCTAACTTTTCGAGTGCCTCTTGTATAAAATGCTCACTCTCTAGATCCAGAGCAGACGTTGCTTCATCAAATACAAGAATAGGCGGATTTTTCAAGAAAACACGTGCAATTGCAATTCGTTGCTTTTGCCCGCCAGAGAGCTTAACGCCTCTTTCCCCTACTTCTGTATCGTAACCATCTTCCAAGCCTAAAATAAAATCATGGGCGTTTGCTGCTTTTGCAGCCGTTATCACTTCTTCATCTGTTGCATCTGGCTTTCCAATTTTAATATTCATTTTGACACTATCACTAAATAAAATATTGTCCTGTAACACCATACCAATGTGATCACGTAAAGTCCGTACTTCTAAATCACGAATGTCTTTACCATCAATTAGTATACGTCCAGCTGTCACATCATAAAAACGAGGAATTAAGCTGACCAATGTGCTTTTTCCGCCACCACTCATACCGACAAGAGCAACAGTTTGTCCTGCTGGAATGTCTAATCGAATATCTTTCAGGATGGCGTGGTCATTCTCGCTATATGAAAAGGAGACACGATCAAACGTCATTTTTCCATCAACATGCGTCAAGGCTGTTGCACTTGGCTTGTCTGTTATATCATATTTCTCATCAATAAACTCAAACACTCGGTCCATAGACGCAATGGATTGTGTTAATGTTGTGGACGAATTCACTAACCGACGTAATGGTCCATATAACCGTTCCATATAAAGCACGAATGCACTCATAACACCAATTTCTAAACCATTCTGCAAGACAAATAGAGAAGAAACAAATAACACGAGTAGTGGAGCTATATCCGTGACTGTGTTTACAACTGCGAAGGTTTTAGCATTCCATTTTGTATGGTCAAGAGCTTTTGTTAAGAAGTTTTTGTTCCGGTGGGAAAATTGGTTTTGCTCATAATCCTCATTTGCAAAGCTTCGAATAACATTCATCCCTTGAACACGTTCATGTAAATGACCTTGAACATCAGCTAATGCTTGTGATCGTACCCGAGTCAATTTTCGCAAATGCTGATAAAAATATTTAATTGAAAAACCATAAAACGGGAACATTGAAATGGCGACGAGCGTTAACCAAACATTTAAATTTAACATAATAATAATGGCAATCACAATGGTTGCTAAATCAAGCCATACGTTCATTAGACCTGTTATAACAAAATTCTTTGTTTGCTCTACGTCGTGAATAACACGAGAAATAATTTCTCCCACTTTACGATTAGAGTAAAATCGTAAGCTTAGCTTTTGTATATGGGTGAATAGATGATCGCGTATATCAAATAGAATATGGTTTCCAATCCACTGAGCAAAGTATTGGCGGTAATATTCAATTGGTGGACGTAATACGATGAAAAGTACAGCCATTCCACCAAGTATCCAGTATAGTTGATTGTACTGATCATCCGTTGTCATCGTCTCGTTTAGTAAAATATCATCAATGATGTACATCATGGCTAGAGGGAATAAAAGCGGAATCCCAAATTTTAAGATGCCAATGATAATGGTAATACCAATTTGCTTTTTGTATGGTTTCACAAAAAACATATAACGTTTAATCGTATTCAAGTTAAACCTCTTTTCTCAGGAAAAAAGTAAGCTTGCTTTCACAAGCTCACCTTTACCGATATTGCAAATACCGTTCATACCAATTTTCAACAAATTGAGGTGCAAATGGACCCTTACGTTGATGTATCCATGAAATTAATTCATCTACACTCCGTCTCAAGATCGCGTCAAGTTCAGGAGGATAATGCATTAATTTGCTATGCAGTTCATACTCATCTTCATCAAGCAGCTTCATCGTCATATCAGGATATACTTTAATATCCAAGTCATAATCAATATATTTAAGTGCTTCTTCATCCCATGTAAATGGTGTTCCAATATTGCAGTAGTAATAAATCCCATCTGCGCGAATCATACCAATTGTATTAAACCATTGGTCCGCATCAAAATAACAAATCGCTGGTTCCCTTGTGCGCCAATGCCGACCATCAGATTCTCGTACAATGATTCGGTCATTACCCGCAATCACTACTTTGGAAGACCCTTTTAAAATCGTTGTGTCTTCCCATATTCGATGAAGCGTACCATTATGTTTATAACTTTGTATTTGGATGGTGCTGCCTTCCTTAGGAAAGCTCATACGTTTCTCCTTTCGGTGTTATTTTTACCAAATTGTTTACTATCCAACGCTACTCTACATTTATATTATACAATGTTCATACTTTATTTAAAACGTAAACACTCTATAACGCAAATATAGAAGGAATGTGACAGAAAAAAACACCTTTCTTCCGAATGGAAAAAGGTGTTCTTTCCCAACAATTACTGTTGGTTTTTCTTAGAAGCTGACTGAGCGTTTTGCTCTTTCACTTCTTGTACATCTGTTTCACTTGCGAATTCAGCGTTGTACCCTTGTTCAGAAGCTTGGTTTTGCTTCTTCACTTGGTTTTTGTTTGTTTTAGATGCTTTGTTGTTCATGGTTATCACCTCCACGCTATTTAACTTTTCCCGAGGAGGTGATTTCTATACAAACATTTTTTGAAGCTATGCCAGAAGTGAAATGCCACCATCTACAATAATCGTTTGACCACAAATCATACTGGAATCGTCTGATAGTAAGAACATAACCGCTTTTGCTAAATCATCTGCTTCAACCATTCTTCCTGCCGGTGTTCGCTCAGCAGCATCTTTTAGCAATTCCTCTCTATTTGGAAAATGGGTTAATGCATCTGTATCCACAGCACCACCAGAAACGGCATTCACAACAATGCCTTTAGGAGCGAGTTCAACAGCTAAATAACGTGTTAATGATTCAACAGCGGCTTTTGATACACCTACTGTTGTATAATTTTCTAAATAACGAATGGAGCCAAGTGAGCTTAAACTAACGATCTTCCCTCCGCCTGTTACTTCCATTCGTTTTGCTGCTTCTTGAGCGCAAAAAAGAAGTGCTTTTGCATTAATGTCCATTGTCCAGTTCCAATGGCTTTCTTCAAGCTCCATTAAAGGACGCAAAACGCCAGAAGCTGCATTATTAACAAAAACGTCCAATCGTCCGAAACGCTCATCAATTTCCGCAAACATCTCTTTAATTTTGTCTTGCTTGCCAACATTCGCTTTTATCGTTAACACGTCTACACCTAATGCACGAATTTCTTCAGCTGTTTTTTCTGCTTGAGAACGACTTCTCGCGAAATTAATGACAATATTATAGCCTTGTTGAGCAAGTTTAATGGCAATCTTTTTACCAATTCCACGACTGCTTCCAGTAATTAATGCAACTTTTCTTTCCATATGTAATCCTCCAATTATTTACTGTGTCTATTCGACTCATTATAACGTATAGGCACCGTTTATAACAGACAATCTAATAACAATAGGAGGGATTCGCCATGTATGTAGGAAGAGATTTATCTGAATTAGAAATGGTAAAGCCAGAAGATTGGACTGATAAAGAACTAGCCTTCTTTCACCACGGAATGCAACAAATGACTGCTTATCTAAACGTACAAGGAAATTCAAAGCATAAAGCCATTATTGAAGAAATCGAAAAGCGTGGTGGACTTCATCACCAAGCTACATGGACCAGCGGGACAGAAGTTCATTATGATTAAGGAGCAAAACGATGGATAATAGCAAACAACTTTACTACGTTAATCTAAATCCAATTAGTATGGACACGATTAGCTTAACAAAAGTAGATGATGGACAATTAATTGAATACGAAATTTCTGCTACTGAAGCAGAAAAGGAAGAATTTGAACGGCTCCTTCGTGAAGTTCATAAGCACGATGTGGAACTGGGAAACCTCTTTAGCTTTAAGCACTTTGATGATGTAACAGCTGATGCTGATAAAGACGAATATCAAACTGGTATGAATGATATATACGATCGACTTTATGCATTAGGAACAGAAGAAACCAAACAGAAAATTTCTGAAATCCATTTGCAAAACGAAGACGATTCAACACCAGGTTTATAATAGTCAAACAGGGCTTTTCCATTTAAGTTCATTCGTAAACCTTTAGCGAATTAGCCCTGTCTATCTATCGAGTACCTGACCTCCACACCGATCTAAGGATGGTTGTCCGTTCATTCATTCGAATTCATCCCTATCTACATGTTCATTTTTGATTGTCCACCATCAACTTGTAAACTCGACCCAGTTACCCAGCTAGCTTTTGAAGAAGCCAAAAATACGACAACATCCGCAATTTCTTCAGGCTTACCGAAACGCCCTGCTGGAATGTTCGTTTGTACAAACTGGTTTATTTTTTCTGGATTTTCATCAAGGCGTTTCTGCCAATTACCAGTAGGATGTAAAACGCTCCCTGGTGCAACGCTATTAACGCGAATGCCTTCATGCATGACTTCATCAGCTAATGCTTTAGTGAAACTAATTAACGCTGCTTTTGCATTGTTATACGTTGCTTTTCCACCTGACTCGCGACCAAAAATGGAGCTAACTTGAATAATGGCGCCTTCTTTGTTTGCTTTCATTCCTGGTAAAACAAGTTTCGAAAAATGGACCGCAGAAAAATAATTTAATTCAAACGCTTGTTGAAATTCATCCATTGTGGTCTTCTCGATTTCCGCACCATTACTTCCGCCAGCGTTATTAATTAAAATATCTATTGGACCAATTCGTGCTGTCACTTCTTGAAAAATCCGCTCTCGTTCTTCAAATTTGGTCACATCCCCTAAAATTACGGGAATGTCAGTCGGAAACGTTTCCCCTTCTCCTCTTGCACATACAGCCACTTTACATCCTTCAGCAGCAAATGCAAGCGCAATCGCTCTGCCTATCCCTTTCGTTCCACCTGTTACAAATACAGTCTTTCCTTTTAACTGCAGATTCAAATTAAACCCTCCTCTAGACAATAGCTTAAAACTTTTTGTTGCGATACTGGAAACGCATATCCTTCTATTTCTTCTTTCGATACAGCTTTCCATTGCTCTGGAACTGTTAATAAAGAAACATCACCTATATAAAGATCAATTTCCCAAATAATATGGCTAAAAACATGTTTTACATGAAAAGGTTGCTTATGAACTTTTTCTGTTATTTCATACGCCTGTTGAAGACTTTCTTGTCTTTCGTCGTCTGAAGACGCTTGTGGCAGCATTGGCAATTGCCATAACCCAGCTAATAATCCTTCAGACGGGCGTTTTTCGATATAGACTTTCTTTTCTTGATCAATGAGAAGGAACGCGTCTAAATGAATTGTTTTTGCTTTCTTTTTCTTACTTTTTATCGGCAACGCTTCTTGCAGTCCTAAAGAAAATGCTTCACATTGTTCCCTTACTGGACAGAGTAAACAACCAGGTGATGTAGGTGTACAGACAAGTGCGCCTAGCTCCATTAACCCTTGATTAAAACTAGACGGATTGTTTTTATCGATCGCCTCGTATAGAATGGCTTCATGAATTTTTCTCGTACTCGGCTTAGCGATGTCATCTGTTACATGAAATACACGTGATAACACACGCATGACATTCCCGTCTACTGCAGGTTCTGGCAAATCATAGGCAATACTTAAAATAGCCCCTGCTGTATATGGACCTACACCCTTTAATGATTCCATCTCTTTTCTACTTTTTGGTACTTGCCCTCCATAATGCTCTACCACTTCACGAACACCTTTTTGCAAATTACGCACTCTGGAATAGTAGCCTAAACCTTCCCACACTTTTAAAATCGCGTCTTCCTCTGCATAGGCCAAATCGTCCATTTCTGGAAACAATCGCATAAAACGTTCATAATAAGGAATAACAGTATCGACTCTTGTTTGTTGAAGCATGACTTCAGAAACCCAAATTTGGTAAGGATCTTGTTTTTTTCTCCAAGGGAGATCTCGTTTATGTTGCTCATACCAATGAACTAAATTGGTTTGAAACGACTCTATTTTATGTTGATTAAGGTTTTTCAAACAATCACCTACTATCTTGACTTGTCGGATCAATACATTCATCATGAAAGGATGCTTAGTTTACTTCACGACGGGTATAACTATAGCATAAGTTAAAAAAATGCGTAACAATTGTAGCGCTTAATAACGTTCGAATGTTTCACAATTAAAGGAGGATGTTTAAGAGAATGGATACATCCACACATATTGTTATGGGTGTGGGGCTGGCTGGACTTGCGACGTTAGATCCAAATGTCTCAGCATCTCCTTATATGGCGACAGCCGTTTTAGCTACAACCTTAGTAGCCTCAAATGCTCCCGATTTCGATACAATTCTTAAATTACGAAATAATGCCGTTTATATTCGCCACCACCGAGGTATTACTCATTCATTACCAGCATTGTCTCTTTGGCCGTTTATTATCTCAGGTGGTCTGATGCTCTTTTTTCAAGACGCTCATTGGCCGACATTGCTTTTATGGGCAGCTATCTCCGTTTTCTTACATGTGTTTGTTGATATTTTCAACGCATATGGAACCCAAGCATTGCGTCCGATAAGCAACAGGTGGATTGCACTTGGTGTTATTAATATTTTTGACCCTGTTATTTTCGGCTCTCATGTTTTCGGCATTATGCTTTGGATTATTGGTCTACCACCAGGCCCCGCATTTATTGGGATTTATTTGTTTCTCATTTGTTACTATGTTTGGCGTTATAAACAAAAACAAAAAGTTGTTCGCCAAGCACGACAAATACACCCAAACGCTTCACACATTTTTGTATCTCCAACGATTCGTTGGCATAGATGGCATTTAGTCATCCGAACACCCGAAATGCTGTACGTTGCACAATCAAAAGATCGGGTTATTCATTTCTTTGAAAGCTATACGTTTGATCCGATTCCAAACGATCGTGTTATGCAAGCAGCACGTTCAGACAAGAATTTAGCCGCATTCCTCTCTTTTTCACCAACCTATCGTTGGGAGATGGAGGCAACAGATGACAACGGCTATGAAGTGCGTTTTGTTGACCTACGCTATCGCAGCAACGGATATTATCCATTTGTTGCAATCGTTAAGATGGATGAACAGCTAAACGTTATAACCTCTTATACAGGGTGGGTCTACAGTGAAGAAACGTTAAGAAAGAAGTTAAAAATTATTACATGACCTGGTTATAATTCCCTTCAATAATTAGCTGCTCATTCGGTCATATTAATGGTAAGCCGATAAGGCGGAGGGGGTTTCACGAGTGCGAAATAAAGCGAAAAACTTTCCAAATCCGATTTCGTTTGATGGCAAAGAAGCCGATAACGCTGATGCAAACGCATCTAAGCGTCCGGATGGATCGATTAATGATCGTCCAAAAGAACGAATGAGTTCGTCCAACCACTTTAAAACGTTTTAATACTGGGAGGAATGATTCATGGGTAAGGAAAAAAGTCAATCGCGTTTTAGCAGTTTGTACCAAGATCCGTTCATGTCACCGCGTGCCAATTCAAAGCACGCCTTCCACCAAGTGAATGGTGAAACCCAACAAAGTCAACACAATATCGTGCTTGAAGCGCAGATGCGAAAACGTACCTAGCGCTATAAAAAGAGGCTTTCATTAAGAAAGCCTCTTTTTATTACTAATCCGTTAGTTTATCAGCTAATAATGAGATCGGAACTCCTGCCAACTCCCTTTCACCTGTTCGATACCCCCAAGCAAAACGGCCATTCATATACGATACTTCGAATATTGTAACCCCATCAGTCATCCGATACGCTTGTCCAGGTTCAATGGATTCTGGGTCTACTAAATAAGACTGTGCAATCGTCTTTCTTCTTTCATAAACGGCAAATTCATTACTATTGCCTAACTGCTCAGCTTTTTTAGCTTTTTCGTTTAACATTGAAATTTCTAGCTTTAGCTCATATTCATCCATGTCACTAAATCGCTTTTCCATTTACTCAGACATTCCTCTCATTTGTTCATCTACGTACGCTTTACAATCGTCAAACGAAAAACCTTTTCGGTATAATGCTTGAATCATTTTCTGTTTTAACTCAAAAGGTTCAGTATATCTTTTTTTATAAGTCCGAAACAATTTTTCTCCTTGATACGCTAATGCTTCCCGCTCTTCTTCGTTGTTCTTTTCATCTGTAAATGTGCGTATTAGTTGGCTTATAGCCTCATAACTAAAGCCTTTCGTCATAAGCTGGGTTTGCCATTTTTTTAGTTGTTGCTGTTTTGAATCTTTAACGATACCCGATTTTCGATCTTGCTTGTCCTTCCACCGTTGAAGACGATTGATTTCCCATTCAACATCATACTCACTCAAAGCACTTTCTATATGTTTTTCAGCAACACCCTTTTCATAAAGTTGCTGCTTTAATTTAGTCGGTCCAATGAAACCCTGATTTACTTTTGATCGAACGAAAGCATGTGAAAACGCCAAATCATCGATCAATCCTTCCGAATTTAACCGCTGAATGGCTTGCGAGATATGGCTCTCTTCCCGCTCTTTCTTTACTAAATACTCTTTCATTTCTTTTTCAGAACGCATTCGGAAAGATAAATAATGAACGGCCAAGTGAAACGTCTTTTTTGCCTCGTCTGCTTCGGCAATTTCTTTCATAGCCGCTTCATCAAGCTCCATCCCTTTGCGCAGGTTATAGTTAATAAGGATGTCTTCATCAACACTAAATGAATAACGCTCTATTTGACGATCAAGTACATAAATATTGTATCGCTGCTTTGCCTTTTTTTGCACCGTAATCTTTGATATAGTCGGCAACAATCTCGCTCCTTTCTTTATTAGTCATGCCTTAACGTGTTATTCGTTACGGTAAAGGGTATAACAAAAACAAACAATTATAAAGGAGCTTAAAACATGAACATTGCTATTACTGGAGGTACGGGATTAGTTGGTCAAAAATTAACACACTATTTAGTCGAACAAGGACATTCCGTCACTATTTTAACGCGAAATGCAGCAAATAAGCAAAACAAAGAACACGTTTCCTATGTAGAATGGCTTCAGCCAGAGGCCACTCCTGCTGAGCATTTAGAAGGAACAGACGCATTTATTAATTTGGCAGGAGAATCAATCATGGGCAGGTGGACAGCATTAAAAAAAGAACGTATCCTCTCAAGCCGACTAGAAGCAACCACCGAACTCATTTCCATAATGAAACAACTGAAGAAAAAGCCCACTGTTTTAGTTAATGGTTCAGCTATGGGCTACTATGGCTATTCTGATACAAAACAATTTACAGAAGAGGATGAGCCAGCGAACACACCTTTTCTTGGTGAGGTAACCCAAAAGTGGGAAAATGCCGCATCCTTAGCCTCAGAATTTGGTATTCGAACAGTATATATGCGAATTGGCATTGTGTTCGATGAAGAAGGAGGCGCATTTCCGAAAATGCTTCTCCCCTACAAACTTTTTGTCGGCGGGAAAGTAGGATCAGGAAAACAATGGATGTCTTGGATTCATAGTAACGATTTAATTCGTTTATTCTTATTTGCTATTGAAAAAGAAGCGATCTCTGGTCCTTTAAATGCAACAGCCCCTCACCCGGTTCGCATGAATCAACTAAATCGAACCATTGCTCAAGTAATGAATCGTCCCCATTGGCTGCCTGCACCGTCTTTTGCTTTAAAGACTACTCTTGGCGAAATGAGTACGCTTATCCTTGATGGAGCCTACATCTTTCCTCGTAAAGCCATTCAACACGGTTTCACATTTCAGTACAACGAACTGGAAGTCGCACTCAAACAACTGTTAAACTAATGACAAAACGCATGGTTTCAGTCAATCCTGACACCATGCGCTAGTTTAATGAAGTAGCACTTTCTCGAACTTTATACTTTGTTCCTCAATACCAAGCTTCTTTAAGAACTGCTCTGCTTGCCTTAACGTATCAAGTGGATATTGAGTTTGACAAAGTTGTGTAGCTCTTCGAAGACTCTCTTGAAACTGCTTGTTTAATGCCAAGTCACGCTTTACATTATAAATTGCTTTTAAAACCTTTTCATCTCGCTCAAAGCTAACAAATCCCTCTGTTTGATTATAATATACAATAAGAGGTACGTGGGTATGGGGATGAATAATGTGTGTCTTGTATAACTGCATGACTCCTCACACTCCGTGGACGTTTTTCTTTTATCTTATGTAACGATTGTACCACGGTTAAAACAAATGCCTAGTTCAAATAAATATTGTTGTCCTCGCACCACTCCACTTTACCCCTTTACAATTAAAAATGATTCCTACTTTTCATTCTTCTTGCTACACTGTAGTCATACTATGTTTGAGGAAAGGGATACAGGATGAACACAAAACGTACGATCATGCTTTTACTGCTTGCACTTGGACCAACCCTCACTATGCTTTCTGTAACAATTGAGCTAGAGTGGCTTGCACGTACCGTCAGAGTAATCGGGGGAATTCTGTTTATGAACACCATCATTTTTTATCGAGAAATAAGAGCGTCTCTCCACAAAACTCTAGCAAAACGAAAAAAGACTCTCTAAGGAGTCTTTATATTATATAACGAAATGTAGTTTCTTTATCTATATAGTTAGAATGGTTTCACAGTCCTATTAAGTTCCGCCGGGTTGCGTCGGCCCGCCTTTTACTTCAACTAAATCAGGTGTAGTACCCGTTGTCAGTTGAGCAAACGGCGAACTTAGTAAAAATAACATCACAACGATGATACTTATCATTACCTTTTTTATACGCCAACACCTCTTTAAATTATACTATCTAGCTTTGTTGTGAAGAACGTTGCAAAGTAATTATTGCCACTTTGCTTCATTTCGCCGTAACCTTCAAACACATGATGTACATTTTTTGTACATAAACCTAAATAGAGCTTACCAAAAGGACTTAGTTGACTTTGACTTTTAAGCAACCGTAGTGCCTTATTCACCTCCCCTCGAACGTAATGTTGATGAGCAACTTCTTCTTCATCTCCACAGCTTAAACAGCGATCATGAATGACATTGTTAATACTCAACACAAATGCTATATCTTGTTCCATCTGTTCATGTTTCTTTGAATTTGCTTTTTTATAACAAGCTTGAGCCATCTCCAAATAACGAATAGCCAAATCAACAGAATGACCTTGATAGGCATGTCCAAGTAAGTGATTCGCACTAGCTACAATGAAATCCGAGGCTAGCGGGCTCTTAAGAATTTTATTCGCATTTTGTATTGCATCTTGAATATCCATGCGGTTATATAAACTATCATAAGCTCGTTGTAAATCATATTTAAGTAACAACGAATCTTTTAAAAACCCTTCTCGCAGTACATGTACTTTTCGATCTGTTCTCGCAAGAAAATTGTTCATATCGTAAAAATTATGTTTGAATGTTAAAGTAGATTCAATTAACTCCAGCTTTAACAGCGCTTCTGGTATGGTCACTTTTCCAAATAAGCTTCGGCATCTCTCCCATGCCATTTCTGGAGTCAGTAAACCTTTATCCCGCTCAAACCGGTATATGTCTATCCATTCCTTTACTTCGCCTTTATGGTCTTGATGAACAGATAACAAATCATCAAGCAAATCTCTCCTGTTAAAATTCGAAGCATATTCGAGGGAACTTAAAATACCAATTGGCTTCGTTAACGTCCGACAGTAATCATCCATTACATCTAAGTAATCTTCTTCTTCAATATAGCGAATAATAGCAAAGGAATTAGAAAACTGCAGATCTTTCTGACCTTTTTTATCCACAAACATAGAAATGAGCGGCTTCGAAATTCCTGTTGCTTTTGAGATGTCTACTTGCTTATTCCCTTCTATACTTAGATAATCGCTAACAAGTTGATATAGATAATTAGACAAGACAGACGCCCCTCTCTTCACTACGGTGACGTAGGATGTGATTAATGTTTATTATATAGCAACAACAAAAATATTGCTGTCGAAAAATAAAAGAATTTCTACTTTTTTAGCGTTTTTCTCTAGCCTCTTCTTAAAAGGAACCAGTTTCCTTATGATGACCTATCCTTCTCTAATTAGCGATAATGAATAAAAGCCCCTCTAACTTACGGTCATACAAATAAACCCTTAATGGTGCTACACCCCAAATGCTAGCTTGGCACTCTAACTTTTTAGGGGCAATACCAATAAGGGTTCTTTTTAACGTAAAAGCTCAAGTTTCTTTTTATGAAATTCTTCCTCTGTAATGATTCCATCGTCAAGTAATTCTTTAAATTTTTTAATTTCATCTGCTACTGAAAAAGCTGTTTCAGTAAGGGGTTTTTGATTAGATTTCCGTTCGCAAATAATATGAGCTTGTTCAAACAACTAAGGAGTCAATATGCTAGGCGTTAATCCAAGATGTCCATGTTCCACCAGTCTTTCTACGTTTTCTTAATCCAATGGAAGATTGTACAAATGGTGTAGCTATTTGCAAAGCATCATTATTTAACTGATAGTGATCAATCATCCAGGCTGTTTGTCCGGCAGGAACATTCATAGCGCCAGTTTGTCTGATCCAGTAGCGACCGTTCTCGCTTATTGCATTTGCATCTGTTAAAGCTTTGGATTGACTGTGGAATGTGCCTAGTGTCCCTTTTAAAGATGAAATCGTACCATCTGGTTGGACTCTAAAAACTGTTCGATCATTTTGATAATCGTACAAAGACAGAAATTCTTCTCGTAAATTCAGTTTCACTTTGCGGTTGTTCCCCTCCCACACTTCAATTCCTTGGGTTTTATAACCCTCCACTCCTCGAAGTTGTATAAAGCCCCTGTTATACTCATCAATTCGCTGTACCATAGACTCTACTTCTTGAAGGCGTTTAGAGATCCTGCCAACGTCAGATCCCAACGAGTGAAGATCTTGAGCCGAAACACCGTTCACTGGTTTTTGAATGTAAAAGAAATCAGGTACTTTTCTCTCCGTCATGCCATTATTATCGATTGACCGATTAACCATGGCACCTCTCACTATGGTTTGAGCGCTTCCACCGCCATCCAGTGTAAAAGCAAAAGCAACCTTCTCCTGCAACATAATTTCTGCTGACTCATGGGAAGTGAAGCCCCTATCAAAATTCGTACGACCATCTACAGTCAAAATGACAATATCTCCAGTAGTCTTTTGACCAAAAATTTGTGCGGGCTGAGGATTTTGATTATGCTCATAGTCATCATAAACAGTCTGGGGAAGTTTAGCACCATTTTCTATTAAAGGGATAAACCCAGTGACTGCATTCGTATAGCCCTCATTCAAAATTGTGGTTGCTGTAGTCTGAGGTCGAAATACTTTAAATAGATTGTTATCATTAAACGCAAGGATGTATCTAGCTTTATCTGTTCTTCTATCGGATAGAATTCTTCGATTAACAATATTGACTCCCGATAAAGTCATTTGAGTAGGGTGAAAAATACCTGCATTTAATGTAACTGTATTTGAGTTACGTTGTGCAAATGACCTTCCAGTTTCACCTGTTTGTGCGTTATTAGCTAACCCATGCTTGAGAGTGACCCCTTCTGAAACTTCGATTGTAGTTATATAATAAGTAGTACCGTTCTTTCTACCTTCTCTAGTTGTAACACCACTATAAAAAGCTGAATTTTCAATCTTGTTTTCACTGTTACTATACTGCATAGGTTTCCATCTCCTTTTTACATTGTTTCACTATACATAGAGAAATAAAGCAACAATAATCAAAGGTTGTTCATCATTTTTCTTAGTTTATAAGGTTTTACCCATTTATTTTGGTAGCTTCCATCTAATTTTGTATAGTTGTTCCATTAGGTTACATACATAAAAAGAGAACCACCTAAAAGGAAGTCCTCTTTATTGCTTTAGTATTGGAGAATCCCTTTGAAAAAGAAGTCTGCTTTCTTTTTGTTGTTGGGACAAAATCCAATTAGAACACTGTTATTTTAGTACTATTTAATCTATACGTCCTCGCAGTTGTTAACGTTCTTTCAAACCCGCATCAATTCTTGTGTGAAAAAATTCTTAGTTTTAGCACTCCTTATACGAGGTATGGATGGATATAACTTATTTTTAGGAGGATTAAAAATGTTCGCTAATAAGTGTTTTAGGAATGCCCTAGCAGTAGGTTTTGCAGTAGCCATTTTTTTAATGATTGTCTCAAGACTTAATTCACAATCAGTCCTCGGAATTATAGTCATTTCAACAGTCGTTTATTTCATTTGTTATGTCACATCACGTGAAAAAAACCGAACTGTTTTTAATAAAGAGTAGTGTTAAGGGAGGGGTTTAACCTACTCCCCTTAACTGCTTATTCTAATATTTTAACGTCCTTAAGTGTACGGATGAATAATCATTTATTTGAGGTTATCTTTTACCTCTACATACTGCTTTCTCATTCACTTCGGTGACTATTCATTCGTAGAGAACTGGTTCATTCATTTAGTTATTGCAGCTGGATTAACCGTTGATCTATGTGCTTTTCCTTTACTGTTTTAAAAAAAACATAGGAGGTACGCCCATGTATCGATTTAACAAATGGATTGACTCTTTTCTATTAGCTCTCGTGTGCGGTAGTGTTTACTTAACATTGAGCATAATTCACGATGATCAGGTTAAATGGCTAAATGCTTTAATAATTGCCACCTCTCTATTTCTTACATGGGCATTAGTCTTTCCTCGCCTTCGCGAAACAAGAAGTAAAACCAATACCAAAAAATAAGAGTAGCTCTAAGATGGGGACAATGACTAGAAACTCTTGTTTAGCAAAATCCTACCTTATAAAGATCTTCACGGGAAAACTCATTGTGGTTAAAATGTGGTCAATCGTTATTAGAATAGAGAAAAAACCCTGTATTTACAGGGTTAGCTCGGTTACACTTTCAACTTGTGCGGTCCATGGGAACATGTCGACAGGTTGAATGTTTTTGATTTTATAGCCTTTTTTCATCAGTTGTTCAATGTCTTTTGCAAGAGTGGATGGGTTGCACGAGACGTAAACCACTCGTTTGGGTCTTGCTTTTACAATTGATTGAAGAAGCTTCCCATCACATCCGCTTCGAGGAGGATCCACAATTACAACATCGGGTTTATAGCCTTCTTTTAGCCAGATTGGCATCCATTTTTCGGCTGTTCCTACTTCATAAGTCGCATGGATTCCGTGTTGCTTAGCATTCTTTCGTGCGTCAGCAATTGCTTCTTTCGTCGTGTCCATTCCTCGTAACTCTTTTGCATTCTTACCTACCCACTGTCCAATGGTTCCAACACCACAGTATGCATCAATTAGATTTTCTTTTCCTGTGAGTTTCGCTGCTTTTTTTGCTTCATTATAGAGCTTCACCGTTTGGGTAGGATTAAGCTGAAAGAATGCTCGTGCAGATAAATCAAAAGCAAACTCACCTAATCGTTCGTTAATCGTTTCTTCTCCATCTAAATGAAGAGTGTCTTCACCAAAGATAAGTGAAGTTCGCTCGTGATTTATGTTCTGCATAAAAGATGTGACTTGCGGTAGCTTCATTCGAACTTGCTCAATGAGTAATTCTTTTTTTGACAGCTCTTTTGTTCGTGTTACAAGTACTAGTTGCACTTGCCCTGTTTCGAATCCAACTCGCGTAACGATGGTTCGTACTTGTCCATTATGTTTTTTCTCATCATAAATCGGAATTGATAAGTCTTGTAAAATAGATTTTACTACTTGTGTTACGGCATTAAGCTCTTTATGCTGAACAAGACATTCCGATAAGTCAATGAGTTCGTGTGTCCCTTCTTTATACAAACCTGCCGCAACTTTTCCATTGGTCTTTCTCGTTTGTAATTGGCTTTTGTTACGGTAAAACCATGGATTGTCCATTCCAATCGTATCGTTTAACGGGAGTTTTTCTTCGCTTAACTTCGTATAGCGATAGAATGCTTGTGCCACAATGTCTTTTTTTCCACGCAACGTTGCGGCGTAATCCATATGCTGAAGCTGACATCCCCCGCATTCATTATAAATTGGACATGGAGGATCTTGACGTTCTTGTGAAACCTTTCGTAACTTCCGAACCTTTGCTTCAGTAAACCGTTGGCTTGCTTTCGTTACTTCAACAACGACTTCTTCTCCTGGTAATGCGTCTTTAACGAATACGACTTTCTTCTTGAAATACCCTACACCTTCACCATTAATACCTAAACGTTTAATTGTCAGTGGGAATCGTTGACCTTTTGTTAGTTGAATACTACTTTGTTCCTTGTCATTCATAAAAATTAAATTTTTTCCTCCTAATTAAAACCCTAATGTATTGCGCTTTTCTTTTACATAGTATAACAAATTTTTCTACCCTTCCTAAACTTTCTAATTCATCTTATGAAAACTTCTGATAAAATGGAGAAGTAATTGTGTTCGGAGGTGGTGATAAGTTGTCTATTCCTACGGATATAGCTTCTCTAAAAATTATGGCTCACGTTTACAAAAAACAAGACACAGATTATGTATTTGAAAAAACGGTTGAAAGCTTAGTTGAGACAGTACCTTATATTGACTGGGTTGGCATCTATATGTATGACGATTTAAACCATACACTTGTGGCCGCATCTTGCTTCAGTAATGATTTACGATGGGAATGTAATGGTGAATTAAAATTTCCAGTAAAGAATGCTGCTAGCACCGAAATTGGTATGATGATTGTACGGACAAAAGAATCGATTGCATTTGACGTAACCGATTTGTCAACGTTGGAAACCATCGCAAGCGCCATTGCTTACGATAGTCAAATGAATTAAAAAGGAGCTGCATTTGCGGCTCCTTTTTTTATGGTAATGGTTGGTTTAATGCTAAGTCATCTAGGCTTTTAAATGTATAACCTTGTTCTTCACAAGCATCAATAATATCCCCTAAGGCAGCTGCATTATCTGGTGAAACGGAATGAATAAGCATGACAGCTCCTGGATGAATTCGTTTCATCACTTGTTCAAATGCATACTCTTTGCCTCTTTGTTTATCGACTTCCCAGTCCTTATAAGCGAGCGACCAGAACACATTGGTATAGCCTAATTCTTTTGACAACATGAGTGTGCGTTCACTAAACTCCCCTCTAGGCGCTCTCAAATACTGCATGTGCGCTTCTCCAGTTATGGTTGTGAACATTTCTTTAACAGCATCCAACTCATCTTTAAGTTTGCTATCGTTTACCGTTGGCAAGCTCGGATGGTGGAAGGAGTGGTTTCCAACAATATGACCTTCGTCCACCATACGTTTCACTAAAGGTTCCGCTGTTTTTAAATAGTGCCCTGTTACAAAAAAAGCACCGGGAACATTTTTTTCTTTTAACACATCTAAAACTGTTTCTGTATAGCCATTCTCATAGCCGTTATCAAACGTTAAATAAAGTGTTTTTTCCTCTGTATTTCCAATATAATAACTGTCTGACTGCTTTAATAATGCTTTATACTTTTCCTCGGTGTCTGCTGGTGTATGAGTAGGCGCAGGCTTATAGCTCCAGTTATACTTGGTATTATCAAAAGCGTAAGCTGGCTTTACTGCTAATGCGATAAGTGCAAAGAATATAAGAATAAAAACCATCCATCTTTTCATTTCGTTCCTCCCGTTAAACTGTACTTTGATGTTAGTATGAGGTTCACCGGAAAAAACTATTCGATTTACACATCTTTCGTTTTTTTTCGACTTGCATGTTCACATACGCTATGGTTTGATTGGAATTGGTATGAATGAATATTGGAGGCACGTGCATGTTTAAATGGACAAATTTCTTTCGCGGCTTTGCAATGGGGGTTACTGAAACCGTTCCTGGCGTAAGCGCAAGTACAATCGCAATGTTAATGGGTATTTATGAAAAACTACTTGGCTCATTAAGCGACATTACAAAAGGAAACATAAAGCGAGCGCTAGGCTTTTTAATACCTTTAGGAATTGGAATGGTCTTCGCTTTACTTATTACTGCAAAATTTATTAAATACTTACTTGCAGAACATCCTATTCCAACAATGTTCTTATTTGTTGGTCTTGTAGTCGGTATCCTTCCTTTTTTATGGCGCTCAGCTCATGCGGAAACGAATAAACGATTTAAGCCTTATCATTATGTATTAATTGGGGTTTCATTCACGCTAATGGCTCTCACTAGCCTTATTGGTGAACCTGTAGAAACGGTCATTACTGACTTTAATGCTGGAACGTACATTTATTTGTTTTTTTCCGGTGTACTAGCAAGCATGGCCCTTGTTCTTCCTGGTATTAGTGGTGCATTAGTACTAATGGTGCTTGGCGCTTATTATACGGCTATTTCCGCTCTTGATTCGTTTCATATACCTGTGATTGCAGCGATTGGTTTAGGTGTAGCATTTGGTGTTTTATTTACAAGTAGAGTTATACGTTATTTCTTAAAAACGTACACGCAAGCTACTTATTCTATTATGTTAGGCCTTGTAGCAGGATCTATACTTGTTATTGCGCCATCCTCGTTACCGGATACCTTTTTATATGGCCTTGTTACATTTTTTACGTTCTTAGCCGGATTAGTCACTGCGTTGACTTTCGGACGAGCTGAACGTTCCTAGTGCTAAACAACTAAACGTTTAGCACTTTTTTGAATTGTTAATTTTTTTAAATAAAGTGTTTGACGTTCTTCTAAACTTCCCATAAAATATAAGTACTTAATAATGAGAGCGGGGTGATTCGATGGTGGAGAGTACAAAGTAGATAGAAAAACGATACATGCGTGCAATTATCGTTTGGAACTTCTCGTTTGCTTCCCAATCGAGTCGGGCTTCCGCTATTCTTGCGAAACCATCTACTTCACATAAAACACATTGTCATTGTACGCACTACGTTTACACATTTGGTAAAGAATATGCGTTAGCCTGTTGTTCCAAACTAGGAAGCTTTACAAGCCTATTTTTTGAACATTACAGGAGGTGACTCCCTCTTTACGAGGGGAATATTTGGACATACAACAGGGACTTAGCCTTATCGCTGTGGCGATATTAATTGGATTAACCGCATTTTTTGTGGCATCAGAATTTGCAATCGTAAAAATAAGAAGTACGCAGCTTGAACCACATTTAGAAGCTGGAAAGAGATCAGCGAAGTACGCCAAAAGGGTAACGACGCATTTAGATGAATATTTATCCGCTTGCCAACTCGGGATTACGATTACCGCCCTAGGAATTGGACGTTTAGCTGAACCAACGTTCGAGCAAATGCTCCATCCATTCTTTGAAGGGGTCGTACCGCCTGCAATGGTAACAACACTTGCTGTCGTTGTTTCATTTAGCTTTGCAACGTTCCTACACGTTGTTATCGGTGAACTTGCACCTAAGACGATTGCAATCCAACGAGCAGAACAAGTCACTCTTTTAATTGCCCGTCCACTCGTCTGGTTCTATCGCTTACTCTATCCTTTTATCTGGGTTTTAAACGGATCTGCTCGGATCTTAATACGCCTTTTAGGCTTTAAACCAATGTCAGAGCATGAAGTAACCCATTCCGAAGAAGAGCTGCGCCTAATTATTTCTGATAGTTACAAAGGTGGGGAAATTAATCAGTCTGAGTTTAAGTATGTTAGCAAAATCTTTGACTTTGATAACAGGTTGGCCAAAGAAATTATGGTTCCACGAACTGAAATTTCTGCCGTCTCAATAGAAGATAGTTTAGACGACAATTTAGCCATTATGCGTGAAGAGAAATTTACACGCTATCCAGTAGTAAACGGTGATAAAGACAACATTTTGGGCATTGTTAACGTTCGTGAAGTGCTAACAGATATTGTCTCCCCAGCCATTACTGAAGAAATAAAATTGGAAAATTATATTCGCCCCGTCATTAACGTAATTGAATCGATTCCAGTCAACGACCTTCTTGTAGAAATGCAAAAGAAACAGACGCATATGGCGATTCTTTTTGATGAGTACGGTGGCACTGCTGGATTGATAACGGCTGAAGATATTATTGAAGAAATTGTTGGCGAAATTAGAGACGAATTCGATGTGGAAGAAGACCCTCTTATTCGTACCATTAATGAAGATCATTATCTTTTAGATGGTAAGACACTAATCTCTGATGTTAATAAATTGCTTCATGTTGAACTAAACGAAGATGAAGTCGATACAATTGGTGGTTGGGTACTTACAGAAAAGTACGACATTGAAGTCGGTGAAACCATGATCTTTAACGACTATGCGTTTACAGTAAAAGCCTTTGATGGTCACCAAATTAAATTAGTAGAAGTATTGAAGCGATCCGATGAACAAGACATTGAGGATCACTTTCAAGCTTATGGTACTTCTTAAGAAACGAAGGAAAGACGCATACCGCTATTGTATGCGTCTTTTATTTTATAAAATTCCTTTTCGTGCTTGATGGTCAGCTTTCACTGCTTCTAAATGAGCCGTTCGGTTTGTGTAGTCGATATAAAAACGATTGGATTCAAGATCCCATTCAACAAGGCTGACGCTTGTATTGCCAATCACAAATGGGCGATTTGCCCCTCCCCACTGTTTACCAACAATTAAATACGTGAGTACCATGCTAATAAAACCACCGTGAGAAACGAGTACAACCGATTCGTCGTTTTTATGCTTCTCTTTTAGTAGAGAAAATAATTGTTCACAGCGTTCACTGAGGTCGTCTGTTGTTTCAGCACCCTCTATATCAGCACCAACAAGCGGTTTTCCTTTTAAATGAGGATATTCTGTATAAATGTCTTCTCGTGTTTTACCTTGTATGGAACCTAGATGTACTTCTCGTAATAGAGTCGTTTCCTTTAACGGTTGAGTAAGCTTTTGCGTAATCGCTTGTGCAGTATGAAGAGCACGGGTCAAATCACTTGTATAAATTTGATTAACTGGTATTGATCGCGTGAATTCAGCCACTGCCTCTGCTTGTCTTTCTCCGAGCTTACTTAATGGAAAATTCATCGTTCCTTGAATTTTCCCCTGTTTATTTCCTTCAGACTCTCCATGACGAATAAAATATAGCTTCATAGTTACCGCCTCCTTCTTAAGCGTTTGGCCAGTCTCTACGAAATTGTTGACATTTTACCTCGATATCGTCAATCATTTTCAAAATCGAATCGAGCTCTTCAACGCTAGCAGAATCAGCATCCATTCCTTCAATAACAGATGCTACTAATTCGAAGCGCTTTTGTAAATAATCAAGTTGTTCATTCTTTGTTGATACGGCACGGCCCATTTTATCTCTCCTTTTAACTTACATGCAATGGCTTAAGTTTAACAAAGTATGCATATACTCTCAAACAGTCTTTTGTTTCTTGACAAGATACGATAAGATAGACGTTGGAGTAAAGGAGTATGATTTTAATGATTACAAACTATTCTACAAGCATCACACCAAAAAACGACCCTTGGGAAGCGTACATCGATGTAGCTGAAACAGGACAACTTTCATTAACAAATATAGAAATAACCACGACTACTTTATGTAATATGAGATGTGAACATTGTGCTGTTGGCTATACACTATCTCCAAAAGATCCTGAAGCACTTCCATTAGAATTAATTATCCAACGACTCGACGAAATTCCTACGCTTCGCGCATTTAGCATTACTGGTGGCGAACCGATGATGTCTATGAAGTCCGTTCGAGAATACGTTGTTCCGCTTTTAAAATACGCTCATGAACGTGGAGCAAGAACGCAAATTAACTCCAATTTAACCATGCCATTAGAGCGTTATGATCTTATTATCCCTTATTTAGATGTTCTACATATTTCACACAACTATGGGAGTGTTGATGACTTTCATCTTATTGGATTTGCTCATGCTGAGCGGAAGCCCGGAGAAAAGCAACGTGAAGCTATGTTTAACCGAATGATTGATAATGCGAAGTCATTAACGTCTAGAGGGGTATTGGTATCAGCAGAAACAATGATTAACAAACGAACATTGCCTCATTTGGAATCCATTCATAAACAAATTGTTGAAATGGGTTGTCAGCGCCATGAAGTTCACCCAATGTACCCAAGCGACTTTGCATCTGCATTAGAGACTGCTTCCCTAAGTGAGATTCGCAAAGGCATTCATCGCCTTTTAGACCATCGAGATCCGAATGTATGGATGTTGTTTGGAACATTGCCATTTTATCCTTGTTCCGATAACCAAGATGATCTTGATTTACAAAGACGATTGTATGGAGAAGAGAACGTGACGGTTCGAAATGACCCTGATGGGCGATCTCGACTAAATATTAACTTATTCTCTGGAGATATTATTGTTACTGATTTTGGGGATGCGCCTGATTTGGGTAACATACAGCATACCTCATTACCAGACGCTTATAGAATTTGGCAGACCTCTTCGTTAAATGAGGGGATATCTTGTCATTGTCCAGCTGTAAAATGTCTTGGACCAAACTTACTTGTCCGTGACGCTTATTACAGTGACATTGACTTTACAAAAAAAAGTTCAAATCTATAGCTTAAAAAAAGAAGTCCACATTGCGTGAACTTCTTTTTTTTATCTAGGTTTAGTTGATGCCATAAAAGTAAAAGATAAATTATCTTGAACTGGAATCCACGCACCAATTCCTTGCTCTGTTACGTTTTTTACGTCTAATTTTGGCTTACCGCCCCGTAAGGTTAAATAGACTTCTCCGTATGTGACATCTCCTTTTTCATGTACAGCCGGTACATAGCCATACAAGTACCCTACTTGGTTTGCTGGTACGTTATATTGATTATTCTTTACCGTGCTTTGACCAATAACTGTATCAAACGCTAAAGGAAGGTTTGTTTTCTCCGCTGCAGAAATCATCATCATTTTTTCTACAGCTTCAGAATTCGGTATCTTTGCTGTTAAACCACCGGTTATTTTCTTTTGTTGTTCCTGATAATACGACATTGTTTTTGGCGCATTCCCGCCTCGATTATCAATATAGTTTGTATTCACTTTTTGATATTCCCAATTCACTTCTGTTCCTTTTGATTCATAAGCAAGTGGCCATTCACCTAAATAAATCGATGCTTTCATAGCAAATCCTAATTTGGCAAATTGGATGGATGATTCATTCATTATACGAATAAGGTCTGGGTTCTCAATTTCTTCATTTGTTGAATCCAACAGTTGCTGAGCCAATTCACTTGGTTGTAAATAAGGAAGATCTTGAGTCGGATTTTTATAAGTATTTTCTTTTGATATCGATAAGACAGACTGGGGAATCATGAACGTATTTTCTTCTTTTGGTGACTCTTCTGCAGCAAAAGTAAGATTTGATTGAATGAGCAGGAATAGCAAGGATGCGATCATTATCTTTTTCATCAAATTTTCTCCTTTTTTATTGATGTGCTTAGTGTGAAACAATTACCACAGTTTTATCCACATCGAAAAAGAGAATGTTTACCAAAAAAACAACAGCAGCGCTTGGCTGCTGTTGTTGCAATAAAACCACCTGCTCTAGGGTAGAGTCGATTTTTGTCTTTTGGAAACACCTTCCTTCATCATGTATGGTCTTACATGATAAAAAAGACATTTACATTGCTCAACGCAACCACCTCTTCTAGTTATAGAAAACGTGTGACAATCAACATGTAACTAGCACAACTGATTTTAAGGAAGAACTGTAGCATAGCTACCGTCCTTACGTATAGAATAACCCGTTGTTTTTATTCTATTCAAGTTCCCGTTGCTTTTTTAATGCTTTAATTTCGTCTGCTGCTTCCTTTGCTGCATGAATTGCTTCCTCAGAGGTTTCTCTAATATGGACAGCTTTTTCTGTAATTGCTCGAACATCATTAGCAACATCTTTCCAAAGAAGATTTACGCCTTCAATCGTCTCTTTTGCTTGAGCAACCATTTCTTCCCGATTATCACGTAAGAATGTATACGCCTCTTGTGCTTGCTTACAAGCAAGCTTTGATTCTATGCATACTCGCTCACGCCATTCTTTTTTAGACGCTACTGCAACAACAACCGCTGTTACAAGAATGAAACCCCATTTACGCTTTGCCATTATCTTCATCCTCCTAAGCACTAACTTGTTCTACTATCATTTTAAAACAATTTTCGACGCTTTTGCAAAGAAGAATGAAAAAACTGCCAGCGAAATTTCGCTGACAGGGTTAATTATATGTCTGCACCAGTGATTTATCCGTTTCTAATTGTTCAAAATTTGGATAGGATTTTTGCTTAAGTTCATTCATTTCCTTTGAAAGCGCATGTATCTTTGCCTCTAAACTTTCCATACGTTGACGATCTTTTTCTGTCATTAAGCTTCCCCTCCATTTTTTAACGTACCCATATTTTCTTTTATATATGCAGAATAGTTTACCAAATGTACACCCTACGTGTAAAGTGTATCTCTTAAAAATACACAAACTTTTTTTAGTGACTTTTTTCGACATAAATCTTCTTTATCGAAAATTTGTAACAAATTCCCCTTGCATATACAAATAGAGGTGATATACTGATGTTAGGAAATATTCAGAAAAAGGTGATGGATTTGCGCAGAAGACATTCTGTTCGTTATGAAGACTTAATGGCTAGAAATCGGGATGAATTATTGAAAGATGCAGACGCACTTTCAAAAATAGACGACAAGTTATACGAACGTGCTCTTAAAAAGAATCGAGCTTCAGTAGACAATACTTCTAACAAGTCACGTCGTTACTAAATACGAACTCTTTCTCGTTCTACTCACTCTTAGTAGTGAATGAACTTGAGAGAGTTTTTTTTGTATATTTTCTTTTCACCTGCACAAATTACCTCTTAAACAAAGTGAAAAGAGGATTCACATGGATAATGTCTTACTTTCAAGAATGCTATTCGGTACGTCAATGGCATTTCACATCATTTTCGCCACCCTAACCGTTGGTATATCACTCATGATTTTCTTTGGTGAACTAATGCGGGTTATTCGTAAAGATAACGACTATGCTGTTTTAGCAAAACGCTTGACAAAAGGCTTAGCGATTTTACTAGGAGTGGCTATCCCAACAGGAACGATTGTTGCGGTCATGCTCTCACTCCTCTGGCCTGGTTTTATGGAAATCGTTGGTCAGGTCATTGCACTACCATTCCAAATTGAAATTTTTGCGTTTTTCCTTGAATCCTTATTTTTAGCGATATATGTCTATGCCGCTGACCGGCTCACAACACCTATGCGCATAGTTAGCTCGTTTTTTATAGCCTTTGGCGCGGTTGCTTCAGCTGTTCTTATTACAAGCGCTCATGCCTGGATGAACACACCTGAAGGTTTCGACATCGTAGACGGAGCGATAACGAATGTTAGTCCGCTTTCTGCGGCATTATCCACCAGTTTTTGGGCGACGTCTTTACATGTTGTTAGCACCGCTTATATGACAGGTGCATTTGTGCTCGTCGCTGTTGCGGCTTATAAATTAATGAAACCCTCTATTACCCAAGCTGAGCGTCGCTACCATCATAAAGGAATGCTTCTAGCGCTCGTCTTCGGATTAGGAATGTCATTATGGACTGGTTTAACAGGTCATGACACTACAGTAATGCTCTATGAGGAAATTCCGATTAAACTCGCTGCTGCTGAAGGATTATTTGAAACGCAGTCAAATGCTCCATTAACCTTATTCGGGGTCCCAAGTCCTGAGGAAAATGAGGTAATCGGTGGAATTGAAATACCAGGACTATTAAGCTGGTTAGCTACTTACTCAACAGACGGCGTCATACAAGGTTTAAATGATTTTCCACAAGATGACTGGCCACCCCTTATCGTCCACACTTTATTTAATGTCATGGTCTTTATTGGTGGAGGGTTAATCGCCATATCTGCTGGTGGATTATTGTATTGGTTTATAAAACGGAAAACGGAGAACTTTGCGTTTCCGAGGTGGATTTTAGCTGCGTTTGTAGCCTCTGGACCACTTGCAATGATTGGGATTGAGACTGGCTGGATTTTCAGCTGTACTGGTAGGCAACCATGGACCATTTTCAACATTCAACGAACATCTGAAGCCGCTACCACTTCAGGAAACTTAGGGATCATTTTCTTCTTTTTCGCTGTACTCTACGCGGTTCTCTTAGTCATCACAAGTCTTGTTCTTTATTTCTATTTTAAACGTAATCCGCTTGCACAAGACATGAATGCAATTGGATCATAAGGAGGTTAGCGAATGGAATCCGTATACGTTGGTATTTTATTAATCTGGATCCTATTATTTATTTACGCAGTGGCAGGTTCAATTGATTTTGGAACCGGTTTTTGGGCAATGTATTATGAACGAAAAAATAATGTTCAAGCTTCGCGTATTGCCAATAACTTTTTGTCACCAGCGTGGAAAGTGACGAACGTGTTTCTTGTTTTACTCGTTGTCGCCTTCGTTGCTTTATTTCCTGGTGCTGCTCCTACACTAGGCACATTAATGATTGTGCCACTCTGTCTAGTGTTGCTACTCTTAACCATTCGAAGTGCTTTTATGGTTTACGCTTTCAGTACTGAAAAGTATTCAAGGATGCTTACACTTGTGTCCGGCGTTTGCGGACTCATTATTCCCGCTATCTTAATAAGCATTTTACCAGCTGCGATTGGTGGCTTCGTAACAGTTGCAGGGGACCAACAATACATTCTACTAGATGGCCTTCTACAGAGCCCTGCATTCTATACCCATATTGGCTTTGGCTTAATGACTGAGCTTTTTATTTCTTCTCTCTTTATGGCAGATTACGCTAAAGAGGCAGGGGATTTTGATACTGCTCGAACGTATCGAAGAAACGCCTTAATCCTCGGACCACTCACACTGGTTATTGCTATCGCAGCGATTTTCACGCTTATTCCAGAAGCGCCGTGGATGTTTGATAATTTTATGGACCTATGGGGATGGTATACAGCCTCTTTATTTGCATTCGCCATTGGTTATAGTGCTTTATGGTGGCCATCAAAAAACAAAGAATTGGGGCAGCCGCGGATGGCACTTTTGTTCACCGTCATTCAGTTTGGTCTTGCCAGTTTAGCTTATGGGATGGCGCACTTGCCTTATCTGTTATATCCAGACGTAACGATCTACAATTCTTTCACGAACGAAACCATGTTCCACTATTTATTAATTGGCTTCATTATCGGCCTCGCCATTTTAATACCTGTTTTTATATGGTTCTGGCGCTTGTTTTTTAAAGATAAGGCGTATTTACAAAGCGATGGTCACGACTATTAGACAATAAGAAAAGAAGCACTCTTTAGAGGAGGCTTCTTTTTATACTATCGTTCATCAATTACTGGATATTGACTACTATAGCTTATTTGAAAATCTGCTTCAGTTAGTTCTACATCTGAATCGAACATGGTCAGTCGAGAAACCGTTCCATTATAGCCTGCGAAAAATTCATTTTGTCGGATTTGAATGCCAGTTTCTGTATCGAACCACAGGTTAATTTCTGTGTCTCCCTTTTCTGTTTCAGCAAAGATATGGTACGCCTCATAGCCCTCTGTTTCAAAAATCCCTCTGTAATTCAGCTGATAGGGCGCAGTTTGATTGGTAAATTCATGAAGGTCTCGGATGGAGATTGTTGGAACGAATTCATCAGAAGCTGTTTGCAAAGTCACTTGATCTTCACCTTCAATATAAAGAGTCCTAGCTTCTGGCGTTTGGGCCTCATATATCGTAGATGCGTCATTCTCCTCTAATTCTACACCGGAATCCTCTCGATAAAAATAGTCTGGTCCGTTTTCGTTTTCCATATATTTAATGAGCGTAAACCCCTTCGCTTCCATCACCGATCCATCCTCTGCTACATCATGGTGCTGCCACTCAAGTGAATAAGATGAAAATTGGGTTTCAGCCTCAATCGCTCGATTAATGATGTCTACTGGATTTAAAACGTCTTCTTCATCAATGGCTTCGTCTTTTTCCTCTTCCTCCGATGGCTGGTCCTCTTCATCCTTTTCTTTCTCATCATCTGAAGAGTCATCAAGCTCATGATCCGTTTCGGTCTCTTCTTCTCCCACTTCAGTTTCAACTTGATCCTCTTGATGTTGACCGTTCTCTACTTGTTCATTGTCACCCTCATCAACCTGCTCTGTCTCTGTAGGTTCTCGATCTTCAGCACAAGCCGTGAGCATCATTGCACTGCATAAAAGGAAAAACGACGCTTTTTTCACCTTTATTGCCCCTTTCATTCTAAAAACAACAGAACTTCTCATTATTTATAATGTATGCGGTCATACATCACACATACGATATTCATTAAGCGCATACAAATTAGCACGGCAAAGGGAAAATAAGACACTTCCCTTATTTTATAACTAAGATACACTGAAACCTCTACCTTTGTCAGTGGTTATTTCACTTTTTTATTCTTTTACTAAATCTATCCCATCAATAACGATCGGGTTGATCATTTAGAGAATTCTACATTACAGTCAAACTTCCCTATTTGAATAGAGCTAAACATCATACTACCTTTTTTCAATCATCTATAAAAAAAAACGTACAGCTCGCATGGCTGTACGTTGGCGATTATTAAAATTTGCGAATATCCTCTAACACTACATCAATAGCCTCTTGCCAGAAGTCAGGTTTTGTTAAGTCTACATTCAAATGTTTCTCTGCTAATGCTTCAACACTCATACTGCCGCTATCTTGAAGCAAGGAGATATACGCACTTTCAAAGGATGTTTCAGACTTTAAAGCGCGCGCATAGATTCCCATACTAAACAAATATCCGAATGTATATGGGAAGTTATAAAATGGCTGCCCAGTAATGTGGAAGTGTAGTTTTGATGCCCAAAAATAAGGATCGTAAGAAGATAATTTATCACCATATGCCTCTTTTTGAGCATCTACCATTAGCTCATTCAAACGCTCTGTTGGTACCATACCGTTTTTACGCTCTTCATAGAACCGTGTCTCAAATAAGAACCGCGAATGAATATTCATAAAGAAAGCAAGAGATCGGGACAGTTTATTTTCTAGCAACATCTTTTTTACATCTGAGCTCTCGGCTTCGTCAACAAGAGCGTCTGCTACAATCATTTCTGCAAACGTTGAAGCTGTCTCGGCAATACTCATCGGATATTGCTTTTGTGATTGTACGTCATTGTCTTTTAAACACCAGCTGTGATAAGCATGTCCTAATTCATGGGCAAGGGTAGCAACATTCGACATCGATCCGTCATACGTCATGAAAATACGTGTTTCTTTATTCATTGGGAAGTTCGTACAAAAGCCTCCTGGACGCTTTCCAGAACGATTTTCTGCTTCTACCCAACCTTCACGCAGTGCCATTTCTGCGAACTCAGCCATTTTTGGACTAAACCGGTTAAAATGTTTAATAATTAAGTGACACGCTTCTTCATATGGAATGGTATTTTTTGACGCATCTTCGAGTGGAAGTGGCGCACCTACATCATGAATCGATAACTGATCCACACCGAGTAATGTTGCTTTTTTATCCATGTACGCATAGAATTCAGGTTTATTTTTTGTAATGGTCGCCCACATTGTATTTAAAGTGTCTTCCGTCATACCGTTAAGCTCTAGTGGTTCTTTTAAAACATTTTCCCACCCACGCTCTTCATAAAGCTTTAAGCGAAAGCCCGCTAAACGGTTTAACGTCTGCGTAAACAATGGTGCCTGCTCTTCCCAAGCATGTAAAGCAGCCTCTGATGCTCGTTCTCGAACTTGTCGGTCTGTACTTCCTAAGCGATTATGTAGTTGACCTGCTGACAACATCTTTGTTTCCCCATCTTCTTCAAACGGGATAACCATTCGTCCGACAGCTTCATTGTAAACGGAACCCCATGCATGGTAGCCATCTTTAGCCAGTTTTGTAGCTAATTCTTCTTTTTCTGTATTCATTTTATCTAAAGCGTGTGAACGTGTTTTCTTTAAAAGATAAGCAGACGGCTTCACTTGCTCATTTGTAAGCAGTTGATTGAATGCGTCATCTGACATACTTCGCAATTCTTCCTCTAAAAATAAATAAAGCTTTTGCGCTTTCACTTTTTGTTCTTGAACGTTTTCTGCTAGAAGCAATGCCTGTTTATCATTTACATCTTGAGCAGCTAAGCATGAAACAAATGCAGCCGTTTGCCAAAGTCTTGGGCTAATTGATTCTATAGCTTGGACTAATGCTTCCACCTCAACAGACGATTGATCTACCCATTGATCTAATTGCTTGTTTGTTTCGTTGAAGAATTCTGTGAATTCATTTGAATCGCTTCCGCCTTCAAAAATTGAATGTAGATCCCACGTAATTGGAAAGTGAACAGTTTCTTTCATCATATCCTCCTCAAAAAAACGGTTTTATTTCGTATTCCGTAATATCGTACCATTAATAGTTTAGATTTGCACGTTATAGTTAAAAGAACAAACTTGAAATCATAAACAAAACAGTTAAAGCACTTACGATTAGTAACACTTTCTCCTGCTTACAATACCTTGTCCACCAATTCAACATAATAAAAGCCCCCTCTGTTCTCACTTAATCGTATGAGAGCAGAGGCAGGCTTATGCTTATATCAATGCATGTAATTTCGGAAATACGTGAAGCGCAGTATCGTGAAAGAATGCCTCATGGTGCTTTTCTGGAATAATCCCACCTAACCATTCTGCGTATGGCTTAATGGGGACAAGCGGCCAATCGGTACCAAACATGTAACGATCATAAGCATCCCCATAAATAAGCGCATGTTTAAAATGATCAAAGTACGAATTATCTTTTCTCATATGCTGCGCTACTTTATCAGCTGTCCCCACGATTAGACCAGATAAGTCCGCATACACATTGCGGTTCTTATACATTACTTCTGCCGCCGTTAAACACCACGGATCTCCTAAATGAGCCATAACAAATGTAACATCTCGATGTTTTACAGCTACCTCATCAATCGTTAAAGGATGTGCATATTTTAATATCGCTCCTTCTGCATACGTATCACCAGTGTGAAATACAACTGGAACACGATGCTTCTTTGCAAGTTCATATACAGGCTGATACACCTCATCAAATGCGTAATATGGGTAATAGCCTAAATAAATTTTCACCCCAACAAATTCTCTTTCTTCTAGTAGAGCATCTAGCTTTTCAACTGATTCCTTTGAAAAACGAAAGGGGTTTATCCCGATACATATGCCCATTGTTTTAGGTCGATCAGGCAAGTTTAACCCCATTAAATCGGGAGCTGAATGATCGGGGAAAGCACCTGTAACACTTTCTTCCACACCCATACCTACTGTTGCAATAACATTCGCATCTTCACATTCTCGCTCAATCCCTTTATGGTCATAAGCCAGCATGCTTGCATCGACTGCTGTTCGTTGGAAGGTGTGAATTCTTGAAAAATGAACATGTGCATCAATGATTTTCAACGGTCGTTATTCCTCCTTAAATTGCAATGAACTTAACCATTCCCATCCTTCTGCTCGCGCTAAACCTTTTGCCCATACAAAACTATGTGGCTGCGAAACAGCGGGTCCATGCCAGTCAATGGTTTCTCTACTCATGTACGAAAATACATCTTTATTCTCATAAAATTCTGGTTTGCGCTGGTGCTTCGGTCTAGCTAAAAGAAGCGTCTCATCCGTCTCTTCACAATAGAGACGCGCTACTTTTTCTAATTGATTTCCAGCAAAAGTTTGTGTCCTTTCTCCTAATTGAAACGAAAGCTGATTCGAGTCGGTAGGGTAAAGGAATAATTGATCACGATTAAAAAAACATCCCATTAACCATTCTTGCTCATCGATTCGATCCTGTCTATCTTCCAGTTCTGTATAATGTGTCAGCAACATACAGCCTGGCAACGTAAGAAAATATTGGCTAATCGTGGCATTTTTCCAGATTGGATGATCTGAAAAGGTTATTGATATTCTAATCCCCGTCCACTCTTGATTCCAATTATCCACTCTCGTCACAAAGTTTGTCTGACGTTTATGTTCATATACCGTTCTCAATTGTAGATTAGCAGGTATAGTCATTAAGCCGCCACCCCATGGATTCCACCAACTTTTTGCTCCTGCTGTAGGGAAAGAGTGATGAAGCCACTCTCTTTTCGTCTTAATCGAATACAATGACGGATAAAATGAATTGGCAGCTTTAAATGTGAAAACACCATTATCAACAAGATGAACATCTACACCATTCTCCTGCACTATTTGTGTCGTGACAGTCTTCTCCCCAACATATAGCGCTTGCAAATAATGAGTAGATCGGATGGATTTACCTTGAACAGTAACGGCAAGTGTCGTTACTGGTTGGTCTGGTTGGTTTAACTTATGCTGAATGGTTTCTGTGCCCTTCATCGGCTCATACGGATAAGTAACAGATTTGTCATCAACGATTGTAATAATCCCATGATCTGGTTGATTGGGATTCGTTTGAAGTGCTACGTTTACCTCACCACCTCGATGGTAGAAACCATGCGCAGCAAACGCCACTTGTTTTAATGGTTTTACAACTGGCTTCGTATGCTTTCTAGCCATAAATTGATCAATGCTGTTATCTACATTTGAATAGAGAAGTAGTTTCTTAGAAGTGGATTCTTCCCCAACTTGAAGCGGATCTAATGTCCAACGAACGCATAAGTCGTCATCGATCTCTAAGCATTCTGCACCGTCTTTTCCCTCAACTCCTAGAGAACTACTAGCCCAGTTCATAAACACCCATGGATCACTAAGCTTGTCTAAAGGTAGATCTTGAATCCACACTTGATTTATTTGGGACACATGCACCACTTCCCCCTTAATAGGCAAATAGATCGAATCAGGTTGAAAGTAAAAAGGAATAATCAGTTGTTTTAAATCTAACACGTTTCTACTCTTATTTTTAAGAACATAGCTTGCTTCAATGATTCCATTTTTCTCCCACTCGTACACAATGGTTAATTGCGCATCTCCATTATGAATAGGATAGTTAATTGTTATGAGTACACCATTATCTGTCACTTCCGGCTTGAGTGAAGTCCAGCCTGTTTGAGCAAGTTCATTCGATACTGGTTCATTGAAGCTAGGATAAAGCATAGTCCAAGGTTCGTCCTGACCGAACTGTTTCATCGTGACAAAGTACGTTTCATAATCAAAGACGAGTTGACGTCTTCCATTCACAACAACAAGACTTCGCTCCTTTTCGAAAAACCCAATGGTATCGTCTGATTCTACAAGAAAAGGAACCTGCTCAGTATAGCGTAAAGATCCGTGTCCGTCCTTACTTTCACTCGCTAGCTCTATAATCAATGGTACGACACCAGCACGTTTTTGCTTACATGTGAGTATAAATGATTCTACACCAGTAGCAGCCAAAGAAACGTTCATTTCCCTTTGATTATTCCATTGAATAAGCGGATGATCCTTCACACGCACATTCACTTGTTGACTTGTCGATAGATGATTCTTTAGTTGAAAAACCACCTTACCTTGTTCTAACTGTGGTTTTGCTTGAAGTGCAAACGGTTTTTTTATTGAATATCCACACGCTAATGGACAAGCTATCCCATCCATAAATAGGGGCATACGTGCCATTGGGTATGTAACGCCATCTGAAATTGCTTCATCTTCCTTCCTAACCTCAGAAATAATAAAGGGAAAACGATAGGTTTTCTGTTCATTTTTTTCCAGTACATCATCAACTGCCATCTTCATGTGTAAACGGTTATCAACCGTTTCAGTTACGTGAATAGATAGAGGGCAATTCTTTTTATTATGAATTTTAAGAGTGGCTTCATATGGATGATTCGGGAACAATTGTTTATGAGGAAGCAAATACTCTACCATTGCCTCTGCGGTTTCAATCTTATAGACCTTTCGACTTGAATGCTCAATTCCAACTGAGACCTCATCATGCTCGAACTCAAAGCGATACGTAAAAACGGAAAATTCATTTTCTTTTTCCACATCCGGTTTTACCGTTAAATCCCGTTTTAATGCTTGATACCAGTTTGTTTCAGTAACCGATCTCTTAATAAATGGATGTTGCAAAACAAGAGGTATAAAGTTCATTAAATGTGTTGTCTCTTCACGCTCTTCCCAGAAAAAACCACATCGTTTGTACAATGGAACCGCTTTTGTGTTGCCTGGCCAAGTATGTAAATCAAGGCGGGGCCACCCTGCTTTATACGTTCGTTTAATGGCCTCAAGCACAAGCTGTTTTCCAATCCCTTTACCGATATGCTGCGGGTGAGCATTTAATAATGGAATGTATAGTGCATCTTTATCCGTTTTAAATTCAGCTAACCCGCAATAGCCTACAACCTTGTCTTCTTGAAGGGCTAACATGGTTGACAAATTCCCTGAGTTTCGCTCGTCTTTATCACGATCTTCTGCCAATTCAACTTTGTCGTCTCCACCAAAATTTTCACGACTCTCATTCCACATTTTTGCCGTCGCCTTTGCATATTTTTTCTCATAATCTACAATTTTCATAACCTTCCCCCTTTTTTCGTTTATCATAAAATAAATTATCCTTTGACGCAAAAAAGAACCGCCATTTATGGCTGGTTCTTTTTGGAATTAAAGATTTCTTTAGTGATCAGCATGTTGCACATAGCTAGAAATATCAAGATTCAATTGATCTGCCAATGCTTGACCCAGGGTTTCATCCGCTCGATAGAAATTACAAACTGCACGTAAAGCTGTTTCTTCTTTTACTTGTTCTAGATCACCAACAATATTTTTAATGAGGGCTTCTTGAACACTCTTTTCGTAATTACGGTAGATCTTTCCTGCTTGACCAAAATGGTTTTTCTTCTCAATCGCTATTCTACCTATTGTGCCGCTAATCGGTGCTCTATAGTCTTCGTATCCTTCCGCCTCAGCAGGTGTTTCCTGGTGACGGTTCGGCTCATAATTTATCCGATTTGTCTGCTGTCCAATTGGCATTGCACCATCACGCTGAAAGTTTGCTTTTTGAGCAAATGGGCAATTGACTGGTAAATTTAAATAGTTTGCACCTACACGGTAGCGTTGTGTATCAGAATAAGAAAAGATTCTCCCTTGAAGCATCTTATCTTCTGAAGGTTCGATTCCAGGTACAAGGTTTCCGGGATTGAAGCCGACTTGTTCCGTTTCTGCAAACACATTATCCGGATTACGATTTAATGTCATTGTACCAACGTGTTGATAAGGAATATCTTCTTCTAACCAGTCTTTCGTTGAATCCAGTGGATGGAAATCAAAGTGATCAAGGTCTGCCGGGTCAAGAATTTGAACATAAAGATCCCACTCTGGAAAATCACCTTTTTCAATTGCTTCATACAAATCTCTTGTTGCATGGTTAAAATCTTTCCCTTGAATTTCAGCTGCTTCTTCTCCTGATAAGTTGCGAATACCTTTTTTCGGAACCCAACGCAGCTTTACATAGACCATATTCCCATGTGCATTCACCCACTTAAACGCATGGACACTTGATCCCCGCATTTCTCGGTAGGAAGCTGGTATGCCTTCATCTGTAAACAAATGCATGAGCATATTCGTTGTTTCAGGTGACAAAGACATAAAGTCCCAGTAACGATCTGGATCTTGAATATTTGTACGTGGGTCGGGCTTTAATGAATGAATGACATCTGGAAATTTGATTGCGTCTCGAATGAAAAATACAGGTAAATTGTTGCCAACAAAATCATAATTGCCTTCCTCTGTATAAAACTTCACTGAAAAGCCACGAGGATCTCGCAATGTTTCTGGAGAAGTGCCGCCGTGAATAACTGTAGAAAAACGTACAAACAATGGCGTTTCTTTTCCATCCTCTGCAAGGAAAGCAGCTTTTGTATAACGTTTCATATTCGTCTTCACCTTAAAAACGCCGTAAGCGCCAACGCCTCTCGCATGGACAACTCGCTCAGGTATACGCTCTCTGTCAAAGTGAGCTAGCTTTTCTACTAAATGATAGTCTTCTAACATAGTCGGACCATGTTGTCCGGCTGTTCTTGAATTTTGATTGTCGTAGATCGGATGACCTTGATTGTCTGTTAAACGTGTCATATGTAGTGCCTCCTTCAGAAAACAGGTATCATTCTATTCCCTTGTTGCAATGATAAACTGTTCCCCTTCCAAGAAGCATTTAAACCTGATGCAAAAAGAATTCTTTTTTAATAATCATTATTACGTATTCTTTTCGCTTGAAAAGCGTTGAAACACGGACCCTGGACTTTCTTTATATATGGCTTCGCCAGCCAGTTCATTTACGATTCGTACATTTCTCTCTACTGATAACCCTAAATTGGTTGCGCTTGTCCCTAACGCATGCTCTAGATTTGTTAACGAAAAGACGTTGTTCTTCCTTCCATCAAGAAATCGTAAAGCTGCGTTTCGAGTCATAGCAAATTCCTTCTCTGATTCCATTTCCACCTCTTTCAGCATCTCTTGAAACCATTGAGGCAGTCTAGGTTTGTAGCCGGTAGCGAATACAACCTTTTCTGTATCATGTTTAAACGAATGATCTTCTTGCCATTGTTTAGCAAAAAGTGTGTATCCTTTCGTACCACTCTTTTCTACACGACTTACTTCCGTTGTTGCTTGAACAAGTGCTGGCGCATGATTTGTTTCAATACTACGGTGATACAACTTGTCATAAATTTTGTGAAGGGTTTTTTGTTGGACACCATTTCGCAAGTTCCCTAGCATCGGAAGGGCTTTTTTTCTTGTATCATACGATAGGCTATGAAAGTAATCCACATAGCTAGGCGAAAAGAGTTCCTGACCAATTTTTGAGTCTTCAAGCTGAAAGAATCCTGGTGAGCGAGTAAACCACGTTAATTCATAGTCATAATCAATTTGGTCATCAAGCAGCTTATAAAAAATTTCAGCCGCACTTTGTCCAGAGCCAATCACTGTAATGGATTTCGCTTGTTTTATCTTTTCTTCATGAAACCCATAAGAACTAGAATGGATGAGGTCATCATTCAACCCTTCTTCCAATTCAACTGGCACCATTGGCTCACTACCAGTACCAACAACAAGATGTTTGCTATAGTAGTGCTCTGTTTGATGATTCGCTTTTACCGTCACTTCGTAGCATTCATCCTCTTTTACATAGCGAACATCTACTACCTTCTTCCCAAAATGACAGTTCGTTAATTGCTCTGAAACCCAGCGGCAGTAAGCATTGTATTCTTTTCTTGGTACGTCGAACCGGTTAAAAAAGAAAAATGACATTAAGCGGTCATGAACATGAGCATAATTTAAAAACGTATACTTACTTGTGGGGTTTGCAAATGAAACTAAATCGGCTAAAAATGGGACCTGTAAATCGGTCCCATCTAATAACATTCCAGGATGCCATTGAAACACATTTGTTTCATCAAAAAATGCGCTTTTTACGTTTGTCTTTTCCTCGAGTAAAGCAGCAAGCCCTAAATTAAATGGACCAATTCCTATTCCAATGACATCAATTTTCTCTTTCATATACACGCTCCTATTTGAAAACACTTCGAATAATTTTGTTCATAACTTTACCGCTTTTATAGCGTAACGGCATATCAAAAGCGGTTGTTTGTTTTAGCATGCCCTTTTGGTGAGAAAAAGTACGGAAACTCTCATATCCGTGGTATGCCCCAATGCCACTTGGACCCTTCCCACCAAAAGGTAAGTAAGGATTCGCTACATGCATAATCGTATCATTGATACAGCCGCCCCCAAACGAGAGTTGTTCGGTGTACAGTTTTTGCGTTTGCTCCTCTTCCGAAAACACATATAGAGCAAGAGGATTTGGTAATGATCGCACTCTTACCAATACTTCTGTTGCTGATTTAAATGGAAAGACAGGTAAGATGGGTCCAAATATCTCATCTTGCATTATAGGGGCGTCCCAATCAACATCTGTTAATAGAGTTGGTGCTATTAAACGGTCTTCCTTTGAGCTCTGTCCCCCTAATACAATTTCCCCATCATTTAAAAAGGCTGCTAATCGATCAAAATGTTTATCATTAACAATTTGCGTGAACGTCCCTTCTTTTGTTCGTTGAGAAAACAAATTGTACGTATGCTTTTTAAGCTTTTTTAGAAAGTCTTCGTAGACTGATTCGTGAACCATTACATAATCAGGCGCAATACATGTTTGTCCTGCATTCGTAAATTTCCCCCATGCAATACGCTTTGCCGCCAAGTCAAGCTTCGCATCTTCTGCAACAATCACCGGGCTTTTCCCACCTAATTCAAGGGTATGAGGTGTTAAATGTTCGGCAGCATGTTTCATAACAATTTTTCCTACGGCCACACTACCTGTAAAAAAGATGTAGTCAAATCCCTGTTTTAAAAGGGCTTCCGATGTCTTCGCATCGCCCTCCACGACAGCAACAATCTCTTGTGCGAAAGTTGCACGCACAGCGGCAGCAATGGCACTTGACGTATGAGGTGTCAATTCGGAAGGTTTAATAACTGCACTGTTTCCAGCTGCTAGCGCTCCTACTAAAGGAGAAAATGTTAATTGAATTGGATAATTCCAAGGCGCTATAATTAATACACTTCCATAAGGTTCATTTACCAAATAGCTTTTAGAACCAGTATGCGTAACAGGTGTTTTTACATTTACTGGCTCCATCCATTCTTCTAATGATTCCAGCGCATGCGTAATTTCAGCGTGCACCGTACCAAGCTCCATCATAAATGCTTCAGCTTCTTGCTTGTTTAAATCTTTATTAACTGCCCTAAGAAATTCTTGTTCATGTTGATGTAGCATTTGTTTTAATTTTTCTAGCTGCTGCTTTCTAGCGTGAAAAGATTTCATGGCACCTGAAAAAACAAATTCTTGCTGAACACCTTTTAATGTTGCATACATAAACGTCACATCCCCTTTTATGTGTTCTTTTAACATATTCCCTTTACCCAAAATGAAAAACGTTTACTTTTAGCTTTTCCGACCATAATCAGCTTTAATTTCACCATTTCGTTCTGTATCCCATTTTAATACTTGATGATGGTTTGGATTTTCCTTTAGCCATTTCTCAGCTCGATCAATGAGGGACCAAATCTCTTCAGTTTTTTCATCTCGTGGTAATGTTGAATTTGCTTTTTTCTTCTTCACCCAACTAATGGCGGTTTTAGAATCAGAATAAATCGGTTTTGACAGTTGTTTCTGTTTTAAATAAGCAAGCCCATGTACAATTGCTAAAAATTCACCCATATTATTCGTTCCGAGCTGAATTGGCTCTTTCTCAAATAAAACCTCGCCTGTTTTTGTATCCACACCTTTATATTCTACTCTTCCTGGATTCCCGTGGCTTCCGACGTCTACGCTAATACTATCCCAAATAACATCGTTCCCACTACCTTGCTCAGCTCGCTGCAACGATTTTTTGGCTGTTTTTTTTACACCTTGACCTGGTTTCCCTAAAAAAGCTTGTTCCGCCTCGTTCTTTGTTGGAAATGACTTGTATCGTGCTCCTTTAAAGCCTTTCACTTGCCTTTCACACTCTGACCACGTTTCATATATACCGGGCTTTTTGCCTGCCCATACAACATAATATTTTTGCTTTGCCACTTTTTCTTCGCCTCACTTTGGTCAACTACGTCTACTAGGACATTCCTAAACCAGTTCTATTATTCTTCTACTCATGTAGTGTATCACACTATAAATCTTCATCACTACGCCTGCACTTCCTTGATTAAAACGTTCATTTTCTGTCTAAACTGAAGGAAAGAGGAGGCGAATCATGGAAATTAATGTGGATCGAAAACGCTCTGTGGAGGAAATTGGAAATTTTGTCTGTACGGAAAAAGAAAAACTATTCGTTCTCGTGTTAGATAAAGGGGACAAATACCCCTATTTACTCTTATCGTTACAAACGTTTCATATCATCCAAAATTACGATAGCATGCCTACTCGTGAAGAGTTAGAAGAAGATATAGGGGAGAAAATAAAAGAAATTTATAGTCAAAACTACGCATCTATCACACTTGTGTAGCAGAATACTTTTTCTTTTTTTCAGAAAGCAACTCGTTCAAAGAAGAAAATCATTTGTTTGAACGTGGCTCTCTAAGAAGTAAGGAAAGAGCTATTAAGGTTTTGATTAAGCTACAAATGGACCCAAAAAACTCCTCAAATCAAGTTGCGTGATTTCAGGAGTAGTGTTAAATCTATTTATTTATTGTGCAGAATCGGCAGTCGATTGTTCATACCAATTATCCAATACTTTAGCATCTAAAATGCGTTTTTTAATATAAATCGTTTGCTTTTTAAGAAAAAGCTCTTCCCAGTTCACTTCAAAATCTGAAGCCATCTCAACAAGTGTTAACAGCTCTTGCCAAGCCACGTATCGTTTGTACCAAAAAAACGTAGGCTGTTCTGAGATATACGGATAGAGATCATCAAATTCTGTATGCTTACAGTCGATTGTACGCTCAAATTGAAGCTTCGCTTTCTCTAATCGCTCTTTCAAATATGGTTGCAATTCAGTCTGTTTCACTATGATGCCCCCCTCGTGCTTTTTGTAATTATAGCACAATTCTTCCATCTGTACAGAACAGAAAAATCACGAACTTCATCAAAAATTATGTTAAAAACCGACTTCTCTCTTCTTCAGTTGGTAAACGACATGTGGTTTTCTTGCCGAATAAGCGATAACGATTTGCAGCAACTACATCGTAAAGCTTATGTCGAATTAAACGTGGAACCCACTTTCCAGCTCCTAGTATAAACCAACCCCCAGTCAATTTAGGTGCTACCTTTAATACTGCATCGCTTTTTACGTAGGCTTTGTCATCCTCAATTACCACCATTGTGTTTAAATCGACTTCAAGTTGATATTCTTTTAAAAGTGATTGGCCTTTTTCAGATTGGAGAGAAGCAAATTGATAGTATTTTTCTTTGTCTCGTTTCATGACGAAGTCTACAAGATGATTACACAAACTGCATACACCATCGAACAATAGAATTCCACCCACATGATCACATCCTTCCTCTATAATTAGCCTATCATAACAAGCATTAACATTCCTATTGTTTGAATCATTTTTTCTTCATCCTGTTTCCATTGGTTACAAAACAATTCAGTGAGGGCATTTTTCTTATTTTGTTTCCATTACATGAATCCCTCCCCCACCTTTTGAAGCCCCTATATTAGGTGCTTCTTTACATTTATGTAACAAAGCAGGCATTACGACTTATTTCTCCAAATCGAATTGAAACGTTTTTTCCATCCTTTTTCACTTTATCTCTCTCCACACAGTTGGTACACTATCATGTAGTCAAAGAAATAGAAGGAAATGTGGTGATTGGTTATGTTTTCAACTGCACAAATAGGCATTGATTTAGGAACAGCAAACATTTTAGTTTACAGTAAAGAAAAAGGTATTATTTTAAACGAACCATCTGTCGTAGCACTTAATATAGATACAAGAGATGTATTAGCGATTGGAATCGAAGCAAAGAAAATGGTAGGGAAGACCCCTTCACATATCGTTGCCGTTCGTCCATTACGCGATGGTGTTATTGCTGATTTCGATGTTACAGCTAGCTTATTAAAAGAAATTATGAAAAAAGCAAGCAAAAATATGGGACTTGCCATGCGCAAACCAAATGTAGTTGTTTGCGCACCAACCGGATCAACATCCGTTGAAAGACGTGCCATTTTAGATGCTGTACGTAGCTGTGGTGCGAAGAACGTTCATATTATTGAAGAACCTGTTGCAGCCGCTATTGGCGCTGACTTACCTGTTGAAGAGCCAACGGCAAATGTCGTTGTCGATATTGGTGGTGGCACAACTGAAGTGGCGATTATTTCTTATGGTGGGGTTGTCTCTTCTAATTCCGTTCGCGTTGGCGGAGATAAACTTGACGAAGCCATTATTCAATACGTACGAAAAACATACAATATTTTAATTGGTGAGCGAACAGCAGAACAAATAAAAATAGACATCGGTTATGCACCAATTGAGCACGAGAAGCTGACAATGGAAATTCGTGGACGGGATCTCGTAAATGGGCTACCAAAAACGATTGAACTCCATTCATTCGAAATTCAAGAAGCCATGGGCGAGCTCTTGCACCAATTATTAGAAGCACTTCGAGCAACACTTGAAGATTGTCCTCCTGAATTGAGTGGAGATATCGTTGATCAAGGAGTTCTTCTTACTGGAGGCGGTGCCCTTTTAAACGGACTAAAAGAGTGGATTTCAGATGAAATCTTTGTTCCGGTACATGTTGCACCGAATCCTTTAGAATCAGTGGCCATTGGAACAGGCCGTTCCTTATCGTTTATCGACAAACTTCAAAAAGCTACTATATAACCACGTTTAGAACATGACATGAAAGAAGCGCTGCGATAACGGCTTTCTGCGAAAATTACAGTTTTTTTCTGTAATGATAGTGCAAGGCTTTACGCTATGCGCTTCTTTTTTTGCCTAATCTCCTCATTTCTTCAATATGCACGTTTTCGATTTTCATAAAAATGCACTAAACCTAATTCCTCATTCAAAAGCCATTCCATTTCTTTTAAGTCTTCTCGTATAACCATTGTATCCATCTCAGACCACTGAACCGAATATACGAAATAATAGTTTCTTACCATACGAAAGGTAACAACTGAGGACGGAAAGCGGTTAAAGATAGCTTTTATTTGGTTTCGTTTCCAATATGAATAGGAGACCAATTCCACAATCCATACACCTCCTCCTCACATCAACTCGTCATGCAAATAAATGGCCTGCTGCTCTTTTTTGATATACCCTTTTCGAATGTTTTCACTCACTCGTTGAAAATAAAACGCTACTGGATATTCAGGGCGCTGTGCGTACACGGTTGCAACTACTTTTTCGATTGGGACAGGCTCCTTAAACTGCCTTAATGCCTCAAGAATCTCCGGATCGAAGTAGCCATCCTTACGTACTTCGTGTGTAAACCGATCCATTCGTTCAACTAATTGTTTATGTTCTACGTTAGAAAAGGATGGGACCATCACACTCCACTCTTTTTTTGTAAGTGGAGGTTGTTGCGCCAACTCGGTAAAAAGCGTTGGGGCGCGTTCATGAATGTGTAAGGGTCCAGGAACTAGTCGAAGCGTTAACCTTTCTGAATGATTTAAACGCTCTGCTAACTCCATAAATGCAAGCTCTTCTCCAGCAGATGGCCCAATCCATGCGGTAACAAACCCTACTTCTAGTGCTGTTTGAATGGCATCTCGTTGCAGCTGCTGTTGCTTTCGTACTTTCGTTCTTTCCTCTTGAAGTTGATTCACACCTAATAACGCTTCAATACGCTGCATACGTGTTTCTTCATTTTTTAAAATGCCTAGTTGCCAAAATGGCTCATACATGAGTTGTTCTTCATTTTCAAAGGGCGTTTTCACATTCGTTGAAAAGAACAATTGTTTTTCCATTTAGAACACCTTCTTTATTTCATTAAATGAGGATACTGTTTATTCATATAATCATAATAAACTTGTTCTTGCTTATCATACGAAGCTTGATTGTATTTCTGTTGGTTTTGTTCGGCTTTAGCAATAAGCGCCTCTGGTCGATGCCACATACCGTTTTTCACAACCCATTCGATCAGTCGTGTTGCTGAAATATCTTTCAAAGGGTTGCTTTTCAAGATAACAAGGTCAGCTTGTCCCCCTACTTTACAGACACTGTTCAAACCGAAAAGTTTACTAGGAATCGATGTTGCTGATTGGATCGCTTCAAAAGGAGAGAGGCCGCATTGGACGAGTAATTGCAATTCTCGATGTAAAAGCTGACCCGGGTACGTATCGACTCCTGCAGGTGAATCCGTTCCTGCTAATATCGTGCCTCCTTTTTCATGGTAGGCGGTCGTGATTTGTTTGCTCACTTCCAATAGTCGTGTTTGTTTACTTGACTGAATGTATGGTCGTACATAGTTCCAATGCTCCTCCAAGCTTGTCAACGCGCTCGTTTTAACAGATGTTGAAATGCTCCAATGAGACTCTTTTGTTCCTTGTGCAAATAAACTTAAGGTTGGTACGATTACGACTCCTGCTGTTATCAATTCTTCACACAAGGTAGAAAGCTTATCTTCGTCTAAACCTTTCTCAAGTAACGCTCTATCTTCTTTATCTGAAAGCAAGCTATGCCAACTTGGAATAAGAGACTGAATGATTCCAGAATTATGTTCTAAAAAACGAATACCCATTTTAGCAGCCGTTCGTGCGTCAACATCGGTAGAGGCTAATAAGTCAGCGCTAACATCAAGTTTGCATTTGGCAGCTTCGTTTACCACTGCCTCCATAACGTCTCTTTTTAATCGACCATAGACTTTAATAAAAGATGCGCCTACGTCAACTTGTCGCTTTACTTCTTCTATAGCGTCATGCTTAGACTGCGTAGAGAACGAGCCACTACTCGTCTTCCCCCATAAGCCGGGTACACCATCAATCATTCGATCAGCAGTAAAAACGGTTGGGCTAAAGGAGGCGTACTGGTGATCCTTTAATGGCTTTAAATGAAGCGAATTTCCTGCTGTATTCCGAACACTTGTAACACCAGCAGCTGTAAAAAGTGGTGCATATGCAGGCTGTATATGACAATGATTATCAACCAGTCCAGGTAATGCATACGTTCGCAAATGAGAAATTGGTGCCTCCATCATTTCTGTAACTTTTCCATCGTTAATTGTAATGGTTTTGCCTTCAAACTGTCCTGTTTCCAAGTTTAATACGTTAAGTGTCTCCATTTGCTTCACACAGCCACCACCTTAACAGCTATTTTTTATTTGTAAAAAGCTTACCATATTCTTTCTATACCCACATGGTTCAAAATCAAAAAAGCCCGCTCCTATAGAGCAGGCTCGATTACTAATCAATTGGTCGTTTCATAATGCCATATAGAACGCCTGTCACAATGGCACCAATAATAATTGCGAGTGCATAAAGTCCCATATAGGAGAACGTTGAATCATTTACGAGCAACATGGTAAACACGCCACCGTGAGGAGCTGGCAACGTAATTTGGAACAACCCTGTCAGCCCTCCTGCAATTGCTGCACCAATAACACTTGCTGAAATAACACGGACCGGGTCTGCTGCCGCGAACGGAATGGCACCTTCTGTAATAAAGGATGCACCAAGTACATAATTGGTTCGTCCAGACTCACGTTGCTGTTTTGTAAATTTATGCTTCCAGAACGTTGTCGCAATAGCTATTCCTAGCGGTGGCACCATTCCTGCTGCCATAACAGCCGCTTGGGGACCAAGGTTCCCTGCATCAAGCATGGCAATACCGAATGTATAAGCGGCTTTATTAATGGGTCCCCCCATATCAATGGCCATCATAATGCCAAGAACAACCCCTAAAATGACCATATTTCCTGTTCCTAAATTACCAAGCCAGTTTTGTAAACCCGTATTTACAGATGCAAGTGGGGTAATAAGGACATACATAATTAAGCCGGTAAAGAGTATATTTAAGACTGGCGTAAAGAGAATGGTTTTTAAACCGTCTAAAGACTGCGGGATATTGGAAAGTAGTTTTTTTACACCTAAAGCCATATATCCTGCAAGAAAACCTGCTAATAAGCCTCCTAGAAAACCAGCGTCTCCATTATACGCCATGTATCCTGCGATTAAGCCAGGCGCAAATCCGGGACGGTCTGCAATGCTCATCGCAATAAAGGCTGCTAAGACTGGAATAAACAGCGCAAATGCGTTATCGCCACCAATAAAGCCTAGAATATTCGTGACGACGTTATCTTCCCCTAATAGGGCATCCACTTCAAATAAGAAGCTGATTGCAAGAAGGATTCCACCACCGATAACGAACGGTAGCATATTGGAAACACCATTCATTAAATGCTTGTAAACACTTTTCCCAAAACCACCACTTGAATGACTTTCTCCACTCTCTTCTTTCTGACCACCTTGAGCAGAGTAAACAGCTTCTTTCCCTGCTAATGAGCGATCAATTAGTTGGGCAGGCTTTCGAACACCATCTGCTACTGGTGCAATGACTATGCGTTTTCCATCGAAGCGATCCATCTCAACTTTCGTGTCTGCCGCCACAATGATGCCATCAGCTCGGTCAATGTCTTCTTTTGTAAGACGGTTTTTCACGCCACCTGAGCCATTTGTTTCTACCTTTATAGAAAAGCCTCGTTCTTGTGCTTCTTTTTTTAGCGCATCAGCAGCCATATACGTATGGGCGATACCCGTAGGACATCCAGTAACACCGATGATAAATGTATCATCAGCAGATGTAGACTGAACTTCCTCTTCTTCCTCGTCACTTTCTTCCGCTTCTTTTCTATCAATAATCGCCATAACGTCATCAATTGATTGAGCGTCCAGCAGTTGATCACGAAAGGTCGTATCCATTAGAAATGTCGATAACTTCGAGAGGGTTGCTAAGTGTTCGTTATTTGCACCTTCGGAAGCAGCAATCATAAAAAACAGCTGACTTGGTTGTCCGTCTAGTGCTTCATAATCAATCCCCGTAACTGAACGCCCAAAGGCAATGGCAGGTGTTCGAACAGCCGCTGTTTTTGCATGTGGAATGGCAATTCCCTCACCTAACCCTGTCGTACTTTGATCTTCTCTTGCTAAGATAGCTTTCTTATAATCCTCTTTATTATTCAATCGCCCTGCTTCATCAAGCTTCATCACTAATTCATCAATGACATCTGCTTTTGAAACCGCTTGTAAGTCAAGTATAATGGTATCTTTCTTTAGTAAGTCAGAGATCCTCATCTCGTATCTTCCTCCTTATATGGTGCTCACTTCAATTTCTTTTTCTAAACGTTTTACTTCCGCTAGTTCACCAAAGCCAAGGGAAAATGCGGTTGCACTTCCTGAAGCCATTCCGAATCGAAAGGCATCCTCTACACTTGCTCCTTCATGATGAGCATGAATAAATCCAGCAACTGTCGCATCACCAGCACCGACAGAGTTTATCAATTCTCCTTTTGGTGCATTTGCACTGTAAATACCATCTCTTGTTGCCAGTAATGCCCCATCTCCTGCAAAACTAACAAGAACATAGTCAACACCTTGTTCAACAAGAGCTTTGGCATGAGGAATCGCATCTTCTTTGGTGGTAATGACTGATTGTGTTAATTCCGCTAACTCATGTTGATTCGGTTTAATGAAGGCTGGTTTTGCTTTGATAACCTGTTTTAGCGCTTCACCACTTGTATCAACAAAAACATGTACACCTTGTCCATTTAATTGTTCTGTCCACTCAGCATATAAATTCGCTTGTAGCGATGGGGGGATACTACCTGCTAACACAACGATGTCGCCTTTATTTAGTTGTTTAAACTGCTCTTCTAGAGTGGCTTTATCACTTATCGTAATTTCAGGAGAGAAACCATTTATTTCGGATTCTTCTTCTGCCTTTATCTTTACATTAATGCGTGTATCACCTTTAATACGGATAAAGTTTGAATCGATGCCATCTTGCATAACGGCTTCATGAATAAAGTCACCTGTAAAACCACCAATAAAGCCGAGTGCTGTGGAATGAGTCCCGTACCTCTTTAATACCTTTGATACATTGATACCTTTCCCTCCAGCTACTTTTCGATCGTTTGTTGAACGATTCACATGACCAACATGTAATGTTGGAAGGGACACATAATAATCCATTGCGGGGTTTAAGGTCACCGTATAAATCATAGCTTTACCACCTCTACTGCCGTGCTTTTCTGTAATTCTTGATAGAGCTTCTTTCGTTCTTCTTCAACGTATGAGCTTGTTACAATGTGTACGTCTTGAATAGAAGCGAATGTTGAAAATGTAATGTCACCAAACTTCGTGTGATCGGCTAGCACAAACGCTTGCTGAGCATATGCAATGGCTTTTGCTTTAATATAGGCTTCTTCTGGATCTGGTGTGGTAAATCCATCTTTAAGTGTAAGACCATTCGTTCCAATAAAAGCTTTGTTAAATCGAAAACTTGAAATGGCTTCAATGGCACCTCTTCCCACAAACGCATACGTGCCTTTTTTCACAAGCCCCCCAAGACCATGTGTATGAATATCTGCCTCTAGTAACGCTTGAATATTCATAACACCATTTGTGACTACTTCTATGTTCTTTCCTTTTAAATAAGGAATCATTTCATACGTCGTACTGCCAGCATCTAAAAAAATACAATCGCCATCTTCCACCCATTCAGCTGCTCGTTTAGCAATTTGCTTTTTCTCATGACTGTTTTTGAATGATTTTTGAGCCATCGTTGGTTCATCTCTCATCGTTTGAAGTACCGTCGCGCCACCATGTATGCGCTTTAATTTCTTTCCTTGTTCAAGTTCAGTTAAATCTCTTCGTATTGTTGATTCTGAAGAACGAGTAGCTTCAATAAGCTCATAAATTTTCACTACTTCCCGTTCTTGAACAAGCTTAAGAATCATTTCTTGTCTCTCTACAGTTAACATACATACACCTCTTTGCTTACAAGACTTTTTCATTATACATTCAAAAACAATCACAATCAATCATTTTCGATCATTTTATATGTGACAACTTTATCCTTTAAACGTCACAAAAACGCTAGTAATCGTATCGTAGAAAAGAGGTAGCTGTTTTTTAGCTTCTCCCTTAACTTGTCCGTTACTAGCGTTCCATATGAATCTCATTTCGTTGTCTACTTTAACTGTTCCACTTTTTCAGCTAGCTCTGCCCAACGTTCAAGTGTCTGGTCAAGTTCCTCATCAACAACTTCTTTTTCCTTCATCGTATCAGCGATTTTACCGTAGTCACTACCTGCTTCTTGAATGATTTCCTCTAATGACGCTTGCTTCTCTTCGAGTGAAGCGATCTTTTCATCTATTCCGTCCCATTCTCTTTGTTCCTTATAGGAAAGCTTCTTACCAACTTTTTTCCGCTCAACGGATGGCTCTTTTTCTTTCTTTGGAACAACTTCCGTTCGTTTCTCTTCAAGGTAATCTGTATAATCCCCTTGATAACGTTGAACAGTTCCATTTTCAAAAATAAGCATTTGCTCGACGACACGGTCAAGAAAATAGCGATCATGAGAAACGGTTACAACTGTACCAGGAAAGGTTTCAATATAGTCCTCTAAGACCGCCAGTGTTTCCACATCTAAATCGTTGGTTGGCTCATCTAAAAATAGTACATTCGGTTCGCCCATCAATATTCGCAGCAAGTAAAGACGGCGCTTTTCACCACCTGAAAGTCGTCGAATAAAGGTCCATTGTTGTGCTCTCGGGAATAAAAAACGCTCAAGCATTTGCTCAGCCGTAATTTGATCCCCCTTGGCGGTGTATACCACTTCAGCTACTTGTTTAATATAGTCAATAACAGTCAGATTCCCATCAAGCTCAGCATCTTCCTGAGTGTAATAGCCAATTTTTACTGTTTCTCCAACAATACATGCACCACTATCAGGTTCCAAACGAGTTGCCATAATATTGAGAAGCGTTGTCTTCCCACTCCCGTTAGCCCCAATGATGCCTAATCGCTCTTGGTTAGTAAGTAGATAAGATAGGTCTGTAAACAAAGCCTTACCATTGAGGGTTTTGCTAACTGCTTTCAATTCAATGACTTGCTTCCCTAAACGTTGTGAACCAATTGCAACATCTAATTGCTCTTTACTTTTTAAACCCTGTTGATTTTTTAAGGCTTCCACTCGCTGGATTCGCGCCTTTTGCTTCGTTGTTCGTGCTTTTGCCCCTCTTTGAAGCCAAGCCATTTCTCGTCGGAGTAAATTTTGTCTTTTGGCTTCTGCTTGTTCAAGGTGTTCTTCCCGGAGGGCGCGCTTTTCTAAATATGTCTCAAAGTTCCCTTCATATTGATACAGGTTTCCGTTTGTTAATTCATAGATCATTGTAGCCACTCGATTTAAGAAATAGCGATCATGAGTAATAACAACTAGGGCACCTCGATACTGATGTAAGTGCCCTTCAAGCCATTCAACAGTTTCATGGTCAAGGTGGTTTGTAGGTTCATCAAGCAATAGTAAATCAACTGGCTGAATAAGTGAGCGGGCAATTGCTACTCGTTTCTTTTGTCCTCCAGATAATGTAGAAAGGGGTGCTGTCAGATCAAAAACACCCAATTTACTAAGGATTGTCTTTGCCTGTGTACTCGCTTCCCATCCATCCACTTTATCCATATGGGCTTGTAACGTAATTAGATTTGATTGCAATCGTTCATCCATTGGATTTTGTTCAAGCTTTGCTAATCCTTCTTCGTAACGAGCGACCGTTCGCAGTAATTCTGACTCACTTTTAAAGATATAATGAAGGACCGTCTCGTTATCTGGAAGTTCCGGTTGCTGCGCTAGGTATTCAATGGTAAAGTCATTTGCGTGGAATAAAGTTCCTGCTTCTTTTCCTTCCACACCTGCTAAAACTTTAAGAAGTGTAGATTTCCCAGTCCCATTTACTCCTAATAGACCTATTCGATCTCCAGCTTCAATTGTAAAATCGATAGAGTGAAAAAGCGCTTTTTCCCCGAACGTTTTACTTAGCCCTTCAACTCTTATTAAACTCATGAACATCTTCCTTTTTCCATATGATTCGTTATCTATGCAGTATAGCACACTGTACTATTGATAAGGCGCGTCTTCATAAAAGAAGTTCGGTGACTTGATTTCATTATGAAATGTCTGATGAAAAATAGATGTTTGTGCCGGTGACATAGGCGGGATTAACCAAGTCCAGTCTCCTGTTACTTCTCGTTGCTGCTTTGCTTCATTTTTCATAAACTGTTGAAATTGTTTTGCAGCAGTATGATGATCAACAATGCTGACACCATCTCGTTGAAACGAATGTAAAACGGCACGATTTAACTCAACTAAAGCCTCATCTCGCCATAGGGAAGATTCTTTTTTTCGCTCGATGTTCAATTGATCGGCTACTTGTTCTAAGCGATTGTAACGAAAATCATCAGCTAAGTTACGGGCGCCAATCTCGGTCCCCATATACCAACCATTAAAAGGCGCAGCAAAGAAGGACAAGCCACCGATCTCTAACCTCATATCAGCAATAATTGGCACCGCATACCACTTTAATCCTAAATCGTTAAACGATTTGTAAGTTGGGTGATGCAAACGCACTTCCTTCACAAGTTCTTCTGGTATTGGATAATAAACAGGTGGCTGTCCTTTAATGGAAAATACAAGGGGAAGCACGTCAAAATCAGTCCCATTCCCCTTCCAGCCCAACGCTTCACAAAGACGTGTAAATTCAAGGGAAGCTGGGTCCCCAATAACGTTCCTGTTCTTTTCATACCCTGCATAACGGATAAGCTGATGATTCCAGATGCGTACTACATCGCCCTCCGGAAAAATCGTAATCGTAGGAATAATTTTTCCTTCATTTGTAGCATACATAATGTGTCGCTTTAATGCCTCAATCACGTCACCTTTCGTTCGTGCATCCCTCGCATCAAATACATGCATTCGTTCCCAAAACAGTCTTCCAATACAGCGATTGCTGTTTCTCCACGCCAATTTGGCTCCATACGTAAGCTCATCAAGTGTTAACGTGTATGACCCCTTAACATTTATCTCTTGAAGGACCTCTTCAATGCGTTCTGATACTCCTACTCGGCTCGTCTCTTTATAAAATTGCTTCAGAAATGCTATCGCTTGTTGCTCCCGTTCGATTTCCATAAATGTCAATAATCCTCCTAAAAAAACTGTGTAGCCGATTGCTACACAGTTTTTTGGCTATTGCTTTTTATCGATTTCCGCTTTAATATCGTTTTCTATTTGACTTGGCTTCGTTTGTGGCGCGTACCGCTTCACAACTTGACCATTTCGATCAACTAAGAACTTCGTAAAGTTCCATTTAATCTCTTCGCCTATTGTACCCTTTTTTTCACTTTTTAAGTGCTTAAAAAGTGGATTAGTGTCTTTCCCTTTTACATTGGTTTTTGCAAAAAGAGGGAAGGTCACACCGAAGTTCAATTTACAAACACTTTCCATTTCATCATCTGATGTTGGCTCTTGATTCATAAATTGATTACTTGGGAAGCCTAATACACGTAATCCGTCATTTTGATACGTTTGGTGAAGCGATTCTAAGCCATCAAATTGTGATGCAAACCCGCATTTTGTTGCTGTATTCACAACAAGAAGAACGTCACCTTCATAATTTGATAATGGAAAATCTTCACCATTACTCGTTTTTACCGTGTAATCAAACACAGACATGTTTACCTCTCCTCCATTGCTTCTTTTCAACAAGTATAAAGGTTCTGCACCCACAAGAAAACTAATTTGCTCACGCCTTATGCCTTCTAGCAAACTCTACAAAGCGGAAGCGATCTGGACGGTGTCTTGATTCTGTTATTTGCAGTAAAGTGGCATCTTCCAAATACGTTAAACTGTGCACAACAACGATGTGACTTTCTGGTTCAACATCGAGAAGTTCAACATCTTCTTCGGTAGCAACGTCGACGACAATCTCTTTTTTGGCGAAGCTAATTGTCAGTTCCAACGTATTCTCAATGTACGCGTAAATACTCCCAGCACAAATATCTGCTGTTAGTCCTGGCACAAGTGCTTTTGGGAACCAATCTTTATCAAGAATGATCCGCTCACCATCAATCATTCGTACCCTCGCAATTTCTAGAAGGTTCTCTTCCTCAGGCAGTTGAAATGCGTGAGCTTGTTCTGCTGTTGCTTTTAGTTCATTAAACGCTACAACAGCTGTTGATGCATTCATACCTAATTTTTGATTTAACTCTTGAAAACTTGTTACGCCTGAAACAGGAAAATCAAGTCGCTGTACATCTAATACAACAGAGCCCTTCCCTTGAATCTTCTGAATGTACCCATGTTCAGAAAGCTGCTTTAACGCTTTACGAATGGTTTCTCGCGAAGCTTCAAATTGAGTCGTTAGCTCATGTTCCGACGGTAATGTATCACCTGGCATATAGCGTCCTTCATGAATATCACGTATTAAATGTTGGTAAATGGAATGAAATTTACTTTTCAACGTATCGCCCTACTTTTTTAACAGAAATGCGATGGTTTCGTAAGGTTCTAACTCTAATGATGCTGTTAGCTTCTTTTCACCATCATAATTTCGTATGACTTGTTCTCCTTCTAACGATACCATAGAAGCAGGGCACGTGAACACGGATTTACTACGATAAAAGTTTGAGATAACGAGTAGCTTCTCCTGTTCATTTTCCCTTACATAAGCAAACACAGTTGGATGATTACGTGTTAAGTGAGTGTAATTCCCATCTGTAATGACATCGTACTCTTTCCTAAGTGAAATAAGCTTTTTGTAGAAATAAAAAATCGAATCTTTATCTGCTAACGCCTTTTCAGCATTAATATGCTTGTAATTGTTCGCAACATGAATCCAAGGTGTTCCTGTCGTAAATCCAGCGTGACGGTCATCGTTCCACTGGACAGGCGTACGAGAGTTGTCACGGGATTTATGTTGTAAGATTTCTAGAACGTCCTTCTCATTTTTCCCATCTTGAAGCAATTCTTTATACATATTCAACGACTCTACGTCTCTGTAATCATCGATAGAGGTGAAATATGGATTGGTCATGCCAAACTCTTCACCTTGATAAATGTAAGGCGTACCTTGCATAAGATGAATCGTCGCAGCAAGCATTTTGGCAGAGTGTTGGTGAAACCTTTTATCATCACCATAACGACTCACAATCCGTGGCTGATCATGATTACACCAGAAAAGCGCGTTCCAGCCACCACCTTCATGCATTCGTACTTGCCATTCAGATAGAATTGATTTTAATTGTTCGAAATCAAATTCAGCAACAGTCCACTTCTCACCGTTTGGATAATCGACTTTTAAATGGTGAAAATTAAACGTCATGGATAACTCTTGACGCTCCGGGTTTGAATAGTTAATACAGTCTTCAATCGTTGTCGAGGACATTTCTCCGACTGTCATGCTGTCGTATTTAGACAATACTTGTTGATTCATTTCATGGATAAACTCATGAACACGTGGTCCATCTGTGTAAAATTTACGTCCATCACCAGGAGCTACACTACCATCATCATTTGGAAAACGCTGGTCTTTTGAAATCAAGTTGATAACATCTAAGCGGAAGCCGTCAATTCCTTTTTCAAACCAGAAGTGCATCATATCATAGACATGCCGACGCATTGTTTCATTCTCCCAATTTAAATCAGCCTGAGTTACATCAAATAAGTGCAAATAATAGTCTTGGGTCGCTTCATTCCATTTCCACGCAGAGCCTCCAAATTTTGATTGCCAATTTGTCGGCTCTTTTCCTTCTATTGCTTCTTTCCATATATAGAAATCGCGAAACTTTGCATCTTTACCTTGCATCGCCGATTGAAACCATTGGTGTTCAGTAGAAGTATGGTTTACAACTAAGTCCATTATGACCTTAATGCCACGTGAATGGGCTTCTTCTAACAACTGATCAAAATCTTCCATAGTTCCATACTCGTCATGAATTGTGTAATAATCCGCGATATCGTAGCCGTTATCCTGTTGTGGAGACGTATAAATCGGTGTTAACCAAATAACGTCAATTCCTAATTCTTTTATATAATCAAGCTTCTCAATGATCCCTTGTAAATCACCGACACCATTACCTGTTGTGTCATTAAAGCTTTTTGGATAAATTTGATAAACCGTACTTTTTCTCCACCATTCCATTACAGTTCACCCTTTCATTGGTATCATACGTACTTAGTTTACCACACTTGTATATACAAGTAAAAAAAGACCTGCTTAAGGCAGGTCTTCCTTTTAAAAAACGCTATGAATGCCTATAGTTCTAACTCTTGCACTACTTTCCTATTCATGTAGGCTTTTCGGGTTTCGAATTTTCCCGTATAAGAGGGTTGCAATAAATGGCAATAAGATGACGATTCCCATACCAATCGCAAATGCTCCCCAGCTACCAGGCTGAATAACGAAAATTCCAGGCACTCCACCTACTCCAACTGTGTGGGCTAATACATTTTGCATGGAAATAAACATTCCTGCAAAACCAGAGCTAATAATAGCTGCTAAAAACGGGAAGCGGAAGCGAAGGTTCACTCCGAATAATGCTGGTTCTGTAATTCCTAACCATGCTGATAGGCCGGATGTACTCGCTAACCCTTTTAGGTTCTTATTTTTTAGTACAAAATACATAGCAAATGCAGCAGATCCTTGGGCAATATTAGAAAGCGCTAAGATTGGCCATAAGAAGGTACCACCTGCATCTCCACTCGTTAACTGTAAGTCTACAGCTAAGAAGGTATGGTGCATCCCGGTAATAACGAGTGGTCCATAAATAATTCCATATAAGAATCCAGCAATAGCAGGGATTGTATCGAATAACCAGATAAATCCGTCGGCAATGCCATTTCCAATAGCAAATGTAATGGGGCCAACAGCAATAAAAGTGATAAAGCTCGTAACAAGTAAGGCAATTGGTGCAACCGTTAGTAAATGGAATGAATCTGGTATGCGTTTCCTTAAGAATACTTCAATCTTTGCAAGAATAATGGATGCGACAAACACTGGTAAAACTTGTCCTTGGTAGCCAAGCTTTTGAATTTCTAATCCAAACAGGTTCCAAACAGGAATCTCCCCTGCTTCACGCGCATTTCCGTAATCCCACGCGCTTAATAATGCTGGGTTAACAAGAATTAACCCTAACACAATACCAAGTAAAGGGCTTCCACCAAATCGTTTTACGGCTGACCACCCTATTAGCGCTGGTAAGAACGTAAAGGCGGTGCTGGCAATTACGTTAATGATATCCGCAAAATCAGTCCATTGAGGATGAACATCAATAATGGATGCATTGTCATAAAAGATGTCCGTTCCAGTCAAAACGTTGTTTAACCCCATTAATAAACCAGCCGTTACAATTGCTGGCAAGATAGGGATGAAGACATCTGCCAATACTTTAATGGCTCTTTGTAAGGGGTTACCTTTTTTAGCAGCGGCTTCTTTTACATCGTCTTTTGACTGCTCTTCACGTCCCGTAAGCGCCATTAATTCTTTATACACTTTATCAACAACGCCGTTTCCTAAAATAATTTGAAACTGTCCGTTTGCTGAGAATGTTCCCTTCACCACGTCAAGCTCTTCTAACGCCTTTGTATCAACTTGACTTTCATCTTGCAATACAAGGCGTAGTCTTGTTACACAATGAGTGGCAGAAGAAATGTTCGCTTCTCCACCAATGGCCTCTAAAATCTGCTCGGCAGACTTTTTATAGTTAACAGCCATCTTGTTTCCTCCTTTGCTAACGTTTTCAAAAACGTCGCTTTTATTCTTCTTTAATTTGTATATACAAATATATTATTCGCCTTGATCATACCTTGTATATACAAATTAGTCAATAACAATGATAGCCATTTTAATCTTAATTTCTTCTTCCCCTTTTTTGATCGTGTTACACTACTAAAAAAGGAGGTTTCATAAAATGCAATTCGATCCACATTCCCATCCATATCCTTCCACAACAATGCCGATTTATGCAAAAAAAGGTATGGTCGCAACATCACAACCAATCGCCGCTCAGGTTGGCAGAGACATTTTAAAGCAAGGTGGAAATGCAGTTGATGCTGCCATTGCAACAGCCGCTTGTTTAACCGTTGTGGAACCATGCTCAAACGGAATTGGTGGCGATGCCTTTGCAATAGTCTGGCTAGATGGTGCTATTTATGGATTAAACGGTAGCGGTCCATCACCTGAGGCATTAACCATTGAGGAAGTGAAACAGCGAGGGTTTGATTCAATGCCGACAACCGGACTCATACCCGTAACGGTCCCTGGAGCACCTGCTTCATGGGCAAGTCTTTCCGAACGTTTTGGTAAATTATCGTTACTAGATGCACTCCAACCAGCCATCGACATTGCAGAAGAAGGCTTTGCGGTCACCCCTACGATTTCAAGACAATGGAAAATGAGCTACAATCGCTTTAAGAAGCAACATACAGCTGAAGAATTTACCGCATGGTTCGATACATTTTCGTTACATAACCGCGCCCCTGAACCCGGCGAAATATGGCGATCTCCCAATCATGCCAAAACGTTGCGTTTAATTGGTGAAACAAACGGAAGAGCTTTTTACGAAGGGGAATTAGCTGATCAGATCGATGCCTTCTTTAAAAAACATAACGGCTATTTACGTAAAGAAGATTTAGCAGCATACGAACCTGAGTGGGTTCAACCGATTCGCACGAATTATAAAGGGTATGACGTCTGGGAGATACCTCCTAATGGGCAAGGCTTAATTGCTCTTATTGCGTTAAATATTCTCGAAGCATTAGAGATTGGCGAAAAAGAAAGCGTAGAAACGTATCACAAACAAATTGAAGCGATTAAGCTTGCTTTTACTGATGGAAAAGCGTATATAACCGATGAAGGTCACATGAGCGTACCTACGGCATCACTGCTTAATAAAACGTATGCAGCCAAACGGGCAGCAGAAATTACGGATCAAGCTACATTGCCTACCGTTGGTAAACCAGTCGGTAGTGGGACCGTATACCTTTGTACAGCTGATGAGGAAGGCAATATGGTCTCGTTTATTCAATCGAATTACATGGGCTTCGGTTCAGGACTTGTTGTACCTGACACCGGTATCTCCTTACAAAATCGCGGGCATGCTTTTTCTTTAGATGTTAACCACGATAATGCGCTGGCACCGAAGAAACGTCCGTACCACACTATTATCCCTGGCTTCCTTTCTAAAGATGAAAAAGGTATTGGCCCATTTGGCGTTATGGGAGGGTTTATGCAGCCACAAGGACATGTGCAGGTAGTCATGAATACAATTGACTTTCTTCTACACCCTCAAGCTGCTCTAGACTCCCCTCGCTGGCAGTGGACTGAAGGAAATAAAGTGTTACTCGAACCAACATTCCCGCGCCATATTGCAGAAGGCTTAGCTCGAAAGGGTCACGAAATCAGCGTTGCAAATGATGTCATTTCTTTCGGAAGAGGTCAAATCATTTGGAAAGATGAAGCAAAGGGTTCTTATGTCGGTGGCATGGAAACACGAACTGACAGTGCCATTTCCTCGCTTTAATATAAAAAACCCCTCCAATGTCGACATTGGAGGGAACCTATTATCTATCCTTCTTTCGATTTTCCTTTATATCTATTGCACTTCCTCATTATCGAAATAACTTGCTTTCACCAGGCCGCATTAACATATTTAGCTTGAGCTTTTTGCAAATCGTAATATAGTGCAAAATGGTCAACAAGACTGCACTCATATTCATGCCAATAATAATACCGTTCATCTGTAAACTTGGCATTGAACCTAACGAAATCATTAAACAGAAAGATACAACCGTTGCATAGAATGAATGAAGAAACGCATCTTTTACGAGTCCAATTCCAATTAAATACGCCTGTAAGGGTGTTGCACAATACTGAAATAAAAAATAAGGAATTAAAATTTTCAAGTAGTCTGCTGCTGGAGATGGTCCAAAAAACAGGGTTGTTATTGGTTCAGCAAAAAAATAAAACACGAGTACAACTGGTAATCCATAACCAAAAGTAACAAGTAATGACAGCCTCAGATAATAATGAAGCGTATCATAGCGACGTTTTGCGTAACTATCAGCAACGATTGGTATAAGCACTACAAGAAGCGAGTGCGCGACAAACGCAGGAAAGAATCCGATGGTAAATGCAATTCCTGCTAGTTTTCCATACTGTACAAGGGCAACACTTTCAAGAACTCCTGCATTCGTAAGGGCAGTTGTAATTAAAAATGGCTTTACTGCAAACGTAATGGAATGAAAGATGCGTAAGCCTGTTGTCGGAATGGATACAGCCAATAATTTTTTCTGTACTTCCTTTTGACTAACTTTCTTTTGTGGGTGACCCTTTTTCGTTTGATGTATCTTGCGAATAAATACAACTACTAAATAAAATAAAACAAGTAGTTCACTAAGTTTCAATGCTAATAGTGCCATAAAGATTGCAAGATCGCTCGTAAAGGAAAACATATAAAACACAATAAGCAATCCACTAAGCTGAGCAGTTCGTTTTAAAATATTTGCGATTGCAATTTTAGACGTTTGGTGTGCACCAATTAGATAGCCCTTTGCAACGGATGAAAACGTAATGACTGGTATAAGTAAAAAAAGCATCCACTGTACACCGACATGATACTGCTGTAGCACACTTAATTGAGGTAAAATGAGGAGCGCTGCAACCATCACAGTTAACGCACAAATGGTTGCTAGTTTCAATGACTGTACCAGTATACCCCAATGATAGTTTGGCTCCTTTTCCGCAATTAACTTTGATATCGCAACAGGTAACTCTACACTTGCTAACACAACAACAAATAACATTGTTGGCAATATCGCCATGTATAGTCCAAAGGCTTCATCACCTAATTCTCTAGCTAATACCATATTAATAACAAATTCCAAACACTCTCCTATAAAGGCAGCTCCACTTAAAACAAGTACACCACGGAAAAACGTACCCAAAACTCATCTCTCCTTTTCTCTCTTTAATAAGGTATGAGACAAGTTCATATTTTAAGACAGAAAAAAAACAAGCGTAATCGCTTGTTTTATTCATCCCAAGTATCTGCATTCTTTAAACCAGGTATATTCTTGCTTTTAAATACAGGGTTTTTCCCTGCTTTTCGTTGCACGACATAATCGTTAATAACAGCAAGCGCAATTTTACTTATAAGCACAATGGAAATTAAGTTTACAACTGTTGTAAACGCCATAAAGACATCTGCCATATCCCACACAAGTCCAATACTAGCAAGAGAACCAAAAACGATCATCCCCATAACCGCTAGACGGTAGACTTGAAGCCAACCAGTTCCTTCTTTAATGAATGCAAGATTCGTTTCTCCGTAGTAATAATTTCCTACGAGAGAAGTAAATGAAAAGAAGAAGATTGCAATTGCAATAAACGGAACTGCCCAATCACCGACTAGTAGACTTAACGACTCTTGTGTTAAAGCCACACCGTTTACTCCTTCTGAAGCAAACAAATAGACATCCGTTAACAAAATCACAAAAGCGGTTGCCGAACAAATAATAATCGTATCGAAAAAAACACCCAACGATTGGACAAGCCCTTGTTTTGCCGGATGCGATACATCTGCTGTAGCAGCAGCATTCGGCACACTCCCCATTCCAGCCTCGTTTGAAAACAAGCCTCTTTGAGCACCAACTAGTAAACCAGCAAAGATTCCTACACTTGCTTCCTGAAACCCAAAAGCATTTCCTACTATTAATGAGAACACTGCTGGAATCGCTTCTGCATTTGTCACAACGACAAATCCAACAACTCCAAGATATAGTACAGCCATTATCGGTACAACAATACCTGAAAATACAGAAATAGAACGAATGCCACCAAAGATTATGACACCGACTGCAAGGGAAATAATAATTCCAACAACGAGCGGGTTAAATTGAAACGCATTTTCAAACGCAACAGCGATAGTATTTGCCTGTAATGAATTAAATATAAAGCCAAACGTAACAGCAATCAAAACTGCGAAAATGACACCTAACCAGCGTTTCCCTAACGCACGCTCAATATAATAAGCTGGTCCTCCTCGGAATTGACCATCAACACGGACTTTATACACTTGTCCTAACATACTTTCAATAAAACCCGTCGCCATACCAATAATAGCAATGACCCACATCCAAAAAATAGCTCCAGGACCACCCATAACGATTGCTAAGGCCACACCAGAAATATTGGCAGCACCTACACGTGACGCGGCACTAATACAGAACGCCTGAAAAGCAGAAACTTCTCCTTTTTTTGTTTTCTTTTCAGTAATAGCCCGAAACATTTCTGGAAATAAACGAAATTGAACAAAATTAGACCGAAAAGTAAAATATAGACCTACGCTAATTAAAGCAGCAACAAGTATGTATGATGTAACACCATTAATGCTTTTTATAAAATCATGAAATGCGTCCATTTGTATCCTCCAATAGTCAACTAAAACAATCTTTGAATTATACCAAACTACATATTTTTTTGCAATTCAAGAAAAGACTTACTAGAAATGCCTTTCCAGTAAGTCTCCTTTAAGACTAGATATCCGTGAGGGTTAGGAGACGAATCTGCTTATTTAACTCATTTATGTGCTCATTCTTTTCCTCTTGTGTCCATTTGAATAAATCCGCCATTGCTTGGACAATTTGCCCCTTATACGTTGATACAGTTTGAATATCAAATAGAAGATCCGAGGTCCTTCGCAAGAAAAAGTCTACCGGTGTTAGAGCCATTTCGTAGTGAATAGCGTACAGTAAAGAAGCCCATAAATCTTTTGGCACGTGATAGATTTCCGCTCTTGAATCATCTAAATAAGCGAATACTTGAGGCACATTTGAACCATATCGCTCAACCAGTTTTTTTGCTACCACTTTATCCAACCCTAATTGAACACCAGCTTCTATATGGACATTATTGAAATGCTCAAGCTGATCCGAACCACCAACTTTTCCACCACTTAATACAAGGTGCTTTGTCTTGGATTGCGGATAGGAGTCTGCTCCATTGTCCTCTAAAGATTTACATACGCGATCAATAATGTGAGATGCCATTTTTCGGTAGCCTGTTAACTTACCTCCTGCAATCGTCATTAATCCACTGTCTGAAACAAAGATTTCGTCTTTACGAGAAATATCGGAAGGGTCTTTTCCTTCCTCATGAATGAGTGGTCTCAATCCGGACCAGCTCGATTCAATATCCTCTTTTGACACCTGATGATTAGGAAAACGAGCCATAACAGCTCCAATAATGTACTCTACATCTTCTCTTGTTACACCTGGTTCATGTATGGACCCTTTGTAGTTTGTATCGGTTGTTCCAACATACACTTTTTCATCTCTAGGAATTGCAAACATCATACGCCCATCACCATACGGCGTATCAAAATAAAGTGCTTGATTTAAAGGTAGCTTTCGTTTTGAGAATACAAGATGAACGCCCTTCGTTAAGTGAATGGTCTTTCCTTCTTTTGAACGGTCTTGCTCACGTAATGTATCAACCCAAGGGCCTGTTGCGTTCACAACATGCTTTGCATGAATCACAATCGCATCACCTGATTGTAAGTCTCTTGCAACGACACCATTAACGTGATTGTCTTCATACGTAAACGACTCCACCTTCACATAATTGGCTAAGTGCGCTCCATACATTGAAGCTGTTTTTGCTACTTCCATAGTTAACCGAGCATCATCTGTCCGATATTCCACATACATTCCTGCCCCTTTGAGCTGGTCTGGAGCTAATATTGGTTCTTTTTTCAACGCTTTGTTTGCTCGCATCATTGTCCGTCGTTCTGATTTTTTGACGCCTGCCAATTTATCATACACACGAAGACCGATTGATGTTGTAAAAGCGTTAAAGGTTCCACCTTTATAAAATGGGAGCATCATTCTAAGAGGCGTTGTTACATGAGGTGCATTTTCATAAACAATTTCTCGCTCTTTCCCTACTTCAGCCACTAGCTTAATTTCAAATTGTTTTAAATAACGAAGACCACCGTGAATTAATTTAGTTGATCGACTGGAGGTTCCTGCTGCAAAGTCTTGCATTTCGACTAGCCCTACTTTTAGTCCTCTTGTAGCTGCATCAAGTGCTGTTCCTACACCTGTAATGCCTCCACCAATAATCAATAAATCCAATTCATTTTGTTGCATAGTTTCTAGTGAATGTTTTCGTGTTTTTGACGAAAAGGTCATTTCATCATTCCCCCATCTTAGTAGCCCAATCAAACGTTTCCCTATCTATTATTCCACGTAAGCGATCTTTCAAACACATGGATTGCCCGGATAAAAGCGAATCGTTATACTTAACAAAAGGAGAGGGTCAGATGCGTATTGCATTCGTCATCGGCAGTTCAAAAGGATTAGGAGCAGCCGTTGTGAAAAAATTGCTTGAAGAAGAGTACGAAGTCATTGGATTCTCAAGAACAGAAGCACAAGAAGAGATACAGAAACACCCCTCTTTTACTCATGTTTCTTTCGACGCTAGTCACGTAGCTAACCGACAGATTCTTTTTTCAAATGCATTAGCCTCAATTACTGTTTCCATCGTCACAGAAATGCTCTTTATTTATAATGCCGCTCTTATTGATCCTGTAGGAAAGCTCGGCACTCTGGAAAAAGGAAATGTAACGTTTAGTCACTTATTTGAAGTGAATGTAGTCGCACCTCTTGAATTGAGCAATTTGTTTATTCAATTCGTTCAACCGTTAACGCTTTCAAAACGAATGCTCTTTGTTACATCAGGCGTAGCGTTAAAGCCTATTAGTGGTTGGTCAGGTTACTCTAGCTCAAAAGCAGGACTAAATATGCTTGTACAATCAATCGCACAAGAACAGATGGATGAATCGTTACCTGTTTTAGTAGCAGGGTTTAACCCTGGTATCATGGATACGACTATGCAAGAGTCCATTCGACACTACACAGAAGACCAGTTCCCACCTGTAGCACGGTTTAAGCATTTTCACAAAAGTGGAAAACTGCGCCCTGCAAGTACTGTCGCCTGTTCGCTTATTCACTGTCTACAGAATCCTACATTTCCAAATGGACAAATCGTTCATGTTAATGACAACCTTTAGCAAAAGCATGCTAATACTTCAGCATGCTTTAATGTATAAAAACAAAAAAGATAGCAAGAGTCATTCGCTACCTTCCAACTTTTTATAAGGAAGAGATTTCTTTATCCTTCCGATATATTTTCCTTTACTACTGGTAATGAAATAATTACTTTTGTTCCTATTCCAGGTTTGCTTTTATAGGTTACCATCCCATTCATCATTTCCACTATACGAATGGATACCATCGTTCCAATTCCATTGCCAGACTCCTTTGTTGTGAAATAAGCCGTACCTAGCTGCTTTAATTGCTGTCTACTCATCCCTACACCGTTATCATTAATTTCAATTTGTGCTCGATCTTTTAATTGATCTAATTGGATGGTTACAGTATCTCCTTCAATAGATGCTTCAATGCCGTTCTTCACAAAATTCATTAGCGCTTGCTTTACTTTGTTCTCATTACCGTCTATAAAGGCTTGTTCACATATGCCTATTGTCAATTGAATAGACCGCTCATGTGCATAAGGAGTTAATAAAGTCACTACCTCATGAACCGTTTTGTTTAACGGAAAGATGGCATTTGGTTGCGGCTTTGTTGAATTTAAAAATTCATAAATAATGGATTCTGCTCGATCCAATTCACTCAAGATTAATTTATGATATTCAGCATGTTGTTTATCTTCTGATAATAGTTGCACAAATCCTTTCACCACTGTTAAAGGATTCCGTACTTCATGTGCAATGGATGCCGCCAGTTCTCCCTTTGTAAAATCTTTTTCAGTTGCAACAAGTTCAGCCACAATCCGTTCTTTCTCTAATAATGTCTCAAATAAATACGTCACCAGGAAAACAGTCATGACAAGGAAGAGAATATAGAACCATCCTGCTAACCACGATTGGGATAGTTGACCTCCATTGTTTATTAAAATTAACGTTCCAAAGGTTTGAATCGCCGAAGGAAAGAGTAAGATTAAAGATGCATAGCGAATTCTTGACCATTTAGGCGGTAACATATAAAAGCGGTTAACACACAAGGCATAAAAAAGAGCCGTTAACACGATCAGTACTACTCCTAGTAAAAATAGATCCCCACCTTGACCTATTCTACCCACTACCGCAATAGCTGCAACGCCCCAACCAGCTCGTTTACCTCCATATAAAAATGCAAGGAGTATCGGAATATAGCGTAAATCCCATTGAATGCTTCCTACATTAATGGAAAAAACCAAGCACAGTAATACCGCTCCGCTCATAAATAAAAACATCGTTAATGAACGTTGTATTTTCCAGCTGCCTTCAGCGCGAAGGCCGTAGATAAGCACGGGGATTAAGATGGCGAATACATTAATCATGAGTTTTTCAATAACCATGTCACCCAGCATCCCCCTTATTCACTATGCTTATCATTTCGACACTGTTTGCATCATTCCTTTCTAATTTACAGAATTGCATCCATATTTTTAGTGCGTTGCAACTCATAGTAGAAGCCTTTTTTCTCCATTAACTCCCGATGTGAGCCCATTTCCGTTAATTCTCCTGCTTGTAAAACGAGAATTTTATCTGCTGCTTCAATGGTATTTAACCGATGCGCGATCACAAAACTCGTTCGACCATGCATCAAACGTTTTAATGCTTCTTGAATTTTCATTTCGGTTACCGTATCAATACTAGAAGTTGCTTCATCAAGAATTAACAGCTTAGGATCTGCTAATAACGCACGGGCTATCGATACTAATTGTCTTTGACCTTGACTAATGCCACCGCCATCTTGCTTTAAAGCCGTTTTATACCCTTTAGGCAATCGCTTAATAAAGCTATGGGCATTTGCCAATTTCGCAGCTTCATAAACCTCTTCGTCTGTTGCTGTAAGTCGTCCATAGCGGATATTATCAAGAATAGTGCCTTGAAATAAAAAAGAGTCTTGTAGTACAACCCCCATCTGACTTCGCAAGTCAGCACGATTGCGATTTCGAATGTCCACCCCGTCAATCGTAATAGCACCTTGATTCACGTCATAAAACCTTGTCAACAAATTAATAATCGTTGTTTTTCCAGCTCCAGTGGGACCAACAAAGGCAACCGTTTCACCTGGCATCACACTAAATGAGACATCCTTTAATATTGGAGATTGTGCATAGGAAAAGCTTACCCGTTCAAACGCCACATGGCCTTGTAAATCACTTTGAACAGAACCTTCTTCTGTTTCCTCTTCTGGCTTTTGATCCATGATTTCAAACACTCGTTCAGCCCCTGCCAATGCAGAAAGCAAAGCATTAAACTGGTTTGCTAAATCATTTAGTGGCCTTGTAAACTGACGAGCGTATTCCACAAAGATAACAATCATCCCAACCGTTACACCAGCTACTTGATTTACCGCCATTACTCCACCAACAAAGGCAATGACAGCAAAGCTTAAATTATTTAAGACGTTCATAACTTTTGGAATAAATCCTGAATAGGTTTGTGCCCAAAAACCAGCTACTTTTAAGGCTTCATTTCGCTGCGTAAACCCATCAATGACCGTGTCTTCACGAGAAAACGTCTTGACCATTTGCTGACCAGCAATCGTTTCCTCTGAATAGCCATTTACTATTCCTAAAGTACGTTGTTGCTCTTTAAAAAACACTTGTGTTCGCTTCGTAATCCATTTTAAACCATAGAACATAAGAGGAATAACCGTCATTGTTACAATCGTTAAGATAGGAGATAGCCATAACATGACTGCTAATATACCGATAAATGTAACGACACTCGATAAGATTTGCACAATGGATGAATTCAAGGTTGCCGATATATTTTCAATATCGTTTGTTACTCGACTCATGATATCGCCATGCTGCCGTTTATCAAAAAAACGAATAGGCAGTTGTTGGAGATGGTTAAACAAATCTCTCCTAATCTCATAAATTGTAGCTTGCGCAATACGAACCATAATAAAATTTTGAAAAAACGTGGCAATTGACAAACCAACAAAAGAAGCAAATAAAAGAAGCAAGATGGTGCCTAATCCATCAAACGTCATCGGAATGATGTAATTATCGATAATAACGCCAATGAGAAAGGGACCTACTAACATCAGTAATGAACTGATAATAACTAGTGCCATTACAACAAAGATGGCACTCTGACGCTTCCGTAAATAGACAAGAATTCTTCGAGTTGCTTCTTTCCAATCACGGGCTTTTTGGCTTTTACCTACTCTAGCCGCGTGTGGATGAGCTTGCTTTGAAGGCTGATTGTCTTTTTGCTTATGTCGATAATGGCGCCAATCAATTTTTTTATATTCAAACGGCTCTTTTAAGATCGTTTTAAACGACATACTACTCCTCCTTTCCGTATTGTGACTGATAGATTTTACGATAAAACGATGATTGTTCCATTAACTGCTCATGACTCCCAAAGCCTTCAATTTTACCGAATTCAAGCAATAAAATTTTATCTGCTTTCCTCGCTGTTGAAAGCTTTTGCGTAATTATGAGCGTGGTACACGAGTAACACTCTAGCGCATGTAGAAACTGTTCTTCTGTTTTCGTATCTAGCGCACTTGTACTATCATCTAAAAGTAAAATTTTTGGTTCACGAAGCAGCGCACGAGCAATGGAAATACGTTGCTTTTGCCCTCCTGACAAATTGACTCCTTGTTGTCCGACCACTGTATCGTAACCTTGTTCAAGCTTCTCAATCGTCTCATGTATTTGCGCTGCCTTAGCTGCTAACACAATCTGTTCAAGAGAAGCATCGGGTACCCCCCACGCAATATTCTCTCGTATTGTTCCGGAAAACAGGCGAATAGACTGGGGTACGTAGCCAAGTTGCTTTCGTAGCTCTTGAATATTCCACTGTTTTATAGACGTTCCATCTATCCTAACATCACCAGAATCGGTTTCATAAAGCTTCGGAATGAGTTGAAACAGAGACGTTTTTCCAGCACCTGTTTCCCCTAAAACGGCTACGGTTTCCCCTGCCTGAACATGAAATGAGATATCTTCTAAAACAGGCTCTTTTTGACCATCATAAGAAAACCATACAGATTGAAACTGAACCTCCCCATTAATCGTTGGAGGTTGCGGAAGCTCTTTTTGACCTTTTAGTTCATCATCAGGCTCTAACAATACTTCCTCAATTCGCAAGGCCGAAGCTTTCGCTCTGGAAAATACCATAATAATCATTGCGAATACGCCTAAAGCAGATGTTATTCTTGTTGCATAGTTAACAATGGCTACAACGTCGCCTACTTGAGCGGTATCATTATCAATCTGAAAGCTACCAAACCAAAGCACAAGTAAAATCGAGCTATTCATTAGAAGTAAAAGAATTGGCATCGTTAGTTCCATCAGGCGAAATGCCTGAACCATGCGCTTTCTTAACGTATCGTTTTCTTTAAAAAAACGATGAACTTCATGAGTCCTTCGCACAAAAACTCGAACAAGTCGAATTCCTGTTAAATTTTCTCGAACGACATGGTTTACCTTGTCCACCTGATTTTGAACTTGTCCAAAAATATGTACACCTTTTTTCAATATCCACAGTAAAAAGAATACAAGGATTGGAATGGTGAGAATGAGAAATAATGCCAGTCTAGCATTTATTAAAAAGGCCATAATGGCACCGCCTACTACGAGTAAGGGCGCTCGAGCCATAATTCGTAAGCCCATAAAAATAGTATTTTGAATTTGCGTTATATCGTTTGTTAACCTTGTCATTAATGAAGATGTAGCAAATGGTTGCAATTTGTCTAAACTAGATCGTTGAATATTTTTAAACATCGCGTTTCGCAAATCAAAGCCTGTACTCTGTCCCGCATGCCCTGCATAAAATGAGTTCAATATACCTGCTACAAAGGCAATAAGGGATAAGCCTATCATCACACTTCCCCAAACAATAACGATTGTTAGATCTTCTTGAAGTATGCCATCATCAATAATTCGAGCTAATAATAAAGGCTGGATTAATTCTACTGTCAGTTCTAACAGCATAAAGATAAACGCAATGATTGCAGCCCACTTGTACGACAGCAAATAAGAAAAAACTGTCCTCAAATCTATCTACCCCTCTACCTTTCTCTTTCAGACTATTATAAGCGATCTAAACAAAAAAAATCCTAAGAATGCACTTAGAATTTTTTCATAACGTATTACTATCATTATTGTATTCAAATTAGCTTCTCGAACATCTACGTTTTACATGTCTAGTTACGAACATTATTACGAATTCTAAGGTTGACTTTAACGGTACTATTAAACGTTTTCATCTATATTAGCACGTTCATTATCCAGTAATCGCAAAAACAAGTATACCAGCTATACATACAAAAAAAGCAGCAGAGATTAATTTAACAAACCGCGCGTTCACGTCCCGATCCCCCTCTTCATTAGTACTTCCCTTAGTATACAATGATTTGATCTGTTGTACTATGTAAAACATACAGAAAAAAGTCAAAAATTAGTTACATATACCCTGTATGGATCCTTTCTTTTTAAATAAGTCGCTTTCAATTAAAACCAGCCACTCTCTATTGTAGTTAATCGAAATGTAGGAGAGAACGGCGACTCACACCAACTATGAGCTAGCCGCCACTCCTAAAGGTAAAAACAATATATTGTTCATCTCTCTTTGTTTCCCAATGTAGCGGTTATTGAGGTACAACGGAATCAATGAAAGTGTTAACCTATTTCCTTGTTTTTTAGTTTAGCTGATAGCCTTTTTTTGCTGCTGCATCCGCCATTATGCGATAGCCTTTGTTGTTTGGATGAAACGCATCTTGAGAAAGAACGTAGTGGTTTCGTCCTTTAAAAGCCTGATAGACGTCTACAACTTGTACATGTGGAAACCGTGTTAACGATTGTATTCCTCGGTTAAACGACTTGATATACTGGTCTATAAACGGAACAGACTCTAGTGGATTATAGCTATTGAACACAATAATTTTGTACGGAATGGCTTCCTTTTGTTTCATTTCCGTTATATACAAAACCAATTGAGTCATCCAATAAATGGCGTTTTTAATGGCACCTTCTAACTTTTCAATAGAGTAAGGTTGTCGTCCATATTGTACGGATTGAATGAGATCATTTCCTCCACCAGTAATTGTTATGAAATTGGCTTTTGAAATAGATGCTATAGGTTGCTGGTAGACGAGACGATAGATTTGTGCCGCTGTTAAACCACTTCGAGCTACTAGTAGTGTCCTCACAGGAGCTTGTAAAGCGCCACTCGCATACTGACGATAGATTGAAACAAACCCACCGGGCTTTGAAGCACCTACTCCCGTAGTTAGTGAATCGCCAATTGCTAAGTAGTTCGCTCCTCTATGTTCCATAGCTAGCCCTCCCTTCTATCCACACTATTCATCTGCAAAAAAAGAGGAACGGCATACGCTCCTCTTTCTCCTATTTATAATGGAATAATTGGAGATAACGTTCCTTCATATGAAAGTGATAAAGAATGAAGTGCTCTTGTACACCCTACATAAAGCAACTTTTTATGAATAGAATCACTTGGATAATGATGGCTTGATACATTTGTTAACATAACAGCGTCAAATTCAAATCCTTTTGACAGATAAATTGGTAGTATGGAGATACCCCCTTGATACGTTGTATCTCCAGCACGAACTAACGTTGCTGAAACCTTGGCTTCTTTTAATTCCAAAGCTAGCATTTCAGCTTCTTTCTTTGTCCGAGTTAGAAAAGCAATTGTCTCATACGCTTTTACATCCTTTAGCCACTGAAGCATGGATGATAATGAATAGGTGGTAACTTTAACAGGTTCACCACTTCGAAAAACAGGCTTCGCTAATGGCGGATGGTTTTCAATTTGTTTAAGAATACCATTACTATATTCAATAATCTCCATCGTTGAGCGATAACTCTTTTCCATTTGCACATAAGTACAGTTTTCATCAAGAACCTTAACAAATGAGTCCCACGCAACGATACCTTCTTCACCATGTATGCCTTGAGCGAGATCTCCGAGAATCGTTAAGCCACCTTTTCTCGTATAGTCATTTAATAAGGAAATGATAAAGGGGGATAAATCTTGCGACTCGTCAATGACTAAGTGATCAAAACGATCTTCTTTGTCTATACTGATTAACTGTTGGCGTATGAAAACCATTGGAGCCAAATCTTCAAACATTAGTTTCCCACTGCGCAATAAAGGAGAAACAGGATAATCTTGTTGCTGTAAAAAATGAAGATACAGTTTTAATTCATCTGGTTTTTTCCAGCTATTCATGTACCTTCTTACGGCTTTCAATCCTTCAGTCTTATATTCTTTGCGTTCCTTTTCATCCTCAAACATTCTCACTTCTATTTCAACCCAACGTTTTAACCTCGCTTGCAGTCGCTCTCTTTGCTTTAAAGGGGGAGAATGAACGAAATCCTGAGTTAACCAGTTCTGTATCATTTCTTTTTTTACAATGCCATGAGCCCAAGGTATGAAATCATTAACCGGCATGCGATTGGCTAATTCTTCCTCAACGTATTTCTTCAATTGATTACGAAAAGTAAGAGACCCTTTTTCTTTCATAACAGCTTGATATTCTGGCTCAACTTGTAGCTCAAAACGAGTAAAGATTCTGTCTTCAGTTGACTCCACTTCATAAGCCTCACCTAATTTTTGCAAGACCCAGTCAACATAAGTAGATTGTTGAATATGGCCTACTCCTAATTCTGGTAGCACTTGGGCAATATAATCAAGGAACATCGCATTTGGAGCAAAGATCATCATTCGTTCTGCTTTTAAACGTTCCCTATACTCGTAAAGAAGAAAAGCCAGCCTATGAAGAGCAACTGTTGTTTTTCCACTACCTGCTGCTCCTTGAATAAGTAATGGCTTTCTTACATCTGAACGAATAATAGAATTCTGTTCTGCTTGAATGGTCGATACAATGTCTTTTAATTTGTTGTCTTTTTGTTCACCTAATTTATATAGTAGGAATTCATCTCCACCGCTGCTTTCTTGACCTTCAACGTAACTATCCACAACTCGCCTTAATTCACGTGCTCGGATAACAACATTTCGTTTTAATTGGATTTCCCCTTCAACGATACCGTCTGGCGACTCGTAATAAACATCTTCCTCACTCCCGTTAAAACTATAAAATAAAGAGGCAACAGGAGCTCTCCAATCAATGACTAGTGGTTGCTCCTCTTCGTCATCATGTACACCAACTTTACCAATGTATAAAGACTTCTTTTCATCCCTATCGAATTCAAGAAAATCCAAACGAGCAAAATAGGGTTCTTGCTTTGCGATTCGTAGAGATTGCCGCATTGCTTCACGTCTTTCTTCTAATACTTGTTGAGTAAAGTCATCTCCACGGTAAATGGGTATATTCTGGACATACGCTAACATTCGATCAATCTTTTCTAATGACATTTTTAGTACAGCTACTTCGTAATCATGTTGGTTCATAGTTATTCACCCTCTCATCAAGTCTCTCCTTTTATTTTGCCTAATTTTTTTAAAAAAATATAGACTTTTTCTTTTCAGTTTGGTAAGCTTTATATAGTTCAATTACCTAAAATATTTATACCAATATATGGTATTTTTTTTATAAAAGACTTACGCTTTTTTCTTTTTTTTTGCGTAAGTCTTTTACTATATTAAAGGAGTGAAGTCACGTTGCCATCATTATTATTCATCGGTGCTGGAAGAATGGCTGAAGCTGTATTTAAAGGCGTTCTAGCTAAACCAAATCCAGCATTCTCACCCGTTTACGTAAGTAATCATACGAACAAAGCCCATTTAGATAAACTAACAGACGTTTATCCCATTGAAGCGATTTCAAATTGGTCTGAAAAGGCTACTGAAGCGGATGTTATTCTGATTGCCGCTCCACCTTCTGCACACCCTTCTATCTTGGAAACGTTAAGCCCTCTTGTTACGAACCAACTTGTGTTAACGGTGGCTGCAGGTATCGGCCCTTCTGACCTTGAAGCACAATTACCAGCCGGTGTAGCAACTGCTTGGATCATGCCAAATACAGCAGCGCAAGCAGGAGCTTCAATAAGTCTTTATACATATGGTTCACATGTAACGGATACACAAAAAAGTTATGTAGAATCATTAGTAGCTTCTATTGGAACAGGTGCGCAACTAAGTGAATCCCTTATTCACGAATTAACTGCTGTTACAGGAAGCGCCCCTGCTTTCGCTTATGAATTTGTCATTCAGCTCGAATCGATTGCACAATCTTTTGGTATTGATCAATCTCAAGCTCGCAACCTCGTTGTTCAGATGCTGGCTGGAAGTGCAGATATGCTTAAAGCAGGCTTTACACCAACAGAATTACGTGATCAAGTAACCACACCAGGTGGTGCGACAGAAGCTGGTTTAAAATCGTTACACGCGGATGATTTTAGTGGTTCCATTGCTCGTGGTGTTCAAGCAGTAACGGATCATGCCAAAGCAAAAAGCAACTAACATATAAGAACAGGCTATAGACAATGTCTATAGCCTGGTTATTCTTTAAAATACACGTTTCTCACCAAAGTGAATGTTACTTCTTTTCAAGTATACGTAGATAAGAACCAATACGGTTATTTCAGCAAAAGGAATGGCCAACCATATAGCATGAACACCTAAAAGAAACGGTACAGTCAATAAGAACAGCAACATTAGAATGATTTGTCTCCCAGCAGTAATCCACGTTGCAATGGCTACCTCTCCAATTGATTGGAAATAGGTCATTAGTACAAAGTTCACTCCCATAACCAAATACGCTATAAAGAATAAGCGAATGCCTCTTACCGCTAATTCTTTTACTTCTTGAGGGAAATCACCAAAGATATTTACAATTGGAACAGCCGCGAATTGACCAACTAAGAAGCAAATGAATCCGGCAACAAAACCTGTTCGAATAGCTAGTTTCATGAGCTGTCTTTTTTTCTCATGTTCTGCTGCTCCATGAAAATAACTAACAATAGGCTGAACCGCAGCTCCCATACCTAAGAACATGAGCAACATAACTGCATGCACATAATTCACAACAGAAAAAGCTGCAACACCTACTGTACCCGCAAGACGTGCAAACATAATATTATGAGAGACTGTAAAAACAGATATACCTACTTCTGCTAGAAAACTCGGAAAGCCGAATCGTAGAGCTTGCTTTGATAATAATGAATCGAATCTCACCCTTACAAACTTTAAATTACTTCTTTTCGTAAAGAAGTGAGAAGATAGAACAAGTAAGCCTAAAAAAGCAGCAATGATCGTTCCGAATGCAATCTCACGTACCCCTAAATCGAGTACATACAAAATAATATAGTTAATACCAACATTTGAAAAAGCCGTTGTGACCAGCGCTGCCATAGCAAGCGTCGGGTTGCCATCATTGCGTACAAAAATACTTGATGCATTTTCCAAGGTAAAAATAAAACCGAATACTAAGAAAACGTTCATATACGCAGCAGCAAATGGAGCTGTTTCCTCATTTGCACCTAATGCATAGACAAGTGGCTCGTGAAAGAGTAAAGCCAGAGCGCCTATAACAATAGTTCCCAATCCAATTAGTAAAATGGAATGGGTGAAAATCACTCGCGCACGTCCCTCTTCTTTCCTACCCATTGCTTGGGAATATAGAGTCGCTCCACCAATCCCTAGCCATAGCGATAAGCCAACAAAAATGGTATAGACTGGACCAGCAATATTTACACCTGCTAAGGCAACAGGACCAAGTCGATTTCCAACCATAATACCGTCTACCGCTAGATTAATAGCCATTAATAGCATGCCGACTAATGATGGAATTAAATACCGCATAAACAGCTTACTAATTTTTTCCGTTTCTAACGGATTTGCCATATCTTCTCTTCCCAAATTTCCACCTTCTTTTTAACACAACCGAAATCAAATCTTATGTATTATAGCAAACTTTCACAGCGCCACGTCAATCTTTTTCTATTTGCTTCATTCTCTCGATCGTGTACGCACTAATACCTCGCCGATCATTTATTCTACGCTCTCACCTTACTAAATAAACCTTCTTTTCTGTTAAAGAGAGTGCATAAACAGCTGGATTCCCCATCTCTTCCCAATCTTTGAAGCCAAATGTAGACTGGTAAGATCGAATCAGTAATGCTAGAAGATTTCCATGACTTACAATAATGGTAGGTTTGGTTAAGCTGTTTACGACAGACAGAATACGCGCTTGAGCGTCATGGGAGGATTCACCGCCTTTGAGTGAATAGAATTCATCATCAAAACTTTTCTGTACATGCATACGCCAATTCGTAAGGGGCACCGGGCTTAAACAGCGCTCAACTAACCTTTCGTCTTGGTTAAGTGGTAACCCTAGCGCTTCTGCTGTCGGCTCAATCGTTGAAATCGCCCTTTTGTAAGGGCTCGACAGAATCATTTTAATGCCTTTCTCTTGAAAGAACAGTGCTAAATCTTTCGCATCTTGCTTCCCTTTACTCGTTAAACGAGCAGACGGTTCTTGCCCCGTTGCTTCAGCATGCCTTACTAAGTAAAGAATGTTCCTCATATAGAACAACCAACCCCCTTTAATTTAAATAGACAAACCAAGAAAAAGCGAACATGAAAAAGGTTCATGCTCGCTTTTCATTATACCTTTATTAGCCTTGGTCTTTCATTTTTGGATCAAGGGCATCCCTTAATCCATCTCCTAACATATTAAACCCTAATACTACTAGCATAATAGACAAACCCGGAAAAAGTACGGTCCAGTAAGCATTTTGAATGTAACCTCTAGAATCTGCTAACATTCTACCCCATTCTGGTGTAGGAGGGCTTGCTCCCATTCCAAGAAATCCAAGTGCAGCTGCTTCAATAATGGCAATACCAAATCCTAGAGTCGCCTGTACGATAATGGGTGCTAAACTATTAGGCAAAATGTGGTGAAACATTATTCGCCCATTTTTCATACCCTGCGCTTTTGCGGCTAAGACAAACTCTTCTGCTCGTAAGCTGATCACTTTTGAACGAACAATTCGACCAAATATCGGCACATTAATAATAGCAATAGCTAGCATTGCATTTTGTAGAGATGGCCCTAAAATCGCTACAATGGCAATGGCTAGTAAAATACTTGGGAATGCAAGCATAATATCAAAAATTCTAGAAATAAGCATATCGACCCAGCGTCCGTAGAACCCTGCTACTAATCCAAGTGTGGTTCCAATGACAAGCGCACCACTAATTGAAAAGAGGCCGATTAAAAGAGAAATTCTTGCACCATGTGCAACACGAGTAAAAACATCTCGTCCTAAATCATCTGTCCCCATCCAATGTTCTGATGAAGGAGGCATTAAACGAATGGAAGGATTCGTTTTATCAATCGTGTACGACGTTAATAACGGGGCGAAAATAGCTAGTAAAATGAAAAACGTTAGTATAATAGCCCCGACAAGTGCTAATTTATTCTTGAATAAATGGTAGAATGTATCGCCCCATATCGACCTTGTTTTTTCTTCTTTTGAAGGAGGACGTTGATGAGGTTGAGTGGCTAGTGGTCTTGATTCCATCTCTTAATCCCCCTTAATATTTAATTCTCGGGTCGATAGATGCATAAAGAAGATCGACAATGAGATTAATAAACACAAAAATAGTAGCAACAATTAAAATACCAGACTGGATAACTGGATAATCTCGATACGAAATACCCTCATAAATATAGCGACCCACCCCAGGCCAACTGAAGATCGTTTCCGTTAGGATTGCTCCACCGAGTAATGCTCCAGCTTGTAAGCCTACAACCGTTAACACTGGAATAAAAGCATTTTTTAATGCATGTTTATAAACAACTACGCCTTGGCTAGAGCCTTTTGCTTGAACCGTACGAATATAGTCAGATCGTAACACTTCAAGCATACTAGAACGTGTCATCCTAGCAATAATCGCCATTGGAATCGTCCCAAGCGCAATGACAGGTAAAACAAGATGACGTATAGCCGTTATAGTTTGATCAAAATTTCCTCTTAATAACGTGTCAATAATATAAAAATGAGTAATTGGCTCAATTGGTGCACGTGGATCACTTCTTCCAACGGTCGGAAGCCAACCTAACTCCTGTGCAAAGATCCATTGCTCCATTAATGCTAACCAGAAAACTGGCATTGATACTCCTACAAGAGCGATAAGCATACATGCATAATCAAAGAATGAATTTTGTTTCCACGCACTAACAATACCAGCGTTTACACCAATAATAATGGCAAATAACATGGCAAAAAACGTTAGCTCCATTGTTGCAGCTAAATACGGCCAAATTTCGGTAATAATTTCATTATTTGTTCGCATTGAAACACCAAGATCGCCTGTTATTAAATCTCCTATGTAACTACCATATTGAACCCAAAATGGATTGTTTAAGCCTAGCTGCTCTTCTAATTCTGCAATTGCTTGAGGAGAAGCTTGTTCACCTAAGATTGTTTGGGCTGGGTTTCCTGGAATGAGCCAAATAATCGAAAACGTGACAACCGTCATCCCAATTAAAACAGGAATTAATAAAGCGATTCTTCTTAACATATAAGAAAACACAGTTTCACCTCTATTCTTTGGATAAAGAAGGCAGCAGCATTCATGCTACCGCCTTTCATCGATGTTATTGATTTGTAAGCGAAACGTGCTTCAAGCTTTCACTCGTTGATGGGTGAGGAACATAACCTGAAATAATATCGGAACCTGCTAACACCGGTATCGAGTGAACAAGTGGAACCATAGGCGCATCTTCATGAATGAGCACTTGTGCTTCTTCATAGTAGCTCGCTCGCTCGTCTGGATCGACCGTTCGTTTTGCTTGGTCCAATAATGCATCGACTTCCTCGTTGCTATAGAACGTTTGGTTACTTCCTGGAATACCATCAGTGTGAAGAATGGTTCCTAAGAAATAATCAGCATCGCCATTGACCCCGGACCATCCAAGCATAAACACATCATGATAGCCCAGTTCAATTTCCTCTAAATAAACAGCCCATTCTTTTTCTACAATATTAGCGGTAATATTCAATTCACTTAACTCCGCTTGAATTAATTCAGCAGCGCGCATTGGGTTTGGCATGTAAGGTCGAGCAACAGGCATTGTCCATAGATCAAATTCAAATCCATCTTCAAGTCCTGCTTCTGCTAAGAGCTCTTTCGCTAAATCTAGGTCATATTCGTAATCTTCGATGTCGTCATTATGTCCTAAATAATCTTCTGGGATTGCATTTTTAGCTGGTGTAGCTTGTCCACCGTATACAGCTGCAATGACACCTTCTTTATCAATTGCATGGTTAAATGCTTTTCGAACGAGTGGGTCATCAAATGGTTCTACTTCTGTATTAAAGCCAAGGTAACCGATATTATTTGGTACACGCTCAAAAATTTCGAACCCATCTGCACCTTCAACTTGCGCAATATCATCTGGTGACAACCCATCCATTAAGTCAATATCACCTGACATTAGAGAAGAGAGTCGCGCTGAATTGTCACCGATAACAGAGAACGTTACACCCTCTAAGTACGGAAGTCCTTCTTCCCAATAATCTTCATTTTTCTTTAAAACGATGCTTGAATCTCGTTGCCAGCTCTCGAACTTAAAAGGACCTGTCCCAACTGGGTTTTCGTCAATATCTGTCCCATATTCCTCTAGAGCCGCTGGAGAGATAATACCGAAGTAACTTGCCGCAACGTTTTGTAAAAACGCCCCTAACGGCTCATTTAAAATAAATTCAACTTCGTAATCATTGATTACGTTAATCTCTTCAATGACATCTTCTTCGCCTACACCAAATAATGTTCCATATACACTGTACGTATAACCTTCATCTCGAAATGCAAATTCGTGATCCGGATTCGCCCAACGTTCGAAATTGACCTTAACAGCCTCTGCATTAAACGGTGTACCATCATGGAACGTTACACCCTCTCTTAACGTAAAGACATAGCTTAATCCATCTTCACTAGGCTCCCAGTTTGTAGCCAATCCTTCTTTTAACTCAAAAGAATCTTGTTCGAACTCAATCAACGTTTCATAGATTTGTTTTGTTACACGTGAAGATTCTCCATCTGTGACAGCACCAGGATCCAACCCTTGCGAGTCTCCTCCTCTAGCGAAGATTAATACCCCGCCATCCGTTTGCTCTATACCATTTCCATTGTCATTTGTATCTGTGTTTCCATCACTTGCCGTATCTTCATCGCCTCCACAAGCTGCCAATAGTAAGAGAGACAAGCATGATACTGAAATTAAATTCATTTTTACTTTTTTCATTAAATAATCCCCTTTTCATCATTTTGATTAAATAAATGGCACGCAACGCGATGGTTTGGTTCTACTTCCTGCCAGGCTGGTACAGTTGTTTTACAAATATCCATTGCATTGGGACACCTTGTATGGAACGTACAGCCAGTTGGCGGATTTGAAGGACTCGGTACATCTCCTTTTAAAATCGTTCGCTCCGATTTCAAATCAGGATCAGGTATTGGGACTGAAGACAAGAGTGCTTTTGTATATGGATGCTTCGGTTCTTCATATAGAGCGTCACTTGAAGCTAGTTCTACCATTTTACCTAAATACATGACTCCAACACGATCACTTATATGTTTCACAACACTTAGATCATGAGCGATAAACACATAAGTCAATTTGAATTCATCCTTTAATGATTCCATTAAATTAAGAATTTGCGATTGAACAGAAACATCTAATGCAGAAACTGGCTCATCACAAATAATCAGCTTCGGGTGAACGGCTAATGCTCGAGCAATACCGATTCGCTGTCTTTGACCACCGCTGAATTGATGAGGATACCGATTCGCATGCTCTTTTCGCAACCCTACTTTTTCAAGCAGTTCTTCTACACGCTTTTTCCGTTCTTGTTTATCGCCGATTCCATGGATGAGCATTGGCTCACCAATTATTTTCCCAACTTTATGACGTGGGTTTAATGATGCATATGGATCTTGAAAAATAATTTGCATATCTCTTCTGACTTTTCTAACTTTTTCATCAGTAAGCGCCAATATATTTTCCCCATTAAAATAGACTTCTCCCGATGTTGGCTCAATTAACCGCAAGATCGATTTCCCAGTCGTTGATTTACCACAACCTGATTCTCCAACGATCCCGACAATTTCCCCTTCTTCTACGGAGAACGAGACGCCGTCAACTGCTTTCACTTCTCCTACTTTCTTAGATAAAGCGCCACCTTTAATATCAAAGTACGTCTTCAAGTTTTTAATTTCTAATAAGGGCTTAGCCGACACTTTCTTGTTCCTCCTTGTATAGCAAACAGCGACAAGCACGACCTTCTTCTAAATTGAGCAAAGCTGGATCTTCGAAGAAACATGCATCAAAAGCAAATTCGCAACGATCTGCAAAACGACAGCCGTTTTCGATTGACCCTGGCTGTGGCACGGTGCCTGGAATCGAATAAAGCGTCTGTTGCTTTTCAGCCATATTTGGCAACGATCGAATTAATCCCTGAGTATATGGATGCTTTGGATCTTTTAAAATCATCCGGGTCGATCCTTCTTCAACAACTTGTCCTGCATACATAACAACAACACGATTACATATGTCAGCTACTACGCCTAAATCATGTGTAATAAATAATATAGCTGTTCCTTTTTCTCGATTCAATTCCCTCATCAAATCTAGAATTTGGGCTTGAATGGTTACATCTAGAGCCGTTGTTGGTTCATCTGCAATTAAAACTTCTGGGTCGCACGACATTGCCATCGCAATCATAATCCGTTGACGCATTCCACCAGATAATTGATGTGGATAACTTTCAACAATTTCTCTTGCACGAGGAATGCCAACCATCTCCACTAATTGGATCGCTTTTTCTAGCGCCTCTTTCTTTGATAGGTTGTTGTGATTGCGAATGGCTTCAACAAGCTGATTCCCAATGGTGAACAAAGGATTTAAAGAAGTCATCGGCTCCTGAAAAATCATGGAGATTTCTTTTCCTCTTATTTTCTTCATTCTCTTGTTTGAAACGGTAACGAGGTTCTCCCCATTAAAGAGAATTTCACCTCTACTAATTTTCCCAGGTGGGCTTGGAATAAGCCGCATAATGGATAAAGACGTTACGCTTTTCCCACACCCTGATTCACCTACAATTCCGACAACTTCACCTTTATGTAGTTGAATACTAACGCCATCAACAGCTGGAACAGACTTTCTACCAGATTGAAAAGTCGTTTGTAAATCTTTCAATTGAAGTACAATGTTATCCATTAGACCCCCCCTTACGGCATTACTAACGATACGTATAACAATACATAAGATTGATTCATAGAACAATGTTTTTTAAGTTTTTAAATAGTTTTATCTAGTAAAAATTTTTCCTAGACTCCTCCTTTATATTCTCTATTTAACGACAATTCCCTTTATTTCTTCAACGATTTCATATAATTTATCACACATTTTAATTATTTGCAATTTTTGTCGAATAAAAATAAAGTATTATATCCATATAAAAACGCCGCAAACAAATGATTCTGTACCGAATCATCGTTTGCAGCGGAAATGTTTTTTTATTCGTCCGAAGAGTCTGCTTCTTCCTCTTCATTGACCTCTTGTTCATTTTCGTCCTCTAATTCAAAGTCTTCTATCTCTCCAAATTCTTCATCTGTTGTAAGGTTAATGAATTCAATAACTGGCAATACACTTTCTCCAGTATCATTCACAATGACTTCAATTTCGTCTCCAGGCTGAATAAATACTGCAGCTGCATTTCCCGTCATATCAAATTCTAGCACACGACTCTCTCCCTCTAGGAGCACTTGAATGAATCGAGAATTAGACACTTGACTCACTCGATACACTGTTCCTTCAACCTCTAACTCATCTAATAGATTCGTCGGAATATAATCGTCTGTTCCTAAATCGTTTGCTAACATTTGACGGTAATGGTGAAACGCTTCTTCTCGCGATGTTCCAGTAGCAACACTTGACGTATCAGCATGAACCATAGCAATCTCTCTCATTAACCCGCTCTGATCCACAACTGGTACTACCCACGTGTAGTTATCATAGATCGAATATAATACAGGCTGTGTGCCTTCCCATTGCTCACGTTGGAATGACCGATTAACGGCATCCCGTGCACCTCTAGCATTCGTCATACCGGATGTACCTGCATAATAAGTTGCTTCTCCTGTTTGTGCATTAACCATTGTAAAACCGACCATTGCATTGGATTCCTGATTTGGTCTCATATGGTCAATCATCCAATACATATTTCCGTCTGGTCCAAGTACACCAATCATTTCTTCATCACTTGTTGGTTGGTGTACCCCTTCTTTTGCAAATAAAGAATTAATTAATCCATTGCTATACGTTCCAAACCAGTACGCGTAATCAAGCGCTAAAGAATAATGTATAGCATTATCGATAAAGTCAGGCTGTTCTCCTAACGCATACTTCTCCGCTTCCCCTGTAACCGGGTTAACTAGTATAACGCCGTCTGCTTTCGGGGCACTACGGTAGTGGTCATAGTATGCATAAGAATACGCGTAATAAGGATTCCCATCATCATCGGGCTCGAATGAATAATCAATTAATATTACATCACCATAAAGACTCCGAATATGCCGTTCTAAGTTTTCTCCTAAAAAAGCGCTTGGTACATAAGTCATTTCATAGTCATCAACTAGTACCGCTTCTGCATTTGGATTCTCTGCACTAACCATAACGTATCCAGGTGCGCTGTCGGCTCTCAGCCAGCGCCAAACACTAGAGTATTCAATTGGTGATACCCAATACAACTCGCCGTCGATTCGCTGAATGGCCGACTCGCCTAGTTCATAAAAAGAATAATTATCTATATTCCCGAATACAATTTCCGATTTGTATCGAGCATACGAATGTGGAACAGATCGAACACTTTCTTCCGTTACTGAATCAATTGAATCGGTTGAAATCTCAATCTCACCTAGTTCACTTAATTGTTGTGTAATCGTTAGTGGATACACCATGTTCATAACAAGCAACCCAATAAATAAAACAGCACCAATTCCTGCTTGAGTTAAGCGAACATTTCCTTTTTTAAGTTTCTGTACTTTTTTCTTTTTAGTCGCGGTAGATAACCCTTGGGCTGCTTGAAAAAAACCTGAAACGAGCAGATTAATGGCAACGATAAATCCGAAACTATTTACAAATCCTGTAAGTGAATGATCCACCAATAGAATATAAATTAGAACAAAACTGATCACTACGCCAATTCCATAGCGTAGTACTTGGCTTAATAACCATTGTTTTGGCATTTTCTTCAAACCACGCATCCATTCACGTGGATTTAAATTTAAACATGTTAACCCCATAATCATAATCCAAAAAAACATCGACTCTCCCCTTCCTTCACCAGTATACTACGAGTGAAAGGCAATTGGGTTTCAATTACGTGCAAATTTACTGAGAATGTGAGAAAACTAAACTAGGATAAATTTGCTAGAGGTGAAAATGTATGAAACAGGCACTCATTATTTTAAATCCAAGCTCCGGTAAAGAGAAAGCGCACACTTATGCTAAACAAACATCTCGCTTGCTAGAAGAAACAGGATATACAGTTGCCGTAAAAGAGACGCAAAAAGAGTTTGACGCAACCGCTTTCAGTACAGAAGCGTGCAAAGAGAAAATTGACTTAGTCGTTTCACTTGGTGGAGATGGAACACTGCACGAAACGATAAATGGCATGATGAACCAGCCACATCGACCGAAGCTGGCTGTTGTTCCACTCGGTACAGTAAATGACTTTGCACGAGCACTTCATATTCCTTTACAGCCAGAAAAGGCAATTAACATGTTGCGTTCCACCACTACACGCAAAGCTGATATTGGCAAAATCAATGACCAATTGTTTATTAATGTTGTAGCAGCGGGTCAATTAGCTACTTCGTTATCAGAAGTTCCATCAGAAGATAAATCAAAACTAGGTTTTTTTGCTTATGTAAAAGAAGGTATTAAAACATTCGCTGGTGATGCCTCATGCACAATGAGCGTAGAATACGATGAGCAAAAATGGGAAGGACGAGCATTACTCTTTATTGCAGCCTTAACGAATTCAGTAGGTGGTTTTGAACAGCTGGCTCCTGCAGCAGAAATTGACGATGGTTACTTACACTGCTTCATTATAAAAGATACGAACTTATTCACCACAGCTGCTGTAGGGACTTCCTTACTAGCCGGTAATTTAGAGCATAGTAAATATGTACATGCCTTTAAAGCAAAACGGGTTCGCGTATCAACAAACAATGACTTAACGACGAATGTTGATGGAGAGTCGGGAATGTCACTACCTGTTACTATTGAACTGATCCCTAGCTATATCGATGTCCTCATCCCATTAACTAAATAAGTTAGCGCTACGGCGAGCGCTTTTTTGAAAAGCGTCGTTTACCGCGTTAGTGGACTTTTCTTCGTTGAAACTTGGTGCCAACATGCCTTTTTCTCCATCTAAATCTTATACACTATTTATTAATTGCGTAATTAAAAATATAACGGCTGCTATCGCTGCAATTGAAAAAACGATACGTAAAATGGCTTTCGTCACACCTGCTAAGATGACAAATAAAATAACGGCAACTATAATCCAAATCATTGTTTCCATTTTCGTTCTCTCCTTGTGACCGTAGTCTTAATCGACAAAAGTGCGTACATTTACATTAAGCTCGATCCATTTAATGTGCATTCTACAAAATCCTACAAAACCTTGCTCTTTTTTCAGAAAATTATTAATGAAGTTCCTCTATAAGTGTGCCATAATACAGATAAGAACAAGTAGGAAGGAGTTCGTTGCATGTACGCTGTAACCCGTATCGTCGATGGCTATACTCAGTCGCTAAAAAACTCCTCTACACCATACGATAAATTATTTTCCTCTTATGAACATGCAGATCATTTAGCTTCAAAACTAAATTCAAATACATTCCCTGAAATGCACTGGAAAGTAAATAAAGTATTTCGACCATAATACGAGCACCCCTTTTATGGAGGGGGTGTTTTTTTCTTTGTTCCCTTTTCTTTTTCCTGACAAACCTTCTCTTCTTATGTATAAAAGGTGTACGTTTCGCCACAATATGGTAAGGTTTACTTTATGGAATTCAATAAGGAGGCTACACATCACTATGAAAAAGCATTACCTTGTTGTCACTGCATTCGCTGCCACGGCTGTTTTAAGCGGATGTGGAAGCGATAACACCAACCAAGAGGATTCAACTGGCACCATTCAAATAGGCTATAATTTATATGCAGAGGCTATCGCATTTTCTCACGTATGGGAGCAACTTTTAGAAGAACAGGGCTATGATGTTGAATTGGCTTCTGTTGAGAAAGCATTTTTATTTTCAGGTGTAGAGCAAGGAGATTATGACATCGGCTTCAACACTTGGTTACCATTAACAGATCGTGCATATATTGATGAAAATAGTGATACAATTGATGTTCAAGAAGATGGTGTTCTATACGAAGGCGCCACGTTAGGGCTTGCCGTACCTACATATATGGAAGATGTTCAGTCAATAGCTGATCTACCAGATGCATATGATGATCTTAACGGAACAATTTATGGTATTGATCCTGGCTCAGCTTTAATGGGTATAACAGAAGATGAGGTCATTCCCCATTACGGACTTGAAGACTTTTCCCTTTCAGCTTCATCTGAACAAGCAATGGTTGCAGAGCTTCAAAATGCTTATCAAAATGAAGATCCTATTGTTGTTACTTTATGGAGCCCCCATTGGACTTTAGGTGAGTATGACTTGAACTTTCTTGATGATCCAGACCGTATTTATGGTGAACCAGACGATATTTACTACCTAGCTCGAAAAGGATTAGAAGAAGACCATTCAGACGTTATTACATGGCTAAATAATGCACAATTTACAGATGAAACACTTGGTGAGCTTCTTCAGTTACAAGCAGAATTAGATGATGACGAGGAAGCGGCTAAACAATGGATTGAACAAAATCGAGAACTTGTTGACAGTTGGTTAGAGAAATAAAGAGAACTAAAAGTAGTATTTGAAAAGACGAATAGTCTAAACTATTCTGAGTAGCACCGCTACAGGAGAACCCTTCGCTTTCCGGGGACACGGCCTCAGCCTCCTCTGTGGAAAACCGCCACTCCACCAGAGTCTTCAGACACGTGCTGATCCCCCAGGAGTCTTCGGATTCTCCTTCCGCTCATTTTCATATAAAACAAACGACGAACGTTCCTATTTTCAGGAATGTTCGTCATTTTGGTCTGTCTATCTACTTTTGTCACAGCCTCATTTTTATGTTACAAATCACTTAACAACCACACTAACTAAGCACAAATGGTTTTACCTTGACAGCGTACACAATTTTAACTAAGATAATACAATCCTTTTCGGATAAATTTAATAGGATAAGGTGATGACGTGTCTACGATAGCGCAACAAGAAGAAAGAAAACCTTTAAACCCACCACAACGTCTTTTAGTCATAGTTGGTATAGTTGTAGCCATTTTATTGACTGTCTTTTTAGCCCTTACCCAACATGTTGTCCAACCATTATTAGCACTTATCGGTATTGGGCTTGGGTTTACATTATTTCACGCTCGATTTGGATTTACGTCTGCTTTTCGAAGACTTGCATCTGTAGGGAATGGCCAGTCTTTACGAGCGCATATGCTCATGCTCGCAGTTGCCTGTTTATTATTTGCACCAATCTTAGCAATCGGTACTACGTTCTTTGGAACAGATGCTAATGGCTACGTCTCCCCTGTGGGCGTGAGTTTATTAGTCGGTGCCTTTATCTTCGGCATTGGCATGCAGCTTGGTGGAGGGTGTGCATCAGGTACCCTATACGCTGTTGGTGGCGGTCGTTCTGTTATGTTTATCACGCTTCTTTTCTTTATTATTGGCTCTACTATTGGAGCAGCCCACTTTACCTTTTGGATGGACGAAATGCCGTCAGCCGAACCCTTTTCTTTAGCAACCTCAACTGGACTAGGCTATGGTGGGGCACTCTTAGTATCTTTACTTATCTTTGCTACCATTGCATGGATAACGATTCGTATAGAAAAGAAAAAAAACCCTCCAAAAATGGCAGCCGTCCCTTCTGCCGTTGGTTGGAAACGTATCTTTAGAGGTTCATGGCCTTTGTTTACAGCGGCTATTGTACTTGCGGTGTTAAATGCCTTAACTCTATTAACACGCGGTACACCATGGGGTGTAACATCAGCATTTACTTTATGGGGTTCAAAGGCTGCTGATGCAATGGGATTTAATGTTGAAAGCTGGGGCTACTGGCAAGGAAGCACAGAAGCCTTACATGCATCGATCTTTGCTGATACAACTACGGTGTTAAACTTCGGTGTTATATTAGGTGCCTTTCTTGCTTCTGCAGCAGGTGGCTTATTTACTCTTTCAACTATCACTGCAAAAAATGCAGCTGCCTCTGTAATAGGTGGTTTACTAATGGGTTATGGCGCACGCCTCGCATTTGGTTGTAATGTAGGTGCTTATTTTGGAGGTATTGCATCTTTTAGTGCTCATGGGTACATTTGGGGCGTAATGGCTATTGGTGGAACCTTTTTAGCTCTTAAACTACGGCCGTTGTTCGGATTGTCGGTCCCTAAACCACAAGATCGTTTTTGCTAGTAAGTAAAAGGTAGTAGGATGAACCCTACTACCTTTTTTTCTTTAAAACCAGTAAATCTTGATACGTTGTAAACTGTGTACGGCCACACCAACTTCCAAACTTCAACTCAGACCGCACAAAATTTGTTTTGTTCATCATCGCTTCAACAGTATGTAGTGAATAACCCACTGCAGCATTAGGTAAGGCAAGATTTTCAATTGAGGCTTCCCCTACTTTATGAGGGAATTGAAGTGAGCTTTTTCCTGCTTTTATTAAATCTGTGGCTTCATCATTTACAATAAACATTGTCAATAAACAAGTACCGTCTTTCTTCATAACCCGATTTATTTCATGTAAATAATGGGTCATTTCATCTTCCATTAAGTGAGTAAAAATAGATGTTAAAAACACAAAATTGAAGGTATCCGCTTCATATGGAAAGTGAAAGCCTGTTGACGTCAACGAGCCATTAGGATTATACAAGTGGTTATAAATGTTAATGTGTTCAAATTGAAAATGCGGATACTCCGAACTAATATTTGCGATCGACCAATCAATACCTTCTTTAGATATATCAAACCCTCTGTATAGCCCTTCCGTCGACAAAAAGGTTGTTAATGGAACAGCCATACGACCCACACCACTTCCGACATCTAGTACAGAATCATTTTGTTTCAAACCACCAAATTGTTGGAACAACGTTAAAAATTCCTTCCCCACTTGCTCAAAATTTCCACCTACAAATTGTTGCAGATGATCTGGTGGAAGTTGATTCACCATGAGAAACTCCTCCTCTATATTCTGAAGACTTTTTAGCATAAGTTAGCCATCAATTGACAGACTTATTCTAATTCGGTTGTTTTTCCCTAATAGAGCAGGTAGTCTTATGACGATAGCATCTTAAAGGTGGACGTGAAAATGAGCGGAAAACGAAAAATGATTGCTTTATTTATTGGGGTTAGTCTTATTTGGGTGATAGGAACCGATTACTTATTACTAAGTTGGGAGCCTCAACTATATTCCTTTTACCAAAAAATAAAAGGAATTTTCTTTATCATCGCAACCAGCGTATTTATTTATGTTTTATTAACTAAATCTGAAAAGATTAACACGTTAACAGAAGAAAAAGAAAAGGTCGAAACACTTATTAATTCTATTCCTGATTTCATTAGCTTCAAAGATGGTGATGGTCGTTGGATTCAATCTAATCTATTTGCTTTAGAGCTATTCCAATTAAATCCCATTGATTACATAGGAAAAACAAATTCCCAGTTGGCTGAAGAAAAGCCTTTTTTTAAAAAAACTTTTTTACTGGCAAACAAAACAGATGAACAAACGTGGACACTTCGAAAGACAACTAGAAGTGAAGCTATTGTAACGCTGGAAAAAGGTGAACAAAAAATATTTGACACAACGAAAACACCTCTTTTTACAGAAAGCGGTGAACGCAAAGCCTTAATTGTTGTAGGTCGAGATATAACTGAGCGAATGAAAGCTAAACAAAGATTAGAAGAGAGCGAGCTGCGATATAAAGCATTATTTGATCACAGCCCTGAGCTCGTTTACATGGTTGATCTCCAAGGGAATATTACCGATCTTAATCCACATTTTATGCACGTCACCGGCTATGACAGAGTAGCAAGTATTGGCAAACCCTTCATTTCATTTGTTGATGAACGAGACCATGTTCGCTTGAAACTAACATTCTATCAAGTGATAACAAGCCGAGAAGTGGTTCAATGTAACGAAATTCGTATGAAACATCAAACTGGAAAAAAGGTCATCGTCAATTGTGCGTCGTTGCCTGTTATTATAAATGGCGAACTTGTAGGCATTACAGGTTATGCACATAACATAACACCTATGATGGAAGCAGAAGAAAAACTACGTACAACCGAAAAATTAGCCGTAGTTGGCGAGTTAGCTGCTGGAATTGCTCATGAAATTCGAAACCCCCTGACATCACTTAGAGGGTTTGTTCAACTATTTCAAGCCGAGAGCAAGGAAGAGAACCCTATTCATCGCATTATGTTAGAGGAACTAGAACGCATTAATATGATCGCGAGTGAATTACTCATTCTATCACGCCCTCATGATATCTTTTTTTCTAAAACAAATGTAACAAATGTGCTATCAGACGTCATCCATCTACTTACTGGTGAAGCAAAAGTAAATGGTGTTAGCTTATCATTTAAAAAACCATGCCCCTTTTATCTATACGGCGATAAAAACCAGCTTAAACAATTGTTTATTAACGTCATTAAAAATGCGATCGAAGCAAGTGCCAGCACGATTACTGTATCAACGCTTGCCCTAGATGGAAGGCTTAAGGTGAAGGTCGAAGATGATGGCCATGGTATTAGCGAGGAGCGTATGGCACGTTTAGGTGAACCGTTCTTTTCACAAAAAGATAAAGGTACAGGCTTAGGACTAACAGTGAGTTACAAAATTGTCGAACAACATAAAGGAAACATTCTTTACGAAAGTGCAGTAGGAGAAGGAACAATCGTCCATATTACATTTCCACTAGTAAAAGAGAGGCTGGGACAAAAGTAGATAGACAGACCAAAATGACGAACATTCCTGAAAATAGGAACGTTCGTCGTTTGTTTTATATGAAAATGAGCAGAAGGAGAATCCGAAGACTCCTGGGGGATCAGCACGTGTCTGAAGACTCTGGAGTGGCGGTTTTCCACGGAGGAGGCTGAGGCCGTTTCCCCGGAAAGCGAAGGATTCTCCTGTAGCGGTGCTACTCAGCAGTCTTTTCAAATACTACTTTTCGTTATGTCCCAGCCTCTGTTCTTTAGATGCTCCACTCTTTCTTTGTTACGTAATTTGTCCCTCCTAGCAACAGTAAAAAGATAAGGCTTAACGTGATCCATATAGGTTTCAGGCTTATAGGATCATTGAAAAGAAAGGATTCTATCAACATAAGAAGTCCCGCAGGCGTCCATAAGGCACCCTCTCCAAATAAAACAGGAAACATTAGAACAAGCATAATCGTTAAAATACTAAAAAGGCTTACTACTGCTGAACTTTTAACGATTGTTCCAATGAAAAGTGTTACAGTCACGAAAAACGTTAACCAAACCCCATAGACAAGTCCCGTAATCAAAATTGATGAAAGCGATAGAGAGTCATATAATAATGAAATATAGTAAAGGGATGCTACTAAACCCGCAATGAAACTTCCTATCACTAAAACAAGAGCTACAAACCATTTTGAAAGCCAATAAGCCCAGTGTGTTACTGGCTTTACAAGTATGAGCATGGCTTCACCAGTTTTTCGTTCATTCGTGAATGTCGACATAAAAGACAAAACGATTGCAAACATACCAATTTGTGAGAATTGGTCTAACGTATGCACAACGACTTCCTCAACGGTCATTGTTGGCATCACAAAACCCGCCCCTTCTGGCAACCCCCCAAGGAATGCTAACATGTCTTCCATGTAATAAAGCGTCAATGGCTGCATGATACCCAAAACAACAAACAAAGCCGGTAGCCATAAACATTTATAGTTGCGCCAGCTTTCAAGTGCTTCTTTTTTTATGAACGCACTAAGCTGATTCATCCTGTCACCGCTTTCTGAAAAATATCCTCAAGGGTTTTTTTCCGTTTTCTAATTCCATCAAATGAATAACCACCTTTTTCAAGAATTGATAACAGCATTAAATCTTCTCGCACTTTAGTTGGTGTAATGTTTATTTCAACATGATTTAGCCCTCTAGTGATACACCGCTTTGGATAAACGGTTTTTAGTTCAGCCTCTAGCCTTTCACACTCAGCAGTCTCAATCTCAAGCACATAGTCTTCTTCTTTTGAATGCAGAGAACCGGTTTCGATTAATTGACCTTTGTGCATAAGCATATAAGCATCACTTACCTGCTCTGCATCATGAAGAACATGAGTTGAATAGATAATCGTTCGATCTTTCTTTAGTGTTAGTAGAAGCTCCATCACTTCTGTTCTTGCCTTTGGATCTAATGCGGAAACTGGTTCATCTAGTAACAGTACTTTAGGGTTGTTCACTAAGCTCTGAGCAATACCGAGTCGTTGCTTCATCCCTCCAGAATAAGATTCTATACGTTTTCCCCTACTCTCCTCTAAGCGAACAAGGGTTAAAAGATCAGTAGCTTTACGCACCGCATTTTGTTTTTTCAAACCTACTAATTGCCCCACATGTGTAAGATACTCTAACCCAGTCATCCACTCGTGAAAAGATGGGAATTGCGGCAAAAACCCAATATAAGAGCGGATGTCCTTTTTCATCGCACCTTCAAATTCAATTCTGCCAGATGTCGGTTTTAATAAAGAAGCCATTACTTGCAACAAGGTTGTCTTCCCTGCTCCATTCTCACCGATTAGTGCCGTAATCTGATTCGTCTCAATGTAAGCATTCACATGATGAATGCGCGATCCTTTATTAAGTTCAATCACCTTAATATTCACTACTTTTCTCTCTTCCGAAGATAAAGTATGCAATAGGACCTAGTAAGTTAATGACGATAATAATGATGACCCATACCCATTTCTGACCTCGGACAGAAACACGGCGATACAAATCAAATAAAGCAACACTCATTAATAATAATTGAACAACAATCAGTGGCAAAAACAGTCTTATGATGTCCATTACTTCATTCATCTGATCCATCTCCCTTTTCTTTTACGATTGGTTTAAACAAATAAGTCCAAATAAAATAAACAACTAGCGGCATTGGAAAGTGAGTCACACCCCAAATTCCCCAAAACCATTTCATCTGTCCATTCTGTTGACTCTTAAAGTACAAATATATACTTTGAGATAAGAGCAAAATCCCCAGTATTATCCAAGCCCAAAGAGGAATATTGGTTAACGTTCGTAAATCATTATTCATAACGATCCCTCCAACGTTTCACCAATCCCAAAACCAAAAGAACAGGAAGTAACCCTATTAAAATTATGTTCATTGTCACGTATATAGCCGGCAATCGAGCAATCGAAAAAACAACGATGTTGACAAGAATAAGTGTTACGATAAAGAAAAGAATCGCTTCACGCCGCTGCTTTCGTTTCGTTTTCTGAATAAGTGCAATTATATCTTCTTTCGTTGGTGACTGTACGTCAACCCTGTCCAATTGAGATAACCCATCTTTCACTTTATCGTCGATTTCCCTCATCGTGCTTTAACTCCTTTCGAATAAAATCCACTGCACTATTAACTCTTGACTTTGCTGTTCCAATCCGAATTTGACAGATTCGTCCAACCTCTTCGTAACTGTATCCGTAATAATGCTTTAACAAAAGTGGGATTCGTTTTTTGCGATCTAGCTTCATTAACACATCTTGAATATCGAGCCATTCTGTATGGGGCTCTTCTTTCATTGACCATTGTAATCGTTGCATTCGCACATACTCATCTTCATGCTTTTTCTTTCGTTTTTTATCGATAAAAACATTAGTCGCAATCTGAAATAGCCACGTAGAAAATGCTGCTTTCTTCATTTTGTAACTTTTAATTGCTATAATCGCCTTCGTCATCGTTTCCTGAGTTAATTCTGCAGCATAGTCAGGGTCAAAAGTGATTTTTAATAAAAAACGGTAAACACGGTCATAGTGATCTGTTAATAATACTGCCAGCGCTTCTTCCTCGCCTTTCTGCGCTTTTTGAATCAACACTTCAAGCGGTTCTTCCATGACACCACCCCTATGCTTTTCCTCTTTCTAATTTGCACAACTGTTATACGTTTCAAATCCTAAATCGTTCATTTTCGTTTTATATTTTTTGAGCAGTAAAATAGGGTTTTAATTTGTTCTATGGTATAGTGCTTAACAGTAAACCCGAAAGGAAGACCGTTAAAATGAAACTAAGCATTCTTGATCAAGCTCCTATACCTCAAGGTTCGACCTCTACTGATGCATTACAGTTTACGAAAGAACTTGCAACCTTAGGGGACAAATTGGGCTACCATCGTCTTTGGATGGCTGAACATCATAATGGAACGTCTTTTTCGAGCTCTGCCCCAGAAATCACCATCGCACACTTAGCAGCTCAAACGAAGCAGATTCGTCTAGGGACAGGTGGCGTGATGATGATGCATTATTCCCCCTTAAAAATGGCAGAAGTCTTTAAAACATTAAGTGCTCTAGCTCCAAACCGTATCGATTTTGGTGTTGGTCGTGCTCCTGGTGGTGATCATCACTCCATTCATGCCCTCGCTCAAGGAAAAGCATACCAACCAAATGACCAGTATGATAAATTAGCAACAACATTACAGCTCATCAATGATCAAAAAACCAATGACCCTCTTTATAACCAAGTTATCGCCGCTCCACATGAAGTAGCATTACCTGAAGCTTGGTTATTAGGATCTAGCGGAAATAGCGCTCGACAGGCAGGAAAGCAAGGTGTCGGCTATTCATTTGCACAGTTTTTTAATGGAGAAATGTCTAAAGAGATCTTTGATACGTATCGCCATTATTTCGAGCCATCGTATTTCATGCCGCATCCAATCATTAGCGTATCGTATGCTATAACGGTAGCAGAAACAACAGATGAAGCAGAGTTTCTTGCTCTACCAATTGATTTGGCAAGGTTATTTCTTATGCGAGGAAGATTACCACAAACCCTTAGTCCTGAAGACGCTCAAAACTACCCTTTAACTGAAATGGATCGAGCCATCCTTGCTAAAAATCGCTCACTACATCTTGTCGGAACGCCTAAACAGGTAAGTAATCAATTGTTGAGGGAAAAAGAGGCATTTGGATTTGATGAAGTTATGATTAATAGCAATCAATACTCTTTTGAATCTCGACTAAACGTTTACCGTTTAATGGCAAAAGAATTGCTAAATAAACCAGCAACCAATTAATTGGCTGCTGGTTTTCTATTTCCCAAGAAATAAACTATCGTAAGGAGAACGAGCACGTTGGAGACTCCAAGGTAGTTAGTAATCAATAAGCTTATTCGTTGCCATTATATACACGTCATGATAACTGCCTTCATGCCATTCACGTTTCTCTACTTTTTTCACAATTGAAAAGTCACATTTTTTGTAACAGGCAATAGCACGTATGTTTTCAATGCGCGGATCAACCGTCACAATGGCTGTCTCATCTTTTTCTTGTATAAGTTGAATCAGTAATGTTATGAAGGCACTGCCAAAGCCTTTGTTCCAATACGTCACTTCGCCGATAAACAAATCCATTCCATATACCGACTGACATGCTGAATAACCGAATGTTCGCTTATCTTCAACGGTTAATTGATAAGATTGTAAGTACGCTATTGGTACACCATCAGTTTCGCCAATCCAACAATCTTTTTCAGCATCATTATAAAACTTTTCTTCAATCAAGGTTGCTGTAAATTGACGATCTCTTCCCTCGTAATATTTAAGCACCTCTTCTGTTGTCAACCACTTTAACAGAAGGGCTTGATCCTCTTTTTTTAATGGTCGAATGATTTGGTTTTTAACATGCATAAAATCGCCCTCACTTTAATCTAAAAAAGATAAAAAAGGACGTCGCCCTATGAAGAGGCGACGTACGTTAAGACTAGGAAAGCTGAATCGTTGTTTTCCCATACATATATTTCTGCAATGCTTTAGGGATTGCAATTGAACCATCTTCTTGTTGATGATTTTCTAATAATGGAATCAAAATTCTTGGTGTTGCCACTGCCGTATTATTTAATGTATAGCAGTATTGTAGTTTCCCATTTTCGTCCCGGTAACGAATGTTTGACCGTCTCGCCTGAAAGTCCGTTACGTTAGAAGATGAGTGGGTTTCACTATAACTCTCACGACTCGGCATCCACGTTTCAATGTCATATTGTTTATGGTTTTTTTGAGACATATCGCCTGTACAAACAGCGACAACTCGGTATGGAAGTTCTAATAAGTTTAAAATTTCTTTTGCGATCCCGGTAATTTCTGATAAGAGGCGATCGGCTAGTTCTGGATCGTTCTTACATAGAATAACTTGCTCTACTTTCGCAAACTGGTGAACACGGTATAACCCCCGCACATCTCTTCCAGCAGATCCAGCTTCTCTTCGGAAACAGTTGGATACTGCACCTAAGCGAATAGGCTCCTCAACATCGACTATCTCGTTTCCATAAAAGCCAACAAGAGGCACTTCCGCAGTACCTACTAGATACTTGTTGTCTTTCTCTAAATGATAAGTCTGCTCTTTACCATCTGGAAAAAATCCTGTACTGTATAATACTTCTTCATTTGCCATCAACGGTACGTCCATAATGGAGAATCCACGTTCATGTAGTAAATCGACAGCCAACTGCTGAACCGCTCTATGTAAAAACAGCCCTTGGTTCTTTAGCACATAATTACGTGTACCCGCGATTTTTACTCCTCGCTCCACATCAAACATTTCATGAGCCTGACCTAGCTCCATGTGGTCTTTAGGTGTAAATGTAAATTCTGGGATCTTGCCGACTTTTTCTAATTCAACATTATCTTCGTCAGAGTCACCAACAGGTGTATCTTCAGAGACGACGTTTGGAATTAAATTCATTATGTGTAAGTAAGATGCTTCAACATCTTGATATTCCGCCTCTAACTCTTTAATTGATTGATTCAATAGACGAACTTCTTCTTTCTTTGCGTCCATTTCCTCTTTTTTCTTTTCTCTTGCTAATTCACCGATCGCTTTCGTTTGTTGATTGCGCTCTGTTCGGTAGCCTTCAATCTTTTGAATAAGTTCGCGTCGCTTTTGGTCAACTTCAATGAGTTCATCTACCGGGACGTTTAACTTCTTATGAACTGCCGTTTGTTTAATTTTGTCGGCATGATCCCTTATAAATTGAATATCTAACATGTGTAAACCTCTCTCATTCTAATTTCTCACTCGTATACATTGTAAACGACTAGTAATCATTATGTACATTTTAGCACACCACTATAGCTTTCACACGCAAAAAAAATGGTTTTCCATTCCACAATCAGCCTCTTATCGTTCATTCATAAAAAAACTCACTCTTTTATAGAAAAAGAGGTTTTGTTTTATAGAAATAAGGGTATATAGATGAGCTAACTTTTTTGTGATGTCTTGTATATATCTTGAACACGAATAGAATGGCAGCAACATAATACTTGTTACTAAAAAGGAGAGATAAATGAACATTCGATATTTAGAAGCGTTTTTAACGATTTCTGAAGAAGGCAGTATTTCAAAAGCCGCTACTCGACTAGGGTTAACCCAACCTGCTGTTAGTCGACATGTAAAGGAATTAGAAAAATCTTTAAACACAACATTATTTATTCGTTCCCACGAGGGGATGACGTTAACAGAAACAGGACAATTTTTTTATAATGACGTGCAACCAACTTGGCATGAGCTACAAAGTAAGCTAGACAGCTTCACACCCAAAAAAGCCGTTCGTTTAGGTGTTGCGCCTTTTATTTCATCCACATATTTACCTCAAACACTTACATATGAAGACTCGAAAATGGATATTATGTGCACCCGTACTCAAGACAATTGCTTTGAATTTATACCGATGCTAAAAAAAGGAGACATTGATGCAGCAATTTTTGAAGACTATCCTCATCATGATGGCTTTTACTCAACACTTGTGAAACATGATGAATACCAAGTTGCCCTAGCTGAGGACCATCCACTTGCTAATTTTAAAGAACTCTCGCTTGAGCAATGTTTTTCATATCCGCAAATAGTCCCACCAAAAACAAGTCGGTTTTATCAAATGTGGCAAGCATTACGCGAAAAAAACGGATGGAGAAGAAAGGATATTCAAAGCCTTCCTCATCGATCCTTATTCCATTCTTTGAAGCAAAATCACGCGATAGCTATTATTCCAAAATTAATGGTTGAACCACCTTGGAATCAACATTTTTTATTCAAACGTCTCTCCAATTGTCCGTTTACTAGAGACTTGTACCTTTTCACTGCTAAAAAATCGTATTTAAAACCTTTGCAACAGAGTTTAGTCCATACGCTTCAAAGGTAAAAGAAGAATAAAAACCTACAGTTGAAAACCTGTAGGTTTTATTCTTCACTACTATCGTTTTGTTGTTGGAAACATACGGTGAACCATTTCCATAAATTCATCAGCAAAACCACTTACAGGTTCGCCATTCTCAATTCTGTCACCATACCCTTTCATGCGTTCTACGAAATCAGGATTTGAAGAAACATGGACTTCGCTAAGATTATGGTCAACTTCCATTGCTTTGTCCGCGATTTTTTGCTTCATTTCATCAGAAACATCGTGTGATTCATCATCCATTGTCACAGCAATGTAAGCTTGGCTTCCCATCACGATTGCTGCCGCGTGGTGAACACCATCTAATTCACGAACGCTATCAGCGACTTCACCAGAAACCGTTATATGTTGGTCGTCATGATTATCCATGCCGTAGCCTTGGTTTTCAACACCATCTTCACCAGGCTCATTCATCTCCGTATCATTATCTGGTGAATTCATATCATTGTTATTGTTGCCTCCACATGCGACTAACGCAGCTGCAACAAAAGTAATGGCTAGAGAATGCAATAGATATTTCTTCATTTTCATTCAACTCCAGTATTTGTATTTTGTTTCACTCTTAGTTTGGTTTTCTACTAAAAAAATATGTATATCAAGAAGATTTTTCTAAATTTTTTTTGATTTTTGCTGAATGTTCTCCTCTTTAATGGAAATTGAACACTTTTCTTTAGGGTTGTTCATAGAATAGAGTAGACAAGTTCCTTTGTTAACTTGTTGAACTGAAAGGAGGCATACTAATGAAAGTCGATGCAGTTTTTGAAGGTGGAGGCATTCGTGGTATTGCTTTTGCTGGAGCAATTGAATCAATGGAAGCCCATGGAGTGCAATGGCAGAAATTAGCCGGAACTTCTGTAGGGGCTATTATTGCCGCTCTTCTTGCAGCAGGATATACAAGCAAGGAAATTAATGAACAGTTAAAAGAATTAAATTTCAAAGATTTACGAGGGAAGAATTGGATCAATCATATTCCTTTTGTTGGAAACTTCGTTAATCTCGTGTTTTATTTAGGTATGTATAAAAACGATTATATTGACGTGTGGCTCGAAGAACGATTACGAAAGAAAAACATTCGAACTTTTGCAGATCTCCCGCCTGAAAAACTTAAAATTATTGCTTCTGATATTAGTAGCGGACAAATGATTATTTTTCCTGACGATTTAAACCGTTATGGTATGAAACCAAGTGATGTGACGATTGCTCAAGCAGTGCGAATGAGTACATCCATTCCTTTCTTCTATCGACCGGCTAGGTGGAAACTGGCTAACAAAAGTAAATCGTATATTGTTGATGGTGGTTTGCTAAGTAATTTTCCAATTTGGCTGTTTGATGTTGAAACTCCCCGTTACCCAACATTCGGCTTTCGCTTTTTAAAAGATCGAATTGAAGGAGATGCGATTATTCCAACGCCTATACATTTGGCACAGAATATTGTCAAAACGATGATGCAAGCACATGATATGAGACATCTGAGTGACGAAACGAGAGACCGGACCATCCAAATTTATACCGATTCCATCACAGCTACCGATTTCCTCCTAACGGATGAGCAAAGCGATTACTTGTTTGAATCAGGATACCAAGCCGCTGAACTTTTCTTGTCTACATGGGATTTTGAAGCACACAAACAGCTCCGTTCTAAAAAGAAACCACAAAAATAGGGATACGTCCTATGGACAAGTATCCCTTCTTTTTAAGAAAACTGGATTACAGTAATAGCGCTTTGCCTATTTCATAATCAATCTTCATTTGATTAGCTGGCACCATACTACCACCTGTACCCCAAGCTAGATGTACAGCATTCTTTGCTGAATTGGCAATCTGTACAGGTCCAAATAAAGCTGTAACTGCTGATGGTTCCAGAGCCATTTCTTCTCGATCAATGAGCATGGCTAAAAGCTTATACATTGTCTCATCACTTATCGTATAGATACCTCCAAGAATAGGTTCCATCACCTTCCCAACAAAGCCTGATGGCCGTCCTACCGCAAGTCCATCTGCAATAGTCTGATTATCAATTCCTATTTCATTCACGTGGATATTCTCATGTAATCCGGTCATCATCCCGACAAGCATACAAGGAGAGTGGGTTGGTTCTGCGAAATAGCATGTTACGTTCTCTCCAAATACTTGGTGCAACCCATATGCGATTCCGCCTGGCCCTCCACCAACGCCGCAAGGTAAATAAACAATTAAAGGACGGTCGTTATGAATAGTCATACCTTTATCATCCAGCTGTTTTTTTAACCGTAACGCTGCAACAGCATACCCTAAAAAGAGTGTCGTTGAATGCTCGTCATCAATAAAGAAGCTGTTTACGTTCGCTTCGGCTTGTTTCCTCCCTTCCTCTACCGCCAAACTATAGTCTTGATCATGTTCGACAACGTGCGCTCCTTTTTGCTGAAGTAATGCTTTTTTCCATGCTTTAGCATCACTTGACATATGTACAATGACGTTAAATCCTAACTTTGCCCCCATAACACCAATACTAAGTCCTAAATTACCCGTCGAACCTACGATAATCGTATAGCGAGACAATACGTCCCGATACACAGGCTCTAGTAACTTCACATAAGACTCTTCTTTTGAGAGCATTCTTTCTTCAATAAGTACCTTTTCTGCAATCGTCAAAACCTCATAAATGCCCCCTCTTGCTTTAATAGAACCGGAAATCGGTAGCAAGTGGTCACCTTTCAGAAACAACCTACCGTTAACGGTCACCTTATAATAATCTTCAAGTTGCACTCGGAAAGAGTCAATTTCCAGCAGTGGCGATTCTACCAGCCCATTCATTGGTTTTGTTTCTGGAAACGCCTGAGATAAATAAGGCGCAAATCGAGCAAGTCGAGCCTCTGCTTCTACAATTGCCTCCATGGACAGTGTTTCAGTTTTCGCTACTGTCTCCTTTCCTTTAAAAGGATTGATCCATAGATATTCTTCTAACGCTGTCAGCTTCGTTAAATGAGGAAATGCTTTTAGCAGCTGCTCTTTTCTCTCTTGAGTCATTTTACTCCCCTTTCAGCAATCGTGACAATTGCACCTGTTGTCGCTGCTTTTTTTGTTTGTATAAATAAATCTTTCATCACAGTAGATTGAGTTGAGGCAGGTAAACATCTAGCCCCTAAGCGCACGTCGGGATCAATCACTCTAATTTTTAATTGGATATGCTTCTCCCTTAACTGAAAGTCAGAGGGTGAAAGCGGCTTTTCAAACGCTGTTAAAAGTGTTTGGATGGTTTTATTCTGGCTCATCTGTAGCTTTTTCAATACATCGAAATCAGTTTCAACGAAATCATCAAGACTTAACACCCCTGCTTCTAAACTTACTGACAAGATATGCGCAAGCTGCTGATTAGCAAAAACATTTGTTGGATGTAAGAAAAATTCAATTGTTTCTTTAAAATACATAGATGCAAACCATTCTGCCCACCTTAATTCTTCGCACACAAGATACCCATCTACCACAACCAATTGATTTAAAAAACCATGGGCATGACCTAAGGAAAGCCAACCATATGAATAAAGATCACGCAACGTATAATCAATCCGATCTACACATAAATGGGGCAAATCCCTATCTAGTAGTGACCACTCTTTAGTAGAGAATAAAATAGACTTGGCGTTATAACCAGCTTTGTCGATTAGTTCAGGGATGTTCGTTTCTATTAAAAGTCTTTCATAAAGGCTCTCATGATAGTCTTCATCTTTATTGCTTAACACATAATCAATAACATGGGAAAAAGCTGTATGGGAAAGATCATGTAATAAAGCGGCGATTTGCTCTTCCATTCCACCACCTAATTTGCGTACAAGCAACATGGCTCCTATGGAGTGCTCATATCTAGTCACGTTCCATTCCGGCTTTGCAAGAAAACAACCACCTGCCTGATGGATCTTTTTTAAACGCTGAACAGCAGGACTAGCTATCAATGCCTCTAGAACTGGTTCAAGCTTAAACGTACCATAAAGTGAATCCGTAATAACCACAAAGTACACCTCCTCTTTCTCTATTATGACACAGGTAGAAATTTGTTCACTTCCTCTATCTTGCATTCTTTTGTTCTCAAGCTGTACAATAGTTGTCATAATCTTCTAAGAAGCTTTAATCAGTATGGATAGGAGCAAAGCCATGATCATTCGAGAAATTCAAGAACAAGACAATCATGAGGTAGAACAGCTAATTCGAACTTGTTTAATCGAATTCGGCGCAAATAAACCAGGAACAGCATGGTCAGATCCTGATTTAAGCCGTTTTTATGACCTTTACCAAAAAGATCGAACACACTACTGGGTGGCTGTTCACGCTGGCCGCATCATTGCTGGTGTAGGAATAGGTGATGTTCCGGGTTTTCCTAACATTTGTGAACTACAAAAGATGTATGCATTACAAGAAGCTAGAGGGACAGGTATTGCAGAGGAATTATTAGAGGTAAGTTTAGCCTTTGCCAAACAGTATTACGAAGCATGTTATCTTGAAACTATTCATACAATGCATGCTGCCAATCGTTTTTATCAAAAACACGGTTTCCAAAAACTAGACGAACCTTTACTTCAAACAGAGCACTTCTCTTGCGACACTTGGTACATGAAAGCACTACAGTAGCATCCGTCATGTTTATAATCTCCTACGTTTGGATATAGGAACAAAAACCGCTTAAGAAGGAGATGACATGGCAACATACCATTCATTAGACGTTGGCGTGCATTATAAAGCCACAGACCTAGATCAATTTGTAAATAAAAAAGAGGTTGTTCTTCTTTCTTCAAACGAAAACCACCTTTTTTCTGATCCCGAACGGGAATTTAAAGTCATTCAAAGCTTTAATGGGTTCTTTGAGCATTCTTCAGATAATGGCGAGAAGGAATATCGATCTAAGAAAGCGTATGTGTTAGAAAAAGTATAGGAATTTCTGTTCCATTGGCTAAAGCTAATGGAACTTTTTAATTGAAAGAAGAGTGTGTTTTCACACACCCTCTCTAAAAGATCCAAATGAAAATAGGAATGAAAAGCGATGCAACAATTGCACTTAACGTCATAGCAATGGAACTCATTGACAGAGGAATGTTTCCATACTCTGCTGCTTTAGAAATCCCCATGGCGTGAGATGCCCCCCCGAGTGCAATGCTTTTACCATACAGACTCCTTATACCTGCTTTTTGCATGACCCATGGTCCGATGAGAATGCCACTAAAGCCAGCTACAAGGACAAATGTTGCCGTTAATGGGGGCAATCCGTGTAAGGCCGCAGAGATTTCCACTGCTACAGGAGCTGTAATCGATTTTGGAAGCACTGTCGCAACAAGGATATCATTGAATTGAAATAGGAGCGCCAGTCCATAAACGGTACTGAAACCTAAGAATACACCAATGAGTACTGCCCCACCGATCATGACACTATAACGTAAAACAAGGACCCGTTGCTTATACAATGGAAACGCAAGTGCCACAATAGCCGGTCCCATTAACCGACTTAGCCATTCTCCTCCAATTAAATAGTCTTCATACGATATATTAAAGAATAGCAAGATGAGTAAAATGAACACAGTAGATGTGACGACAGGCAACAGAATGGGGTAAGGATAGCGTAAGTACAGCTTCCGAAACAAGAAATAAATAACAACCGTAGCAATAACAATGGCTACAGCTACTATTGGGTACATCATCCGTCCCACTCACCTCGATTTCGTTCATACCATTGGCAGAAATGCCCAATGCCTATCATGGAAAGAAGCGTACTGACTATTACAGATAAGAATAGAAGAAAACCAGTCGTTGATAGAAGTTCAGGATATTGCATAACCCCTAAATTAAACGGGATAAACAAAAGGGGTAGCACAAACAATAATGCGGTTGCTCCTGTTTCCACCCAGCTTTCTGGAATGATTTTGGTACTTAATAATAAAAGCAATAAAAGAAACCCAATGATTGAACCTGGAATAGTGAGATTCAACCAACGGGATAAGAAATCTCCAATTACGGAGAGTCCATATAAAAATAGAACCTGTAGCAAAAGCTGTATAATTTTCATAATTCCCTGTTGAATTGTAACAGGTTCCCTCCTTCATTTAGGTAAGACAATGTGATAAGCTTTGATAAAAAGAACCTGCTAGCATCATAGCATGTTTTCGACTAAAAAGGGGCTCTTCTACCATGTTACCTGTCTTTCTAATCGCCGCTTGTATTTGCATCGCTGGCCTTGTGCTTACCCTCGTATCGATGAACCGGACAGATACAAGCTACAGCAGTGAGCGAAGTATTAAAACATTTTCTTGGCTTTATTTTTTACTTGTTCCCATTGCATTAGCATTTGTCGTTTTACTCGCATTTCTTTTATAAGAATAGAAATGAACAGCGAGAATGTCAATGACGACACTCTCGCTCACCTTTTACTGGTTGATATAGCTGACCATTGGATCTTTAACGTTATCAAAAAATACATGTAAAGTTTTTGTGTCACCTTATTCATCAATGCCATTAGTTTGATGGCCGGTGCCAACGATTAAATTGCTCTTGCATCTTCTTCATCTCTTTATGCACCCGGTTTAACTCCCCTTGCATTTGCCTCATTTGTGTATACAAATACATGGCATATTCCTGCTGATCACCAACAGGCCCCCTAAGTCCACCAGTTTGCGTTGCCTCAGCTGCAAAGAATGTCGCCGCTTCTTCTGCCTCTTGTTCAACGCTTGATGAGGCATCTCGTTGTCTTGAAATATCACGTGCAATGGTGACGCCGATAAACCCTAACGCAGAAGAAATCGTACTTAATATCGTACCGAGATAAATCATATCTTCAGATAACTCTAATAGGCTTTCTAAATATTGTTCATGGGGATCAGTGTAATTGTTTTTACCAGTCCCCTTATTTTTCGCCATGACACACCCCTCCCAATAAGAGTGTTGTATCATTATCTTATGTTCGCCATTCTAAAATATTGCTTGGGAAGTCCATTTAATCTTTTACCGAAAACGTCCTTTCTCGTTGCTTCGATAATCAGCTAAACAATCCTTATGCTGTTGATTAAAAAGAGGCGGCGCATGCTCAGGGTCAACAAAAGCAAGTTCAACTGTTTCAACTCCATCTACATTTAGGCTACCTTTAACGGGGTAACCTTTAAAGAAATGCAAGACGGTCTGAGCCTGATCACCGTTAGAATAGGTCGTAAAATAATTGGAATAGACTCCAATAAGGTAGTCAATTTCAACATGTAGTCCTGTCTCTTCTAATACTTCCCTTTTAGCACACTCTGCAAGAGATTCACCTATTTCCATGGCGCCACCAGGAAATCCCCACTGGTTGCAATCCCCTCTTTTTTGAAGAAGAATTTGTCCTTTCTCGTTCACTACACAAATTCCAGCAAAATTAAGAATGATTGGATCTGATCCTACTTTGTTACGAATCATCTTGATATAATCCATCGGATACCATCCTTTCTAGGTTAAAACAAAAGGCTAAAGACAACCATCTATGGTCATTGCGCTTTTCCGGAAAATGATGACGTACTGCAATTGTATTCCAATTGTATTCTTTGTTATCCCGTTACCATCTTCTTGAATGTCTTATTGAACAAAACATTACCGCTTGAACAACAGGGTGTGAAATTCATTAATATTTTAACTTTAACAGCATGTCCCTTACTTCTTCATCTTTCATAATGAGCTCATGATACCGTTGCGTAATTTTTGTAAGCACTACATCATGATAAAAGAATTCTGTAAAAAATGTCACAAGTGGTTTTGATTGGGTTCGAATTGCCTGCCAACCATGCTCTTCAATTCCTGCAAAAATCATTTCCTTTTCATCTACAATGAGGATTCGACTTCTTTCTAAAGAATCATGTCCTTGGGTTGGGATTAAGACAGATGTATTGGGAATGACCGTTTGGATTGATCCAACTGCATGTAAGTGCACTTCTCGTCCGCTGTTGTACACTTCCTCTAGTAAAGGAAGAAGAGCTTTCATTTCGTCTGCCCAAAGAGATAAATGAATCGATTGTTTGGCACCTTCCATTAGGTCTTTCATTATAGACAAGATGGATTGATCCTCTCGTAATGTCCACACTCGATCATCAACTTCCATTTCTTCCACTTCAATGTTCTTTAGTTCTTCAATATTGGCTTCAAAATTTGTCGTTAGTTTTTCTATTAAAGCCTCCATTGGTAATCCAGTGTACTGCCGCTTTTTCTCCACAAAGGCTTCAAGAATAAGTCCTTTTTCAATCAGTTTTGTAATAACCTCATATACTTTCGAACGCGGTACACCTGAGCGCTTCACAATTGCCGTAGCATCTAAAGGCTGGCTGACTGTGATTAATGATGTATACACTTGACTTTCATATTGGGTGAATCCAAATTGTTGTAGCACCTAATCAACCTTTCCTTCTTGTTATCTCTTTCTTTAGGATAGACCAAACTCTATAAACATTTCCACTTGTAGAGAGATTTACTTATATGTTACTCTTCTAGTGGTAACATAATTATGAGAGGTGTTTTATGAATAAACGTGTATACTTACTAACCATCGTTTCTTTTGTCGTTGGTCTTGTTGAACTTATTTTAGGCGGCATCCTACATTTAGTTGCGTCCGATTTAAACGTTACATTAGGACAAGTCGGTATGCTGATCTCCATTTTTTCATTTGTGTTTGCGATCTCTGGTCCCATTCTTTTATCCGCTACAGCAAAAGTGGAACGAAAGAAGCTAACGCTCATTACCTTAGTGGTATTTTTATTTGCAAACGTCCTTGCTGTAATGAGTTCTGGCTATTGGGTTTTACTCATTGCTCGAATAATTTCCGCAATGAGTGCAGCGCTTCTCATTTCACTTTGCGTAACCATTGCATCTAACCTTGTTAGTGAACCATATCGTGCACGCGCGATAGGAATTGTTTTTATGGGCGTTAGTGCTTCTCTAGTCTTAGGTGTTCCTGTTGGTTTGCTACTTGGAAATGCTTTTGGATGGCGAGCGCCTTTTGTCCTGATAGTTCTTTTAACAAGTTTATCCATTTTATTTGTTGCGCTATTTATGGAAAAGATTAAACCAAAGCCAAGTGTTCCCCTCATTCAGCAATTAAAATCATTAAAAAACATGAAAGTTATACTCATTCAACTAACGTCCTTTTTATTCCTGGCAGGTCACTTAACACTTTATGCTTACTTAACACCTTTTTTACAATCAATTGGTATTGATGGAAATTGGATTAGCATTATGTATCTTCTGTTTGGTATTGCCGCTATCATTGGCGGAGGTATTGGTGGCTTGCTTTCCGATCGATTTGGCCCCCAGAAAACCATTATTGGTATCATCGCCCTTTTCGCGGCATCCCTCTTTTCCATACCGTTTACTACAGCATTTATGCCCCTTTTTATTATTGTCATGATGGTTTGGAGTTTATTAAGCTGGGCAATTACTCCGGCGATGCAGAGTTATCTCATCCATTCTGCACCGCAAACATCTGATATTCAGCAAAGTTTAAATAACTCTGCGCTTCATTTTGGTATTGCTTTTGGTTCCATGAGTGGCGGAATTGTCATTGAGAGGAGCACCGTTGAAATGAATGCTTTTGTTGGTAGTATCTTCGCTTTTCTCGCTTTGATTGTAGTGGGATTGTCTATGAAAAAATCTCTTCAACCAAAACCTAAAGAAACGGACTTACCGTTAAAAAAAGCCAATTGACTAGTCAATTGGCTTTTTACTGTATCACGCTTTACTTCTATTGAATCACTCTCTTCAAACCTGATCCGTGACAAATCCACGTATGACAGCTTTTTCATAACTAGTTGCGTTGTTTCTTTTCACGCAAAAAAGCACTTATCGTTATGTATACAAGTTTTCTATCGTTTTTGCTTTTGGAGAATTTAACTCAGGATGAGCCGATAAGATTATTTTCTTTCGCAACATATAGAGGGTTACACATAAAAGGAAAATCCCTGTAGGAAGAAGAGTTCCGATCGGACCTAAGAGATCATAAATAAATCCATATAGTATAAAGCTAAGTGGCATGAGTGAAGTAGCGCCTGTTTCTAGAATGCCAAATACTCTGCCCTTATACTGGTCACTTACCCGTTTTTGCAGTAAAACACCGATTGGTGTATTCACATATGTCATCGAAAAGCCAATAAGTAGCATAACCATACTATAAAAAATCACTATCCCATTATAAGGAATTAAGACTATTAACGGTAATACGAATAGCGTCATTAAACACGAAAAAGCAAGTAGACCATGCTTTACATTCAGTAACGGAAATGCCACATCTTTTTTTATTGAAAAATAAACGCCTCCCAGTAATGCTCCTCCTGCTAAAATACCTTCGATGATACCGAAGTGACGGGCGTCTACTTGCAAAATTTCAACAAGGATAAATGGTACACCAATTAATAATGCCCCAGTAAAAAAATTAACAACAAGCGCGATTCCAACAATTGAACGAATAATCGGTTGCTGATGAATAAAGAGAAAACCCGCTTTCATTCCTTGCCACATGTTCTCCTTCTTCTCTTCCTTTGTTCGCTCAGACCCATAAAGTGTAAAATCCATTGTCGCTTCCACGCAAACAGCAAGGAAAAACGCAATAATGAAAATCACTAAAAATACTTGAATAGGCGAAAAGGCAAAAAGCATTCCTCCAATAATCGGTCCCCCGATTGTTGAAAATGAGACGACCATCTGATTAATCGCTGTTGCTTTTTGAATTCGTCCCTCATCAATTAGCCTCGTAATAGAAGAAGTAAACGCTACTCCGGTAAACATTTGCGAAATGGTCAGCAAAACCGTTGTTGCATAAATAGCTAAAACCGATAAACCATTCGTCACCATATAAACGAGTAATCCAGAAACAATTAAAAGCGAAACCACTTGAGAGGAAAGAACGATCACTTTTTTTGGAAAATGATCCGCTACATAACCAGCAATTGGTGCAAGAATGGTCCTCGGCAAAATTGTACAAATCATATTAATAGCAAAATTCATTGCAGAACCTGTCATTGTTAAAATAAATAAACTCATTGCAAAAACATAAATACTATTTCCAAACGACGAGATAAACTTACTAAACGCAAAAGTCCATAAATGATACGTTGCACGCTTTAATTTTACATCCATTCCAAGCACCCCTCTAATAAGTTTAATTTAATTAAACTTATTATATACAGAGAAAATGAAAAAGAGCAACGCAAAAGTTTAATAATATTAAACTTTTATTTTTATTCTCAATCTTTTATAATGATATGAAACACGGAAAGAAAGGCGATCCGATATGAGTACATTAGGAGAACGAATCCGGCAATTACGCAAGCAACGTGGAAAAACCCTTGCAGAAGTGGCTGAAGGGCGTTTAACAAAAGGCATGTTAAGTTTAATAGAAAATAATAAGGCCCAACCTTCTATGGAAAGCCTTACTCACATTGCTGAAGCCCTTGAGACAGATCCTCAATCGTTATTAGCAGATGTGAATGTCATTACTGAAGCAGATTTAAGATCATTAATTATCCAATTAAAAGCTTTATTAACCAATCATCGCTACGATGAAGTTTCATCCATCCTTACCCCTTTTGCAGGAATGACGTTGCCTCATACGTATGAAGCTGCACATTTCGTTAGGGATTTAGGAAAGGCGTATTTTTATACAAGCCAATCTATCCATCAAACAGATATCGGTCTTTTTTTATTAGAAAAGAAAACGGTGAACTCTACCGTTGATGAAAATAATTGGCGGGTTTATTTTGAAAATGCCGAACAACGCTTTAACGAACTTTCTTTCCTAGACGACGCGGCAAATACGGCACTTGATTATATTCAACACCTTACTTTTGAATTAGAATATGAAAAAGCAATAGAGTTGTTTACTAAGAAGCAAGTAGCATACGCTGATCAGATTAAGGGCTTTGATGCTTTCACCTTATCAAAGTGGAATTTTCAAGAGGTAGCGTTGCTTATGATTATGGGAAAAACAGATCTAGGCAGAAAACGGTTAAAGGAAGCACTCACGTTTGCTATTAAAGAACGGCAATTTTACAAGGTAGATGAATATTATCGCTTTGCTATCCATTTTGCAATGCTAGCCAAAGACGAAAAAGAGGTCAATTACTATTTGCATAAGCATCATCTATTAACAGAGTTATTGGAGGATGATTATTTAAAAAGTGTTCACGCCATTAATAGAGCAGAAGTGGCTATCTGGATTGAAAACAATCCTATTAAAGCATTAGAAGTAATTGATAAAGGTGAACATTACGTAGCAACTAATAACCCTTTAATGACACTCTTTCAGTATATTCGTGGTCAAGCGCTCTACGAGCTTGAACGCTATAAAGAGTCCCTTTTGTATTTACCCTCTGTTGAAGACTATCCATTCCGTATTCATTCACTGGATTTATCAATGCTCACAACAGCAGATGCCTATAAAGCATTATGTTACGCAAAATTAGGCGAGGATGATAAAGCTCGCGTTCATGCAACAAAAGCAAAAGAAAGCATCCTAAAACAAAACTATGCAATTAACTATCATAAATCGTTTATACTGCAAGCGTACGATGATATCTATCAGGGAATGTAAGAAGTTGGTCTTCCAGCTTCTTTTTTATGCGCCAATGGAGCACTTGATATTCTTACATTGTCTACTCTCGGTTGAAAAAGGAATTCAAGTAACTAAATGAAACATCGTACGGAAGGCTTCATCTTAGCAGCCTGATAATGTTCTTTATTAAGTTCCTTTTTTGTTAACTGTTTAAAAACGTTACTTTTTACCTATTTATACACAAAATAAAAATTCTTATTGCTTAATTCATTTAAAATCAGCTACAATTTAGGCACAAAGAACCTTTTAATATCTTGATCAAGATATTAAAACAGGATATTAGACGGGGTGCGCTATGGTTAAAAAGTATGTACCAATAATGAATGGCGCATTTATGAGGCCAAGGATTGTTGCTTTCATCCCTGCACATAATGAAGAAAAATCAATTCGAGATTGCTTAGAAGGATTGGCTGATCAAGTACTGCCGCAACATGTATTGCTTGATATTATTGTTATTGCAGATAATTGCACAGATCGAACAATCGAGAGAGCGATTCAAGCAGGTGAAGACTTAAAGTTAACGGTCATTATTCTAAAGACCGAGAATAATAGCCAGCGGAAAGTTGGTGCACTTAACGCGGCATGGAAAAGTTTGTATGGTGATCCTCTTAGCCTATATGAATACCATGTATCTAGCTATCAAGAAAAATACAATCAGTCTATAAAAGCGATTTTAGGTATGGATGCCGATAGTCGTCTTGCTCCAGGAGCACTAAAGCAACTTTGGGACGATCTTATGAGTGCCCGTAATATTGGCGGCGTTATGGCAAAATACACAATGCGTATGCCTAGAAAGAAAAGTCTTTTGTCTTTAGATGATCCTTATTATGAGCAAAAGTTAGAAAGCGGATTATATGGAGGACCGATAGCAAGATGGTGGACGCACCAGCAAAAACAAGATATGACAAGCTGGTTGCTCTCCTTGCAATATCAAGGTGGGAGCACATACGTATTAGGGGGGCAAGGCACATTGTTCCGACCCGAAGCCCTGCAAGACGTTGTTAATCGCAATAATTTAGATGGGCCGTGGCAAGACGATAGTGACGTTGAAGATATGTTGTTAACATGGCAACTTCAGCGAGCAAAGTGGAAAACGTTAATAAGCCCGTCGGCACGATGTTTTGTTGATTCTATGAGATCTTATCACACGTTCCGTCAACAACGCATTAAATGGTCGTCAGGCACAGTTGAGCTATTAACCAATCGAGAGTTAAATGTGTCAAGCTCTCATATATTCAGGATGTGGGGCTCTCAGCTTCGTCGATTGCTTGATTTACTCATCAGAGTCCTGTTAATCATTTTAATTCCTTTAGCTTTAATGACGGATCAATTTCAATGGAGTTGGTTGTGGATTATTCCTGTTGTCGTGGCTTCATTATTAAATTTAATTTTAGCATTAAAAACGCCTATGCGGCGCCCAATTGATGTGTTGCTAGCGATAACGCTTATCTCAAGTGAAATCTATCTTTGGGCCAACCTTATGACCTTTATTCAAGTGTGGAAAGATCGTCTTTCGAAAAACAAAAAAGATGGCTGGCACAACCAATATAGTGCCGAAAAAGGCCAAACAAAAAGTAAATTAGTGGAGGGGCTTTTCCTCGTTAACCTTTTACTAGCTCTTCTTATATTCGTCTCTATCTATTATCGGTCATTTTTTACAAACCGAACGATTCAAGATGTCGTTACTCCCTACCTTGAGCTCGGTTGGCAAATCTTAACCTATCTTACGGTTCTTGTAACAGTTATTATGATTCATCAACTGTGGACATTAAGAAAATCAAACCGTGCCTAATCGATCTTTACTCTTACAATAGACCATTTAGTAACAGTACCCTCATTACAACAGTAAACTTTTTATAAAAGAGAGGCTGGGACATAACGAAAAGTAGTATTTGAAATGACGAATAGTCTAAAATATGCTGAGTAGCACCACTACAGGAGAATCCTTCGCTTTCCGGCGACACGGCCTCAGCCTCCTCCGTGAAAAAACCGCCACTCCAGAGTCTTCAGACACGTGCTGATCCCCCAGGAGTCTTCGGATTCTCCTTCTGCTAATGTTCATATAAAACAAACGACGAACGTTCCTATTTTCAGGAATGTTCGTCATTTTGGTCTGTCTATCTACTTTTGTCCCAGCCTCATTTATATTCTTTTACCATTTGAATAAAGAGCTGATGCATTCTTGGATCATCCGTCAACTCAGGATGGAATGAGCATGCAAGAAAGGAACCTTGTCGCACTGCTACAATTTCATTATCGTACTCACTTACAACTTCAACCTCTTCTCCAATCTCCTGAACAAGAGGTGCACGAATAAAGACAGCTTCTACATATTCTGAAATACCCATTACAGATAAATGCGCTTCAAAACTTTCTCGTTGTCGACCAAACGCATTTCGTTCGACGACCATATTAATAAAACCTAGGTGTCCCTCTTTTTGATCGGTAAGAGAGCGAGCCATTAAGATCATGCCCGCGCACGTACCAAAAACAGGCCTTCCCTTTTCTCCAAATGCTTTTAGTGGCTCAAAAAAATGATCGTTGTCAATAAGACGCCGCATCGTTGTTGACTCGCCACCTGGAATAATAAGGCCATCAATGGTTTCTAGCTGCTCCACCCGCTTTACAGCAACACCAACAGCACCATTCTCCTCTATCATCTTAATATGCTCACTCACCGCACCTTGGAGAGCAAGTACACCAACTTTCACCATACTACCAGCCACGATCCTGCATACGTTCTTCTGGCGCAATTGTTGAAATATCTAGCCCTTTCATAGCTGTTCCTAAATTCTTTGAAAGTCGTGCAATTAAATCATAATCTTTGTAGTGGGTCGTCGCTTCTACGATCGCGCGAGCAAATTTTTCTGGTGATTCTGATTTGAATATACCTGAGCCAACGAACACCCCATCTGCGCCAAGCTCCATCATTAATGCCGCATCTGCAGGTGTTGCCACTCCGCCTGCTGCAAAATTTACAACTGGAAATTGACCAGTTTCTTTTATGTGAAGTAGAATTTCATATGGAGCACCAATGTTTTTTGCTTCTGTCATTAATTCATCTGTTGACATATGAATCACTTGTTTAATTTGAGCCTGCATTTTTCTCATATGACGAACGGCCTCTACAATATTTCCTGTACCTGGTTCTCCCTTCGTACGAATCATAGATGCCCCTTCACCAATCCGACGCGCAGCTTCGCCAAGGTCACGAGCGCCACATACGAATGGTACAGTAAAGTCGCGTTTATTCAAATGATAAACCTCATCTGCTGGTGTTAACACTTCACTTTCATCAATATAATCTACACCCATTGCTTCAAGAACTCGCGCTTCTACAATATGACCGATGCGCGCTTTTGCCATAACAGGAATGGAGACGGCTTGAAGTACCTGTTCAGTAATCGTTGGATCAGCCATACGAGCCACTCCACCTGCTGCACGAATATCTGATGGTACACGCTCTAGTGCCATAACTGCAACCGCTCCTGCTTCCTCCGCAATTTTCGCTTGCTCTGCATTAACAACGTCCATAATGACGCCACCTTTTTGCATTTGCGCCATTCCTTGTTTCACTCGATCTGTTCCTAACATACGTTCCATCTTGTCCACTCCTTTTTGATTGCATTTTTCAGATTTATTTCATAGTATAAAAAGAAACTGACTGTATTGTAAGTGCCAGTTTTCAAAAAAATAATGGGTTCAGATGAGAGGGACGAAAAAATGGATTTACTATGGGTACATTTAGACCGAGAGGCAACAACACCTCTTTATGAGCAGCTTTATTTGCATGTAAAAAAAGAAATTACTTCTGGTCGAATTGATCACGGTACAAAACTTCCATCAAAACGAAAGCTCGCTGAATTTTTAAAAGTAAGTCAAAATACCGTTGAATCGACCTATAACCAGCTTGTTGCGGAAGGGTATGTGGAAGTGCTCCCACGGAAAGGTTTTTTTGTACAAGCATACGAACAGCTTGACTATGCACCTGTTTCATCCCAACATACAACTACAAGCGTAGCAGATTCACCACCTATTCGTTTCAACTTTCACCCTACGCATATTGATACACGCTATTTTCCATTTGATAAGTGGCGAAAATACGTACGTCAAGTTGTCGACCAATCGAATCAACAGTTACTTTTACTTGGACATGCTTCAGGCGACCAACCGTTTCGACAAGAGATTGCCAATTACCTTTATCATTCCCGCGGTGTCCAGTGCACATGGGAGCAAGTGGTTATCGGTGCTGGAATGGAGACATTAGTGCAGCAACTCTTTCTTTTATTTGGTAAGAAAAGTGTTTATGGCATTGAGGACCCTGGCTATCAACTTATGCGTAAACTATTACGTCATCATCCACATGAATTTTATCCATTTACCGTTGATGAAGAAGGCGTGGATGTACAGGCACTTACTCAATCACCTGTGAACATTATGTACACCACCCCTTCCCACCACTTCCCTTATGGAGCGGTTTTATCTGTCAACCGACGTCAACAACTGTTAAAGTGGGCAGAGGAAAAGAACGACCGTTTCATTATTGAAGATGACTACGATAGTGAATTTCGCTATAGTGGTAAGACCATTCCGTCTCTTCAAAGTATGGATAAACACCATAAAGTGATCTATGTTGGCAGTTTTTCGAAGTCACTTATTCCATCCGCTCGGCTAAGCTATATGGTGTTACCACAAACATTAATAGAGCGGTATAACAATCTGTTTTCGTTTCATCACTCTACCGTCTCTCGAATTGATCAGCATGTTCTTACTTTATTTATGCAAGCTGGAGATTTTGAAAAACATGTAAACCGTATGCGAAAACTATACCGTCGAAAGCGTGACATTGTCTTACAAGCCATGAAGCCGTATGAAAATCAATTATCAATTATTGGTGAGCGCTCTGGACTCCATATTGTCGTTGTGATTAAAAACGGTATGAGTGAAGAAGAACTTGTTCAAGCTGCAAACGATGTGCAAGTAAAGGTTTATCCGCTCTCGCACTATACGATTGAACAACAAGTTTCTCAGCATCCCCGTATTGTGCTTGGCTTTGCCAGTATTCCAGAGGAACAACTGGAAGAAGCTGTTACGACAGTCCTTCACGCATGGAAATACATGAAATAAGAGGCTGGGACAAAAGTAGATGGACAGACCAAAATGACGAACATTCCTGAAAATAGGAACGTTCGTCGTTTGTTTTATATGAAAATTAGCGGAAGGAGAATCCGAAGACTCCTGGGGGATCAGCACGTGTCTGAAGACTCTGGAGTGGTGGTTTTCCACGGAGGAGGCTGAGGCCGTGTCCCCGGAAAGCGAAGGATTCTCCTGTAGCGGTGCTACTCAGCATATCTATTCGTCTTTTCAAATACTACTTTTCGTTATGTCCTAGCCTCATTTAAAATCCGTATGCGTCTTCTGCTTCTTCTTGTATTTTTTTAAATGTTCTCGTTAAGAGATGAGTATCTTCAACAAGTCGACCAATACGGAATTCAACATCATCATTCACTAATTGTTTCTGCTGAAAATCTTTTTCTTCAGCGAACACGATGGTTTGAACAAGCTGTGCTTTCATATAGCTTAAAATAGGCTTAAGCTGTTGCTCTGCTACTAAATAGTGTTTTGAGCTACCAGCTGTTACAACAATGCTTACGACTTTATTCTCGAAAGCATTTACAGGAAGCAAATCGAATATGTTTTTTAATGCGCCAGGGATAGACGCTTGAAATATAGGGGTTCCTATAATAAGTGCATCTGCATCCATTATTGTACGTGCCACATATCCAGTATCTCCTGTATAGTCAATAAACTGACGACCGTCACTATATTGAATGTTATGTTCAGCTAAATCAATGAGCGTGACATTTGTTGACTCATCATAGGTTTGTATTTGACGAACGACTTCATTCATTATCGTTCTTGTTTTTGATCCGACAACCGATCCCGATAATGCAACGATTTTCATGCCGATCCCTCCTTTGTATATTTCCGAATAGCAGGAAGAATGTCTGTTGCTATAAGCTCTAAATTTTTCTTTAGTTCATCAAATGGTACTCCACCAAAATCAAGCTGAGCAATGTAACGTTGGTGGCCAAACAATTCGTATTGATAAAGAATTTTTTCAATAATTTGCTGAGGGCTGCCGACATTTAATACGTCTCGTACATCCTCTCCTTGTGCAAATGCTCGTTTTGAAAAACCAGATCCGTTCGTTAATTTTATCCCTTCATTCACACAAGGATAATAGGCACGCTGAGCTTCTTGGGTCGTTTCCGCGGCATAGAAAAGTCCAGCTGTGGCGATTGGAAATTCATCTGGATTATAACCACTTTGCGTTAATGCACTGCGATACGCATCAATTGAACGTTTAAACGCTTCTGTCGGACCAGCCAAGTGAGCAAGAAACATCGGCACACCAGCAATGCCTGCTTTAATGGCACTTGCAGGCGAGCCTCCAACAGCACGCCAAATTGGCATTTTCCCTTCTAATGGTCGAGGTAAAACCTCAGCATCGCTAAGGGAAGCTCGAAATTCACCGTTCCATGTAACCCGCTCTTCTTTGTTAATCTGATTTAGTAAGTCAAATTTCTCTTCAAATAATTCCTCGTAGTTGCGCAAATCATAACCAAGAAGCTCATATAGACCTACACGGGAAGCTCTGCCTGCAATGATTTCTGCTCGTCCATTTGAAATTAAGTCAATCGTTGCAAAGTCTTCATATACACGAACTGGATCAGATGTACTAATAATCGTAGAAGAACTACCGATTTTTATGTTTTTTGTTGCCTGTGCAATTGCCGCGAGTACAACGGAATGTGCCTGCGTCGCAAAGTAAGCTTGATGACTTTCACCAACACTAAAAAAATCTAAGCCAGCTTCATCTGCAAGCTTAGCAAATTCAATAATTTCATGAAGGCGCTGCTGGGCAGAAATACGTTTTCCTGTATGTGGATTCGGAAGATGATCTCCTAGCGTATAAATACCGAATTCCAAACCATTTTCTTTTTTTATGCGATTCATGGAAATCCTCCTCACTTCATTAAGTTACATTGTTTGTATCTTCTTTCATTTTGCCTTATGATAAACACATTTAAAAGTACGTACTTTGATGAAAGAAGGTATACAAAAGTATACTAAAGGAGTCATTTTATGAATATCATACCTGATCAATGCCAAGTAAATCAGGCGTTGGAGATATTTGTCGGCAAGTGGAAGCTACTCATATTACTTCATTTAATAGCCAATGGCACGACACGTTTTGGTGAGTTTCAACGGGTTATACCGACTATAACCCCAAAAGTACTTACACAACAGCTTAGAGAATTAGAAGAAGAAAACATTATTGAGCGGCACGTTTATCCAGAAATTCCGCCAAAAGTTGAATATACGATTAGCACATACGGGAAGACGTTAGAGCCGATTTTTACAGCCATGCACACTTGGGGTCAAAACCACTTGCTCTATAAGCAATCACGCAAATAAGAAAAACATGTTCCCTTCCATAGGCAACATGTTTTTCTCTTATTCTTGACTGGCGTCAATTACGTCGAGTACCTTTTCAAGTTGATCAATTTGGATTTGTCCTGGTGCAGAAGCCGTTTGACCGACAGCAAAACTAACAGCAGAACCGAAAGCACCTCCAACTAGACGAGAAAGGGCTCCTTTAGGACCCATTGACATCGTAATGATAGGAATCGTTAGTCCTCGATTTGCTTCTTCTGTTACTTCAGCTACAAGTAATACATCACGAAGGGACTTTGGCATTAATGCAATTTTCCCTACGTCCCCACCTTCTTCTTGTGCTTGCTTTAAAACATCCAGCAGTTCCTCTTTTTTCGGTGTTTTTGAAAAATCGTGAAACGACATAACTGTTTGTATCTCCTTGTCCTTAGCAAGTGAGAGAATGGTTTCTTTCGCTTCTTTCGGGCAGCTTAACTCCACGTCAACAGCATCAATAATATCCGCTTCTAAGACACTGACATATAGTTCGGTTACTTCTTCCTCACTTAAGGTGATGGGTTGTCCCCCTTCACGATTTGAACGTCTTGTAAATAATACAGGTATCCCCCTCGCGTTCTCTTTTATCCATTTCCCTGTTTCAATAACAGATTCAGTCTTATCAATCTCTTCGAAGAAATCAACACGCCATTCAATGAGTCCAGGCTGCTTCTTAGTAATAACAAAAAGTTCTTCCTTGATTGCTTCGAACGTTTTTCCTACCAGAGGGGCACAGATTAATGGACGTTTAATGTGCTCAGCTTTCATTTTCTTAATAATTGTTGACATACTCTTCTCCTTCTTTTACGTCCCTCTATCGTAAACGCTTTCTTTATTCTTTACTTTTAAGCGTGCTCTACTTGGGCTACTGCGTCTTTTAAACGTTGCTTAAATTCGTTTATCTTTTCATTTGAGAATCGCTGAACAAGGCCAGAGATTGATAAACAATGGGTTACACTCCCATCACGATTCGGGACTGCTACTGCAATTGCCGCTAGTCCAATTTCACGTTCTTCAATACTAATAGCTATGCCTGATTCTTTAATTTGTTGCAGTTCAGCTAACCGTTCGTTTTGTTCAACCATTGTTAAATCCTTTATAGCTTCCTGCTTTCGTTGTTCAGACTGATAAGCCAGTAGGACCTTTCCTCCTGCTCCTGCATGCAGCGGTAGTAATTCGCCAATTCGAACTGCATGTCGGAGAGGCTGATACCCTTCAAACTGTAAGATACATACCCGTTTTACTCGGTCAATTGTATATAAATTCACTGTTTCTAATGTTTCGTCTCGAAGTTGCTTCATAAGTGGTGCCATCACATCTTTCAGTTGATACGCATCTTTTGCAATTTGACCTAAATAAATTAACTTGGTTCCTAGCTTATACTTACCTGTTTTGTCATCTCTCTGTACCAGCATTTCTGTCTCGAGACTTGTTAGCAATCGGGTTGTTGTCGACTTTGCTAATTCAATTTCATTTGCAATTTGTGTTAAAGAAAGTTCTTGTTTTTGGAACGAAAAACAATCTAGAATGGATAGTGCTCGTCGAACAGTTCGTAATGAATCACGTTTTTCCATGACTCTATGTCTCCACCTTTTCAACAACTATTAAATAATCGTTTGTTAAAAAGAGTGTACCATAACCAATTTAACATTTCTGAAATCATACCATAAAACCTCAAAAAACACTAGTATACAAGACAAGTCACTTTTTTATTATACGAGTATCCTTTTCCTGTACAAACGTTTTTGCAGATTCTAAACATTTCTTTATATACTCAAACGTTCCTAACTCTTTCGTTCTTTGCTTATGTGGCATCTCAAGTGAAAAAACAATATCACTAGGTAAACGCGTTACCATGTCTTTTAAGGGAAGCCCACCTTCACCAATATACAACCTCTCTTCTCGTAAAATACGTGTCATCTCTTCTTTTTTTACTGGAATTTCTCTTTGTGCATCACATAAATGAAAATAGTGAAGCCATTCTTTAGGGATGGTTTTAAGATCATCTATACAGTCATCCGCTCGATGGAAGTGATGAGCATCAATCATTAATCCTACATTTTCTCTTTTTACATCTTCTAATACATGAATAGCTCCCTTTAGCGTTTTCACAGATGCAATTGGTACTGATTCCAAATTAATAATTAGTCCATACGGTCTTGCTAGATCACATAACTGAGCAAACTTTTCACGACCAAGCTCTGTATCATCTGTCCATATACTACTTAAGACGTGTTTTGCTCCAAGTTCTGCCGCCACTTCAAACGCAGGTTCATAGATAAGTGGGTCAATGTCCGCATGAACTCTGGCCAATTCTATATCATGCACATTTAAGCCTGTTTGTTGAAGGGCTATTTTCGTTTCTTTAAACATTACTTTATTGGTTGCTAAGTCATAGTTTGGTTCATCAGGTAACCCCATATAGATCGGACGAATACTCACAAAGTCGTAACCAGCTTGTGCTGCTAGATAGGTTAATTCGGGTGGCGCACACTCTAATGCAGTGAGATGAGCTAGAGAAAATTGATGTTTCATCATTGCCCTCCTTTTATTTTTATACTAGTATACAAGTATTTCTTATCAAAATTCTAGCGATACATCTATTCATTTGTCAACTACTTTCCTCTTCCTTTATCTGTTGATTGTTTTTTGCTGAATTGCAAAAAAACAATGACAAGTTCTTTTTTGTTTGCTACAATTCACTTACACATTTCCGTTCTACAATATTATCATTCCATTTAACGGAACATTATTGAAAACGCTCTCCAAATGCTACAGAGGTGATTCCATGTTTTCTAAAAGAGTATTCGTACTCCTCTTTCTTATTTTATTCTTATCTTCCTGCAATCCAGTCACAACTGGTGTCGAATCAGAAACATACCCATCCCGCTCAATTACTGGCGTTATTCCATTTGGACCAGGAGGAGGAGCCGATTCTATTGCTCGAGTCATTAGCCAACATACTGAGCCTATTTTAGGTAAATCCATCGTCCTGCAAAATGTTGAAGGTGGCGCTGGTTCAATTGCTGCTTACGATGTACATAAGGATCCAGCAAACGGATATAAAATCTTATTTGGCGCAGAAAACCCTAATTTGTATCGTACAACAGGAATATCTGATTTAAGCTATCATGACTATGAACCAATAATGTTGTTTGCTAGAACCGTTCCTGTTGTCATCGTTCACCCAGACTCGCCTTTCCAAACATTAGACGATTTAATTGAACAAGCGGAAGCAGATCCTGGTAAAATTTTAATGGCCACAACAGGTCCTGTCGGAACTTCTGGTGTCGTGACAAGCATGTTAGGGCTTGATTTTGCAATGGTGCCTTACAAAGGAGAAGGTGCTTCCATCACCGGTTTAATGGGAAAGCAAATTGAAGCATCAATCGTTTCATTACCATCCGCTTACAATTATATTCTTGCTAATAAAGTACGAGTGTTAGGAATTGTCAACGACACTCGCTTAGAAGACTTTGGGGATTGGCCTGCTCTTGGTGAAGTAGCACCTGATTATTTGGAACACCTTCCTTGGGGTGCATATTACGGAGCATACGTAAAGAAAGGAACACCTGAACCTATTATTGAAGAACTTAGAGATAGCTTTACACAGGCTTTTCATACAGACGAATTTCAATCGTTTATTGAAAGGAGTAAAATGATTCCCCTTGGCCTCACTGGGGATGAGGCGCTAGCCTATCAGACAGAATGGGAATCAAGAACAAACTGGTTCCTTTACCAATCTGGCTTTGCTGAACATCCAAGCAATTACAACATCCCCATTCCTCGTAATGAAACACAGAAAGAAAGGAAGAACCCTTTTGATTAAATCTCCTGCATTTTATTTCTACATTGGTTGGATTGCGGTTAGCATTCTTTTCGTAACACAAGCAATGCGCATACCTGTTTATGACGAATTTCTATCCTCAGGACGTTTTCTACCCCTCGTCCTGTCTTTTTTAATGGTTGTATTTTCTTGTATACTAGCGTATCAGCATTTTAAGTCTTTAGAAGACGTTACATATGAGCTTTCAAATTCATTTTACTTTTTTGGCTTTATTAGTCTCGTTTTTGTTTATATCATTCTCATACCCTATGTTCCGTTTAGCATCGCCACTTTATTGTTTTTATGTATAAGCTTTCTATTTTTCCGAACCCTCTCTATATGGAAAAGCTTCCTTCTATCATTAGGGCTTGTCGTTGTCATTGTATTTGTCTTTCAAACGGTTTTTCAAATTGTTTTCCCTTAATTTTAATTCGCTACAGAAAAGAGGAACGTTATGGAACAATTTCTTATGCCGCTATTTGACTATCAGCTTCTACTTCTCGTAGCCTTAGGAACTTTTGCTGGTATTTATGTTGGAGCTATTCCTGGTCTCTCTGTTACAATGGCAACTGTTTTGCTTTTATCTCTCACGTATTCATGGGACACATTATCTGCACTTGCTCTAATCGTTGGGGTATATGTTGGTGGTGTGTACGGAGGTGCTCGCCCTGCCATTCTTTTAAATATGCCTGGTGGTCCCGCTCAAATTGCTACTTCCTTTGATGGTTATCCACTTGCGCAGAAGGGCGAAGCAGGGTTAGCCATTGGACTGTCTACAATCTTATCTATTATTGGAGGAATGGTTGGTTTACTTCTACTTGTATTCGCCACTCCAGTATTATCTGATATAGCTCTCTATTTCGCTCATAGAGACTACCTATTACTCGCTTTACTCGGTTTATTGTTAGTCGGTACCATGAGTCAAGGTGCATTTATTAAGTCGATATTTCTTGCCTGCTTCGGTGTCTTTATTGGTTTAATTGGTCTTGATATGATTTCAGCTAGCCCTAGGCTAACGTTTGGTCTAATCGAGCTTCAAAGCGGGATAAATGTCATTATTGCCATTCTTGGTCTATTCGGCTTTGCTGAGGTTCTCTATCAACTTTCTCAAAAAACACCGAAAAATCATAAAGAGAATGTCGTTGGTAAAATCATTCCGCCTTTAGCTATGTTAATCAAGTTCTTGCCCCTTACACTTCGAACATCCGTGATTGGGGCACTAGCTGGTGTACTGCCAGGAGTTGGAGGCGAAATTGCAGCTTTACTTGGCTATGACCACGCTAAACGTAGCATAAAAAAACCAAGTCGTCCTTTTGGAGAAGGCGCATATGAAGGGGTTATTGCGCCTGAAACAGCAAACAATGCAGCGATTGGTGGTGCCTTTGTGCCTATGCTCACACTTGGTATACCAGGTGATGCAGTAACAGCAGTTATCATCGGCGCGCTTATTGTACACGGACTTGATCCAGGACCATTGCTCATTACGAATTCACCTGACTTATTTTGGGTCATCTGCGGTTCTTTATTTTTAGCGAATCTCTTTCTACTTGTATTTGGGATGACCGGAATCCATTTATTTAAAAAAGTCATTTCCATTCCAAAAGGTATCCTTATGCCAATTATCCTTGTTCTAATAGTGGTTGGAGCTTATTCTATTAACAATACGATGATTGATGTTTATTGGATGATCGGATTTGGCTTGTTAGGTTTTGTCTTACGATTGTTTGGTTTTCCACTGGCGCCCCTTGTTTTAGGCATTGTACTTGGACCCTTAATTGATCAATCGTATCGGGCAGCTATGATTACGGCTCACCATGACTTAGGCACGTTCTTTCTTGGCTATGTGACATCACCTATCAGCCTCGTATTAAGCATCCTCTTTAGTATTATGCTTTTGTCGACGATAAAAAGTTTCCGAAAAAAAGCTCAATAAAAAAACAAACAAGCCATTACCATTTACGGCTTGTTTGTTTACTTATGATCGTTATAGAAATAAACGGCTTCTTTTAATAAGTTGATTTGACTATCAATTTCTGCTCGATAGTAGGCATAGAGCAATTTATTTTGCTTCTCTTTTTTTAAAACAGTTAATTCACGCTCAAAAAGCTCAATCTCCCTTACAATCATTCTAAAACCTTCTTTCTGACCCTCTACTACTCTATCATACCTGCCTTTTTCGGTCTTTAAACCATAAATTTCAATTAAAAGTGAATCGCCATTCTAACCATATCGACTGCTTGTATTCCATTCTCCCAAATCGCTTCCTCATAATGTCGTAAAAAGAATCCGCGATCAATCCATTCCAATCGAAATCCACACTTTTGATAAAGAGCAATTTGGTGTATACCCGAGTTTGATGTTCCGATTTCAACTGTTTTATAACCAGCCTGTTTCGCCGTTTCAATGGCATGCAGTACAAGGGCTTTTCCGTATCCATTACCATGTAATGCTTCTTTTACAGCAACATTGACAATTTCAATGGTCTCTGGTCTCGTTTGAATCATGACATAGCACCCAATGTGCTGTCCCTTTTGTTCATGTACATAGAAACTCCCTTGCTTAATATAGCTATCCACAATTTCTTTGTTAGGATCTGCTAACAATAAAAGATCGTATGGTACAACTTCATTTGGATGTAACTGTCTAATCGTCATTGTTCATTCACTCCACTTTTCATTCGTTTCGTCCATTTTTTCTTGACAGCAATAGTGCCCAATAGCAACACAACACCTATTAAAAGGAACCATTCCGCCCCTCCAGCAATAAGACCCTCCATTAACAAAAAAAGTGCCATTAAATAAAGACTGTTGCCTATAAACGTTGCAAAGAGAAAGGTTTTTACTGTGATCCGGCTACTTCCAGCTGCTACATTTATGAGGCTTGAAGGCATGACAGGAACAAGCCGACTTGTTAATACAACCCAAAAGCCGTTCTGCTCAATGGCTTGAACCCAATTTTTCCGAACTTTTTGTTGAAAGACGTGCTGTAGCCAGTAACGATATAAATAAAAAGACAATAGACTGGCTACGATACTTGTACCAAGGCTCCATGCATAGGCAAACCAAAACCCTAATAAGATATAGTTAAAAATTAGAATTAATGCGAGGGGAATAACCGTTAAGATGCTTTGAACCACCAATAACACAAAAGACAAGGATAATAAAAATGGCAGTGATTGTTGAAATAATTCACTCGCTTCGAGACCTTCACCTGTTCGTAGTTCTGTCACCCAACTTGATTGAGCAACTAGGACAATTGATAAGATAATTAGAATGGCTGTGGCTATTTTTATGATCATGGCACTCTACTTTCCTTACTTGTTTTTCTTTTACCGAGAGAATCAGAGAACGCTAAATACCGTTGCCACAGCTACAATAAACAACAGGTAGCCAAACGCAAACAATAAGTTTTTCTGGATAATCGAATAAGGATTTGCCTGCAATTGCATCGCAAGTATGGTAGGCGTTATATTAAATGGTCCAATCATGACTGTGCTTAATCCCACGCCTATTAAAAGTACACTAACACCATATGGATGCACGATCATCGCCTCAGCTAAGAATGGTGAAAAAATCGCAATGGAAATTAAAGGATGGAATCCAATCAGTGCAAAAATAAAAATACATAAAGCAATAAGTAAATAGAATAAAAGAATGGGCCCAGTTTCGTAAACATAGGAGAAAAAGAGATCCATTTGATCAAATAGTGTCGTATAAGGAAAGACTTCCACAAAAAAGCCAGCCGCTAAAAATAAAAAGAACAGACCATGAAGCTGAGTGGTATTTCCTTTTACATATGCAGAGCTTAAAAGTAAAAATCGTTTCCCTTTTTTAATGATAAATGCCCATAAAAATGTAAATGGAATAATTAATACGGTAACCGAAAATAAAAACGATTGAGGAATAAGGCTATTTAAGGTTAAAAGAACGACGATAAAGCATGTAATGGCAAATCCAAGTTCTAATAATTTCTTTCTCAACTGCGCCGGATTATGGTTTTCCTCAACAGCTGCTTTTAAATCAATATGCTGTAATTGTCGATTATGTATAAACCAGTCGAGTGAAATAAATAAAATACTAATGGTTAGCAACGTTGGAAACAACAGCAAATAACTTGTTCCAGTCATATCAATGGTTGAAGCAACAAGAACTTCTGTTGGGCTCCATAAAAGCACAAGTCCATACGCACGTAAAATACTATGGGCAAAAAAACGTTGAATAAATGCATCCTTTAACTGAGATACTTGTGCTTTCACCGTTGAAACAACTACTGGAACTGTTGCTACATTTAAAAACAACGTTAGCATATAGGTCATCAATGATGTACGTCTATATAATCTCACCATTGTTAATTGCGGTGGTTTACGAATCATTTGACCAAGAGCTCGATCGTATTTTCCAACCGCGATAATGGTACTCATATAGGGCAATACAAATAGCAAAGCTAATAAACTTGTCATCGAGCCGAATAAAGAAAGAAACGCTCTTTCTTGTGGAACATAAAGAAAAGCACAAATAAGACCAACAAAAAAGAAAGCCGTTCCTGCCCAAAAATATAATCGCTTCACTTTAAAAAAGTTCAATCCAATGATAACAATGGCCAAGCTGCCGATGATACTTTGAATAGCAATGTGCTCAAAAAATTCACTTATGACGTGCAGTAAGATTAAACTAAGATACAAATAAAAAATGGCACTCTCCTACTTTCGCCTGCTAAGAATCTAAGTAAAAGTATACCATCTTTTCTATGAATATATGGGAGTTATGCAGTTATACAGTAAATGGATATGGACTTCCCTTCAAAAAAAGAAGAGAATGGGTGCAGTCATTCTCCTCTCCTACATAAGATTTCTACGTAACCTTTAAAAATCCTCTACCCAATTATTAACCTGCATAGTTACGTTGTTTTTTCCACTCATCTAATGCTAAAATACGAACAGCTCCATTCGCTTTACTATATTGAATCGTTGCCTTTAACCGTTTTCTCCTCTTTACTTGATAGGCGAAAAAATAAGAAGAATTGGGGTCATCTTCAAGGAATTCGACTCCATCAGGAAATCGCTTCAGTAATGACAAAATAAGGCGAGACCACCTTGCTTCATCTTCGTTAAAGGAAAGTAGAACAATGAGCTGATTATTGCAAAAGGTAGCGCCATCATACTTTCGAACCTTATACAGTTTGCCATCTTCAGCTTGAAAGACCCAATCTTCTTCAGTATCCGAATGTAACGTTGTCTTCATTTGTAAAAACCCTTCTAGACATTGTTGCGCTTCATGGGTTAACTGAACATTCATGTTCACACCGCCTTTACCTTTCTTCTACGTTTAGCCTATTCCATTTATCCATCGGTTCTCCTCCCTTATCGACGAAACCTCTAATAACAAGTCACTGTTCTTCGTTTTCTGCATACGTCATAACCATTGCGAATGTTTAACACTATGTAATTAGGCTATAAATTAATAGGAGGTGTAAGGGGTATGGAAGAATACCAATCAAAGAGTAAAAGCGAAGTTTGGTGGCGAATTGAAGTCATTGCATGGGTTCCGTTTGTTATCACAATGGCGGTTTCCTTTTTACTTACACTTCATTACAGCTTGTTAGATAACACGATCACTACTACAATCGCATACACCCGCTCCACCACTCTAATTGTCGCCCTTATCCCCAAGACGATTAAGTGTTATTACCTAGGCTTAAAAAGAACCTACGCTTATGGAAGTCTTGCTTCTCTTCTTTTACTCGATCTCCTTTATAGCGTCTTCTTTCACCAAGCATAAGAAAAAGACACCTCGCTAACGCTTAGGTGCCGCAGTATGTGATATATGGCGTCTTGCTTGCTGATACTTGTGCAAACCTTTTTGTCATCTCCGTCTCTTTGAACGGATCTCGAATAGCTACAAGGAACGCATGTAGCAATGTGTGGTCATCGTTTTTTTCAACGTCTTCTAACACTTGTTCCACATGTTCATTACGAGGAATGATAAAAGGATTTACACTCAACATTTGATTTTCAATGTCACTTTTTTTCCTTGACTGTTGATTCACACGGTTCTCCCACTCTTTCTTCCATGTCTGACAGTGTTCCATGTTTTCTATAGAAGCAGGAAGCGTTCCCTCTGTACTTAATTGTCTAAATGTGAGGGTATAATCAAGGTTATGATCAGACATTATTTTGAGCAGTCTTTCAATTAGTGAGCGGTCTTCTTCCTGTTCATCATCAATAAAACCTACTTTTTTTCTCATCCCCTTTAACCAATAGCTCGTATACAAAGGGGTAAAGGTTTCGATGGCCTGTTGGGCTAGCTGAACAGCTGTTTCTTTAGTACTTGCTAGTAACGGTAAGAGTGCTTCTGCTAATCTGGCTAGATTCCAGTTCGCCATATAAGGCTGGTTTCCATATGAGTAACGACCTTGTCTGTCAATCGAGCTAAAGGTTTTCATTGGATCGTACTGATCAAGAAATGCGCACGGCCCATAATCTATGGTTTCACCACTAATAGCCATATTATCCGTATTCATAACACCGTGTACGAAACCAACCAATTGCCAATTTGCTATTAATTCCGCTTGTTTCTCAATGACCTGATGTAAGAAAGCAAGATACGGATTCTTTCCATCGCTAACAGTATGCTCATGTCGATTAATTGTATAATCAGCTAATGCTTTCAAGTCAGAAACATCTCCTCGTGCAGCCGCATATTGAAACGTACCAACCCGAATATGGCTTTTCGCCATTCTTGTTAAGACAGCACCTGGCAAACGCTTTTCCCTTTGCACTGCCTGTCCTGTTTTCACTACAGCGAGGCTCCGTGTTGTTGGAATACCTAACCCATTCATGCCCTCACTTATTAAATATTCTCTCAGCATTGGGCCAAGTGCAGCTCGACCATCTCCCCCACGTGAAAAGCTTGTTCTGCCTGACCCTTTTAATTGGATATCGTAGCGCTCTTCATTTGGTGTTACGTGTTCTCCAAGTAGCAGCGCTCGACCGTCCCCAAGCATCGTAAATTGACCAAACTGATGACCTGCATACGCCTGAGCGATTCCTTCGCTTCGACTCGGAATTTGATTACCCACTAGCCAATCGCGCCCACTATCTGTACTGGCGATCGTCTCATCTATACCTCGCTCTTTTGCTAATTCATAATTAAAGATAACCAGTTCCGGCTCTGGTACAGGGTTTGCTTGTTGAAGACTATAAAAAGTAGCTGGTAACGATCGATAGCTATCTTCTAATTGCCACTCTCTTTTCTCATGAGACTTCTTCATCGTCTTGTCCCCTTTTTAAATACATTGTATAATGCCATCTAACCACAACCGATATTGCCAATCAAGTTGAACTAAATAAATTACCCATTATGCAAATAAAATAAACCTTTTTTTAAAAAAAGTGATCCAAATCAGTGCTTCGTACGTTTTCTTTGTAAGAAAGCTTTTCACACCTTTTTATTTGGCTTTTCTCGACAAATACATGTAAAATCAGCAAAGAGCTATTATTCCGATTTTTATGTTCCTAAATCGAGATCAAGTAAAAAAGGAGAATATGATGTCCGAACATGATGTACAGCTTTATAAAAAGCTTAGGCGCGGAGAAAAAGAAGCCCTCGAACAGATGTATGACAAATACAGCAAACTTCTTTTTTCTTTTAGCTTCAAAATGACGGAAGAGAAACAATTAGCGGAAGAAATTGTTCAAGAAGTCTTTATAAAAGTGTGGACACAAAAGAGTTCTTATGATGAAACAAAAGGAAAGTTCTCTAGCTGGTTGCTTACTATGACACGTAATATCGTAATCGACCATCACCGGAAAAAGCGAGAAGTCGCTTCAGAAATTGCGACGAAAGAAATGACAGAAGACCCTGATCCAAGTGTAGAGGATCAAGTCGAATGGAAAGAAAAACGTGCTGTCGTAAAAAAAGCCATCAGTCAATTAAAACCAGAACAACAAAAGGTCATCACCTTGTTTTATTATCAAGGATTATCACAGCAAAAAATCGCTGATTCGTGTGATCTTCCTTTAGGAACTGTAAAAGGAAGGTTACGACTTGCTTTAAAACATCTAAAAACCACGATCCAAGACATAGAACAGAATGGAGGGATCATTCATGAGTGAACAGTGCAATCATTTAATTGACTACGTTAACGGACAGTTGACAGATACAGAAACAAAAGAATTCGAAGCTCACTTATCAACATGTTCGATATGCGAAGAAGAATTAAATGAAATCAGAGCGCTTACGGATGACTTAGGGTTTGATGTAGATCCAATTGAACCTCCACCTGACATGAAAGAACGGGTACTTTCAGCTGCGTTTGCAGAGGAAACGCCAGTCGAGTCTCAGTCTGCAGACGTTCAGAAACCAATTGCATCAGGATCTACAACAAACAAACAAGAACCACATGGACTAAAAAGAAAAAAGAAAGTAAATTGGCTTATTCCGACAATGGCTGCGGCACTCTTTCTTTCTTTAATTGGGAATATCTATACAGTTAGTCAGCTTGGTGAACCTGATGATGTAGCAATTGAACCAAGCATAACTGTTGATTCTTTGGTTCAACGGCTAAACTTACAACCAGCAGCAGAGACGATTCCTTTTCAAGCTACAGCTTCGTTTGTCAATAAAGATCATTATCAACAACTCGTTGTGGAAGCAGCTCAACTCTCCCAACCTGAGGATACACAAGTATACCAAGTATGGTTGTTAAAAGATGGTGAACCTTATCGAGCTGGTACATTTACTCCAGCCGAAGACGGGAGCGGTATCTCCACATTCGACATCGATCCAGAAATGGGTTACGATACCATTGCAATTACGATTGAGCCTGATGAAACAAGCGAGACACCTGAAGGCGACATTGTACTAGTAGAAGAATTATAAAATACCGAGGCTGGGACAAAAGTAGATAGACAGACCAAAACGACGAACATTCCTGAAAATAGGAACGTTCGTCGTTTGTTTTAGATGAAAATGAGCGGAAGGATTCTCCTGTAGCGGTGCTACTCAGCATATTTTAGACTATTCGTCATTTCAAATACTACTTTTAGTTATGTCCCAGCCTCTTTTTTATTCGAGTCCATTTCATGATTGCTGTTATAGCTAATTTAGATAAACCAATAATTATATGAAATGAACGAATTTCCTAACCCATCTATCGCTTTATACATACGAACATTCACCCAATTTCTGAACACTTTCCCTAGGCATTATCTCAGCCATTTCCGCGTAAATTCTCTGCACAATGTCTTCAAGCATATGCTACTCCCACGGGAGCCGTCGCCACTTTCATACGTGTATATAATGACTATTACTAATATATTCATTATGTTTTAAAAACAGTTATAAAATTGATTCATTCAAAAAAGTTTTTTAAAAAAAGTGATCCATTTTAACATCCCTTGCGTTAGCTTAGTGAAATCAAAACACAAAAGGAGTGTTCAAAATGAAAATAAAAAAAGCATTAATTCCCGTACTAGGTGCATCATTAATTGCCCCATCATTTGTTCAAGGAGCTCAAGCACAAGAAAGCACGTCTCAAGTAACCACACCAGCAGTTGAATTAAGAGGAACACTCGACCACCTTTTATCTGAACACTTTGCGCTTGCTGTTCTTTCTATGCAAAAGCAATACGATGGAGACGACGGTGCTGAAGCCGCACAAGAAGCACTTATGCAAAATGCAGCAGATATGAAACCTGCCATCGCATCACTGTATGGTGACGAAGGTGCTGAAGAGTTTGACCGTATCTTCTCTGGACATAACGAATACACAGCTGATTATGTTCAAGCTGTAAAAGATGGCGACACAGAAGCGCAAGAAGAAGCATCTAAAATGATTGATGGATTTTATGTAGAATTTGGTGAATTTCTTGAAGGCGCAACCGAAGGGGCACTTCCAAGCGACGCAGCAATTGAAGTATTAGACATTCATGAGCAACAAGTAGAGGATGCGTTTAATGCTTATGTAGAAGGCGATTATGAGACTGCGTACATGACGTATCGTGAAGGACTCTCACATATGTTTGATATCAGTGCTGCTTTATCTAACGCCATTGTTGAACAAAATCCTGATATGTTTGAAGGTACCACACCTTTAACAGACGCTGGAAACTTACGATCTGATTTGAGTAATCTTGTTGCCGAACATTTTGCTCTAGCAACCCTTTCGATGTCTAAAGAATTCAAAGATAGCGAAGATTTCGATTTTGTTAGCTGGGCAGAAGATGAGAATACAGCCGACTTAAAAGCAACCATTGCGTCTGTATATGGAGATGAAGGCGGAGAGCAGTTCGAACAAATTTGGCAAGGAAATCATATTTTAGCTCAAAGTGAATACGTAAACGCTGTAAAAAATGAAGATGAAGAAGCTAAAGAGGCTGCAAAAAGCAAATTAAGCACATTTGCTGATGAGTTCGGAATGTTTTTAGATACAGCAACAGAAGGAATCTTACCTGCAGCTGATGCTACAGAACTCGTTAACATGCACGAAGATCAAGTATTTACAACCTTTGACCGTTATATAGATGGTGACTATGCTGGTTCATTTGAAACATTCCTAGAAGGCTATGCCTTTACATTTGATATTGGTTCCGGTTTAGCTGGTGCCATTGTTGAACAAAACCCTGAAATGTTCGAAGAGGAAGCTGCAATGCCTGACATGCCGCAAACAGGTATGGGTGGAAGCCAGCAAGGTGTTTCTCTACAATGGATGGCATGGATTCTAGCAGGTGCAACAGTCGCATTCACTGGCTATTTCGGAGTACGTAAATTCCGCACAAATGCTTAATGGTTTGAAAAAGTAAACACTACTAAAGAACTGATAATAAACAGCGAATTTTACGGAAACGGCGCGTGAATAAAGCCTTTTCTCTAGCAAGTGAGAGAGGCTCCAGTCAATAGAACGCTCGCTCATTGTTCTAAAGCAATGAGCGATGTTGTTCTATTCAACAAAAGGTTACCGGTAACACTTTTTCATGTTTAAGGAGGTTGATCTGTCGTGCAAATTAGACCACTTCTTGTTCTCTTTCTTTCCCTATTAACCCTAATCGGCTGTAGCAGTTCTGCTGAAGAATCATCCTCTTCCCAACCTGCTACACAAAATGAAATTGAGCCCCCTGTTCACCTTGATCAGGAACAAACGATTGCAGAAGAATTCACGATCCATGCTGACAAAATTGAAGAAGCTTATCATGATTTAAACAAACAAAGCGAGCTTTTCCCTTCTAAATTAAGAATCCCTGCTTTGGATGTTGAAGCGCCTATTACAGAAGTTGGGCTTTTAGAAAATGGTCAAATGGGCGTTCCTGACAACGGAACAGATGTCGGTTGGTACGAGCCAGGAACAAAGCCTGGCGGACGTGGAAATGCTGTGCTAGCGGGGCATGTTGATGATAAAAATGGCCCAGCAGTTTTTTTTTATTTGGGTGATTTAGAAGAGAATGATTCGATCTTCGTAACAGACGATAACGGAGAAGAATTAGAATTTACTGTTGATCGTATTGAAAAATATCCCTATAACGATGCACCATTAACAGAAATTTTTGGTTCTACTGATCACAAACAACTAAATTTAATTACGTGTACCGGCACATTTGATCGCCAGACAGGCAATCATGATGAACGACTCGTTGTGTATACCTCGTTAGTTGAAGATACAGATGAAACCCCTAAAGAACCGACAGAATTAACAGTTCAGGGGAATTTGTTATCCTGGTATGCTGTTAGAGATGATTATATCGCCGGCTATCGTGTGTATGAAGTAAGCGAGAACGGAAAAGAGACGCTCGTCGCTAGTATTTCACAACAAGAACGAAAATCGTTTTTAATTGAACACGGCAACGCCCGCTATACCGTTAAAACTGTTGATTATTTTGGAAACGAATCAAAGCAAGCACAAGAAAAAGGAGACGCTTAAAACGATCTCCTTTTTTTAGTCTTTATAAAGCCGCTCGCTCTTCATCTGTAAACACTCTTGATCTCGTTAAGAAACGCTTTCCTTCTGGTCCCTCTACAGAAAACATCCCACCACGTCCCTCAACAACGTCTACGATAATTTGCGTATGTTTCCAATACTCATACTGAACTTTACTCATATAAAAAGGTGTACTAGCAATGGTACCAAGGAGGATATCACTTTCACCGACAAGAAATTCTCCTGCTGGATAACACATTGGTGAACTACCATCACAACACCCACCTGACTGATGAAACATCAAAGGACCATGCTTTTCTTTTAATTGTTCTAAAAAGGCGATTGCTGTTTCTGTTGCTGTTACTTTCTCAACCACGCGCTCATCTCCTCTTCATTAAACGAATTAGAAAAGCCCCATTGGACTCGTGCCATAGCTGACAAGCAAGTTCTTTGTCTGCTGGTAATGATCCAGCATCATTTTATGATTTTCCCTACCAATACCTGAGTTTTTATAACCTCCGAATGCAGCGTGAGCAGGATAGGCATGATAACAATTCGTCCAAACTCGTCCCGCTTCAATGTTTCTCCCAAAGCGGTAAGCTTGATTCATATTCCTGGTCCATACACCTGCACCTAACCCATACAGTGTGTCATTGGCAATGTCTAATGCCTCTTCATCTGATTTAAATGTTGTAACGGAGACAACTGGTCCAAAGATCTCTTCTTGGAAAATACGCATATTATTTGTCCCTTTAAAAACGGTTGGCTGAATGTAGTAGCCGTTTTCACTACCTTCAATTTTATTTTGCTCCCCACCTGTTAAGACCTCAGCACCTTCTTGCTTGCCAATATCAATGTAGGAGAGGATTTTTTCCATTTGTTCAGAAGACGCCTGAGCTCCCATCATTGTTTCCGTATCAAGTGGATTGCCAATTTTTATTTCGTTCACTCGTTTGAGCGCCCGTTCCATAAATGCATCATAGATGGATTCATGAATTAACGCTCTAGATGGACATGTGCATACCTCACCTTGATTTAGGGCGAACATAACAAAACCCTCTACTGCTTTATCTAAAAACTCATCGTCTTCATCCATAATGTCTTTAAAGAATATATTTGGCGACTTACCACCTAATTCAAGGGTTACTGGAATGATATTTTGTGACGCATACTGCATAATTAAACGCCCAGTTGTTGTCTCCCCAGTAAAAGCAATTTTTGCGATACGAGGATTCGACGCAAGCGGTTTTCCTGCTTCTACTCCAAAACCGTTCACGACATTTACAACACCCTTTGGCAAGAGGTCTTCAATTAATTCAAGTAACACCATGATCGAAGCAGGGGTCTGTTCTGCCGGTTTTAAAACGACACAATTTCCGGCAGCCAAGGCTGGTGCAAGCTTCCACGTTGCCATTAATAATGGAAAATTCCAAGGGATAATTTGACCAACTACACCTAATGGCTCATGGAAGTGATAAGCGACCGTATCATCATCAAGTTGACTTAAACTACCTTCCTGTGCTCGAATGGTGGCGGCAAAATAACGAAAATGATCGACCATTAAAGGTATATCAGCCGCTAATGTTTCACGAACGGCTTTTCCATTATCCCACGTTTCTGCTACTGCAAGCATCTCGCTATTTTCTTCAATCCGGTCAGCAATTTTATTTAAGAGATTAGCCCGCTCAGCAGGTGGTGTTTTGCCCCAACGATCTTTCGCCTCATGGGCAGCATCAAGTGCTAGCTCGATATCTTCCGATGTGGAACGAGCTAATGTACAGAACACGTCACCTGTTACCGGCGTAACGTTGTCAAAATATTGACCCTTTACAGGGGCTGTCCATTCACCATTAATAAAATTATCGTACGTTTGCTTAAATGAAACGAGTGAACCTTCTTGATTTGGGTTGGCATAAATCATTCTCATTCCTCCTCTTTCAGATAAAGTAAGCGCTTTCAATATAATTATAGTTTACCTTCTATACGTTATAGAGTCAAAACATTTGGTAAACTATTGTTAAATGAAGGAGTGATTTGATTTATGAAACTCTTATGGTTCTGTATGATGCTAATTCCTGGTCCTTTTTTGTTTCATTTCTATGAAACCACTATGCGAAATGATGAAACCGATATTTCTTACATCTTTATTAACGGATTTCTCCTTATCTGGTTGATTTTGTCGGGGATTTTATCCATACGAGTCTCGTTGCGTGTTTTCTTTCTCATGCATAGCTTTATGATCGTTTGCTCCATTATCCTTGCACAGCTTTTTATTAATCCTCCTAATGAAAGTTGGTTCAACCCATTTACTATGAATGTCGTTATTCTATTATCTTCCCTACCCATCCTATTTGGACAACTAATGACTCGATTGATGACACAGTCACTTTATCGCTTTATAAAGAATAAAAATCTCTCATAAATTTCGCATCCTTTACATGATTTTTGCATATACGTAATTGCGCTAAAGCGTGTATAATAGATGTATCCTAATCGTTTGAGGAGGAATAATAATGTATCACCTTAAAAGACTTGTAGACGGACAGACCTTTATTTTAAAAAACATCCATTCTGTGACTGATCGGGTATTTGTAGAATTTGAAAATGCCCTTGAATATGCAAAAAAGCTGAATACATTAAACCCTCGTCACCCTTGGTCTGTAGCCAAAATAAATGAACAATAAGTGATAAATCAGTGGTTACTTCATACATAGGTCTGCACAAAACTAGAATACGTTCCGTTCTAGTTTTTTTCTAATAACGCCGTTGCAAACGCACTCACCTTTTTGTTGTTAATAGGAGGTTCGACGTAATGTTTTCACTCCCCCCACATTTAAATAATTTTTTTACATATAAAGAAATCAATTTTATAGGTAACGAATTAAAAAACAATAATCGTATAACGTTTTATAACGATCAGTTTTTTATAAAAGCTTCTCGACATGAAGATTTAGAGTCTTTTAAATTAATGAAACATGAAATTTTTGTCTATAACTATTTAAAAAATCACTTAAACATCATTCCTCCTATTCTATGGTTCTATGAAGACTCTTCATTAAGTATGTTTATAATGGCTAATCTTAAAGATTCTCCACTAGCTACTAAAAGGGACGCATATTGCTTAAACCAATCAGTAAACGTAAATCTAATTATAGAGAAAATAAAAACCATCTCACATATCCCGATCCCCACAACATGGAATGTCACCGATAACAGACAAGAAAAAATTGAACGCTATATATTTAATGTTCAGAGCTTCTTACAAATACCTATCAAACAAAAGCTTACAGCGCTTTTAAAAACAACACCAGCCAACTCTACATTTGTATTTTCTCATGGAGATCTATTACCGATGAACATTTTTTACTCCAAGAACGACATTACCTTTATTGATTGGGAATGGGCAGGAATACGCTCAAAGTATTATGATAAGACACTCTTCTTATTATTTTCACATGACCCCTCTCAAGTAATTACAAGATACAGTCTTATGAAAGAAACAATGATATGGGACACTTTATTTTTATCTCTCAGAGAACTTAATAATCTAAACCGCGTAAAACATCTACCTTTATTTAATAAAAACATTCCTAAATGGATAAAAGCACTAAGTGTAACGTTAGAATTATAGAAAAAAACCCTAAAGGAGCTTAATCGTTATGACGCAAAACCCTTTCCATATATATCTTCGTCCTATCAACGCGCAGAGTATCTCAAAATGATGTGATTACTCTGACCAACTCATACACTATCGCTATCTAAATAGGAATGAATTCGCTCTGCTAGTAATGTAGGGGAGTTGTGAAAAGCATCAATCGTGCTCCCTGCTAAATGGGCGGTTAATGTAACATTCTTTAACGAAAGTAAAGGACTGTCTTTTGTTATAGGCTCATGGTCAAACGTATCTAATGCCGCCCCAGCTATGATGTTTTCCCGCAAAGCTCTTATCAGCTCTCCTTCTTTTACAAGGCCAGAACGAGCGGTATTAATTAAGATTGACGTCTGTTTCATTTTCTCAAACTGTGCATAGCCTAACATCCCCTTTGTTTCTGCTGTTAGCCGACTATGTAAACTGACGACATCCGAAGCTCTTAATAATTCTTCTAGCTCTACTTGGGTACACGTCGTTTGCCCTTTAAAAAATGGATCATAAAATAAAATCCTTGTATTAAACCCACTTAGAAATTTCGCTACAAGTTGACCGATGTGACCGAAACCGATAATTCCGATTGTTCTCCGGCCTAACTCTGGGAGGTAGTCTTGATTGGCAAAGTCTTTTTGCCAATTTCCCTTCATAATGGAAGCATGAGACCGACCGATGTTTCGCATTTCTGCAATGATCATTCCTACTGTAAATTCTGCTACGCTTCGTGCATTTCGACCAGGTGTATTCAGTATTTTAATGCCTCTTGCTTCTGCTTCTTTTACATCAATGTTTTCAATACCTCCTCGGAGTACACCAATGAGAGTTACTTTTCGTGCTGCCGCAAGAACAAAGCGATTCAACGGTGCAAATTGAGTCAAAATGATGTCGTACTGATCGATGTCATGAGTGATGGCATGAGGCAATAAAACAGCGTTCGAGCCTGTTTGTTCGATTAATAAATTATCCTTTTGTAAGTCCTCTACTTGATTATGGTGCCACTTACGTATGGTTAACTCAATGCCTTTTTTTTCAAGACTAGCTAGCCCTTCTTTCATTACATGCTCGGAGATTAATAAATCAGCAATAGCCAAACATTTCATATCTCCACTCCTTAGACAATGTTAACGCATTAACATTCCTCCTGTAGCATCAAACGTTGAACCGGTTACATAATTGGCTTTTTCTGACACTAAAAAGGTTGCAATCTCTGCCATTTCTCGTGGTTGAGCTACGCGACCAATGGGAATTCTATTCAAATAATACTCTTCTTTTTCTTGTAAAGATTTTCGAATCATGTCAGTTTCCACAATGCCTAGAGCGAGATTGTTGACAGTAATCTTGTCTTTTTCATGTTCTCTCGCTAACGATTTAGCAAATCCTACTATACCAGATTTGCTTGCGGCATAATGAGCATGACCTGTGGTTGAACCATGAAAGGCCGCTTGAGAGATGATATTTAACAGTGTTCCTGCACGCTTTTGTTGCACACAGTGTTGAACAAAAAGCTGGCTTATTAAAAAGACACTTGTTAAATTGGTTTGCAAGGTTTCATTCCATTCAAGTAAAGACATATCTTTGATGTAACGTGTTGGCCACACGGCGGCATTGTTTACTAAAATATCAACAACGCCAAATTGAAGTGCCTGTTTAATCATCTCTTTAATGCTTGTTGGGTCAGCGAGATTCATTTGCACGGCGTTGGCCACTTTCCCCTTCCCTTTAATCGCTTTTACAACTTCATCTGCTTTTTCCTTATGTCCATGATAGGTTAATGTTACTTGTGCTCCTTCATCCGCTAAGCATAAAGCCATTTCTCTTCCTACGCCTCTTGATCCACCGGTAACAATGGCATGCTTTCCTTGTAAGCCTAAATTCATTGTTTTACTCCTAACGCCCAAACATCCGCCATCTTGTGAACAGTCTCTTGGTAACGCTTGAATTTCTGCTCATAAATAGCTGCTTTTAATGGATTGGGCTGAATCGTTGTTTTTACTTGAACCATAGCTTCAGAAGCTTGTTGAATAGACTCATATTCACCGGTCATAACAGCCGCACACATAGCTGTTCCAAGTGTTCCATGCTCCTGCACGTTAATAACCTCTACCGGTAACTGCAAGGCATCTGCAAACAGTTGAACCCAAACATCTGATTTTGTAACACCGCCTGCAAGCCGAACGACCGTTGGCTTTACCCTAAATTGAAGCAAGCGCTCAACATGCGCCATATGACTAAAAACTACACCTTCATATATAGCACGTAAGAGGTGAGCTCGCTGGTGCCAGCTCAGCAGTCCAATAAAGCAGGAACTGGCATGAGATACTGCATTTGAGCCAAATAAAAATGGCAAAAACAGTAGTTCACTTTCTTCTGGTTCTGTTTGAGAAACAAGCTCATTGCAAAGATGGTAAATTGATTGGTTCTTTGCCTTCGCTTCATTTTTTTCCAATGGCATACATTGATTGATATACCACTCTAAATTACTTGCTGAGGTCGGGCTCGCTTCAGTTGTTAACCAGAATCCATCTATACAATAAATGGACGTCATAAATAAATGTTTATCGACTACTGGATTTTTTGTGATGTACTCATTAATACTCCAAGTACCAGCAACAATACATAAATGATCTTCTGAGACCAAGCCAGATGCAATAGCAGAAGCGGATATGTCGAACATCCCGCCAGCAACCGGCGTGCCAGCTCGTAATCCAGTGAGTGTAGCTACTTCTTCTGTAACGCTACCGCAACAAGCTGTAGCGTTTCGTAAAGGCGGTAATTTATCAAATACCTCTTCTATCCCAAAAAACGCTAATAGCTCCTTGTCATAACATCGGTTGCGGACATTCAGTAAACTTGTTCCTGAGGCATCGGTTTGTTCAAAGAAAACATCTCCCGTTAGTTTATACCGAATGTAGTCTTTCACCATGAGAATAAAATCTGTTTTCGTATATACCTCTTTTTCGTTCTCTTTCAACCAAGCTAACAATGCGACTGGCTGACCTGCCCAAACCGATTGCATCGTCTTCGGTAGGATTTCCTCGTCATAGCGAGGATCCGCTCTCCATTGATGAACGTACTTTTGAGCTCTTTGGTCCGTAGATATGATCCCGTTATACGTCGTCTCTCCCGCTTTATTCATAACGTATAAGCCATTTCCATGCCCTGTAATAGAGATACCTACTAGTTCAACAGCTGCTATCGCCGAACGGGTCAAAATCTCACGAATAACAGCAAGATTGGCTTGCCAAAGTTCTTCACAATCTCTCTCCGTATAATACGGTCTTGGCGTTAACATCTCTGTCTTGCTTACCGCTGTTACAATTTCTTCACCTTTCAATGAAAACAGCGTAGCCTTCGTCATCGTACCGCCATTATCAATGCCTAATACATATTTCATCATTATCCTCCCTAAAACGTTATGATAACGACTACATGGTTTCTAAGCACATGGTTTGATATAGCTGGTACGCACTCTCTACTGAATCTCCTTTATGAATAAGCGCATTTAGCGCTGCCACCATTGCAACTGGAGACTTATTCTGAACAATGTTTCGTCCGACCGCTACACCCTTCGCACCGTTTGCCAAACAGTGGTTTACGAATGATAGATATGCCTTTACATCATCTGTTTTTGGTCCACCTAAGGCAAGCACCGGAACTTTGGCATATTGAGCAATTAACAGATCGTCCGGTTCACCTGAATAGCGGGTTTTAATCACATCCGCCCCTAACTCAACCGCCATATTTGCCGCAGCTGCAAGAATAGGTGCATGGTTCGAAGATTCTGTTGTTACTGCATACCCATATGGCAGTGATTCCACTATCAAAGGAACGTTCCATTCATCTGCTTGACTCGCTAATTCTCGCACAGCTTGATGCGTATGCTTTTCATTATGTGCACCTGGAAACGTCATGACGATTACCCCATCTGCACTAAGACGCAGTGCCTCTTTAACACTTAATACAGTAGTTGTATCAGGAACAGAAGTATCAAATACATTTGTTGACATATCTGCTCGCAACATCATCCCAACATCTTGAAATGCGTCTGGATAACGTTTGACCATTCCGTACGTACCAAGGACTGCATCAAGTCCGTGTTTAACGAACGTAGGAATAAGTGGAATCACCTTGTCAATCCCTTCTATTTTTGACGAAAAATAAGAACCATCTAAAGCCAATGTTAAAGACTTTCCATCTTGGGCAAATACTCTAGCTAGCCTACGCTTTTTTGTCATTTCCCCCTCCAGTTTTTGAAATAGTGCGACTCCAAATCAATGTGTTGATCTTAATAAAATGGACAAATTGATGTCAAGGGCACAACGAAAGGGATGGATACTATTCCCTTTGACTTATGTCTTTCTTTGTCGGAAGTGTTTTCTAATGCTCAAAAGTTAAGTATACTTTTATTATCTTAAAATAGTTAAGAGGCAATCTATTGGAGAATGAACTGTTAAGGCAAGATTTATCAAGCGAAGAACAAGCCCTCGTTAATCGCATTATGCAAAAGTACCAAAAGAATAAGGTCATTACATACATATTATGGCTTTTTACTGGTTTTGTTGAAGGACATCGCTATTACATGGGGGATACTCGTTATGCTGTTGGAAAGACTGTAACCCTCGGGGGCTTTGGAGCATGGTGGATAATCGACCTTTTGATTATTGAGAAAAGGCTCAATTTTCTTAAGGATGTATTAGAATATCAAGTAATTGATCAAGTTTTAATGTATAGAAGAGATTATTATAATCAATCTTATAGCAACTTTCATTTTAACTATGACCCTCGTTATCATCATCAATATCCACCGACTCATGGACACCACAGACAACGTAATCATCCAGACGATCGCTACGATCGCTGAGCCTCTAAATAGGCTCTTTTTTAATAGGTGTTGATCTTTGTCTGTTATTGGCGAATTATCTTTTTTCTTTTTTCTAATTTTACGAATATAAAAAAGAAGTTCTGTAAATGCATAGTTATCTCAATATCGAAGCCATTATGCTAGAAGAATTTGAAATACAGAAAACTCAATTATTCCAAACAAACCGATACTAATTTCTGAACCTGCTTGAAAGATTGTGTTTTACCGCATTATACAAATGCGGTAACTGCATAAAGTCGCTTTTATATGATAGAATTTACATAAATGATTTACATGATATATTCTAAAATTAGGTGATGACATCAAATGATTGCAAAAACAGAAGAAGATTTTAACGGATTAAAAGAGATTGGCCGTATTGTCGCGTCTATAAGAGACGAGCTTGTTCGTCAATCAATTCCTGGAATTTCAACGAAAGAGCTCGATGGACTTGCCGGGACTTACTTTGAGAAGGAAGGTGCTGTTTCGGCACCGAAAAGTGAATATCAATTTCCTGGTTATACGTGTATCAGTGTCAACGATGAAGCGGCTCATGGCATTCCAAGTAAGCGCGTTATTCGTAAAGGAGATTTGGTTAACATTGATGTGTCTGGTTCAAAAAACGGCTATTTTGCAGACACAGGAATATCGTTTGTGGTTGGTAAAGGAAACAGTTAGAGAAGCTATGTAGCGTAGCTAAGCAGGCTTTTGAAGAAGGGTTAAAAAAAGCGGTCCCTGGTTCTAAGAAAAGCAGATTAGGAAAAATCGTCAATCAAACTGCGCAAGCAAACGGTTTTACCGTCATCAAGAATTTGACCGGACACGGTATTGGTCGTGCGATTCACGAATCACCTGATCATATTTACAATTACAACGACACGTTGGATGACGAACTTCTTAAGGAAGGGATGGTAATTGCCTTTGAGCCATTTATATCCACTTCTGAAGAGGAAGTCTTTCAGAAGAACGACGGCTGGACATTCGCAACTAAAAATAGTTATGTGGCTCAATATGAACACACCATTATTCTAACAAAAACAGGTCCTATCATAACCACCTTGTAAGCCATTGTCGATCTTAACAGAGAGCACTAACACTCTCTGTTCTTCTTCGTTCTGTTATTCAACTAGTAGACTATTAATCTTTTCTGCCCACATATATTGTTTACCAGTTGTCATTCTCCTTAACTTGAAAGGCATATTGCCTCAATTCCTCTGTAACTAAATTAGTCGAATCGCATAGATCACAATAAATATGAGGCGCTTTTGTTACGTATTGGCTTAACACATATTCGGACAATTTCTTTGGTCCTCCACATTTGCTGCAAAACATGAGTACAGGCATATGCTCCCTCCTATCTTTAGCTCCCCCAACATAACTCCTGCTAAATTCTTTCTTTCACAATTAATAAAGCCTTCTGTTCATTATCCGTCATCTCATCATGACCATCTGTTAGAACCTTTATAGCAACTTGCCCATTATCTTGACGAATGAATCGAGCTACAATCGTTAATCCTTTATATACATCTGTCGTGTTGTTTCCATTCCGTTGAATACTTAACATCGCAAAAACCTCCTTTCTTAAATAGAGACCTCTCTACTTCTTAAAGAGAAGAGCTTTATAAAAAATCAATCAGTATGAACAAATTTCTTAAAGACTCATCACCTATAAACTTACAGAAAACTTAAACATTTATTCGGCGATTGTCTAATGATGTCGAAGCTATATATCTATAGAAATAAGACCTTTATAATAATGATTCATTACATAAAAAGGGGTTTTATCTATGAAAAAGCTTTTATTATCTAGCGCTTTAGTGAGTTTAGTTGTATTAAGTGCATGTGGGGATGAAAACGAAGAAACAACAACGGATCCAGTAGAGGAAACGGCTGCGGATAGTACAGATAGTACAGAGACCTCAGATGAGAGCACTGAGGATACTGACGAAACTGAAGAAGATACACAAGAAGAAAATGATAGCGCAACCAATGATACTACACTTGATACTGGCGAATTTGTTTATGAAATTAAAGAAATTGAGCAATTAGATAGCCAATACGATGCAAGCACACAAATCTTGGCAGTTGAATTAACCTTTACGAATAATAGTGAAGATGCAATTAGCCCTTGGATATCCCAAGGCATTACCGCTGAACAAGAAACGGATACGACTGTTGAAACGTTAATGGGTTCAAATGGCCTATATCCTGAAGACTACAAAACGGAATTAGTCGAAATGGGCGATACAAATGTTAAACCGGGCGCTACTGTTGATGCAGTAATTGGATTTGAAATCTTATACCCAGGTGAGCCAGTAACGTTAAAAGAATTTACTTTTAATGGCGATAGTTCTTTCGAACATGTAGTTGAGACAACAGAATAACGAAATCATTCACACCCGCTCATTTGAGTGGGTGTTTTTTTGTAGTATCGTTTGCGATTTTGAGTGAATGACGCCCACCGTTTTAAATTAAATAAGTTATCGCATACCCTTTTCGATGTAAAAAAAGAGAACTCCCTCATAAGACAGTCTTCTTAATAATTAAAATGCAACTTCATACTTCCTTAACACGGAGAACAAAAATACGTTTTTAATTTCGTAACTGTAAAAAAAGCTACTTTTGTTTAATTTTGTTTAAAAAGTTTTTAGTCTCAATGATGTCGCTCAGAAAATCGAACAAGCATTCAATTCCTGAGCAATGTGGTCAAAATGTGGTCATTCACATCATATCGGCACGTAAAACCCTGTTAAATCAATGTTAAAATTGCCACACACTCCACGTGATTTGTTTGTGGGAACATGTCAACTGGTGTAACTTCTTTTGTCCGGTAGCCGCCGTCTTCTAACATGCGTAAGTCTCTAGCAAGAGTGGCTGGGTTACACGAGACATAGACAATTCGTTCTGGTTTCATCTTAAGCATTGTGCTAAGCAATGCTTCATCGCAACCTTTTCTTGGTGGATCTACGACAATGACATCGGCAGTAACGCCTTGAGCATGCCACCATGGAATCACTTTTTCTGCTTCTCCAACTGCAAAGGTTGCATTGTCAATATGGTTGAGTTTTGCATTTCGCTTTGCATCGGTAATCGCTTCAGGAACAATTTCAACCCCATACACGTGCTTTGCTTTTTGAGCGAGAAAAAGAGAAATGGTTCCGATTCCACAGTAAGCGTCTATAACGGTTTCGCTACCAGTGAGTTCTGCGTAATCAAGTGCTTTCTGATACAGTCGGTTTGTTTGATCTGGGTTCACTTGATAAAACGAGCGTGCCGATATGGCAAAGCGGATGCCGTTAATCTCATCGTATAAATACGTTTCTCCCCATAACACATCCGTTTGCTTTCCGAAGATCACATTGGTACGTTCATTGTTTATGTTTTGGACAACCGATACAACAGTTGGAATTGCCTCTCGTATCCCCGCTATCAGCTCGTCCTTTTGTGGGAGCTTTTTACCTCTTGTTACTAAAACAACCATTACTTGATCCGTTGTCTTGCCGTACCTTGCCACAATATGCCGCAAAATGCCATTATGTTTCTCTTCATTATAAGCAGGAATCCTTAATTCTTTTGCTAATCGTTTAACCGTTTGAACAACAAGGTCATTCTCTTTATGCTGAATGATGCATTCATCCATATCAACAATATGGTGGCTTCGCTTTGCATAAAAGCCTGCGACAAGTTCTCCCTGTTGGAATGCTACAGGCACTTGCGACTTGTTTCGATAGCGCCATGGCTCATCCATTCCTACAACCGGATGAACTGGAACATCTGGCAATTTACCAATTCGGGTCATAACCTCTCTAACTTGCTTCTGTTTCATATGCAGTTGGGCGTCATAGTCCATATGTTGAATTTGACAACCACCACATTGATGAAAAATTGGGCAAGGTGGTTCTACCCGGTTCGGACTTTCATCAACAAGGTTCATTAATCGCGCAAACCCGTAGCCTTTTTTCGTTTTCACAACTTTCACTTCCGCTTTTTCACCTGGAAGTGCTTGTGGAATAAACAAAGCATAGCCCTTTACTTTTGCGACACCCGAGCCATCATGAGTCAAGTCTTCTATTGTTACCGTGAGGGTTTCATTTTTTTGTACAGGTACTGTCTGTTTCATATACGGTTTCGTCCTTTGTTCACTAATGTCATCCGTTCATTGTATCACGTAGTAGTTGGTAAAAAAAGAGGCCTGTACAGCTGTACAGCACCTCCATTCATTATACCTTTCCTTTTTTATAAAAGTTTGTAAAGTAATCGTTTGTTTCCGATACAACGATTTTCCAAAGTAATAATAAGGCAATTAAGTTCGGAATCATCATAAGCGCGTTCGCCATATCCGCAAATGCCCATACAGCTTCAAGACTTACTAATGCACCAATTCCACAGGCTGTTACATAGATAAGACGATACACGGTAATACCTTTTGTGCCAACAAGGTATTCAAAACATTTTTCACCGTATATATACCAACCAACAATTGTTGTAAAGCCAAAGAAAATGACCGAAAGTGCTACGATATACTCACCAAATGTTCCAAGTACGGATCCAAACGCCGCACCTGTTAATGCGCCACCTTCCAGAGATGGATCATGAAGAACGCCAGATAGAAGTCCACCTGAAGAATCCCAAAAGCCTGTCATAAGTAGTACAAGTCCTGTAACTGTGCAGACAATGATTGTTACAATAAACGTGCCTGTCATGGCAACAAGCGCTTGTTTTACAGGATGATCCGCACGGGCATTCCCGGCAATTAGCGCTGCTGTTCCAAGTCCGGCTTCGTTAGAAAAGATTCCTCTTGCAAATCCATTTCGAATGGCTTCAGCAACGATAATACCTGCAAAACCACCTGTTGCAGCTACTGGATGAAAGGCGTGGTAGAAAATCAGCTCAAAAGCTGGGATAATCATGTCATAGTTTAGAAAAATAATAAGTAAAGCGCCACCCATATAAAGAACGGCCATGGTAGGAACAAAAATTGTAGATAATAAACTAATCCGCTGAATGCCGCCGAAAATGATTAGGCCAACGAGTATAACTAAACTAACAGCCGTTAATAGATTCGGAACGGAGAAGCTATTGTTCGCTACATCAGCAACGGTATTTGATTGAACACTGTTACCGATCCCTAACGCAGCGATAGCACCGAACAGCGCAAAACCAATCGCTAAAAATTTAAATTTACTCCCTAATCCTTTTTCAATATAATACATAGGACCACTTGAATATTCACCGCGATCATTTTTCACGCGGTATTTTACAGCAAGCAATGCTTCAGCATATTTAGTTGCCATTCCAAGTAAACCAACAACCCACATCCAAAAAATAGCTCCCGGACCACCAAAGCTAATTGCTGTTGCTACACCAGCTATGTTACCGATTCCAATAGTTGCTGAAAGAGATGTCATTAACGTTCGAAAGTGGCTAATATCCCCTTCTGCTGAGGAATCTTTCTCGTCTTCCTTTCCGAATGCTAGTTTAAATGCATGAAGTAAACGGCGAAATTGGAGCCCTTTTAATGCAACAGTTAAAAAAAGACCTGTACCGAATAACAAAATTAATCCTGGTGGGCCCCATAAAAAGTTGTTAATGTTTTCTATGATGTCTAAAATACTCATCTTGTCACTCCTGAACCAAAAGCTATTGTATGATAGTATTACTAATTGTTAGTTATTCTACCATGCTAGATTATACTTGTATTTGTGAAACTTCACAATCTGAAAACGTTTCCTTCGTTTTTTCACACAATCTACCATTTCCTAATGAAGGAGGACCAGCTATGTTCGATGATTTACAGCAACAATTTAATCGTTCATTCGATTCTTTAGAGGACTTCGCTGACTTAATTAGTGACTACTTGCAATGTCCCGTTACGATAGAAGATGCCAACCATTACTTACTAGCTTATAGTTCACATGATGATGAAACCGATCAAGCGAGGGTATCTACCATTATTGGACGTAGAGTACCCGAACGAGTCATTAATCGCTTTTGGAAAGATGGTGTTATTCCTAAGCTTAATTACAGCGACGAACCACTTATTATTCCTACAATTGATGAAATTGGACTTGGTAACCGCGTCGCCATCTCCATTCGAAAAAATGAAGAAGTACTTGGTTATATTTGGGTTGTAGACGTAAGAGGCATTCTTAACAAGGAAAACTTAGCTCTATTAAAAATGGCTGCGCGAAAAGCCCGAAACCAGCTCTTACAATTCAATTTACAAAGGAAGAAGAAAGAGCGCAATGAACAAGAGTTACTCTGGCAAATGATTACTGGAGAAATTGCCAACTACACAAGAATGAAAGAGCAATTACTTCGAATAGGGCACCAACAAGATCAGTCTATTGCCATTCTGATCTTTTCAATAAAAGATCTGTCAAAGGACCTTATGAAGCAACTGACGTATCTGACAAACACCACCCAGAAAATGAAAATCTTAATTCATACATTTGATGAAGATCAGTTAATACTGTTAGTAGCACCTAAGGATAAACGGACTTTTGTAGAAGAAACGGAACAATTCCTTCATTCTTTTCTTAAACAAGTAAACGATCGATTTGATCAAGACTTTCAGGCAATCGGCTGTGGTTACCCTAAAGAAGATCTGCGTACCATTAATGAAAGTTACAATGAAGCCACCGCTGTTCTGCGATTAAAACAGTTATTTCCTAGGGAATTAAAAAGCGCCTATTTCTATCATGAGTTAGGTGCATTCCGCTATATTGATTTGTTAAAACGCACGCCGGAACTTCAGAAGTTAGCGACAAACCCAGCATTAGAGAAACTAGCCACGTATGATCGTGAAAACCAAACCAATTTAATGGAGACACTAGAGACCGTTCTTGATTATGAAGATCAATTAACTAAAGCTGCTAAAAAACTTCACTGTCACGTAAACACGTTAAATTATCGTTTAAAGCGAATTAAAGACATTACGATGATTGATATTAAAAATCCAGTCCAAAAAATTGGTCTTTATTTTGATATAAAGTTAGTTAGAAAAAAACACTAGAGCCTTTTTGTTGATTTAAACAAATAACCGCTTCCAATTTGTTTTTTTGTAACAATGCGTTCCTTCATTTGTGGATTTATACTAAACGTACACATTCACACTACCTTGTTTGGAGGAATTATAGATGATTATTGGTATCCCTAGAGAAATTAAAAATAATGAAAACCGTGTGGCGATGACTCCTGCCGGTGTTGTTGCCTTAACTAAAGCCGGTCACCAACTAATCGTTGAACATAACGCAGGTGTCGGATCTAGCTTTGAAGATACCGATTATATTGCTGCTGGCGCGACAATACTTACAGAAGCAAAAGAGGTATGGGCTCAGTCGGACATGATTATGAAAGTAAAAGAACCTCTTTCAAGTGAATACGGCTACTTTCGTGAAGGATTAATTCTATTCACGTATCTACACCTTGCAGCTGAAGCTGAGCTTGCTCAAGCACTAGTTGACAGTGGCGTGATTGCCATTGCGTATGAGACTGTTGAAGTAAACCGCACGCTTCCACTTCTTACACCTATGAGTGAAGTAGCTGGGCGTATGGCTTCTCAAATCGGTGCCCAATTCTTAGAGAAATTAAAAGGTGGAAAAGGAATTCTCCTTTCCGGTGTACCAGGTGTAAAACGTGGAAAAGTTACCGTTATTGGCGGTGGTGTTGTTGGAACAAATGCTGCGAAAATTGCAGTTGGTTTAGGTGCTGACGTTACACTCATTGACTTAAGTGCAGACCGTCTTCGTCAAATTGATGACCAATTTGGAAACGACATTCAAACGTTAATGTCTAACCCACTGAACATTGCTGAAGCAGTCAAAGATTCTGACCTTGTAATTGGTGCCGTTCTTATTCCGGGCGCAAAAGCACCTAAGCTTGTGACAGAGGAAATGATCAAATCAATGAGTCCTGGATCCGTTGTAGTTGACGTTGCTATTGACCAAGGTGGTATTATTGAAACTGTAGATAAAATTACAACTCATGATAACCCAACATACACGAAGCATGGTGTAGTTCATTACGCTGTAGCGAACATGCCAGGTGCTGTGCCTCGTACATCAACACTTGGACTTACCAACGTAACCATTCCTTACGCGATGCAAATTGCGAATAAAGGGGTTCAACAAGCATTAGCAGATAACCCTGCTTTAGCTCTTGGACTAAACGTTGCAAATGGTAACGTTACGTATAGTGCTGTTGCACGTGACCTTGGATATGAGCTTGTTTCCGTTGCAGATGCATTAGCAAAAACTCCGGCAAAAGCATAATATCCTTCCACCGCACACATAAGCCCTTCATCGTATGATGAGGGGCTTTCTTGTATAGGAAAAAGGAGTAAAGAAATGACACAAACTAGTTATCGTCAAACGTATGCTACGATCGAGCTCAGTGCCATTGCTCATAATACCCGTACGTTTAAAAAGCTACTAGCAGAGAATTGTCAACTAATGGCGGTTGTAAAAGGAAATGGCTACGGCCATGGTGCTATTCCTGTTGCCAAAGAAGCACTTGAACATGGTGCAACTTATTTAGGTGTTGCCATAATAGATGAAGCCGTTGAACTTCGAGAAGCAGGAATTAGAGAACCGATTCTCGTGCTTGGCTATACACCACCCGAAGCCTTCTCCACCGCTATTAATAAAGATATTACGATTACGTTGTTTGATAAACAACATGTCCAGTCATTAGGACATGCCGCTACTACATTACAAAAACAAGCAAACGTTCACTTAAAAGTTGACACGGGTATGGGGCGAATTGGTATGCAATCCCCAGATCAATTAGTAGAAACGGCCAAAGAAGTTCACGCACATCCTTCTCTTCACCTTGAAGGCATCTTTACTCATTTTGCGGAAGCCGATTGTCTTGAATCTGATTACACAGATGAACAGTATTCTAGGTTTTGTAAATACCTTGAAGCTGTAGAAGCTGAAGGCATGACGATTCCGATTAAGCATTGCTGCAATAGCGCTGGAACCCTCTATCATCGAGAGAAGCATATGAACATGGTGCGTGTTGGTATTAGTTTGTATGGATTACGACCTGATACTGCGCTAACGTTTCCTGTACCACTGCAACAAGCTATGCATGTATACGCCATGGTAGCCGCTGTTCGATTAGTCCGTAAAGGCGAAACAATTAGCTATGGTCGAACACATGTATTAGCGTCTAATCGAAAAATTGCAACGCTTGCTATTGGCTATGCAGACGGACTTTCTCGTGCTCTATCCAACAAAGGACATGCCTTGTTTTCTGGGCAACAGGCACCTATTCTTGGCCGTGTCTGTATGGATCAAACGATGATTGATGTAACAGACATAAATGGAGTCCAACCTGGGGACGTGGTTGAATTTCCCATTGATCATATGGCCGACAGTACCGATACAATAAACTACGAGATTGTTTGCGCCCTGACAAAGCGTGTCCCACGTTATTACAAGAAAACCGCCCATTAAACGAGGCGGTTTTTTGTAGATTTAGATTTTTGACATAGAATCACCCTTCATAAACGATATGACCACAACATCCAACCAACTACTGCTACTAGTGACCAAGCACATACAATTCCAACTATCAGCACAAAAAACTTACCTTTTACACCAAACCCTTTTTCTTTTTCAACGTGCCATGAATCAATGGCACGTCCTTTTAAGATCTTACTAATGTTTATGATAGGCACAATAATACAAATAAAAATGAAAAACACCACTACCGTACTCGCCTCATCCAATCGCAATGATTGTAGATTTGTCAGGTAGAGAATGCAGATAGCTGAGAGCATATAGAACACGCCATCTACTCGCTGCTTCCTTAGCCATTCGTCTGTTCCGTACTGTTCAATCTCATGCTCGACCAATAACTGTTGCCACCGTAATGGGAGCAAACTCTTTTGAACGGCAACCATTTTCCATACCGCTAACACAAGCTGAATGACGATCGTCACACGAACGAGTGTAACAATAGTTACTAGTCCTTGAACATGAGAAACAAATAGGAGGACGAACAGGAAAAGATAGACGTTTAGCCATAATACTTCTTGTCTTCTTGCTTTTTGAATTTGGTCATTCATTGTTAATCATTTCCTTTGTTATAACATTAAGAAAAGAACAAATAGATGATTACGCCAAATAATCCCCAAACCAACAACATTGATATACTCAACCACAACGTTTTTCCTTTAAGTCTAAAGCCTTTAACCTTATAACCAAAGAAAGCATCTATATAGCTTTTGCGAACGATATGTCCAATGTTTATGGATAAAACAAAAAGGATTAGATAGGGGACAAGTACTTCAACTCGTATAGGATATCTATAGAAAGACTGATTGCTAGGATTAAGCATATAAAGACCAATGAAATAGCTACTAATCACTACTAGAACGAGGAGTAAAGCATGTTTCCACCTTTTTCGATTCTTCCAATCTGAATGACCGTAATAATTAATTTCATGAGCACGAAGCTTTTTCTGCCAGTTAAAAAGAGGTTTTGGCCATTCTGGTCTAAACGTTTTCATAACCAAAACTACTATTAGGCTGACGAAAAATAGAAGAATCACCATCTCAAAGATTCTAAAATAAAAACTGACGAAAAGAAAGATCATTGTTAGTAAGATAATGGCATTTTCAAAGATCCACTCTAACCGTCGTTCTTTACGTATATCCAACAATCCGTTTCCCTCCCTTATCAACCCTTAAAGAAACTATAACAAATTTTCCCTTCTTTAGAAAACCATAGGCTAAAAAAGAGGCTGGGACATAACGAAAAGTAGTATTTGAAAAGACGAATAGTCAAAAATATGCTGAGTAGCACCGCTACAGGAGAATCCTTCCGCTAATTTTCATATAAAACAAACGACGAACGTTCCTATTTTCAGGAATGTTCGTCGTTTTGGTCTGTCTATCTACTTTTGTTCCAGCCTCGCAGTTGTAATCTTTAAACGATATAATCTGCTATCGTTAAAATAGCTGTGTAGCAAATTAAATAAATAGCAACGACAAAAACTGGAACGAACAAAGCAAAAAGAAGTGGCTTTGTTTTACTTCCATGTCCCCGATGATGATTAATAAATGTCGTTTCTAAAAACAAGGAAACATTGCTCAAAACCGCAAAAATAATAAGGAAAAAGGGAAAAGAAAAGACATAGCCCTTTGTTAGCTGAAAATCATTTATAAGGAATGGTCTACTGTAATAAAGCAAAGCACTTATACCGATTATAGACAGCAACAAGCCTTCAACCATGAGCCAATGATTCCAACGTGCCCCCAATAGGCGAATATGAAAATGATGAAGTTTTTGAAGAGATGGCAGAAAATGAAGTAGACGCTTCCGCTTAAACAATGTCAATAAACCAATTGCCAGCACTATCAGGCTAGCAAAACAATAAACACCTATAAAGATAGATCCCTCTACTGGCACCAAACTGAGAACACCAAGAATGTACATCAAAAAGATTAATCCGTTTTGCCACAGCCCATTCTTTAATCGAAGATGACGTATCTCTGCTTCTGACATTCCCATCTCCCCTTTCTTTTTCCTTCCTTTATTATATACGGGAAGAATGAAAACATATCAAGAATATACAAGACAAGTCTTATTGAGCATGTTAATCAAGTTACGTTAAATAGGAGAGTATTTCGTCTGAGACCCTACTAACTCCGGCACCAGATAGAAAAGGCAATCCATGAAGGGTCGGCACTCCATATGAACGATAAACATTCGTTGTGGTAATAATCAGATCGACTTGATCCCGCATTTCTTCAATTTCAGTGAGACGACATTCTACAATCGTAGCTGTAATTTTGTGGTCTTTAAGCAATCTATCCACTTTGCTAGCGACAACCATGGAAGTAGCTAAAGCACCGGAACATGCAACAATAATCGTTTTCACATCTATTCCTCCTTATAGGTTTTGTACATGCTTATTTAAATAACGACTTGCTTCATAGGGTGATGAAAATGAACGAATGGTAGATAAAAAATGATGATCTTGTATTTTTTCCAAAAGCGTAAGAACCGTTTTACGAGCTGCGTGATCATTTTTAATGCCTAATAAAAAAATAATCGACACAGGAATAAAGACATTTGTCGTTCCCATTTGTTCATAATAAATCGGTCTTCTCAAAGTAACCAAACTTATCTTGCTTTTCACTATAAATGCCTCATTACTGTGTGGAATGGCAACTCCTGTTGGTTGAAACGGAATACCTGTCGGATGGTCTTTTTCTCGTTCAAGCAAAGCTTGCGTATAGCCGGAAGTAGCACATCTTGAAGCTTCCATCTGTGTACCGAGAGCTGTAAGTAATTCTTTTTTTGTGTGTATGGATTGGTTCAAATAGACGAAAGACGCATCAAATAAGAGATGGTCCATTTATTACTCTGAACTCTTGGCGATTACAACGTCTTTTGTCTTTTTTTCAATCTCTTTAAGCATGCTGTTATTTGCTTTTTCATCTGTTATGAGACGCTCGATTTCTTCTATTTTCGCAACACGATTCATATGGACCGTGCCAAACTTTGAGTAATCAATCATCATCACATGCTTGTGTGTATGTTGTAGCATCAATTTAGACACTTCTGCTTCACCTAAATGCACACTTGTATACCCATGTGTTGGATGCAATGCACCGGCACTAAAGAAGCCAATATCAACAAATAAATCATGCATCGTTCGCGTTGCGATTGGTCCAACAGTTGACCGTTCATTTCGACGTACATTTCCACCAATTAAGATCAGTTCAAAATTCGAGCCGTCGACGACTTCATTTGCGATCGCTAACGAATTCGTGACAATGGTTAGATTCTTCGCATGAAGCATTAATTCTTGAGTGAGATAAAGGGCCGTTGTACCGTAGTCAATATAAACGGTGTCTCCTTCTCCAACAAATGCGGCTGCTTCTTTAGCAATCCCGCGTTTTTCCTTTTCATTCACAGATTTTCGATTTGTGTAAGCTGTTTGGATATTCGATTTATTCAACACAGCACCGCCGTGAACTTTTCGAATGAATCCTTTTTCTTCTAATTCGTATAAATCTTTGCGGACTGTTTCACGGGTCACTTGCAGACGTTCAATCAGATCGGAAATTTTAACAGATTGAAATTCATATAAGTCTTGCATAATTTGTTTTTGTCTTTCCTCTGCAAGCATGAAATCACACTCCTTTTTCTATACTATACTTAATAATGACAATAAAAGCAAACTATATTTTTTTATTATTATTGCAAAATGAAATAAATACGGAAAAAAGCAATAAATTGCAAATAAAAAAAGAGATGTCTTTTATTTGACATCTCTACTTTTATACTCTATTGCTAACGCTTTTTTCGGTTTTTTGGCATTAATAATTGAAAATGATGATACATATTTACAAATTCTGCAGGTAGGACGCCCCCACGTTCACCATCTAAGTTTAATTGCATTTCATGATTTTCAAGCAGCTCAACCTTAATTCGATTGGCTTTCACATAGAGAAGTTTAGCATGATTGATATGCTCACCCCTTAACGCAAGGGATGCTAAATGAACAAACTCTGGGAATGAGGTTTTTTTCACTACAAGGAAATCAAACATACCATCTTGTAACGATGCACTTGGCGCTAGCTTCTCAAAGCCTCCAACGGAATTTGTGTTTGCAACAAGAAACATCATAATCTCACCTTCAAATAACTTGCCATCATACTCAATTCGTACCGCAGTTGGTTTTACTTGAGGTAGTTTCTCTATCCCTTTTATGTAGTAAGCCATTTGACCAACCATTGTTTTTAACTTAGCTGGTACTTCATAGGTTAATTCAGTAAGTGTCCCGGCTGCAGCAATGTTTGTAAAGTATTTATTATTCATTCGACCAATATCAATTGGCTCAGAATGACCATCACATATGACATTCATCGCTTGTTCTATATCACGTGAAATCTCAAGTGCACGAGCAAAGTCGTTTGTTGTTCCTGCTGGAATAATGCCAAGCATCGGACGCGTTTCCAAATCAGCTAAGCCGTTCACAACTTCAAAGATCGTTCCATCGCCTCCGGCTGCAATAACTAAATCGAACCCTCTCTCTCCTGCTTGTCGTGCTGCGCGAATCGCACAACCTTCTTCAGGTGTTGTTGCATGAGCAGAGGCTTCATAACCAGCTTGTTCTAATCGATTTAAAATATAAGCTAAATTTTTCTTTAATTGCTCTCTACCAGAGCTCGGATTATAAATTAATCGTGCTCGTTTCATTGCAATCCCTACTTTTCCATTTCACTTTATCCATTCTTATTGTACGTTATTTTCCAAAAGAAACGTATGCAAGAATGACTGAAAAGATGTAAAAACAAGTAAACATCTTCCTTATTTTTCCCTAATACTTAGCATACTAAACGCTTACGTCATAAAAAACAAGAGAACACGTTGGTCCTCTTGCTTTTGATTATTTCTTACCGTTTGTCCATCTCTTCCACTAATAGCTTATTTACCATCGGTGGATTTGCTTTCCCTTTTGAGGCCTTCATAATTTGTCCAACAAGGAATCCGAGTGCGCGATCTTTTCCGTTTTTGTAATCGATAATGGACTGTTCATTAGCATCTAATACGTCAGTAACCATTTTGCGCAGTTCACCTTCATCAGAGATTTGCACAAGTCCTTTGTCTTTAACGATTTGTTCTGCATCGCCACCGTTTTCAATTAACTCTTTAAATACTTTTTTAGCAATTTTGGAGGAAATTGTACCTTCTGAAATAAGTTTAATCATCCCTGCTAATCCAGCTGGTGTTAACGCAACATCCTCTAATTCCTTCTGTTCTGCATTCAAATAAGCCAGTACGTCACCCATTAAGTAGTTTGAAGTAAGTTTAGAGTCTGCCCCTTGCTCCAACGTCTCTTCGAAGAAATCGGACATCTCTTTTGTTAATGTCAATACATGCGCATCATACGCAGGTAAACCTAGGTCACGTACATAACGTTCTTTTCGCGCATCAGGAAGTTCAGGGATCTCTTGACGAACACGCTCTTTCCAGCTGTCATCAATGTACAGATTAAGCAAGTCAGGCTCAGGGAAGTAACGGTAATCATCTGACCCTTCTTTAACACGCATGAGAATGGTTTTGTTTCCGGCTTCATCATAACGACGTGTTTCTTGCTCAATTACACCGCCAGCTAATAACACTTGTTCTTGACGCTTTTCTTCGTACTCTAGCCCCTTACGAACGAAGTTAAATGAATTTAAGTTCTTCAACTCCGTTTTCGTACCGAATTTCTCTTGACCTATTGGACGAAGAGAAATGTTCGCGTCACAACGCAAAGAGCCCTCCTCCATTTTACAGTCAGATACACCTGTATATTGGATAATCGCTTTTAACTTTTCTAAGTAAGCATACGCTTCTTCTGGCGTGCGAATGTCTGGCTCAGAAACGATCTCGACAAGTGGCGTTCCTTGACGGTTGTAATCGACAAGTGAATAGCCATCATCAGCGTGAGTAAGCTTTCCTGCATCCTCTTCCATATGCAGACGCGTAATACCAATCTTCTTCTTTTTTCCATTTACTTCAATTTCAATCCATCCGTTTTCACCAATAGGCTTGTCAAATTGTGATATTTGATAAGCTTTAGGGTTGTCCGGATAAAAGTAATTTTTCCGATCAAACTTTGTATCGGTCGCAATTTGGCAATTTAAGGCTAAAGCAGCTTTCATCGCAAAATCAACAGCCCGTTCATTTAATACTGGCAAGACACCTGGGTAGCCAAGGTCAATCACACTTGTATTTGTATTAGGATCAGCACCGAAATGGTTAGGGCTCGGTGAGAAAATTTTTGATTCTGTTTTTAATTCTACGTGTACTTCTAATCCAATAATTGTTTCAAAATTCATCACGAATTCCCTCCCTTACAATGCTGGCTTTTCTTTAGAAAATGGTGTTGCTTTTTCGTACACATCGGCAACACGGTAAATCGTTGCTTCATCGAAGTGCTTACCAATAATTTGTAAGCCTAGCGGTAAACCATCTTTAAATCCACATGGAACCGATAATGCTGGTACACCAGAAAGGTTAACAGGAATGGTTAAAATATCGTTCGCATACATCGTCATTGGATCATTTAATTGATCACCAATTCGGAATGCAGGTGTAGGTGTAGTCGGACCAATAACAACATCGTAAGAAGCAAACACTTCATCAAAATCTTTCTTGATAAGTGTACGAACTTGCTGTGCTTTTTTATAATAAGCGTCGTAGTAACCTGAGCTTAATGCGAATGTACCAAGCATGATTCTACGCTTCACTTCATCTCCAAACCCTTCAGAGCGCGTCTTCTTATAAAGGTCGAGTAAGTCTTTAGCTCCTTCAGCACGATAACCATACCGAACACCATCAAAACGAGCAAGGTTGGCAGAAGCTTCGGAAGATGCAATCACATAATACGCAGCAAGAGCATACTTCGAGTGCGGTAAGGAAACTTCTTCCCATACGGCACCTTCTTTTTCTAAGACAGCTAGCGCATCAAGTACCGATTGACGTACATCTGGATCGACACCTTCTCCAAGATATTCAGACGGCACTGCGATTCGCAAACCTTTAATATCACCAGTTAGAGACTCATGGTACGGAGGAACCGGTAACTGTGCAGACGTAGAATCAGAAGGGCAGTGACCAGCAATTGCTTCAAACAAATATGCATTGTCCTCTACAGAACGCGTAATTGGACCAATTTGATCAAGGGAAGATGCAAACGCAACTAAACCATACCTTGATACACGACCATATGTAGGTTTTAAACCAACAACTCCACAATATGCTGCAGGCTGACGAATCGAACCACCTGTATCAGAACCAAGAGAAAATGGTACTTCACCAGCAGCTACAGCAGCTGCTGAGCCCCCACTTGATCCACCAGGAACATAGTCTGTATTCCAAGGATTTGCTGTTGTTTGGAACGCTGAGTTTTCATTTGAAGAACCCATCGCAAACTCATCCATATTAATTTTTCCGATTGTAATGGTCTCAGCCGCTCTTAGCTTGTTCATGACAGTTGCATCGTAAATCGGGTTAAAGTTTTCTAGCATTTTACTTGAACATGTTGTACGTAAGTCTTTTGTAACGATATTATCCTTAATTCCAATTGGCATTCCGAACAATACATCTTTTGCAGACGCATCCACTTCATCTAATTGCTTCGCTAAAGTGCGAGCTCGTTCTTCATCTAACGTTAGAAACGCTTTAACCTTATCGTCTACTTCTCCAATACGCTTGTACGACGTATCAACAAGGTCACTCACATTAATTTCTTTTGCTGCTAACTTATGATGCAGCTCTTTTATTGAATGATCAAATAATGACATGCTTGTCCTCCTCTTAAACAACCACTAAAACACTGAAGGAACACGGACTTGTCCGCCTTCGTGATCTGGCGCATTTTTTAACACTTCTTCTACTTTTAACCCTTCAACTGGCTTATCCTCACGCATAACGTTATGCATCGTTAGCACATGGGTTGTAGGGATAACACCTTCTGTATCAACTTCATTTAATTGCTCTGCGGCAGTAATAATAGCTTCTAACTGCCCCTGAAAACGCTCTGCTTCTTCTTCTGTTATGGATAAACGCGCAAGATGAGCGACGTGTTTAACTTGTTCTTGTGAAATTCTAGACATAATGGCACCTCCAAAACGATCTTTTGACAATATGATTAATAATACCAAATTCAACACACTCAAGCAACAAAGCATCATTTTAAAAATTTCACAATATTTCTGAAAACGCTATCTTTCTGCCAGTTTTTCTGCGATACTTTATGAAAGTAACGTTAAGTAGAAAAGCAAAAAAAGGAGGTATGTATGTACCGACTGGAACGAACGTCAAACAACTCGGTCACAGTTCTATTAAGATCTAGTAATCAACAACCACTCATTTTCGATTCCTATGAAACAGCACAAGCCTTTGCCTATAAATTAAATGTGCATCTTAGCAAACCGCCACCTTGGGAAGTAAAGCCCTATCATTAATCTACAATGACGATATTACCCTTCCCAAATTACAACATCGCCCAACCAATTTGTGCGACAGAAAGAGCTTGACAAGTAAAATCATTGTCATGCTTGAATGGATCAACTAAGTTTTCTTCCAATGACATTTGCCGAAATTGGCTTTAAGTCAAGTTCTCTTGCCCATATCGACAGTTGGCCAATATGATGAATTTCATGGGCAATAATATGCCGCATAATGACTCCCCACGTATCGAGTGGGGGATGCCCATCATCAAATAACCGATTTTCATATGAAGGCGACCAACGTTTAACAAATGCTTGCACATCATACTGGTACATTTGCTGAAGTTGTCGTATGTCTTGAAGTGTTGTTTCCTGTGATAAAGTTGTTTCTGGATCTGGCTTACATTCCAATCGTCTAATCCAGCTCCACTCTACATCAATTATATGGTGTAACGTTTTGGCAAAACTCCCAACACCACCAATTCGCTCTTTTAGAAATGTTTCTTGGCTTAATTGTTCACACCAATTCATCCATTCTTTACGAACTTGCCAATTGTAGTGAAAAAACACTTCCATCGATGAAAGCCCCCCTATTCTACTGTTTTTGCATAAATAGCCGTATCTGTTAGCATGGTTTTGTCAACAGACCACTCATCATTTTTTAAGATACCTTCCAGTTGAAAGCCTGCTCGTACAGCAACTGCACGACTGTTTTGATTCGCTGAGTCACAGCGAATACACACGCGTTTTGCTTGAATATGAGTAAAAGCATACGCTGTAATTGCCTCGACTGCTTCTGTTACGAATCCATATCCACTTTTATGAGAATCAATCCAATAGCCAATTTCACATTTTGGAACATCCCAGTCTAATTGATGCAGTCCAGAGGAACCTACGAATTCCCCACTGCTTTTTTCAAAAAGGAGTAATCGAATGTCTTGCCTTAGAAGAAATTTTGCATATGCTTCACGTAAATTTTGTTCCACCTCTGCAGCTGTCTGTTCCTTCATAGCAAACGGAAGCCATTTTTTTAACTCTTCTTTTGAACGCTGTATACTTGCATAAACCGTATCACCATCTCCCTTTTGGGGAACACGAATTCGTAATCGATCTGTATAGATTTCTTCTGGTAAATGCTGTAGTAGCGGATTCATTTTAATACCCCCAACATAAGAAATGAAAATTCCGAAAATAAATACAGATAAGTAGCCAGCTCATTTAAGAACTGGTCCACTTTTAGTTTGTCACGTAAATAAACGGATCTCGATCAGGGTAATAAGATACAATGCCTTCAATCACACCCGACATCGACGATATTTCAATGTCTATCGGTACTTCTTCAAAGTATTCTTCTGCTTTAGAAGCTGCAAACTGGGTCAGCGCTACAACCTCTGCTTTTCCTTTGTATTGAATATTAATGTTAACGACTAGTTTGGCTAAACGGTTCTCTTCATACCGAGCCTTTCCGACAACTCCAACATGATTTTCAAAGAATCCTTGAATGTCTGATTGGAATTTAGAAAACCGATCCGCGTCGTATTGGTAATCATTGTTTGCGTCAGTAGATGGAAAGTGGATATGGGTTTCATTAATGTCAGTCCACTCCCCCTCTTGTCCTGGTTCAAATACGCCTTTCATAAAGAAATTGCCAGCATTAAGGTTGTTGCTCGGCTTATCGTCAAATAAAGCAACAACAATCGGGACATCTTGAATATCTTCTTCTAGCGCACTCGCACCATTACGCAAGCGTTCCACAATTTGTTCAGCTGCTTCTTTTCCAGCTTGTTCCTGTTGGCTTGCAGAGATCTCTTGAGAATCAGGTGTCCCTTCATACGTAAAGGAATAGACACTATAGAGCGCTAAACCAATGACGATGCCCTCTGTCTCATACGTACCATTCTCGCTTGGCTGCATATAATTGTGCTCTAGAATATTTCTTAAAATAAGAGGGTTTTGCTTACGAGCATCGATAGATTCTTGTAAATCTACCTCTTCGTCATCCACTCCTAGCTCTGGATTTAAACCATCTGGATTGGTATCGCTATAGCGGTTAATCCAGTTTACAACAGTTCCCCTTGTTAGATGTTGTCCCTCCTGAAAATAGTAGGAACCTGGATCAAACGTATCCTTTGCAATTTCTTCTAACCCTAATTCAAACCAATCTAAATTACTACGATTCATTGTGTTTACTCCGTACCCTCGTGTTTCTCCATGTAGATAGGCACCATCCTTTAACACACTTGAATAATGATTTTCTTCTGAAGCAACAGGCGGTATAACGCTCAGTGAATCATCCGTTATCTCCACTTCTGGTACATCTTGCTCCGCCCCATCATTTCCTCCGAAAATCGTACAGCCTGCTAAAAGCATGGTGCTTAGCCCAATGATCCCCCAACGTTTCATTGAACGTACCCCTTTCTCAATCTAAATCTTCCATAGTTTGCACAAATTCAGCTTCTGTCCAAATGGTAATGCCAAGACTTTCTGCCTTTTTCTGCTTTGAACCAGCATCTTCTCCAGCAATAACAATATCTGTTTTTTTACTAACACTGCCTGTTACAGTACCACCTAGTGCTTCGATTTTTTCTTGGGCTTCTTTACGATTCCAATGACTTAATTTACCTGTTAAAACAATCGTCTTCCCACTAAATGGCGATTCATGGTCGCTTTGCTCTAACACTGGTCTTGCACCTGTATACTGCATATTCACTTCCGCTTGCTTCAATTTTTCAAGCAACTCATCTACTTCCGGTTTATCAAAATAAGACACAATTGAATCCGCCATTTTTTCGCCAATTTCATTAATGCTTAAAAGCTCATCCACAGAAGCTTGACGAAGGCGATCCATTGAATCAAACGCCAATGCAAGTGTTTTGGCTGCTTTCGCGCCAACAAAGCGTATCCCTAAGCCAAATAATAAACGCTCAAGTGAGTTGTCTTTTGACCGGTGGATAGCGTCGAGTAAATTGTCCACAGATTTTTCACCCATTCGTTCTAGTGCAAGTAGTTCGTCACGATCTAACGTATAAAGATCGGCTACATCTGCAATTAATTGATGAGAGAACAGCTGGCTAATCACTTTTTCGCCTAAACCATCAATATTCATGGCATTTCTTGAAACGAAATGAATAAGCCCTTCTCGAATTTGAGCTGGACATTTCGGATTCAAACAGCGCAAGGCTACTTCTCCTTCAATCCGATCTAGTTCGCTATCGCATTCAGGACATTCTGTAGGCATATGAAAATCAATTTCTTTTCCAGTACGCTTTTCTGTTATAACCGCAACGACTTCAGGAATAATGTCGCCTGCTTTTTTTACGATCACCGTATCGCCGAGCTTAACATCTTTTTCCCGAATTAAATCTTCGTTGTGGAGGGATGCCCGCTTTACGGTTGTCCCAGCAACGACAACGGGCTCGAGAACAGCTGTTGGCGTTACAACCCCTGTTCGTCCTACGTTCAATTCAATCTTGTGTAATGTGGTCATTACTTCCTCTGCCGGAAATTTGTATGCTGTTGCCCAGCGTGGGCTTTTAGCTGTAAAGCCCAACGTTTCGTGTTGAGCAAGATCATTCACTTTAATGACGATCCCATCAATTTCGTAAGGGAGTTCATGACGATTTTCAACCCATTTTTCCGTAAATGCTATCACTTCATCAATGGTTTCACATACTGTCGCTTCTTTATTCACTTTAAAACCTAAATCATCTAACAACGCCAACCCTTGATGATGACTCGTAATCGTTTGACCACGTAATTCACCAATGGAATAAGCAAACATAGCTAAATTCCGTTTAGCCGCAATCTTAGGATCAAGCTGTCGTAATGATCCAGCTGCCGCATTTCTGGGATTCGCAAATTTTTCTTCTCCAGCTTGTTCCTTCGCTTCATTTAAGCGCTCAAACGATTGTTTTGGCATATAGGCTTCGCCGCGAACCTCAATCGAAACAGGCTTTTTTAACCGTAATGGGATAGAAGGGATGGTGCGCAAATTGCTTGTAATCTCTTCTCCTGTAGTTCCATCTCCTCTTGTTGCACCTCGTACAAGCGAACCGTTTTCATACGTTAGAGAGATCGCCAAACCATCAAACTTCAACTCGCACACATACGAAACGTCCTCACCAACTGCTTGACGCACACGTCGGTCAAAGCTACGTAAATCATCGGCTGAAAACGCGTTAGACAAGCTCATCATCGGGACACGATGGGTTACTTTTTTAAATGCAGATGCGGGTTCTCCCCCAATACGCATCGTAGGTGAATCGTCAGTTGCTAACTCAGGGTACGCTTCCTCTAGATGAACTAACTCCTGAAGTAAACGATCGTATTCTGCATCTGGAACTTTCGGTTGATCGAGGACATAGTAATGGTAGCCATACTCCTCTAATTGTTCTTTCAACTCTTTCATCTTGCCCTCAGCTTGTTGCTTGTCCATTCATGTATCTCCTTTACCTTATACTTTCGTAATCGGGGCAAACTTAGCGAACAATCGTTTAATGCCTGTAGGAGGTGTAAACGCAATATCAAGTTCGACTGAGTCTCCCTCTCCTTTTATACTAACAACTGTACCGACGCCCCATTTTTTGTGAGACGCTTTATCACCAACAGCCCATTGAAAGCTGTCTCCGCCTGTATTTGTCATTCTTGAAGACATAGCACTTGTTCGCTTTGCAGCCATAGAAGCTGCGCTACTCCCTTGTTGATTCCCTCTATTCCAGACAGGCACACCGTAGGGTTCCTTACAATCTTCTGGAATTTCTGCTATAAAACGTGACGATGGATTCGTATTGGTTCGTCCGTATAATGTTCTCATTTTTGCACTCGTTACATACAATTCTTTTTCAGCTCTCGTTATTCCTACATATGCTAAACGTCGTTCTTCTTCCATTTCTTCATCATCAAATAATGAACGATTGTGAGGGAAAATGCCTTCTTCCATTCCAATTAGAAACACATAAGGGAATTCTAGCCCTTTAGCTGAATGAAGAGTCATAAGCGTGATAGCCTCTTTCGGAGCTTCCACCTTGTCATCATCAAGTTGGTCAATATCGGCTACTAGTGCTAAGTCTGTTAGAAAAGAAACTAAGTCTTTTTCCTCGCTACGCTTTTCAAATTCCTGCGTAACGGAAATAAACTCATCAATATTCTCTAAACGTGATTGGGCTTCAATCGTTTGTTCTGCTTTTAACATATCTCGGTAACCTACTTTGTCTAGTAATTCTTCAACTAGTTCTGTTACCGACAGATAATCTTGTTGTTGCACCCAACCACTCACTTGATCACGAAATTCAACCAGTTTTGTTTTAGCCCGAGCGGTTACACCAATATGATCAATTTCAGCCAAAGCTCGATACATCGATAAGCCATTTTGAGTTGCGTATGCAACAATTTTATCTACCGTTGTTGCCCCAATTCCTCTTTTTGGCACATTAACGATTCGCGCTAAACTAATATCGTCTTCTGGATTAGACACTAATCGTAGATAAGCAAGAACATCTTTAATTTCTTTACGATCATAGAACTTTGTCCCGCCGACAATCGTGTACTCTAGATTCGATTTAATGAAGAATTCCTCAATAATTCGAGATTGGGCGTTCGTTCGGTAAAGAATGGCCACATCAGCATAAGAAAAACTTGACTCTTTTGCCGCTGTTTCTTTTATTTTCTCCACAACAAATTGTGCCTCGGCTTGCTCAGATGCCGCTTCATAAACGGTTATTTTTTCCCCTTGGTCATTTTCAGTCCAAAGGTTTTTCGGCTTCCGGTTCCCGTTATTTCCAATTACTTTATTAGCAGCTTGCAAGATCGTTTTTGTGGAACGATAGTTTTGCTCCAGCATAATGACCGTTGCATCTGGGTAGTCTTTTTCAAATGAGAGGATATTCTGAATATCCGCTCCTCGCCATTTATAAATTGACTGATCGGAATCACCGACAACACAAATATTCTGTAGACGGTCGCCCATTAGCTTTATAAGCTTATATTGCGCTTTATTTGTATCTTGATACTCATCAACATGAATGTATTGGAATTTTCGTTGATAAAATTCGAGGACTTCAGGCACATCGCTGAACAATTCAATTGTCTTCATAATTAAATCATCAAAGTCTAACGCATTGTTTACTTTTAAGCGCTTTTCAAATTCTAGATAGACGTCTGCGGCTACTTGATCAAACATGCCCTCAGCTGTTTTCGCGAAAGCTTTCGCAGATTTTAGCTCGTTTTTCGCACTAGAAATGATGCTAAGTATTGCTTTAGGATCAAACTTTTTGGTGTCAATGTTCTGTGCTTTTAAAATTTGCTTAATAACAGAAAGTTGATCTGACGAATCTAGAATTGAAAAGTTACGGTTGTAACCAATCCGGTCAATGTCTCTTCTTAAAATACGAACACACATGGAGTGAAAAGTGGAAATCCAAATATCTTCAGCAATTGGACCAACTAATTGTGCAACTCGATCTTTCATTTCTCGTGCTGCTTTATTCGTAAACGTTAAGGCAAGCACTGCCCATGGAGGCGTTTGATTGTGACGTAACAAATAGCTAATTCGGTGTGTTAAGACACGCGTCTTTCCACTACCAGCTCCAGCCATAAGTAAGACTGGGCCATCTGTGTGCACAACCGCTTTTCGTTGTTCTGGGTTTAGACCTTCTAACATTCGTTCAATGATCGTCTCTTGCATTTATGAAGCACCACCTTTTACTGCTTTTACTGTCTTTATTGCTTCTTTAAAATTTGTATAAATAGCGTTACCGACAACTGTTACATCAGCATACTGCGCATATTGCTTTGCCTCTTCAGCGTTTTCAATTCCACCGCCATAAATTAGTTTTGTTGAAGAGAGGGCTGCTTTCGCTTCCTTCACCACATCAACAGAACCTTTCTGTCCACTATATTCTATATAGAAGAACGGCAAGTGTAACATGTTTTCTGCCAGTCTTGCATAAGCCGTTACATCCTCCACAGACAAGTCAGTAGTAGCATCAGTCAACTCTGCTACCTTAGCATTTGGATTCAGTACACAATACCCCTCAGGAATGAACGTATCCCAATCAATTAATTCACCATACTCCTTCATCGCCTGGTGATGTTGACCAATAATCCAGTTGGGATTGCGGCTATTTAAAACCGTTGGAATCAAATAATAATCAAACCCAGGCGTAATGGAATCCATATTCGAGACTTCCAGTGCAACGGTTATCGGATATCGTCGCACTTGTACAAGTAATTCTAATGTATTATCTAACGTCACACCGTCAGTGCCACCGACAATCACTGCGTCGGTTCCTGATTCACATAAACGCTCTAAATGATCTATTGTTAATTCTTTATTAGGGTCAAGCTTAAATACATGCGACCACTCATTTATGTTATTCATCATCGTTATTCACGCGTGCCTCCCTTTAACGAGCACAAATACGCACGTTCGTTCTGCACATTATTATAACAAAGTTAGACACGCATGTCGTGTATCCATTGCGTGAAAATAACGGAATTTATTTCATTTAAAAAAGCTCTTTCGTATTTGCATTTAAGCAGAAGAAGAGCTTTTCCGTTTTCTAAGGCACTTCGCTAATTGAAGGTTGCCTCTAGTTATTCTTTTTCATCTCCATAGATTACACTCTCTAACAACTCGATTTGTTCATCTATATACATTTTATAGCGTTCATTGAGCTGGTTGCTTTGCTTTTCCAATTCAAGCTGCGCTAATTCTCTCTCAAAAATAAATCGTTCATCATCGGTAATCATCAGTTTAGGCCCCTTTTTTAGCATCATGGGATTAGGATTACCCACTGTTTCATTATTCATGTGCTTACTAAAAAATAGCCGTTTCAAACAGCAAAAAACCCCTGCATTAGGCTTTGCAAGGGTCCAAAAGGGGTCTATTAACTAGACGTGTATGTGTCACGTTCTACCTAAATGATAACGAATATCATTATCATTGTCAATGCATTTCTATTTCTTTTTTTGTCTCTACTGTTGTAAAAATTTCATCAACGTTTTAATTGAAGAAAAATAGAGGCTGGGACATAACCAAAAGTAGTATTTGAAAAGACGAATAGTCTAAAATATGCTGAATAGCACCGCTACAGGAGAATCCTTCGCTAATGTTCATATAAAATAAACGACGAACGTTCCTATTTTCAGGAATGTTCGTCATTTTGGTCTGTCTATCTACTTTTGTCCCAGCCTCTATTTACTCATATCTCGTTTACAGTTATACGCTCCAACTCTTTAAGCATTTCATACGCACCTTCTGATTGATTCGAACAAACAATAATGATCAGATCGTGCTCTGGATAATAGACTGACCGATAATTAACACCTGGATCATAGCCCATTTGTATAAACTTAACGACTCCCTGTTCATTTGATTCCATATATCCGATATAGCCATAGAATATGTCCTCATCAACAGGCTCTTGAGGAGCCATAAAATTCCGCATCATTTCAGCTGATAACAGTTCACCATTCATGAGCGCTTCCCAAAAAATGCCCATATCATGTGCAGTCACATAGGCCCCACCGTCTGGTCCGCCTTTAGCAGGTAGAGAAAACACATTTGTTTTCACTGCTCCATCAGGTTTCTCAATATAGCCACATGCCACATTCTCAGGAAGTTCATCCACTGAAAAATAGCCTGAATTAGTCATACCGATTTTCGTGAAAATCGTTTTAGCAATATAGGCATCGAAATCCATTCCACTTATTGCCTCAACAACGAGACCTAAGAGAATATAGCCTGTGTTATTGTACTTAAAAGTACGACCAACTTTATCTTGCATTTTCTCTAACTGAAACATGGGTAGGAAGTCTTTTGGAGAACGAACTTGATACATAGGGAATGTCTCCCAAAGCTCCTCATAGTCATCCATTTTATCTTCATCAAAGTAGTCTGGAATTCCTGATGTATGGGTTAAAAGATGATGGATGGTGATCGCGTCGTCGAAATATGGTAGTGCCACACGTAAGCAGTTTTTGATAGTTGTGTCGAATGTGAGTTTTCCTTCTTCCACTAGCTTACAAATAGCAATAGACGTAAAGATTTTGCTACCAGACGCAATGGAAAAACGAGTCTGTGGTTGATTTTTTATTTGTTCTGAACGGATTGCATGACCGAATCCATCTGAAATTAGATTTGTACCATTCTTACGTACATGGATACTCCCAGAGAATTGCAGTTCCTTTTGTTTTTCAGTAAGACTAGTCCAGTTCATATATTTATTCATTTTTTATTCCTCCTGAATGTGTTTTTCGAGCAAGTTGGCCTATATAAAAACACATTCAATCAGCCTTTTCACATTTGGAAACGAATCATTCTGCTCTCCTCCTTTACTTACTAGAGCTTAGCATTCAAATTGATTTTTTTCAATTATCAATCTTCATTCTGTAGTCTTGTACACCATCGGTCTAAGAAAAGTAAAGAAGAAACAATAGGATAGAGGAAACCTCAAGCATAACGTAGGAAACGGTTGCTATACTTCGGCTCACTTTTCTTGTCTGTCCAAAGTGAAGTGCTTCGAGTAAGGACGCAACAAGGTAGACTGCTATAATGATCGTTGCATTCGCTGGAGATAATACACCCGTTAAAAAAGTGATGGTTAGAGTTAATCCCAATGTCACGATTAAAAACGATCTTGCTAGACTCATACGCACCTCCTTAAATCAATCTCTAGCTAATCACAAACTTATTATGAGCGATTAAAATGGTTTTTTCAAAAAAACAACAGAAGCGTAGCTATTTTACTCTTTCTTTCTCTAATTGAAATCAAAAACAGCTTACCAACGGTTGATAAGCTGTAAATAAAAGGATTAAGCGAACGCAGGAATCTTGTCTGCTTGCTTTAACGTGGCTTCTTTCTGAAGAAGATCATACGTTAAACAAACTGGTTTTCCTGTGCGGGGGTCTGCGACAATACTGGCATCAATCTGAAAAACATCTTTTAACACTTTCGTATTCATTACCTCTTCAGGTGTTCCTTCTTTTACTATTTCACCTGAACGAATACTAACCATATAGTCTGCAAATCGAGCCGCATGATTTAAATCATGAATAACCATAACGATTGTCCGATTCTGTTCTTGATTTAAACGCTCCAAAACTTGTAATACTTCAAGCTGGTGTGCTAAATCCAAATACGTCGTTGGTTCGTCCAAAAGAAGAATATCTGTTTCTTGTGCGAGGGCCATCGCAATCCACACACGCTGACGTTGTCCTCCAGACAGTGCTTCAATGGAACGGTCTGCGAATTCTTCCATATTCGTTTGCTCTAGCGCCCAACGAATTAACTCTTTATCGTAATCTGTTAATTGACCGAAACCTTTTTGGTGGGGATAACGACCATAGGCGACTAACTCTTCTACGGTTAACCCGCTTGGCGCTTCAGGCGACTGAGGTAACACGGCCATCTTCTTCGCAATCTCTTTTGTGGACTGCTTATGAATGGACTTTCCATCTAAATAAACAGCCCCTTTTGAAGCTTGTAAGATGCGAGCAATTGTTTTTAAGATGGTAGACTTCCCACAACCATTTGGCCCAATAATCGTTGTTATTTTCCCATCTGGTATATTCAAATGGAGATCACGTACAATTTCTCGTTTCTCATATCCAATGGAAAGTTGTTCAGTAGTTAATCGTGACAATCGTTTTCCCCTCCTAAGGTGTTCTCATTAAAAGATATAAAAAGTACGGTGCACCAATAATCGCAATGACAATGCCAACTGGAATCTCAGAAGGTGCTAACACATTTCGCCCAATCATATCAGCTGCCAATAAAATGAACGCTCCAACAAGAGTCGCTGTAGGGATCATTATTTGATGCTGGGGCCCAACTAACTTACGCGCAATGTGTGGGGCAACTAACCCTAGAAAGGCGATTCCTCCTGCTACTGCAACAGATATGGCTGCTAGTGCTACTGCAAGGATTAGTAACAAACGTCTTTCTTTTTCCATTGACACCCCTAATGATATGGCAGATTCGGTTCCCACCTGCATGACATTTAATGTTCTCGCTTTATAAACAGCTAGAGGGACTAAAATGAGTAACCAAGGTAAAATCGTTAGCACATATGACCACGTTGATCCCCAAATACTACCTGTAAGCCAAATCGTTGCTTGCATAAAATCATTCGGTGCCATCCTCAATTGTATGACGATAAGAAGGGCACTGAATGCAGCGTTAACAGCAATACCAACTAAAATAAGCCGAACTGGTGTAATACCTTTTTTCCAAGCAAATACATAAATTAAAAAGGCAGCAAACGCCGCTCCAATAAAAGCGAAAAGCGGCATAATAAAAATGGTAAGCTGACTCACCCCTGACAAAGAGCCTTGAAAAAAGTAAATGAAAATGACGACAGCGAGTCCTGCACCTGTATTAATTCCAAGAATCCCAGGATCAGCTAATTCATTCTGAGAAATACTTTGTAAAATAGCTCCTGATACAGCTAATGCCGCTCCAACGAGAAGCGCAATAACCATTCGAGGTAGTCGGAATTCGAATAAAATAAGGGCATCTCGTTCTGAACCAAGGCCGACTAATGTACGTAGAACATCTACAGGCTGAATTTGAATGGCTCCTGTTTGTAAAGAAGCGATAAACGTTAAAAAAATAAGTAAGATAAGGGTAACAACCTTAAAGGCTGGCTTTTTTACTAATGCATTCATTTATAATTTCCTCCCGTCACGTCTAGCGAGATACAGGAAGAATGGAACGCCAATCAAAGCTGTCATTGCCCCGACTGGTGTTTCAAACGGTGCATTAATCATTCGTGCAGCTAAATCGGCTAACACCAGTAACAATGCACCAAGAACGGCGGAGCAAGGGATAATGTAGCGATAATCAACGCCAACTAAACCTCTTGTGATATGTGGTATCACTAATCCTATAAACCCAATCGCACCTGCCACTGCTACACCAGCACCTGTGAGCAATAACACAACAATGACACCTAGGGTTTTAATGAGGCGAATGCGTTGCCCTAACCCTTTTGCTACATCTTCTCCTAGACTTAATACGGTGACAGAGCGAGAAAGGATTAAAGCAAGGGTTAACCCTCCAATGGCGACTGGGACAATCATTTGTAAATTTGACCATGACATGCCAGCTAAACCACCGGCAAACCAAAAACTAATATCTTGAGCGACATTAAAGTGAATCGCAATACCAGAAGAGATTGCACTTAAAAAGGCTCCAACTGTAACACCAGCAAGGGCAAGCTTAGCCGGCGTCAGTCCGCCTCGGGCAAAGGAACCAATGAAAAAGACAAATGCTGCCCCTGCTCCAGCCCCAATAAACGCTGCCACCATTAAGCTTGTGCCGGAAATACTTGCACTAAATGCAAACATAATGGCAATAGCAAGGGCTGCGCCATCCATTACACCCATGATGGAAGGCTCCCCTAGAGGATTTCGCGTCATGCCTTGCATAATCGCTCCTGATACAGCTAAGAAGCTCCCAACTAACGCTGCTCCTAACGCTCTCGGTATACGAATATCGTAAATAATTTGATGTTCCGTTCGTGTTGGATTAAATGCTGTAATTGCATCCCAAATTGTCCCAACACTTATATTAGCAGCACCGAACGAAATGGAAAAAACCAGTGCAACAGTTAAAAGAACAAGACCAAGACCGATCACAAGGAATGCGTGACTAGGTTTTGAGCGCGCTTTTGCTTTTTCTAAAGTTGTTACGGCTGATTGTCTCCCCATACGATCATTTTCCTCTTCCACTTGCTACATTCTATTGATAATCATTATCATACATCATTATGAGAAAAGGGTAAACAAAAAACAAGAAATCTCGTCTTTGTTTACCCTTTTAAGGTGATTGATTCATTTTATTTACCATTTTTTTCTGAACATTCATTAGGAAAACGAAAGAAAAAGCTTGTAACTGACGTACGCAATACCAATCCATAAAGGTATACTCATTAGCAGAGCCCATAGAGCACCCACAACTAAATTTTCGCCTGTTTCATTATGCATTTTTTCTTCCATCGTTTAACCCTCCTTTATCTTTCTTACTTTTAGTATATGAGCCAACCATGTTGTTCAGTTTAATAAAAGGTTAAGATATTGTAAGGATTATCACTTTAAAATATAGGCATAAAAGTAGTAGCATATGCTACACTTGCAAAAGAGGGAGCGCCTGCTCTTAAGGAGAAATCATTTGTTGATAAGAAACATTTATTCTTTCTTATTCTTTTCTCGTTTGAACATGCAATTTCCTTTTTCCCTCTTTATTATTTCTCTATATACTCATTATGTCGTATGTTCATACGACAGACATGTATTGAAAGGAAGGCTTCCTAATGACGACTAATCAAAAGAAAGAAAGACCTTCCCTCGTAATGATGATTTACATGTGGATTTTCATTCTTGTTGCACTAGTAAATCTAGTAGGGATCGCGTCACAAAATCTTTACCAAAGTATTTTCCCTTTTTTCATTGTATCGCTCTTAAATATCGTTTTAGCAGCTCTTTTAATTTTACATGCGCTTAAAACGTCAGATTCACGTGAGCGCAGGCTGGCGATTATTTATTTAATCGGAATTGGATTTATTGCAGCGGTCACTTTTTTTCGCTACCTGTTTATGCAAGCTTAAATTGGAGGGCATTGCCTATAGCCCTCTTTTTAGTCTAGTCTATTCATGAAGGAGCTGCTTATATGATTGAAATCTTTGAAGTTGGTGTTCGTGACGGATTACAGAATGAAAAGACTCTATTAACAACGGAACAAAAGATCGGGATGCTTGAACACTTAGTCGATTCGGGTCTTGATAAATTGGAAGCGGTTTCTTTTGTGCATCCAAAGCTCGTTCCTGCGATGGCTGATGCGGAAGCTATTCTGGACCAATGGAATCGACCTTCTCGTATTCAAGTAGCTGGACTTGCTCTTAATAGTCGCGGTATTGATCGTGCCATGATGACCTCTATTACCCATTTACACACATCCATTGCTGTCAGTGATGCATTTAATTTAAAAAACGCAAAACGATCGGTTCAAGAAGGATTAGAAGATCTACTGCCCCGTATTAAAGAAGCACAACAGTTGAAGCCAGTGACGGCCATTCTTGCCACGTCCTTTGGCTGCCCGTTTACTGGAATGATTCCTTTATCGCCTCTCTTAAAGATGGTTGAGCATTTTTTAACAGCAGGTGCAAGTAAAATTGTCCTCGGAGATACAACTGGTATGGCAAACCCTTCTATGGTGAAAAAACGAGTCGCTTCATTGTATGATGAGTTTGGAAGCGAATTAAACCTCGGTCTCCATTTTCATAATACGCGTGGTTTAGCTCTAGCCAACACCCTTGCTGGATACGAGGCTGGCGTTCGTCACTTTGATGCTTCAGTTGGTGGTCTAGGAGGTTGTCCATACGCTCCACTGGCAGTAGGAAATGTTTGTACCGAAGATATGGTTCATATGTTTCACGAGATGGGTGTAGAAACAGGTGTAGACCTTGATCGTCTTATTCAAACAGCTCAGATGATCCAAAACTGGTTCCCTAAGCCCCTGCCTGGTATGGTTATGAAAGCAGGCAAAACAAGTACTTTAGCAGAACAACGGTAATGGAGGAAGCTTCTCATAAAGCGAGAAGCTTTGTTTATTCTTCAAAAATGGATCGTATAACCTTCCTTAAACGATTCATTGGCATTAATTCGCTGAATCCCTTCTTTATCTTCTAAATTTCCACTAGCATCCCATTTATCAGCAATCCCGTACCAAGGCTCAATACAAATAAATGCAAGCTCTTGATCTTGTTCTTTATAAGGGGACCAGATACCAACATAAGGGGCACCGTGAAGATCAACACGTAGTTTTGTCTCTTCCTTCACAAGAATTTCCACAGTTTGAATTCCCTTGTAAACAAGTGCATCGTCTTTAAACCAACGTGGCACAAGTGAAAGCGACTGAGGTAATGCTTCAACCTCTTTTAATAAGCCGTCTGTTAATTGATACGACGTGACCTCTTTTTCTGATCGCAATGTCAGAACATGGTCTTCTAGATTCGTATTTTCTTCCATTGGGAGTGAAAATGCTGGATGTCCCCCAATTGAAAACAACATTTCTTCTTCGGAATTATTGACTACGCGCCATTGAATATGCAAGGTATTTTCATGCAACTCATAGTCGATATAAACAGTAAATTCAAATGGATACACGTGTGCAAACTGCCCGGAGGATTCAAAGTGAAAGCGAGCTTTTGTTTTTGATAGCGAATGAGTCACAAATACTTGATCTCTTAAAAATCCGTGTCGAGGAAGGGTATACGACTTTCCTTTATACGAATACGTTTCATTCTTTAATCCACCTACAATAGGAAATAAAATAGGCGACACTCTTCCCCAATAAGCTGGATCGCCTGACCACATTCTATTTTGAGTTGTGGTCTTTTGAGTAACTTTCTGGACCTCTGCTCCTTTATGTGCAATTTCAACTTGCAACCTGTCATTCTCAATAATAATGATACGTATTCCCCCTTTATCAAGCATAGTGTATCTTTAGTATGAAGAAGTCTGGAAAAAACGCAACGAATATGCAGGAGTTTACTGAATTGATTCGAAATGAATAATCGAAAGCGTTTTCTTTAGAAAAGGGAGGGTTACATGGAAACAATAAAAACAAAACAACCAAAACGGTTTCCTTGGAAAAAAACAATCTTTATTACGTTAGGTGGGTTGATCATTGTCGCACTAGCGGTGGTGATTTGGGCCTATCTGCAAATTCAAAAGCCTATTCCACAAAAGTCAGGTTCATTAGAGCTAAATGGATTATCCGCAGAAGTATCGGTCTATCGAGATGATCAAGGCGTTCCGCATGTTGAAGCAAAAAATGACCATGACCTCTATTTCGCGCAAGGTTTTGTTACGGCTCAAGATCGCTTGTTTCAAATGGATCTTAGTCGCAGACAAGCATCTGGTCAATTGGCAGAAGTGATCGGCGAAAGCATGCTTGATCAAGATCGTTACTTCCGTACATTTGGATTACGGCGAGCAGCAGAAGCATCAGAGGCAGCCTATGATGAGGAAACATACAGTTATTTAGAAGCCTACGCAGCTGGGGTAAATGCATTTATGAAGAGCGCTATTGATAATGGAGAACTTCCTATTGAGTTTCGGCTAGCTGGATACGAGCCGTCCCCGTGGGAACCATTAGATTCTTTAACAATCGGCAAATATATGGCCTATGACTTAAGCGGAAATTGGCAAGGTCAAGCATTTAGATATTGGTTGGCGCAGCATGTAACTGAAGAAGAGGCCCTTGATTTAATGCCTGTTTACCCAACTGATGGACCCGTCATATTAGACTTGGCTAGGTCGGTACCTATCGATATTGAAACGGCCTTTGCAACAACGACAAACTACTTGCCCCATCCTTTTTCTGGTAGTAACAACTGGGTTTTGGCTGGTGAACGAACCGCTTCGGGTAAGCCACTCCTTGCGGATGACCCGCATCTTGGGTTAGCGACACCAAGTATTTGGTATGAAACTCACTTAACATCTCCATCTGTTAATGTAACAGGGGTAATTTTTGCAGGTGTTCCTGGGATTATTCTCGGCTCAAATGAAGATATCGCTTGGGGTGTAACGAATGTGGGCCCTGATGTCCAGCAACTTTATTTCGAGCAACGTCATCCTGATCATCCGTCCATGTTTCTATATGACGATGAGTGGTACGAAGCAGAAGTAATTACCGAAACCATTCTTGTTGCAGATCAAGAGCCATACGAACACGAAATCACGATTACCAAGAATGGTCCTCTCCTATCAGAATATGCATCCTTTGAAGAGGGAGCAGAATACGCGCTCTCTATGCGGTGGACAGCCCACGAGGCAACCACCGAATTACAAGCGGTCCTCGATTTCAATCGAGCTAATAATTGGGATACATTTGCTGATGCGCTAACGTCTTTTCAAGCCCCTGCGCAAAATTTTGTGTTTGCTAGTAAGGATGGAACAATTGCCTATCGAGCCAATGGCCTCATTCCGATTCGCCCCGATGAGGACGATGCATTACTACCCGTTCCAGGTTGGGACCCTACATACCAGTGGAAAGGCTACATTCCTTGGGATGAACTTCCAACAATTATAAATCCTGAATCAGGCATTATCTCAACGGCAAATAACCAAATTGTTGGAGAAGACTATCCTTACCACATTACACATACATGGGCACAACCCTATCGTCATCAACGAATTATCGACGTCCTATACGCTTCAAATGAACACACAGCAGAAGATATGATGAACTTGCAAATGGATGTAGTAAACTTGCAGGCAGAAGAATTTGTCCCTATTCTTATTGAAGCACTTGAGATGAGCGACTTAACGGACATTGAACAACAAGCTCTAACAATGCTTCAATCGTGGAATCGTGAAGACCGTAAAGAAGAACCAGGACCACTTTTGTTCCATTTTTGGATGGATGGCCTGACAAAGCAACTATTTAATGACGATATTCCAACTGACCTTTACGGGCTGTTCGAAGGAAGAGCAAACATTGTTGATGAAATGATTCGGGCAGCGAATGAAGGTCAGCCTGGACCTTGGATAGAAAAGGCAGGTGGATTAGAAACTCTTGCCTACGAAAGTTTTCAACAAGCCGTTGAGCGGGCAACAGAACTTCAAGGGACAACGCCTGATGACTGGGAGTGGGGTGCGTTTCACCAAGTTGTTTTTAATCACCCACTTGCTGCCATATCTCCTTTAAATTATTTGTTTAACGGTTCTCCATTACCCGTTGATGGAAGCCGTATCACCGTAAAAGCAGCAAGCTACCATACGGATACTGGCGTAGTCACCAATGGAGCTGGCTGGCGTGGTGTAATGGATTTAGAGGATCTAGAGAATACACATCACCTGGTCGGTCCCGGTCAATCTGGTCACGTCTTTAGCGATTCGTATCATAACCAGCGAGAAGCTTGGGTAAATGGTGAGTATCATGTAACATCAACCAATCCTACGTCTTATCAATCATCTCATCAACACCTTACATTACTACCGCAATAACCTAAAAATAGTTCTCGCTTTTGAGAACTATTTTTTTATTCTCTTATTGATCAATAAAGGTGAACGCTTCAACATCGAACAATCCTTTAGAGGTTAACTTAATAGAAGGAATAACAGGTAACGCTAGAAAAGCTAACGTTAGAAAAGGGTCTACCTTCTCTTGATAGCCTATTTCGGTTAACGCTCCTTGTAGTTGATTTAACGCCCATTTCACTTGGCTAGCAGGCTGTGTTGACATCAACCCTCCAATTGCAAGTGGAAGGGTTGCTAGTACACGGTCACCGTCTACGACTGCCATGCCGCCACCAATGTCCACGATATGGTTTAGTGCATGGTAAAGACTGTCATCATCAACACCACAGGCAATAATGTTATGTGAATCATGTGCAACCGTTGAAACAATTGCGCCTCTTTGAATTGGTATACCTTTACAAATTCCAACCCCGATGGTTCCTTTTTGATGATGACGTTCCATCACAACTAACTTTAACTGGTTTTTGTTTGGTTTGAAGCAGTTGTTTTCTATTTCTACTTTTTCAACAACTTTTTTCGTCACAATAGATGTTAAAGAAGCTTCAATAATGGTAGCCTCATTGCTGTTTTTTAGTGGCAACTGAAGATCCTGTTTTGTAAAGGGCTTCACACGAACACTATTTAACAGCTGTGATGGAACTTCTATGTTGGGACGCAAAGAGGTCAGCAAGTTTCCATTTTCCGCTACTTTCTCACCTTCAACGTACACACTATTGACCTCAAACGTATTCAAATCATTTAGAACAAGAAAGGTCGCCTTTTTCCCAGGAGCAATGGCACCACGGTCTTGTAATTGAAAGCATTCTGCAGTATTTAAACTGCCTAGCTGTATCGCTTGTAACGGATTAAGACCAAGCTCAATGGCTTTACGTACACTAAAATCAATGCTGCCCTCTTCTATTAAATCATCTAAATGCTTATCGTCTGTAGCAAAAGCAAAGCGCCTACTATTAAATGGCGTTACAGCTGGCAAAATCGCTTCCATATCACGTGTTGCTGTTCCTTCTCGCATGAGGACATAAAAGCCTTTCCTCACTCGCTCAAGCGCCTCTTCCCCAGTGATGGCTTCGTGATCATTTTCAATCCCAACAACGCGATAGGCATTAAGCGCTTTTTCACCTAATCCTGACCCGTGCCCATCAATTGGACAGCCTGCTGTTTTTGCAAGGGAGATCTTTCTCAACATTTCATCGTCTCCTGAACAAACTGCTGGATAATCCATCACTTCTCCTAGTCCATAAACGTTGCCTTCTTGTAAAAGGACATCCACATCATGACTAGAAAGAGTTGCGCCGTTTTCTTCAAACCATGCAGCAGGAACACTTGATGGTATCATCATCTTTATGTCTAGAGGAATATTTTTTGAAGCCTCAATCATATAGCGTACTGCATCTGTTCCACCAACATTAGCAATTTCATGAGGATCGGCAATAATCGTTGTTATTCCTCTAGGAATGAGCACCTTAGCTAACTCTTCTGGACGAACCATCCCTGATTCAATATGTACATGCCCATCTAGAAGACCTGGGCAGATCCACTTTCCTTTAACATCTACTACTTGCTTCCCATTTGTGTACGCACCAATTCCAACAATCATACCATCTGTGATCGCAATATTGCCTTGAAACGTTGTGCACGTATATACATCAACAATGGTTGCATTTTCTAAAAGCAGGTCACATGCCTGCTCTCCGCTTGCTGCACGTAATTGGTTTTTTAAAGACGTAGATTCACTCATAAAGGGCTCCTTTTGTTTTTAACGACTATTGTAGCGAATCTCAACACGTTGTACCATCTTTTTTTTGAAATCTAATTAGCAAGATTATTGCTACAGCAAAAAACCGCAGGCTTTTGCCTGCGGTTTAATCCTTATACATCCTTTGTTTCTTCAAGCTCCTGAGCGTCAATCCGATCTAACGTCATTCGATAGCCATCGTTACCATAATTTAAACAACGCTTGACTCTCGAAATCGTCGCAGTACTTGCTCCTGTCTCAGTTTCAATCTTATGATACGTATAACCGTCTCTTAGCATACGTGCTACTTCAAGACGTTGAGCGAGCGACTGTATTTCATTAATCGTACAAAGATCGTCAAAAAACTCGTACGCTTCTTCAACATCTTTTAAAGAAAGAATCGCTTGAAACAATTGATCCAATTCTTTTCCTCTAAGTTTATTAATCTGCAACAACCGTCACACCTTTCGAGTTAAGTGCTTCTCTACGATGCGCTTATTTTTTAAAGTGGTAAAGCACCAAAGTAGTTTCATTTTACCTCATTATTGCCGGAAATAAAATTCTTTTCTTTCGAACATCGTAAATCCCTTTCTGTGTAACCCGAATATAAGGTAAGTGCGTGGATGAAAAGAATTGTAAACTGTACATTGGATCTTCATGTTTATAGCCACGTTCTCTTAGCTTCTTCGTAAAGCTTTGTTCTTGTTTCATAATAACGTCCATCGGTTTATCTGACATCATTCCGAGTAAAGGAAGTTCAATTCGGTCAATGACTTGGTCTTCTTCTACAAGAATTAGTCCTCCACCTTGCTTTTTAAGTTCATTAAAGGCTTGCACCATCGCCTTAAGAGATTTGCCTATTAAGATAACGTCCCCAGTATAAGAATAGGAACTTGCTAATCCCATTACAGATGTGGAAAACCCTTTAAGCGTTGTCGTCACAAGCCATTTCCCCTTTTTATCAATCATGGCAAAAAAGGATTCATCATGATCCGTAGATAACTCAGTGGAAGCTGTTTCTAGCATCGTTTGGTACGGCTTTAGGATAACAGCATTCGTCATTTCAATGCCCATTGGCATGGAGAAATGAAGTTCATTTTCAGAAAGCGTCCAATTAAATTCGATGGGAGCAATTCCATAATCAGACCATGGGAAACGAGCTTCTTTCGTAACAGCTTCTCCATCGCGTAAAATCCACTGACCTTTTGCAAGCACACTTACAGGGGTAGGCGCATCTTTTGCAGCCAAAAAGTTCAAATGAGCAATGCGACCAGGGCCAATCATTCCTAATTTATGGTCGATATTATAATAGCGCGCTACATAATACGTTGCCATTCCGTAAGCATCAATTGGATTGATCCCTGCATCGATAGCAATCTGAATGCATTTATTCATGATACCCTCTTCATAAAATGATGGTGGCGAGCCATCGGTTGTCATCAAGCATCGTCCAAAATAATCAACATCAAGCTCTTTTAATTCTTCAAACAGTCTTGGTAAATCTGGTCGTATAGAAGAATGACGAAGCGACACTGTATACCCAACATCTAGTCTTCGAACAACTTCTTCACCTGTAATCGCCTCATGGTCACAAGTAACGCCTAATAAAGCCATTTGAGAAAGGGTTTTCTCTGATGCTCCCGGTAGATGCCCTTCTATTGGCTTTCTTAAACGGGACGTCTCTTGCATCCAATGTAAAATCGTATCGTCACCTTGTAATACCTGAGGCCAGGATGTAAGCTCTCCACCTTGCACAACAAGATGATGCTCAAGCCATGCTTTAATTTTCGAATTTGAAAACATGTCATCTTTAAGTAATTCTGACTGAGAATCGTATCTCGTCCACCAATACATTGTTGTCGGCAGCTCATCTAGTTTCTCAATTAAAGAAAGCGCTTTCTTTTTTTCTAAGTTTAAAAAATAAACCAGATTGTCATTAATCAATGTGGTGGTCCCACGCTCGGATGCATATTGAGCTAAACTAAGGGGATTATATAATTGAAATGGATGAGCGTGATGTTCAATATAGCCCGGAACAATAAATTGACCTGTACAGTCTACTACTTCGGCATCGCCTAGAGTCTCAGGCATTTCCTGTCCAACGTATACAATCTGATCATCAGCAATCCATATATTAGCTTCAAGCCATTTTCTCCTTGCAAAATTTAAATAAGTGGCATGTTTGAGTACTAAGGTAGGTGGTCGTTCACCTCGAATGACACTTAGATGCTCTCTTAGCCTAGTCTTCGTCCATCGTTGTATTCGCTCAGTCGTCATTATATCACTCATTTCGTCTGTCAATCTTTCACTTATCTTACCATATATATGGGTAAAATTTATGTTGAATTGTGACATTTTATCACAACTTTTTTTGGAGGTTTTCACTATGATTAACAGATTGAATCAACCGTTTGCACTTATTTCATTTTTCCTAACAATGGTGTTCCTTTTACTATCAGCAAAACCCATTAAACAACTAACCGTTATCCGGTTTATTCTTATTTTCTTTGGTATTATTAAATGGATGGAATTATGCTTAGAAAAAAAGAAAAATCATACACAGCCAAATGTTATTAATCCGTCATAGCTTTACTGTACCAAAGAACGTTCTTTAATACAAATAAAAATACTCGGAAAAGGAGGCTAGGACAAAAGTTGATAGACAGACCAAAATGACGAACATTCCTGAAAATAGGAACGTTCGTCGTTTGTTTTCTATGAACATTAGCGGAAGGAGAATCCGAAGACTCCTGGGGGATCAGCACGTGTCTGGTGCTACTCAGCATATTTTAGACTATTCGTCTTTTCAAATACTACTTTTCGTTATGTCCCAGCCTCTTCTTTTCAAAGATCATTCTGTTACCATTCCAGCAGATGATTCATTAAACGATACACAAAGAAAAACAACAGGTAGCCACCAGAGGTTAGAAAAAGTGGGTCTAAGAACACACCATGAATAGACGTCATAAAGACAGTTTGATCAAGAAGAATTTGTTGAATCGCCAGCATCGTAATAGCCGCAAAAACAATTATGCTAATCACTGCTAAAAAGGCCATTACTTTCTCTGCCACAATTGATTGCCTCACTACAATAACGATGGTAGCAGGTATGACCGTTAACAATACAATAAATAAAAACATGAACTCTTCCTTCCTTAAATTTCGTATACAGAGACGCTTTTTGATAGTTTCTTCATTTAACACTTTATCTATACCGGTCATGTAAAGATTAAGGAAGAACGAGAAAAGGTAGCCACTCACGCATAGCAGAAAACAACTCATAAAAAAACAGACAGAAAAAAGGCTATGCCTCTAGTTTCAAGCATAGCCTTTTTAGATGTTTACTTATTCATTTGTTGGTAGATCTGTAATAGAGTCAATATCCATATATTCAGGCACTACAAGACCGATTTTAGTCCCTTCAAGGTTTTCACCTAGATCTTCTAAGTCGCCTTCATAATCTTCAATGAAATGACCATGTGTTAAAGGTAACCAAGCCGCTACACTGGCATCTGAATCACCAGTTGCAAGAGATTGCCACATGTATGGTGCTTCCATATCCATTAAATTCGCTTCAAATCCCATATCAGTCAGAACGGTAGCGATCACATTCGTAGAAGCAATTTCTGAATCCCAGTTTACAAGAGATAAAGTAATGGATTGACCATCTACTTCCTCTACGCCATTAGTCCACTCGCTAACTGTCTCTTGATTCTCATCTACCCAATTACGTGCAGCTTCTTCTGGGCTTGCTCCTTCTTCAATTTCTAGCATGACCGCTTCCATATCTTCTGGTGTCCAGAAGAAATTTGTAAGAATTTGATGCGCTTCTGGCATGTCCTCTTCCAAACCTAGACGTGCAATGGTATGAATATTCTCTGCATCCCCATAAATATTATCCGGATCGTCTAAGTATTTTAAGTCAAATGATTCGAACTTCCAGTGTGGCGACCAGCCTGTCACAACAATCGGATCATGATTTTCAATATGATTTGCAAGTTGTTGTGTCATAACCGCGCTACTTGAAACATCTAATTCCAAATCTAAATTATAATGCTCAATCGCATCATCTGTTGCAGTCATGATGCCTGCTCCAGGTTCAATCCCTGTAATAGCTGTTAAGTTCTCAGCAATCTCTTCTTGCGATAGCATATCTGCTTCATCTTCAACTGAACCTGTATTACCATCACCATTGTCGTCATTACCACATGCAGCTAATGTTACAACTAGTGCAAGGCTTGTTGTCGTTCCTATATGCTTCCAATTCATACGTCAATCGACCTCCAAATTTGTTTTCTCTATTTATGTGAAGGGGGAAACCTCCCCCTACGCATCAACCTCGTACTTCTTGCTTTTTATTAAAGCTTTGTGTTAATCGGTCAAGAATAATGGCTACGATTACGATAGCAATCCCTGATTCAAATCCAGCTCCAATATCATTTTGACCAACAGCGCGATATACATCTCGGCCAATACCCGACGCACCAATCATCGCAGCAATAACAACCATAGAAAGAGCAAGCATTACAGTCTGGTTTATTCCAGCCATAATTGTTCCCTTTGCAAGTGGCAATTGGACTTTAAATAATTTCTGTGTACTTGTTGAACCGAACGCTTCTGACGCTTCAATAAGCTCGGTAGATACTTGACGAATCCCTAAATTAGTCATTCGGACAGTTGGAGGCATCGCGAATATAACAGACGCCACAACCCCTGGTACCATTCCGACACCAAAAAATGTTACAGCTGGTATTAAGTATACGAATGCGGGCATCGTTTGCATGAAATCAAGTATAGGCTTGAAAAACGCTTCGACACTATCTTTTTTGGCCATCCAAATCCCTAACGGTACTCCTAAAATGACTGAAATGACACCTGCTGAGAGAACGATGGACAATGTATCAAGCATTCCATTCCAAAAATTCAGGCTATCAATAAAGACTAATCCGATGGTTACAAAGGCTACGAGTCCCCACTTACCTCGATTTAACAGATACGTTGCAATAGCAATAAGGATAATAAAAAGCCAACTAGGCGGTAATGATATAACCCAATAAATTCCATCAATTAATTGACCAATTAAAAAGACAATCGCACTAAAAAACCAATCTGCATTTCGATTTAACCAGTCGGCAATGACCTCAACCCATTCACCTACTTCCAGACGGGGTAGAAAATCCATTAAAATCGACCTCACTTCCTGATAACGCACCTAGAACTGCGCTTCGTACAATAATACCTTTTAATCTATTTTCTTCTTTAACAACAAGCGGTACAGCGCTCACTGCTAAACGGTCCATTAATTCATTTAAAGGCGTATCCTTTTCTACACTTGGAATATCTTCAATAATAATCGATTCTACACTGTTTACGTTTTGCTTAATAAGTTCAGAAACATCAGTGGCATGAATAATACCAACAAGATCTCGATTACGCTTAGTTACGTAAATACTTGAGATACCTGCATCCTTCATTCGTTGCAGCGCCACTCGAGGACCGTCTTTTTCAAGGTTAACCATTTCGGGACGGATCATGACATTTTCAGCAGTAAAGACTTTCGAACGATCCACATCTTCAACAAAGCGTTCAACGTATTCGTTTTCTGGCTTTGTTAAAATCTCCTCGGGAGTTCCAATCTGAACAACAGAACCGTCTTTCATAATCATAATGCGGTCACCAATTCTAAGCGCCTCATCCAAATCATGTGTAATAAAGATAATAGTACGATTCATTTTTTCTTGAAGATCAAGTAATTCATCTTGCATATCTTTACGAATAAGTGGATCAAGTGCCGAAAACGCTTCATCCATTAAGAGAATATCTGGATCATTTGCGAGCGCTCGTGCTAAACCTACACGTTGCTGCATACCACCAGAGAGTTGATCAGGATAACTTGTTTCATATCCTTTTAATCCAACTAGTTCTAAGGATGTTTGAGCTGTCTCTTTTCTTTTTTCTTTTGGAATACCTTGTATTTCAAGTCCATATTCGACATTGCTTAGAATGGTACGGTTCGGAAACAGACCAAACTTTTGAAAGACCATGCTCATTTTTTTACGTCGAACTTCACGAAGGTTCTTCTGATCCATTTTCGCTAAGTCTTCCCCATCAACCATAACGCTTCCGACTGTCGGATTAATTAATCGATTTAGAAGTCGTACTAACGTTGATTTACCACTACCAGAAAGTCCCATTATTACGAAAATTTCGCCATCTTCAACTTCAAAACTTGCGCGATCGACCCCCACGGTCAATCCGGTTTTTTCTAATATCTCAGGTTTTTTCTTGCCTTCTTTTAACATATCTAAGGCTCGTTTAGGTTTTTTGCCAAACACTTTAGTCAAACCCTCAACCTTTATTTTCGACAAATTTTCCACCTCTTTATACAATTCCTGCGTCTTTATGACTATGTAACTATACCCTATAATTGAAATGTTAATCAAACTGAATAAAGCATTCTATCCGTTAGTATTGTTTGTACAGTTTTTATTAAACGAATTTAACCGTAGCTTTCCTTTGAAATGCTCCATTATCCTAATAAATCCTCTCATTTCTCTTAGTGTTCTCTTTTTTTGTATTTTGTTACACTTTATTTATCAATCTTTTGGAGGAATATTATGGAGACAACAAACTATGAGCCATCTTTAGATAAACGACTCCAACATATACGTGAAACATTCATCCATGAGCTATCCACAAACCTTCATCTATATGGTATGAATGAATCCACAGGTCGTCTTTACGGTGCACTCCTATTTGAAGAGAATGCCCTAACCCTCGACGAAATGAGTGATCACTTAGGTATGAGCAAGACCAGTATGAGCACAAGTATTCGCCAGCTTACGGAAGCGAATATGGCCAGAAAGGTGTGGCAAAAGGGTGTACGAAAAGATCTTTATACATCAGAAGACGATTGGTATAGCTCTTTTATTGCTATTTTCACAAAACAGTGGCGAACGGCTATAGAACGCAACCGAAAAGCCAGTGTAGAAATGGAACAGGAATTACGTTCGCTTTTAGAGAAAGCTCCGCACTTAACAGATCAGATTAAAATAGATTTAATAAAACTCCAGCATGCAAACGGCTATTATGATTGGATCGATGACTTTGTTACCATACTTGAAAGTGGAGAAATTTTCAAAACATTACCAAAGAAGTAACGCACGAGCGAGGCGAGGGCGTGAGACTCTGACCGTGTCTTCGCCTCGCACCGTGTTTACATTAATAGCGTTCAGGTATTCATCATACAAATAGAAACAAACCTGAACTTTTAAAAGTTCAGGTTCTCTCTTATATAGACTTCCTCTCCATCAAACGAATACCAATTCCAGTAAATGCGAGACCCATAAAAATAAGCACCGCACTAGGGAATAAAAATTCTTCTATTGACCAATTATCATAGGTTGCACCAGCCATCATTTCTAATCCATATCGAAGTGGACTACCATAGGACAATGCGAGCATCCACTTTGAATCCACAATGTCTAATGGCCAAAAGACGCCACCTAACATAGCAAAGCTCGTGCTAAACAAAGGAATGACTGCCGTTAACTGTTGCGAAGACGTGACAATTCCACTCATAAAGATTCCAAATGCCATTGTTGCAAATAAATAAGGCATAATGACAAGAAAGAGTGACCAAAAACCTCCATAGAAATCTACATTAAATACCGTCGCAAATAGAACGAGTACAATGGTAATTTGCGCAAAGGTTAGTATACATGCAACAAGTAAATTGGCGAGATAAAGTTCTGTTTTCGTGGTAGATGTTAAGATTAATCGATTCCATACACCATCCTCTTTTGATTCAAGAATTGTTAAGATTGTGAAGCCCATGGTGAAGAAGGAAAAGAAAAGGGTAAAGCCAAATAAACTTCGTAACTGCTCATCTACGTCTGTATATTCCTCCATTGCCTGTGATTCAAATTCAAATACTTCTTTATTCGTTTTGGCTGTCCCTTCCTGTTCTACATATTGTTGTAAATAGTGGGACTCAAGTACTGGTTGAACCATGTACATAAGCGGAGCATTCTCAAAAGCACTATGAATGACATAAGATGATGCTTCTAGCTCCACAACCGCCTCCACATCTTGCGCACGTAAAAGTCGATTTGCTTCTTGGCTACTTGTTCCTTCAAATACATACTGTTCATAATTGCGATTTAATAGAGACACATGCTCGTTCACGCCGTTTTCATCTAGCGAGTCGGAGTAAACCATTACATGTATTTGAGAGGAACCTGCACCGCTTATAATAAGTGTAAAAAATACAGTCATACCAATCATAAGAAGCACGGTGAACGGAGAGCGTTTCATTTCTCTCACGTATTGATAAAAAATTGCTGTCATGATTCTATGCCTCCTTTATTAGGAAACACAACCCACGCAAAGACAAACAACACAAATGATAAGGTGGTCAAATAGATAAGTGAGTGCGACAGATGTGCAATGGACTCGCCTTGACCCGCTTGAATGAACGCCTGAAGCGCCAGACCATTTGGTGTAAACTGACCAATTTCATTAAGTAATGGTGATAAGTTAGAAGACGGGAAGAAACTTCCACCTAAAAACCCTAGAATAGATACAACGAGTAGCATAAAAACGTTCGCTACTTTTTCTGTATTTGCTCGAAATTGGATAGCAACAAGCAGTGAGGCGACACTACCTACTGTTAAACAAAGCACAACGGCAATTGCTATAAAGCTTAGCCAGTTGGTGATTGTAATTTGAAAAATCAGCATAGACAGCCCAAACAAAACGACTAACTGAAGAAAAACAATCACGCAAGAAGTAGAAAATTTCGCCAGTAAATAGTTGACAGGTTGAATATTCGCCAATACAAGCCGTCCATAAATTTTTCCTTTTTTCTCTGTAAAAGCAAAATTTGCCATAAGTCCGGCAGTAAAGAAAACGTATAGAACACCCATACCATATGTGTAATACTCAAATGATGTAAGGGGTGAATTCCCTTGAACAACTACATTTCCAAAATCCGCGGCTATCTCTTCATTTTCAGCGAGTTCTGTATGTGCATATACTTGCTCCATGTACGAATTCATCATCATTTGAACCATCATTGCATGCTGTCTTTGTTCCTGATTTAAGAATAATTGAAAGGACTCCATATCTTCTGACCACTCTTCCCCAAGCTGCTCGTGCCAAAGCATCAGTCGATACCCTTTCGGTATTTCAATAACGGCGGTGTAATCTTTATATACCACGTCATCATCAGGCGAATAATAGTCGACACCTATTTCACTATCCATATAAGCAAAAAGAGTGTCTGGAACGGCTAATGGTAGTAATTCATCTTCACTAATAGAAAACCTTTCAGATGCTACCTGAAGATCGTCTTCAAGTGTAGACGCCTCAACTACTGCAATGGATACTTCCTCAAAACTCACTTCTGAGGAAAATGAATTGGTTAATGCAAATCCTAAAATCATAGTAGATACAAATGGTAGTAATAAAGTCGACAAAAGCGCACCCTTATCATTGACAAGTTGCTTTAATTCTTTTTGAAAGATACTCATGAGAATGCTCCTCTAATCGCGTAAGGTACGACCTGTTAAATGAAGAAATACATCTTCTAAAGTCGCCTCTTCTACTTTTATCGCACGCACTTCAACATTCTCTCCTTGTGCCGCTTGTAATAATTCTTTAAATAATTCTTTTTCATAAGAAACGACTCGATAACCACTCTCGATCTCAACGACAGATTTCACAGCATCTAATGCTTCTAACTGTTCTTTCAACGAATTTTTCTGTATGTGGACGGTTATTTCATACGTTCGTTCTATACTTAAAATTTGTTTAATTTCATTCTTTGTACCTGATGCGATAATGGATCCACGATCCATAATATAAATACGGTCGCACAAGAATTCAACTTCTTCCATGTAATGACTTGTATACAAAATGGTTTTACCTTCTTCTTGCTGTAATTTACGGATTAAATCTAGCAAATGCCTTCTTGAATGTGGATCAATTCCAACAGTTGGCTCGTCCAGTATTAGAAATTCTGGCTGGTGAATAAGCGCAACCGCTAGATTTAATCGCCGTTTCATTCCACCTGAAAACGTTTTAACTTGATGATTTTTTCGTTCATCTAACTCCATTAACGTTAATAATTCATTGACACGTTCTGTTAAAGCATCCCCTTTTAATTTATAAGCTTTTCCGAAAAACTGCAGATTTTCCCTAGCAGTTAATTCATTATAAAGTGCAATATCTTGTGGAACGACACCAATTTTTTCTCGAAATGAGGTTAACTGTGAATGAATGGACTTGCCATTAAGAAAGATTTTTCCTTTTGATGGTTTGCTTAAGCTTGACAACATCTCGATTAACGTTGACTTTCCCGCTCCATTTGGCCCAAGTAAACCAACCGATTCACCTTTCTTTAAATAAAGACCGATACCATTTACCGCATGTACCGGTCCATATGATTTTGTAAGTTGCTCTGCTTCTATCAAAATCGGTCACCTCCTCATCATTACAATAAGTGTAAACAAAAAAAAGAGCGCTAGCTATTTACTAGAGTCACTCTTTTGTTTTAGTTAATATGACTAGAGTCATATGTCGTGTTTAATGGCATAGATCGCAAGCTGTGTACGATCACGAACATCTAACTTCGTGAAAAGTTGACTTAAATAGTTTTTGACTGTTCCAATCGTTAAAAATAGCGCTTCAGAAATCTCGGCGTTGCTTAGCCCTTCACCTACCATTCTGGCAATTTCTTTTTCGCGTTCGTTTAAGAAAGGAACCACTGTTCGACTTGATTGCTTCCGTTCAAGTAAAGTAGGAATGACTTTTGCTGCTACTTGACCGTCAAGTATAAATTCTCCCTTTAACGCTTTTTCGATTGAGAGGAGAAGACCTTCACGATCGGCATCTTTTAACACGTATCCATTCGCTCCTAACTTTAATGATTCGAGTGCATATTCTTCATCAGCAAAGGTTGTGAGCATAACAATTTTCACTTTCTTATTTGAATGCCGAATTTCTTTAACTGCTTCAATTCCGTTCATCATCGGCATACGAACGTCCATTAGAATCAAATCAACAGAATGAGTCAAAGACAGTTGAACTGCCTCTAACCCGTTACTGGCTTCTAACGTTTTATACAATCCATCATATTCAATCATCATTTTTAAACCTTGTCTTACAATGAGCTGATCTTCAACGAGCAGAATTCGTTTTTGAGTCAATTGGAAAGACCCCTTTCATGTAAAAAGTGGCTTCATTAAAATGGGCATAAAACTGCCCATCTAATTCTTCAAATCGATTTCGAAGTTGAGTGAGTCCGAATCCTTCATGGAACTTTTTCTGTTCAGCTTCATTTTCTAAAATAGCTACGTACATATAGTCTGCATAGACTGATAACGTGACATTTACTTGTTTTGCATAAGAATGGCGCATCGCATTGGTTAATCCCTCTTGTACAAACCGATAAAGAGCCATACTTTGCTCATTTGTTAACCCTTGTGATAAAGCACCTGCTTCTGTTGTTAATCGAACGTGTACATGGCTTTCTGCTTCAAGCTTACGAATCAATCGAAGAATCATAGCCACACCGCGAATTTCCTCTATTTCGAGAGCCCGCACCGCTTTGCGCATTTCATCTAGCGCTTGTCGAGCCGTTTGTTTTGCCTCACTTAAATAAGGATTTTCAGTTTCATTTTGCAGTTCAGCCATTTGCAGTTGCATGCCAAGCGCCGTCAGCTGATGACCTACAGAATCATGCACATCTCGAGCAATTCTTGTCCGCTCTGCTTGTTTGACTGTATCTTCCTCTTCAACAAGCTGCCTTTTGAGTAAACGTTTTTCATACAAAAGTGTATTCATTTGTTCCTGATTTTCATTGTTCCGTTGCCTTTGTTTAGTAAGATAAACCGTGCAGTAAAGGATTAAAAAAGATAAAAAGAGCGCCATCATTCCCATAGACAACGTACCAGCACTAAACAAAATCGAACAAAGGAGGATTGCCCCAAATGCGAAACTGTACCGCTTAGCGACAACCTCTGAAAAGTAAGGCAGACATACAAGTAGTAATACAATTAACCACGTTTGTTCTCCTGGGAAAAGAATCATTGTCACGAATGCTAGTAATAAATAAAGGTAAACGCCATTGGACCATAGTGGCTCAGAACAAACTCCACCTACCATTAAACCGAATAGAATCCAAAATAACGGACTCGTCAATAATAAAGGATCAAGAAAAACAACAACGGCATTCGCACAAATGATCAAGCAAATCGGAAGCCAACCATTCATATAGAACCAATCTGTTTATAATAAAAATTCGTTGCTTCTAATTGATGAGATCGTGCAGATTTTGCAAACTGAGGAATTGTGCCTGCAAATGTATAATTCAATTTTTTATAGAGTTCATTTGCCGATGATCCCTTTTCTGTATCAAGTACAAGTACTGTTATTCCTTTGGCAACAGCAGCTCTTTCTGCCTCCTTCAATAATTGCATTGCGTACCCGCGTCCTCGAAACTTTGGATGAACCATTACTTTTGCAATTTCCGCTCGGTGTCGACCATTCTCTTTCTCACTACAAACGAGTTGTACAGAGCCAACTAGCTTCTCTTGTTCCATTGCTACAAATACCATTAACGTATCTTTTATATCAACCGTATCCCAGTAAGCTTCTGCTTTTTCCATTGTTAGTGGCGCTAAAAAATTTATAGAAGCACCTTCGTTCACACATTCTGTTAACAACTGACTCAACTCTTTTTTATACGCTGTTAAATGATAAATTTGTTTGATCATAAGTAGGCTCCTTTTCTATGCATTCCACGTACCCGAAGCAAGCAGCACAGCCTGTCCACCAACATGTATGTCAAATGAATTGACTTTTTTCTCCCCTTTTAAATGAAGGGTGGAGGGCCTATTCATGAATACTCCTTGTTCAGATACAAGCGACAAACATGACACAGCTTCATGTTTCATTATAAAAGCTAAAATGGCACCATTTGAAGAACCTGTTGCCACGTCTTCTGGAATGCCATAGTATGGTGCAAAATCTCGAACAGAAAGATCTGATCGATCCCCTTCCATCGCAAAAACACAAATTCCTTTTGCTTCAATGCGGCTAATTAACGCTTCGTAAGCTGAATGGTTCAGTTTTGTTCGCTTCAGGACTTCTACAGATTTCACCGGTGCAACTACAACAGGAAGCCCTGTAGAAATTTCTTGAACAGGCCAAAACGGATGAAAATCAACCTCTTTTAAACCTAATACTTTAGCAGCTTCATAAGGTGGTATGACTTGGCTGAATTGAGGTGTTTGCTGAGTCATCCAATAAATCGAGGTCTGATTATCGATTAAAACAGGCACAAGACCACTTTTTGTTCGGAACACCACCTTATTTAAAGTACTCCCGTAGCGAGAATGCCATATAAAAGCAGCCCCTATTAGAGGGTGCCCTCCAAATGGAATCTCTTCTTCAGGTGTATGAATCCATGCATCAATTATGTGATTTTCCGTTAACTGAAGAAAAATCGTCTCTGAAAAATGAAGTTCTTTTGCCAGCTGTTGTCGAATAGAGACTTCAAGATTATCATCCAAAATAAAAACTGCGAGTTGATTGCCTGAAAATGCTTGATCAGTAAACACATCTACTATATAAAAGGGAATTTGCTTCATTTACTTAAACACCACATCTTTAGATAGGACCCGTTGAATGACATTTAAAAGTAGTGTTGTTCGTTCTTGTAATGAAGTGACTTGTAAATATTCTTCTTCACTGTGAAAGCCGCTACCAACTGGACCCATTCCATCTATTGTTGGAATATCGAGTGCTGATGTGTATGAAGCATCGGATCCTCCTCCTGAAGACGTTTCGCCCACTTCAATCCCTACTAAGCGGGCTTGCTCTCGCACAAGTTCATAAAGTTGAATCGTTTTATTCGATCGCATCATTGGCGGTCTCGTAATTCTTCCTTTAACAGTCGTTGATGTGCCTTTGATTCTCGTTTCATTCGCAATTGACTCGATAGCTGCTTCAAGTTCACTTGCTTGCTCCATTTTTGATAGACGAATGTCTATATCAGCTTCTGCGTAATCGGCAACCGTGTTAACCGCTGTGCCGCCTCTTATAACCCCAACGTTCACATGAATTCCTGCTGTTGCATCCGATAGCTGATGTAAAGCGATAATTTTGTAGGCTAGTTCTTCTACGGCGCTTGCTCCCTTTTCAGGATCATTCCCAGAATGGGCAGCAATCCCCTCAACACGCATCACATACCGTCCTCCACCACGGCGAAACGTTACAACCGATCCGTCTTTTCGTGCTGGCTCCATAACTAAAACAGCCTTTTTTCCTATTGCCTGTTCCTCAATAATGCTACGTCCAGATGGTGCACCAATTTCTTCATCGCTTGTGAACAATACGTCGATTTGGTTTAAAATCGTTGGATTGGTTTCATAAAGAGTTTTTAGCGCAAAGTAAGTTGTGACATGGCTTCCTTTCATATCTGCTACACCCGGCCCGTAAGCTTTGTCATCCTTCACCACAAAAGGGCGAACAGCCGACGTTCCCACTGGAAAGACAGTATCCATATGGAGCATGAGCAAGATAGAGGGTTGCTTATTTGTTTTCTTTTGCTTCAACAAGATATGGTTACCATACTCTTCTTGCTTCACTATCGTTTCGACAAACCCTAATTCATTAAAGGCATTAATTAAATAGGAACCAACGTTGTCTACCCCTGATTTGTCATAAGAACCACTATCCATCATGACTAATTCGCTTAACATATGTAGCATCTCTTCTTGTTTGCTCATTTATATCACTACTTTCATACATTCATATTTTTCTGACAGTCGTTGTAAGAGGAAGACCTACGAATACTCATAGGTCACGGTATCTACTAAAATAATAGCATGATACTAATGGCAATTGCGGCAAAAAGTAAAGCAAAAGGTAGGTTTATGATCATAATGCGATAAGGGTTTTGTTCAGTATGGCGCGCTGTCATCGTCACAATAATTCCGTACGGAGACATTGTGAATGTCGCCAAGGCACTGACAATGTACATCACCGTTAACGGTATTGGCATCGTCGGCATCAGAATGGGTCCAATGACTTCATGAACAAGCACCATAGAGGCTATAGGATGAATTCCAACCATTGCAAGTAAATAAAAGCTTAACGGAATGATTGCAAGTAATAGTACCGGCTTTTCACCTAATTGATAAAGTGGTTCTTGCACATAACCAAGCAGCTCTGTTTGATTAAGGATGCCTGTAAACCAACCGAGTGAAACGAATAATACGATGAAGGGATGGATGCCTATTTGTAGCTGTTTCCCTAAAGAAAGAAAACCTTTTCTAAGAAAAGCCCGCCCTTCTCCTAACAAGGACGTCCATCCTAAGGAGAAGAGTGGGATAAGCAAGACGACAGTTAAAATAAAGGAAAGCTCCAACCATTCTCCTAGAGCTAGAACAAGTACTAAGAAAATGATCACTGCGCTAATAAGAGACCACTTCGAGGGACCACCTTCCCCATGATACGCAATAGAGAGTCCCTCATTCTGCCCAATCGAACGTTTTCCTATCTCAACTAACGTCATTAATACCGACAAGAGAAGTAGATACGGTATAAGAGAAAAGTAACTCTCTCCTGTCAAACCAATTGCTGTTACAACCATAATTTCCATTGGCATCCAAACAAGTGCCAGTGCATACCCACGCAATGTCGTTTGGCTTATTAATACATCTCGCTCTTTTTTTTCAACGGTGGTGAGCGATTCCTTGAGCGTATGTTGTAACAAAGGCAGAACCGACAAGTTCATAAACGGAACAAATCCATATGTCGTTAAGAGGGCACGTGTATGTAATTTTCCTTTTGTTGTCGCACCTTTAAATAACCATGTCTGTACTTGCTTATCGTACTGAAGTGTTTCAATTGCAGCCTGCATAAGAGGCACAATGGCCACAAAGACAACAAGGGTTAAATTGTTTGAGAATAAAGGCGGAATGTCTTGTAAAGACACATTGCTATAAGGAAATAGCAACGCTCCACTTGTTAAAAAAGCCAATCCCATACCTTGAAATAAGCGATTGGAGTGAAAGAAAGAATAGACGAGCATCGGAAGCGTTAATAAACCGCCTATCCAAAGTAACAGGCTTGCTTGAAGGGCAAGCCCAATAAAAACAAGTATTAAAACCATTCCGTAGTAAAAGCGTTGCACAGTCATTCCTCCGATAATCAAGTAACTCTGTAATCGTACCTGAAATGATGCTGATTGACCAGAGTAAACGAATGGAGCCTTTTTTATTTTCTTATTTAACTGCACCCATATTATTTATTTGAAATTGAACGTCCACATCGATAGAAGTGAAAGGGTATTCTTCCTCCTTCCATTTCTCGCTGTCTATTCCTCGAACATGTTGCCTTACCACTTCAGTAATACCAATTGGATCGACTTTATTCTCTTGCAAAAACGAGATCATCTCTTCAAATGCTTCTTGGAAATGCTCTTTTGATTTTTCTTCAAGTTCACTCGTACTAAATTCTTCAATTCCAATTTCTTTTTTTTGTCTAAGAGTGCCTTCAATTTTTATATCCACGGAAATAGTTATTCGGTCATCTTCCATGACGTTTACTCGCCACTTTGGCTTAGACTTTAAGTAGCGGTAAACAATCCCTCTGTCTTCTCCTAAAGGAACATAGGCATTCCCTTGGGTGGTTTTTTCGAATAGCTTTCTGAAATAACTGCTTTGCTGCAAGTTTATTTCAGTATGATACTGATCCCCTTTAAAAAAAGCTAGCCCTATTACTTTTACACGATTACCAATGTGGTCAATGACAGGCAAGAAAGGATCAGTGCCTGACGCATAATAGCGGTATAAAAACTCATGCATGCTCGTTTTAGGTAGCTGTTCAATTTCATTTTTATCAATAAGATTAAGGATGTGTTGTTGAGCTGTTGATTGGAATGGAAATTCAGCATCAAAGAGTTCACTTGCATTCTTTCTACTAATGAGCAGCTTTAAGTTCTGTTCAATGGTAGGATTTCGTTGAATGGAATCCAACGTGCTAAATAGTCCTTCTTCTTTTGCAAATGTTTCGCTAAATATATGGAGTCTCGTTCGACTTGTATCAACGAGACGAGGGGTTTCAGCTTGTAAACCTTGAAACAACCCTGCTAAATGAGGATTGTTTATTTTTATTAATTCACTCTCAGGTAGCTTTTCATCTGCTGGCACAATAATTGTCGTAATTCCAGTCGTTTCCACATCCCCGTTGTCTTTCAAATCATGAGCCAGCGCTTGTAGATATTGAATATCTTCATTTAATTGCATATGGGGTGTGCACGAAGATAGAAGTAGTAAAGCTATAAAGACCGTACTAAGTACGCTTCTTTTTTTCATGACGTTTCATCCTTTTTTTAAAAATAAACGTTAGAACTGTGAGAAAGGGAACATATAAATAAAGTGTATAAAAGCCTAGAGTATTAATGATATGTTGCACCTCATCTAAACTAAAATAACGCCTTTCAAGTAAAGCACTCGTAAAAACAAGGATAACAAGTCCAATCAGCCAATGCTTTTGCTTCCATCCTACTGCTCGTTTGCCAAGATAACTTGCTGCCCATAAATACATACAAATATTTGGTAGCAAGATGAGAAGCCAAATGGAGATGCCTAGATATTCCATTCTCCAAACCGATAACGTTGGCCATATAATATTAATTAAATGATTTTCTGTAAAAACAAGGTAAGCGAGGATATACGTGAATAAATACACACATGTGCTCAGAATAACACCGACCTGTGCCCATTTAAGAGATTGCTTTGCATTTCTAATAAAAGGAAATGCTACTAACAACACTTCAAATCCCAGAAATTGGAACGTCATCTCTCTTGATGCCACCACTATATCACGTATGGAATGATTCCAAATAGGTGTAAGGTTATGCATTTGTAATAAGCCTTGAGGATAATTGGAGTACAGTAATAAAGGTACAGTCATAAAAATAGTTAATACACTTAAACCCATAATGGTTCGAAAGCCTGAGCGTGTGAACAGCAAGGCTAGTGCCAGCATAATAAAAATTAAAATGCCATGATACATGTCAGGAAATACCCAAATAATGACCATATCCACATAAATAACAACAATGGTAGAGGCAAATAAACAAAAATAGAGAATAAAGAAAACGTCGATTACCTTCCCAAGATATTTACCAAAGAAACGAGTATGAATGTCGGCAATTGTCATTCTTTCATCCAAGATGTAATAAATGAGACGAATAATCACCATAATGCTTGCCGCTGAAAACAGAATAGCGATCCATCCGTCATTTCCAACAATTTCTGCTATACTTTTTTGAAACGTAAAAATACCAACACCAATCTGCATAAAGAACACGAGAAAAAGCACAAAAAAAGAGGAAACTTGATGGTTCTTCATATTCATGGTGAATGCCCCTTTCCGATCTCACTTATCACTCTTCAATATCTTGCTTCGCTTTTACTTTTTTATGACGTGTGAATCGATCTTGTTTTTTTGTACGTAACGTCTCAGGTCGCTTTCCCTGAACCCAAATAGGCAGTCGAAAAAAAGAGTCTTTAAAATCCTTAATACGTAATGGATAAACAGGTGTTAAATAAGGATGACCAAAAGATTTCAACGTTAATAAATGATGAATACAAAGCAATAGACAGATAGCAATGCCGATAAACCCATAGATCTGCGCAAGCAAAATAAATGGAAAACGTAGAAGTCGAATCGTATTACCCATTTGATAAATCGGTGTGGTAAAAGATGCAAGGGCTGTTAACGCCACGATAATTAAAAGAACACTACTCGCTAACGATGCTTCTACAATGGCAGTCCCAATCACGATCCCCCCAACGATCCCAATTGTTTGACCGATTCTTTCAGGAAGTCTTGCTCCCGCTTCTCGTAACAATTCAATCGTCAGCTCTAAAATAAGCACTTCCACTATCGGTGGGTACGGAACCTCTATCCTCGTCGCTACCATCGTTATTAATAAATCATCTGGTATAAGTTCATGGTGAAATGTCGTTATTGCGATATAGAAAGAAGTGGCAATGACCGAAAAAATTACCGCACAAATTCTTAATAAGCGAATAAACATTCCTACTGGCCATTGATCATAGTAATCATCTGGTGACGAAAAGAACTCAATTAAATTCGTTGGGCCAATTAAAGCAAGTGGTGAGCCGTCTAATACTAGCACGACCTTTCCCTCTGTAACACTGGAAGCCACACGATCTGGTCGTTCTGTTTCTAATAACTGTGCAAAGGGAGAGTTAGGATTATCGGTTATAAACTGACTCACTTGTGTAATGTCAACGAACTCATCATAATCCATATCTGCTAATCGTTGCTTCACCGTTTGAAGAAGTTGGTCATCGACTATACCTTCTAGATAAATCATCGCCAATCTACTCTTACTTAACCTACCTACCGTCATCTCATCTACAATTAATTCAGGAACAGCAATTCGTTTCCGAATTAAGTTTAAATTTACATCAAGATCTTCAATGAAGCCTTCTTTCGGACCAGCAACTGTGTACTCATTTTCTGTAATCGTTACTTCACGACCGTCATGCTTTTTTAATGGTAGGGCGAGAAAAGAATCGTGCTTGTCTTGCTCTCCAATTAATAGAGCCCCGCGCATAATCTGAGTGATAAACTCTTCACCTGTATGCACAGACTCTACTCGCTCAATTGGCAAATGACCACTTAATTCTTTAATGGGAATATGTTTGTTCGTCTTTATGTATTCAATCACTTTGTGAAAGGAGTGTTTGTCTCTCATCAGAGAAGAGAGATAATAGTAACGCAATGACTGATGGGCATAAGTCTCGTCAACGACAAAGTCCGCTGACTTCGACAGAGTCGCTATCGTTGATTGTATATCCATTTTCCCCAAGCGAACCCCTCCCTCTTTTTTGTCCAAAATCATTTTGTCTACATTTAGGAATGCCACAAATAGGTTTTTTTATGTTTTATCAAAACAAAAAACCAAAACTGCCCATTCTTGAGGCAATCTTGGTCTTAATGTACTAGATGTGACATCTTATTTTGTTAATAAGGAGATAAAAGAAAAGACCAAGATAACCCATCCCCTGGCTATCTTGGTTTCGTGTTAAATGGACTGCAACGCTTTATGCGCAATATCTTTACGATAGAATAAACCTTCACTTGTAATTTGTTCACTTACTTGGTACGCATGTTGTTGTGCTGTTTCAATGGTTTCACCTGTACCTGCAACGAGTAAGACTCTCCCACCGCTTGTTTTCCACTTTGACGAAGATTGTTTCGTACCAGCATGGAAAACAAGCCCTTCCTTAGCGGCTTCTTCTATTCCTTCTATGACAACACCCTTTGCATAGCCCTGTGGATAGCCTACACTTGCATGCACAACCCCTACTACCGCTTCTTTTTTCCACTCTAGCTGAACCGGTTTTCCGTTTAGAACACGTAGCATCACGTCAATTAAGTCTGACTCTAACCGTGGCAGGACTACTTGTGTTTCAGGGTCACCAAAGCGTGCATTAAATTCAATCACTTTCGGACCATGAGCAGTCATCATTAAGCCAGCGTATAGAACCCCAGTAAAAGAACGTCCTTCCTTCACCATTGCGTTGGCTGTTGGTTGTAGAATCGTTCTTACAGCTTCTTCAACATCATGGTCAGAAAACTGAGGTACCGGGGAGTATGCACCCATGCCGCCTGTGTTTGGACCTTTGTCTCCATCATAGGCACGCTTGTGATCTTGCGCCGGGACCATTGGAACGACCGTTGTCCCATTAACGAATGCCATTAGTGATAGTTCTTCCCCATCAAGGTATTCTTCAATGACGACTTTGGCACCAGCTTCCCCAAACCCATGATCAACTAAAATATGATGAAGTGCACCGATAGCTTCTTCTTCTGTTAAGGCAACCGTTACACCTTTTCCCGCTGCAAGACCATCTGCTTTTATAACGATGGGTGCTCCTTCTGCTCTTACATAGCTTGCTGCAGCTTCAAACTCAGTAAATGTTTTTGATACTGCTGTGGGAATACTGTACTGATGCATTAATTCTTTTGCAAACGACTTAGACCCTTCAAGGATAGCCGCTTCTTTCCTTGGACCGAATACAGGTATCTCTTCAAGCTCAAATCGGTCTACCAACCCTTCTAATAAAGGAATTTCTGGTCCGACAATGACTAAGCCAATGTCACTTTGTATGGCAAACTGCACAAGTGCATCGTGATCGGTTGATTCAAGACCAAGGCAAACCCCAAGGCCAGCCATGCCATCATTACCTGGCGCTATATAGACCGTCTCAACAAGCGTGCTGTTTGATGCACTCCAAGCAATCGCATGCTCTCTTCCACCGTTTCCAATAATTAATACATTCATGAATCGTGTCCCCCTTAATGTTTAAAATGACGTAAGCCAGTAAACACCATCGCAATGCCATATTCATCTGCCTTTTGAATCGATTCATCATCTCGAACAGATCCTCCAGGTTGAATAATCGCTGTGACTCCTGCTTTCGCTGCTGTTTCTACTGTATCACCGTAAGGGAAAAACGCATCAGATGCAAGCACTGCCCCTTTTGCTCGTTCACCTGCTTGTTCTATCGCGATTGCCGCAGAACCAACACGATTCATTTGTCCTGCACCAACACCAACTGTCATCTCACCATTTGCTAGTACAATAGCATTTGATTTTACATGCTTGACGACTTTCCAACCTAAAGATAATGTTGTCCACTCTTCTTCAGTCGGTTCGCGCTTAGTCACAACACTGAGTTCCGCATCATCCAGTCCTAGGGAATCTTCTTCTTGCAACAGTAAGCCACCGTGAATGGACGTTAGCTTATCTTCTGTTTCGCCTTTATGGACTGCTACTTCTAGTAAGCGAATGTTCTTTTTCTTCATCAACATTTCTTTTGCTTCCGGACTAAATTGCGGAGCAAGAATAACTTCTAAGAAAATCTCGCTCATTTTTTGTGCGGTTTCTTTATCTACTTCACGGTTAAGAGCTACGATGCCACCGAATATTGATTTTGAATCGGCTTCATAGGCGCGATTAAAAGCGGTAGCGATTGTTTCGCCAGTTCCAACACCACATGGATTCATATGCTTAATGGCAACAGCAGCTGGTTCTGTGAATTCTTTAATGACTTCAAGTGCCGCATTGGCATCATTAATATTGTTGTAAGAAAGCTCTTTTCCGTGTAGCTGTTTCGCTTTTGCTATTGAAGAGGCTGATCCAGTACTTTTCTCGTAAAATGCCGCTTTTTGATGCGGGTTTTCACCATAACGTAATGCTTGCTTATGGGTATATGTAACAGTAAGTGATTCTGGATGACGCTCGTCCACCGCTTCTGTTAAATAAGAAGCAATAAGTGCATCGTAAGCAGCCGTATGACGAAATACTTTAGCAGCTAGCTTCTTACGAAGAGAACGTTGCTGCTCATCGCTTTGGTCTAAGCTAGCAAGGACTGTTTTGTAATCATCAGGATCCACAATAACTGTCACATCCGCATGGTTTTTCGCGGCAGAACGTAGCATACTTGGCCCACCAATATCAATGTTCTCAATTGCATCTTCAAAAGATGCATCCGGCTTTGCAACCGTCTCGGCAAATGGGTAGAGATTGACAATAACATAATCAATCGGTGTAATCGCTAGTTCCTTTATTTGTTCCATATGTTCTTCTTTATCACGTCTAGCGAGTAAACCACCATGAATGGACGGGTGTAATGTTTTCACTCGCCCATCTAATATTTCTGGAAATGCAGTGACGTCTGATACATTCTTTACTGGAATCCCGGCTTCTTCTAACGACCGTTTTGTTCCACCCGTTGAAAGAATTTCAATACCCTGTTCGACAAGTCCATTAACAAATGGAATTAGTCCATCTTTATTTGATACGCTTACGAGTGCACGTTTCTTCATTCGTTTTCTCCCCTAGTCTTTTCTGCCACAATCTGATTGACAACATGTGGGTAAAGTTGATGCTCGACTGCTTGAATTTTCTTTGTTAAAGATACATGGTCATCATCTAGCTCAATCGCTATTTTTTCTTGGGCGATCACCGGACCAGTATCCATGCCTGCATCGACGTAATGAATGGTCACACCTGTTTCTTTTGCTTTGGCTTCAAGTGCTTGTCCCACTGCATCAAGACCTGGAAAATGCGGTAACAATGACGGATGAATGTTTACAATTCTTCCTTCATACGCTTGCAAGAGCACAGGCCCAATGAGACGCATATAACCAGCTAGCAGGATAAATTCTACTTTAGCAGCGTTTAACCGTTCAATAAGGTATGTTTCATATGCTTGTTTATCTTCAAAGCTGCTCGGGATGACTTCCGCAGTTTCTACTCCTAGTTCACTTGCTTTTTTAAGAACAGGTGCCTGTCGTTTATCGCTAACAACGAGCACTACGTCTCCTTTAGCTAATCCTTTTTGCGTTTGTTGAATTAGATTCTCTGCATTTGTACCAGAGCCAGAAGCAAAGATTGCTAGCCTCATAGCTGAATACTCCCAATTGTAACACCTTCTTGACCAGTCACTCTGCCAATAATATAGGCTGTCTCTCCTGCGTCTTCTAGGCAACGAATGGCTTCATGGAGGCGTTCTTCTGTTACGGTTAGTACCATACCAATACCCATATTGAACGTTGAAAATAGATCCTGATCAGATAATGATCCTTGATCTTTTATAAATGTAAAAATTGCGGGAATTGGCCATGATCCGTAATCAATCTCTGCACCTAAACCTTCTGGCAACATTCTTGGGATGTTTTCGTAAAACCCACCGCCTGTAATATGTGCAGCCCCTTTTACAAGTTGCGAACGAACAGCTTCAAGTACAGGTTTAACGTAAATTTTAGTCGGCGTAAGCAGTTCTTCTACGAGGGGTTTTCCTAACTCTTTAGGAACACTTTGTAACGAAAGACCAGCTTCTTCAAGCAAGAGCTTACGGACAAGAGAAAAACCATTTGAATGAAGACCGCTCGAAGCTAAACCAATAAGTACATCTCCAGCTTCAATTGATTCTCCAGTAATCATTTGACTTTTCTCAACGGCACCGACAGAAAAACCAGCTAAATCATATTCTTCTTCACTGTACATTCCAGGCATTTCTGCTGTTTCTCCGCCTATGAGGGCACAGCCTGCTAATTCGCACCCGTCAGCAACACCCTTGACAATCGCTTCAATTTTAGCAGGATCTGCTTTTCCAAGAGCTAAGTAATCTAAAAAGAACAGTGGCTCTGCTCCTTGAACAACGATGTCATTCACACACATGGCAACGGCATCTTGACCGATCGTATCATGCTGATCCGCCATAAAGGCAAGTATTAGCTTCGTTCCCACACCGTCTGTCCCTGAGACAAGAACAGGCTCTTTCAACTCTAAATGGGATAAATCAAAATTCCCACCAAATCCGCCTAAAGCACCTAACACACCTTGACGTTTTGTCCGCTCAACATGGGCTTTCATTCGTTTTACAGCTTCGTAACCAGCTTCTATGTCAACGCCTGCTTGCTTATAAGCTTGTGACACAATTCATTCCTCCACTTCTTCTCTTAAAGTTTTGCATGTGGATGTAGCGTATCCGCATAAATTTCCGTTGGGTACTCTCCTGTAAAGCAAGCTAAACATTGTCCGCAGTTATGCATCGCTTCCGAGCGACCAATCCCTACTTTCAACCCATCCGTTGATAAAAACGCCAAGCTATCAGCACCCATCATTTCTCTCATCTCTTCAATGGAATGAGAAGAAGCAATGAGTTCTTCTGTTGTTGATGTATCAATGCCATAAAAGCATGGATTCTTTATCGGCGGTGACGAAATTCGTACATGAACCTCAACGGCACCGGCTTCTCGTAACATGTTGACAATTCGTCTACTCGTTGTCCCCCGTACAATCGAATCATCAATCATAACGACACGCTTTCCTTCTACTACACCACGAACGGGAGAGAGTTTCATTTTAACGCCTTGCTCTCTTAATTCTTGCGATGGTTGAATGAACGTCCGTCCAACATACCGATTCTTAATCATACCAAGCTCATAAGGAATGCCCGCTTGTTCTGCATAGCCAATGGCTGCGGAAATACTCGAATCTGGTACACCGGTCACCACGTCCGCTTCAATTGGGGACTCAATGGCTAGCTGCTTACCTAAACTTTTTCGAGCGGTATGAACGTTGATGTGATCCACGTTTGAATCAGGTCTTGCAAAGTACACGTATTCCATACTGCATATAGCCCGATTCCCTGGAGAAACAAAGCGCTCGCTTCGCATCCCAGTATCATCAATGATTAATAGTTCTCCCGGCAATACTTCACGCTCAAAGGTTGCACCAACAATATCAAACGCACACGTTTCAGACGCGACCACATAAGCATCACCTAACCGTCCAATTGATAGTGGACGCAAGCCATTTGGGTCTAGCGCAACCATTAATTGACGTTCATTTAATACGGCAAATGCGTAAGCACCTTTTAGAGAGGAAAGGGCATTTTTCATTTGATCTTCTAAACTGAAATAGCCGCTACGCTTTATTAAATGGGCAAGCACTTCCGTGTCAGACGTCGATTGAAAGATCGATCCTTGCGCTTCAAGCTGGTGCTTAAGATGATTCGCATTAACCAAATTTCCATTATGAGCGATAGCCAAGCCACCTTTTTGAGAGTTGAAAAACAGTGGCTGAACGTTCGCATAACCACCCCCACCTGCTGTTGCATAGCGAACATGACCAATCGCTGCTTTTCCGTGCAGACCTGCTAAAATATCTGGATTAAAGACATCATTTACGAGGCCAAGCCCTTTGTGAGCAGAGAGTTTTTCGCCGTCAGATACGACGATTCCAGCTCCCTCCTGCCCACGATGTTGTAGACTGTGCAAGCCGTAGTACGTTATTTGTGCAGCATCTTTATGACCAAAGACTGCAAACACACCACACTCTTCATTTAGTCCTTTGATTTCAGCAAACATGGGATAGCCCCTTTCCAAGCTGACTCAAGTTCTTTTACTTCCGCAGACAGTATGATCTCTCCATCTGTTGTGAATTGAAGTGTTTCCTCTGCAGTTACAGTTCCAATAGGCTTTGCATCGCGAACAATTTGTTCAAACTGCTGTTTGTTGGCTTCTTTTACCGTTACAACGAAGCGTGATTGACTTTCCGCAAACAAGTCGGCTACTTGATTCGTCCAAACCACTTGTGCGCCAAAAGATGTCCCAAAAAGCTTTTCTGCAATTGCGACAGCCATTCCACCCTCAGCCACATCGTGTGCAGAAGCAACGACGCCTGCTTGAATGGCAGCTAAAAGTTGCTGTTGGCGATTTTTTTCTACATTTAAATCAATGGCTGGTGCTTTTCCTGATAAAGTGCCTTGGCTTACTTTTTGAATCTCGCTTCCACTAAACTCTGGCTTTGTTTCTCCAATAACGTATAAAATGTCTCCAGCCTCTTTTACTGTTTGTGTCGTAATGTAAGACACATCTTCAATGAGACCAACCATTCCTATAACTGGCGTTGGGTAAACGGCTCCTCCAGAGCGTTCATTATAGAGCGAAACATTTCCCCCGATAACAGGAGTATTTAGCACTCGACACGCTTCACTCAATCCATCTGTTGATTTTTCCAGTTGCCAAAAAATCTCTGGTCTCTCTGGATTCCCATAGTTTAAGCAATCGGTTACTCCAAGTGGCGTCGCCCCTGAACAAACTAGATTTCTAGCTGCTTCAGCAATTGCAATTTTCCCACCGACTTCAGGATCTAAGTATAAGTAGCGTGAGTTACAATCGGTTGTCATGGCAAGGGCTTTCTTTGTTCCTCGTATTCTCACAACCGCAGCATCTGAACCAGGGGACACAACTGTATTCGTCTGTACCATATGATCATACTGTTGATAAACCCACTCTTTGCTTGCAATCGTTGGTTGTGCGAGTAAGTGCATAAGAGTTTCTTTCGCATCAGAAATGTCTGGTACGAATGGTGCTTCCGCTTGAAACGCTTCAAAATAAGCTGGGATCTGAGACGGTTTATGGTAAACTGGTGCATCTTCTGCAAGAGCATCTACAGGAACATCTGCCACTACTTCTCCATTATGAAGAAGTCTTAAACGACGATCATCCGTTACAATACCAACTTCAACAGCATGAAGATTCCAGCGTTCAAAAATGGCTTTGATTTCGTCTTCTCGCCCTTTCTCTACTACTAGTAGCATTCGTTCTTGTGATTCAGACAGCATCATTTCGTAAGGCGTCATTCCTGTTTCCCGTTGAGGAACAAGGTCCAAGTTCATTTCAATACCAGAGCCCGCTTTACTCGCCATTTCCGCTGACGATGATGTTAGTCCTGCTGCCCCCATATCTTGAATCCCAATTAATGCGTCACACTTTACAACTTCAAGGCATGCCTCAAGAAGCAGCTTCTCCATAAACGGATCACCTACTTGCACAGCTGGCCGCTTTTCATCAGATGAATCACTTAGTTCCTCTGAAGCAAACGTTGCGCCATGAATGCCATCTCTACCAGTACTTGCACCTACATACATAACCGTGTTGCCAATCCCTTTAGCCTGCCCTTTTTGAATATCCTTGTGATCTATTAAACCGACACACATCGCATTCACTAGGGGATTCGCTTCATAACAAGGATCAAACTGGACTTCTCCGCCAACAGTTGGCACACCAATACAGTTGCCATAACCGGCAATACCCGCTACTACTTCTTCAAACAAATACTTTACTTTTGGTGACTGTAGCTCTCCAAAACGCAGAGAATTTAACAAGGCAATTGGACGAGCCCCCATTGAAAACACATCACGTAAGATCCCACCAACGCCTGTTGCCGCACCTTGGTATGGTTCAATCGCTGATGGATGATTGTGACTTTCAATTTTGAAAACAACGGCTTGCTCGTCTTCAATATCAATAATACCAGCACCTTCACCTGGACCTTGCAGTACTTTCTCACCATCTATTGGGAATTTTTTTAATAAGACTTTTGAATTTTTATAGCTACAATGCTCCGACCACATAACGGAAAATAAACCCGTTTCCGTAAAGTTTAAAGGGCGACCAACAATGCTTTCCGCTAACGCAAATTCTTCATCCGTCAATCCCATTTCTTTATAAAGTTGTTTCTCTTTAATTGCTTCTGCACTTGGCTCAAGAAGTAGTGACATAAGATTCCCTCCAATTGGATAAAATCGATGTAAATAGCGCCAGACCTTGCTGATTTCCGAGTAGTGAGTCGACTGCCCGCTCAGGGTGTGGCATCATACCAAGCACATTCCCTCGTTCATTTACAATTCCGGCAATTTGCGCTTTTGAACCATTTACATGCTCGTTGTAACGAAAAACAATTTGCTTGTTTGCTAACATTTGCTCATATGTTTCATCATCACACTCATAATTCCCTTCACCATGAGCAACTGGAATAAGAATGGTTTCCCCCTGATTGTATGAAGATGTGAATACTGTCTCATTGTTTTCTACTAGAAGTTCAACGTTGCGACAAATAAATTTTAAATCAATGTTACGCTTCATCGCTCCTGGCAATAACCCTGATTCTAGTAGAATTTGAAAACCGTTACAAACCCCAAGCACCGGCTTTCCAGCATTCGCTGCCTCAATAACAGCTGGCATAATTGGAGCAAACCGAGCAATCGCACCAGAGCGCAAGTAGTCTCCATGAGAGAATCCACCTGGTAACAACACGGCATCATATCCATCTAATGATGTCTCTGTATGAAAAACATACTCTACCTCTTCACCTAATCCATCTTTTATGGCATGGTACATATCGGCATCACAGTTAGAACCGGGAAATACAATGACGGCAAACTTCATGATGGGACAACCTCCTCCACATCAAAGCGGTAATCTTCTATAACCGTATTCGCAAGTAACTTTTCACACATTTCTTTTACTCGCTCATCTACATTTGCCACATCTTCAAGTTGTAGCTCTAAATACTTCCCAATTCGAACATCTGCTACTTCTGCATAATCCATTGTGTGGAGTGCATCTTTTACAGCAACTCCTTGTGGATCTAGTACACTTTCACGCAATGTTACATACACCTTCACTTTATACATGTCGTTACCCCCGTTGGTCGTTTAGTTGATCATTCGCTTAGATAGAAGATCATCTCTACTTTAATTGGCAGACGCTTTCCCTAGGCACGATCTCCACCATTACGCATCATTTTCTTCCTTCATTGTTTCCAAAAGCGTGTTGTCCCTTGCAAGAGTCGTCGCCAATTTTATTAATTCTGTTTTCTAATGAAACGAGTCCAAACATACATTATGTCGTTATTAATCGATTTAAAATCTCTTGATAACCTTCTTGAAGATTACCAATATTACGTCGAAACAAATCTTTATCCAGTCGTTGGTTCGTATCTTTATCCCACAATCGACATGTATCAGGTGAGATTTCATCTGCTAAAAGGATGGTTCCTTCTTTTAAGCGTCCAAATTCAAGTTTGAAATCAATTAAACGAACGTTAATACCGTCAAATAATTCACTCAACTGTTCATTGACTGCTAATGCCATCTCTTTTAACGTTTCTACTTCATCTTGACTCGCTGCTTCTAAAAGACCGATATGGTCCTCAGTGATCAAAGGATCACCGAGGGCATCGTCTTTATAGTAAAATTCAACAATGGGTCTTGGAAGGGCTGTTCCTTCTTGTATTCCAAGACGTTTTGCCATACTGCCTGCTACCACATTACGGACAACCACTTCTAGGGGGATAATCGTTACTTGTTTGACAAGCTGTTCTGTGTCAGATAATCTCCGAATAAAGTGAGACGGAATCCCTTGCTCCGCAAGACGCATAAATAGATGCGAAGAAATCTCGTTATTCAGCTTTGCTTTGCCTAAAAGCGTATCTTTCTTTTCACCATTGAATGCAGTTGCTTCATCTTTATACTCCACCCAAAGCGTATCTGCCTCTTCTGTCCGATAAATGCGTTTAGCCTTACCTTCATAGAGCAAGTCTTGTTTTGTCACGTTGTCATCAGCCCTTCGTTAACGAATTTTACTCGCTTATTCCTAAACGATTAAAAATGGTATCCACGTGTTTCATATGGTGTTCATAATTAAAGCACTCATCTAATTCTTCATTGGAAAGCACGTCGGTGATTCTCGGCTCACTTTCAATGAGTTTGCGGAATTGTACGCCTTCTTCCCAAGCTTGAGTCGCTTTAGGCTGAACTAAATCATACGCTTCTTCACGTACCATTCCTTTATCAATTAAACTGAGTAATACACGCTGGGAATAAATTAATCCGTACGTACGTGTCATATTTCGCTTCATATTCTCAGGGAACACCGTTAAGTTCTTCACAATGTTTCCGAAACGATTTAACATGTAATTTAATGTAATCGTTGCATCTGGTAAAATAACACGCTCCGCTGACGAGTGAGAAATGTCACGCTCATGCCAGAGTACAACATTGTCATAAGCAGTATTCATATAGCCTCGAATAAGTCGAGCCAAGCCAGTCATATTTTCAGAGCCAATAGGATTTCTTTTATGTGGCATGGCTGATGAACCTTTTTGCCCTTTTGCAAAATACTCTTCTACTTCTCGAAGTTCGCTTTTTTGAAGTCCACGAATTTCAACAGCGAATTTTTCAATAGACGTAGCAATAAGAGCCAAACTTGCCATATATTCCGCGTGACGGTCACGCTGTAGTGTCTGTGTAGAAATTGGCGCTGGATTTAGTCCAAGTTTCTTACAAACGATTTCTTCTACACGTGGATCAATATTCGCATAGGTTCCGACAGCTCCAGATAGTTTTCCAAAACGAACACCCTCTGCTGCATGTTCAAAACGTTCAATATTACGCTTCATTTCTTCATACCATAAGGCAAGCTTTAGACCAAATGTCGTTGGTTCAGCATGCACACCATGAGTACGGCCCATCATAATAGTAAATTTATGTTCATTTGCTTTTTGTTTAATAATGTCTAAGAATCGATTTAAGTCAGCTGCAAGAATATCATTTGCTTGCTTCAACAAGTAGGATAACGCTGTATCAACAACATCTGTTGATGTAAGACCGTAGTGCACCCATTTGCGTTCTTCACCTAATGTTTCTGAAACGGCTCGAGTAAAGGCAACAACATCATGACGCGTTTCCTCTTCAATTTCTAAGATTCGATTTACATCGAAGCTCGCATTTTCACGAATTTTCTTCACATCTTCTTCCGGGATTTCTCCAAGCTCCGCCCACGCTTCACACGCTACAATTTCCACTTCTAGCCATGCTTGATAACGGTTTTCATCGGTCCAAATGGCACCCATTTCAGGACGAGTATAACGTTCAATCATTCTATTTCCTCCAAGACTTTCATTTTTTTCTCCCAAAATGCATCAAGGATTTGCAAACACCTGGTTGAATCTTCACCAAGCACTGTTAAATGCCCCATCTTCCGCTTCCATTTTGCTTCTTTCTTTCCATATAAATGGAGGGAAATGCGATTCAGTTCATTTAACCGTTCCATCAGTGGTGCCACATGCTCGCCGAGCAGATTTTCCATAACTGCAGGTGTGAGCAATGTTGTTTCACCAAGTGGTAATCCACAAATGGCACGGATATGCTGTTCAAATTGAGAGGTCTTACAAGCCTCTATTGTATAATGCCCAGAATTGTGCGGTCTAGGGGCAAGTTCATTAACGACTAGTTTGTTATCATCTGTCACAAACATTTCAACTGCTAATGTCCCAACTACTTCGAGTCCTTCAACAATCTGCATGGCAATTTGTTTTGCTTCTTTTTCCACTACTTCACTAACACGAGCCGGTGCAATTGTACGATGTAAAATACTGTCTTGGTGTTCGTTTTCAACTAGTGGAAAAACCGAAATCTCACCATTCCTTGATTTAGTCGCAATTACTGAAACTTCACAAGTAAAGGGAACAAAAGCCTCTATAACAAGCTCGCCATAGGTAAGGAGATGCTCAGCGGCATCTGTTAGTTCGTCCCATGTATGAACAACTTTTTGTCCTTTTCCATCGTATCCACCTCGGCACGTTTTCACTACTGCTGGAAAGTTCGTTATTGCAACGGCTTCTTCTAGATCGTGAAGGGATTGAATAGCCGCAAACGGTGCGACAGGTACGTGAAGGTGACGTAATGCTTGTTTTTCCTTTAATCGATGCTGAGTTGTCGCTAGCACTTTATATCCTTGTGGAAAATCACTAACTGCCAATAATTGTGCAGCTGCTTGTTCATCGATATTTTCAAATTCATACGTAATAACATCACTTATTGACGCCAATTCTTTACAAGCTTCATAATCATCATAAGAAGCTGTAATGACATGGTCTGCTACTTGAGCACAAGGTGCGTCAGGGGTTGGATCAAGCACTGCAATCCGATACCCCATTGCTTTTGCAGACAATGCCATCATCCTACCTAACTGACCCCCACCAATAATGCCAATCGTGCTTCCTGGTTTCACAATGGTCATTGTAATTCACCTCGATGATCCATCACCGTCTGTCTTATTCTTTCTCGTCTTGCTTGCAGACGTTCCTGTATACGTTTATCTTCTATCCCTAAGATTTGCGCTGCTAAAAGTCCTGCATTTGTTGCTCCTGCTTTACCAATTGCAACCGTAGCAACTGGAACCCCTCCAGGCATTTGTACAATCGAAAGAAGGGAGTCCAACCCATTCAATGCCTTCGATTGAACTGGCACACCTATAACAGGTACCGTCGTCTTAGCAGCTACCATTCCCGGTAAGTGAGCTGCGCCTCCTGCGCCAGCAATAATCACATTTAACCCTTTATGAAGGGCTTGCTCTGCATATTCAAACATTAAATCTGGCGTTCGATGAGCAGAAACAACTTCTTTTTCATACGCAATACCTAATTCGTCTAATACATCACATGCGTGTTTCATCGTCGGCCAATCTGACGTACTTCCCATTATGACGCCAATTCGTGGTTGGTTCATCTTCATCCCCCGATATTTTTTTCTAAAAAAAGAAAAACACAGTTCGTCCAAATCTACATAAGAGAAAAGACGACAACTGTGTCGTTAAAGCCTAAATAAGCGCTTTTGTCTTTCCCCATAGTCTAACAATTTACGGTCGTTAGGTAGAAACGTTCAGGCCATATCCCTGAGATTATATGAGGTGATATATTCGTTTTCATTCCAATTCGCACTTTCAGTTTACGCAGGAATCGAGCTAATGTCAACATATAGTCGAACATTTATACAATTGTCTTTTCACAATGTTCGCTTTTAACTCAAATGGGAAAAGACTCACTTTCTTTCTACATTTGCATAAGCTATGGTAAATGCCTATAGAAAGGAGGAAACAAGGTGCGCTCCTTTGAACAGCGAATTAAACGATCCTTTTTATTTATCGCTTTTGGCTTATCTTGGAGTATGGTTGCCTTACTATTAGCAAGACCTGATTTGCCTCCTCAGTATTTTTTATTTTTTGCATGTCTAGCACCAGCTGTATCTGCTGTCATTGTGCATGAATCGACTACAAACCACTCTTTAGCTCACTCTTTATTTTTAACAGCAAAACCAACGCCTGCATGGGTGCTGAGCCTATTTATACCATTCGTCTTTTTTGGCCTATACATCATCTCTTTTCCAAATGAATTTGGAGTGTTTCACCAATGGTGGTTTTATCTTTTCTTCATTACCGCGTTTTTAGAGATTGGTTGGCGAGGGTTTTTTCAAAAAGAATTGGAGGTTCCCTCATTTTGGCTTTCATCTATCACGATTGGCGTGCTTATGGCATGTTGGGCTACACCCATTCTAGTTGTGTTTTTTGGTTTGAGTGACTTCCATTTACTAGCCTTTGCTTTCTTTTTTCTACTTATCGCAGCTCCATCTACATTTCTAATAAGCTTAACCAAATCACTATTCCCGTCAACGATTTTAAACGGTTTTCTTCTTTATTTATTGACGTTGCTTTTTACGCATAGTGATATGCTCGTTGTTTTCTTCGCTTTGCTACTTATGTTAAACGGTATAACAATGCTTGCCCATGCCGTCTTTCCACACTATTTCACTCAAGCATTTATTGCTAAAAGAAAATAAGACAAAAAGCCCCACTGTGAATCATTCACAGTAGGGCTTTACGAGTATAGCTAGCTCTTTTCTTGTTGGCTCTCAGTGAGAATGCCCTCAAACATAATTTGTTGCTTTTTCCATACTGGATCTTTTCCTTTTACTTCTGTAAAAACAGGTTTTTCCATTCGTTTTATCGGTTGATAACCTAGCTGCTGCATTCGTTGCAAGCACTCGTCTATTGTTTCGTCGTCCTTTACTTCAAACCGCTGCTTTTTCTTCATTCTAATACCCTACCTTTTTCGCGTACTTACCTGTAGTGTATCACAATTGCTTCTCCTAACCGGTTCAAATTCTTCTAAGGTACAGTTGTTCTAAGTCTAAAAGAGGAGCGTATCTAATTGAGTTTCTGGTTAGCTCGCTTCACTGACAAAACCACCTGTTCATGCTGTTGCTACTTTACTCTCTCTTTCCATAAATGCTTAATGGCATCCAAACCCAACTTTGCTCCTTTTTGGCACGCCTCCATTCCCTCGAATTCAATTGAGACATAGCCTTCATAATTCTTTTCTTGCATATATGCAACAATCTCTCGAATCGGAATGTCACCTTGTCCCACAATAGCACCTCGCAAGTAACGACCTGAGGTTGTTTGTAGCCAACCTTCTTTGATTGGTAAGTCGTCTGCCTTTCGATAATAGAAGTCTTTAAAATGAACCATCGACGCATAAGGAAGATTGTTCGCTACTCCAACGAACGGATCTTCATCTACACAGAGAAAATTACCTACATCAAGGGTTGTTTTAAAATTATCTCGATCAACAGCTCGAACAAGTCGCAACACTCGTTCACTTGCTTGGATATAAAAGCCGTGATTTTCCACACTTGTAATGATATTATATTGCTTTGCATAGTCTGCTATTTCTCGACAAGCTTGAATAAGCAAAGGCAAATCTTCTTCAAAAAATGCATAGGTTGTTTCGTTAAGATTACGGCTTGCTACATCATGACGCATTCGCTTTGCTCCCAATCGAGCGGCTATATCCACGTGCTGCTTTACACTATTAATCGCTTCGTCGTATGCTTCTTTAGAATGTTGAATGAAATTTGCTCCTACTGCATAATTGGAAATCTCTAATCCTTTATCGTTCGCCCTGCTTTTAATCTCATCCACTAACTCAATGTTATTGAGCAAGTCAAATCCAACAGGTACAATCTCAATATGCTCTGCTCCTGTCTCGGCTACATAATCAATTACATCTAAAATTGTCATTTCCCCTGCCTGCATCGCTTGATATAAACTATATGAACTAATACCTACTTTCATTGTATTTCCTCCCCTTTTTTACTTAAATCATATACGGTTGCTTGCTTTTTTCATTTATTTCATTGTAAAAGATGCTAAAAAAAACTGTTATGCGTACATTACGTCTTAACTTATCAAAATCCCTTTAAAAAGATCGAGAGAAATAATCTTTTTTTATAAAACAAAGGAATTATGTCTTTTAATCAACGTATAGTTATAAAAGTTAGTTTACAAAGTATACGAATCTAGAAAGATTTACTTTTATGACTTTTACCCTTTAAAAAAAGAGTCCTTTTAATCATGAAGCGATGCAGAAGCAACACTTATTGATTAAAAGAAAACTCCTTCATTCTACTGCTCTATCGTTTTTTCTATGGAACCCATTTATCAGACAAACCAAAACCGCTTTTTCCGCTCAAATCGCTCCGTATAATTACCTGTCATATGATTAAGCGCTTCTTCTTCCACTTCAATGCGCACCCTTAACATCCATGCGTTCAATAATGTAAAGAGGATTGCTGTCCAGTACGCTTGAAAAATAAGCGGAACAAACGCAATCTCTGTAATAACGACTGCATAATTAGGATGACGAAGAAAGCGATACGGACCTTTTTCAACAACAGGCGCATCGGGCAAAACAATAATTTTTGTATTCCAATATCTTCCTAAAGAAGTTAACGCCCAAATACGAATACTCTGGGCTACGATAACGATTGATAGAGCCACTACACTACTATTCGTAAGGCTTGGCGTTGTAAAGGTTACTTCTAAAAGCAAAGCAACAAAGAAACTAACGTGAAGAGCAACCATCCAACGATAATGCGCTTTACCTGCTTCAATACCGCCAATGCTTTTCATCCAACGTTCGTTTCTTTTTGCTACAACAACTTCAATTAATCGTTGTACAATAATAATGGAGATTATGCCATATACCCATATCAAGCACCTTCACCTCGCCATTCTACTAAGAGCATTTCTGAACAAAAACCAGGCCCAAGTGCAGCAATTAATCCTTTTTCACCTTGTTCATGTTCCTGCTCCATGCACGCTTTTAAAACATACAAAACCGTCGGCGATGACATATTGCCATATTCACTTAACACGAAACGGGAAAGCGCCGTTTTCTCAGATGAGAATTTCAGAGCCTTTTCGTAGGCTTCCAGCACCTTTTTTCCACCAGGGTGAGCAATGAATGCGTCAATGTCTTCAAGAGCTACATCTTCTTTCTTTAAGTAATCGGTGACAACAGGTTCTAACCAATTTGAAACAATAGAGGGAATGCTCCTTGAAAAAACAACGTTTAAACCGTTATTCTGCACATCCCAACCCATTACATCCTCCGAATCTGGCATCAACGTTGATTGAGTTGACTGAATCGCTACATATTCTTCTTGTTTCCGTTCTTTTAGAAGTGGTGATTGATCACCAACTAGCAAGGCGCAAGCGACCCCATCAGCAAAGAGCGATGTCCCAATAAGATTGCTTTTAGAATGATCATCCTTTTGAAAGGTTAGTCCACAAAGCTCGACACAAACAACAAGCACCGCTGATTTAGGATAAGCCAAACAATACTCATAACCTCGACTCAACCCAGCAGCTCCTCCTGCGCAGCCAAGTCCCCATAACGGTATTCGCTTTGTATCTGTACGAAAAGGAAGCTTGTTCATAATCCGTGCATCTAATGAGGGAGTAGACATGCCTGTACTTGATACAAAAACGATTGCATCAATTTCACTAGGTTGTATACTTTTTTTTAAGAATGTCCCCATTTCTAAACATGACTCAATTGCCATTGCACTATAGGTCGTAGCATCTTCAATATAACAACGATTGCGATCCCCTAAGGGATGATCCTCTTTAAACCATTCCATCGGTTGAGAGAAATGACGTTTGCGTATTTCCCCATTTGCGAACACCTTTAATAAACGTTCAATATCCTGGAAGCTCTCCGAGAATAACTCTTTGGCAAATTCCATCGTTTGATGTTGTGGTAGCTCGTATGGTAAATCAGCAGTGGCAACAGACAATATAGCGGGCATAAGTAGTCCTCCTCAATATAGTCTTATTAGATTATCCAAAAGCTGACAATGTATGAGAGCATGACTACTTTTTCCAAATAAAAGTCGTTCTACCATTACACACTTTTCATTAATAATTGGGTTGTATTTCCAATACCATTGTTATACGATGCATGGGTTGAAAGGGTGGATACGAAATGGATAAAGAAATGATGAAAGGTAGCATCGACTTTCTTCTTCTCTCACTGATTGAAGCGAAAGACTTATATGGCTATGAAATGACGAAAAAATTAAAGACGCTTAGTGATGAAACATATAACATGAGTGAAGGTACGCTCTACCCAGCGCTAAAACGAATGGAAAAGAAAGAATGGATTTCATCGTATTGGAACGACAGTGCTGGTTCGCGTAGAAAGTATTACACGATCACGGAAGATGGTAGAAAAGAATTACAACGTAAGCAAAAAGATTGGGCAACGTTAAGCCAGCTTATCAAGCGCACGGGAGCCTCTTATGAGCGCTAAAATGAATACCTATCTGCTGCGGATTGTCAACCAAACTGATTGTCCAAAAGAAGAACGTCAAGATATGTTTGATGAAATGTACGATCATTTAACGCTTATCAAACAAACGTATGTTGAGCAAGGTTATACCGAAAAAGAAGCGGAGGAAATGGCGATGAAAGAATTCGGTCATGAAGCAACAATTGGAGATGGTCTTCAACAAGCAATGTTTCCCTACCGAAGAGAGCTTTTGCTTATATTGGCCCTCGGCTCATACTTATTTGTTTGTGTGCAGTACTTTTCTATTCTTTTCGTAGAAAATGTCGCCAATTACTGGCTATTTATGCCGGCGATCGCGCATGCGCTTATTCTCTTTTTTTCGTTAAATAAAACTTATATTGTGAATCGAAAACTGTGGCTTAACCTTTCTCTTGTCCTACATTTACTCCTGATGTTTGTTTTTGCTTTTCCACATTTCAATGACGGACTTTCCTGGCATATTGTGTTTTATTCTATTCTAGGCGGAACGATTTTCTTAATATACAGAACTGCCTTAACTTACTCTTTTGGTAACAGCAGCGTGATTAAAAAAAGAATCATTCATACTGTCAATATCACGATTGGATTTCTATTGTTAATAGGAATCGGATTTATTCTGTTTGCTTTCTTACTATTCGGTGATTTACATCCAATTTTGCTATTAAACATGTCTTTTCCGTTTATCATTTGGGGCATCGTTTACGCGATTCAAATACGGTTGGCCAATAAAAGCTCTAAATGGTTAAACATTTGCTATTTCCTGTGGATTTACGCGCTGCTCTATCTTGCTGCTCTTATATTCCCAATTTATCTTCCAGAGCTGTTAGCGAGTGATTTAAATGATCTGCTTTTTAGAGTGATCTATCCTATTCAGATTTTTGACTAATGGAGGTGCTTTCCTATGACAAATAAAAAAACGCTTCTCCTCTCTTTAATCGCACTTTTTGGTTCTTGTTTCCTTTTTATGACGGTCGGCTTTTTTGTTACGTCGTCTCAAGAAACCGAACCTGCTTTTACAGGCGTATACGATGTGAATGCAAAAGAAGATTTGTTAGTTGTAACGAAAAAAGATAACGTTGAAACATTATCTTTTCAGAAAAATAATGATCATAACGTCACTTTATTTGACTCTGATCTAGACGCTTATTTATATAGCCCCATTTTTGTCGATGACCATACGGCTGCTTTTATTGAAACAACTGGCTATGAATATAGAGACAATCAGTATGATAAGATTGCCGAGTTCGCCTATAGAACGATTTATTCGCTTGATCTGATTACAAATGAACGAAAAGTGATTGCCAAAGCCCGCGGTGTGCTCCTCGACTTAGTCTATATTCCAGCAAAAGAGCAATTTATCGCAACAGGAGAAGATATTAGTCAAAATGTAGAACCTCAAAAAGCCGAAAGTGGTAGCCATTCTGCACTTTATTTGATAGAAGACGGACAGCTTGCAGAGATTTACAATGGCTCATATATGACGCCCTCATCCATGCAAGCAACAGAAGATGGCACACTGATGCTGATTTTACCTGACGACCAAAGCAACTGGACAGTTGATACAATGTATGAAGCAGTTGAGCGCATATACGAGACTGACCCGACAGAGCAGCCATTGCAACTCGAACTTGTGTCTAACCCGGATAAAATCGAACCTATTACTGATTTTGTGCAAGTTGAAGACGGACTGCTTTATCAAACAATCCTCAATTATGAAGACTATGATGGCGTCTTCGACTATGATCTCGTCCCTTTTTCATTAGTAAATCGAGAAGAAGGCAAGCGCCTTGGTTTAAACGAAAATGGTATAGAATATCTTCGTGCTCCTGGGAATGACATTCTCTATTATGTCAATCGAACACAAGCTTATCGTGGCGGCAATGCATTCTCCTTACATCGCTATGAGCTAGAGACCGGCACAATTGATGAAATCAATGTAACGCCGTAAACTGAAGCAGAATAATTTTTTTTAAAAGGGCTCTTGACCTTCACGTAACGTCAACCATTATGATCGTTATAAGAAAGGAGGCGAACAGGTGGAATATACCATTCAGCAATTAGCGAACCTCGCTGGCGTTAGCAGCCGAACACTCCGTTATTACGATGAAATTGATTTGCTTAAACCGAAACGAATGAATTCAGCTGGATACCGGATTTATGGTCAAAAGGAAGTGGATCGCTTGCAACATATTCTATTTTACCGGGAGCTTGATGTTCGTCTAGATACAATTGTTACGCTAATGAATGAGGATACATTTCGCATAGAAAAGACTTTACTACAACATAAACATCATTTGGAACAAAAGCGAGATCGTTTAAATCAGCTTCTTCAAATACTCGAGCAAACTATTGAGTCTGCAAAGGGAGGAGAACCTATGTCGAATCAGAGTAAATTCGCTGCTTTTAAACGGCAGCAAATTAAGGAAAATGAAACGCTTTATGGAATAGAAATACGTAAGGAATATGGAGATGACACAGTTGATGCAGCCAATAACCACCTCTTACAGCTAACAGAATCGGATTATTTAAAGAGGCAAGAAATAGAAAAAGCATTAACCGAGCAATTGCGTGAGGCATCCAATTCCTCGATTATTACGAAAGAAACAGAACAGGAGATTACGCAACTTCACAAAAAGTGGATTATGTTCTCATGGTCTACGTACAGTGAACAAGAGCACATCGGCTTAGCAGATTTATATCTTGAAGATGAGCGCTTTAAACGCTATTACGATGGAATCGCATCCAATGCGGCATCCATTTTACGAACTGCAATTCGTAACACCTTAATTCCATAAGAAAAGTCGTTCATAAGCCAAGTCGCCTCCAGCATATGTTTAAGGACGTTGATCATAATGGAGGCTAGAAATCATGAATGGATACCCTCCGTCTTTACCAACTTTTCAAACGGAACGACTGTTTATTCGTCCTCCCATGAAAGGTGATGGGGATAAACTATATGAGTCTGTACAGTTCTCTAAACAAGAATTAGTGAAGTGGTTACCGTGGGTGAATCAAATGGTGTCCTCTTCTCAAGCAGAAGACGCGGTGCAATTTGCTCATCAACAATTTCTTGATTTAACAGATTTACGGTTTCACTTATTTGAAAAAGATACACTCTCTTTTGCCGGTTCTGTCGGTTTCCATGAGATTAAATGGCGCGTTCCACGTTTAGAAATTGGCTATTGGCTTGATGTACGATTTCAAGGAAAAGGCTATATGTTCGAAGCAATCCAACCTTTACTTCCTTTTGCTTTTCACCAATTAAGCGTTCATCGATTGGAACTACGCTGTGACCCTTTAAATAAAAAGAGCCGTGCTTTAGCAGAAAAGCTAGGGTTTTCGTTAGAAGCCATTTTAAAGGAAAATGAGCGTGCTACCATCACATCTGGTTATGCCGACACCTGTATTTACGTATTATTCCAATCAACGTTTACACAAAAAAAATCGACACTCTCTTGAATGTCGATTTTTTTCATTATAAAAATGGAATGACAATCCCTCCATATGCAAACGCCATTACGATTACAAGGGCTGGATGAACCTTTAGCTTTGTTAGTAACAGAAAAGCGACTGCCGCAATCACAATGGACTGAATCCACCCAATCGACTGGAGCGCATCATTAAAAATGGTAACAGTTAAAAGCAACATTAACATACAAATGACAGGCTGTACCGCTAAAGAAAGTCCCTTCACAACAGGAGATTGACGATATTTTTGCAAAACCTTCATTAATAATATGACAGCAACACTAGATGGAACAATGGTTGCGGCAAGCGCTACAGCCACCCCTCCCCAACCGGTTACACTGAAACCAACATATGCAGCAATCTTTGTCGCAATGGGACCAGGGAGTGCATTTCCTAAAGCAAGTACATTATTAAATTCTTCACTCGACAACCACCCAAAACGGTTAACGACTTCTTCAAACATAAGTGGAATAGATGCTGGTCCGCCCCCGTACCCTAATAAATTGGCAATGAAGAAGGCGAAAAATAGATAGACATAAATCATTCTGACTCTCCTTGCTGCCGCTTACGCCATTTATCAACTAGACGATAGTGAAATAAGCCATAAATAATGAAGGCAATAATAACAAACCCTGGGTGAATATTTAGTCCTTGAAGGAGCACAAATGCTAAAACAAACGTACCAATTCCCATGAGCCAGCCGAAGCCCTGCACTGCTTTTTTACCAAAGTCATACGCCATTTGCCCGAGCAGCACGGCAATCACTGGTGTCACAGCACCAATCATTCCTGCTATGACTGGTGAATCACTTATTAAATCGACTACCGAAAACAACAAGATCATGGCGATACTTGTCGGAAGAATGTGCCAAAGGGTTGCCCATATGGCTCCTAGCCAACCTTTTTGCTGATAGCCTAAATAAGCAGACATTTTTGTGGCAATTGGCCCGGGGAGCGTATTCGCAATTGCTAAGGTCTCCCCAAAGTCATCATGACTCATCCATTTATATGTCTGAACTGCTTCATGCCTAAAAAGCGGCATGACAGAAGGACCACCGCCAAATCCTAATACACCTGTTCGAAACATTGCTAATGCCAGTTGTTTATACGCCACTTTGATTCTCCCTTTTCGTTAGTTTCTAATTTTCTTTAGATCAAATGTAGGAACAAGCCCTTGCTCCATCGCTCGTCCTAGCAAGTTTTCAATTGCTTCATAACCACGCTCACCAAGGTTTCTAGTAAATTCATTTACGTATAAATCAATATGAGCTTGAGCAACTTTACTTGAAAGCTCCTGTGCATAGCTCATCACATACGCCTTCGTCTCTTCTGGTGACTGCCAGGCATATTCTACTGACGCTGTTGCCCAATGAGTAAGTTGTTCTTTATTTAATGAACGTTTTGCAATAATGGCGCCTAATGGAATTGGAAAACCAGTATCTTCTTCCCACCATTCTCCTAGATCTTGTAACAAACATAAATCATATTCCTGATAAGTAAATCGAGCTTCATGTATGACCAATCCAGCATCAACAACACCGTCTTTTACTGCTGGCATAATCTTATCAAACGGCATAACTTTTATCGTCATTGTATTGTTTGTCAGTGCTTGCGCAGTCCAAAGACGGAATAATAAGTACGCTGTTGAACGATCACTTGGCACAGCCACCGTCTTACCTTCAAGAGATTTAATGGATTGTTTTTCCTTTGTTAATACGAGTGGACCACAACCTCTTCCTAAAGCGCCACCACTTGGGATGAGTTGATAGTGATCTAATACATAAGGTAACGCAGCATACGAAATTTTCATCACGTTAGGTCCCGTTTGATCGATTGCCCAATAATTCGTCTTATCGATGTCCGCATATGTAACGTCTAAAGGTGGTGCACCTTCAATTTTTCCATGTACCCAGCCATAAAAAACAAATGTATCATTCGGACACGGAGAAAAGGCAATATTCATCTTGTTCAACCTCCTTAATCGTTTGACCAATTTTTTTAATCCCTTTAAAAGCAAGTGGGAAATTCCATTTTGATTTGTCACGAACACCTACTTCATTTGAAATGGTTCGTAATTCTGAGAAAGGTAGATTAAATGATTTGGCTGCGGCTGCGACTCCGTATCCTTCCATCGCCTCAGCAATGGCACCTAACTTTTCTCTCTCCAAATATGTTTTTTCTGTGCCTGTTGCTGTTAGCACAGATAAAATGATTCCTTCATGTACGTGATAAGAATGGCTTAATTTCCCAACAAGCTGACGATCAATTCTCGCTTGTTGTTTTTGTGTTCCAAACCCTAACTCATCAATAGAAATAAACCCCTCTGGAGATTCTGCACCTATTTCCGGAGCAATAATACTAGATGCAGCCACAATCGATCCTATAGCAGCACGCTTCGGAAAACCACCGGCAATTCCAATATTTATCACACCTCGGTAAGGCTTTGTTGAGAGTTGCTTTGCTGTATTCGCTGCTGCTGCTGCAAAACCAACCCCACAAACAATTACTTCAATCGTCGATTGTTTTCCCAACCCTTGTTCCAATGCTTCTTTTTCTTGCTCTACAGAGACAGCAAGTAAGACTGGAAGCTTATCCAACATGTAGCACCAAGCCTTTCTAACGATTCTAACAAATTAGTATAGCATATAATTCTTTGCTACGCTGAAGGAATGCAATGTAAGAAAATCAGACATTTCCCTCTTTCTAACGCATACGCTTTTAGTAATTCTTTGGAAGAGGTGAGTAAAATGATCAAAAAAATAAGTTTGATCTTTTTAACGGTTATCCTTGTTTTCTTCTTTATGCAACCGAATCTTTCTTATGGTTTTAGTAAAGGAAAACCCGATCCGTCTGCACCGCCTGGCACTTGGTACATAGGCGATGCGCCTCATGTAAAAACAGGCAGTCCTATTTTATTTGTACATGGTTTAACTGGCTCAGGAGCAACTTGGTTTGAGCCAAATGATATGTACCGACAAGCTCGGGATGCAGGTCATCCTGCCGCCTTTATTAACCTCTACCCTGATCAATCCTATTGGGATAATGGTCAAATGCTCGCCAATAAATTAGCCGAAATGTATAACCATTTTGGCGAAAAAATGATCGTTGTCGGTCATAGTAAAGGTGGCGTTGATATACAAACAGCGCTCCTCCATTACGGTGCTGAACGCTATGTTTCAAAAGTCTTTACCCTAGGCACGCCACATCATGGAAGTCAATTAGCTAACTTAGCCTATAGTAATTGGGCTGGCTGGCTCGCAGGTATTATTGGCATGCGCTCTCCTGGTACAGACTCATTGCGAACAGGCACGATGGCTGCTTTTCGAAATCAAACTGATCGACTTGTAGGTGCCCATTCTGTTCCCTTTCAGACACTATCAGGTCGCTCATGGGGCTCTTTTGGCACATCTCTTTATTTCGGCGGTGTCTATTTAAATAGTTATGGCACGAACGATGGTGCAGTTACAGTTGACAGTTCTAGACTCTCTTATGCAAATGAACTGGCATCCCTTTCCCTTGATCATTACGCCATTGCGGAAGGCCATCGAGTATTTCGCTACTTACAACCTCGTCTTGCCAATAATGAGCAAATGGTTGAAACACGGCAAGCAGACTATGGAACAATCATTCGTGGTGGTGAATTAAACGGTACTGCTACCCAACCATTTCAGCTGGAAGACGAGATCCAAACCGTTACATTTTCAGTCTTGGCCCACGAATCACTAGAAAACGTAACGTTCATCTCTCCCAATGGCGATGAACATCCTGTCGAAGCCATTGAAAAAGAACACGAGCAAAGTATCTTTGCTGGCGCTTATAGTCATTTCATTGAATTGGATCAACCAGAAAGCGGAACATGGACAATAGAAATGAACAGCACAACAGCAGGCGGTTACTTCGCTGTGGCATCCATTGAAGGAGGATTAACCAGTACGCTTCAACTTGAAGAAGACGTTGTGCATGCATTCGATGCTACCCCAGCTGATGTCACCTACTCCGTTCATATAAATGATCAGCTTCATGTTGAAGATGCAACTCTTGACGCTCTTCACACGTTCCATCTGCCAATGAAGAGCAACACATCACAAACGATAACCACGGATTACAACGGCATAACAAAGGATGGAACGCCGTTTGAGCGAACCGTTGTGGATCACCTTTTTATTGATAAAAAGGGAAATGTATTTCATTAACCTCTTCTTCTTTGAAACGACTAGCTCTATCGAAAATAAAAGTTGATGCTTTCCTTGGGCAAGATTGTGACTCTAGTTATGGTCTCGCCCCCCTTTTAAATTTCAATTGACTGCGCTTCTCCCAAAGGTTGAACAGCATTTATTGTATCTGTTATAACATCTTCGTCGTTGTGTCTTTGCCGCTCTCCACAGAACGTTTCATCTTATGATAGGCATGAACATCTTTTAAAACCATATACACGTGCTCAATGCCATCTTCTATAAAAATCTCTGACACTTGAATAAACCCATATTGTTCATACAAAGCTCGTATATAGTATTCCGCTTGTAAACGTATAGCAGTTTCTTTTTGTTCCTCTAGTAAAAACGTCATGGCTTGTTGCATCAATAAATGGCTTAATCCCTTGCCACGACTTTCTTTTCTCGTCAAGATCCGTCCAATTGATGCTTCACGGTATAGGATTCCACTTGGAATGAAACGCGCATAAGCCTGGACTGAACCATCCTCGTCAGATAAAAACAAATGCGTAGCGTGTAGATCAATACCATCTAAATCTTGATACATACTTTGCTGCTCTACAACAAAAACATCCATTCGTGCTTGAATAATAGCGTATAGTTCCGTCGTTGTTAGCTGTTGAAATGATTTTTGTTTCCACCTCATTACTATTCCACCTTTCTTCTACACTCTATCAAACAATACAAATTGATTCACTAATTAGAGGTTTTGATACATATTTTTTGTTTTCTCCTTACGTCTTATGGGTAACTAAATGAATATCCATATAATTGAAAAGAAGGTGAAAATGATCAATAAACGATTATTCTTTATTCTCTTTTTCTTTCTAGCTGGTTGTTCCAATAATGATCTCTCCCATGATGAGATTGTAGCCGACCCTCTAATGAACGAAATTCCCATTGTTTCTATTTACAATTCGAACAATGAAGAAATGGAAGCGAGATCATTTGCTATCTGTTGGAATTATTGTGATGAAGCTATCTTATCCCCGGTAAATGAAGAAGGAAGAGTTCAAAACAGCGACACCTTAAATGAAGCTGAATTAAGGGAAACAATGGAAATCGCTCTCCATTATGAATCCCCACACACCGTTTCGCACCAACTCGTCACATTTGACGGTTCCTCTTCGACTGAAGAAGAGCTAGAGGATGAGACGTTTGAGGTACATGGTCAAGGTGACATTCAGTATGCGATCGTCACACGGTTTCTAAACGAACATGAAGAAACAATTGGAAGGATTCAAACAAACTTTTCTGTGCAACTATACTAGTCCCCTTGTCCATATTCAGTGTCTTAACAGATTAAGGCACTGTTTGATCATTCATTCAGGAATCTACCCCGCCTCATTTAGTTCTCTTCATGTTTTTTCATTTTGTCCCTTTTTCCATATTTTCATAGTAAGATAGTGCTATACGATTACTAAAAAAGGAGAGAACGACGTGCAATTAACGATAAAGGCAGAGGGAGAGCATGTTAACGTTTTATCACATTTGCTTGCAAAAAACCCTTACCGCTTATATGAACGTGATGTGAATGGTCATCTCGTTCGGCTCTTTTTTTCGCATTTCTCAACGAACTTTGTTGAAGTGACCATCTTTGTTACACCTGATCCAATTGAATTGTCTCGTAATAGCGCACGATCCTTTGATATTACTTCTTATATCAATGATCGTGAATTTGCTGTGAGCAGTATCTTTTGCACGTTTCTTCGTTCAGCACTTGGTACCGCTCTAAATGGAAAGCCAAAGGATCCATACTTGCCATGGGTTGACCATCCATTTTCGTTTGAATTTTCATTCGGACCATTGGCTAGTGCAACCAGTTTATCTCTTCTCAAACGTTTATTTGAACCCATCGGCTTCTCTGTGAGTACTCATTTTGCGGAACAAAAAGCGCCATTAACTATAAAGGAAAAAAGCTCGGCTCAAATGATTACGTTAAAAGGTCGCACCACTCTACAAACAGGAATAAGACAGTTATTTGTTCTCATCCCTGTTCTTGATGACTATAAACATTATTTTATTGATGAAAAAGAAATCGATAAAATGAAGCGTTATGGAGAAGGATGGCTTGATGATCATCCTGAACGTGCTTATATTTACGAAAAAGCGTTACGATTTAAAGCCATTTATGATCATACACAACAGAAAGGCGATCAACCAATAAAAGAAACGGTTATTCGATTAAACGATAGGCGTTATGAAACGATTATTCAGAAAGTCTCCGACTTAGAAAAAAAAGCGAGTGTTGTAGACCTTGGTTCCGGTGAGGGAAAATTAACAGTGAAATTAGGCTATGTAAAAGGAATTAAAGAGTTATTAGCGGTAGAGCCATCTGAAATGGCAATGACTCGTGCGTTAAGACAATTTACGAAACGCACGCAAGAATCGGATTTCCTTCAGCCAACTCCCATAAGAAGTTCTTTATTTTATTACGATAATCGTTTACAGAATAAAGACATCATTATCCTATGTGAAGTGATTGAACATATTGAAGAATATCGCTTACCAAAAATGATGAAGATGATCTTGACAAATTACCGTCCACATACACTTTTCATTTCGACACCGAATTATGAGTACAACCAGCTCTACAATATGGGTGATGGTTACCGTCATTCAGATCATCGCTTTGAGTGGACACGAGATCAGTTTCAAACATGGTGTAAGGAGAATAATACTGGCTTTTACGACCTAACGTTTACTGGAATTGGGGAGGAACACGAGCAGTTTGGTCATCCTACTCAGCTATGTCACTTCCAAAGAAAGGAGACTGATTAAATGGATGTTTATGTACCTTATGCTGGCATTATACTCTGTGTCGGCCCATCCAACAGTGGTAAAACGACGTTGCTTCAGTCTTGGATCCAAACCCAACAAGTAAAATCATCTGAAGTTGTAAGCTCTGATGATTATCGTGAACGTGTTGGTGACTTACGCTTTCTTGATTGGAAAAATCGTCCAAGAGATGAGGCTAGTTCGTTAATGGAACAGTATCGAATCCAATCTACAGAGGCTTTCCAAACGATGGATGCCATTATTGAGTCAAGATGTCGCTTAAACAAGTTGACGATTGTGGACGCTACCCACCTTCATCCAAGTGATCGTGAGCGCTACCGAAACATAGCACGCTCACACCATCTCCCTATTCTCACACTTGTTTTTCATACAAAGGAAGCCACTCTCCTTCTTCGAGATAGTGAACGTGATGAACCTAGAGGCAAAAAACGTGTAAAGCAGCAACTTCAAACCTTTAAGCAACAGCTTCGCCTCCTAAAAAAAGAGCGTTACGCGAGATCCTATTCCATTTATGAAGACGAAACCGTTCGTCTCATTCGTCCAGTAACATCGCCAATTGAATTAGATGTTGGCAAAGGACTAGATATTGTCGGCGATATCCACGGATGTTTCGATGAATTTCTTATTCTCTTGCATAAATTAGGCTATCAACAAAATACAGCAGGTTTTTATATCCACCCAGAAGGACGAAAGATTCTCTCATTAGGAGATATCATGAGTCGTGGCCCTAAATCGCTCCAAACCCTTCAATTTTTTTATAACCATATTCAGGCTGGCTTAGCGTATATGGTTGATAGCAATCATGGTTGGAAAATTGCTCGTTGGCTAGATGGGAAACAGGTTCAACTTACGCATGGTGACGACAAGGTAGAGCAGGAATTTCTTGCCTACGAACATGCACACGGTGTTGAGAAAGCAGCAAAGCTAAAAGAACAGCTAAAAGACCTATTACTCAAAGCCCCATCTCATTATGTATTGAAAAAAAATGGGGTAGCAACAGCAGTCTGTGTTCATGCAGGCATACGAGATGAGTGGATTGGAAAGCAGTCTCATGAGATTAGTGATATCGCTAGATATGGTGAAACAGACGGTTTTGATGACGCACATAAACCTATTCGTAAAGACTGGACCGTCCATCATAAGACGAGCCCTCTTATTATTTGGGGACATGATCCGCGGAAAAAAGCAATGACGGTAAATGGTACCCTTAATATTGATCAGGGCGCTGTTTTTGGTGGTGAACTTACAGCGTTTCGTTATCCGGAAAGAGATCTCTTATCTGTAGACGTCGAAACCGACTATTCTAATGGGAATCACAACCCATTACATGAACTTGAAAAAGCACGATTTGCTGTACCGAACATCGCTAAATACATTCACGGTTACACTACGTCCACTGAGTTATTTGGTGACATCCATATAGGGGAGGAACATGTGATACCAGCTTTTGACGCCCTATCCCATGTCACTTTACCATTAGAAGATCTAGTCTACATTCCTCCAACCATGAGTCCAACACCATTGCCATCGTCGTTAGAGGGGTATTTAGAACACCCACAAGAAGCCATTGACTACTATCAGCAAAAGGGAATCACACGAATGGTTGCTGAAAAGAAGCATATGGGGAGTCGAGCTGTTTTGCTTTTGTTTAAAACAAAGGAAGCTGCCTTGTCCTATATTGACCGACCAAGCCTTGGTGTTATTTATACTAGAAAAGGTAGAGCTTTTTTTGATAAAACGACAGAACAAGCTATTCTTGAACAGCTTAACAAGGATTTACAGTCCTACTTTGAAGAGCACCATACGGATTTTGTTCTTTTAGACGCTGAAATAATGCCTTGGAATTTAAAAGCAAAAGAGCTTATTAGTAAACAGTATGCGCATGTAGCTGAAAACGCTCGGTTAGATCGAATGCAGCTCCTTTCAAAATTGCTATCAAATAGCTTGGATCATGACCTCTCTAAATGGGTAAGTGAATTTGAAAAGAAGCTGAAACATGCAAACATCTTTGAAGAAGTTTATCAAAACTATTGTTGGGAAGTAGAGAACTTAGAGGGGATACAAATTGCTCCCTTTCATGTGTTAGCTCATCGTAATCGGTCATTCTTTGATCAACCCCATACTTGGCATATGGAGCAAAATCAGCTATTTTCAGAGCTCTCCCCTTTATTTGTACAGACGGAATGGAAATTAATTGATTCGGATACTTCTGCGGCTGAAGTCATCTCTTGGTGGGAAGCTCTAACAGAAGACGGTCAAGAAGGCATCATTATTAAACCCGAATCCTTTATTTGTAAACAAAAAGGTAAACTCATTCAGCCTGCAATAAAAGTTCGTGGACAGAAATACCTTCATATCATTTATGGGATGGATTACTTAGAGCCAAAAAACCTTGAGCGATTGAAAAAACGGAACAGCGCTAAAAAGCAGAAGCTCGCCTTAAGAGAATTTTCACTCGGAATTGAAGCGGTTAATCGATTTGTTGCTGGCGAATCGGTTGAACGAGTGCACGAATGTGTTCTCGCTACATTGGCACTTGAAAGTGATCCCGTTGATCCTCGTTTGTAAATGACCAAACAGCCTCTCTTTTTCGAGAGGCTGTTCTTCTACTACTATTCAACACCTTCTAGCCATTCGCTCACTTTCTCTTGATTTTCCTCTACCCACTGCTTTGCTGCATCCTCTGGGTCCATCCCCTCTTCAGCAATTAACAGCATCACTTCATTCATATCATCTGCTGTCCAGTAAAACTGATCAAGAATACGGAAGGCATCAGGATCTTCCTCTTCTAACCCTTCTCGTACAATCGTTCGAATTTCACCCTCTTCTGCATAAATCCCTTGCGGATCATCTAGAAAGCGCAAATCAAATGAATTAAATTTCCAATGAGGCTCCCAAGCTGTAACAACAATCGGCTCTTCATTTTCGTAAGCATTTCGCAACTGTTGGGTCATAAAAGCATCTGTACTTAGCGTTTGCTCAATATCAAGATCATACGCATCAATTACTTCTTCTGTTGCAATGGCAATCCCTGCACCTGCATCAATTCCGGTTATTTCTGCCACAATATCAGCATTCAATTCTTCAATACTTGTCACTTCCATGTATGTTGGAACAGCAAGTCCTGTTCGAGCGCCTTCAAGATTCGCACCTAAATCGACAATCTCATCTTGATAACGCTCATAATCTGCTTTCATGTCATCTGGTAACCAACCGGCCACGTGTCCATCAACACTCCCATCAGCCACACTTTGCCACATAATGGCTTGCTCTACAACAGTTAATGTGACATCATAGCCTGCTTGCTCTAACGCTTCTTTTATAACGTAGTTCGATGCAAGTTCTGAATCCCACGCAACATATGTTAATTCAATTTCCTTGTCCGATGAGGACTGACTTTCACTCTCACCACACGCGGCTAACGTGAGTGGTACAATAGCAATGATTGGCCAAAATCGTCTTTTCAACTTGCATCTCTCCATTTCTTTTTGTAAAATTTGTTTAGAACGATTTAAACGAATTAAATTCAATCGTAACATAGCTACTTGATCTGTCAAACAAAAACGCTTACACTTTTTCCTAAGATCTAGCTATTGATAAGGAGACGTCAAACATGGATAAAGAACAAGCTCGAGAAGAACTTGATCGTATACACGCAATTATAAAAGACGGCATTGCTGATACAATGGATATTTACGGCGTAAATCGTTCCATTGGACAATTATATGCTACCCTATACTTGAGTGACGACCCTATGAATTTAAATGAACTTCGGGATGAACTTGGTATGAGTAAAGGTAGTATGAGTATTGGGGTTCGCAAGTTATTAGATGAAAATATCATTCATCGAGTTTATCGCAAAGGAGAACGAAAAGATCTATACGAAGCGGAACAGGACTTCTTCCAGTTCTTCACTTCTTTTTTCACTCGCCGCTGGGAACGAGAGCGCGATGTCAATATGGCAGCCATAAAAGAAGCTATTCCCTATTACAAAGAACTCATTGAGAATGAAGAAGTGCCTGAAGAGATTCGCGCTGAAGCTTCATTTACCTTAGATAAAATCCATTCCTCTCTTGCCTATTATGAGTTTCTTGATATGCTTGTCACCCAATTTCGAACAGGTAATCTAGCGAAAGAACTTGTTGAAAAATATAAAGACGCGAATAAATGAGTTCTGCAAATAGTGTACGTAAAGATGAATTTCCTAGCTTGAGGATATTCATCTTTTTTATCTTGCTGAAAAAAAGATCCGATACAGCAGCAGGCTCTTTTCCTTTGACATTAAAAAAAGACAATGATAGAGTTATTTTGTATTAATCGTTTAAAATATATTAAACAAAATGAAAGGTGGTTATTTGCTATGCACGTCCAGCTGTTCATTAATGGAAAATGGGTAGATGCAGAAAACCAACAGACTCGCTCAATCATTAATCCATTCAATCAAGAATCGATTGCCACTGCTGCAGAAGGAACGAAAAACGATGCAGTACGGGCTATTCATGCAGCAAGAACGGCATTTGATGAAGGGAATTGGCCACATATACCAGCAAGTGAACGAGGAGAAATGGTTCGTCTTGTTGGTCAAAAAATTAAAGATCAGCGTGAGGAACTCGCTCATTTAGAAACGTTAGATACTGGCAAGACGCTAGAAGAAAGTCTAGGCGATATGGATGATATTGCAAACGTATTTTTCTACTTTTCCGGACTCGCCGATAAAGATGGCGGTGAAATCATTGAAAGCCCTATCCCTGACTCGACTAGTAAAGTTGTTCGTGAACCGATCGGTGTTTGCTCGCAAATTACACCATGGAACTATCCATTACTTCAAGCGGCATGGAAGTTAGCACCTGCTTTAGTAGCAGGAAATACACTTGTTATGAAGCCAAGTGAACTAACGCCTCTCACTACAGCAAAAGTGTTTGAGTTCTTTGAAGAAGTAGGATTCCCAGATGGTGTTGTTAACCTTGTACTAGGAACAGGTACAGAAGTCGGTTCCGTTTTATCCGAAAGCCATAATGTTGACCTTGTTTCGTTTACAGGAGGAATTGAGACAGGTAAGAAAATCATGCAAGCAGCAAGTGGCAATGTAAAAAAGATTGCCCTTGAACTAGGCGGTAAAAACCCAAACATAGTGTTCGCTGATGCAGACTTCGCTACAGCGGTTGACCAAGCTTTAAATGCCGTTTTCTTCCATGCTGGGCAAGTATGTTCTGCTGGCTCTAGACTGCTAGTTGAGGAGTCGATTCATGATGAATTTGTTCATGCATTAATTGAGCGTACTAAGCGCATTAAACTAGGAAACGGTTTTGATGAAAGTACCGAATCTGGTCCCTTAATTTCTGCTGAACATCGATCGAAAGTAGAGCGTTACATTCAGATTGGATTAGATGAAGGCGCTACCCTTGCTGTCGGCGGCAAACGACCAGATGCCGATGAACTGAAAAACGGATTCTTTTTAGAGCCAACAATCTTTACAAACTGTAAGCATGATATGCGCATTGTGCAAGAGGAAGTTTTCGGTCCGGTATTAACCGTCGAAACGTTTACGTCAAAAGAAGAAGCGATCGCTAAAGCAAACGATACGATCTACGGATTAGCAGGAGCTGTCTTTACAGCCGATATTGATAAAGCTGAACACGTTGCCAGCAAATTGCGCATGGGTACTGTTTGGATTAACGACTTCCACCCTTATTTTGCACAAGCACCTTGGGGCGGCTACAAACAATCTGGCTTCGGGCGTGAATTAGGCAAAATCGGATTAGAAGAATATACCGAAGTGAAACACATTTTCCGTAATAAACAGCCACAACCAGTCAATTGGTTTCAATCTTAAAAGACTAATACTAAAAGGAGCGATCTAATTTATGAGTATGCACATGAAAGTTGAATCCATGTTAAGTTACCACACGTTTGAAGTACCAACTGCTATAAAGCATGGCATTGGCGCTATTAAACACTTAGGAGAAGAGATAAAAGCATTCGGTTCAAAGAAAGTACTTCTTGTTACAGATCCAGGAATCTACCAAGCTGGTGTAACAAAGCCAGTTGAAGACAGTTTAAAAGAAGCAGGTGTCAAGGTGGTCCTCTTTAATGAAGTAGAACCAAACCCTCCGACAAAACTAATTGCTCGTGGTTCTGCCTTTTATTTAGAAAATGATTGCGATGGGCTTGTCGCTGTTGGTGGAGGATCTTCCATGGATACAGCAAAAGCGATCGGGGTTGAAGTGTCGCACGAAGGCTCTGTTCTTGATTATGAAGCTGCTGATGGCAAAAAACCGTTAGAGAACCGAATCCCTACACTAGCAACCATTCCAACCACGGCTGGGACTGGTTCAGAAGTGACTCAGTGGGCGGTCATTACGGATGAAAAAAGAGAGTATAAGTTTAATACGGGCGGTCCATTAATCGCTGCTCATCTAACCATTATCGATCCAGAACTTCACACATCAATGCCTCCACACGTTACGGCAATGACTGGCATTGATGCCATTGCTCATGCAGTGGAGTGCTATACCATGAAATATGCACAACCTGTAACCGATGCTGTTGCCCTTCTTGCCATTGAATATGCGGCTACGTACATTCGTCGCGCATTTTCAGACGGTGATGACCTAGAGGCACGTTATGGTATGGCTCAAGCAGCCATGTTAGCAGGCTTATCTTATGGCAGTGAATCAGCCGGAGCCGCTCACGCAATGAGTCAGTCGTTAGGTGGTATTGTACCAGTTGCCCATGGTCAATGTGTAGCAGCGATGATGGGACCAGTAATGGAGTTTAACTGGAAAGGTGCGCCAGGACGTTTTGCAAGGATTGCTCAAGCGTTTGGTATAAACACAGCTGACATGACAACAGAAGAAGCTGCAAAAGCCGCTGTTCAGTACATGTATGATCTTGTAGAAGAATTAGAAGTGCCGACACTTGAAGAACAAGGTGTTGATCCTAAGCAAGTGGATCGATGGGCTGAAGAAGCTTTAAAAGACCCACAAACCATTGGGAATCCTCGTGATTTAACGAAAAAAGATTATGTATGGATTTACGAGCGTTGTTTTAATAACGTTCCAAGTACAGTGCGCTAGTCAAATGTACATCGTCTATAACCAACACCCCTCTCATTCGTCTGAGAGGGTTTTTTTGATCAATTGACTCTTTCTTAAAACTACTATACCGTATAAGAAAGCGCATACATTTCGCTTAAATAAGAAAGGTGGTTTTGCTGTGTTTGGTGTTGTGATTCGTTTTTTTGACCGCATTGTTCAGCGTTATTTACCTGATGCCTTTATTTTTGCTCTTTTGTTAACCATTGTTGTTTTTGTACTTGGATTAGGATTAACAAGTAGTGGTCCTATGGACATGATTCAGTACTGGGGAGGTGGATTTTGGGATTTACTTGCCTTCACCATGCAGATGACGCTAATCGTTGTGACTGGGTATATTCTTGCTAGCACTAACGTTATGTCTACATTAATGAAACGCTTAGCGCTCCTTGCACACACGCCTGGACAAGCGGTTGTTCTCGTCACCGTTGTTGCCTCTCTCGCCTGTTTACTAAACTATGGCTTCGGTCTTGTTGTTGGTGCCTTATTTGCTAAACATGTGGTTAGACGTGTACCAACTGTCGATTACCGATTACTTATAGCAGCAGCTTATAGCGGATTTCTCGTATGGCATGGTGGTTTGTCCGCCTCTATCCCACTAACGATTGCCAGTGAAGATCATTTTCTAGTAGAGTCCTTAGGAATTATTCCTGTTACACAAACGTTATTAAGCCCTTATAACATTTTTATCGTTGCTACGTTAATAGCGACTTTGCCCATTATTAACTATTTTTCATTAAAATCGATTAAGCACAAAACCTACATAGACCCTTTGTTCTTAGAAACAGAGTTAAAGAACGAGCTTGCTGTAACGAAAGATAAAGCAGCAACTCCTGCTGAACGCTTAGAAAATAGCCACATTTTATCCTTCGTTATCGGAGGCGCTGGGATGCTATTTGTCGTGTTTCATTTTGCCACCAACGGCCTTGACTTAAACATTAACATCGTGAACTTCACGATTTTGTTTCTTGGCATTCTGTTTCATCGTACACCTAAACGCTTACTTCAATCAGTTAATGAAGGTGTAAAGAATGCAGGCGGTATTATTATTCAATTCCCTTTTTATGCAGGAATTATGGGCATGATGGTCGCTTCTGGACTATCTGATACGATTGCGCTCTGGTTTGTCCAGATTTCAACTGAAACAACACTCCCTTTTTTGACCTTTATCAGTGCAGGGTTAATTAATATGTTTATTCCTTCTGGAGGTGGACAGTGGGCAGTACAAGGACCCATCATGATACCAGCCGCCATCGAACTCGGGGCTGATACGGCTCGGGTGGCAATGGCCGTTGCATGGGGAGACGCATGGACCAATATGATTCAACCATTCTGGGCATTACCTGTTCTTGCCATTGCCGGTTTAAAAGTACGTGACATTATGGGGTTTTGTTTGATTTTATTAATTTGGTCGTTTGTCCCCATTTCAATTGGATTACTATTTTTTTAATTGTTGTTCCAACTTCTTTGAGCCCAAGTGTCAAAACACTTGGGCTTTTATGGATGGAGCGTGCTCCTCAACCATTAATTCAATTTCACCGGCAGTTCTTTTAAGCCGCGAATGACGAAGCTTTGTCGCCACTCCAAATTAGCGAGTGCTGTATTTATTTGAATCTCTGGGAAGGTGTTAAGCAATGTTTGAATCGCTATTTTCCCTTCTAATCGTGCGAGTGGCGCACCTAGGCAATAGTGAATTCCTTTTCCAAACGCAAGGTGCGGACTTTTTTCACGAGTGATAACAAGTTTGTCCGGCTCTGAAAAAACTGCCGGGTCATGATCTGCTGACGCAAGAGAAACGAGAACATGATCTCCTTTTTGCAGCTGTTTGCCCATGAACGTAAACGATTCTTTTGCGTAGCGATCAGTACTAAACTCAACTGGACCATTAAATCGTAAAATCTCTTCAATGGCTCCATCAATTAAACTTGGTGATTCTTTTAATTTTTTTAACTGCTCAGGATGTGTAAACAAGGCGAGCATTCCATTGGCAATTAAATTAACTGTCGTTTCATGTCCGGCAACGATCATGAGCATAATGGCACCATATAATTCTTGAACCGATAGCTTATCCCCATCTTCTTCTGCACGGATCAGCTCTGAAAGCAAATCGTCTTGAGGATGGATTCGCTTCTCGGCCAGCAATTGTTCAATATAAAGCTGAAATTCTTTCATATGCGCTTCAACTTGCTCATAAAAACTTGGATCGTCGTTTATTTCTACCATACTGTTAGACCATCTTTGAAAGTCTAAGCGGTCCTCAGGAGGGACACCAAGTAATTCACAGATAACAATAATAGGAATAGGAAATGCATAGTCTGCAATTAAATCAACGGTTTCCTTCCCTTTCATTTGTTCGACTTGTATCTTTGCAATTTCTTCAATTCGACCTTGAAGGCGTTGAATCATTTTCGGTGTAAAACCTCGCTGAACAAGACTTCGCAACCGTCGATGATCTGGTGGATCAGCAAACAACATGCTGTGGGTAATTGGCATCAATTCATGTTCACTGACGTCTGGGAAAACCGCTCTTGGATTTTTTACAAATCGTTCATCTTTTAAGACTGCTTCAGCCGCTTCATATGTAAACGCAACCCATGAATCCTGAATACCACTCACTAATTTCACCTTTGCAAAGGCATCATGAGGACGGATCTCCTTATAAAATTCGTAAGGTTCTTGATGAAACTCTTTTTTATTCAGCACAATTGACATACTCGTCACCCCTCTCTCCATTTAGTTCGGAACCATTCTCTACTTTTCCTGCAAAAAAAGAGGATCACCTAAATGATCCTCCACTTATTCTTCACACCATGACTTTACACATGTCTTTTGTAAACTCAACTGGATCTTCTAGTGGTAACCCTTCAATTAACAACGCTTGGCTATAAAGAAGATTCGTGTAGAGTGCAAACTTCTCATCATCTTGTCCGTACGCTTGTTTTAATGAAGCAAACACATCATGATTGCCATTTAACTCTAATACTTTTTCAGCCTTCACGTGCTGATTGTCTGGCATCGCTTGAAGCACTTTTTCCATTTCAATCGTGATGTCCCCATCAGCCGCTAAGAAAACAGGATGCGTTTTAAGTCGTTTGGACGTTCGTACGTCTTTTACTTTTCCAGTTAAGATTTCTTTCATTTTGCTAAACATCGCTGTATCTTCTTCGCTTGTTTCTTGTTCTGCTTTTTCATCGTCGTCAATTTTCAAGTCAGCACTTGAAACCGAAATGAATTCTTTTCCATCGTATTCGCGTAACATCTTAATCGCAAACTCATCCACATCTTCTGTAAGGTAAAGAATCTCATATCCTTTATCTGCAACCATTTCTGTTTGAGGTAGTTTTGCAATTCTCTCAACAGAATCGCCCGTTGCATAGTAAATTTGGGTTTGATCTTCTTTCATACGAGACACATAGTCTGCTAACGAAACAAGCTTATTCTCTGTAGAAGAATGGAATAACAATAAGTCTTGAAGGTCGTCTTTATTGGCACCAAAATCGTTGTAAACGCCGAATTTTAATTGACGGCCAAATGCTTGATAGAACTTGTCGTACTTCTCTCGATCTTTCTTTAGCATGGTTTTTAGCTGACTCTTAATTTTCGATTTAATATTTTTTGCAATTAACTGTAGCTGACGATCATGCTGCAGCATTTCTCGCGAGATATTGAGGGATAAATCCTCTGAGTCAACCATTCCTTTTACGAAACTAAAGTAATCTGGTACTAGTTCAGCGCTCTTCTCCATAATTAAGACGCCATTTGCGTATAATTCCAGACCCTTTTCAAATTCCTTCGAATAATAATCATAAGGCGTGTTTTCAGGAATAAATAGAATGGCATTATACCGAACGGCTCCATCAACCGCCACATGGATATGCTCTAACGGTTTATCAAAACCATAGCGCTTGTCTTGATAAAATTGAACATAGTCTTCGTCCGTTAGTTCACTTTTATTTTTGCGCCATATTGGGATCATACTATTAAGAGTTTGTTCTTCTTCAAACTCTGTATACTCTTCTTCACTATCTTCTTTTGGCTTACTCACCGTCACATTCATTTTAATTGGGTAACGGATAAAATCAGAATACTTTTTAATGATTTGTTTAAGTCGATATTCCTCTAAATACTCATCAAATGATTCTTCCTCACCATTCTCTTTTAAATAAAGTGTTATAGTTGTTCCAACTTCGTCTTTTTCGGCTGGCTCGATTGTATAGCCGTCTGTACCATCTGATTGCCACAAATAGGCTTGATCACTATCAACGGAACGACTCACCACAGCGACTTGATCTGCCACCATAAATGCCGCATAAAATCCAACGCCGAATTGTCCAATAATATCATGGCCATCTTTAATTTCATTTTCTTTCTTAAATGCCAGAGAACCACTTTTTGCAATCGTTCCAAGGTTCGCTTCAAGCTCCTCTTTCGTCATACCAATCCCAGTATCACGAAGGGTCAACGTTCTTGCTTCTTTGTCTGCTTGTACGTAAATCGCATACTTATCTTGTTCAAACTGAAGATTTTCGTCTGTCAGTGAGCGGTAGTACATTTTATCAATCGCATCGCTGGCGTTTGAAATTAGCTCACGAAGGAAAATTTCTTTTTGCGAGTAAATCGAGTTAACCATCATCTCTAGCAAGCGTTTTGACTCTGCTTGAAATTGTTTCTTTTCCATTTTTGTACACCCCTTATCATCTAACACCTTTTTAGCACTCGATCGCTCCGAGTGCTAACTCATTTCTTATTTTACCGAATTCACGACATACGTCAATAGGTAGCGTCAACTTCAATTAAAAAAGAGTTCGGGTTACTTTATATATCGATTCACAAACGACCATACATGCTTATAATAAACAGAGGGCTCAGTTAACTTTGCGCCAACATGGCCTGCACCATTCGCAATCCAAATCTCTTTTTCCTTCGTAGTTGCGGTATTATATAACTCTCTAGACATGTATGTTGGTACTAAATCATCTGAACTGCCATGAATAAAGAGCAGCGGTGGCGTCTCGTTTTTTACTTGCTCAAGGGCAGAAGCTTCTTTAAACGTATACCCAACTATTCGCTTCGATAGTGCACTGCCCATCTGTAAGAATGGGAAGCTCGGAATTTGAAACAAGTTTTTCATCTGGTGCGACAATTCCTCATCTACTGCTGTATATGGACTGTCTGCAATAATAACCTTTACTTCCTTTGGTAAGTCCTTTTCACCAGCCACCATTAAAGCTGTTGAAGCACCCATGGATTCTCCATGAATCACGATTTGCTTTAGCTCTTTTTCTGCGATTAATTGGTTTAACCAGTTTAGTTGATCCTGTCGCTCAAGCCAGCCAAAGCCTATATAATTACCTTCACTTTCACCATGTGCACGTGCATCTGGTAAAAAAAGATCATAACCCTCTTCTTCATACATTTTTCCAGCTAGTCCCATTTCACTACTGTCGCCTCGGTAGCCGTGAAGAAGGAAAGCCAGTTTTCCTGTTTGGTCTTTATTTGCGATATAGCGACCATAAAGTGTTAATCCATCATACGTTTGTTGTTCCAGTCGTTCCACCTCTTTTTGGGCTAACCATTGTTCTCCACGCTCCATTAATTCAGCAATGTTCTCTAGCTCTTCTTTTGCTTCTCCCTCTCCCGCATAAAGATCGACATTGCGTGTACTCCTTGCAATTGCCATCGTAAATAAGTAATAACTAGCCGCAACAAGTGTCCCACCTAAAACAACTGATACACCACCAATACTCCAAAGCATCCTTTTGGTTTTTTTCTTCACGCTTGTTTCCTCCTGCTTCCCAACCGTTTTTCTTAATCCTTTCTCTTCCCGCTTTCATTCGCTTCTAGACCTACAATTCGATTATGAATCGTTGCCATAGGCTTTTGTGTTTTCATATAATCACCAAAACAATCTTGTATAGAACCATACTTGTTCAGAAATCGCCCAGGTTGATTTGGATAACCATCGCCTCCACTATAAATAAAATCACTTGTAGCGATTGTGTACCGTGACGATGAACTAAACATACCATTATCTAGCGTGACTGCTTCAACAACCGGCGTTCCTTCTTTCCACTTGACTGCTACTTTCATTCCACTGACATGTGGAAATTTGCCATTTTCTAATGGGTAATCACGTATACCGTGTTCAATCATCTCCACTAACACTTGACCACTAACATCTACCGTTACAATGGAACCCTCAAAAGGAAAAGTAGACTGGAGATTTGCTTTCGTCACAGTGCCTTTTGGAATTGAAGAACGGATGGCTCCACCATTTAAAAGAGCAATATCTGCATTAGTCTTTTTACGAATGGCGTCTGTTAGAAATTGAGTAAGGTTCGTTTCGCCCACGCGAACATGTTGACGATCGCCTATTAAGGCAACGGGAGTGAATCCAACAACTTTTCTGCCTTCCTTAGTTAAACGGTCGGATAACATGTGAAGCTTCTCCTTTGTAACGAGATGCTCCCTTGTTGTGGAAGATGGTTTAATTAGCTGAGCCTTCTTAATAAGCAGATCATCATCATACTCAATTGTCACAAGGCCAAGGGCTTGAAGATGCGCTCCTGTACTTGCAAGCAATGTGTTGTTTTCCGCGACTTGACCCTCTGGTAACAACGTATGACTATGCCCATCAATAATGACGTCAATATCTGGAACTAGCTCTGCTAGTTGTTTACTTGTTTCAGGACTTCCTTCCACACCAAGATGCACAACTGCAACAATAAGATCCACTTGCGCCTGTTTTAATTGATCAACGATGTTTGCTGCTTGGTTAATTGGATTCGTTAGTTCAATTTCCTTTACATTGTTTGGATTTGTTTTGTTTAGCGCTTCCGTTGTTGTTAAGCCAAAAAGACCAATTTTTTTAGTTGCGACGGTTTTTATTATAAATGGGGAAAAGGGCTGTTCTTTCCTCCCTTTATAAAAAAGGTTCCCATCCAAAAAGACAAACTTTGCTTGCTTACGTAAATGAAGAAGGTGCCTAAAGCCATAGTTAAAATCATGATTACCTGGCACAAAAGCGTCGTAATGCAAATCATTCATTAAAGAAACTGCTACTTCTCCTTTAGAAGCTTGAACAAATGGTGTTCCATGAAAGGTATCGCCTGCATCAACTAGAAGACAGTCTCCTTCACAGTTAAAATCGATCAGCGTCTTTAATTTTGCAAACCCAAAACCTTCACCTTCTACCACCCTGCCATGAATATCATTTGTATGTAGTATGCGTACTACTTCTTTTTCCGCTCCGTAGGCAGGGTTTGATCCTATCAGAAAAAACAAGAAAAAAACGACCTGCGTCAAAAAGAAAATCTTCATTCCTTCCACCCTTTCTTTTTAGAATAGGATGTACAGAATGTAGCATTGTATCACACGTTTTACCGATACCAATCAGCAGGGTCATCCATATGTAAAAAAGGCACATTTGTATCAATCGTTCCTGTTATTTGGCCCAACGCAATGGGCACTCCCTCTACCCACTTTTTAAAATCAATTCTTGTCGGCTCTTGGTTAGGTCCGAGAGTAAACCACGCCTGTAGTGAAGAAGGAAAATAAACTGATGTGTGGATCGTTCCTGCCCAACTATCGTATAAATCCGAGAATAAGCCGTTATTTGCAGCATTAAATAAGTGGTATGCTTCTTTCGCTGACATAGCTGTTTGTTGATTCTTTTTTAAAACATCCAGTCTCCTTGTTGAGTCCACGAGATGGTGACGGTTTTCAGAAACAAGTGTTTCAAAATGATTCGTGCACCGTGTGCTTGAACGGATGGCTACCTCCCTAGGTGTTGCCTCAATAATAACGGTTCTTCCACTTTGATCATAAACAATATAGCTAAACGAATGGCGATGTGGGATATTTTTTAATAGCGTAACAGCTTGATCCACAGTCTCACATGTCTCTAATATAAACCGCCCAATCATACAGCAAATAAATCCAGCACCAGGCTTCTTCCGATTCATAAAATTGTAGCCCATTGCTAATCCTGCTTCGTTCATTCCATCCATTCGACCGGTAATACGTTGACTGGGAGCTGCAACCGCTAATCCACCATCTGTCGGTTTAAATAAGGTATATCGACCTTCATACGTTTTAGGATGGTAATCATAGTTGCGAATTAAATAATGATCACCTGTAGCAATGGAACACCCCGACTTTAAATAAGGCACTCTGTAGCCACCAAACTCTTTTAACACCTCTTCCATCGTCCATTCAAGTGCTTGTTGCATTCCGAGAAGCTCTTGCCAAATTCCTTTTGAAACAGCGCTTATTTCCCGCTTTGCTTCGTGTACATCAATTGAAAAACGCTGCTTGCGCACATTCCATTGATTTGAACGATTTTTTGTAATGAGTGACGCTTTGATTTCCATGCCTTGTTCGTATCCAAATGTTTCATGATCCCCTCTAAACTGAATGATGTTGCTATAAATTTCTTTCATTTGTATCTTTCCTTTCCTGTAAATCAGCTACTATCTGTTTTGCAAAATGCCCTAAATCATTGCGTACATAAGCACTCATAACGCCTGCGCATACATTGTCAATTAAGACTTCTTTTATAAAAGGGGGAAGTTTTTCTCTTTCTACCTCTTGTTCTAATGTAACAGCTGCTCGAATGCCAATCTGTGTTGCAATTTGATTTACCTTTTCAACTACTGCAGGATGTTCAAACAGAACGGTTGCAAACGGACAAAAAAGGGATGAAACACCTTCTTGCACGCTTTTGCTCGTCGCATCTGCAACTATAGCAGCCTGTTTCCCTGCTTCAATTGATGTCGCATGGCCAATAATTTTTGCTTCTACAAAATGCAACTTACTGTAAGCTTGTTTAATCTCCTTATCAATCCATGCTTTTGTGGAACAATTCATAATAATGGTGTTAGGGCTAGCATGTTGCGCAATGCTATTCAGCACAGACGCTGTTGCATCTTGAGGCACGCAACACAGAATAAGATTCATTGCGTTTAAACAACGAAAGTCTGTTGAATAGGCTACATTCAAGTAAGCGGCTAATTCCTGACCTTGTTTAGAGCCTCTATTTAACAATGTTAATTGAAAATGGGAATGAACCTGTGTTGCGATTGCTTTTCCCATACGACCTGCTCCAATGATAGCTATTCGCTGCTTTTCCATTGCTAAACCTCCTACTCTTATTAAGAAAAGTATACCTTTTTTATACGTTCTCCTACAATTTCAAAAGACTTGGCATGCTTCTTGCATTAGATATAAATGAAACTGATTATTGAGGAGGATTACGATGTTATTACCTTACACACATGAACCATTCACTGATTTTACAATTGAAGAAAATAAGAAAGACCTATTAGATGCGATTAAACAAGTTGAAGCTCAGCTTGGTGGTCACTACCCACTTGTTATTAATGGTGAGCGTGTTGATACTACCGACAAATTAACGTCTTATAACCCTTCCAATAAAACTGAAATTATTGGAACAACAGGAAAAGCGACTAAAGAACATGCAGAGCAAGCAATTGAAGCTGCAAGTGTTGCATTTGAATCATGGAGAAAAGTAACACCACAAGAGCGCGCCAACATCTTAGTTCGTGCTGCAGCGATTGTCCGTCGTCGTAAGCACGAATTTACTGCTATGCTTGTAAAAGAAGGCGGTAAACCTTGGAAAGAAGCTGATGGAGACACAGCAGAAGGCATTGATTTCCTTGAGTACTATGCGCGTCAAATGATTGAACTTGCAAACGGCAAACCAGTTAATAGCCGCGTTGGTGAACAAAATAACTATATCTATACGCCAACAGGAGTGACAGTTGTCATTTCACCTTGGAATTTCGCTTTTGCCATTATGGCAGGTACCACGGTAGCACCACTCGTTACAGGAAATACTGTACTCTTAAAGCCGGCAAGTACAACACCTGTTATTGCGGCTAAATTTGTTGAAGTTCTTGAAGAAGCTGGCGTTCCTAAAGGCGTCATTAATTTCGTTCCTGGTAGCGGTAGCGAAATCGGTGATTACTTAATTGAACACCCGAAAACAGCTCTTATTTCCTTTACTGGCTCACGCGATGTAGGTGTTCGTCTTTATGAGAAAGCAGCAATCGTTCAAAAAGAGCAAAATCATTTAAAACGTGTCATCGTAGAGATGGGCGGTAAGGATACTGTTGTTGTCGACAGTGAAGCAGATATTGAGACAGCTGTAGACGCTATTGTCGTTTCCGCTTTCGGCTTCTCAGGTCAAAAGTGTTCAGCAGGTTCTCGTGCAGTAATTCATAAAGATGTGTACGATGAAGTTGTTGAAAAAGTAGTGGCACGCACAAAAGAATTAACTGTTGGAAACCCTGCAGAACCAACAAATCTTTATATGGGACCTGTAATTGATCAAGCTGCATTTGATAAAATTACTAGTTATATTGAGATAGGCAAAGAAGAAGGAAAGCTTGCAGCAGGTGGACAAAGCGATGATTCAACAGGTTACTTTATTCATCCAACTGTGTTCGTTGACGTTGATCCTAAAGCTCGAATCATGCAAGAAGAGATCTTCGGTCCTGTTCTCGCGATTAGTAAGGCGACAAGCTATGATGAGGCTTTAGACATTGCCAACAATACGGAATATGGCCTGACTGGAGCTGTTATTACAAATAACCGCGAAAAAATCGAGCAAGCCAAATATGATTTCCACGTTGGAAACCTTTATTTCAACCGTAACTGCACAGGTGCCATCGTTGGTTATCACCCATTTGGTGGGTTCAAAATGTCCGGTACCGATTCAAAAGCAGGCGGCCCAGATTATTTAGTCCTTCATATGCAAGCAAAAACAATCTCGGAAATGTACTAAAATGAAAAAGACACGCTCCTGCGCGTGTCTTTTTTTGTCTATACATAACTGTCTAATTAGACAATTCGTTTTACAGATTATAGTGCTTGAGCTTATTGTATAAGGTCGCTCTCGAAACACCAAGCAATTTTGCAGCAGCGGATTTGTTGCCAAACGTTTTTTCCAAAGCGGCAAGTATCTCGCTTCTTTCATCGTTTCTTGAATAATTTGCAGAGGAGACATGATTCATCTGCTTTTGAAAAGAATCGGGTAAATGATACCAATGCACACGATCCTCTGTATCATTTGTTAAAATGATCACCCGCTCAACTAGATTACGTAATTGACGAATATTCCCTTCCCACCGATGATTCATAAGCATATACATGACTTCTGGATCAAACGTTGGGACAACTTTATCATAGCGAATGGCAAACTCGTGAGCGAATCGTTGCATTAACTCCGGTAAATCATCGAGTCGTTCACGTAAAGGTGGCACGTGAATTTGAATAACATGCAGGCGATAATAAAGATCCTCTCGAAAGGTACCTTCTTGAATCATCTCTTCTAAATGACGATTCGTTGCTGCAATAATACGTACATCAAGGGGAATTGGTTTATGATCGCCTACGCGATAAAATACTCGTTCCTGTAGAACACGTAACAGCTTCACCTGTAATTCGAGGGGCATTTCTGCTACTTCATCTAAGAAAAGAGTACCCCCTTTTGCAACATCTAGCTTTCCTTTTTTTCCACCTTTAACTGCGCCTGTAAAAGCTCCCGGGACATAGCCGAATAATTCACTTTCAAACAGCGCTGATGGGATTGCGCCGCAGTTAATTGCAACAAAAGGCTCTTTGTTCCGGTTACTAGCTTGATGAACCCCCTCTGCGAAAAGTTCCTTTCCTACACCACTTTCCCCGGTTAGCAATAAATTGGCTTCTGTTTTAGCTACTTTACGAGCCATATCAATTGCTTGAGTTATCGGTTTACTTCGACCAATGATCTTCTGAAAAGGTTCGTCAGCTACTTGTCCGTTTAAATCATGTAAGCTTGCTGTTGTTGATGATAGTTTTTCGTTTAACTTAACAACGTCGGTTATGTCTCGTTCAATTGAAATTCCACCAATACACTCTACACCTAAGAATACCGGAACAGTATTCACAATAACGTGTAAACCTTGTTTTGGCTGATTATATTGATTCATGACCGGCTGCTTATCTCGAAGCACTGACCATAGTACGAGAGCATCTTCTTCAAAAAACTGTTGTAACGGTTTCTTTTTAACATTTTCATTATTTAGATGATAAAGTTCCTCAGAACGATGATTAATGGCTAGTATCTCACTTTCATGATTCACAATTGTAACTGCGTCATTCATTGCCGTCACTAACGTTTCGTGAAAAGAATGATACCGCTTTAATTCATAAAGAAGAAGTGAGGGGATAAGTTCTTTTTTCACTCTGCCTACAACATCGTTTGATTCATTTACTGTATAGATCGTCGCTATTTGATCGCTAAAAGCAGGTAAATTCATGAGTAACGTTGACTCTGGTAATGTCCAGCTACCTTCTTCGACTTTACCAGTGTAAGGTTCCGCTACATCTTTTAATGAGGTTTGCAAAGGCGACCCTCCTTATTCATTATACACATTAGACACTTTTGTCACTTAATGTCTATATTTTAGACGATTTACCGAAAAAACACTACTGTTAACCCTTTTTAAGTTGGCACACTTTTTGCATTAAGAAGTGTATAGCGTTTACATCATTTGTAGGAGGAATGAATTATGGTCCTAGAACAACCACTTCGTTCAGTATTTATGCAGCTAGCTAAAAATAAATCGTTAAATAAGGCCGCAAAAAAATGGGGACTGAAGTTTGGCGCTTCTCAAGTTGTAGCAGGGGCTACCTTAGAGGATGCCATTAAAAATGTTCAATTATTAAATGAAAAAGGAGTCGCTTGCACCCTTGACCATTTAGGAGAATTTGTTACAGAAAGAGAAGAAGCCATTGAATCCACAGAGGCTTGCTTAGCCGTTTTACGTGCCATCCACGAAACCGGCGTTGAATGTAATTTATCATTAAAAATGACACAACTTGGGCTAGATATCGATGAAAGTTTTTGTTTATATAATATGAAACGAATTTGCGAAGTCGCCCAAGCGTTTACTATTTTTATCCGTATTGATATGGAAGATTACTCACATTGCGAGCAGACGTTACGTATTTTGTCCATTTTACGAAATGAACATCAGTTTGATAACGTTGGAACCGTAATTCAAGCTTATTTACATCGTGCGGAAGACGATGTAAATAGCCTAAAAGGAGTACCACTTCGTTTAGTAAAAGGGGCTTACAAAGAATCAGAGACTGTTGCCTATCAAGATAAGGCGACAATTGACAAAAATTATCTGAACATTATTAAGATCCACCTAAATAACGGAAGCTACACGGCCATAGCTTCTCACGATCATACAATTATTGAAAAGGTAAAAGCATTCGCTATCGAACAGAACATTTCAAAGGATCAATTTGAATTTCAAATGCTGTATGGTTTTAGAGAGCAGCTGCAAAAGGAATTGATTGATGAAGGGTATAAAGTCCGTTCGTACGTACCGTTCGGCACAGATTGGTTCGGGTATTTCATGAGGCGCTTAGCAGAAAGACCACAAAACATTGCATTTGCCGTTAGAGGTTTTTTTGGAAAATAAATAGCTACCCATCTAAACACCTTCTTAAGTAGAAGGTGTTTTGCGTTTTCTACGCAAAAAGAGGCTGGGACATAACGAAAAGTAGTATTTGAAAAGACGAATAGTCTAAAATATGCTGAGTAGCACCGCTACAGGAGAATCCTTCGCTAATTTTCATATAAAACAAACGACGAACGTTCCTATTTTCAGGAATGTTCGTCACTTTGGTCTGTCTATCTACTTTTGTCCCAGCCTCTTCTCATTGCCTGGCAACGTCCTACTGCTCCAGGGTGGTTTTCTTCGAGGACGTTCCTCTCGTTGATGGGTCCCCGATGCTTCCCATGAAGCTTTTACGAAAACAACCCTTTCGTCTCACTGGGGGCACGCTGCTTTCCCTTCGATGTTTTTTCATGGTGTTCTCGTTGATGGTGCTCATTACATACTGTTGCTTTTTTGTTTGCCTCGCTTCTGCCGAAGCGCAGCTCTTTTGCGCCTTTCTTTCTACACAAAAAAAGACACCTTTTCAGGTGTCTTTCTCATTGCCTGGCAACGTCCTACTCTCACAGGGGGAAGCCCCCAACTACCATCGGCGCAAAAGAGCTTAACGACCGTGTTCGGCATGGGAACGGGTGTGACCTCTTTGCTATTGCCACCAGACTTTGGTTTACTTCAGATAAGCGTCGGGCTTTTTTGTCAGTTTCCTCTTTCCTTTTCAGTCACGTACGTGAGTACGCTCCTTCAAGTCCATCGTCACTTCCGCAAATCCCTTGCTTCTCTTTGTAAAACTCATTCTAAAAGGGAATAGTCCCTTCTTGTATTAAAAAGAATCGGTGATTCTTTCAAAACTAAATCAAATCATCATACTCAAACTCAAGAAATTTAGGATAAGCCCTCGACCGATTAGTATCAGTCCGCTCCATGTGTCGCCACACTTCCACTTCTGACCTATCAACCTCATCATCTCTAAGGGGTCTTACTGGCTTACGCCATGG
>NZ_SNUX01000003.1:0-2966 GCF_004375095.1 Shouchella oshimensis | reverse complement strand
ATCATCATACTCAAACTCAAGAAATTTAGGATAAGCCCTCGACCGATTAGTATCAGTCCGCTCCATGTGTCGCCACACTTCCACTTCTGACCTATCAACCTCATCATCTCTAAGGGGTCTTACTGGCTTACGCCATGGGAAATCTCATCTTGAGGGGGGCTTCATGCTTAGATGCTTTCAGCACTTATCCCGTCCATACGTAGCTACCCAGCGATGCTCCTGGCGGAACAACTGGTACACCAGCGGTATGTCCATCCCGGTCCTCTCGTACTAAGGACAGCTCCTCTCAAATTTCCTACGCCCGCGACGGATAGGGACCGAACTGTCTCACGACGTTCTGAACCCAGCTCGCGTGCCGCTTTAATGGGCGAACAGCCCAACCCTTGGGACCTACTTCAGCCCCAGGATGCGACGAGCCGACATCGAGGTGCCAAACCTCCCCGTCGATGTGGACTCTTGGGGGAGATAAGCCTGTTATCCCCAGGGTAGCTTTTATCCGTTGAGCGACGGCCCTTCCATACGGCACCGCCGGATCACTAAGCCCGACTTTCGTCCCTGCTCGACTTGTAGGTCTCGCAGTCAAGCTCCCTTATGCCTTTGCACTCTACGAATGATTTCCAACCATTCTGAGGGAACCTTTGGGCGCCTCCGTTACTGTTTAGGAGGCGACCGCCCCAGTCAAACTGCCCACCTGACAATGTCCCTGACCCGGATCACGGGTCGAGGTTAGAATGTCAGCACCATCAGGGTAGTATCCCACCGACGCCTCCACCGAAGCTAGCGCTCCGGCTTCCAAGGCTCCTACCTATCCTGTACAAATGGTACCAACACTCACTATCAAGCTACAGTAAAGCTCCATGGGGTCTTTCCGTCCTGTCGCGGGTAACCTGCATCTTCACAGGTACTATAATTTCACCGGGTCTCTCGTTGAGACAGTATCCAAGTCGTTGCACCATTCGTGCGGGTCGGAACTTACCCGACAAGGAATTTCGCTACCTTAGGACCGTTATAGTTACGGCCGCCGTTTACTGGGGCTTCAATTCAGAGCTTCTCCCTTACGGGATAACCCCTCCTCTTAACCTTCCAGCACCGGGCAGGTGTCAGCCCCTATACTTCGCCTTACGGCTTCGCAGAGACCTGTGTTTTTGCTAAACAGTCGCTTGGATCTATTCACTGCGGCTCTCTCGGGCTTTAACACCCTAATAGAGCACCCCTTCTCCCGAAGTTACGGGGTCATTTTGCCGAGTTCCTTAACGAGAGTTCTCCCGAGCGTCTTAGAATTCTCTTCTCGCCTACCTGTGTCGGTTTGCGGTACGGGCACCTGTATTCTAACTAGAGGCTTTTCTCGGCAGCGGAGGATCAGGGATTTCGGACCCTTGGGTCCTTCACGGTCACAGCTCAGCCTTCACGGAACACGGATTTGCCTATGTTCCAGCCTTGCATGCTTCGACGCGCACAGCCAGCGGCGCGCTCACCCTACCTTTCTGCGTCCCCCCATCGTTCAAACAAATACGAGGTGGTACAGGAATATCAACCTGTTGTCCATCGCCTACGCCTTTCGGCCTCGGCTTAGGTCCCGACTAACCCTGAGCGGACGAGCCTTCCTCAGGAAACCTTGGGCTTTCGACGGAGGGGATTCTCACCCCTCTTTTCGCTACTCATACCGGCATTCTCACTTCCAAGCACTCCACTAGTCCTCACGATCTAGCTTCACAGTCCTTGGAACGCTCCCCTACCCAATCCCTACTGGGATTGCCATAGCTTCGGTGATACGTTTAGCCCCGGTACATTTTCGGCGCAGAGTCACTCGACCAGTGAGCTATTACGCACTCTTTCAATGATGGCTGCTTCTAAGCCAACATCCTGGTTGTCTAAGCAACTCCACATCCTTTTCCACTTAACGTATACTTGGGGACCTTAGCTGATGGTCTGGGCTGTTTCCCTCTTGACTACGGATCTTAGCACTCGCAGTCTGACTCCCGAGTTAAAGTTTTTGGCATTCGGAGTTTGACTGAATTCGGTAATCCTGTGGGGACCCCTCGTCCAATCAGTGCTCTACCTCCAAAACTCATCACTCGAGGCTAGCCCTAAAGCTATTTCGGGGAGAACCAGCTATTTCCGAGTTCGATTGGCATTTCACCCCTACCCACACCTCATCCCCGCATTTTTCAACATGCGTGGGTTCGGGCCTCCAGTCGGTGTTACCCGACCTTCACCCTGGACATGGGTAGATCACCCGGTTTCGGGTCTACGACAACGTACTCACTCGCCCTATTCAGACTCGCTTTCGCTACGGCTCCGCCTCATCAGCTTAACCTTGCACGTTATCGTAACTCGCCGGTTCATTCTACAAAAGGCACGCCATCACCCGTTAACGGGCTCTGACTAGTTGTAGGCACACGGTTTCAGGATCTCTTTCACTCCCCTTCCGGGGTGCTTTTCACCTTTCCCTCACGGTACTGGTTCACTATCGGTCACTAGGGAGTATTTAGCCTTGGGAGATGGTCCTCCCGGATTCCGACGGGGTTTCACGTGTCCCGCCGTACTCAGGATCCACTCTGGAGGAAACGAAGTTTCAGCTACAGGGCTGTTACCTTCTTCGGCTTGTCTTTCCAGACAATTCACCTACTCCGTTTCTTTGTAACTCCGTATAGAGTGTCCTACAACCCCAAGAGGCAAGCCTCTTGGTTTGGGCTGATTCCGTTTCGCTCGCCGCTACTCAGGAAATCGCATTTGCTTTCTCTTCCTCCGGGTACTTAGATGTTTCAGTTCCCCGGGTCTGCCTCACCCTGCCCTATGTGTTCAGGCAGGAGTACCATCCCATTACGGATGGTGGGTTCCCCCATTCGGAAATCTCCGGATCAAAGCTTACTTACAGCTCCCCGAAGCATATCGCTGTTCGTCGCGTCCTTCATCGGCTCCTAGTGCCAAGGCATTCACCGTGCGCCCTTTCTAACTTATCCATT
>NZ_SNUX01000002.1:76463-966463 GCF_004375095.1 Shouchella oshimensis | reverse complement strand
TATAATAACAAGATTCAACATATATCGTCAATACTATTTCACAAAAAAATATTAAAAGTTTTTTTGAAATTGTTCCACATCAATAAACGAGTACTTTTACCAACCTCTTATTCTTATTAAATAACAGCAGCTAACGAACGTGTTGCACCATTTCCTATCGCTCTCTTTACTTGCCATCTTTTCTTTTTAGCGAGCCTCTAAAACTCTACATGATAGGGTTAGAGTAATAAGTAACTTTTTGAAGTCATTCATCTTAGTCTCGAAATAAAGTCTCAAAGATAACTTAGTCCTAAGGATGTAGGATACACAATTTGTTCCTCGTATAGACGCCTACACACCTTTTTGAAGGCAAAAAACGGCCTGCCTTAAAGGCAAGCCGTTTCTATTTACTCGTTCTATTAATGTGGTAAGAAAAATAGGAAAAGAACAAAGGCTACAAATAACAAGTACATTAACGGATGCAATTCTTTCCCTCGGCCCTTTACAACCATTGTTAATGGGTAAAGAACGAATCCAAGTGCAATACCAGTTGCAATACTGTATGTTAACGGCATCGTTACAACAGTAAAGAACACTGGAACGGCAATTTCCATTTTAGTCCAATCAATATGACGCAATGACGTAGCCATCATCACACCAACTACGATTAATGCAGGTGCCGTCACTTCTCCTGTTATAACGGATAAAAGTGGCGAGAAGAATAATGCAACTAAGAAAAACAACCCCGTAAAAATAGCGGTAAGTCCTGTCCGACCACCAACAGCAACACCTGATGTCGATTCAACATAAGCAGTCGTTGTAGATGTTCCGAAGATTGCTCCAACTGTTGTCGCACTAGCATCTGCAAATAACGCTCTTCCAGCTCGCGGTAAACGGTTATCTTTTACAAAACCTGCCTGTGTCGCAACTGCAAACAATGTTCCTGCTGTATCAAAGAATACAATGAATAAGAATGTTAAAACGACAATCAGCATCTGTAGCGTAAAGATTTCATCTGTCCAGCTTACAGGTTGAAATGCAGCTCCGAATGTAGTTAAGCTTGGTGGCATGGAAATAATTCCACCATCCAAACTGTTCATTCCAGTAATAATACCTACTAATGCCGTTAAAGCAAGACCGTAAAAAACAGCGCCTTTAATATTCATAACAACAAGAATAATCGTCACGACAATCCCGAAGATCGCAAGCAATGTTCCGGGTGTTTGAAGATTTCCCATTGTGACAAGTGTTGCTTCATCTCCAACAACAATTCCAGCGTTCTTTAAACCAATAAACGCAATAAATAATCCAATACCCGCTCCAGCAGCATACTTAAGTTCCTCTGGAATGGCATTGATAATTTTTTCTCTAAGTTTGAAAATCGTAATAAAAATAAAGATAACACCAGAAGCAAATACAGCAAATAATGCCGCTTGCCAAGACATACCATAATTGATAACGACTGTGTATGCGAAGAAAGCGTTTAAGCCCATTCCCGGTGCTAGTGCAATTGGATAATTAGCTAGTAAGCCCATGATGATCGATCCGACCATTGCTGCTAATGCAGTAGCTACAAAGACAGCACCTTGATCCATTCCAGCTGCACCTAATATATCTGGATTTACGAACAAAATATAAGCCATTGCAAGAAATGTTGTTAACCCTGCTATTGCTTCTTGTCGTATTGATGTTTTGTTTGCACTTAATTGAAAGAATCGATCCATTCTTTTCTTTTCCCCCTAAAATAAAATAACCCTAGGATGTTCTACCTAGAGTTGACGTGACAAGGTTGTTTTATGCAAACAATGCCTCTCACATCGTAGTCAAGCTATTTACGGTAGCTCGGTAGAAACGTGCAGACCTTATCTCTGCGTATATACGACTGAAATGCTTATATGATTTAGTACGAAATTTAGTGTAGCAAGAGGCTTCAAAGTTGTCAATAAAAAATACGAACATTATTTAGTTATTAAGCAATAACATTCGTTATTAACCTATTGATTTCCATTTTTCAGGTTTTCTTGTATACTTGCCGTACCATAAACGTGTGGAGGAACATCATGTACGTCTGCAAAGCAACATGTAAAACGACTCTCTATATTCATGTTGGCAAACAAGATATGAATATAGAAGAAACAAAACAGTTATTTGAAACTCGCTATAAAAAAGCCATTACCAATACGGTGAAAATTCTTCGCTTTGAAAACTACAAATATTGGCGAAACCAATACGATGAAGTAGCTGCGACTGCGACTATTGAAATACTAGTGCCGGATTTAAAAACAACCCGCTATATAGAGGATTATGAATCAATGGCCTGTCGAACTGTCAGAAGAATACTTCCGACTAAAGGTTCGGGGATTCAAATTATTTCTAGTGAATGGTTATGGCCAAGCCGTAAAAAAGGGTATAGTAATTAAATAGTAGATAAAAAAAGGGGGTACTTACGTTGATTCACAATATTACAATCGAATTAGCGATAGAAAATTTAGAAGATCGTGGCGTGACCATTGAGGACATTATGGACCTTGTCTATGATCTTCAAACACCTTATGTTCCGAACTTAACGAAGGAAATGTGTCGTAACCATGTGATGAAGGTGCTTGCGAAGCGCGAAGTACAGAATGCTTTATTAACAGGAATTGAGTTGGATCGTTTAGCAGAACAAAAAAAGCTGTCCTCTCCTATACAAGAAATCATTGAATCTGATGAAGGACTTTATGGAATTGATGAAATTATTGCTCTTTCCATCGTGAATGTGTATGGTTCGATCGGCTTAACAAACTTTGGTTATGTAGACAAGATTAAGCCCGGTATACTGGCAAAATTAAACGATCATAATCAAGAAAAGTGCCATACTTTCCTTGACGATATTGTTGGAGCTATTGCAGCAGCTGCGTCAAGCCGTCTTGCCCATTCCGAAGAAGGCGCTGGTGTGCGTGATTAATGACAATAAAAAGCAGTGAAAATGTTCTCACTGCTTTTTTTTGCGCCTGTTTCTTGTTTTGCGAGACATCTAACCAGTCGAATTCTTACTTTCATACATAGTCTAACAGTAGTACTCGCTATAAGGAGGTATATAAAATGGATCATCGATGCTCGAAATGCGGCAACAGGCAAAATGTCCACATATCTGAAACCGATCCTATTATCCACTCTCCGAAAAGAAGAATTGTGGAAGAAGTTGAAGTCGTTATCGTGCCTGAAGTACATCCAATCGAAACCATCGTCAAACGCAAAAAAATTTATCGCCATGTTCATCACTATCCAGAAAAAGTCATTGTCGAAGAAGAACAACGTACAGAGAATGTTTCGTGCAGTCAGAACCACCAAACTCGTCCTCCAAGACGAGGCTGGGACTGGTTTCTTTAATATACGAAAAAAAGCCCTATAAAGAAGATTCTCTACAGGGCTTTTCTATTTACGCTTTAATAGACTTTGTCGCCATTAAAAATAGAGTTTTTCACTACCACATAATCAACATTTCGAATGGATTCAAGCTTAGTGCCTCCAGCGTAGGAAATGGAGGATTGAAGATCTTGTTGCATTTCATCTAATGTGTCCTTTAAAGAGCCTTTATGCTCTACGAACATTTTTTTGCCCTCAACGTTTTTCTTCTCGCCTTTTTGAAATTCAGATGCAGAGCCAAAATATTCTTTAACACGTTTCCCGTCTATCTCCGTTGTTTCACCTGGAGATTCCTCATGACCTGCAAATAACGAACCGATCATAACCATGGAAGCGCCAAATCGAACGGATTTTGCAATATCCCCATTTGTTCGAATACCGCCATCAGCAATAATTGGCTTGCTTGCAGCTTTGGCACACCAGCGTAATGCTGCTAATTGCCAGCCACCTGTACCGAACCCTGTTTTAATTTTTGTAATACATACTTTTCCTGGTCCAATACCTACTTTTGTTGCATCTGCGCCTGCGTTCTCTAACTCACGTACTGCTTCAGGCGTACCAACATTCCCAGCGATGACAAAACTAGTAGGTAAGTACTTTTTTATATGTTGAATCATTTGAATAACGGCATTTGAATGACCGTGGGCAATATCAATTGTAATGTATTCAGGAACAACTTGATCAGCTGCTAGTTGCTCAACGAATCCATACTCTTCCTCTTTCACTCCTACACTAATCGATGCGTATAGTCCTCGTTCTTGCATCTCTTTTACAAAGTTATACCGTTTCTCTGGCTGAAAACGGTGCATAACATAAAAATAATCGTTTTCTGCTAAATACAGTGCAATGTTCTCATCTATTATGGTTTGCATGTTTGCCGGAACAACAGGTAACTTAAATGTCCGACCACCTAATTCTACACTTGTGTCACATTCTGATCGACTATTCACCACACATTTAGCGGGAATTAATTGAATATCTTCGTAATCAAATACATTTTCCATCTATGACACCCCTAAAAACGAATATTAAACTCAAAAGACGATTTAAACGTTCGCCCATTTGGTAATATACATGATTTTCTACTGGAAGTCAAAGCTTTCGTACAATTTACGAAAGCGTTTACGATTAGGCTGACAATATAATGGTGAAAAAGCGCAATTTTATCCATATCTTTTCCCGTTAGAATGAGTAACATTAACGGTAGGAGCGTGATAACATGGAAACCATTGAACGACATTCTCTTACGAAAGCTTTTCAAGCATTTGCTAACGAAGAACCTTCAAGTATCTACTTTTCTCCTGGTCGCGTGAACCTAATTGGCGAACATACCGATTATAACAATGGCTATGTATTTCCAGCCGCCCTTACCATGGGAACTTATTTAGCGATTCGCTTTAGACCTGATCAATTGATTCAAATGAAAAGCGAAAATTTCCCAGAGTCCTTTACTCATTTGACAAGTTCTTTGTCTTATTCAAGTGACCATAGCTGGAGTAACTATCCCAAAGGGGTTATGCGCGCATTTCAAGAGCTTGGTTATACTTTACCGGGAATGAATTTACTCTATTATGGAACACTTCCTAACGGAGCTGGGCTCTCTTCTTCCGCCTCCATTGAAATGGTTACAGCGTTTTTCTTAAACGACGTACTCGATGCCGGTCTAAGCCGTTCTGAACTTGCTCAACTGTGCCAAAAGGTTGAAAATGACTACATCGGTGTAAATAGTGGCATTATGGATCAATACGCTGTAGGTCTTGGAAAAGAGGCACATGCGCTATTTATACATACAGGCACCCTTGAACACGAGCTTGTTCCACTTGCGTTAGGTGCTTACTCTATTGTTATTACCAACACGAACAAAAAACGTGGACTTGCTGATTCAAAGTACAATGAACGCCGTTCAGAATGTGAACAAGGGTTACACATCCTGCAAAAAGAAGGCTACCCTTTGGACTCATTAAGTGATTTAACTACAGCGGCATGGGCGCAAGCTAAAACAGTAGTAACAAATAACACTTTAAAAAAACGCGTGAATCATGTTGTGACCGAAAATTCACGAGTAAAACAGGCTGTAACTTTTTTAAAAGCACATGACTTAAAAAGCCTCGGGGCATGTATGAATGAGTCTCATCGATCACTTGCTGATGACTATGAAGTAACAGGCTACGAACTCGATTTGCTTTATATGATTCAAAAAGACCAGAAAGGTTGTATCGGCACACGAATGACTGGTGCAGGATTTGGAGGTTGCACAGTCAGCTTAGTCCATCATGATTATATTGATGCCTTTAAAGAAAATGTTTCTTTCCTGTACGAACAGAAAACATCCATTAAACCCGATTTTTATGTCAGTCTAGCTGGTGACGGCGTAAAAAAATTGGATTAGGAGTGATGGCTTATGATTCACGATTTAATTGAAAAGTTACTTTTGTATGGATTAGATCGAAAACTTTTCTTACCAGAAGATAAACTATACATCCATAACCGTCTCCTTCATTTTCTAGGGTTACATGCACCTGAACAAACACATGTCAAATCCGAAGATCAGCTTGAAAACATTCTGACGCCTCTTTTAGATTGGGCGTATAATAAAGGGTTATTTGCACCAAATACAACGACACAACGTGATTTATTTGACACTGCTTTAATGGATCTTATGTTAGCGAGACCGAGTACTGTCTCGCACACGTTTTTTTCACACTATCAACAATACGATCCGTCTTATGCAACCAAAGCCTTTTATCAGTTCAACAAAGATGCTCATTATATAAGAGTTGACCGTATTGCTTTAAATGAAAGTTGGGATGTGCAAACGCCATTTGGTTCCTTAGAAATGACAATCAATTTGTCTAAACCAGAAAAAGATCCTATTGCCCTTGCAGAAGCTCGAAAACAGAAAACAGAAAAGGTCTACCCTTCTGGCCCGCTTGCGAAAGAGAACATTGGATTTGCAGGCTCCCTTACTCACCCTGCTCGACAAACCTTGCGCTATGTTCCTTTATCATTAGCAGGTGAACAATGGTATTTTCAGTTTTCTCCATATGTTTATTACAACGAGCATGCTATTGTTTTTTCCGGTAAACAAAAACCAATGGAAATTAGCGAAAGAACATTTATCCGTTTATTTGATTTTATTGATCAGTTTCCTCATTACTTTATTGGATCAAATGCGGATTTACCTATCGTCGGCGGATCCATTCTTGAGCATGATCATTATCAAGGCGGAGTGTATGATTTTCCAATGGCACAGGCTCCCCTGAAACAAAACCTATTGCCTTTTGGAAACGAATCTATACAAGCAGGTATTGTCGACTGGCCCATGTCTGTTATACGCTTAACCAGTCATAATCGCCAAGCACTTATTGCTACCTCTAGTCATATTCTTAGAGAATGGCGCTCGTACTCAGATCCTCATGTTGAACTAGTTGCTTATTCAGGAGATGAACCACATAATACGATTACACCTGTGTTACGAATGAAAGAAGGCAACTATGAGCTTGATTTAGTTTTGCGAAATAATCGAACAACCCGAGATCACCCGCTCGGTCTTTTTCATCCACATCAAGAAACACATGCTATAAAAAAAGAGAATATCGGCTTAATTGAGGTAATGGGTTTAGCCATTTTGCCAGGACGATTAAAACAGGAATTAGAGGAGATTTCTACTTGTCTTCTAAGTGAGCACGCTGAGCAACAATTAAGCGAATCCCCTTCAACAGAAAAACATACTCGCTGGGCGTTAACATTAAAGAATCGATTAGGTGAAGATTTGAAGGAAGAAAACTTAATGGAAGAATTAAAAAAAGAAGTTGGTACGATTTTTTCCACCGTCCTCGAACACGCGGGGATTTTTAAACATTCTTCTGAAGGTGAAAAGGGGTTTTTACGATTCTGGGCGCATTGTCAAGAATCTTGGTCAAAATAAAAAAACGAGGCTGGGACAAAAGTAGATAGACAGATCAAAATGACGAACATTCCTGAAAATAGGAACGTTCGTCGTTTGTTTTATATGAAAATGAGCGGAAGGAGAATCCGAAGACTCCTAGGGATCAGCACGTGTCTGAAGACTCTGGAGTGGCGGTTTTCCACGGAGGAGGCTGAGGCCGTGTCCCCGGAAAGCGAAGGATTCTCCTGTAGCGGTGCTACTCAGCATAGTTTAGACTATTCGTCTTTTCAAATCCTACTTTTCGTTATGTCCCAGCCTCTTTTCAAACTTAAACATCGTTTACTTCAATTAAGCGAACATTGTTCATTAATATGTCAATACGGCGTAATTGCGCACGAGCAGAAGGTGACTTAGCTTGTACAAACAAAATTTCTTTGTAGCCATGATTTACATATGATTGAATCAATGCCTTTAACCCATCTAGCATAGACTGCTTTGAAACCATCATATCGCTTCCATCTAGTATAAGGGTATAATCTGAACAATCTATAGATGCAGCGTGCATAATGTAATCCTTCTTATACGCATCCGCTTCTTCTTCTGTAATAAACCCGCTCACGACAATTGTAAATTGTTTTTTTCTTTCATCAATACTCATTGAATACATAATTATTCCACTCCTTATTAAAATCTGTATAACAACGCAGAAAGTGTGTAGCCTGCACCGAAGGAAAACCATACAATTGTTTTTCCTTCAGTAAATTTGCCTGAACGCAACCCTTCTTCAAATGCAAAGCCTGGAGATGCATTTCCTGCATAACCATAGGATCTACTAACAAATAACCACTTGTCCATTGTAGATTCCATTAATTCACACGTTCGTTTCACAAGCCCTTCGTGGAATTGTGAACAAATAAAGTAGTCAACATCTGATTCTGCTAAGCCATTGCGTTCTATTAAACCGGGAAGCACTTCCATATATTTATCTGGAATCCATCCTGCCGGCCCAACATCCCATCGTAACGTTCTCTCACGTAATGAGGTTTCTTCTTTAAAAACTTTCGAATAGCCAGCAGAAGGAAAGCTCATCAGCTCCCAGCCGTCTGAACCAATTAACGTATCGGAATCGAGGATACCTTTTCCCTTTTGGTCAATTTTTTCTAGTAGTAACGCGCTAGAGCCATCTGTTAAAAACCCATACGTCGCAGGATCTTCTTTGTGAGAGATATGAGTCGAATTAAACACACTTACAAGCACACACCGCTTAAGATCTTTTCTTGTTTTCATATATGCGCTTACCATATCAAATGAAGAAAGTAATCCTGTACAGTTCTGGTTTAAGTCCATTACAAATTTAACGGCACCATCATTTCCAGCTCCTAATGCATTCACAATTGTAATGGCATTTGAAGGAACCGTATACTCTGGCGCATCTGACACAAAGAAAAAACCTTGTACATCTTCTAAAGTAAGTCCTTCCTTTTCAAGCAATGCTTCACATGCTTTCGTCGCCATCGTAACCGATGTCTCTTCCCGGTAGTCCTGTATATATGGATGATTTTCACGACCACCCACATCGAAAAGACCGTCAATTTGGGCTCCAACAGATGCAAAATGAGTACGCATTTCTTCGCGATTCTTAACGGTTTCAGGTAAATATTTAGCGACATTTCTAACGATTACACTACTCAAGCAAAGCTCTCCTCTCTTCAAAAACCTACACTATACATATCGACAGGTTTCGAGAATCATTAATAGCTCTCGATGTAAATTCTTCAAGAAAAAGGCTCATGAAAACATATTAGGTGAAACGTTACTCAGATAACCTTTCTATCTTCAAATCTTTACTCGTTTCCACTTTATCGCCACCCATAAAAAATGTTGTAATAAGTGCTAAGCTAATCGGTATTAGTGCGAGAGTAAAGATAAAGGTAATGGAATCAGACATTGTCGCTGTAATCGTCGCTAGTGCATCTTCTGGAATTTGCGCACGACCTTCTGGGGTAAAGAGTTCTTGAGGATCAAGCGCAACCCCGTCTGCCTCTACATCGGTTATGGATTCTCTCATGCGATTGGAAAACGTCACTGTTTGAATCGTGCCAAAGATAGCAATTCCAACCGTCATCCCAAATGAACGAAGAAACGAGTTAGTAGAATTCGCTGAGCCACGATAGCGCTTCGGCAGATTATTAATCGAAGCTGCTGGCAGTAACGAAAATGAGAACCCAACACCTATTCCTGCTAGAAACATATAAACACCTAACATGACTCTAGATATTTCAGGAGTCATTGTTGCGAGCAAACTCATACCTGTTAAAAAACAAACCGCTGAAAAGATCATCATGGTTCGAAACGGAATACGCGTTTGCAAAAGCCCTCCTGTCATACTTCCAACAACTGAGCCAATCATCATCGGCATTAACGTTGTACCAGCACTTGATGCCGATCCTCCAAAGACTGCCTGCACGAAGATGGGAATAAAAATAGCTAACACAACAAATGTACTACCGTAAATAAAAGCAATAATTTGCGATGTAGCAAATAATCTTCTTTTAAACATCCAAAACGAAATGATTGGCTCATCTGCCCGTCTTTCTGCGAAAATAAATACAATAAAAGCAGCAAAAGCGAAGCCAAATAAACTAATAAGTGATGGTGAAGTCCAACTATAGGCTTCTCCGCCAAGTTCCAATGCAAACATTAAACAAACAACAGCTATGACTAACGTTGAAGCACCAAGCCAGTCAATCTTTTGCTTTTGTGGTTCAAGAGTTTCCTTATAATGTCGAGCAATTAAATAGAGTGCCACAGCACCAATCGGTACGTTAATATAAAAAATCCAATGCCAGCTTAATGTTTCCGTTATAAAGGCTCCCATTAGAGGACCGAATACACTTGATACACCGAATACAGCTCCAATTAATCCGGTCATTTTGCCTCTTTTTTCAGGAGGAAAAATATCAAAAATAATGGTGAATGCAATAGGCATTAACGCACCGCCACCTATTCCTTGGATCACCCGATACCCAATTAACTGACTCATAGAATTGGCTAATCCGCACAGTATGGAACCCAATACAAAAACAATTAAACCAAATAAAAAGAACCGCTTTCGTCCATACATGTCAGATAACTTCCCATAAATTGGCATACCTGCCATCATGGCTACCATATAAGCAGCTGTTACCCATACAAACTGATCGTAATTCCCTAAATCACCTACTATTGTGCCCATTGCTGTGGCGACAATTGTATTGTCTATTGCCGCCATAAAGATCCCGAGTAAAAGTCCTGCTGTTACCAGTGATGGTGTTCTCATATGTATACTCCTTACTTAATCACACTACAATCTTTTCACTCTATTAGTTTACACTAAGACAAGCTGCACATCCTACACAAAATAAACGATCGATTGGCTTCTTATAGAAAGAATGGTACAGCTCACATGGTTTTACATGAGAACCGTACGTGAAAATCTTTTTACTAAAAACGATTATTCGCGAGTTGTTTTGTAGCATAGCGTAACAAAACTGGTGCTACTTTTGTTGAATAAGAAAGTTGCAATCGTTCGGTTCGCTTGTGAGCATCTTTTCCGAACGGCCCAACGTTTATTGTTGGAATGTTCAACTGTTGTATGGCTGCCATTGGAATATGATAATTTTGTTGATATAGTGGCATAAATGTGTCGAGGGTTGTTTCCACTTGCGTCTCCCCATGAGAACGTAAGTAGCTAACATCAGATAAACCTGGGAAAAAGGTTTTTAACACGATCGACTCTTGAAAGGATTCAGTACCAATCCTTTGTAAATCATTTGTTAACGTTAGCAACAATTGGTCTTCCTTTTCATTTAATTTTACATGTGGGTAATAGGGCGGCTGTAAAAGCAATAAATAAAAAGGTGCCTGATCCAGGAAATAGCTAGATAAAGATCGAGCAATAGCTAACGTTTGTTCTGTAAAAGTCTCGTTATCTCGAATACTGTCATGTAAAATGGTTTCATACGACTGCTTAAAGCCCGTGCCAAATTTTTTGATTCCTCTTTGATACAGCTCAGCAATTGTATAGACCTTTGGTTGTGGAACAGCCTGAGCTAGTGCATCTGTTCCAAACGCAAGCCTATGCTTTACAAGACGCTTATAGATTGCTTCACTCGCTTGTTCGCATGCTCGCTTCACTTTTTCCATAACAAGCTCTGGACTAGAATGTAGGGTTAAGACATTGTAAAACAAATAGGATTCATTCGGCGTTTGCACATCGTACGTTTCTTTTAAGTCTCGAATGCGTAAACAAGTAGGAGATGGGGAGGATTCTCCATTTAATTGATCAGAAAATGCGTCCGACCATTCCATTTCTACAGCAAGCTGCGCTGCCATAACCGAGGCATTAATTCCCTCCAACGGTTGCCCAACATGAGTTTCTCTCCCTAAGCAATAAATAAACGGGAGTAGCTTTCCTGTTGAACCAGTATAAATATATTTTTTGAAATCATTAGGATAGGCAGAGAAATTCGGTTCGGAGCAAATACATGCAGAAAATTGCCAGCCACTTTCCTGCAATTTTGCAAGTTCCTCTACCGCTGCAAACATGCCAAGTGATAACTTTTCTTCATCTGGTACAGCTACTAAGCAAATATTCTCAGTTGATTCTTCATCACGTGCAATATCCTCCATGATTGAAAGCTGCATTGCCAATCCGGCTTTCATATCCATCGAGCCTCTTCCAAACAAATAATCATTTGAATGCAAATCGACTCTTGCGGCTTCATCTAAATATCCTTCTTGTTCTTCCTTTAATTGCTTTTGTAATGCTTCAGGATGAAATGCTTCTTCTTTGTATAGCCCGAAATCATCCACACCGACTACATCATAGTGGCTAAGTAAAATCGTTGCTTGCTTTGTAGATGGCTTCTTTTCCAGCATAGCGACGATGGCACAACGATTTAAGGGATCATTTTTAAGGGGAAAGCGTTTAATGGATAATGGATACGCTTTAAAATAAGGATTTCGCAGTAAAATGGTGCAAATTAAATCTGCCATTTGATTTTCTTGTGTTGTGCCAGAAATACTAGGTTGTTGTACGAGTTCTTTTGTTAAAGCTAGAACCCGATCAGAAAAAGCGTAAGCGCTAAAATGAGAATAAGACATAAGCGAAACCTCCTGTGACTATGCTAACGTATTATATGAATTTCTCTAAATGCTGTTCCTCTTACAAATACGCTCTTAATTCGACAATTTCCTTTATTTCTTATGGAAATAAAAAAACCGCAAGAACCTAAATGGTTCATTGCAGCCTTTTGTTTTACGATAGCGCCATTTTTTCGGCTTGTTTCGCTAATAGTAACGCACCTTCTATACCTGCGTGCTCATCTAATCCTGGAGCTACAACGTATTCATCAGGGTCACCAATGTCCACATAGCCGTTTAGCTGACGAATTAATTCCTCACGAACAAGAGAATACAATTGCTTCTGTTTCATTACCCCGCCACCTAGAATTACTTTTTTAGGGGATAAAATATAGGTATATGCCGCAATGGCTTGAGCTAGATAATAAGCCTCTAATTGCCATACGCGGTCATCTTCGGATAACTCTACTCCAGCTTTCCCCCAGCGTGCCTGTATAGCAGGTCCTGCTGCCATACCTTCTGCGCATGTCCCATGGTACGGACAGTGACCTTCGAACGTATCGTTTTCGTGTGGCTTGACAGGCACATGACCCATTTCAGGATGGGAGAACCCCTCTAAAATAGTTCCGTTTACTACAGCTCCTGCTCCGATCCCTGTTCCAACTGTAATATACAGACAGCTGTCTAACCCTTTTGCAGCTCCTTTTGTTGCTTCAGCAAGTGCGGCACCATTTACATCAGTTGTTAATGAGATTGGTACTTCAAGGGATTTAAACGCTTCCAATAACGGATAGCCTTTCCAACCTTTTTTTGGAGTACTAGCAAGAGAACCATATGTATGAGATCCTTCCTTAAGATCAAGCGGACCAAAGCTACCAATTCCTAAACTAGTAATGGCATTTTTCTTAAAAAAATCAACAATTTGGGGAATTGTCTCTTCAGGCGACAGCGTTGGCAATGTTCGTTGATCGAGCCATTTCCCGTTTTCATCTGTCACCACGCAGATCATTTTTGTGCCACCTGCTTCCAACCCACCATATCGAGCACTATTCATCTTCTTCTCTCCTCCTAGTGAACTAGCTAGTAAAGATTATAGCATTCTACATCTTTTTTTTCTTTACGTTTTATCTGTTTTTTTGCAAAATGAGAGAAAAAGGAGTCTCCAATGAATCATTCATCTGCAAGACAAGCAGGCTTTTCATTTCCAGGTCTGCCTATTGGACCAATGAACGGTATTACGGACGTAGCTGGTGTACAGGTGGGACATTCCACTCTCATAGAGGGGGAACAAATTCGAACAGGCGTAACTGCCATTATTCCTCATACCGAAAATCTGTTTACGAAAAAGACCATTGCCAGCTCCTTTGTGCTCAATGGCTTCGGAAAAACAACTGGCCTTGTACAAGTAGAAGAACTTGGTGTTATTGAGAGCCCGATCATGCTGACAAACACCTTTTCCGTTCCTGCCGTTACAGAAGGAACACTATCCTATCTACTTGCTCACAATCAAGAGATCGGTACCACAACGAGCACCGTTAATGTTTTAACAGCGGAATGTAACGATGGTTTCCTAAATGATATTCGACAAATGGTCGTTAAACCAAAAGACGCGATTTCTGCGATTAAAGCCGCGAGTGGAGAAGCTGTTGAAGAGGGGGCTGTCGGGGCAGGTACTGGTATGTCCTGTCTCGGGTTTAAAGGAGGAATTGGCACAAGTTCACGTCTTGTTTCTTCGTATACGGTTGGCTGCCTCGTCCTGACGAATTATGGACAAAAGGAAGACTGGATTTATAGTCGCCATCGTACCAAATTAAACATTCAAGATGATCATTGCTCTACACCTATGCCTGATGGATCCATTATTATTGTGCTCGCAACAGACGCTCCATTAGACGCTCGCCAATTAAAACGATTAGCAAAAAGAGCTACTCTTGGACTCGGACGTACGGCTTCTTTTGCCGCTAATGGAAGTGGTGATATTGCTATTGCCTTTTCAACAGTGAATCGGGTGCCTCATTACCCACTTGAACCTTTACAAACCTATACTTTCTTACATGATAGCGACGCATCCATGTCTCTACTGTTTGCAGCTGCCGCCGAATGTGTTGAGGAAGCTATACTTAATTCGTTATGTTCGGCCACAACCACGACAGGTTACAACAAGCATACTCGCTTAAGCATACACGATGCTCTAACAAAATAGTTCCTTCACCATAGCCTTTATCACTGCATACAATAGGCAGGAATGGAGGCGTTAATAGTGGATAAAGAATATGAAAAGAAAGCAACTGCTTACTATCAAGGAATTAATCAACAACTGTTTTCTTTAATTGATCCAAAAGTCGAAACGGTATTGGATATTGGCTGTGCTGAAGGAGCCCTCGGTGCTGCAATAAAAGACTCGTATGGCGCAGACGTACATGGCTTTGAACTGTTTCAACAAGCTGCTACCCAAGCTAAACAAAAACTTGACTCCGTTACGGTAGGGAATATTGAATCGGATCCATTACCATTTGAACAAGAACAATTTGATGCGATTATTTTTGCAGACGTATTAGAACATACATTAGATCCTTGGTCAGTGTTAACAAAAGTAAAACCATACTTAAAAAAAACCGGTGCCATTTATGCAAGCATTCCAAATGTTGGTCACATATCTATTATAGAGGAGTTAATTCAAGGCACTTGGAATTATGTAGATGCAGGTTTACTTGATAAGACACATTTTCGGTTTTTCACGAAATCAGAAATCGAAAAGTTATTTCATACCAGTGGTTATCAAATAGAGATCATTGTGAATAACCAAGTATTGTTCCCCCACCAACAGCTGCTCATGCAAAAAATACTTGAGGCTGGACAATTAGCTGGTCTAAATACAACACACTTCTTTGAAAGAACAACTGCATATCAATATATGCTAAAAGCAAAGCCATCCGTTTAAGGTGGATGGCTTTTGGTTTAACCCTCCCTACTAACGGTTATAGTAAAGTAGATGAACGAATTGGAGGGATTCACTTGCCGCTCACCGATGACCAAAAAAGGAGAATGTTGCCATCGAAGCACCGCCAGCGTGAAATTGAAAAACAATCGGATGAAAATGACCGATTCCACGCGTTATTGGACAAACTAGAAGACGTTACCACGAACGGAAGGCTTAAAGATATGGCTTTTCATTTTACAGATACAAAACAAGTGGTAAAATCAAACTTAATCGCTGGTATTGCTAGAGGTGTAGGATTAACGATTGGCGTAGCACTTTTCGTCTCTATACTTCTTGCTATACTTAATTTGTTTGAACCATTACCGATTATTGGAGAATGGCTCGCCAATTTAGCGAACATCATTGAAGCAAATCGATAAGTCGACAGAGGAGGTTTTTTAGAATGGATTGGTTAGGAATTGGCGTACTAGTTTTTGCGGTTGCGTTTCTTATTGCCGTTATTTGCTTGTTACCAGCTATGCGTAATCTAGCAAAAACACTTGATAAAACCGCTACAACGGTTGCCCAGCTTGAAAAAAGTTTAGACGATATTACAGGTGAAGTAAAAGTAACTCTCCATAATACAAACGAAACGATTATGGATGTAAACGAAAAAGTGTCAAAGCTCAATCCGCTTTTTGATATCATTCATGATTCTGGAGAAGCTGCACACAGAGCTTCAAGCGCATTATCTACATATACGCTTACAAGAGTCAATGCTGCTAAACAAGAAGCTGTAACGGCTCAACCTGATCAAGTTTCTGGAATTATTAAAGGCATTGCCTTTCTCTATTATTTTCGAAAAGCAAAGAAACAGCAAAACAACGTATAAAAAAGACGAGTCTCCTCTTTATGAGGATGACTCGTCTTTTTAATGATACACAGTTAAGAGTTGATCAATTTGTTCTCCCAGTTGATCTTTCTTTACATCGTAAGTCCCACCTAGAACAATGCGATCAAACTTATCATTATTACGTAAAAGCTCTAGTTGGTAAACCGAATGATCCTTCGTTTGAATACTAACCACAACCTTTTGACCGTCTTTACGCGTTACATACAAGAGTAAACCATGATCCATTGGAATATACCCTTGTACGTCCCACGCTCTTAGCCAGTCTTTTTCATTTGCTTGAATGGTTGCTATAATACTTTCTGCAAGCTCTTCCATCTCCTGGCCTCCTTACCTTTTAGTGTATCACGCCTTTGATTTACTAAAAAAGGAGGAAATGGATCGTTTATCAACATGAAGTGGTTCCTCGATACGAATGGTCTTAGAAGAAAGCAAATTCGCGAAGTTTTCTTTTATCGATTTTTGTTGAGCAGGATTTATTTTTGACAGTATAGTGTCTACTTCTTCCATCTTATTTTCATCCCACTTTGTAAAAATTTCTGAATAATTTCCTATCATATGAATTAAGTTTCCGCTTACTAATGCACGGGTGCATTTTCTTCTTCCTTTATCTGTTGTTGATAATAAGCTTGTTGCGTCCATCATGGTATATGCCCCTTGCTTCACTAATTTGTATAATAAATCAGGATGCTTTTGTATGCGGGTGTCTTTCTCTGGGTAGAGCAATACCGGGTAATAACCGGCTACAGCCAATTGGTACAGCTTCTCTGCTGCGTTTTGCAAATCTTCTCCATCAAGGGTAACAAGTACAAATAATGTCTTATTTAGTGGAATGGCTCTTCCTGCTTGTAAGTCCGTAAGAAGATCGTCATCAAGTGGCAAGACTTGTCCTTGTAATAACGTGATGCCATTCAATTTTTCATTATAGGCTTTTACCGTCTTTGTAACCTCGTCTCCCCAAGTAGCAGCATCGTCGCGTTTAAAAAGTGGAATGTAACAGAGCGATTGCATGTGTCGGTCGCGCAGAAAATGGATTTGTTCAAGTAACTTTGAGCGTGATCGAGAAACACCACTAATTTCCGGTAGTCCTTCGTTCCATACATCAAACATATGCACTCCTCCTTTTATTATCACCTATTAGACATTGTTCTTATAAGTTCCTTCTTTCCTCGATTAAGAGAATGAAAAGTAAGCAAGTAGTAGAAGAAAGCAACTAAAGAATAGAAGATGGGTTTTTTTATTCATTGCTAAAACAGCAATAAATTCACGGGTATATGCATTAGGCTGAAAATACCAAGCTGTTGGAGAGCCAATTCCCTCAGCTGGCATAGACAACTGTTTTGCAATTAAACTTGATCGAAACACATGAAAATGATTCGTAACAAACACGACATTTTGATGGTCGGGTATCATTTTTTTTGTGTATAAAAAGTTTTCGTACGTATTACGTGCTCGATCTTCTAAAGTGATCGATTGGGGTGGAATGTTTCTGCGAACCAAATAGGCTTTCATCGCCTCTGCTTCGCTTCTAATCTCATCTTCCCCTCGTCCACCTGTTACAATAATACGTGGAGGAGGTGCCACTTTTTTTTGCATCGTATAGAAATAAATTCCTCTTTCTAATCGACTTGCTAAAATAGGTGAAACCTCGTTTCCCCTTAACAAGCCAGCCCCTAAAATGACAATATAATGTTGATTGTAGTACGGTCGATTAAAGCGATAAAGGATAGAAGAAACGAGAAAAGATAAAAAGAGAAACCCATAAAATCCTATATAGATCGTCATTGTAATGGCAATAGGCTCAATTGTAAGAAACGTTGTTGGGATCAGCAGAAGAAAACTAAACATAGCTACACTCGCTAGAAGGGAAAAGAAATTATTTCGGCTTCGTCCTTCTTTTCGTATGAGCTTCCACGTATTACGTATAACGTAGCCTATGACAAAAAGTAAAAATAACAAAAGCATAAGCCCAAATAGTAAATAAAGTATAAGGATAAGATGATCATATTTGCTCACAGGACCAGTTGTTACAACCGCTAGTCCACTTCCTAAAAACAATAGTAAGCTTAAGGTTAAAAACATTCCATTAAAGATACTACGTTTTTCAATCCGCATACTCAGTAAAAAAACGATCCCACAAACAATTCCAAACAATAAAAACATATTCATGCTGCTTCACCTTCATCCATTTTTACATTCATTCCTTTTTTTTGCTTGTCTCAAACACCTTATTGGACATTCTTCTTGTAAACAAAAAAAGCCGCTTCTAAACGGCTTCTTAAAATGTATTAGTTAACATGCTTCCAGACATCCCATTCTCCTGATTGACTAGGGTCTTCTCCGCGTGTCCACCATTTCGCTTCGTACCACATGCCATTATGCTCGACTTGATCACCTTTCGTATACGTTAAATCTTTGGACCAGCTGCTCGTTTCTGTTTCTCCCTGACAAACTTTTACTTTTTTCCAAACATCCCATTCTCCTGAGAGTTGCGGTTGATCTCCTTGTGTCCACCATTTCGCTTCATAAATCATTCCATTTTTTGATACGCGATCCCCTTTTACGTAAATCGTATTTTCAGACCATTCAGGAACTTCACAAGCTTGTTGTTCATCCCCGTTAAAAACAGTGGTAATAGACTGAACTAAATCACCATCACGGTTATTGCTTGCTTCCCAGAACATGGCCCCGCCTAACCCTTTGTCAACAACATATTGAGCTTTATAAGCGATGGATTCTGGGTCATCATAGGTAATAAAGGTTCCATCTGTTTCATTAAACAAGAAAGGAACTTTAGATGCATCATTCCAATAACGCTTATAGCCATTTTGATTTACATAATTGTCTTTTAAATCTTGATAATCAAACGTAGCATTTGACCATGTCCCAATTTGAGCTGGACCATCGCAGAAAGCATACTCACCATTATTCTCAGAATCACATCCTGTCCATCCATATCCGTAGAAAGGCATCCCCATCAATAACTTTTCTTTCGGAACGCCTGCTTGTAAATGACCTGTAATCGCAGCATCAACGTTTAATGCATCTGCCCATGGGACAGTTGCATCTTCGTCATAAAATAAAGGCGCGTTGTGCCCATTTTGTGCTTGCCAAGTGCCGTTTAAATCGTAAGTCATAATTTGAATCCAATCTAAAATGTTCGCAAGCTTTTCCAGTTCATTGTTTTCTAAATAACTAGGTGAGGCTGAAGACGCAATCGTAAGAAGATACTCTTTACCATCTTCTTCACCGGCTTTATCCAAAGCCTCTCTCGTTGCCTCTAAAAGCTTCGTATGATTTTGCTTATCCTCTGGGCTACGCTCATTTTCAGGCATTCCGCCACTAACTGGATATTCCCAATCTAAATCTAGTCCATCAAATCCATACGCTCTTACAAAATCAACAGCAGATTGAGCGAATGTGTTTCTCGTTTCTTCAGATGCAGCCACTAATGAAAGACGGTTCGACCACGTCCATCCCCCAACAGAAATGACCGTTTTCAAATGAGGATATTCTTCTTTTAATTGATTTAGCTGATTAATATTCCCTTTAATAATGTCTTCTTCATCATCACCTGGATACACTTTACGCACATCTTGTTCTGGATCGCCTAACACAATTGTTCCATTCGGTACGTCAACCGGTCCTACTTCATCTTCACAGACCCATTCTCTAGGATTTGGCCCCGATGGATCTAAATTACCGTGAACCCCTTCCCAACAAACATTAGCAAACGCATACATAATATGAGTCATTTGCTCAGCTGGAAGATCCTTTACTTCATAGCCTCTTTCTTCTGCTACCCAAGATGGGTAATACCCAACAACTTTTAATGCTTCATTTTGTTGTTCTTTTGCCCAAAGTGCTTGATCACTTCCATTGAAAAATAATAACGTTATAACGATTAATAGTAGAGAAGTACGTTTTACTCTCATTATCCATTCCTCCTTTTACTAAACCAATTGCACAATGATTCTCCAAAATCCTCCTTTTTATTTCCAAATAATTAGATTTAACTATGAATCTCTCATCTTAATTTCATGAAATGTGTCTAAATAGCTATTGTTTCTTCGTTTTTCCAAGACTATAGTGTTAGAATAGTCTTTATATCTATTTAGTTCTGCGGCTAAGCGAGGGATGACCTATTCGAAAAATTGATCAAGCATTCCAACTATCCATTCGATACACAGATAAACTAACAAATCGAGTTGACTACATTTATACAAACCAAAAGAAAACGTTTATTTTAAAAAAGAAATCTGATCAAGAGCGAGCACGAATGGAAGCTCAACTTCTTCAAGACTTGCATGGAAAAGAACAACCTGTGCCCGTTCCTTTAAAAACAACCTCCAATGAATTCACCGTTAAAAGTAATGACAGCTTTTATGTCGTTTACTCTTATTTAGACGGTCACTTACTTACAGCGGAAACCCTTTTAGATCAGCCTGCACTCGTAAAACAATCTGGCTACGCACTAGCAAAACTAGACAATGCGTTGCTCGAAGTAAGCGACTATCATACGTTCAGGAAACGTCACGTTTACACATCGTTATACCATAATATTATTCCATTTATGAAGAAAGAAACGATTGCCCTTGATGTTGTTCATCTCTTAACAGAACTTACAGACGAAATGCGTTTGTTAGAACAACTTCCAACTCAGCTTATTCATCGAGATCCCCACTATCGTCACTTTCTTTATCTCAAGGATAAAGTAAGCGGAATTATTGATTTAGAATTAGTGGAAGAGAATATACGAATTTTAGACCCATGTTACTTCGCCACCAGTCTGTTAAGTGATCTCTATTCAAGTCCTGCAGATGTGGATCGTTGGTTTCCAGCTATAAAAGAGTTTTTCCGTGCCTACCATCAGGAAAACCCATTCACAATCCAAGAACGCAAGGCTCTCTGGCTAACGCTTTTAAGTATTGAAGCCGTTCTGATCGCGTTCTTTAGTCATGATGAAGAGCGTATGGAGAAGAATCGTTCCATGTTTCTATGGCTCTATGAAAACAAACAACTTTTTGATGAACTTATCCACCTTCGCTAATAAACATCTCCCTTAACAAAAGAAACCGTAGGCTATTCCTACGGTTTCAGCATTTATGTGTGTGCGAGAAAATCTTCAATAGCTGCTATTGCTTCTTTCTCATCAGGTCCTTCAGCCGTTAACTGAACCTCATCTCCTAGCTTTAACACAATGCTCATTAAGCCAAGAATACTCTTAACATTAATAATAGAATTCCCTTTTTTCAAATGAACATCAGCTTTAAAATGACTTGCTCTTTCTACTAGTGCCGCAGCATTAGAAGCATGCAACCCTTGGGGTAACCCTACTTTTATTGTCTTCTCCATAAAGCCTACCTCCTCTTTATTTGCCCTTCCATATATATGCGAAAAACTTCTTCATATGAAAGTTTCTTTTCAGTCATGGTAAGAATCTTTTCCACATACGTATAGAATAACTAGGACAAGAAGGAAGGTGGCAATATGGAAGACACACAATGCCTTTCCCATATTCAACGTATTAGCCCTTTAGTCAAAAAGATTGAAGACACTCTAGCGCAACAAAACCATTTGGAAGCAAAACAAAAACAACTTGAACGCGGTCCATTACGCCATTTGTATCACGTTAAAGACTTAAACAGTCTGTTTGCCGTTTGCATCTTAGTGTACCTATTTGTCTTCCATACCGTTTTTTCAGCCGCGATCATCACTCTTTATCAACTCTTTTCAACTATTGATGTATTGTTCATCTCTTTTATCAGTATGTTTATTCTTTTCGTGTGCATGCCTATTTTCGTATATTTCCTTCTTATTTGGAGTATGAATCAACTGTTTAAGCGGTGGCTTCACTATGATCATAAAGTACACGAAGTATCGCTAGCATTAAAAGAAGCAAGAGAAGTAGAACAGGAGCTGAAGCAAACGCTAAGCAACCAAACCACTATTCCCATGTACTATTTAAAGACGTATGCGCTAGCAAAATTCGAAACTTATTTTCTTCGTCAACGGGCAGACTCTATGAAAGAAGCGATCAATTTATTTGAATTGGAACAACAGCATGTACTTCAGCAATATCGGTTTTACCAATACAATGGAGAACGCCGTTTTACGAAAATGTATGAAAAAGCAGCAGAGTTTGAGAAACAAGTTAGCTCTAGCTCCTAAATGACTTGCTACTTATCGATCCGTGATCGGTAAGTCTTTTTTGTATAAACAAACATTACCCCCTCCTTTACAAGAGAGAGTAACCACTAAGCTTGTTTTCTTATATCATCCCATTTCTTATGAACATGGGTTTTTGTTTGACTATTCCCACATACTTTACATGACTTAATTGAACGTACATATAAGATCCAAAACATAGCAATCAAGATCCCTACAATACCACCCATTGTATCAACTAGCACATCCTCAACCATTGGCGATCGGCCCGGGGTAAAAGACTGTCTGTACTCATCTATACTTGCGTACAAAACAACAAAAAGAAACGTTAATGCACTAGCGTAACGTAGACGCGTAAAATAACCAAGCAATCGTGTACCGATCAAACCAATAAATAAAAACGAAAAGAAATGAGCTGCTTTTCGAAGAAAAAACTCTACAAATGATTCTACTGACAAAGACTCTAAACTAATCACTCGCTCACCGTATGGAAACGAAATGTGAGCAATCCTCGTTTGTTCAATCCAATGAATTGGTAGTTGACTTAACATACCACGTATATCTTGATTTCCATATGGCGTCGAACTTGAAAAAGCAATAATAGACACAGCAATTAATAGAAAAAGGCTATAAATCGTAACTTTTATGGGACGTGACAAAGACTCACCTCATTTTTTGTTCCGTCCATTATACGCTTTTTTGGCACTGAAACGTTTATAAATGTAAATTTTCTCACAAACTCTTATCTTTTTCACAATCAAGAAATGCATGCACAGCCTCGCGCCAGTGTCGCATTGGTGGGAATTCATTTAACTGCAAATTTTTATGAGCGAATACAGAGTATGCAGGACGGGAAGCTACAGTAGGAAATTCCATTGTTGTGCAAGGTTTTACTAATTGAGGAACTCCCTGCTTCATAAAAATCTCTTGGGCAAACTCGTACCATGAACAGTTACCGCTATTAGACACATGGTAAATGCCATATCGTTTGGTTCCGATTAGGACGAGAAGCATTTCAGCAAGATCCGTTGCATAAGTTGGTGAACCTATCTGATCATCCACAACTTTGCAAGGAGACTCTTTTTCGGCCAAAGCCATCATGGTCTTCACGAAGTTTTTTCCATAATGACCAAAAACCCATGATGTCCGCACAATGAAGAACCTTGAATGAAAGTGTTGAACAGCTTGTTCACCGGCAAGCTTGGATCGCCCGTATACTCCGAGAGGCGCAGGAGGGGTCCATTCGTCTATTGGCTCATTTGCGCTACCGTCAAAAACATAGTCTGTGCTTACATACACAAAAACCGCGCCCAGTTGCTCTGCTACAACACAGAGATTCCGAGTTCCAGCTGCGTTTACTCGATACGCTTCTATCTCATTCTCTTCCGCTTGGTCCACTTGTGTGTATGCAGCACAATGGATGATGACATCAGGTTGAATGGTGTTCAGCACGCTTTCAACCTTTCCAACATCTGTAATATCAAGCTCTTCCCTTGTCAATCCAATAGAAGGTATCTGTTGTGATGCTGCTAAGGCTAAAATAGCTGATCCTAGTTGCCCTCCCGCTCCTGTTACAAGAATCTTCATAGCGTATGCCTCCGATACGCACCTGATAACACATCCTGCCACCACTTTTTGTTTTGAATATACCAATCAATTGTCTCCGCTAACCCTTCATCAAAAGAGTACATTGCTTTCCAGCCAAGGTCTCTTTCAATTTTTGAAGCATCAATGGCATAGCGAAAATCGTGACCGAGTCGATCATCTACATGATGAATAAGGGCTTCTGATACACCTAAAGTCTGAACGATCCGTTGGACAATCTCCATATTCGTTCGTTCGTTTCGCCCACCAATATTGTATACTTCACCAGGTTTGCCATCACGTAATACTTTATTGATACCTCGACAATGATCGTCTACATGAAGCCAATCTCTTACTTGATGACCATCTCCATAAATAGGAAGCGGCTTATTTAGTAAGGCATTCGTCACCATAAGTGGAATTAATTTTTCAGGAAAATGGAAAGGTCCATAATTATTTGAGCACCGTGTAATGTTTACATTCATTCCAAATGTCTCATAATAAGAGCGCGCGAATAAATCTGCGCCTGCCTTACTTGCTGAATAAGGACTATTCGGTTGCAATGGGGTATCTTCTGTAAACAGCCCGGTCTCTCCTAAACTACCATACACTTCATCGGTGGATACTTGTACAAACTTCTTCACATCAGCGCGTTTGGCTGCATGTAAAAGTAATTGCGTGCCGTACACATTCGTATGTACAAATGCACCTGGATCGGCAATACTACGATCAACGTGAGACTCTGCAGCAAAGTGTACAACAGCATCTATGTCATAAACTGAAAATACGTTTTCTACTTGTTGACTATCGCATATGTCGCCTTGTATAAATTGAATAGCGTTACGCACTCGTTTTAAATTAGCGAGATTACCAGCATACGTTAGCTTGTCATATACAATCAGATTGTCTTCTGGATAATCTTTAGCGAGTAACCGTACGAATGCACTACCAATAAAGCCTGCTCCTCCTGTAATAAGTAGATTCATGATCATTCCCCTTTAAAAATTATTTTCTGCTTTGTGAAGCAACGGATGCGCACGGTCTTTTTTAGACAAGATCGGTTGACTACAAGGCCACTCAATTGCAAGTTCTGGATCATTCCAGCGTATGCCACGATCATTCTGTGGGGAGTATAATTGATCGACCTTATAAGCAACGATTGTATCATCAACTAGCGTGCAAAAACCGTGGGCAAATCCCTTTGGCACGAGGAGCTGTCTCTGATTGTGCTCACTTAAAACGACCCCTACCCACTGTTTGTACGTTGGTGATTCTTGTCGAATATCAACGGCTACATCAAAGATCGCTCCTGTAACACATCGAACGACTTTTTGTTGTGAATTAGGGTTTAACTGATAATGGAGACCTCTCAGCGTCCCAGCTTGTTTCGATAATGATTGATTATCCTGTAGGAACGCTTCTTTAATGCCTGCCTTTTTAAACACATTTTCGTTATACGTTTCTACGAAATACCCTCTATCGTCTGCATACACATTTGGTTCTAGTAAATAGACACCTTCTAGTTTTGTTTGATGTATTTCCATTGTTCACCCTCCTTTTGCTATCCGCAACAAATACTGGCCATATTCATTTTTCTTTAACGGTTGTGCAAGTGTAAGTAAATCTTCTTTTGATATATACTTCATTCGAAAAGCAATCTCCTCAATGCATGCAATCTTTAAACTTTGACGTTTTTCCACAGTATGAATAAATTGCGAAGCTTCGAGCAGCGATTCATGGGTGCCAGTATCTAACCACGCTGTTCCTCTTCCTAATTTCTCTACATGTAATTGCCCCTGATTTAAATACATGACATTTACATCTGTAATTTCCAATTCGCCTCGAGCTGATGGCTTGATTGCTTTTGCATACTCAACAACACGATGATCGAAGACATAAAGCCCTGTTACTGCATAATTTGATTTCGGGTGAGCAGGTTTTTCTTCAATGGAAATGGCTTCACCTTCCTCATTAAAATCAACAACACCGAAGCGCTCTGGATCGCTTACGTAATAGCCGAATACGGTTGCTCCCTTGTTTTGTTGCATTGCCCTCTTTAGCCGATCTGGTAAACCATGCCCGTAAAACAAATTATCCCCTAATACAAGGGTGACATTGGATGTCCCTATGAACCTCTCACCAATAATAAACGCTTGCGCTAATCCTCCAGGTTCTGGTTGAATTTCATACTGAATTGAAATGCCGAGCTGAGCACCATCCCCTAACACTTGCTTGTAGCGACCAGTATCTGCCGGTGTGGAAATAACTAGAAATTCTCGAATGCCTGCGAGCATAAGTAACGACAAGGTGTAATAAATCATTGGTTTATCATAGATTGGAAGTAACTGTTTGGACGTAGCTTTCGTTATAGGGTAAAGCCTTGTTCCACTTCCTCCTGCCAGTATAATTCCTTTCAGATTAACCACCGCCCTTAGAAAAAATCCATATAGAGGAATCTATGCAAGCAAAACAAAAAAACTGCATCATTTATGCAGATTTTTTCGTTTTCACTTGGATTTGACGTCAGCCTTTCTTTAGGACGATAACGAAATAATAGAAAATAAGTGCCACTAAATACACAAGCAATCCAATTAAAAGGAAGTCAAGTCCAGCTATCGGTTGATCAAATGCAACAAATGAAAAATCGATCAATACACATAAAAATAACATCACTATGATGACATTCGTTTGAGCGACCATATTTCGTGTTAACTGTATAAGGATCGTACTGTTCTCCTCTGTTACTTTAATTGGAAAATTAAAGAGTGAAGGAACAAAACGTACTGCAAACAGCATAAGTGAAAGACCTGTTGTGAGAACTGGCAGTAAGAAGAATAATCCTTTGTTGCCATATGTATAAGCCTGTGAAGTAAACGAAGCTGAATGAATGGGTACCTCCGTCGGCAACTTAGGATAGATAATGATAAACAGAACCCAAAGAACTATTAATAATAAAGCGGCTATCGTCGTCATCCCTTTTTCAAGTCTCGTTGCCCGAACATTTGATACCTCTCTTTTAATCATATACAACTCCCCCCTACCTAATGTACGCCTCCGTTTGCTCAACGTTTCATTTTTATAAAATAAAAACGCCTTAGCTTTCGCCAAAGCGTTTTTATTCGTTATTCATTTTCTAAATACTGTAAATCTACAAGACCATCAATGTCCGTACTAGCCATTTGCCCTGCTTCTTCACTAATAGCAGCCATTTCTTGAAGCACCTGTTCATTTACGTCCACAGTTGGGAATAAGCGTTCAAGAGAAAGACGTATTTCGTCGTAGTCTAATTCGTTCCCAGTTTCTCTTTGAATATGGTCTACGAAGATTTGTGCCGCTTCATCAGGATTGTTAGCGACAAACTCTACCGCATCTGTATGTGCACGTAAGTAGGCACGTGCTAAATCTTCATTAATCTCTAAAAACTCATGACTTGCGGTTACCACCGTATTAGTGGAATCCTCTCCCCAAGCAAATTCGTCTGCATCAACTAGAAAAGCAGCGTCTAAATTATCTGCAAGAAAGCTCCCCCAAGGCTCTTGAGTGGCAGCAGCATCTGCGTCACCTTGTGAAAATAAAATCGATGTATCTGCCGGTGCTTGCGGAACAAAATTAATATCGTCTGCGTCAATACCTGCATCTGCTAATTCTTTTCGTAACATGATATCTTGAGTGGAGCCAATGGTCGGGATGGCAACATTTCTTCCTGCTAAATCTGCAACAGACTCTACCCCTGAATCAGCACGAGCCATAATAACGGCTCCACCGTTCACAGCTCCTGCAATAATGGAATGGCTTGGATTTCTTGTGTACGTATTCATTGCTGGTACTGGTCCCACTGTACCGATGTCAATTTCATTTGCCGACATTGCCTCCATAAATTGCGCTCCGTCTGGTACAGTCATTGTTGTAAAACGAGCATCTTCACCAAATTCTTCTTCAAAATAGCCATTTTCTAACGCAACAATGGTAGAAATATGTGTCAAGTTAGGAAAATAAGCAATGCGTACTTCCCCTTCCGTCGCACTATTACCGCAAGCTGTAAGTGTAATGCCAGCTCCTAAAGCAAGTAAAGATCCTTGTATTACTTTTTTCATAGCATGTCTCTCCTTTTAATGTAAACCTGGTTTTAGTCCCCATTTCTTCTGTACCGATCTCTCTACACGTAAAAAAACAAGGTTATCAACAATAGTTCCAATAATACCAATAACAATCATCACAGAAAGCACTAAATCCATTTGACCAAGCGAACGGCCAACTGTTAATAAATAGCCAAGACCACCAGCAGCTACAAATAGTTCGCCGGCCATAATAGCACGCCACGCAAATGCCCATGCTGTCCGTACACCTGAAATGAGATGAGGGACTGAAGCGGGTAAAATGACCGTTCGCAATAAATGACTTCCTCTTGATCCGAGGGTTTTGGCAACGTTCATATAGAGAGTCGGAACATTTTTAAAGCCCGTGCTCGAACTAACTGTGACCGTCCATGTAGCCCCTATTGTAACGATAAATAGTAAAGAGGCGTTTCCGTATCCAAACCAAATAATAGCAAGTGGGAGCCAGACAATACTTGGTATTGATTGAAGTGCCGTTACTAAAAAGCCAAGGGTATCATCAACGAGCTTATATCGAGCAATTAAGTATCCTAATGTAAGACCGACAATAATGGCAATGGTAAACCCGAGTAACAATCGTCCTAATGTAATTCCTGTGGCTGTTAAAATCTGTCCAGAAATGAGTCCACTTACAAATGTATTTATAACCGTTGTACCACCGGGATCTAACGGAAATAGTAAAGGTGGAAATGAGCCTGGTGGGAAGTTACCTACCCTAGATGTTATCTCCCATATAGCCACGATCATCGCGATGAATACGATCCGTCTTATAGCTGTAGTCATCTCCAAACTCCTCCTTTAACACTTTCTCCATTTCTTCTTCAAGTTCAGCTAATATTCTTCGTTCTAAATCAACTAAATTGCTGTCAGCAGGATCTCTTGGGAGTGCAGCTTGAACAGGGAACTCTCGTTTTATTTTTCCTGGACGCGTCCCCATAAGAACAATTCGATTGGAAAGCATCACCGCTTCCCGAATATTATGAGTAATGAATAGAATGGTTTTACCTGTATTTGCCCAAATTTCTAGCAATTCTTTATGCAAGACCATTCGTGTTTGTTCATCTAACGCAGCAAACGGTTCATCCATTAATAAAATATCTGGATCCATAACGAGTGCCCGAGCAATCGCCACCCGCTGCTTCATTCCCCCAGAAAGCTCATGTGGAAACGATTTAGTGAAATTCCCTAAATGCACCGTTTTCAATCCCTCGATCGCCTTTTCTTCACTTTCTGCTTTTGATATCCCTTTCAGTCGTAAACCGTACGTCACATTGTCAAGGACGTTCATCCATGGAAAAAGGCCAGCTTCTTGAAAGACAACCACTCTGTCATTGCCTGGTTTTTTCACCTGTTTCCCACCTGCAATGACTTCTCCAGTAGAGGGTGTATCAAGTCCGGCAATTAGATTAAGGATCGTTGATTTTCCACAACCAGAAGGACCTAATAATGAAATAAAATCTCCTTCATTAATGGTTAGATTAATATCGCTTAATACATGTAGCGATTGTTTTTTATTTTTTTCGAAAGATTTCTCTACATGTTTTAATTGAATTTGCATCTTTCCACCCCCAAATACCAATAATACCTACTAATATAATAAGAATTATAGTTTTTTTAAGTGTAAGGGAAGTCAAGAAAATCGTCAATTAGAATCGTCTACATCGAACAAAATCGTGTTTTTCGTACCACATAATGGGATCTCTTATAGTTGCTTGTCACAGCTATGGATATATGGTAAGATTCGAAACTTATGACTGAATTTAGGAGGAACAATTGAGAAATTTAAAACTAGACTGGCCTGTTTTTGCGATATCTGGTGGTTTCTTACTTGTATTTGTTATTGCTTCACTCGCAAATGCAGACTTCGTCGGTAATCTAATTAATACAGCATTTGCCTGGTCATCGTTAAACTTTGGTGCGTTTTGGCAAGTACTGATGATTCTTACATTTCTAATCGCCGTCTTTATGAGCTTGACCGAACTAGGGAAGGTACGATTAGGCGACTCTTCCAAGCCAACGTTTTCTTTCTTTAAATGGTTTTCAATGATCATGATTACCCTTCTCGCTGGCGGTGGGGTATTTTGGGCAGCAGCCGAACCTATGTATCATTATTTAGATACGCCACCTATGTATAGTGAGACCGGTAGTACAGCTACAGCCATTCAGGCTGGCTTATCGACTGGCTTCTTGCATTGGGGCTTTCTTGCTTGGAGTATTTTAGGTACTCTTGGCGTTGTTGTTCTCATGTATGCAAAAAAGAAAGGACAGCCCCTTAAACCACGAGCGTTGTTATATCCAATCTTTGGAGAAAAGATTATGCACAAAAGTGTCTTAGGCACACTAATTGATGTCTTTTCAATTTTAGCCGCTTGTGCAGGTACAATCGGGCCAATTGGATTTCTAGGATTACAAGCTGGATATGGATTAAATATGCTTTTTGGCTTCCCAGATACGTTCGCTATTCATTTTGCAATGATTTTCTTTTTGGTGGGGATTGCAGCAGTATCAGCAGCAACTGGAATCCACAAAGGAATTCAGTGGTTAAGTCGCTTTAACGTCATGATTACAGTGATTCTTGCTATTGCCATTTTAATTCTGGGGCCAGCCCGTTTTATTATTGATTCATTTGTATCGAGCTATGGCTCTTACGTGCAAAACTTCTTACCAATGAGCTTGTATAGAGGAGATGAAGGATGGCTTTCAGGCTGGACTCTATTCTTCTGGGGGTGGTTTATTGGATATGGGCCGATTATGGCAATCTTCATTTCTAGAATATCCGACGGAAGAACCATACGTGAGCTATTCTTAACGGTTGCATTTTTAGCACCTGTTGTGACAAACTTCTGGTTTACTGTCGTTGGAGGTACAGGAATTTTTTACGAAATCAATGAACCTGGATCTGTTAGTAATCCATTAAATGAAGGTGGGCTTCCTGCTTCCATCTTTGCCATTGTTAATCAGCTACCACTAGGTGCTATGTTTGCATTTTTATTCATTTTTGTCACATGCATATTTGTAGCAACAACGGCAGATTCAATTTCTTATTCCATTTCAATTATTCTAACTGGGAAGGAAACACCAGATCGATTTATCCGTATTTTTTGGGCAATCATTTTCGGAGCCGTTGCTGTAGCACTTCTTTATATTGGTGAAGGTAGCATTGACTCGCTTCAGTCTTTCATCGTTCTTACAGCTGTTCCGGTCTCTCTGTTTATGCTGCCAACACTCTGGCTAGCACCCATAACGGCAAAACGATTATTAAACATGCAACAGAAAAAAGAAGCGAAATGAGGCACCCTCATTCGCTTCTTTTTTCCTTTTCTTTTATGAATTGATTTAAGGAATCAAGCCCGTTCGCAATATGAAAAAGAATACCTGCACATAACCCTATTAAAGCACCGAGGGATCCAGCTGCTATAAACCCTAAGACAATCCCGACTAACATGCCGATGATAAGCGAGCCATTCATGTTTATATCCCCCTATCACTTCATTTTTTACGCATGGCTAGCGATGATGTCTAGCTCTCCATTTATCTCAAACGTTGTTGCATTTACTGGTAAAAGCAAGTGGTCTCCCTTTTTTAATGGATAAGACTTATCTCGCACCATTAATTCTCCAGATCCTTTAATTACAGATAATAAGAGGTAATCGGCTGCAATAGACGCATTCCAATGAGATGTAATTTGACCGTGGTACACTGTAAAATAGGCTGATGCAATCAGTTCTGTGATTGTGCAACCCTTATCTTTTCTTACTGTTTTTGTTTGTGTTTGTGCTTTTTTATCTGGGATTCGCGTTACTTGCTTCGCTTTCTCAAGATGCAATGGACGCTTATTTCCTTTTTCATCTGTACGATCAAAATCGTATACACGATAGGTTGTATCTGAACTTTGCTGCGTTTCTAAAATAAGGGTCCCTGCTCCAATCGCATGAATTGTCCCGCTAGGAACGTGAAAAAAGTCTCCAGATTGAATTGGAATCCGATTAAATAATTCATTCCATTCTCCGGCTTCAATTTTTTCATTAAATTCCGCTTTTGATTGTGCTGTATGACCAATAATAAGTTCCGCATTTTCTTCTGCTTCAATGACATACCAACACTCGGTTTTTCCATATGCTTCATTTTCTTCAAGCTCCGCCGCTTGGGCATCGTTCGGATGAACCTGAACAGACAAATCCGCCGAGGCATCTAACAGTTTAACCAATAGTGGAAAACTTCCTTTTGTGTTACCTCCAAAAAGCTCCTCATGATTTTCCCATAGCTCAAGCAATGACTTTCCCTTAAAGTGCCCATTACGAACTGTACTTAATCCATTTGGATGCGCGGATATTCCCCAACACTCTCCTGTATGTAAACTAGGTAAATCATACCCGAATTGGGCTAACTTTTGTCCTCCCCAAATTCTCTCTTGCAGAACGGGTGAAAAAAATAATGGTTCTGTTGTCAACTCACTCACTCCTTCTACCATTTCTCTCTTTAAGACTACCATATTCTTTGTCTTTGCCATACTTGTTTCCTCATCATCTGTAGAGAGCTTTCTCCTTCGCTTTAAAACGGAAAAATCCACAGTTACTCAACCTCGATGTCGTTCGGATACATCTGCTTAACATGATCAAAGCTCGGTTTAAGTGAAAGCTTGAATTCATTTTATTCTTCTTCAATCATTAAAAAAAGAGCTATGCTCGAAGGTTCTCACCCTTATCACACAGCCCTAATTAGGGTCACTACTCCTTATCCTTGTTCCCGCATACGTAACTCTACTCTTCTTGTTTTTCCTGATATTGTTTTTGGCAGTTCTTTAATATATTCAATTTGACGAGGGTATTTGTATGGCGCTGTTTCTTGCTTCACAAACTCTTGCAATGTACTGGTGAGTTCGTCTAATGAAGCCGGTTCTTTATTAAGCACAACATATGCTTTCACGATACTCCCTCTTATTTCATCAGGACTTGCGACAACTGCGCATTCTTTTACTGCAGGATGTTTTGTTAACGCATCTTCCACCTCAAACGGACCAATTGTGTACCCAGAAGAGATAATAATATCGTCCCCTCTTCCTTCAAACCAAAAATAGCCGTCCTTATCTCTTCTTGCTTGATCACCTGTTACATAATAATCTTCTAAAAAAGATGCTTTCGTCCTTTCTTCATCTTTATCATATCGTTTAAACAGCGCTGGTGAATCTTTATGAACGGCAATCATGCCTATTTCTTCTACTTCTGTTTCTCGTCCATCTTCATTAATAATAGTAACGCCATTCCCTACTGTAGGCTTCCCCATTGATCCAGGTCTCGCTTCCATACCAATCATTGTGCCGATTAACAGCGTGTTTTCCGTTTGTCCATAACCGTCTCGAACGGTAATATCAAACAACTCTTTAAAGGTAGTGATTACAGCTCGGTTAAGTGGTTCCCCTGCTGAAACAGCTTCACGAATGGAAGACAAACGATACGAAGGTAACGTCTCTTCTTTTGCTAACATTCGATACTCGGTCGGTGTAGCACAAAAAACAGAAACGTTATGCTCCTCGATAAGAGATAAATACGTTTTGGCATCAAATGATCCGTCATAGATAAAGGCTGTTGCTCCTTTTCCAATAACGGATAAAAACGGACTCCATACCCACTTTTGCCATCCAGGTGCAGCCGTTGCCCATACAACATCATGTGACTTCACTCCAAGCCATTCAGTTGCAGCCGTTCGAAGGTGGGCATAAGCCCAGCTATGTGTATGTACAACTGCTTTTGGATTTCCCGTTGTACCAGACGTATAGGGTAGAAAAGCAAGATCATCTTTGTGCGTGCTACACTCAAAGGAAACGCTTTCATTTTTTGCTAACGAACGTAAATCTTCCCAACCACTTTTTTGATTGCCAACGACTAGCTTAACCTTCAATGTCGGAGTAGGATCCATTTTGTCAACTTCCTCTGTTAAGCCAGTATAAGCAATAACAGCAGCGGCTTCTGCATGTTGGACTCGATAGGTTAAATCCTTTGCACGGAGCATACCAGAGCAAGGAATGATAACCAATCCAGCTTTTATACAGGCTAAATAAGTGGCGTACGCCTCTGGAACACGCGGAAATAACAATAGAACCCGGTCTCCTTTACATAATCCAAGAGACGCGAACGTATTCGCATATTGGTTCATGGATTCAATTAATCTCTTGTATGTCCATTCAACCTGCTTGCCATTCTGACCTCGCCATAGTATTGCTTTCTGATTCATGTTCGCATTCTTCTCCACTTCAACGGCTACATTGTACTGTTCAGGAATAACTAATGTGTCCTGTACCACTCTTATCACCCCTCTTTGTATTCATTATATAAATAATTCAGTTTTTTTTAAAGAATAAAACACTCTTCATGTTTACAAAGAAAAAAACAGGTCGGTTTAAACCCGACCTGCTCTACTCGTTAGACGAGAGCTTGATTTTTCTCATTAAAGTAAATCGCTTTCCCAGTTTTAGCTGACTCGTAAATCGCTTCTAGAATTTCGCTTACAACAAGCGCTTGCTCCGCTTTCACAACTGGCTCTGTGTCATTTCGAATCGCATCTATCCACAGTCTAGCTTCTTTGTCTGCTTGCGTTTCACTGCCACCATCGTAGTACGCAACACCTCCAGCTTGTAGGTCCGGCTTTGTTACATACAAGCGGCTCAATTTCTCACCATTTATTCGCAGACCATCGCGCATATCTGCACCTGCTTTAGTACCGCAAAGGGTCGTTTTCGCTTCATCCACATCTAACGTATTTAACGCCCAGCTTGCTTCTAATGTGACCGTTGCTCCATTTTCCATTGTAATAAAAGCAAAGGCAGAATCTTCAACAGTAAATTCTTTAGGGTCCCAAGGTCCAAACGCATTTGCAGCATTTTCTGTATCTGATAATTTATAGTACACGTTTCCAACAACACTTTTAACTTTGTAGTTATTCAGTGTCCAAAGCGTTAGATCAAGTGCATGTGTACCAATATCAATTAACGGGCCCCCGCCTTGTTCTTCTTCATTTAAAAACACGCCCCAAGTGGGAACTGCCCGACGACGGATCGCATGAGCCTTGGCAAAATAAATATCCCCAAATTCGCCTTCTTCTGCTAGCTGCTTTAAGTACTGTGAATCTGGACGATAGCGGTTGTCGTAACCAATTGTTAATTTCTTACCTGTACGTTTTGCCGTTTCAACCATTTCCCTTGCTTCAGCAGCTGTTTTAGCCATAGGCTTTTCACAAAGAACATGTTTCCCTGATTCAAGAGCAGCGATGGAAATAGGTGCATGAGATTTATTCGGTGTACATACATGAATAACTTCTATTGATGTATCTTTTAATAATTCTTGGTAATCCGTGTAAACATCTGCGCCTTCAACACCATAATCAGCAGCCGCTTTCTCTGCTTTTTCTTTCACAATATCGCAAAAGGCAACAAGTTCAACTCCTTTTTGCTTAACCAGGCTTGGCATTTGTTTCCCATTCGCAATACCACCACAACCAATTATTCCAATTCGAATTGTGCGGTTTTCCATTCATCATCACCTCTATGCTTTAAGTAGTTGTTGCAAAAATGTAGCACTTTCTTTTATTGAGACAAACTCATCCTTATCAAATTCCTCTTGCTCCACTGTATACCAGTCAACTTGGTATGCTTTTGCCGTTTGGTGAATAGCATGAAAATCCATTATGCCTGATCCAACCTCTACATTTTTCAAGTCTTCGGCATTATTCATATCTTTCATATGAAGTAACTTCACACGTTCTTTATATTTGCGAATCCAATCAACAGATTTTAACCCTGTTGCTTCTAGCCAGAAGGTATCCAATTCCATAAATACAGCTTTTGGATCTGAATAGCGAAAGAGCAAATCTAACCCGTATTCGCCTTCGAATTTCTTCAATTCAATATCATGATTATGATAGCCAAATGCGATGCCTGCCTCTGATGTTTTCTCACCTATTTTAGTAAATAACTCTGCCGTTCGTTTATAAGCATCGGCGCTATCTCGGTACGAATCAGGTAAACCTGGACAAATGATGTAAGGGCTTTCAATTTTGTGTGAGTACTCAATTACATGGTTTAGATTTGATTCAAGCTGTTCAATTGATATATGACTGCCTGCTGCTTGTAAACCGATACCTTTTAACGTATTAAAGAGATCTTTGCTTGTTTTCTCATAATACCCTGCAAATTCAACGCCATCATAGCCTGCTTCCGCAACCTTCTCTAACGCACCAAAAAAATCCTCTGCACATCGTTCTTTTATAGAATAAAGTTGCAGCCCAATTTTTGGCATCAATCCACCTCCAATGTACTGAATCTAATATTAGACTACCATGTCTCACTAATTGATTATATACTAAAACTATTCAATTATATAAAATTTTTGTCATGAAGGAGCCTTTTTATGTTTGATCAAAGTAAAGCATACAAGGAAAAAAAATTACTTGAAAATGAAATCAAACAACCGATTCATTGTCACATTGAAGAAAGCCTCCCAGATCGACGTATTGCAAGTCCCCATTTTCACGATGCCATCGAATTACTTTATGGCTTCTCTGGAACTGCGTATGTGTTTGTTAGCGGCCAATCATTTAGGCTCAAACCTGGTGATTTAATTATTATCAATGCTCAGGAGGTCCATGGCATTTACGCTGAGAAAGGGGAAAACGTAAAATACATCGTTATCAAACTTGAACCTGAAGTGTTATATTCTACATCTCGTTCTTTATTTGAATCTAAATATGTATTACCGTTTACAATGGGTAAATCAAGCCCACAAACCCTTCTACAAAAAGGAGAAATTGCTAATACAAGTATTCCTAAAAGCATTACGAACATTATGACTGAGTTTTCGAAGCAAGACTTCGGGTTTGATTTTGCTATCCGTATTCATATTTGTTCCATCTTCTTAGCTGTCCTAAGACATTGGCGGAATGTTGGCATAACCGTCGGCATAAACGATGATTTGAGTGAAGATGACCTTCAGCTTATGCGACAAACCTTTCAATTGATTGAAAGTCACTACCATACTCCTTTAACAGCAAAAGAAGCAGCAAATGCCTGTAACTTAAGCTATAGCTATTTCTCAAGAAAAATTAAAGCCACTACTGGGCGATCGTTTACTGAATTACTTAACTACGTTCGTATTACTGAAGCCGAAAAACTACTTACAACTACAGATTTATCGATTACGGATATTGCCACTTCTGTTGGCTATACAAACACAAGTTATTTTATTTCACAGTTTAAGCAAGCAAAGCACATATCTCCCTTGCGCTTCAAAAAAGTTACAAGTAAGTCATTATAAAATAAAACTTTTTTGTCTTGACAGTTTTGATATCGATAGCTAGTATGAATGGTAATTCAAAACGAGGAGGAGTTATAATGATACGAGTTGCCTTATTAAGCCGTTGGCATGTTCATGCTGATGACTATGCTAGAGAAGCAAGTAAGAATCCATCAATTGCTATTACAGTCGTTTGGGATGAAGACCCTGCCAGAGGAAAAAGATGGGCCGATGAGCTTGGTGTCGATTTTGAAAACAGTCTAGAGTACACCTTATCAAGAGAAGATGTTGATGCCGTTATCGTCGATACACCTACCGCCATGCATAAAGAAGTCATTCTTGCGGCAGCTAAAGCAAAGAAGCATATTTTTTCCGAAAAAGTGTTAGCGCTTACGGAGGAAGATGTTGAAGACATTTTTGCTAGTGTGGATGAGCACAACGTTTCGTTAATGCTGTCTTTACCACGTTTAAATGATCCAACCTATCTCTATGCAGAACAAGCGGTACAAAAAGGTCTACTTGGGAAGCTAACCTCGATTCGCTGTCGCCTTGAGCATGGTGGAGCGCTTCCTACAGAATCAAACCCTGACGGATGGCTCCCTGCTCACTTTTTCAATAAAGAACAATGTGGCGGCGGTGCTTTAATTGACCTTGGCGCGCATCCCATTTATTTAACGAACCGATTTGGTGGCGATGCTGTATCCCTTTATGCCGATATGGCATCCTACACAGATAGACCTGTAGATGATCATGCAACGGTAATTGTTCGCTATACTTCAGGAGCGACCGCAACAATTGAAGCTGGTTTTATCGCATCAAAGAGTCCATTTATTCTTGAACTACATGGTACAGATGGAACGATTCTCGTTGAAGAGCGTTCATTACGCATCCAATCTACTCATCTAGATGAAAATGGCTGGATCACGCCTGATTTACCTGAGCAAGCTCCAAGTGCTATGAGCCAATGGGTTGCGCACATTGAGGACGGAGAAGAACCACGCATAACTCGAGAGGATATGCGCTTACTTACACGTATAAACGAGGCAGCTATTCAATCATCAGAAGCTGGTAAACGGATTGAATTAGGGAATAAAAAGCATACGACTGTTTAAAGTAAACACCCTAAGGGAAACAGGATGGATGAGGTGAAAATTATGAGCCAGCAACATACCGTTTTCTACGATGCACAGTGCCCTTTATGCCAGAACATCAAAAAAAGTTTACGTTTTTTGGATCGAGACAATTGTCTACGTTGGATCCCTGTTCAAGAAGTCCGACCTTCAACAAGGCAAAAAGCTCGTACTTTTTTTGCTGATATGGAAAAAGAAATCTATGTATTAACAAAACACGGCCATGTGCTCGTTGGTTTCCCAGCCATTCGTGAAATCCTTTCGTCATTACCTAGTCTAATATGGGTTGCCGTGTTAATGAGACCAGCAGCAGTTGAAGCAATCGGTCAGATCGTCTATCAATTTGTTTCCCATCGACGACACGCATGGTTTGGTCAAACTGAATATAGACGCCCTGATACGATTTAAAAAACGGTTAGCACATTTTGTGCCAAACCGTTTTTTATCGTTACCCTTCCTCCTATTTTGCATATAATAGCTCATCAGCCTATAAACACAAGGAGGGGTTATTCCTTGTCTACAGATAACCGCTCTTCGTCTCTTTTTGATTTACTTCGAGATGAAAAGAAAAGGCGCTACCCTGATCAACCTCAAGTTGCCAATGACAATCAACTTGAAGACAATCATTCTCTTATCTTTTTTGGGTTATGGGTGACTGCAGTTGGAACGATCTTCAATGCGATCGCATCCACAACACAAGCAGACTTAGAAGACGCACTTCGTTCGAATTTCTCTATTTATGGCAACACTCTTGAAGCAACAGGTAATGCATTAGTCGCAGAAGGGTTTGTAACAGGCGGACCCGATAAATATGGAAGCTATATTATTACAATTGGTACGTTGTTTGCTCTCTATGCGGATATTGGCAACTTAACAGAAACGGAAGTCTTACAGACCGAAGTCAAAGGTTCACTCACAGAAGCGCTTGGTACTTCTTATGCTCTTTTTGGTGTTGATCCACCGGAAAATCCTACGCGCTTTCAAGTCTACACAATCTATTCTGCGCTGTTACAACTTTTTGGGAACGGCTTTGAAGCCTTTGCTGGCATCACAGAGCTTCGCGAAGGAAATGGCGAAGCCTTTTACGAAATTGGCACAATCCTTCAAGCAATCGGTGCAGTCTTAACTGGGCTTTTTTATGAGGGAGGCGAGCGCTTTTTATAATGTGTGAATGCTTTCGTTCCTTAATCCATCAATCGTTTCTCTCAAGCCAATTTTAAAGGATGTTGTCAGCCAAGAGTCCAACTCTTTAGCTAATTTCTCACCGTTCAAATAAACAGGACGTTCAGTTAGATACATCATTTCAACAAGCTCTCTCATTTGAGGTGAAAAAATACCTAAAAACTGGATCATTCTTTTCTTTACAACGCGAAACTCTTTTGTGGTCCTAGTTTCTCTCCGAATAAGCTGAAATAGATCTTTCCCTCTTATTAACACACCGCTTACATTCCAAACTTGATTGTACACACGGCTACGCAAGGAGAGTTCGACAATCGCCTTAGCCGCGTCAAGCGTATAAAGAAATTCTCGTTCGACTGTTGGACAGCCAATGTAGTTGGCTTTCTTTCCTATCACAGCATTGCGCAGTGTTTCATGCAACAGCGTATTTACTGCATTGGGACCATACAAGTCAGGCAGATGAACGATAAGTGTCGGTATAGTGCTCTCCAATAACCGTTGCTCCATTTCCAAACGAATGTTTCCTTTTTTCGTGGAAGGCTCTTTTTTTGACGTTTCTGCTACATAGCTATCTTTATCACCATAAGCATAAATATTGTCACAAAGTATTAAGCTTATGTTTATATTTTCAGCAAGAGCTATTAACCGATTAAGAAAGACCATCTGCTTTTTTTCCCATTGCTGATAAGGGAAATTAACGGCATGATAGACGGCATCTGATCCTCTAATCGCTTCAATGAGATCGGTTTCATTTAATACATTTCCTGAAATAAGTTTTACCTTTTTTTCCTCCCCAAACAAAGCAGTTAGTTTGCTTTTTGTTCTTGCAAATGCGACCACTTCTATTCCTCGACTTAACAATTCCTTTGTTAAAGCATAGCCAACTCCTCCTGTTGCCCCTAAAACCGTTACTTGTTTCATCCTACATCCCCTTTTCTGACCACTGGTCAATTAATGGTATAAAAAAGCCTACACGGCTTTCTTATGACAAAATCGCTTTCGTTAGAAATTGAACATGTTTCTTAGCAGCTTCTTCTACCTCCGTGAAGTCGTTCACACGATGTATATAATGTGCAACAAATCCATGAAGAGATACAAATGTTGAATAGACATCTCCGATTGACGCATCGTTATTAGAGAAATTTCCTAACGCTTCAGAAAAGAGAGCATAGCTTTCATTTGCCGCTCGTTTGGATAGTGCGTCAATAGCTGGATCTTTTATCATAAACATGAATTCATAATGAACTTGATAGTGCAGCCCAAACTTCAGGTAACTAAAAAGCAGTTCCATTAGTTTCTCTTCATTTCTAATTGGTTTGGTATGTACCGTTTTTATCATGCCATTTAATAGCTCAAAATAACGAGACACAACCTCATAAAAAAGCTCAGCTTTATTATTAAAATGATAGTAAAGTGCACCGTGGCTACACTGAAGTTCTTTTGCAAGTGAACGCATCGACACATGTTGATAGCCCTTTGTTTGAAACTGTTGATTAGCAACTTCTATGATCATCTCTTTTGTCAATTCGTTCACTGTTGTTCGTCTTGGCGTCATTCTTACCCCACCTAATTGACCACTGGTTAAATAATACTTTATCGTTACGATTAACTGTTGTCAATATTTTTCTGAAAATTAAAGGTTAGTTTACGTTTTTTTCAAAATACACTAATTCAACGCCGCCTTTAACAACTTTACGTTCCATAAGCTGATAGCCTTGAGATTGATAAAGCTGAATAGCCGGTGCATTTTTTGCGCCTGTTGCCACTTTTAACACACAGGGCTCATTCGGAAGTGTTTCAATATGCTGTAGTAGCCTCCTTGCAATGCCTCTACGAAAACACCTCGGGTCGACCATCATCCTTGTGACTTCAATCACTTTGTCAGAATTATCATCAATGGAAACTGCTCCTAGAATAGAATCCTCTTCTATGTATAAATAAAAAACCTCTGTCGTCTTAAGAAATTGTGCAAACGACTCCATCAATGGAGGAATTTCATGAAAATCTAGCATATTTGCCTCAATTTGATAAGCTACCTTTTGCAGTCGGTATAAAGCTTTTGATTGCTCATTATTTTTCACTTGTAGTTCACGTATCATCTTCTACCCCCAACTAAATGGCAACAAATTCTTCAACTGTCCATTTTCTTGACGCTCTTTTAACAGATGTTGTTTCCTTCAAATCCCTTCTTTATGGTTTTTCTCAATTTTATACTAGGTTTGCAATTAACGCGATTCCATTTCAGGCTAAAAGAATAAAACATTTACGTATGTCACTGCTCGCGATTCGTATAATCAACCATTCATCAATTGTGGCTCAGTCATAGTTCCACCAATAGACATTTCTTACGTATCTACTTAAAACCAATACGGTTGGTGAAATTACCCTATTTTGCAAGATTCACTTCAATCCTGTGTTTAAAAGATTACTAGTTTGGTCAGAATGTCTCCTATACCGTTGGTGAGGAGGACATTCTTATGAACACAAATAGAAGGCAACTCAATGGTTTTCTACTTATTTTCACCCTTGCTTGTATCTTGCTTGCCATCACACCGGCCTATGCAGTCGAACAAGGCGAGGTGACTGTTAATACAACGTTAAATGTACGAAGTGGCCCATCTACATCTGCCGAGGTTATTGGTGTAAAATACAACGGCGATATCGTCGAGTTTATTGATGAAGGGCAAGGCTGGGGTCGTCTTGTTAATGGCTCAGGCTACGTTAGTCTGGATTGGATCAAAAAAATTGATGTACAAGCAGCGTCTACGAGTTCAGAGGTAGAACCAAAGCGCATTATGCTCGATCCTGGTCACGGCGGCCACGATAGTGGTGCTGCAGCAAATGGGTTAATGGAGAAAGATATCGTACTAGCTATTGCTCATAAGACAAAACAGCGATTAGAGGAGTTAGGGTATGTTGTCAATATGACAAGGGAAACAGATGTGTTTCTTTCCTTAGAAGAACGAGTCTCCGCCACTTCTTCTTGGGGAGCCGATCAATTTGTTAGTATTCATGCAAATGGCCATACCAATACAGAAGCGAGAGGAATTGAAACCTTTTATCATCCTTCTAGTTCAAGTAGTCAAGTGTTGGCTCAGTCTACACAACAAGCATTACTTCAAGCTACAAGTGAAATAGATAGAGGTGTTAAATCAGAAACATTTCACGTTCTACGTAACAGTAAAATTCCAGCCGTCCTTGTTGAAGTAGGGTTTATCACACATTCTGAAGAAGCGGTTAAATTAAGTGATGAGGCGTACCAAAAAACCATTGCCCATGCCATTGCAAAAGGCATTGTCGAACAATAATACTGTACTCTTTTCTTCTCTCCACTTAAACTATGAATATAGGAAAGAAAGGAGAGTGTAAGATGAAGACGTTCACCTTACCAGGAACAAACTTAGAAGTTTCCAACTTAATCTTAGGCAACATGCGTATTAATTCACTTGATGATCGCGGTATTCAACAATTGCTCGAAACCGCTTATGAACAAGGTATTAATTTTTATGACCATGCCGATATCTATGGCAAAGGAGAATGTGAATCCTTATTTGCCAAAGCTTTATCACATACAGACATTTCCCGGGAAAAGCTTATTTTACAAAGTAAGTGTGGGATTCGTAAAGGTGCGACCGGTTACTACGATTTCTCAAAAGATCATATTCTTACTTCTGTTGATGGAATTTTAAAACGCTTAAATACCGACTATCTCGATATTTTGTTATTACATCGACCTGATCCACTTATGGAGCCTGATGAAGTAGCTGCAGCTTTTCATCACCTTCATACAAGTGGAAAAGTCCGTCATTTTGGTGTGTCGAATCATACCCCTTATCAAATTCAGCTATTACAACGATCCGTTGAGCAGCAGCTTGTTGTGAATCAAGTACAATTTGGTATTGCGCATACACCCTTACTTGATTCAAGTATGTCTCTCAATATGAAGACAGACGAAGCTGTTAACCGCGATGCAGGTACGCTTGATTACTGTCGCCTCAACGACATAACGCTTCAAGCTTGGTCACCGTATCAAAATGGGTTCTTTGCTGGCACGTTTATTGGTAATAAAAAAGATTTCCCTGAATTAAATACTGTTTTAGAACGCTTAGCTGAGACCTATCAAGTTACTCCAACAGCTATTGCCACAGCTTGGATAACAAGACACCCAGCCAACATTCAAGTGATTGTTGGTTCAACCAAACCTACCAGAGTAAAAGAAGCATGTGCAGGATCCTCAATCCCGTTAACACGTGGAGAATGGACAGAATTATATGCCGCTGCAGGAAATCGTATCCCATAAAAAGAAGCCGTCGTATAATCGACGGCTTCTTTTCCTAACGTTCTTCCAAACGAGCAATTCGATCATTTAAATCAGGATGAGTAGACATTAATTTCATCATTGATTTCCCACCATTAATTTTCATTGTTTGCACAGCTGTGTCATCGGTATGATCGTTTGCTTTCGCTCGATTTACGTACTGTTGAAGTGAACGCAAGGCATGGACCATTTTGTCTCGCCCAGCCAAATCTGCACCACCTCGGTCAGCATGGTACTCTCGATGACGCGAATACGCACTAATAACAAGACTACCTAATATTGAGAATAAAATTTGTAAGATAATAATGGATGCAAATTGAACGATAAACTGCAGTTCAGGACGAACAAAACGAGACAACACAATCGCAATAACACGAGAGAAAAAGACAACGAATGTGTTTACAATTCCTTGTAACAACGTCATTGTTACCATATCACCATTGGCTACGTGAGCCACCTCATGGGCAATAACACCTTCAACGGCGTCCTCATCCATTGTGTGTAATAATCCTGACGAGACCGCAACTAATGAACGTTTCTTTGACGGTCCTGTTGCGAATGCGTTCACTTCACTACTTTGGTAAATCCCAACTTCAGGCATGTGCACAAGTCCTGCAGCTCTCGATAAACGATGGACTTTCTCTACAACAGCACGTTCTTCTCTTGACATTGGTCCATCTGGATCAATAACTTTCACTTTCATCATCATTTTAGCAATCCAACGAGACATAGCTAATGAAATGAATGAACCAGCAAAACCAACAATTGCACTAAATAATAAAATAACCGCAAATTGAATTGAACCATCGCTTGAAACAAACGACCCATCAATCCCAGTAAATTGTATAATGAGTGACCAAACGATAAAGATCGTTGTTAGAACAAGAATGTTTGTTCCGATGAACAACATAATTCGTTTCCCCATACTACCCCTCCAAAATAACTTCTTTTATCTAGTTTACCATGGCTACCCTTCTTGCAGAATAGAATCTCCGCAATTTAAGCGATGTTCACATTTCTGTTACATTTCATCTTTAACGGTAAGCCCTAATAATCGAGCAAACCCAATGGCTTGTTCTTTCGAGACGATTAATCCTGCAAGTAGGTCTTGTGAGGCTTGAAAAGAATGATATGTACAAGTGCTAATGTCGACTCCTTTTAAAGAGGTTTCGTGAAAGGAGCATTCATCAATATCACACGTATCAAGAGTCAATTGTTTTAATTTTGCGTGGGCCACGTTGACTTGTCTTAACGAAGAGCGAACAAACTGCGTTCCTTTTAGCGTGACATCAATAAAATTGCTTACGTTTAAGACGCAATTGGTAAAAGTAGAATGCGACATATGAGCGTTAGTAAATTGGCTACCAATAAATTTACAGTCAATAAACTCAACGCGATGAAATAGACTTTCTGATAGATCTACATTTGAGAAGTCACAATTTACAAATCGTACATCGGTACAATCCGCTTTCATCATGTGCGAGCGTGCAAATGTACAACGAGTAACGACACATTTAGAAAGGATTAGCTTTTCTAAAAATAAATCACTCAGGTCTTCTTGACTTATGTTCGAACAGACAAGTTCTCGGTCTTCTTCATCCAACACCCATTGCAGTGATTGTTCTACAAGGGTTTCTGGAATTCTAGGAGTTTCCTTCTTCATTTCGTTTCACCACCTGTCAATAAAATAAGCTAAGCTCATTGTTACACAACGGCTTAGCCTTGTATAGAATTACTTCTCCTCTGTTTTTATAAGGTCACTTAAATCAATGATTGGGCGAATTGGACGCTCTACAGGCCGTTCTACTGGTTGTTCTACTGGTCGTTCGTTACAAGATTTACATCGTTTTTTACAGCGACAACCTGGACAAATTCTTGCAGAAAAGCCTTTTGCAGGTTTGTAGTGGCCGTCTCTACCAGATTCATAATAACTCATAAGATTCACCTCCCAAACCTAAGGGTCTTGTATACCTTATGCATTGGGATAGGGGATTGCGTGGACAAAGGTCCTGATATGTATACCTAATTCTTCGATTTTTCATCAAATAGAATTAAATAGACTTCTTGGAAGGAGAATGAAGTCTTTATAAAGAAACAAAAGGTTATACTGCGATTTTTCTATCAAAATCAATAAAATGAAAAATAGACATGGTTTCTTTTACTTAAAAGAGGAGGTATTGCATTGGACTATGTTCAATCCTTACGACAAAAAGTGGGAACACAACCTTTAATTTTGCCTGGTTCCGTTGTGCTAATTGTGAATAACCAAGGGGAACTTCTGCTTGAAAACCGAAATGACGGGGGCTGGGGGTTACCAGGGGGATTAATGGAATTAGGAGAGTCTTTAGAACAAACAGCAATAAGAGAGGTGAAAGAAGAAACTGGACTGGATGTAAAAGATCTTCAACTTCTTGGCGTATTCTCAGGTGAAGCATACCATTTTACATTCGACAACGGTGATGAACTATACTCCGTCACTGCTGTTTATTGGACGAATCATTTTAGTGGTACCCTCAAAGTGAACTCTAATGAATCGAAAGAAGTTCGATTTGTAAAAAACCTTCCTTCAACATTAAAGGATGAATATAAGGACTATATCTTGCCTTACTACCAATCCATACTAGCAACAATCCGATCGTCTGAATCCACATAAATTCAGCAATCGGATTACGCTCTTGCTATTAAGATCGTTAAATCAATTGTGATAAACGAACATCCATTGTTGATATAGTCGCACCTTGCTTCTTTTTGAACGGTCCAGCCAAGTGGTGACATCTCAGCAATCCACTGACGCTCCTCTGATGTAACCTCTTTTTGATAGGAAAGAGTATGCAATTTCGTGTTTTTAAAATGATGGTTAAACAGGTCAATCGTTTTTGCATTTGAATACTGCAGTTCTGACGCTTCAGCAGTATAGGCACGTAATTCCTGTAGATAGCGAGTTCCTGGAACAACCTTAATTAGCTTACCTCCAGATGTTAACACACGCTTAAATTCGCCATAGTTTGATGGCGATAATATGTTTAAAATGATGTCGACGGTTTGATTACAAAGAGGAACGTTTGCAAGATCCCCAACTATCCACACATGATTCTGATACGCCTTAGCGGCTTGTTGAATACCATCTTTTGAAATATCAAGTCCTACTGGAAGAATAGTAGGAAATCGCCTTTTAATCTCATTTAGATGAGATCCTTCACCAGTTCCTGCATCAAGTAATAGATTCCCCTCATCAAGCTCTTGTACCAGTCTTTCATGCATTGGCGCATACAATTGTTTCTGTTGTATAATGGACCGTCTTGCTTGGAATAAAGGTTTGTCATACTGACTTGATCCTGATTGAGTTAGGGTATAAAGGGTTCCCTGCTTCGATAAATCAAATGAATGAGCTTCAACACAAACTAGTTTATACACACCTACTACTACTAATGTTTCCTGACAATAAGGGCATCTTAATCGCCCTTCTAATTGTCTTAGTAAAGACGAGGCCATGTCTCGTTTACTCTTCAATTCCCCCATACGTCACCTTCTTTCAACTATTTACTGTACCACATGTATTCTAAAAAAAGAATATTACGCTCTCTTTTTGAGACTAAAAAAGCAGTGAAAATCTTTCTATTTTCGTTGCAATCTGTTAAAATTAGTACGAATATACTGTAAAGCATGAATGAAAAGAGGCCTCTTATGCTCGATCAAACAGCAAAATTATTATTTGTTTCATTAAAAAAAGATATGGAAGCGAAGTTAAATCGAGAGCTAACAGTAGAGGAAAAGAAATTTCTTCAAGAACTTTCAAAAAAGAATAGTCAATCTATGAAATAATGGAGCTATCAATGCTTCTAACATGCAAAAGGCAGAAGGATACGCCATCCTCCTGCCTCTTTATTTTTCCGTACGCTAATTGAGCTCTTGTACGTCTTTTCCTCCTTTAGCTAGCAAGTAGAAAGCTGCTAAAGCAGAAACGCTAGAAAGAAACATAATAACCCCCATTGGTACTGCCGTATCTTCACCAGCTATACCGACAAGGGGTGCCGTAATAGCACCAATGACAAAAGGTAATAATCCGAGTAATGCCGAAGCACTTCCAGCTCTGCCACCTTGTGACTCCATTGCTAATGAAAATGATGTTGTCCCGATCATTCCGATCATTGATACGAACAAGAAAATAGGAACAACAATTGAAAACAACGGCCCATTAATTATGGTCATAATCAGTAAGACACTACTTGCAACAGTAGCGGTTACTAAGCCAAAGCGTAAAAAGGAGCGCTCAGGAATAATACCTGCATACCTACCAACTAAATGGGTTCCTACAATAATTCCTAGACCATTTACACCAAATAGTAAGCTAAACACTTGCGGTGACACATCGTAAATCCCTTGATAAACAAAAGGCGTTCCTGATACATAGGCAAAAATCCCACCCATCATTAAACCTTGAGTAAAAGCAAACCCCATAAATGTTCGATCTAAGAGTAAGCTTTTGAATGTTCGCAATGTATGACCGATACTACTTTGTGTTCGCTTTTCTACTGGCAATGTTTCCGTTAATCGGTTGATAACAATAAGCACGATGATCAAACCAAGTAGCGCCAACGAGATAAAGATCCAGTTCCAGTTTGCTCCCGGTATTAATAGCACTCCACTTCCGAAAACAGGCGCTAGAATAGGGGCCAACCCATTAATGAGCATGAGTAAAGAAAAGAACTTTGTTAATTCTCTTCCATTAAACAAATCACGAACAACTGCCCGGGAAATCACAATTCCAGCAGCAGCAGTAAAGCCTTGCATAAACCTTGCCACAATTAACGTCCCTATATTTGGTGCAAGCGCACACGCTAGAGAAGCAAGAACATAAAAAAAGATTGAGATTACAAGCGGTTTTTTCCTTCCTTTTGCGTCACTCATTGGTCCAACAACGAGTTGACCTGCTCCTAACCCTAATAAACAGGCAGTTAAACTTAACTGCACAAGTGAAGCTGGTGCTTGAAGGTCTGAAGCAATAGAAGGAAAGCTAGGCAAGTACATATCAATCGTTAACGGTCCGAAGGCTGCCAATGTTCCAAGCAATAAGGCTAAGCCAAACCGTTTACGTCCTATAATGGATGTTTGTTCCAAGCTACCCCTTCTCTCCAAAAAATGAAATCGATTTCATAAAGCCACCGTCAGTAGATTCCTTTCTATTTTGCCACTGTTGTAGCTGAAAAGAAAGAACTAATTTCTGGTTTTTAAAAAAGAAGATTGCTCTTACTCTCATTCGGGTACGTTAGTAGGGGTACTAATGAAAGGAGTACATTATAATGTTTACATTCATTGACTTAGCACAGCTGATTATGTCTGCAATCATTATTTTACCTATTGTCACCGTCATTCGTGAGTCCGGTTACTACTTAACAGCGGTTTTATTAGGAGCTTCGAATAAAAAATTAGTCGTTGGAAGTGGACCTAAGCTTTTTTCCCTAAAAACCATAGAGGTACGCCGTTATTTTTTTATGTATAGCTGGATGGAGTATGAAGAACTCAACCCAAGAAATCGTTTTTGGCATGGGTTTATCTACGCTTCTCCTATTTTATCGAGCACTATCGTAGGAGTAATTGTGAACGCACTCTTAGCAGCACAACTTATTCCCGACAATATGTTTTGGAGCACTTTCATGTTTTATGTTTTTTACTTTGTCTTTTTTGACCTTATACCCGTTTATCTTCCAGATGGGCAACCAACGAACGGAAGAGCGATTTTTGACTTAATTTGGCACGGGCAGCGATCTGATTATGTAAAGAATCAAGAGCGTTCTTACACAAGCTCTCAAGAAAAAACGATGCAAAACCGTGATAAAGATAAACGGGAACGTGAAGATCATTCAGACCCCGATCAAGATGACCATAGAGACGGGTATACGAAAGAACAAAAAGAAACGATTGCTCATAGTGAGGAAAAAGAGGAGAATTTTTCAGACCATACGAAAAGAGAGGAATCGCAACGCCTCTCTTAATAGGTATGGGTTCCCACATAAGGATCTTCCTGAAAATAATAGCCCCACAATGAACGAAACTGGCCCAATTCTTTCATCCATTCTTTCTGAGTTTCAATGGTTTGCAAGCGACCTCTTGAAATCGATTCGTGATGGTACAATGATGCTTCCGGGATAAATAAATTTCTTTTTCCTAAACGATAAAGTTCCATACAAAAATGCATATCGTTATAGGAAGATTCAAATGCTTCTTCAAGACCACCAACGGCTTCGTACAGTGTTCGTTTTACCATTAAACACGCTCCTGTAACAGCTAAAAAATTGCGTTGAAGTTGAACGAGTTTTGAAACCGAATCGTTTGTTAACCACCCCTTATAATAAGAATGAATGGGCGCTACATCATTAAAAACTGCTCCTGCATGTTGCACATGGCCGCTACCGTAATAAAGCAAAGCTCCAACAGCACCGATATCTTCTTGAATGGCATAGCCTGCCATATCGTTTAACCATGAACGCGAGATAACTTCAATATCATTATTCAGAAGGACTAGTATCGTGCCTGACGATTGACGCACAGCTTGATTGTTTAAGGCTGAGAAATTAAACGGCCGTTCGTCTCGCACAACCTTAAACCTCATTTCCTCCTTTGATTTCCACGTATTGAATATTTGAAACGTCTTCTCTTCCCTAGATCCATTGTCTACCACAATGACTTCGTAATTTGGAAAATCCGTTTTTTCAAAAATAGATGTTAAGCAGCGATCGAGTAATTGTGGTTGATCCCTAGTACAAATTATAATACTAATTTTCTCTTCTCTCTGTAGGTGATAAGAAACCGAATACAAATTGGCTTCAGCATCTTTTATCGTCACATTGCCATGTAACTTTCTACGAATAAGCGCTTCTTCTATTGCTTGCTTTCCCCGTTCACTTGTTGGCGTAGTGGTCACTGTTGCCCATTGAGTTAAGTCGTTAGCTAATCGTTGTTTATATCCGAATCTTTTTATTCTTACGAGGGAAGAAGCCTGTTCTGTGCTTCGCAAATAGTAATCGTATTCAGCTGCGTGTTCAAAGCGGGAATTCCACTCACCCACCGCTTTAATGACGCTCATTTTGAATAAGACGCCTTTGCTTAAATAGTTGTGCGCCAATAATAGTTCGGGCGACCAATTAGGCTTTTGATAACTAGTCATAAACTGACCTAGTGAATTGACATACACTTCATTGCAATAGACGATGTCCGCATCTTCTTGCATAAACCACGCAACACTGTTCGTACTCAAAAGATCATCCGGATGAAGAATGAGTAAACGTGTACCTTTTGCTTGCTTTATGCCTTGATTGACTAAATGAGCAAACGTTCCGGGGTCTTCTCCCTTGATGATGACTAGCTGAATATCATTTCCTTCTCTTTTTAACAGATCTTCTAGTTCTTGAGGAATGTCGCTATGTACAACAACGATGCATTCCACCGATCTATACGACTGTCCCTTTACTGATTGGACAGACTCTAGTAAATAGTTACTGTTCACATTGAATACGGGAATAACGACTGACACAAGTTCCCCCGATGTGAATAGCGGTGGCTCGTTTTCATCCAGTAAGTAACATGCTTGTTCCTCACTAATTTCAGCACTTGCTAGATTCTCTAACGACGTTAGCTCACGTTTATTTTCTAATAACTTTAGTCCGCGATACCGATTGTAGCTCATTGAATAACTGTTAGCGTTTAGATCAAAACAAAAAGATTGATACTTCTTTGACCAAGCTAGAGAGAGAAAGGTTGCTAATGACATTTGCTCAACTTGCTTTAACTCAATGCTATGTTCACTGGCTATCTCAAACTCCAATGAGAGCTGTAGCCGCTTCGTTTGTGGTGCTATATAGACTGGAAAAACATGCAGATCTGTTTTTTTACAATCAAATAAGCCCACTTCCTCACTATGATTCAGTTGAAACGTTCCTTCAATATCCCAATAAAGGCGAACTGGAACAGACTGATTTCCTTGATACGTCATCATCAGGTATTGCCAACCGCTTGAAATGATCCCATTAACATCATAAATAGCATGTTGATTAGCAGCTGTGTGACTGTATGTTAACTGCATCAACTTATTCCTTTTTTTGAGCGTGGACAATGTATTGAAATGCAGTCGCCCGCTCAAGTAAATCTTCTACAGGAAGTTGAAATGCTTCTCCAACCGATTGTAACGCTCGAATCATTCGATTCTCCCGTTCACCTGTGTTCATCAATTGACTAATGGATTTAATATCAAATCCTTGGCTATTAAAAAGTGCATAAATCTCTGTTTTTGTAAAAAAACGAAAATGAGTTTTATCAAGTAATCCCGATTCTGTGTACGTCCACGTACCGCTTAACAATTGTTCCATAATCGTGATATGACCAACATTTGGGATGCTTGCATAAATTGAACCAGCTGGCTTTAATAAGGCCGAAGCTGTCTCCAGAACTCCCCATGGATCAAGCATGTGCTCAAGCACATCTCCAAAAACAATGCTATCAAACGAACCTGGTGAAAATGGTAATGTTTCCGTTTCAATGTTTGCACAAACCACTTGGTTAAGCCTCTTTTTTGCTTCCTCTGCTGCTTCTTGCACAAGCTCAACGCCCGCGACTTCACCACCAGTCTTTGCTTTTATTGCTTCTCCTAAATAGCCAGCTGCACAACCAATATCTAACACCCTTGTATCGGTAACAGGAATTAAATGAAGTAACGCATGGTTTAGCACGCGGTAATACTGAATGCCTTTTTCATTTGACATTCTCTAGCCCCTTCCTTTAGTCAGGTGCTTTAGTATATGTTCATGTTGCTTGTTCTCATGAAAAAAACATCTACACTAGGCAGATGTTTGACTTTAAACCATATTTACTGTTCTATTTCTACATGTTTCCTTTAAGCCTTTCCTTCCCATTCAAGGCTAAACTGTGTTAAAAATTGTTCCATATAATGATGGCGTTTTTCTGCTATCTCTATGGCAGCATTCGTATGTAATCCGTCTTTTAGCTTTAATAACTTCTCATAAAAATGATTGATCGCTGATGATGGCCCATTACGGTACTCTTCCTTCGTCATCTGTTCACGAACTGCAATGGCTGGGTCGTAGATAGCTTGCTGCTTAGAGCCAGAATATTGAAACGCACGAGCAATACCGATTGCACCCATCGCATCAATTCTGTCAGCATCTTGCACAATTTTCGCCTCTATCGTGCGTAGCTCCATCCCTTTGCTGAACGAAATAGACTGTATAATTTCAAGAATATGATCCACTTGCTTCTTTTCTAATTGTTGTTCTTCCAAGAACTGCTCTACTGCTTGTACCGCTTGTTCTTCGTTTGCTACAAGTTTGTCATCAATCGTATCATGGAGCAATGCAGCCATTTCAACAATAAATACATCTGCCTCTTCCACATGGGCGACTGTTTTGGCTACATTCCTTACTCGTTCTGTATGAAACCAGTCATGTCCAGTTGTATCCTTCTCTAACCTTTGTCTTACCCAATTCTCTGTGTGTTGAAGTATCATCTAAATCCTCCTTCTTTGCTTTGGATAGTAAAAAATGGAACGACATACTATAAAGAAAATAAAGATCACACTCGGCCAAATCCAACGTGTTGCCAATGATTCATTAAGTAAAAGTAGAATCCCATAGCCGATAAGTGGAAATGTAGCAGCAAATGAAGCCAACTTATACATCATTAGAAATGTTAATTTCCGATCTAGTAATTTTGCTACTGACAAAGCGATTGCAGAGATGGCAGCTATTAAAAAATAAACAGCGCCAGAAAAAATAGGGAAGAAGACAAACATAAAATAGACTAGGTAGATGGGCAATGCTAAATCTCCTAGCGCTCCCTCCCTATTTGAAAACGATTGAACCAGTAGCGGAATACAAATAAAAATAAGCAAAATGCCTATGTAAAAGAACGGGACGCCAATTCTCACTCGGTTCAGTTGAAACACGGCTTTCTTTTTAGGAAGCTGTGCACTAACGTTTACTTGCTGAAGAAAGTCTTTCATCTTAAGTACCTCACTCTACTAACATTCCTCTCTATTTTACATGATTTTCAATCAATATGCGTCCATCAGTCATAGTTTAAATCATTCATTTTCGGGGAATTATTTTTTATCTACTCTGAATAGAATCGAGGGAATGGTATGGATCATTTGTTTAATAAATCTCAGCTTTTAACACGACTGCTAGACCGGACGAAAGTAGGGGTACTCGTAACAGACCCATCTCAGAAAGATAACCCCATTGTTTACTCAAATCAAGGGTTTACAGATATGACTGGATATGAAGAGGCTGACGTTCTTGGAACAAACTGTCGTTTTCTTCAAGGGGAAGAGACCGATCAAGAAAAAGTAAACCAAATTAGGACAGCTATAGACAATGAAGAATCAATCTCAGTAGAAATTATCAATTATCGAAAAGACGGAAGTTATTTTTGGAACGAATTAAATATTGAGTGCGTCACCCTTGATCGACCAGATGTAAAATACTTTATAGGCATTCAGAAAGACGTTACGGTTCAAAAAGAAGTTGAATTAAATTATTTTGAATCTGTACAGCGAATTGACACGATTTCGACGCCTATTGTTCCACTTGTAAACGGCATTGCGGTTATCCCACTAGTGGGTGAGTTTGGGAAAGCACGCTTTGATCATATGTTTGAAACCGTTACAAAGGAAATTTCCGAGCAAGACTTATCAACATTAATTGTTGATGTATCTGGATTAGAGGAATTTGATGAGTACGTTGTTGAAGGCATTTTCCGCTTACGCGATATTATCCAGCTTGTAGGTACAGATACAATCTTAACAGGCATGTCTCCGATTCTCGCTAAACAATCAGTGGGTCTTCAAGAAACTACATTAAAAGGCATGAAAACAGCAAGCTCTGTAAAATCATTTCTTCGTCATTATTTTAATCAAACATGAAACATTATTGAATGGTATCCGTAGAGAGAGTACGTATATAATAAGGAGGCTACAATATGGGTGATTTTCCTTGGTGGGTGCTTATCCCTTTGGCTGCTATTCTATTCCCTGTTTTTACTACTCTCATAAATAACCGAATGAAATTGAAAGAATTAGAAATGAGGCAAGGTGCTGGTCCTGAATTTGACGAGATTGATCAGAAGCTTGATCAAATTCTTGCCCGTTTAGATGCATTAGAAGAAAGAAAGGAACAGGAAAAAGAATAAGAGCGTATACACTCTTATTCTTTTTCCCAGTAAGTAAGGAAGTCTTGAACTGTTGCGAAACGCTCTTGTCTATTTGTGTGCACGGCTTTTAAAGATGCTTGATAGAGCGTTTCTGAAGCATCCCATTTTTCTCTCGAACGATCTTGCTCTCCTCCAAATAGCGCGAATGCCATTGCACCCATTGTAAACACCATCGTCTGTTGATCAATTTTAGCCCCTCTAACAAACTCTTCTGGTGACATAAAACGTGTTGATCCCCACATCTGTCCCATTTTATTAACATATGGTGTCTTACGATAGAAATCAATGTCACATATACTCAACGTATCCGTTTTAAAGTTATACAATAAACTTCCATCATAAAAATCGATAGATACATAGCCTTTATCTGCTACAAGTTGGTGGAATGATAAAATTTGTATAAACGCTTTTCTCTTTTTTTCAAAGGATAGCTGCTTGAAACGATAAAAGGGTGAATCAGGATGGGTGTACTTTTCTGGTGGAGGAAATTTCCAATGTGGGTGCAAGTTTTCGCCATCTGCCCAACTAAAGACAAGAGCATAGCCATTTGGTCGCTCAATGGCTTCAACGTACTCAATTAATGTAGGGTGATGCAAATCTTCGTACACTCGCCTTGCTTCTTTTAGCCGTTGAATGGCTTCTTCTGTTGAATTCATACCATAAACGGTTTCTGCTCCTGCATACTTTATAAAATAGCGCTTTTTCTCCGTTTCAATCCCAAAGCTGATATTGCCAGAGTCTTGTTGATCAAAAACGGCAAAGACCTTACCGTAGCTTTGTAGCCAACTAAAATCATGCGCTTTTTTCAACTGTATGGCATACCCATTTACTTCTTGCAACATATGATTCCCCCATTTATTTAGTCTTTAAAAATCGTTTACTATCCTCTGTCATAATTTCTTTTCTTCCTAATAGAAATCTTCTGACATTCCCTTCTCCTAGTTAAGTCATCACCCTTTTATTATCTCAACAGGATAAAGGGATAGCAAGCTTCTCAAAAAAAAAGCAACTAGCGTTTCCTTATCGCTAGTTACCTCTGTAAAAGCTAGATTTCGACTGACTGCTCACTTATATACTTTCCTGCATGCTCACCTGCAAGCTTACCAAATACCGCACCAGACATTAGACCAGAACCACCCGGATAATTATGATAAAACAGTCCTCCAATCATTTCACCTGCTGCAAATAACCCCGGAATTTCGTCTCCATGTTGATCAAGAATATGACCATTTGGACTTGTTCTTACACCTCCAAATGTAAACGTAATACCGCAAGTAACAGGAAATGCTAAAAACGGAGCTTGATCATATGGTAGTGCCCAATTACTCTTTGCCGGGTGTATCCCCTTCGTTCCTTTACCATCTTTTATGGCCGGATTGTATTCTCCAGGCTGTACAGCTTGATTATAGTTATTGATCGTTTTAACCAATACATCTCCGTCAACACCCATTTTTTGAGCTAGTTCCTCAATGGTATCCGCTTTATAAACCGAGGCTTCCTCAAGCCGATATTCTTTTCGCAAATTTTGAAAAACGTTTCCATCAAATAGTTGAAACGCTTTCTGTTTCGGTTGTTTCAACGTTTCTTTTCCATATTTGGCATAAGTATAATTTCTAAAATCTGCTCCTTCGTCAACAAATCGTTCTCCAGCGGTATTAACAATTAGACCTAATGGATAGGAAGATTTTTTGTAAATGTCTCCAGGTTTAGAGAAATCCCCCGTCGTCGGTGCATAATAATCCGTTGTATGCGCGTGACAACCTTCCCATTGACCATATTTTACGGCACCTAGTTTTAAAGCTAATTCTAAGCCATCACCTGTGTTATATTCCGTTCCACGTACAATGGCATGTTCCCATTCGTCACCTAATTCTTCCTTCCGCTTTGCTGCGTTAGCTTCAAAGCCACCGCACGCTAAGATAACGGTTTTTGCAGTAATTGTCTCTTCTCCCTGCGCAGTGTCGACGATTAATGTAAATTCATTTGGTGATGGCTTATGCAGATCTTTTAATCGAGTGTTATAGGTAATCGAGATCCCTAGTTCTTCTACTCTCTTTAGCAATGACGAAATAAGTCCAACACCTTTATTCGTTGTTTTTAACGGGAGCCCACCCCAAAACTGTTTTTTATCACCATTCATGTAATATTGGTTTTCGTTTAATTCAAAATGAATACCGTTACGTTTCATCCACTTAATCGTCTCAAATGAGCGAGTCACAAGCTGTTGTGCTAATTGAGAATCGGTTTGTCCTTCTGTCACACGTTGCAGGTCGTCCATAAATTCATCTGTTCCGTAATTTGGCATTTGAATCAATTTATCTTCTACCTTTGAGTCATCTGACAATACTTCTTTTAAAGAATTCCAATCCCCATATGCGGTCCGAATTGCACCATCTGTAAAATATGAATTGCCGCCTCGTTTTTGTTTCGGCGCGCGCTCAAGAACGAGTACCTCTTGACCACTTTCTTTTGCTGCAATCGCTGCGCATAAAGCTGCGTTCCCTGCGCCAACAACAACGACTGGCCATTGTTGTTTCTGATGTATTCTATTCATTTACATGTCGTCCCTTCTGTCATGAGGTTTATTACGTGATCAGTGAATTCTTTTGTCGTCGCTTGACCTCCAAGGTCTGGTGTTGCTATGCTACTTTTCAATGTGGCTGTTACAGACTCGCGCATTATGGAAGACAGTAAAGTTAAATCACGGTCTTTCTTTTGTTCACCAAGCCATTCAAACAACAGTGCAGTAGAGTCAATCATCCCAATAGGGTTGGCAATGCCCTTCCCAGCAATATCAGGTGCCGAACCATGTGCAGCTTGAGCCATCACTTTTGAAGCGCTTGCATTAATGGAGCCTGCTAACCCTAAACTTCCAACAAGTTCACCTGCTAAATCTGAAAGGATATCCCCGAACATGTTCTCAGTCACAACCACATCAAAATCAGCCATACGTCTAACGAAATGGGCGCACATCGCGTCAATATGATAATCATCCACTATGACATCTGGGTACTGTTTGCCCACTTCCTGACAAAGAGATAAAAAGAAACCGCTCCCTAATTTGATTACATTTGCTTTATGCACAATCGTTACCCTTTTACGTCGTTGCTGGGCTTTTTGAAATGCAGCATGGGCAATTCGTTCAATAGCTTTTCTAGTAAATACGCCTGTCGTCAGCACAACATCTGGCGTCAACATCATTTCCCCTACACCTTGATACATATTTCGATCAACATAAAACCCCTCTGTATTTTCCCTATAAATCACGAGGTCTGCTTCTTTTATCACCCCATGAACAAATGGATTCGATTGAATCGGTCGTATATTCGCGTATAAATCAAAATGATGCCTTAGTTCTCCACTTGGATTTCTCAGTTCCTGTAAGTCAACTGGGTAAGAAAGTGAATCGTGAGGACCCATTAACCATCCGTCTAATTCGGATAAACAAGAAATTGTTTCATCTGGCATACTTGTACCAAATTGTTTGATCGCTTCTTCTCCCATTTGTAACGGTTTCCATTGAACTGCTACTCCTGCATGCAAAGCAGCTGCGGAAGCTATAGCTTTAGCAGATTCAACTATTTCGTAACCAATCCCATCACCATGTAGTACACCTAACGTAAGCACAAAAGCACCTCCCCTTTTCGTTCATGCTTTTAGCTTACTAGCGTTAGATCATGAAATAAAATATTAATTTTCTTGCATTTTCAATAAAAATTATTTATGATCTAGCTCCATCGTCTGTATAAATTGAATAAAGCGTTCCACAACTGCTAATCTTGAAGCTTCTTCACTGGCAAGTAACCATGTGCGGCGAATAACAGGCTTCTTGTTTTTAAAATGTAATGGTTTAATATACAGTTGGTCCTTTTCAGATAAAGAAATCATTGGAGCAATAGAGTATCCTAACCCCTGTTTCACCATCTCTTTGCACGTTTCAAATCGATCTAAATCCATCTCTGTATAGGGAGGATCTTCAAAGCGGTCATTCCACCAAGATTTAATAGACTCCGTTAATGACGTATCCGTTCGATAGCTTAAATACGGTTGCATCGGCAGGCTCTCAATCTTCAATTTCGTTTTCGATATGAGCGCGAGTTGTTCTTCTTTCAAAAGCAACTTGATGCCTGGCCATGAAAAATCACTACGAAGAATACCTACATGAACCACATCGTTTTGCAACAGATCAAGAATCTGTGTACTCCACCCTGTCCGAACTTGAAACCGGACATTTTCATATTGATCAGAAAACGCTTTCAACATTTGTGGTAGTAAATATTGTGCATAATTACTAGAGGCACCAATTCGTAACGTGCCACTCACTTCATTTTGCATATTCAGCAGCTGATCTTTCATTTGCTGATACGATTGAATCATGTCACGTGCTTGCTGTGCCAAATAATCCCCTTCAGATGTGAAGCCAATCCCTTTTTTTGTTTTAAAGAAAAGCGAAACCCCTAGATCTTGCTCAATACGTTTTAAACGATAGCTAATCGATGGTTGTGAAACAAACAACTTTTCTGCTGTCTTTGTAATATTTTTATTTTTATAAAGCTCATGTATGAGATGCCAATCTTTTTGATCCAACACTTTCACTCCTTTTTTAAATTGTCCTCATTATACCGCTCATAGAAAAAATTTATAGTGTTTTATAAAATACAACTATTTTACTTATGTTTTGCAATCGCTTACAATTCGATTCAAGAACCAATTCAAGGGGGTTTCAGCTGTGAAGACAAAATACCTACCATTTTTTATTGTTTCATCCTGTTTACTCTTTACCGCATGCAATACCATAGAAGCAAACGATGCAAGTGACCAATCCACAACTGGCGCTTTATACAAGGATAGTGTGATATCCTTTGTTGTTCCTTTTCAAGCTGGAGGAGGAACTGATGTATTTGCTCGGTTTATGACCCCCTATTTCTCGGAACATATTAGTGGCTCTCCTCGTGTTCAAGTTGAGAATATTCCTGGAGGAGGCAGCATTACAGGTACGAACGAATATGCACAAACACGTAAACCAAATGGCAGAAACATTTTAACAACAAGTGGATCATCCCATATTCCTTATATTCTCGGTCAAGGATCGGTTCAATACGATTTATCGAATATGACGCCGATTATTGGTTCTCCATCAGGTGGCGTTGTTTACACCAATCCGGAAAAAGCCGCTCAAGGTGTGCATGAACTTGTTAAGACATCAGGAGAACTTTTCTATGCAGGAATGTCTCCAACTGGTTTAGACCTTATCACTCTTCTTTCTTTCGAGGTTTTAAATTTAGATGTGAAAGCCGTTCTTGGCTATGAAGGGAAAGGTCCTTCACGCGTAGCCTTTGAACAAGGTGAAAGCAATATTGATTATCAAACCACAACTGCCTATAACCGAAATGTTGTGCCACTTGTTGAAGAGGGTAGAGCGGTTCCCCTTTATAGTCTTGGTCAAATCGATGAAAATGGCGAGCTTATTCGTGATCCTCAGTTCCCAGATTTACCTACTATTGAAGAGCTGTACATTGACTTACATGATGAGGTTCCCTCTGGTGAGGCCTGGGAAGCATACAAACAATTTGTCGGTGCTGGATTTACTTTACAGAAAGCCGTTTGGGTTCATGATGACGCACCAGAAGCCCATAAACAGGAGCTTCACTCCTCCATGGTTTCCTTAATAGAAGACGAACAGTTTCAAGCCCAATCCGAAGAAATATTAGAGAACTATCAACCGTTTATTGGAGACGATTTACAAGATCGCATTAACGCGATGCTAGACGTCAACGAAAGTACGATTAATTGGGTACGAGAGTTTTTGTTAGAAAATTATGACGTCGATGTTAATCGTCTGTAAAAGGAGTGCTGTTCATGCTAGAGGCTGCTTGGGAAGCGTTACTGATTGTTTTGCATCCATCACGTATTGGATTTATGTTCTTAGGCATTTTTATTGGAATCTTTGTCGGTTTACTCCCTGGATTAAGTGGAACAGTTGGGATGTCTTTACTCCTTCCCTTCGTATTCGGTTTAGATCCTTTTGTTGGTATGGCCTTGTTAATTGGTATGGTCGCCGTTGTACACACTGGTGATACCTTTCCTTCTATCTTACTTGGCATCCCTGGTACATCAGGTTCTCAAGCTACGATTATGGATGGCTATCCATTAGCTAAGCAAGGGCAGGCTTCTCGAGCTATGGGAGCATCCTTCTTTTGCTCAATGGTAGGTGGAGTTGTTGGTGGGATTTCTTTATACTTAATGATTCCTTTCGCCCGCCCATTAATTTCAGCTTTTAGCTCTCCAGAATTATTTATGTTAACCATGCTTGGCTTAAGTATGGCTGGTTTACTCGCTGGAAAATCACCTATTAAAGGCATCATTTCTGGCTTACTCGGTCTTTTAATAGGCTCTATTGGCAGTGCGCCAGCCGTGGCTGAGTATCGTTATACATTTGGTTCTTTGTATTTATCGAATGGTGTTTCATTGCCTGTCGTAGCTCTTGCTATCTTCGCTTTTCCAATTATGATCACAATGCTTTCAAGTAAAGGAAGCATTACAAACAATCGACCGATTAAAGGCGGAATTATGAAAGGTGTTATAGACTCTCTTCGAAATAAGTTTTTAGTGTTTCGTAGTGCTGTTATTGGCACATTAATTGGATTTGTTCCTGGTCTTGGAGGTAGTGTTGTCGACTGGATTGCTTATGGTGCTGCCCAAAAAACAGTCAAAAACAATACCTTTGGTCAAGGGGATATAAGAGGAGTGATTGCGCCAGAAAGTGCGAACAATGCAAAAGAAGGAGGCTCATTAGTACCTACTTTATTATTTGGAATACCTGGATCAGGGACAACCGCTATTCTGTTAGGTGGTTTAACACTTATGGGACTAGAAGCAGGTCCAAGAATGCTTGGTGCCGACTTGCCTGTTACGTTATCCATTGTCTGGACACTTGTTTTCGCAAATATTTTCGGGGCATTACTTTGCATGGCTTTAATACGACCTATATCGAAAATTAGCTTTATTCCAAGTGAAAAGATTGTGCCGTTTTTACTTGTGTTGCTTATTCTAGGTGCCTATCAATCTAATTTCTCATGGGGCGATATTATCGTTTTTATCGCGATCGGTCTATTAGGCTATCTGATGACCATTTTAGACTGGCCAAGACCTCCATTATTAATTGGGTTTGTCCTTGCGATTTCAGCTGAAAGATACTATTGGATTTCCATTGAGCGCTATGGATGGGAATGGCTTACAAACCCTATTGTTATTGGAATTGGTCTTGTTATCGCCTTCCTCTTAACTGGAGGGATGTTAATGAAACGGTTTAGTAAATCCGTTGAGTCAAAAGGAGGAGATATGTCGCTATGAATAAAGACATTTTAAATATTGTTTTTACACTATTTCTCTGCATTGTCTTTGGGAGCGCCGCCATTCTTGCTTTAGAATTTTCTCGACTTGCTCAGTTTTTTCCACTTTATGTATCGGTAGCCGGGACCATACTGTCCATTATTTATCTTATCGTTTTGCTAATTCAATACAATAAAATTCGTCACGAACACGAACGGATTGCTTTTATCAAACCGTTGCGATACATCGGCTGGATCGTTGGTTATATCGGGGTTATTTACGTCTTTGGTATGTTTATCGCAACCAGCTTGTTTATTCTTAGCTTTCTGCTCATAGAAACAACGATGGTTTGGTGGAAATCGCTCATTTCTGTAGTGTGTGTGCTTGTCGCTATTTCCACTGCCAGCCGTTTGCTCGGTGTTTATTGGCCAACAAATATTCTAGGTTTTTAAGGAGTGATAGATGTGAGAGAATTTGAACGTATCCGTGCAGCCATCATACGAGGAGGCACAAGTAAAGGTGTCTATATATTAGAACATGAACTACCTAGCAATCCTGTTGTTCGTGACCAAGTCATTCTTTCGATCTATGGAAATGATAAGCGCCAAATAGATGGATTAGGTGGGGCAGATGCTTTAACAAGCAAATTCGCAATGGTATCGGTCTCTACAAGAGAGGATGCGGATATTGCTTATACATTTGGACAGGTGGGAATTGGCACAAAAACAATTGATTACGGGACAAATTGCGGGAACATTTTAAGTGGCGTTGGCCCTTATGCGATTGATGAAGGCCTCGTTCCTCCAGTCGAACCAATTACAAAGGTTCGCATTTACAATACGAATACAAATAAAATCATTATCGCTCATGTTCCTGTCTTTAATGGACGATCTGTTTTTACAGGTGATTTCTCCATTGATGGTGTTCCTGGTACTGGAGCCGAGATTTTGCTTGAATTCGAGCACGCGGCGGGAGCCGTAACAGGCTCGCTGTTTCCAACAGGAAATCGCAAAGACACTCTCTCTATTTCAACTGGAGATGTTGAAGTAAGCATTCTCGATGTGACGACTGCTGTTGTTTTTATGCATGCTCAGTCCATTGGGCTAAAGGGAACGGAATTGCCGGCACAATTAACCGTTGAGCAACTTTACCAGCTTGAAGAAATTCGGAGCGAGGGTGCCAAACTGCTCGGATTTGTTAAAAAGAGAGGTGAAGCAACAGCGGTTACACCAGCAAGCCCTAAGCTGATTCTTGTACGTGAACCATGTGCGTATCAAACCACAGCAAATGCGATGATTAGAAAAGATGAGGTTTCATTTGTTAGTCGTGCTATGTCTATGCAAAAAATGCATCATGCCTTTCCTGTAACGGGTGGTTTATGCACGGCTATCGCCTCGAAGCTAAAAGGGACTGTAGTAGCAGATGTGAATCATGCTAAACCATCCTCCAGTATAACGATTGGTCATCCGTCTGGCACGATGGGGTTTTCTGCAGAAGTGGAAGAACAGGAATATGGAGAGCCGATTATTAAACAAGCTGCTGTTGCACGAACGTCTCGAAGGTTAATGGAAGGCTATACGTATGTCCCTCGTTCTATTTTTTGGCAGTCCTCATGAGCTTGTCTGTCATGTTAGGATGAATAGCACTTGTTTACATTGACGCCCTTAGGGTCAACATCTATCATTTGTTCTAAAGGGGTGTTCTGATGAGATTTTACTTGGCATCATCGTTTCGTAACGTGGAAGCTGTCCGCATGCTAGCTACTTCTTTAAAAAAGCTTGGCTACACGCAAACATACGACTGGACTCAGCACCAGCGTGCCTCAGAAGTTCATGAGTTAAAAGCGATTGGCGAGCTTGAAAAGCAAGCTGTTGAACGAGCCGATCTTTTTATTTTACTTTTGCCTGCAGGAAAGGGAAGCCACGTGGAATTAGGGCTTGCACTTGCGCATCATAAGCCGATTTTGATTTACTCTCCCCCAGGAACAGTCGTCGACCCTTCAACGTTCTATTATCTTAGCGGTGTTACACATCGTGAAAGTGAGTTAAACGATCTTCCTGCCATTATTGACGAATGGGTTCGTTCAACGTAACGAGCCCATTTCCTTTTTTAAGGTACTTTAGCTAGGTTAATAATCGCTCGTAGTAAACAAACTGCTGTTCCTTCCCTTTCCACATAAATATTTCTTTGTCACGCCTTACTTCATAAAAACCGTTTTTTACTAGTACTGTTTGAGACGCTATATGAGCCGAAGTGGTTTTCGCTGTTATTTTTTGCAAATGAAGATGACGCTGCGCTTCTTTTATTGCTAACGCAAGGGCTTTTTTAGCATAACCTCGACCTGAAAATGCTTCTCCTATCCGATACCCTACATCTGCCGTTTCACCACTGATCGTTAGATTAAGACGACCAATAAGTGTTCCTTCCTTGTTGAAAATCAGATAGAAAAGACCTTGCCCTCTTTCCTCTTCCTTTAATAATTGCACTAAGCTATGACGAAATACTTCTTTTTGATAAAAGGTTTCTCCGCGACTCGGTACCATCGTTTCAAAATATATGCGATTCGATTGTTCAAACGAATATAACGTTGTTTCATGTTCTTTGCGAAGTCTTTCTAATTTCAACTCCTCTTGGACTGTTCGAATAGACTGAGTTTGTCGATTCGACTCGTTCGGTAAGGTTTGATTTGATTTTTCACTTTCTCGTTCTTGTCGCTCCATTGCATTCTCTCCATTTCTTCTTGTTATGAAAATGTAATCTCACGTTCTGATCGCTAAAAAGCGGGTTTTCTCACGATTAATTTATTTGATAGCATTTGTAATCAACTTTCGAAGCACGTATAATAATGCTACAATCCAATCTAGTAAACTGGTTATCTCTAAACCATCTAAAGAACGAACTACATCTAGGGAGTGGAAAGGATGAAGAAACGCCTCAATTTTAAAAGTTGGCTAATGAACGCTGTCACCACCTTTGCGGCTCTACTCGTCCTATTGTCAGGTGCACTTGTGTTCGTTGGCTATAAAGCAACGAATCCAGCAATCCGACTCCTTGAAAGCAATCCTAGTCATTACGATCTTGCCTATGAGGAAGTTCAATTCTCAAATAAATTTGACCAAATCTCCTTAAGTGGTTGGTGGATTCCATCGGAGCATAATTCCTTGTTTAATACGGATAAAGCTGTCATTTTTGCTCATGGGTATGGATACAATCGTACTGAAATGCCATTTAGCCCACTGCAATTAGCCAGCCGTCTAAATAAAGAAGGGTACCACGTGTTTATGTTTGATTTTCGAAACTCAGGTATGTCTGAGCAAGCACCGACAACATTTGGTGGGAATGAAAAAACAGACTTATTAAGCGCCATTGATTATGTAAGTGACACATACGAAGTAGAGGATATCGCCTTGATGGGTTGGTCTATGGGCGCCGTAACTTCCATTATGGCAGGAGCAGAGTCTGAACAAGTGAAGGCGGTTATTGCGGACTCTCCCTTTGCCAACTTAAGTGAATATGCTGCTGAAAGTTTTCAATATTGGACTGGGTTACCAAAATCATTTGCAACAGGAACCACTCGTGCCATCGGTGTCATGGTACCTGGGTTTAACCCAACTGATGTCACCCCGTTATACGCTGCTCAGTCGTATCCAGAAGATAAAGGGTTGTTTCTGATTCACTCTATGCAAGACGGCGCCATTCCTTATTCCGAATCTGAAGCTATTCATCAGAGTGCTTCTGGAAGCGAACTTTGGCTCCCTGAAAAAGGCGGACATATCCGTAGTTACTTTCATTTCGAAAGTGAATACGAAGAACGGGTATTGAACTTTCTAGACCGTCATTTCATTAAGCATGAACCATTTATTTCTGATCCGATATACTTTTCTTAAAACCTTGTTGACCTAATTGGTGAACAAGGTTTTGTTTTCATTTTCTCATAAAATTCATTCAACCACTTAAATGACACATGTCATTTATTTTTAATGACAGCCGTGTCTAGTTTCACTTAAAGCTACATTTTATACTGATACTCAAGCTATACTAAAAGGAGTGAATGATGACCCTAGAGAGGATGGCTTGCTTTTGTTTTTTTACCCACGTAATCAGCTCAAATTATTTTTTTTAGACTTAAGTATATTTGCTTTTTTATTGTTTATCTTGCTTCAAGATGAGTCTGAACTTTCTTATTTCATTCGCATACTTGCCTTTATCCTTATCCTCTTCTTATATGTTATCACATTGAACTTCAAGAAGTGGCTACATGTTCTAAGTAGTTTACTAGGCATTTTGCTGTTCACCTTTTTAGCTATTCAAACAAGTCCAAATCTGCTTATCTACTTATTTGTTTTTTCAGATGCCAGCGGGAATGTAAAGATTACACCCTATATTTTGCTTACCCAAATCGGATTGGTATTGAGTTACGTAACCGTATCTAGCATTTCCTATGGGGACCCTTTTGCTTTTCTTACAACGATGTTCTTCCCCTTTCTCTTTCTTCAGCTAGCATTACCATACGTTATTCGAATGATTAAGCGTACACAAAGTTTGGAGAGGGATCTAGCTGTTGTTAATAAAGAAATTGAGTCCCTAATTAAAGAAGAAGAACGAAACCGAATAGCAAGGGATCTACATGACACTCTTGGTCATACCATGGCAGTGATTAAATTTAAAAGTGAGCTAGCCATTCGCCTAATGGATCAAGACTCGAAACGAGCAAAACTTGAAATGAAAGCTGTGCTAGAGGAAATAAAGGGTGCTTCTAAACAAGTACGAGAGGTAGTATCAGAATTAAAGCACATACGCATTCAAGATGAACTACTACACGGTGATTCACTTTTCAAAGGAACCTATATCAACTACTTCATTACTGGTCAGCACTCCATTCCCCAGTTATCAGAAGTAACAGAGTCCATGCTAGCGCTTAGCATTCGAGAAGCTCTGTTAAATTGTTACAAGCATAGTCGAGCCGATCGCGTTCATGTCCATTTTTCACTGAAAGATGCTACCCTGACGTGTGAAATAAAAGACGACGGCGTTGGACTGCCGCAAGAACGAGATCTTGATGGCACAGGTATACAATCTATTCAAGAACGAATGGCTTTCGTTAATGGGAAAAGCGAATGGAATCAACCTACCACTGGGAATGGTGTTACGATCACTCTACTCTTGCCAATAATTGATAAAGGAGGGAACGCTCTATGATTCACATTTTCATTGCTGAGGATCAAACGATTCTGAGGGATGCATTAACTTCTCTCATTCATTTAGAGGCCGATATGAACGTCATTGGTCAAGCTAGGACTGGAAAAGAGGTACTAGCATCTCCCATCATTCAAAAGGTAGATGTTCTCTTGATGGACATTGAAATGCCTGAAGGAACAGGTCTTGAAACAGCAGCTAAACTAAAAGACATCGGTTTTAACGGTAAAATTGCGTTACTTACCACTTTTTCTCGTGCAGGCTATATCGAATCTGCCATGCGGATTGGTGTAAATGGCTATTTGCTAAAAGATGAAGCGATTGAAGATCTTGTTCATGGCATACGTCGGGTGTACAGGGGCGACACCGTTGTTTCACAAGCACTTCACCAGCAATTGTTTCAACTTCAACACAATCCTTTAACAGAGCGGGAACAACAACTACTATCTTCCATTTTGATTGGAAAAACGACCGAAATGATGGCAAAAGAACACTTTCTGTCTATTGGTACAGTCCGAAATTATTTATCTACTGCTATGCAAAAATTACAAACAACAAATCGATTTGAAGCAGCGCAAAAAGCAAATGAGAAAGGTTGGTTAACATCATGAAAGGAGTTATGTTGGAATGAGTTTAATTGTGAACTATGGAGGAATTGTTTTTATTACTCTAGAGGTTCTCTCTTTACTTTGTTTGTTGTTGTTCGGTTTAACACGATATTGGTTCAACCGCAAAGCCTTAAGCACCCTCTTTATATTTTTATTTATTTTTATTACGGTTTTAGAAGCGGTACTCGCTTGGTTACTTTATCGAGAAACAGGAGAAATCTCTTCTTTACAAATTATTATTACCATCTTTGTTCTTTACGCCGTTACTTTTGGTTACCAAGATTTTCGAAAACTTGATCGTTGGATGAAGAAAAAAATTGGTCAATGGCGTGGAGTCAACTTACTAACAGCTGACGATCATCGCGCAGTTGAAAAACAAAAAGATCCCGTATACAAAGCAAAGCACTATCGACATACTGCTTTTATTCATATCGGTATTTTCTTAAGTGCACAAGTAATTTTCTTTTCATTAGGAACAGAATCCATTGTTGAAGCCTTTTCTTATCTTCAAGATTGGTCCTGGTTAAACGGGGAGACACCGATTCAATCTACCCCCTATCCAAATGAAACCATTTATAGTATTTCCATGATTTGGGGCATTGTCTTTGTCGTCGATATGATCTATTCATGGTCATACACCTTTTTTCCACAAAAGACAAAAACGTTTTAGCAGTCTTATTTTGTCTGTCTATTTCTTCTCTCGATCCATATACTTCATTATAGAAGCGATACGAGGAGGGAAATCAACACATGAGCACTGCGCCGCCACGACTCAATCAAGGTGACACGGTAGGTATTGTTACGTTAGGTAGTCCACTTTCAGCTGACACCATTCGTACTCGAATTGATTATTTAGAACAGCTTGGTTTTAACATCCTTTTAGGCGAAAGTGTGTTCAATCGAACAGGATTTTTAGCTGGATCTGCCGAAAGTAGAGCGAATGATTTTATGAGTATGGTGTTAAATCCAGACGTAAAATGGATATTGCCGACCCGAGGAGGTGTAGGCGTCGCAGGTATGATCCCTTATCTTGATTTCACACAAATTCGCGATAATCCTAAGATTATTTCTGGCTACAGTGATATAACAATCCTTTTAAATGCACTCTATCAATTTGCCAATCTTATTACATTTCAAGGGTTACTTTTAATTGATTTTCGTGATAGTACACCGGCTTATAATTTTGATCAATTTTTTTCAGCGACAATGAATGGGAATGCGCCATACTTATTCCTCAACCCCCCTGGGATACCTTTGCAAGGAAAGGTTGATGGAGTCGGAACAGGTGAACTCATTGGCGGTAATTTAACGTCTTTTGTTGATTCGTTGGGTACACCTTATGAAATCAATACGAGGGGAAAAGTCATCTTTCTTGAAGATACACACGAAGCAACGAATACGATTTATCGCTATTTAGCTCACTTAGAAGCAGCAGGGAAATTTGAGGATTGTGAAGCTATTCTGATGGGGACGTGTACCGATTGTCCAATTTCCTACAATACAAGTTACCAAGACTTAATCGAAACGTTTATTGTCCCTTTAGGCAAACCTTTAGTGACCAATGTTCAATCGGCGCACAATTATTACAAAGGAACATTACCTATTGGTGCGAATGTTCGAGTTGATGGTACCAATGGAACCATTACCGTCCTAGATAATACTGTAGCCGACCGCTAATAAAAAAACACGGCTGAGACAGCGAAACGAAAGGTGAATAGGCCCTGTGAATACCCTCCCTACCTATAAAAAAGGGACTTCTAATTTGGGCTAGATTCATCTTTCTTTTTTCAGCAACAGCAGTGAACTCACTATGCAGGTATGGTCTAAGATCCTTATAATGTCTCAAATTGCTTTTTAAACTAATCACTCGTAACCTCATACGTTAGTAAACCTCTTTCTTCATAGAGCCAATTTCTGTATACTTTTATGTAAGCGCTTTAAAAATAGAATGGAGGCTAGACATGACTACTTTTACTGACGATCAACTTTCACAACTAAGCAAACTTGCAAAGAATACCTTAATTGAACATCTTGGCATTACATATAAGGAGATTTCCCTAGATAAAGTCGTTATGACCATGCCAGTAGGGCCAAATGTGCATCAGCCCTATGGGGTTCTCCACGGTGGCGCCTCTGTTGTGCTTGCCGAAACAGCCGCTTCTATTGCTACAGCCATTAACATTGATCAAGAAACCCATGTTTGTTTTGGTATGGAAATAAACGCGAATCATATTCGTACTATGGCTGACGGTCTCCTTATCGCTACGGCCACTCCCTTTCACAAAGGTCGCTCTACAATGGTCTGGCATATTGAACTAACAAATGAAGAAGGAGAAACCATCTGTATTTCGCGTTGTACTGTATCTGTAAGGAAAAAAAAAGTTAACTAGCAACAAAAAAACAGCGTGTTGAGAGGAACACGCTGTTTTTGATCTTATACCGGGCTTAATTCTTCTCTTGGATGGTACTCTTCTGTTTCGTCTACTTCTTCAGAGATTAATCCAGATAATACATGCACTCGCAAAATAATCCCTTCTAATTGCCCTTCCTCTGTAACCACAGCTAACGGAAAAGCAGATGTTAGTGCTTTAGGTATTAAGTCCGTCACATAGCAATCTTTGCTAACTCGTTGAATATCCTTTGACATAACGTCACTTAAAGCTTTCTTTTCTTTAATGCCTTTAATAGCTTGATCGATTGTAAGAATGCCTTTTAACAACTGATGATCGTCAACAACAAAGACACTTGATAGCCCATTTCGCTTCATTTCTTTTACTGCCACATTCAAACCGTCTTCTACAGATACCACCGCGTTTGGTTTCATCATAATATGTGAGGCTTGAAACACTTTTGAACGGTCAATGTCTTTTATGAATTCGGAAATATAATCATTTGCAGGGCTTTCCATAATTTCTTCTGGGGTTCCAATTTGAACTACTTTTCCATCTTTCATAACGGCTACTCGGTCACCAATTTTAAAGGCTTCATTTACGTCGTGGGTAATAAAAATAATCGTCTTTTGAAGGCGTTCTTGAATGTCAAGAAGCTCACTTTGCATCTCTCTACGAATGAGTGGGTCAAGTGCACTAAACGGTTCATCCATCAATAAAATGTCAGGATCATTTGTTAATGCTCGAGCAAGCCCTACCCGTTGCTGCATGCCTCCTGATAGCTCATCTGGATACTTATGTTCATACCCCTTTAACCCTACGATTTCGATATTTTTCATCGCAATTTCGCGCCTTTTTGCTTTAGACATTTGTTTAATTTCTAATCCATACTCGACATTTGATAAAATGGTTCGATGGGTAAACAGTCCAAAATGCTGGAAAACCATTGCGATTTTATTTTGACGCACTTTTTTTAATTGGCTGTTTGAGTAAGCGACAATGTTTTCTCCATTTAATACAATTTCTCCATCTGTAGGTTTGTTTAATAAATTAAAGCATCGAATGAGCGTTGATTTACCACTTCCAGAAAGACCCATAATAACAAAGGTCTCTCCTTTCTTTATATCCATAGAAGCATCATAAACACCAACAGTATGGTTTGTTTTTGCTAGTATTTCTTCCTTTGTCATCCCTTTTTTAATCATAGGAATCACAGATTTCGGCTTTGGTCCAAAGATTTTTGAGACATTCTTAAGTGAAATTTGAATGGTCATGACGTCACTCTCCTATGTCTTTGAATTTTATTTGCAAATCCATTTGTCATTCGGTCAATGATAATGGCAAGAAATACAATACTAAGTCCCGCTTCTGCACCTAGTGAAATGTCAACGCGATTAATGGCTACTAGTACTTGTGCTCCTAATCCACCTGCTCCAACCATCGAAGCAATAACAACCATCGCTAGTGCCATCATAGTCGTCTGGTTTACACCAGCCATTATCGTTGGAACGGCTTGCGGCAGTTGAACTTTCCATAATGTTTGAGCTTTTGAAGAGCCGAACGATTGAGCAGATTCAACCATTGCAGGACTGACGCCTCTAATAGCCAATTCAGTTAAACGCACAACTGGCGGTACTGCATAAATAATCGTTGCGAAAATAGCCGATACATTCCCAAGTCCGAAAAAGAAGATAGCTGGGATTAGATAAATAAAACTTGGCATCGTCTGCATGGCATCAAGTATAGGACGCATCACGATTGAAAAACGATGACTAAAGGCCATGATAATACCGAGTGGAATTCCTATAATTAAACATATTAAGACAGCGGCTATTATGATGGCTAAAGTCGTCATCATTTCAGACCATAGCCCAAATGCGCCAATGATAAAAATAAAAGCACCATAGATGAGACCAGAACTCCATTTTTGAAAAAACCAACCAAGTGCAATCACAATGAATATAAATAGCCACCATGGAAATAAGTCGAGGAAATCATTTATACCGTTAATGGTATTGACGCTTATAAAATAAATAAAATCAAATACACCTGCACCGGCTTCTGTGAGCCAGCTAATAAATGCATCTATATAGTCCCCTAGATTTAAACGAATATCTGGAAAATTGTTCATCGTCTCACGATACACGTTGGTGTATCCATTCACCTCGTTTCGGAAAATTCGAAAACACTAAGCAGGCTAGCGTACAGCTAGCCGCTTCTTTATTTAATCGCATTTACTACTTTTTCAGCGATATCTTCTGGTAACCAACTTGTCCATACGTCTTCATGCTCTTCTAACCAACGCATAGCTGCTTCTTCCTCAGTCAATCCATCTTCTTCCATATATAGTAATGCTTCTTCTGTTAAAGCACTGCTCGTTTCGTAATTTTCAAGAAATTCAACAACATCAGGTGCTTGGTCTGGAAGGTGTTGATTCACAGCAACCGTTACATCGTTTGGCGGAAATTCAGTCGAACGGTCTTCTTCCCATTGATCTTGATTGTATTCATCTTCTTCAAGTAATGTTAGATCGTACTTCGCTGTAATGCCAGTTGGTTCCCAGTAATAACCAACCCAACCTTCACCAGCGTCATAAGCTCGCACTAAATCTGTTACCATACCTGAATCTGAACCAGGGGCGAACAAATTAAACGTTTCTCCAAGTTCGTATGTTTCGAATTTCGTTGAGATATCATCATAAATCGCCCAATCACTTGGAGCGTTCAACACTCGTCCCTTAGAAGAATCCTCTGGGTCAGGAAAAACATCTGGATAGTCCACAAGCTGATCCACTCGACGTAAATCTGGCGCTAAAGGCTCGATCCCTCTTTCTTCATCTCCTTCTATGACATAGGTTGGAACGTATAAGCCTTGAACATTGTCATCAAAATTTGTTGATACTTCAATGATGTCGCCTGATTCAATGGATTCATCGTAAAGGTCTCGAATGTTATCTGTCCATACTTCCATATAGACATTAATATCACCATCACGTAACCCTTGTACAGTTGCTGCAGTAGATCCCATTGTTGTATCTGTATCCATTTCATATCCTTCTTCAATAATAGTCTGAGCGATAGCATTATGAATTCGAATACTCTCCCACCCTGCATCGGCAAACGTAATGACCGAGAGTTCATTTGCACTGTCAGCGCCATCACCGCATGCCGACAGCAGGGCGATTGCCGCTACTAGACTTACACTCGTACCTAAACTTTTCTTTTTCATTTATTTACCCCTTTTTTATTTTATTTTCCACCTTGTATAGGTGTTGATGCTATTAAGATTGCATAGATTGCTTCTTATTATAGTAAAGCGTTTACTTATTCACAAACTTGATTTTTTTGTGTTTTATAGAGTTTTTCGTCATATACAGGGGAGATTGAATAGTAGGGCTTTTTTCCCTTACAAATCATCAATGATTCAATCATTTACGACACGATTCGACTTTAACCTCCTTTTTTTCAAAAATTCTCTAAACGAGGTCGTGAGTACCCTTTCCCGGATTTTGTCGAAGTTAAACCAAAAAAGACGAAACAACACTAACTGATTGCTTCGTCTCTTACTATAGCTACCTTTTCAATGCTTGCTTTTTCTTTAACAGTTCTTGAAATTGCTGGTCTAGTTGATTCTTCTCGCTCTCATCTGTCACAGTTGATAAACGTGACAACAGCTCTGATAGTTTAAAGTCGATGGTCAATAAAGACTCGTCTGGTTTTTCTAATTCTTCCTCCTCTCTAGTAACCTCCCGAATCTTTGCGTGTTTATCATCGAAGGATAGCTGATGGGTCGCAACATCCTCCACTAATGTCCGATCATGTGTAACAAAGAGGATGGTACCTGGAAATTGATTCATCACTTCTTTAAGAGAATCTTTCGTCGTTAGATCCAGATAATTCGTTGGCTCATCTAAAAGCCAAAGGTTTACATCACTTAAAAACACTTTTGCTAAAGCAGTACGAACTCGCTCACCACCACTTAAGTCCATTCCTTTTTTAAAAACGTCTTCTCGTTTAAAAGCTAACCGAGATAAGACGGTTCGAATAAATGTTTCTGAATAAGGACTGCCTTTCCCTACATTCTCAAGAATCGTTTCATCATCTAAAATATCATGCTGGTGCTGTGAGAAATAGCCTAGCTTTGCTGGCTTAGCAAGTGTCATTTGCCGACGCTCAATTTGCTGTAAAAGCGTCGATTTTCCTGACCCATTTTTTCCTAAAATGGCAATACGACTACCTGCTGGCACAACCCCATTCACTTCCTTCAGAAATCGTCCCTCTATACACACTTGAAAAGCTTTGAATTCAACAAGCTGTTTACTATGAACAATCGGAAAGCGACTTAGGTCAAACTGAATCTTTGTTTCTTCTTTTGGCTTTTCTTTCTTTTCCAGTTGATTTGCTCGTGTTACCATTGCCTCAGCTGCCCGGTTTATTTTTGCTTTTTGAACACCGCTGCTACGCTTATGCAAACGTGCTTCAGAATTCCCCATTCTTGACGGTGCCTTTTTAATCTGATCGGAACGACGCTGTGCTTGTTGTGCAGCTTGTAAGAGCCTATTCTTTTCAGATTGATACGATTGATAGGCTTTGTGCGCTTCGTCTAATTCTTTTTGCTTTTGAGCTTGATAGGCGTCATAGTTCCCCTCATATACGTTTATTTTTCCATCTTCAATCTCCCAAATTGACGTACACACATTATTAAGGAATGTTTTGTCATGTGACGTAACTAAAAGACCTCCTGAGAATGAGGTAAATACTTGTTCAAGTTGCTCGATCCCTTCCAAATCTAAATGACTAGTCGGCTCATCTGCTAGTAGCAGCAACGCATTTGCTTCAAGGGCTTTGGCAATTTTTGCTCGTGTTTGCTCTCCTCCACTTTTATGAGCGTGTGCTGGCACTTGCCATTGATTTGCTTCTTTCGGTGATAATGAAGCTGACTGCTGATGAAGTTGTGGAATATAGGCTGTTTTTTCATAATGAGTTACTTGCCCAAAATCTGCTTTACTATAGCCTGCTAGAACGTGCAACAATGTTGTCTTTCCAGCACCATTCTTACCAACTAATCCAATGCGTTGGCTTTTATAAATAAATAATGGATCACTATCTAAAATGACTCTGGCACCGAACTGTTTTTCTATTTTTGTTGTTTGTAGCAATAACATACAAAAAACCCCCTCTAATATAGTTAGAGAGAGTTCGCCCGTGAGAAATTAGTCAACAAAAAGACACTACCCCACCGTTTCTAGTGGCGGTTGCATTTTTTTACCCTAATCTATGAAGACAGACGAATCCTACTCTAACGTTCATGAAAAAAATATCCAACTCTCATTCGAGTGAATAAATGATTATTCCATTACGTTGGGTCGACTCGATTACTGCTTCATTGTATTAGGCACCAATTTCCTTTCTTATAAGATGGCTCTAATAATGCCATAGGCAAAACGCTTTGTCAATTGCTCTTTATGGTAACGTGGAAAAATCCGATGATGAAAAGGGGTCTTACCTTGTTCGATAAGATCCCTTTTCCATACAAAGATATACCCTTACACCGCTTTGGGCGTTTCTACATCAGTGGCTTGTACAGCTTACTAAATCGTTTGCGCTTGCGGATAAAACAAAACTTTTACGAAGCCCTTTTCTCCAGATGTCATTCTCTTAAATACGTCAGGTCCTTGGTTGAGGGGAAGTCGATGACTAATCATTGGAGCACCATTTATGGCGCCTGTTTTCATATAATGAATCGTTGCTTGCCATTCTCGACCAGGGAAAGGGGCAGAGAGGGCATTCCAAGATCCATGTATACTTAATTCATTTCGCACAATCTGTTCAAAATAAAAGCGTTCAATTGGCACATCTCCATAAGGAATGCCTAAATAAACCACTTCTCCTCCCTTTTTAGGGAGAGCCAGCACTTGAGCTGACGTAATAGGAGATCCTGCTGATTCAATTGCAACATCTACACCTAAATCACCTGTTAACGCTCGTATTTGTTCATGAGCTAATTTTTCTTTTGAATTAACTAGCACATCTGCCCCCATACGTTGCGCTATCTCTAGCTTTTCATCATCAATATCAATCGCAAAGATTTGACGTGCTCCAAAGATTTTTGCCCATTGAATCGCTAACAGTCCTATGCTACCACAACCCATTATTGCCACCGTTGCACCAGGCTGAATGTTCGTGCGATAGAAACCGTGTGCTACTACTGCCGACGGTTCAATAAGTGCAGCCGTTTCGTCATCAACCTCATCTGGTAAAGGAAGTACTTGAGTGGAAGGCAAAACAATATATTCCGCAAAGGCACCATCCTGCTTAGCACCAACAACGTGCAAAGAGCTGCACCTACTTGGTTCTCCTATTTGACAATAATGACACGTACCACATTGAAAGGTTGGACAAACGGCTACACGCATCCCTTCTTGAAGATGCGAAACAGATGAACCAGTTTCCACAATGATACCTGTACACTCGTGACCAAAAATCGTACCAGGAACGTATGGACCGAGTTTTTTATAACGAGACAAATCTGATCCACATATACCAACAGTTGAGATTTTAATGCGTACATCATCGCTATGAACAAGCGTCGGCATTGGAGCTTCTTCATAACGAATATCTTGAACACCATATAATTTTAAAGACTCCATCCTCTATGATTGCTCCTTTGCTTGTTTTCCTTTACGCTTTCGAATAAGAGCAAACAGCGCGATCCCAACAACCACTGTGTTGAAAACCATCTGATGTTCAAAATAAAAATCACCGATTCCTCGCATTGGTCCAAGCATAAAATCTAAAAACATATCTGTCATCTTTGTTTCCTCCATCCATTATGGGAGAAGGAAGAGCAAGCTCTTCCTTCCTCGTATTGTCGTTATCCCTCTTCCACAGGAGTGAGTAATACTTTAATCGCCTCGCCACTTTTGATGGCTTGATAAGCTTCTTCCCACTGGGTGATGTTATATTCATGGGTCACAAGTGCTTTTGCATTGACATTTCCTCGGTTTAATAATTCAAGGGATGGCTGCCAATCTGCATGCTTCTGACTTCTTGTGCCAACCACACGAATCTCTTTTTGAACAATCTTCTCTAAGTCAAATGGTATTTCCGGAGTCGCAAAGATTCCAACTTGACAATATTGTCCTTTTTTCCGAAGAAGATCGAGCCCTTGCTTCGCTGCAGGTACTGCTCCTGAGCACTCATACACAATGTCCGCTCCGTACCCATCAGTTATGCTATCAACAACGTCTTTCAAGTTCTCTTCTTGAATATTTACGACATAATCAATTCCAAGTTCCTTCGCTTTTTCTAAACGAATCTTATCACTATTTAAACCAGTAATAATAACCTTGGCACCTTTACTTCTTGCAACTTGAGCAGTTAACAACCCAATGGCTCCTGGACCAAGAACGACGACGATATCACCTGGTTTAACTTCCGTTTTCTCAACGGCATGATACGTACAAGCTAGTGGCTCTGTCATTGATGCCGCCTTATAATCGACTCCCTCAGGTAGCTTGTGCACGCTCGCTTCTCGTGCGATAAGGTAGTTCGTAAAACCGCCATCTTGTTGAGTGCCAAGCCCTTTTCGTCGACTACACAAGTTGTAATCTTTCGTCTGGCAATAGGCACATTCCCCACAAATGGAATACGTTGTTTCTGAGGTCACACGATCGCCTACAGCGACTGATGTAACTGCTTCGCCTACTTCAACCACATCCCCAGAAAATTCGTGTCCCAGTGTAACAGGAACACCCACTTTATAATGTCCTTCATACGTATGAAGATCGGTTCCACAAATACCCGCATATCGTACTTTAATTTTCACTTGTTCTGCCGCCGGTATAGGTTCTGGTTTTTCTTGTATCTCTAAGTTCCCGAATCCGTGATCTGTTTTAACCAGTGCCTTCATAGTGATTCATCCTCCTAATAGCAGTCCGTTCCGTTAATAAAACAGACCGAAAAATCTAACAATGATCCAGTTCACGATGTTTCCACCTTGGTCAATACTTGATATCATGGCTGAATCTGCAGGCATATTAAAGCTTGCATCTTGCGCCATCGTTGTAAAGAGAGGTGCCATATCTGTCGCGATATATAATGAAATGGCAATCATCACGGTACCAACGATAACAGAGTGTACAATATTTCCGCGGGCAGCACCAACGATGAAAGCTACAATAAATGGAATCGTTGCTAAATCACCAAATGGTAAAAGCGCGTTTCCTGGAAGCAATACTGCCATTGCCACTGTAATTGGAACAAGGATAAGGGCAGTTGAGATAACAGCCGGATGTCCTAGTGCTACAGCTGCGTCTAGTCCAATATAAATTTCTCGATCACCAAAACGTTTATTTAACCATTCGCGTGCTGATTCAGATACTGGTAATAAGCCTTCCATTAAGATCTTCACCATACGTGGCATTAAGACCATAACGGCTGCCATTGCAATACCAATCTCAACAATCTCACCAACGCTGTAACCAGCTAATGCACCAATCGTTGCACCTAGCACAAGGCCAATGAACATTGATTCCCCTAAAATACCAAATCGTCTTTCAATGGATTCAGGATCGGCGTTCCAATCTTTAACTTTAGGAATTTTTTGTAACCCTTTTACAAGAAAGATTCCTGGCGCATAAGAGATCGTACTACCTGTTGCAATGGATACACCTGGTAAATCGTAGAACTTGCTCATCATAGGTGCTGTCCAATCTGCTACTTTCAAACAAACAACTTGGAATAGAATAGCAGATAGTAATGAGATGAAAATGTTTCCTGATAGTACATATACCATTGCTGCTGTAAATGTATAATGCCAGAAGTTCCAAATATCTACGTTCATTGTTTTCGTTGTTTTTGTGACTAACATAATAACGTTTACTGCAAGCCCTAGTGGAATAATAAATGCAGCAACGACTGATGCCCATGCAATAGATGAAGAAGCTGGCCATCCTACATCAATAACGTTTAATTCAACACCTAACCGATCAACCATTCCTTGAGCAGCTGGTCCTAAGTTATTAACAAGCAAGTCGACAACAAGAAATATACCTACAAAAGCAATTCCAATGGTTAAACCTGAACGAAATGCTTTACCTGGCTTTTGTCCAAATACTAATCCGAGAATAAAGATAGCAACCGGTAGAATAACCGTTGCACCTAAGTCTAAAAATCCTTGAATGAAGTTAACAAATCCATCCATGGTCGGTCCTCCTTTAAGTAAACGGAATTTCTAAATGGTAGAAATTCCGCTTTCATTCTTCTTTGTTTTACGCCTTTAGCGCGTCTAAAATTTCTTGTTTCGTTTTATCGGTTCCAATACCTGTTAAGAAAGAACGGGCATTAATGACAGGAAACGGGTATTCTGTTTGAGTCATTGCTGTTGTGACAAGTAGGTCGGCTGTATCACGATGCGCACCTACTTCGGAAATTTTAATTTGTACTAAATCAACTGGAATTTTATGTTCCTTTGCCATTTCTTCAATTGCACTATTAACCACCGTTGATGTTGCAATACCTGCGCCACATGCGACCAATACTTTTTTCTTTGCCATACTAATTTCCTCCTTGTGCAGTCAATTCTAGACTGTCATCTATTAATTTTTTCACTTCTTCTTTTGATGCTGCATGAACAAGTTGCATAAGCTTACGTTCATTTTGAAACAACTGCATCAATTGTTGTAAAAGCGATAATTGCGCATGTGCTTCCTTCATAGCTAGCATAAATACAATCTTAACTTCCACTTGCTCAGAAGGGTCGCCACCCATCATCCCAAACGGAATCGGCTCTTTTAGGCGACCAATGCTAATGCTTTTTTCATTGACGTGTTCAACATCTGTGTGAGGAATAGCAACTGCCACTCCAGCAGTAGGCAAGCCCGTCGGATACTCTTTCTCCCGTGCGATAATCGCTTGAACGAAACTTGTTTTTACAAGTCCTTCACGAACAAGGTTGTCTGCCATTTGCTTTAAAACGCTTTCCTGATCCGTTGCCTCAATATCGAGTAAGATCGTTGATTCATCTAAACGCATTACGATTTCACCTCTGTTCTCTACTCCTCATCCATCGAATAAGCCATAATCATCGTTTCTATGTCTTTTATCGACGATGCTGTTAAAAATAATTCCCGGTCTTTTTTGGTAGCGGCAAGCTTTATGAGCTGCCGTAATGCTCGAATATGTTGATGTTTGTCTTTAGCAGCGATAACAACTAATACTCTTATCTGTTCTTCTTCTGAAAAATGAACAGGTGTTTTTAACTGTAATAGACTCATTCCTGTTTGGATAACGCCTTCTTCTGGTGCCGCATGTGGAATCGCTAAACCTGGTCCAATGATAATATAAGGATCACGATCTTTATTGGCGACAAGCGCATCAACATAGCGAGGTTCTACAATTCCTTTTTCAATAAGGGGTTTAGCCGCAAGCTTTAAGGCTTCATCCCAATTTGGTACAGTATCCTCTTGCTGTATCATGTCTGTTGTTAAAAAAGTCTCTAGTCCATTCTGAAAGGATTCGTCCCGATACGCTTTACGATCTTCTGGAAAAAAATATGCATGAAGCGCTTCTTTTAAATCGCTTTCATTTTCAATAGTAGCGTAGCCGCTAATCATGTCCATTAATTGATCAATTTGAATCGTCATCGGCTTGTAACCGTGAATATCTTGCATCACTTGTTGCTTTAATCGATGTTTTTCTTCTCGACTCAAAAAGGCTTTTGTCACGTATACCAGCTTATCGGTTGCTAAAGGCGTTTGGGAGAAGATAATGTCATACGATAATTCATAGACATTGAATTGCCTCACAGACAAGGAATCAAGAAAGATAAACTCTGGAAAGAGTTCTTTTAATTCTTTTAACATTAAGCGAGATACAGAAACGCCTTGTGGACAAACGACAATCGCTTTTGTTTTTTTGGAAATGCTCTCACCTTGACGCGTCATCCAAGAACCAATGAGCATCGTTAAGTAGATGGCTTCTGTCTCAGGAATCTCTTTGCCAAACAGCTCTTCAAGAGGGCCTAAACTACGTTTAACAAGATGGTGCAATTCCCGGTATTCAACGCTAAACGGATTCTGAACCGTCTCTATCTCCGTCAATTGATAGCGGATTCGATAATACGCTGGTTTTGTATGCTGAACAAGTTTTTTCAACAACATTTCACGCTCTTGTAAATAAATACAGGCGCTTTTTTCAAAGGACCGTAACATAGTCGAAAGGGCTGGTAGTAAATCAGGAATAGAATCATCCTCTACTATTAAATCTGCCCAATGGACATTTGCGGTAAGAAGGTGTAGGGCTATAAATAGCCGCTCCTGCTTAGGTACGTCTGTCATGTTTTGAAAAATAAACTCCGTTGCCTGATACTCCTTTGTATCGGATAGCTCTTCATATTCAATTGAAAAAGGTTCAAGACCACAGCCACTTGTAATTCGTTTTAAAACAAGAAGAAAAATGTACGGCATAGCTAACAATTTTTCATCTGTAAAGCGAATACCTAAACGTTTCTCCACTCTATCAATTCTTCTTTTTAACTCTTCAATTTCTTCTTTTTTTATACTTGCTACATCTTCCAACCATGTCGTATCTTGACTAGAATGCACAGCTATATCGACTAAATAGATGAGCAGCTTCCGTATATGAAGCTCTTTTCCTTTTAAACGATAGCCGTTTCGACGTGAATAATGAATATCAAGGTTATGGTCTTTTAATCGATTTTGAACACGTTTTAAATCATGAAGAATGGTATTCTTGCTGTATCCTAACTCCGATTGAAAATGATATAACGATAATTCCTCTTCACTAGCGAGTAACATAAACAGAATGTAGTGGCATCGCTGTTCTTCCGTTAGAAACCCTTGATCCTGTGTTGTGTTTGTTACACTCGCTGGTTGGCGTGATAATGTTGAAAAAACAGACTGATCAACAATGAAATGACCTTGCCTTGTTCGTTCTATCTCAGGCAGATCTTCAGATACAAGCCATTCATTAATCTTCTGAATGGTATAACCAAGCTGGCGTCGACTTAAATCATGTTTTTTCTCTAATACGCCGCTTGTTATTTGCCTATTACTGATGATCTCATTGAGAATTTTTTGGCTACGATCATTCAGTGCCAATGCAATCCCTCCTTTCTTAATGTGATTGTAGCACCGATCCTCAAAGGAAAGTATGCGCTTTCATCCCAACTTATCGAACTTCTTTTGTACATCATTGTGTTTTACAAACCAAATTCCAACTTTAACCATAACTTGAAAATGGTGAACCTGTTTACAACATGTTAAAACCGCTCTCGTTCTTACTTCTTAATTGATAGCGAATTCTATAGCGTCCATCCTCATTTTTTAATTCACTCCCTCGATAGCCCTTCTGTAGTAAATGGCGTTGCTCCTCTAGTGCCGTCAATTCTACTTCCTTCTCCTCTAAAACGGTAAAGTTAGATGGATTATTAAGGTCTTTTAAAAAAACAAATCGAAGTTTTCCTCCATACTTCTCTTTTAACGCAACCACTTCAAGCCCTTGTTTGAACTTATCAATTAAACTAGCTAAATTGGTGGGGGCTACCGTTGCACAAATGAACGAGTATGAACTCCCTTCATTAACAAGATTCTGCATCAACCAATTGCCCATTCTCTGTTGGAGACGGTTCCCCCTAAATTCAGGGTGAACAAGTGAAATCTCTTGATATACGACTTGATTCAATTGGTCTTTCGTTAAGCCTGCATCAAGTCCCAGATGTTCAGACTCCTCACTTCTCGGTTTTAGAAGGGCTCTAGCGGCGATAAGTTGTTCCTTACAAAACACACCAACCATATAGCCTTCACCTGTTAGTATTCGTTTAAATTCTTCCTTCGTAAGTGTGGAGAGTTGATCTTTCTGTTTAAGATTCATAAAGACTATTTCCTGCAATCGGAGTAAGGCTTCTATTTGTTCCTCACTTATCTGTTTCAGATGTAACTCGCTCATCTCTTCTTTCCTCCCTATTTCGTCTGTAATCTTAGATTGTTTGCAGGATCACCACAGTAGCTGTCGAACTGAATGACAATCTCCCTTCTGAAAGGAGGACTGTTCATGAATACGCAGGAAGCGATTGGAATTGCCCGTGACTGGGTGCGTCATGTTGGTTCCCAGCAAAGTGGCTTTAAAGGGGCATATTTAGCTGGATCTGTTCTAACATATCCACGTCTTGCTCTATGGCCACTTTCATCGGATATTGACATTATAATTGTCTCAACAAATAAGCAAGATAAAAAGTTGGGTAAATTCCTCTACAAAGGGCTTTTACTCGAAGTGACGACGTTAGATTACACATTATTTCTTCATAAAGAAACGATACTCGCAGACTATCATGTAGGTTATAGCTTCGCCCATACGATCGTCCTCAACGACGTAGACGACGTTCTTGTCCCTTTACAAAAAGAGGTAGCGCGAGAATTTTATCACATTGAATGGGTGTACTGTCGTTGTGAGCAAGTAAAAGAAAAAAGCATAGCTGGATTAACAGCCATACCAACTTCTGCTCCATTCCATGAACAAGTCATGAGCTGGCTCTTTCCAACAGGAGTTTTAGCGCATTTGTTTTTAACGGCAGCGCTTGAGAACCCAACTGTACGAAAACGCTATACAGCAGTCCAAGCAGTTCTGAAACGGTTTAACATGGACGACGTTTATGAAGCACTTCTTAAGCAACTGCGTGTAGAATCAATAGCTAAATCAACAGTTCAATCTAGTTTGGAATTGTTAGAAGAGACATTTGCCCTTGCTGCCGAACAAGCCAAGACCCCTTTTTTCTTTTCCGGTGATATTACACCATCAGCGAAACCTATAGTCGTTGAAGGGAGTCAGTCACTCATTGATAAGAATCAATACCGAGAGAGTTTCTTTTGGATCATCGCCACTTTCTGTCGCTGCCATATCATCTTGGCAACGGACGCTCCTCATCTACACGAGGAACGTCTCCCTTACTTTAAACAAGTCTTGTCATCCATTGGTATAACAACTGAAGATGACCTCTATTCAGCTGCCTTTAAGACTCTTTCTACTGTTGATTATTTTTGGGATTGTACACGCGCATTGATTGAGAACAACCCAGACATTATAAAGAAAAAGCACGGAGACTAACTGTTCTCCGCGCTTTTTCCTAGTTAGCGTCCATTCCAAATAAGAGGACGAAGGTCTGTGTCAGGACGTAAGCTTTGTATAAATGCCACCAGTAGATCAATTTCTTGTTCCATGTCTTGTAACGACACAACTTCCCGAGGCGCATGCATATATCGTAACGGCAACGATACAAGAACGATGGGTACACCTTCACCGGTTAATCGTAGTTGATCTGCATCCGTGCCTGTTCTTCTCGGTGTTAATTCATACTGAATCGGAATATTTCGTTCCTTCGCTATTTGTAGCAAGTGTTCATTTGCCTTTTTATTAATTGGAGCACCTTTAGCAAGCACTGGACCTCCTGCTAACGTTACATCACCAACTCTACCTATTTCGGCGGTTGGATAGTCTGTTGCAAATGTGACATCCAATGCAATTGCTAAATCCGGTTTTAAAGCTGAGCCTGCAAAATAAGCACCGCCCATATTTGTCTCTTCATTAACCGTGCTGACGCCTTGGACACACACTTCTGGGAGACTGGACGCAAGTCGCTTCATGACTTCAGCAACGATAAATGCACCTGTTCGATTGTCCAAACCACGACCAACTACACGATTATTACGCAAGTGAGAGGGTTCTATTTTATACGTAATTGGATCACCGATAGCTACTACTGATTGAATCTCTACAGCACTCTCAGCACCGCAATCGATAAAAAGATCATCCATTGTTAAGTCTGCATTTGCTCCACCATGGTGTTGAGCATTTGCCCCAAACACGCCATTAAGTACCCCGTTCCTTCCATGGATCTCCACTTCCATCCCTAATGCAGGTAAGGGACTTAAACGACCTAGCTCTTCTACATAGATAAAGCCTGATTCATCAATGGACTTCACCATAAAACCAATTTCGTCACAATGCCCTGCTAGGAGTACGCGAAATGGAGCATCTGGATTAACCGTTGCGATTGCGTTTCCAGCTAAATCTGTAGTTACATCCTCCACATAGGTTTGCATATACGTTAGCCATTTTTCTTGAATCGCCTCTTCATGCCCTGAAGGTGAAGGGGTTTTAAGAAGTTCAAACAAAAACGACGTATTCATTGATCATCAGTCCGTTTCCTTTTAAAAGTCAGCTACGAGAAGTTCTTTCCTCTCCTCATTCCACAAAAAGTAAAACTGCTCTCCATCCACTATGAAAAAGGGTGTCTCCTCCACCAATGATCCCCCATCCATTGGAAGAATGATAGCCGCTAATTCGTTTTGCTGGTTTATTTTCAACATTTGTTCGTCTGAGTATGCATAATACCCATAGCCAAATTCATCTGCTGTTTGAAACGAAACCGATTGGATGACCTGCTCATAAGGTTGAGCCAATATTGATTCAATCTCATCTAAAGAGCCCACATTGGTCACAAGCTCTTCTTCTATTCGTTCTCGCTCCATTTCCTCAGCATCCTCTAACAAATGAAAAGAGTTGGATTCAATAAACAAGTCGTCGCCATCATTCTCAATTTGGACGACCCCTTGATCGCTGTTCTCTCTTAGTACAGAGATTTCAGTTCCAAAGGGTAACGTCATAAGAGCTGTAGACGCTTCAGACGACGTATATAACGAAGTACCGTCTGAATGAATGACTGCTTGTACTGGTTCGTCATAATCAACCCAATGATCCGCCGCATCTTCTTCGTCAACTGTTGAAGGTTGGTTATCAGACTCAACAGCCGTTGAACTTTCTTCAGCATCAGCAGCAAAAAGTGGACGGACCGCCACCAGATAAGCTGCAACAATAAATAAAGCTGCATAGAGAACAAGCTGACTAAAAAAGACAATGGAATGTTTCTTTTGCTCCTTTTGTTTAGCATGCTTCTTTTTCCCAGTACCCCGTGGCGCTAGAGCTGTTCCATCTTCTTCGCTCTCTCTTTGTTCGACTTTGGCAACCGAGCGCTGCATTTTCAGCTCTTCTTTATGCTCTTTTTTCTCTTGCTTGGACAAGGAATTAAAAAATTTAATATAGGCTTCGTACTCTTCAATCACTTTTTCCTTATCGCCAAACGAGCGCATTTCACCATTATGAAGCCAAAGAACCCGATCAGAGATGTTTTTTATTTCTTTGATGTTATGACTAATAAAAATAATGGTTTTACCTTCTGCTTTAAATTCATCAATTTTATCTTTACACTTTTGATAGAACGTTTTGTCCCCAACAGACAGCGCCTCATCCACGATTAAAATATCTGGATTGGTATGAGCAGAAATCGCAAATCCTAGCCGTGACTTCATACCAGACGAGTAATTTTTTACAGGCTGCTGAATGAAATCACCAATGTCAGCAAACTCCTCAATTGATGGCAATAAGCGCTCAATTTCTTTTTTTGAGAAACCATGCATGAGACATTTTTGCTCAATGTTTTCATGACCATTTAATTGATTGTTTAAGCCAACGTTAATAGCAATTAACGACGTCTCACCATTCACATCTAACGTTCCTTCAGTAGGAGGAATAACTCCTGCTAAAATATTGGAAATGGTTGACTTCCCAGACCCGTTAATACCTACAATCCCAATGGTTTCACCTTCAAAAATTTCCAGAGAAATGTCGCGTAGTGCATAAAAATCACGATTTTCTTTTTGCATTTTTGGCAAGAACATTGCTTTAAGCTTTTCACTATTGCTTGTAAAGAGTGTATATTTTTTTGTTACACCGTCTAATTTCATTTTAGGATTCATCCACAAAATCCCCTTTATAAATAATCAACAAAACTGTTTTTAAATTTCTTAAAGACTGTTGCACCTAAGAAACCAATTAAAAGTATTACTGTCCAGAAATAAATCATGTACGTAATATTTTCAAAAAACCACGTTCCGCCTATAAATGAGTCCCTAAAGCCATTTAAAATATAGTAAAACGGATTTAATTGTAAAATTGGAAGTAAACGTTCAGGCATTGAATCAGGGGCCCAAATGATTGGACTTAAAAAGAACATCATTCGCATTCCTGCTTCAAGAAATTGATAATAATCTCGTACGACGGTAGCTAGAGTCGCTGAAAATATGGTAAACACATAAAGAAATGCATATAAACAAAGAAAATAATACGGCAATTGGAGCAAATACAACCCTGAGAAAACCGAATATATGGCAAGTACAATGCACAATATACCGAGCATTACAAAGAAGCTAACGGAATTACCAGCAATTGTAATGGTCGGCAATACACTAACAGGAAACTTCATTTTTGATACCATATTAATTTTTTTGTGAATGCTGTTAGATCCTTGCAGTACTGTTGGACTGATAAAAAACCAAGGTATTAGTCCACACATTAAATAAACGAAAAAAGGCGTATCGCCAACATCTTGTCCTTGTCTTATGCCCAGTCCAAAAATAACAAAAAAGACCACGACTTGCATCAGCGGACTAAATAACTGCCAAAAAGCGCCTAAGTAATGGAGTCGAAACTTACTTTTCTGTTCAAACGCTGCAAGTCTCCAAATTAAGTGCTTATTTTCGTATTGCTCTTTCAGCAATTGTAATAAGGCTTTCATCATCCGTACTCCTTAACCTTTTCAAATTCCATTCAAACTTGTGCACGACATTTTTTGCACCTGTCTATCATATCACTTTCAACTCTAAATCGCTATTTTGGATGTTACCGTTCGTTGACAATAAAAAAACTTGCTAGCAAAGTCCTAACAAGTTTTTCATACTTAAAGCCTTCTGCTTTATGCTTCTGACTTCTCATTGTACATCATCCATAAACCAATATCTTCAAAGCCAATGTGCTTATAGATCACCCCAGCACTTAGGTTATCGTAAAATAAACAAGCTTCTTTTCCTTCTGTGAACAATTGCTCACATAAGTGATGAACACAAGCCGATGCATAGCCGTTTCTTTTATAATCCTCTAAAGTGGCGACACCAACAATCATTGCTGAGTGAGTATTTTCAGCAGTAGTGGAAGCGGATGAAACGATTTTATCATCTTGACGTACGAAGCATGCTCGTGAGAAACCTGTCGCTAATTCGCGTTGTTTCTGTTCAGCCGTTTTCGGAATGGACTGACTAAATTCAGGAATTTGATCCAGCATCATGAGTAATTCAGCTGCATCTTGGGGTTGGGCTGTTTGCACCTTTTCTAATGAAGGGGCGTTCTCACTCTTTGTCCTTGCGCACTTTGCATAGTACATTTGTCTTTTAAGAAGAGACTTTTTTAAATACGGTTCAAGTTGTTCTGTCACGTCTTTTAAACCAGACAACCCTTTAAAGGAAGAATCCTTGTTTATGATTTCGGCAAATCCTTTGGCATCGTAGGAGCCTTCTGCAAACGGAACATAGCTTGTATGGAACTTTAACAAAACAGCGACTAATTGATTGTCTCTATTAAATTCTCCCCATACCGTTTGAAAATCTGTTTCCATTCCATATGCTTCAATATCACCAATAATAAACAAGTTCTCCGCTGGCTTTTTCTTTACGAAGTCTAAGCATATGTCTTGATCGTTCATATCTAATTGTCTAATCATTTGTCTCCCCCCCTTGAAGTATTCTATAGTTTACAAGTATTCTGTTAGTAAAGCTAGTTTTTTTAAGGAGTTTGGATAAATGAATCACATGGTAAAGGAAGTTTGTCTTGAGAATGATACGCACGTTCGTAAAGCCATTCAATTTGGAGCACAACGAATTGAACTATGCGACAACTTAAATGTGGGCGGTACTACTGTTTCAATAGAAACATGTAAACGAGTAGTCGCGATATGCAAAGAAAATGGGGTAACGGTTATGGCACTGATTCGCTGTCGTGGAGGAGACTTTATTTACAATGAGGCTGAACTAAGGGAAATGGAGGCATCCATTTCATCATTTAAACAATTTGGTGTGGATGGATTTGTGTTTGGCTGTTTAACGCCAGAGAATAAACTTCACGTGCCTCATATGCGAAGATTGTTACAGCTTGTGGATCCACAAACGGTTACGTTTCATATGGCGTTTGATCAACTTGCAAACCCATTCGAAGCCATTGATCAGCTTTCCCGATGGAGGGTAAAACGTATCTTAACTCATGGTCCTCATAAAGAAATTGAAGAAAACCTTACAACTTTAGCCGCTTATGAGACATATGCAGACGAACGCATTGTCATCATGCCAGGTGGAGGTGTAACGAAAGATAATGCTTCTCATATTGCGGCTACTACAGGTGTAAAGGAACTACACGGGACTAGAATTCTTTGGTAGCTTATTTAAATAACTTCTGCTGAAAAGCATACACAACCGCTTGCGTTCGATCATCAACATCCAGCTTTGATAAGATGTGGGATACATGTGTTTTTACTGTTTTAATCGTAATAAAAAGCGTATCGGCAATTTGCTGATTGGTTTTCCCATCGCTCATAAGCTTTAAGATTTCTTTTTCGCGGTTCGTTAATGATTGGTGCAACGATTCCTCGGTGCGGAAGGAAGAGATCATTTGAGCCTGAACTTTTTCATCAAGTACAGCTATCCCTTGTGCTGTTTTTCGAATCGCATCAGCAATCTGCATCGCTGTGGACGTCTTAAGAACATAGCTTTTCGCCCCTGCCTCTAGTGCAGGACGAAGCTTATCATTATCAAGAAAACTCGTGACAATAATAATCGTTGCCTCTTTCCATTGTGTAATAATTTCTCTTGTTGCTTCGATTCCATTCATCCCGTCCATTACTAAATCCATTAAAATAATATCTGGTCTGAGTTTCAGCGCTTGTTCGACCCCTTCTTTTCCATTACTGGCTTCACCAACAACAGAAATGTCTTCTTGGGTTGATAAAAAAGCCGCAACACCGAGGCGTACAGTCTCATGATCATCCACAAGCAATACGTCAATCACGTCGTTTCCCCTCCTTCAATAATCGGTACTTTCACTTCAATACTCGTTCCTTGCCCTTCCACACTTATCATTCGTAACATCCCACCGATTTCTTCTGCACGCTCTTCCATACTATGTAGACCGTAGCCGTGTGGCGAAGATGTCTGATTAAAGCCTTTCCCATCGTCGGTAATTTTTAGTAGAGCAAAGTCATCATACCGGTCATAGAACACGCTAATCTCATTTGCTTCTGCGTGACGTAACGCGTTAGCAATAGCTTCTTGGGTGATGCGGAATAGCTGGTCCTCTACACCTGGTTTAAGAGAAAGAGAACGAATCCGAACCGAGAAATCAATCTGGTGCTTCTCTGCTAAATCTGATGTCAATTGTTCCACGCCTTCTTTAAACGATTGATTCTCCAGTTGAATGGGTCGTAACTGGAGCAAGAGCGCTCTCATATCATTTTGTGCATCGTTCACAACTTTTTCAATCTGTTCACATCGAGCTTGTAGCGCTACAACATCAACATTCTTTTGATTAACTGCTGCAGATAATAACATCGATGCTGCATAAAGCTGTTGTGAAACGGAATCATGTAGTTCTCTTGCAATACGGTGTCGCTCTTTAAAGACAAGTTCCGATCTCAGCTTTGACTCATTCTCCGCCCATTGTTCCATCACACGTTGAGAGCGGTCTGCTTGATTACGAACTCTTGTTTCAAGTTCTGCAATGAGCATTTTAGCATCATTAAAATCACTGGATACTTGATTAAGTTGCTGTTTGCTTTCCTTCGTATTGCCATTAGCAACGTGCACTAACGTAGCATGTAACGCACGAACGTCTTTTTTCCAAATAACAGCAAGCATGCTGTAGACAATCAGTGCAAGGAGTATAAAAAACAGAATAAGCCATACGAAAATCGGCACGTTATACGTTAATTCATTTCGAAGCAATAGCTGTTCCCATTTAACTAAACCGTTTTTTTCAACATAATAGAAAAGGAAGCCTACTAGAAGTAATGGCACGAAAAAGACAATCATACCAACAGAACGGACAGCCTTCATCGATACATCACCTCAATATCTCCCGCAACAATGGACGTATAAATTCGCAGTCGACGAGGAGCATCTTGATACGAGTCATTTACGACTTTTACGTTTTGATTAAACCCTATTTTATGGTTTCCAAATAGATCTGTCTGACCAAATAAACAAGCGTGCTCCACAGATACACCTGCATCATAAGGCACATAGAGTTTGGTACTCCCAATAAAACCCCGGATAATGACAATCGTGTCTCCTTTTGGGAGGACGGTGTTTTCAAAATGAATTTCCGTTGTACCAATACCTGTGTGGATATTAATATCATCACTGCGAAACCCTTCATGGTTTAATTGCTGATCTCCGAGGAAGGTGTTTTTAACAAACGCCTCTCGACTATCATTCGAAGCTTGTTCATTAATCGCTATTTCCATTTTAGTTGGTTTACTTGCCTTTTCCCAAAACAAGTAAAGCATGTAAAACAATGCACCAAAGACCAGTAGTAAAAAGAAAAACGAAGACAACAGCGTTAAAATAAAGATGACCAGTCCTCCGTAGAACAGGACTTTTCCTTTTTGCTTGCTCATTCGCTTTAAGCCATAATAAATCATCGCCGCAGATCCTACTAATACAATAAACGGAGCTACATTAATAAGTAGCTCTAATGCCGTTGCAGCAAGCAGGGCAAAGAAAATATAGGCAACATAATCTGTTCGGTTTCGCTTCACTCTCTTTGCCCTCCTCTGCGTTTATAATCAGCCTTTAGTATACTACAAACTACTTTTCGTTCTCCTGCTTTTCAGCAAGTTTTTTTATTTCTTTATCAAAATCAAGAACCTGTCTTGGCTCGTGGTCACTTTTGTCTTCCTCATATGCTTCAAATTCATCGTTTTCTTCCGCATAATACGTCCATTTTGACGCATGCGATTCAGCACGTGATTCTTCAGCTCTTGCAAAATCAGTAAGCTTCATTCGTTCCATTTTCTTTTTTAGAAAGTAAAGCTCTCTTCCTTTTTCTTCGAGCTTATTCACACGCTCACGCTGTTCTTCGTATGACTCCTTGTACTCACGAGCCAACTCCTGATAGCCGTTTATTTCAAAATTCGCTCGTTCTATTAAATCCGTTGCTTGCGATTGTTCAGCAATGACCAATTGTTCTTTTCGCTTCTTTAACATAGTCTCTGCTTCTTGCCACTCATTATAGAAATACTGCTCAAGCTCTTGCTGCTTCTTTACTGTTTCTTTCCATAACTTCATTTGCTTATCAAGCTGCTTAGCTTCTTGACCTCTCTTTTCATCCATTACCGGCTTCTTTTTACTTTTCTCTAATACTGCTTCAATATCAGCTGATACTTGCTCTTTTATTTGCTTTAAGATTGACATCTTCTACCTCCTGCATTCATTAAAATTTATCATAAGAATAATCTTTTGTTTCTTTCCATTTGTCATAAAGCTTTAACAATAAGTAAAGTGCTACGACTCCAATCATTCCTGGCAAACTACTAATGCCTACTAGGACACCAATAACGAGTACAACCCACCAAAGTACCTTCATCACAACGGCTTCACTTAATGTTGCTTGACGCCACCCTAAGTAAGCAAGTCCAGCACCTGCTACTAATCCTAACATCGCTCCTAGTGATGAAAGCAAGATGATGGAAAGTGCAACAGCACCGAGAATGATCCATCCTTTTGTTGTCATTACGTCACCTCCTGTCGATTTGTTACTACTAGCATACGATTCTGACCGACCCTTAGAAACGAGCTGAAGAACGATTTAGCTCTCAGTCTAGAGGCTGATATTGAAAAAACCACTACCTGAATGGTAATGGTTTGATTTTAGAATAAGAGTGGAATAAGTAGTGCGCCAAAAAGAACTAAAACGATTGTGCCCCCTAGTCCTGCTACAAACAAACGGGGTCCTATTTCTTGAAAAGCACGAAACTTCACATTTAAGCCTAGACCTGCCATAGCCATTGCAAGCAAGAAATAGGCAATGCCAAGTAGCCACTGTACAGCATCTTCATGTAAGAAACCAAACGTTTGCACAAGACTCATCGCCAGAAAACCAAAGACAAACCATGGGATTGGTAACTTTCGAAACGAAAAAGATTGAGCGACCTTTTTCTTCCGTTCAAACCACCACATTATGAAGATCATCAGCGGTAGTAATAACATAACTCGAAGCATTTTTACAATGATGGCATGATTTTCGGCTTCAGTACCCCCAATGGAAGAAGCAGCAACGACATGGGCAATCTCGTGTAACGTACCACCTGCAAAGATGCCATACGGTTTATCTTCTGGTACAAGAAGTGGATAAAGACCTGTATAAATAAGTGTAAACAACGTTCCTATCAACGCGATTGTCGCAATGGATAGGGCAACTGCTTTTTCCTGTGCTTTCACTACTGGCGCTATAGCAGCAATTGCCGCAGCACCACATATGGCTGTTCCTCCTGCAAGCAGAAGGGCAAATGAAGGATCAATTTTTAATTTCCTGCTTAGTCCATATAGAGTAAAAAAAGCAATAGAACTTAAAACGATGGCATAAAGAAAACCGGTTAAACCCAAACCTTGAATAGCAAAAAAATTTAACCGTAGTCCAAGTAAAATAATTCCTATCCGCAAAAGAATTTTTGAAGAAAACGCAATCCCCTCTCCACCATTCTGAGCTGCCTTTGTGTAATTCCCTACAACCATTCCAATTACAATTGCTAGAATCAACGATCCCACCATTGTTAATCCTGGCACTTTTGCTAGCAAAGTGGCGATCGTCGCAAGTAATGCGGTCAACCCAACTCCGATAGCCTTCTGTTTAGTCATGTTGTTCACTCCCTAACTACTTAATCATAAGAACCCCCTCGCTATTTGTAAAATAAATAAGTATAATAACATTTATTAAAAAAACTAATAAAAATGAGGTCAAACAATGAATATAGATGAAATAGAGACGTTTATTACACTGGTCCAAGAAAAAAATTTCACAAAGACGGCTGAGAAACGATCCCTTTCACAACCTACTGTGAGCGTGCAGATCAAAAATCTAGAAAATCAGTTCCAAACTCAGTTTATTCGTAGAACAACGAGACAAATCTTTCTTACAGAGGATGGTCATTTCTTTTATAAAGAAGCATTAAAGATCCAAAACATTTACCGTACTATCCATGAAAGCTTGTACGCCCGTCACCATGAAGCTTCAGGACTATTAAAGATTGGTGCTAGCTTCACGATTGGCGAATATCTATTGCCACAGATGATTGCCTCTTTAAAAGGGCTTTATCCAAATCTGACGTTTGCTATTACAATTGCCAATACGGATACGATTATGCAAAAGGTACAGCACTTCGACGTCGACTTTGGCCTTGTTGAAGGGACCATTAAAGCAAAAAACATTGAACAAACACCTTTTAAACATGATCAGCTTGTTATCATCTGTTCAACCCACGATGTTGAGAACTATCAAACCGTACATGACCTTCAAAATCAACGGTGGGTCATACGTGAAGAGGGTTCGGGCACAAGAGAATCTTTTGAAGCATTAATCGAAACCTTTCAACTTACGATACACTCTTCCATTACCATCAGTTCCACTCAAGGTATTAAGGAAGGGGTTAAAAACGGACTAGGCTTGGCTCTTATTTCGGAATCGGCTATTCAAGAAGAACTCCGTAATGGTTCTCTTCAAGTGTTAAATCATTTACATATGAATACAGCAAGACAATTTTCCTTTATCCATCGTCAAGGCGTTCCTGTTACGAAAAACACAAACCTCTTTCTCAAACATGCATTACCCTCAAAATGATTCCGCTACATTCCGACTTTCTCCTCTATGCATTTGACCTAATCTAGTAAAAACGAGCGTTTGTCCCCTTTCTATTGCCTATGCATGAAAGAATTCTCTACATACAGTATTAACATAGCAAAGCGAAAGGAGGCGACACTAATGGGTTATGGATACGGAGGAAGTTACTCTGATTATTCTTATTCAAACGGTTGTGACTGCTCTACTTTATTCAAACACATCGCTCGTGGAGAACACGTAAAAGTGGTTCTTAAAGGCGGCGGTAAAATTAAAGGTGAATTTGTAGATGTACGTGGCAACGTTGTTAATCTAGCAAACGTTGATTGTGACGACAAATGTAAAAAAGCGAGAATCGTTACAATTTGTTGTGACGACATTGCAGCTGTAGAAGTTTAAAAAAAATAAGAGAATGCGGAAGGAGCAATTTGAAAATGGGTTATGGAAATAATTATGGCTACAATTCTTGTGGCTGCGGAAATTATGGTTCAAATAACTACGGTTCAGGCGACTGCGGTTGTGAAACATTTTTCAGAAACATCGCGCGTGGTGAACATGTAAAAGTTATTTTAAAAGGTGGAGACAAAGTAACAGGTAGCTTTGTAGGTATTGATGGCGATACTGTTGAATTAGCAAATGCTGACTGCCACTCTCACGATCACTGTAAATGTGATAAGAAAAAAGTACGCATCATTACCATCTGCTGTGACCAAATCGTTGCTGTAGAAGTCTAATTAAGAAGGCCTAAGTGTCCAAGCACTTAGGCTTTTTTAGTATTGGGAACTTTTTTACTTTTCCTAACGTATAGATGGATTAAAGACCATTTGAAAGGAGTTTAACCATGACCCCTCGTATTGTTGTAACACCTACTCGTGCACTTATTGATCAACCCTTACAATTATCTGCTTACGACTTAATGCCAAAGCAAAGCGTAACAATAAAAGCACAAACGACAGATGACACTGGTGCAATCTTCGAGGCTAGTGCTCTATATGAAGCAAATCAAGACGGGAATCTCCACCTTGCTTCAACAGCGCCCTTGTCCGGAAGTTACAAAGGCATTGATGCAGAAGGCTTGGTCTGGTCAATGGAGCGAATTGGAAAAAAGCATGGTGATTATTTTAACAAACAGAACGCCGAACCGCTTACCTACTCATTTACACTTGAAGACTCTTCTGGAAAGCTACTAGATACAGCTCATGTACATAGAAAATTTTATGATGATACTGTTAAACGCGTGCCTGTCCACGAAGCAGAACTAGTTGGAACCCTTTTTCACCCCGATACCGTCCAAGCTTTCCCAGGGGTAATAGTAGTAGGCGGATCCGATGGTGGTGTAAATGAACATGCCGCTGCACTCCTCGCAATGAAAGGTTATTCCGTATTGTCTCTTGCTTATTTTGGGACGGAAGGCGTATCGAAAGACCTTGAAAACATACCATTAGAATATTTCCAAAAAGCTACCCTTTGGCTTAAAGCCCATGATGCTGTGGATAATACTGTTTCTCTAATTGGCTACTCTCGCGGCGGCGAACTCGCCTTGCTGCTTGCTTCCACGTACGACGAGTATCAATCGGTTATTGCCGGAGCTCCAGGAGCTTACGTAACATCCGGATTACGTAACACGATATATGCACCCATTCCAGCTTGGACACAACAGAATGCACCACTCCCTTACTTGAAATTTACTTACACAGCAAAGCATTTTCTTAACATCGGGAAAAGCATACTTACCCGTAAGCCTTTTTCTTTCTTACCAATCTGGTCTGTCTCACAAGCAAAAGCAACCGATTTAGATGCTATTCGAATTCCAGTTGAGCAAGTGAACGCTCCTTTATTAACCATAGCAGGTGAAAAAGACGAATGTTGGCCATCTGCTGACTATGCTCGAATGGTTCAACACGAACTTCATGGCAAACGAACGGACAACAAACACCTTTATTATGACGAAGGTGGCCATTTCCTTGCCTTCCCCTATGGGCTTCCAGGCATGCCAACTTCAACTTATATGCATGTTGGAGGTGGCATGATAATGGATTTTGGTGGTACGAAAAAAGGAAATGCCGATGCCGCCAGAGAAACGTGGCGCTATGTGCAAGATTTCTTATTTGAGCATACGAAAAAGACTAGTTTGCACTATTCTTAGGCAACTGGTCTTTTTTAACGCGAATCTCTTTCAAGTTGATATTCAAGCATGTTAATGATGAGCGTCTGCTGTTTTTTCAGTTCTTCATTTTCTCTTCTTATTTGCCTCATTTGATAAGCAAAGTAGCAAATGAGTCCTATCATTACAACAACATAAAAAATAATCCTTCATCCTTTTCTAAATAATGGTTTTCTCAGCTGCTAGATAAGACTTCATCTTTTCTAACATCTGGGTAACCTGTTCATTTTTTTCTAGATGTTTTTCAAAATAGAGATAAGAGTACCATTGTCGATAATAAACGAAGTAAGGTAGTTTATCTACCCACTTCTTCTGTAAAGTCGTTTTTGAAGCATAACCTTCTAATAACATTGTAGAGAACGACTCATACCATTGACACCGCTTATCTTTTTCAATAAATAAAGCAGCATGATAGATCGGAATGGCTAGATCATATATATACCAATGATGGATAGCACTTTCATAATCTAATATATACAGTTTGTTTTTAGAAAAACGGATGTTTTCGTGATGGAAATCGTGATGGATGAGACCGTAGCACTGATGATTTGTTGATAAAGCGCTTAATTGATTATACAAGTTCCGCCAATTACTCTGTAAAGGTTCCTCTAACAAGCCTTCTGCTACAGATAAAAGCGATTCTTCATGCCAATGCTGTACTTTTGCCTTATGCGGATACAATTTCCCAGTTTCATGTAAGGCCCCAATACTTGCACCCCATTGATAAACTTGTGTACTCTTCAAATCTGTTATGGGAATACTATCACCTGCAATATGCGTTTGTACAAAACAAAAGTAATGAACGCCTCTATAGAGAATATGTTCAATTTCCCTCCCATTGAAAGACTGGACAATCTTCGCGCTCGGCACACCCGCACGATTCATAAACGCCGTTACATTCACTTCGTGCTCAAGCTGTTCTATACTAGCTTGATCTTCACGAAAAACTTTCAGAACATAAGAATTGTTCTTGAATACATGCTGATTAAATCCACCTAAACATACAAAACGATCTGCAGTAAATGGATAGTACTGTGCGATTTTCTTTAACACCGCCTGCATTGTATCACCCTTTTTCATCTTATCAAAAAAAGACCAAGCGGGTATCTATCTTTCCCTCTTGATCTTAATTGTTATTGATTTAAACGTTCTGCTGCATCAACAGTGTGTTTTAACAACATTGAAATTGTTACAGGACCAACGCCTCCGGGCACTGGCGTAATGGCAGATGCATTGGCTGCACAACCATCGTAATCACAATCGCCAACATTTCCTTTATTATATCCAGCATCAAGAACGACGGCACCCGGCTTGATCCATTCCCCTTTAATAAATTCAGGGCGACCAACAGCTGCAACAACAATGTCCGCTTGTTTGACATGAGCTTCTAACTCACTTGTGCGAGAATGACAAATGGTTACTGTTGCATTTCGATTGAGCAACATCATGGATACTGGTTTACCAAGAATTGGACTTCTACCAACAATTACAGCATGCTTCCCTTCAATTGGTAAGTCATAATGGTCGAGAATCGCCATAATGGCTGCAGGTGTACACGAAGGGTATTGGGCAAAATTAAAAGCATTTTGCGCAAACCCAAGAGTGGTGACGCCATCTACATCTTTTTCAATCGCAATCGCATCAAATGCAGCACGCTCGTCAATTTGTTCAGGTACAGGATGTTGTAATAAAATACCATGAACGGCATGATCCTCATTTAACTGCTGAATCGTTGCTAGCAACTCTTCTGTAGTTGTCTCTGTTGGCATCTCAATTTTCTTTGATTCCATTCCTAGCTTACGACAAGCATTTCCTTTCATTCGCACATAAGTAGCGGAAGAAGGATCTTCGCCGACTAAAATAGTTGCGAGGGACGGGGTAATGCCTTTCTCATTCAAGGCTGTTACTCTTTTCGCGAGATCAGCCTTTATGCGATTTGATACTTCTACTCCATCTAATAGTAAGGGCGTTTTCATTCAAACCATCCTTTCGTTATTTGAACGTGAAAAGGGCGATACCCTTTTGCCCAGGCGCACGGCAAGTACGCTCTATGCTCCCTCGTGGTTATCCACATTGCGCCAGTTACATAGAGTCTTTACGTTTTCGTTTCATTTTAGCATACACCTTCAAAAAAAAACACTTCAAACCATTCCATTTCCGAACAAAAATATACTCTATCAATCTATTTGTACGTGATTTCTGAATTTTTCCGTGATTGCTTTTTTCTCATGTTACAATAGAGCCAATAAAAAAGGGAGGAAATACCATGTTTGAATCAACCCGGTTACGACTGCGTAAAATGCAAAGCACTGACATATCACTTTATCACCGTTGGCGAAACGACCATGAGGTCATGGCTTCTACTAACCTTTCCTTGGACGTCTATACATATGAGGAGACCCAATCTTTTGTCGAAAGCGTAATGCTCTCCTCTCCACAGTCAAAATCCTACATTATCGAAGAGCTTGAACAACACACTCCGGTGGGTGTAACCTCTTTAGTCGGGATTGATTACAAAAATCGGAATGCCGAATGTATTCTTGATATCGGTGAAAAAAGCAAGTGGGGGAAAGGATACGGTACAGAAGCAATGTCTCTCCTATTAACATACGCATTTCTCGAATTAAATTTACACCGGTTGTCTTTGCGCGTCTTCTCAACAAATGAAAAGGCAATTCATTTATATAAGAAGATAGGATTTGTTCAAGAAGGCAGGGTAAAAGAAGCCGTCTTTAGAAATGGGGAATGGATTGATATTATTTATATGGGATTGCTACAGACCCACTATCAACGACTTCTCTAAAGCTTGCCACTCGTGCCTAGTTACAGTTTTTCACCAAATTGACTCAATGATTAACCCTACACCTGCGACGAGTAAAAGAATGTAGGTTACATTACGAAACAAAGCTTGATTCATTTTCTTGAAGATAAAATGTCCGACGATTAATCCAGCAATTACGGCTGGCAGTGCCAAACCTACAAGCCCCCACACGTCCCTATTTATGCTTATTGTGATCCATTGCAATCCAATACTAATGGGATAGATGAGTAGGAAAAATGCCAGTGTTGTTGCACGTGTTTGTTCTTTTGTCATTTTAACACCAGCAAAATAGGCGAGTAATGGTGGTCCTGGCATGCCAATGCTCGCCGTTAATGTTCCAGAAAGTCCACCTATAGTCAAATCTCGTCTATTTGTTTGCTGCATTTTAACCGGCAACACAAGAAGAAGAGTAACAAAAAGTAAAAGAGTTCCTACACTTATTTTTATGGCTGTCTCATTGATAAGTTGTACCAGGATGACACCTATTGGGGCGCCAATAACACTTCCGATAACAAGTCTTTTTATAAGTGGCAGATAAACATCTTTACGAATTTGAATAAATAATAAAAGGGAAATAAGGATGGACACAAATAAATTCACTTGAATCGCCACATCTGGCGCAAACAAAAACAGTAAAAATGGGGTTGCGATAATAGAAAATCCAAAACCCGTTGCCGCTTGAAGAACGGATGCGAAAAAGACAATGAAAAGATACAGAATACTAACCACTTTAATTGCCTCCCATTCACTAATGCACTAACTTTAACATGATTCTATGCGTAGGCACATGTCTAGGCGATTGCCCTACTTTTTCATTTCTTTAAAGAAACTACAAACCAATTAGGGTACACCTGCATACCTTGATATAGAGAAACGCAGGAAGGGGGCATGCCAAGTGTCATACGCAGGCGGTGGTTACGGAGCTGGTGCTGGTGGCGGATTTGCATTAGTAGTTGTATTATTCATCTTGCTTATCATCATCGGAGCTTCTTATGTAGGTGGCGGATATTGCTAATTTGTTCTTCCAGATTGTAAAAAGATGACCTTTCGAGGTTGTCTTTTTTTATTTACATTGCCACAATAGAAAGAAAAGTGGATAGGTGGAATGTTCGATGTTACACACGCAAACCATTTCTTTAAAGAATCAACGAACCCACATGGTGTCAGATATTCACGGAAACTTAAAGTTGTTTAAAAAACTGCTCACCAACTTACAGTACTCCGCTAGCGATACCTTAATTCTTAATGGTGATGTCTGTGAGAAAGGACAAGATAGTCTTGGCCTTATTCGCTATATAATGGATCTTCATCATACGCATCGCGTTTATACAACATTAGGAAATAACGACGCCATCCTCCTTCATCTTCTAAAAGAAAACGAACAACTGATTCCCTACTTAGAAAGACAACCGTACTCTCTTATTCATGAAATGCTTCGAGAACAAAATCGTGAGTGGAAACAGTTTTCTTCTATTAAAGAGATCGCTCAATTTTGCCTAGACCATTATCAGGCGGAACTCGAATGGATTCAGCAGCTTCCTCATGCACTTGAATCCGAGGATTTTATCATCATTCATGCTGGCATCGAGAGAACGAACGATTGGAGAGAAACGTCTTTAACAAACGCTTATGCCTTCCCATCCTTTTATGAACATGGGCATGATGAAGAAAAGACCGTCATTGTTGGACACTGGCCAATATCAAACTATTTAAGCCGCGAAAAAAGTCACATGAATCCAATCATTGACTTTGATAGACGTATTATTTGTTTAGATGGTGGCTTGCAGGTCAAATCCATTGGGCAACTAAATGCCCTCACCCTCCTAGATGGGTTGTTTGAAGCAACCTATGTTGATGAGTGTAAACAGATAAAAGAAATTGTTCACTCCTTTTCAGATGAATCCAAACAAGGGACCATTAATTGGCCGAATTATTTAGTAGAAAAACAAGAAAAACAAGAACATTTCACGCTTTGTTACAGTGCAGCGAACAAGACGAATTATTGGATTAAAAATGAGTATCTAACCTATCAAGATGAACAGTGGCAGTGCACAACTGATGTCAGTGCTTCCTTTTTAACAGTAAAACAAGGTGATCACGTTTCGATACTTGATGATCAATGCAGTGGGTATGATTTAGCCAAAAAAGATGGCTATTACGGTTGGATCCCTAAATCTTGTACATAAAGAAAGATGTGGAGAGGGCTCTTCACATCTTTTCAAGGTAAATCCCTTCATCATACTTCCACTCTAAATAAAACACGTCCCGATAATGATCAATCCGTTGCTCATAGAGCTGCTTATCTAACCAGTTTTCGTCTAATCCAGCTTTTTTGATATTTTCCCAGTCAACCACACCATCATTGATAAAGGTAACAGGCAAATAAACAGGGTCCTCTTTAAGTTTAAAATCCTCATAGGTCGGTTGGTCATATTTTTGTTTCTTTAAAACGCTTATTTGTCCATCTGTTTCTAAAACCGCATACGCCACCTCTCGAACAGAAAACGCATCTTTTTGCCTTAAGAGATGTTGAAGCTGATTCATGTCGAGCTTATTCCGTTTCATTTCCCTTCGATTTAAGTGTCCATTTTGAATAATAATAGAAGGATTTCCTTCAAAGAACTTCCTCGTCTTCCGGAACCGCTGCGTTGACCATTCGATAATGTATAACAACATACCCCAAATTAATACTGAATACAGAATGGTCCCTAATTTCGTTTCGTTATCATAAATGGCATTCCCAACGAGTTCACCCAAAATTAAAGCAGAAATAAAATCAAACGGTGTGATTTGCGCAAAAGACGTCTTCCCCATTACTTTTGTTAAAATAAGGAGTGCAAAGAGTCCTACCGTCAATTCTATCGTTGTCTGCAACAAATTTCCCATACTTTAACCACCTCTCATACCACTCGTATACAGCATAGACCAAAATCGACGATTTCAGACCCAGACATTTGTACACGGTTTCTTTACAAAACTGTAAACTTCGATGGTTTAAAAGTGGGTATAGATAAGCATGAAGCAAGGGGAGGCAACAACATGACAATAGAATCAATTCTTATCGGGGTAATGCTTATCCTCATTCAACTATTTGCACTACCCATCATTCATCGTACACCTTTCAAAGAGCAGAAAATCCTTTCCTTATCAGGAGGTGTTGCGATTGCTTATGTCTTTGTCTACATCTTGCCTACCATGCATGAAGAGCAGGATCAACTTGGTGGAGATCTTGCATTAGACTCAGAGCTTTACTTTCTTGGTTTACTCGGATTACTTGTGTATTACAGTGTTTATAAAATTGCCAAAACCAAACACGAGCAACATCCGAATACATCTTATTTCGTACAAATCTCTTTCTTCGCCTTTTATACATTTATGATCTCTTATATTGTCTTTGCATCAGACGTTAAAACCGTTGAAGCTCTTTTTTATGGTGTCGCTGTTGGGCTTCACTTTATCGGTATCTCCTATCACATTGGTCATGGTAATAAAACTGTTCACCGTCAATACGGTCGCTTCATTCTAGCAACAACAACACTCATAGGTGCTATTGCTGGCACATTTGGCCCTTCAACTGGTCTATTTGTCGATTCATTAATCGCCTTTAGTTCAGGCGCCATGATTTTTAACGTCATTAGTAAAGAATTGCCTGAAGAAGATTATGCTCACCTACCAACCTTTTTAATAGCGTCTCTACTATTTTCAGTTTCACTATTAACGTTAAAAGCCATCTTTCAATGGTAATACAAGAGCCACTCGACCTTTGTTGAGCGGCTTTTTTTAATAGCATAAGGAACCTCTATAAAAACAAAGGAGGGGTGCACTTACCGTTTATTGTTTTTAGCCATTCATAAAAGAAGCCATATTTAAGCAAGATTTATCGTAGATTACCTTACAAAAACACAGAAAATTCTAGGTTTTAGTTGATACAATCACAAGATAGAGGAGAGTGGTTGGATTGACGAATGTAGTTAGAGAGAAAGTGACTGTAGCATCGTTAGAAGAGAATCAGACAATTCCTTGGTATCGTTCGTGGGGGCCTGGCGCTATTGTCGCTGCATGTATTATCGGTCCAGGTACTGTGACAACCGTATCCGTTGCTGGTGCCCAATTTGGATTTCAAGTCGCTTGGATTCTTGTCCTCGCTTGTCTTGTTGGCTACTTTATCCAACGACCTGTTATTAATTGGACGGTCGCAACAGGGACAAGCGTATTAGAAGGCATTCGAGATGAAATAAGCAGCTTATGGTCCAAACTTATTTTCTTTGGCTTATGGCTCGGTGCCCTCGCCTTTCAAGCAGGAAATTTCATTGGTGCTTCTATGGCTATGAATCTTATTTTCCCATCCGTTCCTATGCTTGCCTGGGTTAGTTTGCTTTCAGTTTCGGCAATGGGGATTGCTTGGTTTGGCGTCTACAAAGTGCTTGAGAATATTAACCGAATTGTTATGATCATGCTTGTCTTAACCTTTTGTTTAACTGCACTTGCTGCTCTGCCAAACGCAGGTGCAACAATCAATCAAGGATTCACGTTTTCCATTCCGCAAGGAGACCTACTCATCGTGCTTGCACTAATTGCAACCATTCTTGTTCCGAATACACTTGTAGCACTTTCAGGTTTTATGAAAGACAAATATCGCCACTCCGCTTACACAAAAGAACAAATACGCAGCATCTCAGTCAATGATTTAAAAATAAATTTCACCCTGTTAGCTATCATCTCTATTGCGATTCTCCTATCTTCCGCAGCTGCATTCTATGGATCAGGACAAACCATTAACAGTGCTGGAGATATGGCTGTGCAGCTGACACCTATTCTCGGATCATTTGCCACCATCTTTTTTGCCATCGGTCTATGGACAGCCGGCTTTTCATCTGGCTTGTTTAATTTAACGGTGCAACCAATGTTATTCGGTCATGCGTTTAACCAATCAGAAAGTCCAGACGCACCGGTTAACCGCATCATTTTAATTGTTACGGGCCTCATCCCCATTGCACTTGTGTGGGCTTTTGGCGGATCACCTATTGAACTAATCATTTCGGCCCAAGCGATTAACGGCTTACTATTACCAGTTCTCACAGTCGTACTCTATAGGTTGACGAACAAGAAAGACCGTATGGGTCGGTTTCATAACTCCGCCTCAAGTAACATCATTACGCTTTTCATAATTGGCCTCGTGACATTACTCGCCATTCGTGTGTTTATAAGTTTCTTTTAAACAAAAGCTTTAGTCTCAACTAAGGCTTTTGGCTTTAGCTCAACTATCATATAAAGTATTACATTAGTCTCAATGGAAGTAACAAGATGGCACTAGACGCTTTATGCACAACTAGATTGAAATTTTTGAGCGTCACATTAGGCCCTGCCAGTGACAAGAACGTCTCCCTCATTTCATCACCTGTAAAAACGAACCAATTTGTTCTTTACAGTCAGCTACACATTCTAGTGAAAGCGCATGTGTTGCCGTGTACCGCTGTTCATGTAAATGTTGCGTTAGTTCAATATCGACAGCATAATCCTCATCACCTTCATTAAATGTTAGCATCAGTTCTCCAAAGCCATCACTAAATGATGCCGTTGTTTTGCGATTTAGCCAACCTGTGCCCGTCAGTTTCACTAACTCTTTATGAAATCTCCGCAAGCTAGAAGCTCGAACATAATAAGGTCCACTATGGCAATAAAAATTTAATGTGGTCGTCTTTAACCTTATCGTTAAATCAGCATCAGCTGGAAAACCCTTTTCTTTATGATAATCATCGAGTATAAGCGCGATCGATAATTCCTCATTACTAAATTGGAGAATGTCCATTTTTCCCTCGCTTAAGTTTCAATTTTTAACTCTTTATATAAAATCATAGGTTCCACCTCAAGACCAATTAGTTTAGCATTCCAATTCGTGCCTACTAACAAGCCATCTTCATTCATTCCATGGAGCCAGTCTTTTTAAATTCTGTTAATCGTCTAAACAATCCCCTATTAGAACAAAATCTCTTAAAGAGATTGATAGTTTTCCTGCATTAGACTCTGTAAGATAAAATCGAAATTCAACGATTGGTCGCCGAGAAGCTGCTTATTTTGTGCACTAAAAACCCGCACTTACATGCGGGCTTGTCGTTAACCATTATGCAACACGTTTTTTTCGGCTGAAAAACTTTCCGTGCTTATACGTTAATTTAACAAGTGTATTTTCGCCAAAATAGTAAATCGGAAATAAGAAGACTATTGCAATTAAGGCTATTGGCCAATTTTCAATGAATGGAAGAATTGGCAGTAACCATTCGCGAATCTGCTCACTTAAAAAAATAAGGAGTCCAGCAAATCCTAACGCTGGTATAAGTAATAATAGTGATGTTTTTACTTCGTATACACGAGATTGGCAACCACGACATTTAAATGAGAAGGGGGTCTTTGCATCGTAGAGATCTTCTTCCGTAAAGGGCTTTTCGCAAATGGGACAAAATTGGCTCATTAGGGCTCCTGCTTTCTAGATTAAATGGTTATTATCTATTTGTAGCAATATATATCCATTATACAGCCAATTAGAATTCTAGATTCTAAAGTTTTTCTAAAGTTTTCACAAAAAAAGTCGATCGCGATCGACTGTAATTAAATTAAAATAAAAAATATCATCAAAAAAACTAAAAAGTGTTTCTGGAGAACATTGGCAATTAACTCGTTAAGATGTCCGAATAACACGTTACTACTTTTTTGTTTAAGGTGATAAGAATATCCTCGCTGAAGAATAAATACGATCCGCTTCATAGAAGCCTTCTTCAATCTCGTAAGGGTATGAACTTTAAATCGTCTTCAAAAAGCCTGCATTTCACATGCAGGCTTTTTGTGTTATGCCGCTCGCTTTTCCGTAAAAAACGCGCCTCTTTTATAAAGATAATATGATAAGCTTTTCGACTAAAATAATAAAATGAAATTGAGAAAATCCTTACCCTTTGCGACATCGAGACAGTGCGCATAAAGAAGAAAATCTATCGAAAAGAACATCTCCTCATCCACGTAAGCGGCTTAACTAATTGATAACTATTTAATCATTAGCATCATTTCTCAATGTGATATATATTATGATTTGAATACAAGTAAATACCTTTTTCTGAAAAAGTAACTTTCTCCACAGTTCCAATTTTTTTACCTGTGTTATCTACGGGGATGATTTCATGAGCCTCTCCTCTAATACCGGACGGAATACAATATAAATGATTTTTCTCTGTTCCTATCCAAAAACATTCTTCGTATATGCCTAAAGCGTCACATGTCCCTTTCATCTCAACTGTTCCTTCCAACACCCACGCTTTTTTTACTTCATTTGAATCGTAAGCTAATATGTTTAGACCACTATAGTACGCTAGAAAATATTCATTTCCATGTTTTGTGAGTGCATAGCACTCATCTATTGATGGGGAGTCAATTTGGTAAACAAATTTGTTGCCCATCTTATAGATTTGTTTACCGATAAGATTATAACAGTAAATAACACTTCCATCTGGATTCTCATCAGAGTATATTTCTGTATCGCCTACACCAAACCATAAATGATCGTTATCATCAACGTAGTAACATGTGATATCATTGACATCTAAAGTAAAAGCCGAATTTACTTCTCCTTTAGAATTATAGACTCTAACGATCTTTTCTTTACCTGGCTTAGCGAAAACCAAAACGTAAAGACCTTTCTTAGTCATCTGAAAAAAGCGAATTGAATACCCATTAATCTCTTCTTTTTTAATAGAGACCTCTTTTTTTTCATAATGCGTCAAATGATTGATTATTACATATTCATCTTCGTGTTCTACAATATATGATATTAGATTACTGCTAGTAAAATCCATAAAGATTGGGCGTTCATGGATACTTAGTAATTTGTTAAATACCGTTTTCATATTTATTCTCCTAGAATTCAGAGCCCACCTTAAAGAAGGCTCTGCAAAAATTATTTTTAGTATGGAAAGCTCGTAATTACTCTACCTTTGCTTCCCACAACAACTCTAACTCGTTTTGTCTGTCTTCCGTTATCCTTCTTAATGCCTACATTTTTCTTGAATTTTTTTTCGTAAACTATTGTACCCGGCTTATTACCTGGTCTAGCCTTGCCTCTTGCTAAAGTCGAACGTGACGTACGCTTTGCAGTTCGATTATTTTTAAAAAGACCTTTATCGCTATACTTGCTGTCTCTCCCCTTCATATGCCTCTGTTTTATATGACCCCATGATTGCTTGTTAAAGAAACCTCTCTTCGCAAAACCTAGCGCTGCTTTCGCACCTTTAACATATTTCCCTGGTCCAAATGCTGACGCAACTGCACCGCCAACACCGCTCCAGCCCTTACCTGCTTTATACGCTTTGTATCCGTCATATGCGGCAAATCCTGCGTTTACCGCTAGCCAGAAGTAATGCCCGTCCGGATCAACTAACATCACCGGATTATTATTCGCATACGTATAGCCATTCTGCGTAATGATGTCGTCTTCATCGCCTGGATCTGGGTCTAGGGATAAGAACACACCGTGCTTTGGCTCGTAGTAGCGGGCCATGAGGTAGTACATGCCGGTTTCGTGATCGTACTGGTAGCCAGCATAGCGGTACGTGTTGTCTTTGACCGCTGCGGTTTCGTCGGCTTTCAGCGGATTGCCCCACGCATCGTATTCATACGTTGCGAGTCGGTTGCCGTCTTTGTCACTGATACCAATGACATCGCCATGAGCGTTGTAGTGGTAGTAGTATTTGACGCTTCCTTTTTTCATCGCGACGAGTTGACCTGCGTCGGAGTACGTGTACGACTTTGTAACGGCGTTTGAACCGTTCGTTTCATAAAGGACGTTGAGGCTGTCACCGTCGTAATGGTAGTTCGTAATGGTGGAACCAACCGCTTTTTGGATTCGGCGTCCGTCTTCATCGTACGTGTACGTGACGAATGGTTTGGTTTCGCCTTTTTTCGTGACCGCTGTCACTTGATCGGCTGCATCCCACGTGTAGCTGTACGTGCCGTCTGTTAGTCGGTTGCCGTTCTTATCGTACGTAAACGATTCGTTGCCCATGCTTGTCAGCTGATTATAGACATTATAGCTTGCTTTTGTTTCGGTTGTTTGCCCATTTATTGTTGCTTTGACTGACGTTCGGTTGCCGAAGCCGTCATAAGTGAATTCGTTTTTCGTGCCGTCGCGTAACGTTTCGCTCATGAGCTGGTCAAGAGCGCCGTACGTATACGAAATCGCCTTACCGCTACCATCTTTAATGGATGTACGGTTTCCATTCGCGTCGTACGTCATGAATTCCTCTAAAAATGGTGCGCCAGCTTCTGATCCGACTGTCAGGGCAGTAACGAGACCGCGTGGATCATATGTGAAGCTTGCGCCTGTGCGGTTTCCAGATGAGAACGTTTTGACGTTACCTTTTTCATCGTAATCAAAATGGTACGTCGCGTCGCCGTCTTTCATGCGAATGTTTTGTTCTTTTTTGTTGTACTCATACGTGTTCGTTTGTTTGAATGTTCCGTGGGTGAACACGAATGTATTTAGTTTATCGGATGTCTCTGAGTAATTCCATTCTTGCTTTCCTGTTCGTTCAGCAAGCGTAACCATGCGGTCTTTTTTATCGAACGTGCGGACTTTCGTTCTGTTTGCTTTTTCGTCTTTCACCGTTAGCTCGTTGCCGTTTTTATCGTACGTAAAGCGGTAGGCGATTTGACCGTTGTAGCTTTTCGTCGCCATTCGATCTGTGCCATCGTACGTTAATTCGGTTGTGTGCCCATTCGGTGTTGTTGTTTTAATGAGATTGCTGTTGGCATCGTATTGGTTCGTTACGACATCGTTAAACGGTCCAACGGTTTTCATCAGCTTTCCAGCTGTGTCGTACTCGTATTTAAAGACTTGTGCTTGTCCTGATGATGGCGCAATCGACTTTGACAGCATGTTGCCATTTTTATCATGGGTGTACGAAATGCTTGTGCCGTTTTCAAGCTTTAGCTGCTTTAATTGATTAGCTAGATCATACGTGAATGTTTTCTTTTTACCAAGGGCGTCGGTGGATTCTGTTTCGTTTCCGTACGTGTCAAATACACTTGATGTTGTGAAACCTAGTTCGTCTTCTACTTTCGTGACATAGTTTCCTTGATTGTCAAACGTTTGTTTCTTAATGACATTGCCTTCAAGCAAACGCATGTCGTCAAACCAAGCCGTTCCACTACCTTGAATAAAGAAAGAAACATCTACTTTTGTGATTGGCTTACTCTTCGTTAGTTTTAATGCCGTTCGATTCCAGTCGTTCGTTCCTTCTGGGAACGTCGCTGGGCCAAAGTCTGCGGTCGTGCCGTCTGTATAAAATACTTTTGCTTTTAAGCCGTAGTTCGTTGACTTTACATTGGCTGCTTTTGATAAACCTGTGAACGTTAAATCCATTGCTTGTTCATTGGCTGCTTGGTTTAACGTAACCGTTTGTTTGTATTCACTGACTGCTTGTCCTGCTGTTTTAACAATTTTAACGGACTTCTTGTCATCAAATCCAGCGCTGTCAACTGAGCCACCAGAACCGCTCCAGCTTGTTAAATTGTTTAGAAAACTTGGGTTTTGAATCGGGTTGTAGCTTGATGATACTTCTGCTCGTTCTAGCTGTACTTGGTCAAACCATGCGCTTCCACTTGCTGTTGGTTTTACTTTTTCTAGCTCTAAATAAACGCGAAGTTTTGCCGTATTTGCTGGTGTTACGAACGAAAGCTGACGCTCTGCCCAGTTTTGTTTACCGACAAGATGACTGTGACGATTATCAATCCATTTAATTCGTTTGCCGCTGGCATCTAGCGCTTCTACATTTAGAAATGCACGAGCGTTTACTGTATCCGTTTTAATTAGTGAGCTTAATGTATAGGAAACATCTGGTAAGGCATCAACGACTTGAGTTGCTGCTTGGTACACATGCTCGGTCACATCGGATTGCATCGTCATTTTCAACGAATTCGGACCTGCTAGCTTTCCAGCAGACTGCTTTTCAACTACATACGTACCGTTTGACTGTTTATCAATACGTGTCCAGCTCGTCGTACCGTCTTCAAAGCGACTGTTTGCTAGAAGATTGGCTGCCGTTGCGAGTTCATGGCTTTCTTCGGTTAGGTTTCCGTTTTTCGCATACTTAGACGCCGATGCGGTTTTCCCACTTTGATCGGTTTCCGATACAGCATCAAGACCGTCATACGCAATCGTTACTTCGTCACCTTCTGTATCAATCATTGATGTGATGTCATGGTTGTCGTTATACGTATACGTTTCTGTTCCGTAATCATCAACGGCTTTAATCACATTGCCGTCTTTATCATACTGGAAGGATTCCGTTGGCTTACCTGATCCAATATCATTCGGGTCGGTTGTTTCTGTTAAATTATTTCCAACGTACTTGTAATTCGTTGTTAGCTTTAAGCTGTCCACATCTTCCACGTACTGAATTGGGTTCCCAGCTGCGTTGTACGTGTAGGATAGTTTACGATTGTTTGGCTGCGTAAAAAGAAGCGTCCGTTTCGTTAAATCGTAAGCAAGTTTGAATGATTCGTTTCTCGGGTTAATCGCTTCTTTCAGCATATCACCGTTATAAAGGAAGCGATTGACTACTGGTTTTGCATCGGTGTGGGTTGGTTCGTAAACCGCTAGTAATTTACCATCTGCTGCATACTCATACTTCGTAACAGCACCATCAAAATCAGTATAGCTTACGAGTTTCCCATTTTCATAGCTGTATAAAAGTTTACGAGAGCCTGGTGCTTGTACTTCTTTTACTGTGCCATCAGCGTTGTAAACGAAGGTAACGGTTCGACCTGAAGCATCTTTCATCGTCTCTAAACGATTGTTTTTATACGTGTAGGTCGTCGTGTTATCATGCCCATCAACAAGTTTTTCAAGCTTACCTGTCGTTTTTGAGAAGTGGGCTTTTGTTTGGTCTTTCGTCGTCAAAATCAACGCGTTGTTTTTATCTTCTAGCTCAAGGTATACGCCTGTTGGTGGCTTGTACGTGCCGTCGCTTTGTTTTGTAAAAATGTGTAGCGTACTGTCATCATCAACGAATAGCGCTTGGTTACCAGAAAGCTTCAGTGTCATTTCACTATCAGCATGCCAACCGTAACCGAACATGCCTGTTGTCGGTGCTAGACTGTTGTACGTTCGTGAAAACCCTAATCCCGGTCCACGACCACCAATAGAAAGGTCTTCTTCCGAAACGATCAAGTTTCCTGTTGCGGCGTTCACTTTTCCATATGGAACAGAAAGAATCGACCAATAATCTTCTTCACCAAAAAATTCCGTCGGCTGTCCAATAGATGGTTTGAATTCAGGTGATTGAATCGTTTCGCCATGCTTGTTGTAAGCGGTTATTTTGAAAAAGTAGTTCTTTGCTGTTGTGTTACCGCCTGCGTTCTTGTAAACAGGTGACGGATCAATTGCAAGTTCTGATCCTTTCCCATTCGTGTATAAGGCTGATTTCCCAGCGGCAATGTCTGCGGCAGTTGGCCAGATCCCTTTTCCTTGGGTCGTCCATTGGGTGTCGTCCCCGGCATCGAAGCTCGTGAACGATTTACCATTTGACATCCACACTTTATAGCCTGTCGCATTCTCGACTTCTTCCCAATCCAGCATAATGTAGCCTGTGTTTTCCACTTTAATATTCGTGTAGGCCACACCATTTGGTGCTTTTGGTTTTTCTAAATCAGGAATATACGGTAAGGCGCTTGCCGAGCGGACCGTCTCACCATGAGCATTGTATGCTTGAATCTTAAAATTAAAGTCTTTTGCGTTTGGATAATTCCCACCAGAGTTTTTGTATACAGGTGATGGATCAACCGGTAGCTCTGCTCCAGCATTATCCGTTAAATGGAGAGCAAACTTGCCTGCTTTAATTTCTGCTGCTGTTGGCCAAATTTTCTTTCCTTTTGTAGTGTAGGAAGTCACATTTCCAACATCGACCATCTCATGCTTAGTGCCATTGTAAAGATAAAGCTTATAGCCTGTTGCACCACTTATGGCTGGCCATGATAAATCAATGTAGCCTGTACCGTTTCCGTTACTATAGCTTTTTGAGGCTGGTTTATCTGGTTTCTTTAAGTTTGGAATGTTCGGCTTATGTGCGTCTGACATAGCACTTTCACCTTGTCCGTAAATTGCGCTGACTCGAAACCAGTAATTTTTACTCGTTGGATAACTCCCGCCAGAGTTCTTGTAGACAGGCGAAGGGTCAACTGCAAGCTCTGCCCCTTTTCCGTTTGTATAAAGCGCAAATTTTCCTGCCGCAATGTCTGATGCTGTTGGCCAAATTTTCTTTCCTTCTGTTGACCAGCTTGCTACATCGCCAACGTTAAAGGCTTGATAATCCTTTCCGTTGTACACCCATACTTTGTAGCCTGTTGCACCCGGCATCTTCTTCCAGCTTAGGTTCACATGACCTGCACCATCCCCAGTTGTATAGGTTTTAGACGTTGGTGCTGCTGGTGCTGGAATGGTGTATGTGATACTGATGTGCGGTTTATTTGTTGAATTTGTAGTCGATACGACTTTTTTCCAAAATTCTTTTCCGTTCCCATTTGTGTGTAGCTTAAAGCCATAGTTAGCTTTTGACCCGTTCAACCAGGCTTTTACCGTGTTTGTTACGTCAAAACTAGCTCTTTTGTTTCGACCAACATCTACTTTCGCAATATTTGTAGAGCCAGGCTTATTGTTCCAATTCAGTGTGCTCGGTGTCCAATCACTATTAACGGTATCTAACCACAAGCCGTTTGGATTGTCGCCGTAGTAATGGTGAATAACATGAGCGTTAAATGTCGCTTTTGTTACAGTCATATTCTTAACAGCATTAATGTTTTGCTTTAAGTAGCCATACGTTGTTCCTGTCGTGTTATCGTATTTCCCGACTTTTAAAACGTGGGCATTCTGAGAGGAATCCCATTTACTACTCGTTGAACTATAGTTCGTTGTCGGATAGGCGCTCATGACAAACGCATCTGAGCTCACGTTCACAGAGGTTGTTGGATCAATATAAACAGGATAAACACGAGCTTCGTCTGTTAACCAGTCACGATCCGCTTCCACTGTTAGCTCATAGCCATCTTCCATTTCTTCTAGCGTATAACGCACATCCTGTGATTCAGCGGTTTCTCCTTTTGCATCATCGTACTGTGAATCTGCCATATAGGGTTTTGGCAGTTCAAACGTCGCTTCCCCTTCTGTCGTAGAAAAAGTGATTGAACCATCTTCATTTTCTTGTGCCACTAGTTTGGTTTTAATATGATACGTAAATGTATGAAGGCCATTATAGGCATGTAATACAAGATCTTCTTTCGTACTTTGATCAAATGTAAAATGTCTTAAATCAATATTAGAAAAGATATCTTGGTAGGTAATTTCATTTTCGTTAAAAGAGGCATGTTGGTTTTCAACTGGAATCACTTCTCCATCTTCATCCGTTGCCGAAAGAAGCGAAAACGTAATGGTGTCATTATTTTGGGTGTATGTGGCATACTCTCCATCTTCCATGAAAGGTTTGAAGCTTGAGGCGAGGTTTGTGTTCTCTGTCGTAATTTCGTCAGACGAAACCTTCTCTAGCTCACTTGATATGTCTTGCCATTCCTCTGTTGCATCATCAAGCGTATGAATAGGTTCAAAATACACCTCTTGGGTATAAGAGCCATCCTCATTCAAGAAAAGTTTCGTATTCTCTGTACGATCATCAACTAGCTCTTCTTGTGACCCAGGGTCATCATTATCTTCCAATTCAGAATTTTTATCACTTTCACCCTCGACGAACTCAAAGTCTGGTTCAGCATCTTCATAAAGAAGGTGATCGTCTCCATCTTCTTCTTCGTCATTCGTTTCTTCTACTACTTCTTCTCGTTCGTCTTCATGATTCTCCATCTCTTGTTGCTCTGATTGATTTTGTCCACCAACCTGTTCTGCAACTGCTTGTAATGGCATGCCACCAACCACAATAAGCAGGGTAAGCAACCAAATAAAAAGCTTTTGTACCTTTCGCCTCATCTTCAAACCCACTTTCTCTCAATTTTTGTAACAAATTGGTTACATTTGTAACATTTTTATAATATGTGTTCTTCTCCTTTTTGACAAGCACATTTGTTCGACAAAATGTTGCCTATACACAACAAAGCCTCAAAGGCTTATTCCTTTGAGGCTCATGCATTAGTGCTTTCTCTTTCGTTTGCTATTTTTAGACGACTGTTCTCTTACTTGATTTAATTTTTCTCGAATGGTATGTTGTTTCTTTTTTTGTTGAGTATGGTCAACAGTAGCGTTTAAAACATGTGCGTGGGAGTTATCTAAAGTGAGCGAAAGCCAAGTGCCTTCTTTTGCATCAATTGGTAAATCCTGTTGTCTCATTTCAAATTGTTTTTGTAAGGAGTCAACGAGAATGACGGCGATCCCATTCGTCACGCGATCGACAACACCATGATACTTACTGTCCGACACAAGCAATCCCTTCTTCCTTAATGGTCTTTAGTCTTGCTTCACCAATTCCATCTACATCTGTTAATTCATCAAGGGCTGCAAACGGTCTAAGGTCTACTATTTGTTGTGCCCGACTTGGTCCAATTTCCGCAATTTGCTCTAGCTCTTTTACACTTGCCTTGTTGATATTGACACAATCTGCCTCTTCTCGTTCACTTTGTATAGCTACAGTAGTTCCGTCTGTAGAAACAATAATGGTTCCGACTTCATCCGTACCATAAATCGTAGCACCTGTTCCTCGCACTACTTCAAGAGCTTCTTCCCCTGGGTGGTCATAGGCGTTGTCAACACCTGCAGAGTAAATCGCATAGGAAGGTTGAACAGCCTCTATAAAAGGCTCTGATGACGATGTATTTGACCCATGATGCGGCATGCTTAAGACGGTTGCCTGTAAATGTTGACCTCGATCGAGCATGTCTTCTTCCCCTTGTAGCTCTACATCACCTGTAAACAAAAAAGACACCTCTCCATATGTCAATTTCATCACAATGGATCCGTTGTTTAAATCGCCATTAAGGGTTTCAGGATGAAGTACATCAATGGTAACACCACCTATTTCAACTTGCTCACCGGCTCTTGGCTCGTGGTAATCCACCTCATGTTCTAACACCGCATCTAATGTCCGTTCAAAAACAAGGGTATCTGTTTCATCTCCGGACATCCAAGCCTCCAACACAGTAAATTCGTTGATGACGTCTGCCATTTGACCGATATGATCAGCGTGGGGGTGAGTGCCTACCACTAGATCTAGCTCATCGACGCCCTGTTCATGTAAGTACTCAATGGTAGTCTGGTCATTCCAGTCGCCTGTATCAATCAGCATGTTGAATGCTTGTTCATCCTGTTCCCATGTTACGAGAGTGGCTTCTGCTTGACCTACGTCTATGTAATGTACAGCCAAAATTGGCGCATCGGCTGCGAGTGATGTAGATGGCGTATCAGCTCCTGCACAAGCCGTTACTAGTAAGAGGCACACTATAGTTAAAATCCATTTTCGAGTCATGTTTCCTCCGTTTTTATCCTTTTTTATTTACTCCAAGTGTATCAATCACCATTTAAATAGACCACCCTCTTTTGACACTTTCTATTCTTCTTGATACCATATCTCTTGGTAACAGAAAGTAGGTGGTCTTCCTTGAAATTGATTGACTATGTGTTTCGTGCGTTCCTTCTTGTCATCGGCGTTATTGCCGTTTTGTATAATGATCCTACATTGATTCGCTTCTTCATTGCTAGCATCGTGGCCTATTTCTTATTTTTGTTTTTTAAAGAACCGAAAGGAAACATGCGCGTAATCTACTTAATCATCGGTGGCGCAGTTGCATTGTTTTATTTCATTTTCTATTAAAAAAAGAGTCGTGCACGTCTCGACTCTTTATTTCTAAGCTTAATCGTTGACTTCATGTACCAAAACAGATGAAACAGCGCTTGCAACCAGTTTATCGTTTTGATACAAATTAGCTGTCACATAACTCATGGTACGTCCAAATTTTTCAACGACTGCTTTTACTTCAATTTCTCCAGGAAGAGCCGGGCGGTGAAAAGCAACATTAAGGGTAACAGAAGCAAACAGTTGCTTATCGTTCATTAAGGAAGAGATTGCATACGCCATTGCTACATCCGCAGCTGATGAAACAAACCCACCCATCACAACACCATTTCCATTAAGCATTTGTTCAGTTGGTCGCCAAATGGCATGAGCCATTCCCTCATGCGCTTCCACTATTTCAACTCCTGTGAAGGTATCACACGGTGGCGGTTCTTTTTTAAAATGAATGACATCCATTAAAGGGTTCGACATAAACAATCCTCCGTTTTAAAACGTTTTCATTTTTCCGTTTATCTTCAGCTGCTTCCACTCTTATTCTCATGTTTGTCTCTATACAAAATGGACCTTTAAGGGAATACATTGAGGAATCTATCTACAGCAGAATGCCGCTCATTCCTGCATTTTCATGACCAAGGTCTAGAGGTAGCTGCTCACTTCTACTGGTTTTTCAGTCGTTTCATAAGGGTACATCTGGCCCCACCTAGGGCGGGACCGAGAATTGTACCATGGATGATACTCATTGCCATTAATCCATTTACCTTATCGTTTTAAAACAATCTGTTCGATCTTTCATGAAAGAAATACCGTCGCATCAATGCTTCATTTCTCATCCTTTTATTACATCAATTAACCAATCAAAAATGCCTAAAGCATGTAGAAACACGACTACAATCGCAACTGGTACAACGATTCGAATAAACAGTAGCCACGCAGCAAATAATCTACGACCAGCTGTATTCCCAGCGCTAAACTCTGCATATAATACTTCTTTTTTCATACGTAACGGAATAAAGATCGCAATTAATAATGCCCCTACTGGTAATAGAATGTTGCTCACTAGAAAATCGACCGCATCAAAAAAGATTTGACCAAAGATCGTGAAATCAGACCAGATACCATACGATAAAGCAGATGGTATACCAACGATAAAGATCGCAAGACCAATGATCCAAGCAGACTTTTTACGCTTATTTACATCACCTCTTGTTTGTGCTGCCACGATAATTTCAAGCATGGAGAATGCAGAAGTAAGAGCAGCGAATAAAAACAAGATAAGAAAAATAAGGAGGAAGCCCATTCCAAAAGGCATCTGGCTAAATACAGTTGGCAAGACAGCAAAGATTAATGCTGGTCCTTCATCAGGACTTAGACCGAATGAAAAGACAGCTGGAAAAATGGCTAACCCTGCTAGCAGTGCAACAATGAAGTTCATAATCACAATCGCACTTGCCGACTGAATTAAATTCTCTTCCTTCGATAAGTAAGAGCTATATGTGACCATCACTGAAATCCCTAGGCTTAAAGCAAAGAATGACTGCCCCATTGCAAATAACACACCATCACTCGTTAATTGACTAAAATCAGGAATAAGTAGAAATTCAATTCCTTCCATTGCACCGTCTAACGTCACGGAGCGAACGACTATGACTAGAAATAAAATAAATAATGCCGGCATCATAATGACACTTGCTTTTTCAATTCCAGCTTGTACACCTTTCGCTACTACAATAATCACAAATAGCATGAAGAATAAATGACCGATAATCACAAGAAACGGATCTGCTATGGTTTGATTTAAAATGGCGCCGTATGCTTCGCCGTCTAACCCTGCTAATTCACCTGTAACTACCTTCCAAATATAAATAACAATCCATCCACCTACTACACTGTAAAAGGACAGCAATAGAAACGCTGTAATCATGCCAAGGTTTCCTAGACGATGCCATGCCGTTCCAGGTGCTATCGTTTTGTATGAATCAACGGCATTCTTTTGTGTACTCCGTCCGATAACAAATTCGCCAATAAGTAACGGTAACCCTACAAGTAAGGTGAACAAAATAAAAATAAGGAAAAAAGCGCCACCTCCATTACTTCCTGCTACGTACGGAAATTTCCATATCGCTCCTAACCCAATTGCTGATCCTGCAGCGGCTAAGATAAAGCCGTATTTTGAGGACCATTGTTGTTTTTCCATAGTAAAGCTCCCTTCCTAACTAACAAGAGTCATTCATTCTTTTCTCTTGTCATTAAGCCTACCATTACGGCTGTAAAAAGAGCAACAAGCATTCCATTCCAGTAATCTCCAATTATGGTTTGCGTTCGATACTGCCATGCCGTTTCATAGGGGAGATATACGCTAAGTCGCTATCTTCCAAGGTGATGTCTACACTTTCATTGAACCTTAGGCTTTTTCATAAATCATCTTGTCATAAAAACATCTCTCCTCTACGCTTTACGTTTCTTTCTCTACTTTATAATGTAATTCAACAAACTGATTGAACGTTTGGACTCCTAACAAATGTAAATTCACATGATACTCGCCTTCTTGAAACAACGCTATCCCTTCTCCAATCATTTTGGGCGCAACAGTGACAATGATTTCATCAATGAGCTCTTCCTCTAAGCAAGTCTTAAGTAGGTCGCCTCCCCCTACTAGCCATATGGCCTTCCCTTCTTGTTGCTTCAATGTCGTAAAAAATGATTTGACATTCTCATTTGTAAATTGAGCATACGAATGCGCGCGAGTTTTCGAACGAGTAAATACATAGCTTTCTTTATCTTGATAGGGATACTCCTCCATCTCGTTCTTTATCCAATCAAACGTTTTACGCCCCATCACAACAGTGTCTACAGTTTGATAAAACGTTGAAAAACCATTATCACCTTCTCCTTCTACTGCAAATAACCAATCTAGCTTCTCTTCTTTTGTCGCTATGTACCCATCCAAACTTGTCGCAATAAACAACATGACTTTTCGTTTAGTCACCTTCTACCAACTCCTTTTCGTTCGATACGTTTAGTCTATCCGAAAATGATGACAGTTCATGTCACATTAAAAAAGATTAATGATGTTGGGTATCATTAATCTCCTGCTTCCGATAAAATTAAATAATTCCTTGGGCGACCATTACATCAGCGACTTTTCTAAATGCGGCGATATTTGCACCAGCTATGAAATCACCTTCTAAGTCAAATTCCTTTGCAGCAGTAGCGCTTTTCTTATAAATACTTGCCATAATCTCTTGTAACATGTTATCAATCTCTTCGAAAGACCAATAAACTCTTGAACTATTTTGTGCCATTTCTAAAGCGGAAACCGCTACTCCACCAGCATTCGCGGCTTTTCCAGGACCGAATTGAATCGTATGTTTCTGAAAATACGTAATGGCTTTTTCTGTACAAGGCATATTCGCACCCTCTATCACAGCAATGGCACCATTCTGAACAAGGGCTTTAGCATCATCTTCGTCTAATTCATTTTGAGTGGCGCAAGGAAAAGCGAGATCACAGGACAGGTTCCACATCCGGTCTTCCTCGTTATAGGTTGCATCTTGATCATGATCAAGATAAGCCGAAAGAGGCTTGCGTTCTTGCTCTTTTACTTGCTTAATCGTTTTAACATCTAATCCTTCTTCCTTATAAATATACCCGCTTGAATCACTGCAAGCCACAACTACTGCCCCTAAATCGACAGCCTTCTCCATGGCGTAAAGAGAGACTTTACCAGCTCCAGAGACGATGATGCGCTTTCCTTCTAGCTTGTCCTGTTCATCTTTGAGCATCTCTTCAGCAAAGTAAACCGCACCGTATCCTGTAGATTCGGTACGCATCAAACTTCCACCTACCTCTATTCCTTTTCCTGTAAAAGCTCCTTTTTCAAAGGCACCGCGCAATCGCTTGTACTGGCCGACCATATAATCAATCTCGCGTCCTCCCACTCCAATATCGCCAGCAGGAACATCCACGTTTGGTCCAATATACTTAGACAGCTCGTTCATAAAACTTTGTGTAAAGCGCATAATTTCCATATCGGATTTTCCTCTTGGATCAAAGTCTGCACCGCCTTTTCCACCACCAATTGCTTGATCGGTTAACGCATTTTTAAAAATTTGGTCGAACCCAAGAAATTTTACGACACTTTCATTTACAGATGGGTCAAAGCGAAGGCCTCCCTTATAAGGACCGATCGCATTGTTGAACTGAACACGATAGCCACGGTTTACATGAATCTTTCCGTCGTCATCGGTCCATGCCACACGAAATGATATGAATCTATCTGGTTCCACCATTCGTTCTAAAATGGCATAATCCATGTAATGAGGTGATTTCTCGAATAATGGAATGAGAGACTTGGCTACTTCTTGCACCGCTTGATAAAATTCAGGCTGGCTCGGATTTTTTTCTTTCACTTGACCAATAACCTGGTCCACATAAGCTTTGGCATCTTGTTTTTTTATTGTAGTCATAACACGACCTCCTTATTTCTACACCTTCTCCCCTTTTTTGATTCTGGTTAAACGCAAACAGCAGCCCCTTTTAAGGTTGCCAACCTTTCACGCTCTGTTTACGATTTCCTGTTCAATAAAATAACGTCGATGCTTCTTTCGAAGAACTTGAATAGCAAACCCTATCGCTACAATTGTCATGAATAAAGAGAGAGCAACAATGGTTGTGCGAAGAGAAAGCATATCAATGGTTATCCCTGTTACAATTACGAGAAAAACTTGACCAATACTTTGTCCTAACTGAACCATACTTGTGACACGCCCCATCATCGTGACAGGAACATGATTTTGATAAAAGGTTGTCATTCCTGCATTAACAATGACATTAAAAAAACCTAAAATGACAAAACCTATAGCGATGGAAGTAAACGACCATGAGACGGCATATAGAACATATCCTAGTGTCGTAAAGACCATACCACTTGCGATCATCCAACGTAGCGGAAACCGATTTGCAAATACAGACAGCAGGATAGCTGATCCACATGCGCCAATGCCTGTTATACTAACGAGCAAGCTATAGTCGAGTTCAGACAAGCCAACGGCATTTTGAATAAACACGACTTCTTGAACATCCATCGGAAAGCTAAACAAAAACGTTACTTGAAAGGCGATATAAATTCCCATCACATAGGATTGTTTTTTCACAAACGAAAACACTACCATTACATCTGACTTGATTAAAGCTAGCGTTAATCGGGGTGGCTTCGTCTGGATATCGCCCTTCCTCTCTTCTGGTAAACAGGTTAACAGAGCGAATGCAAGTAAAAACAAACACGCATTTATCCACAGTGTTACAGAAGTGGAAAACAAAAGAATAAGCGCCCCACCAATTGCCGGTCCGATAATAAACGCACTTGACGATACAAATGCACGTATTGCATTAAAGCGTTTTCGTTTTTCCATTGGAACAAGCATTGTCGTATAGGTTAGCGAAGCTGGGAAAAAGAAAGATTGGCTTACACTTAACCCCACTAGGATGACATAGATAGCAAACATAGTAGGTGCAAAAGGAATAAGTGCTATACCAATTGCACGTATGATGTACGTTGCCATCATAATCTGCCGTTTGCTCCTATAGTCTATAAAGCTGCCTGTCCAAAATTTCGTTACTATGTTTACAAGTGGAGAGATAATCCAAAATCCAGCAACTGCCACTGCTGATCCAGTCAATTGAAACACAAGGATGTTCATAACAATTAAATAAATAAAGTCCCCAATAGCAGAAAGCCCTGTTGTCGTTAAAAGAAGAGCTGGTTGCTTCCAGCTCTTCATGCGTGAAGATGTCTCTTTAAAAACCGAATTACCGTCTCATAGAGGGAAATGCGATTTTCTATTTTCGTAAATCCATGCCCTTCATCATCAAATACCAAGTATTCAATCTCGGTACCTTGTTTTTGAAGTGCCTCTACAATTTGATCTGATTCTTCCTTCACTACTCTAGGATCGTTTGCACCTTGCACAACGAGCATAGGTTTTGTCATTTTCTCCAGATAGGTAATAGGTGAATCTTTTACCAAACGGTCCTTATCTCGCTCGGGATGACCAACCCAACGATCCATGATTGGTTTCCACGATTCAGGTACCGTTTCAATAAAGCTAAATAAATTGGAAACCCCACAAATATCCACTGCTGCTTGAAACCGTTCTGGATGGCGTCCATGAAGCAATAAAGTCATGTATCCACCGTAACTCCCACCTAAAACAATAACCTTATCTGGTTGTAGCTGACCCTTTGATTCTAAATAATCTAAGCCCTCAAGGATATCAAGGCGCGGGCCTTCTCCCCAGTCTCCCTCTACAAGCTTCGTAAATGTCGCTCCATAACGAGTCGATCCTCGATAGTTCGGCGAGAACACTTGGTAGCCTTCGTAAGCAAGAATTTGAGCCTGTGCATCATAGCTTAATACATCTGCCCATTGAGGTCCTCCGTGGGGAAGCAACACCGTGTAACCATTCTTGTTTTCGTTATGTGGTTGATAAAGAAGCGCTTCTATTTCTAAACCATCGTATGAAGAATAGCGAATGACTTCAGGCTCACTTAATTCCTTTTCCTCTAAACCCATAATACGTACATCCGTTAGCTGCACCCAATCGCCCTGCGTGTATCGATACATATTCTTTGGTTTGGTCGGTGTTGAACCAAGTACAATGAGTTCTCCTGAATTGGTCATTAGTAGCTTTTCTACAATGGTGACAGGCAATGAAAGCTCATTTGAGGCACCTGTTTCAACGGTAAAGGAATAACATTTATCTTGCACACCTGCTGAAGCCACGACATATAAAAAAGATTCGTCCTCTGATAGATGTACACTCTTTATTGATTCTTGATCGAGTTGAAACAACTTTTCAAACGTCTTTGACACTGGGCTATACCGAGCAAGATAGCTAAATTCCTCTCCCGCATTCGTTGAAAAGTAAACGGTTCCATCTTTTCCTAACGTACTATCTCCTGTCACATGCTCATTGTCAGCTCCCGGAATTAATGGCTCACTTTTTCCATTGTTCCATAAGTATCCGACAATCGATGTGTTGCTGTAAAATTTAGCATAGGTAAATACTTTTTCATCTTGACTCAAAGAAGATAGATAAAGTCTTGCATCGTCTCCTTTTACCAATGTACGCTCTTGTTCTGTTTCAATATCGTACGCACAAATATCAAAATACGTTTTGTTCGACTCATCGGATGTATAATACAATCGTTTTCCATCTTCAGACTGGGCATGAACAAAAAAGTGTGTTCCTGGAAGGGTTCGAATTGGTGTAAGTTCCCCACCCTTTAAAGGAAGTGCATAAATTTGTGGTTTTTCATCTCCATCATAATCAAAACTGGCAAGGATGTAGCTGCTATCCTTGCTAAAGCGGAGATCGTATACACTTTGACCAATCGTTGTTAACTGGTATGGAAACCCTGTCCCTCGTTCCATCGCCCATAATTCTGGAGCTCCTGTGAAGTCTGCTTGAAAGACAATGGTTTGCGCATCAGGACTGACTGCAAATGTTTTTATGGAATATGATTTTAGAAATGCACGTACATCTGGCTTTTTAAATGGTATCATGTTGATCGCCCCTTTTATTCCCATTGGATAGAATCATTTTAACTTTCAGTTTTTTAAAGGAAGGACGCCTCATCCTACACACAAACGAATGTACCTCGAACAGGCTCCTTTTCACTTTTTATACGAATGGATACCGCACTATACGGGTCACGACCGTTCATCACTTGAAAATGGATATGAGGCTCAGAGGTATGACCAGAATTGCCACATTGTCCAAGCAAAGCACCTTGCTCTACTCTGTCTCCTTCTCTAACCGTTATACTATTTTCTTTTAAATGACAAATGAGACTGTATTCATCATGCTCATGGGCTAGAATTACATAGTTTCCAAACGGTTCTGTTTCGTTTGTCACCGTTCCCGGTGTCACATCCTTTTGATTCGATACAACCGCTTCCACTTTCCCTTTACAAGGTGCGAATACTTCTTTGCCAAAAGCGTAATAGTTTTCGTTTTGATCAGGTGCACCATCAAATGTAAAGCCATTACGGTTAACGTCAAAATCATAGGCATAGCGCTGTGATTCAAACGGATAATGATAATTAAGGATTTCATTCTGTCCGCCCCAAAATGTCATCCACTCTCCTTTAAAAGGAAATTGATAGGTGTTTGCTGTAAGAACATTGTCGCTGTTTGCATTCATGCTTACTGGCATAAAATGAAGGAAATGAATACGTCCATCTTCTGTAAACCAGGCTCGAATACCAAGTCGTTCTTCTTTTGCCAACCACTGATGTTCCATAAACTCCTGTAAAGCCATCCTAGAAACCAGTTCGAATGTTGGATGATCCTTCATTACCTCTTCACAGATAGCTTCAAGCGCTTCATAGCTTAGTTCACCTTGATAATTCACACTTAATTGCTCATAAATAGAACGATAGTCTTTCTTTTGTAAGTTTTCTATGAAATGGGAGGGTGTCACATTAACCGTTTTTTTCATTTTTCACACTCCATCATACATTAATCTACTTTCTTTACTTTGCTTCTCCGAAAAAGGTTTCATTTTATTTTCGCAGTCCCTACTGTTTTTGTAAATGCTGTTCCCAGTTTCGTCACGAATTATTTAATCAAAATATGGAGGTTGATTTGGCTCATTCATAAAAGAAAACATAGACAAAATCTGTTCTTCTGTATTCCGATTCGCCGATAGTTCAGGCAACTCGTTTTTTGAAAAAAACATCACTTGATCGGTTTCGAGACCTTTTGTTGCAATACCATTTATAATGTCGCATTGTAAGAACACTTTATAATAATGAAAGGGCTGAGGAGGATGTCCATGCTTTTGCATATCATAAAGAGCTAGTAGCTTGCTTGCCTTCGTCCGAAACCCAGCCTCTTCAACTATTTCTTTCTCAACATTCTCCTTTGCCGACAGTCCAACATCACAAAAACCTCCCGGTAACGACCACTTTTGTTCTGCTTTTTCACGAACTAACAAGATTTTTTCGTGTTGAAAGACGACGCCACGGACATCCACTTTTGGGGTTTGATAGCCCGATTCCCTAGCAAATAATGCTTTCACAATCTCTGTATCTACATCTCCATAAGTAGCTAGGATGTCAGCACTTAAATCTAGTAATTCTTTGTATCGCTCTTGATCGTACGGATCCTTTGAAAAAGCTCTTCCTGATTGCGCAATCCCTTGGATTTGTTTTGCCCATAATAACCATTTCGGTTCCACGTTTCATCCACCTCATTATTCATTATTAAATCTTGTTCCATTGTTCCTTTTTCTACCATTTGAGTTTGTACCTACAATAGAGAAATGTCAATCGTCAGGACAGTAAGCAAAAAAAAAAACGTTTGCCGCTAAACGGACAAACGCCTTATAACGCCTTCTGTTCAAGCTGATTTACTAGTTCTTTCACTAACGACAATGAATTCTCTAATTCTTCGCTTGTGTTGTCAACGCCCCCAATCGTCACTTTCACATGACGCTGCTGTGGAGATAAATCGGATTTAGCAATAATGCCCCGACTTAAACCGGGTTCCTTTTCTTCCAATTCCAAGTGAAGTTCTTTTGCCAGCAAAAGCAGTTCTTCACCATGCGCAGAAGCTGTATCAATCTCAATTAGAATTCTCGCTTGGCTACCCTCGTTCGTAGCCAAGGTAGAGTATGCTTTTGATAACTGCTCTTCTCCTACTCGATAATCTACTTCTATAGAGCTTGTCCATTCTACTTCGATGTTGTCTTCTTGTTCCTGTTCCCCTCCTAGAAACAAAGGCATGATCAACAGACTCGTTATCAACCATTTGTGCACGACTCGTCCTCCTTAGAAATAAATGCTGTCCTAGTATTCTATGAAAGTAACGTTCATAATATGTCATTTTTCTTTTATGTTTAAAGTGAGGTTTCTTCTCCAAATGACCCATTGGTTGAAACGGCGTGATAACAAGGCAGTAAAAATCACAGCCAATGTTTATCTGTTTACACAATAGGGGATTATAGTAATATGACTTTCAAATAAGGAGGACTTCATTATGCTTTGGACCATTCTTGGCATCATTCTTGCTGTATGGCTCGTCGGACTTGTGCTTGATGTTGCCGGTGGCTTTATTAATTTACTTCTGATTGTTGCATTAATTGTATTAATCGTTCAGCTCGTGAAAGGTCGAAAATAACAAAACCCCGACATCGTTTATCGTGTCGGGGTTTTGTTTCCTACTAAATCGTTCTCTTTCATGCTCACTTTTTCCAACAGCTAAGAAACAGACCTTCCATCCTAGTAAAAAGTGTCGCCTCATGACTTATGAAAATCCGTTCCTCCCTCTGTCTTCTTAATGTAACCCGAACGAATGACGAAATCGCCAAAGCGCTCGTTTTCTGTGCGACTTTTTGAATACTCATGAATGATTGGAGACAACGTATCCAGAATTTCAGCTTCGCCGATGTTTTCCTTATACATTTTACTCAGACGCTCACCGGCAAAACCGGCTCCTAAATAAAGATTGTATTTCCCTGGGGCCTTACCGATGAAGCCAATTTCTGCAATCGCGGCTCGCGAACAGCCATTAGGACAGCCTGCCATTCGAATCGTGATATCTTCATCTTTTAAGCCCGCGTCATCTAGTACATATTCTAGCTTCGTTACAAGAGAAGGAAGATACCGTTCTGATTCTGCCATCGCTAAGCCACATGTAGGAAAGGCAACACATGCCATTGAATTTCTCCGTAATCCAGACGTATATGTGCCGTCTGATAAACCATACTGTTCGATTAACGCTGTTAGTTGTTTTTTCTTCGCAGTTGGCACATTGCTAATAATGACGTTTTGGTTTCCTGTTAAACGAAAATCACCTGTGTGAACCTTGGCAATTTCTCGCAATCCAGTCATCAGTTGATAGTCGGCATCGTCTTTAATTCGGCCGTTTTGCACAAATAATGTAAAATGCCAACGCCCCCGAATGCCCTTCGTCCAACCATAGCGATCGCCATTATGATCAAATTGAAACGGTTTCGCTACGTCAAGCTGCCAGCCTAAACGATTGTGTAGTTCTGTTACTAACCAATCAAGACCACGTTTATCAATTGTATATTTGAAGCGCGCATATTTCCGTTCAGAACGATTCCCGTAATCTCGCTGAATCGTAATGAGCTTTTCTGCAACGTCTACCATTTGATCTGGTTTGCAAAAGCCAATGACACGCCCAAGCTGAGGATAGGTCTGTTGATCTCCATGGGTCATCCCCATGCCTCCACCGACAGCCACGTTAAAGCCTTTTAACTTCCCATCTTCAATAACCGCAATATAGCCAATATCTTGAGAAAACACATCTACATCATTTGCTGGTGGAATCGCTACACCAATTTTAAATTTACGAGGGAGATAGAGCGCCCCATACATCGGTTCCACTTCTTCTTGCTTCGGTGTCTCTGCCACTTTCTCCTCATCAAGCCATATCTCATGATAGGCTCTTGTTTTCGGTAATAAATCATCACTTAATTTCCGTGCATACTCGTATACTTCTTGATGATATTCCGATTGATAAGGATTCGGTGTAATCATGACATTTCGATTCACATCTCCACATGCGGCAATGGTATCCATTAATGCCTCGTTTATACCTTGAATGCTTTTTTTCATATTCCATTTTAAAATGCCGTGCATTTGAAACGTTTGTCGCGTTGTTAAGCGCAATGTACCATTTCCATATTGGTGCGCTAGTTCATCCATTTTTAACCACTGATCAGGTGTTGCCACCCCTCCTGGCAATCGAACTCGAACCATGAATTGGTAAGCAGGCTCAAGCTTCTGCTGTCTGCGCTCCTCTCTTAAGTCCCGATCATCTTGCAAATAACTGCCGTGAAATTTCATTAAGCGGTTATCATCATCATTAATACCTGACGAAATAGGTTCTGCCAGCGCCTCTGTTAGCGTTCCTCGTAAATAATTGCTTTCCTGTTTTATCCGCTCTACGTCACTCGGAGGTCCATCCTGTGCTTGAATTGCATCTTTATTCGTCAATTGTATCCCTCCCTCAATATACGTCTCGCAAGTAGCGGTTTTGCTGCTGCATAGCCGTTAAATACGCAACGGCTTCTTCCTCTGTTTTCTGACCTTCGTCTTGAATAATGGCAATCAGTGTATCTTGTACGTCTTTTGCCATGCGTTTTTCGTCTCCGCATACATACACATAAGCCCCGTCCTCTAACCATGTGAATAGTTCAGCCCCATGCTCTTTCATTCGGTGCTGCACATACACTTTCTCCGCTGTATCTCGCGAGAATGCCACATCCATTTTCGAGAGAACACCGTCTTTTAACCAGCGTTGAAAATCAGTTTGATACAGAAAATCAGTTGTGAAGTGCTGATCGCCGAAAAACAACCAAGCTGGGCTTTCAATACCACGCTCGTCTCTTTCTTCTAAAAAAGCACGAAACGGTGCTACTCCTGTTCCTGGACCGATCATAATAATGGGTGCTTCTTCACTTGGCAAACGGAAGCTTTCATTTTTTTGTATGAAAATAGATACTGTATCGCCTGGTTCTTTCCGCTCAGCACATTCCACAGAACATACCCCTGAACGGCTACGACCGTTTGCATCATAGCGCACAGCCCCAATGGTTAAATGGACTTCTTCTGGTTCTGCTTCGTAACTACTTGCGATCGAGTACAAGCGAGGTGGGATTTTTCTTAAAATCCCAGCAAATTCCGCTGCTCCTGCGTTCCATGGGCCGAAGTCTTCGTATAAATCAAGAAGATCTCTTCCTTCTAAATAGGCTTTTAATTCTTCTGCATGATCTGGATGAAGCAACGTCTTCAACCCTTGATGATCTGTCAGCAAAGACGCTTTTTCGAGTAGAGGCTTTGTGAGCACCGTAATTTCAAAGTGACAACAAAGTGCATTCTTTAAAGGTACTACATCGCCTTTTTTGTTAATGGTAACTGCCTCTTCTTCATCCCAGCCTGTTTTCTCTAATAATGCTTCCACAAGCGCTTGGTCATTCTCTGGAAAAATACCAACGCTGTCTCCAGGTGCATAAGATAGTCCCGACCCTTCGAGTGACAATTCTAAGTGCCGAGTTTCTTTAGCTGAGCCTCGACCATTTAAATTCAAATTGGTAAGCACCTCTGCTTGGAAAGGGTTTGAACGAGAATAGGTGGTGCTTGTTGTTGCTGGTCCTTTTGTTTCTGTTTGCGCCTGAGGTTCTCCACTTTGTTCAGCTAAGCTTTTCACCACACCTGTTAGCCACTCATTTGCTTCTTCATCAAAATCAAGATCGCAATCAACACGAGGGTATAATCGGGTTCCACCTAATGCTGCTAAACGCTCATCGAAGTCTTTTCCTGTCTGACAGAAAAATTCATAAGAAGAGTCTCCTAAAGCGAGAACGGAATAAGCTAATCCCTCTACATTAGGCGCTTTCCTACTGTATAAAAATTCATGGAACGTAATCGCATGGTCTGGCGGATCACCTTCTCCATGTGTGCTTACGACAATAAGTAGATGCTTGACGTCTTTTAATTGTTTTGGTTTGTATGTATGCATAGACGACAAGATCACGTCTACGCCTTGTTCTTTTAACTGAGTCGCTGCTAGCTCTGCTAGCTGTTGACTATTCCCTGTTTGGGAGCCATATAAGATCGTTACCTCACGCTTCGCCGCGATAGCCTCTTCTTTTGTTGGCTCGCTCTTTACCTCCGTACTAGCCGCTACTTCGAGACTGACTGTGCTTCCTGACGCCGCCATAAAGCCACTCAGCCAAACTTTTTGTTCAGGCGTTAAGGTTGGTAGTAATTGATTTAGCCATTCAACTTGTTGTTGAGTAAATGGGCTATTCGTTGGTTGCAACTGCAAGTTCTTCCACCTCTTATCTTCTCTCTTTTTCTACTAACGCGCACGCCTCGTTTAACCACTCTTCCCGGTTAGGATCTCTCAAACGGTCCTTTGACGCTAATTCTTTTAACACTTTTAGTTTAGCTTGTCTTTCGCCTTTTTGAGCAAGTATCCTTTTTCTCGCCTGCTGTAAAAATTGTAAATCCTCAGCTGCATGTGAAGGCAAGACGGCTTCAAGTGTTTCTTTTATATGTTTCGTGTATGAAGGACTTGCACCGGCTGTCGATACGCTCACACTTAACAGCCCTCGTTCAATAGACGCTGGTACATAGAAATTCCCTTCTTGGGCTAGATCACACCGATAAACCATTTGGCGGGGTACTTTGTTTTGTTTATACCCATCATGTAAAGCTGAATTATTAGTACAAAGAAAAACCCAATCTGCTAAAAGACATTCTTCATCTGTTACTTTACGCGCTTCCCACGTTAGGTTGTGTGAACGAATAAGTTCATCCCAATCACCCTTTAAACGCGGGGTAACGAGATGAATATGCGCACCAGCATCAATGAGTGATTGTGTGCGTTTCTTCGCAACCATTCCTCCACCAACGACTGTAATCGATAGTTGTGAAACTTGAATCATATAAGGAAGGGCATGGCTCATAGACTCATTGGCTCCATTTCGATCGCTTCCTTTGCCCGCGCTTCTAGTACACCTTCTAAACCGAAATCAAAACCTAGAAAATCACAGAGAATGTAGTTTGTATCTGTACCTTGATTTCTCACTTTAATTTGTTGTGCTAGCTCATTCATTAGTACGCCTGTAAATAATAAATAGGGCAACACGTAAACATTCTTTGCACGTAATCGCTCACACTTCAATAACCCCTGCTCTACAGTCGGTGTTGTCGCAGCAAGAAACCCGATTTCCACGTTATCACACGCTAGACGTTCATAAAGAAGTCGTCCAATTTTTGCTACATCACTTGGTTGGTTGCCATCACTTGATCCTCGACCAATGACTAAAATGGTCGTCCCCTCTTCACGAGTACCATTCATGGTTTGTAACCCTGCCTGTTTAAGACGATCCATAGCTACTTGAATGACATCTTGATGAATGCCAAAAGGGCGCCCATATGTAAGCTCTATTGATGGGTACCGTCGCTTTGCTTTTTTTAATTCATCTGGGATGTCTTTGTTTGCATGGTACGCTGTTAACAACAAGACCGGGACTACAGCAATTTTTGTCGCTCCCGCCTTTACACAACGATCAATCCCTTCTTGAATGGTCGGCGCGCTTAATTCTATAAAGGCATAAGTTTGAAAATGAGAAAAGGATGACTTTATACGGTCAATAAACGTCTTAAACTGCTCATTACCAGTTTGGACTCGGCTGCCATGACCGACGTAAAGAATAGCTTGCATCATTCATCACCTTCCCTTGCCTTGCGTGTAACCACTGCCCTAATACACTTGGGGTTTGCCCGCTCACTCTTACTCCAAGAAACCCTAATGTACATAACGTTTTTACTACTTCCTCTTGGTCACTATAGATAGGAACCTCTCTTAATTCAGGGTACTGTTCAACTATTCTAAATAAGTGTGGAAGCCGTTGAGAAGAGGATAAAATAATATCGGTAATAGACTGCTCCTCTTGCAAACGTCCTAGAATAACGTTTGTTGCAGTTGTCCACTTTTCATCCAAATTTGACAGCGTTGATTCGTCCTCCGTTTTTCTTTCTAACGGGGCGGCTAGAAGACCATAGTGCTTAAGTGCATTTTGTGCACTTGATGTCACTGCAACAAGGTCGAGGGAAATGGTCCGAATATCTACCGCCTCTTCTCTTAGCTGTTCAATAAATACCTCTACATCATCACTAGAATAAAACAAAACGCTATTTTCATCCTTTTGAAGCGCCACTTTAGGAGCGAATGCCTCGGCACCAGCTTGTCTTAAATCGCTTACCAAGCTTGAAGACCCTTCTGCTAAAACAAGTGGATAATGTCCAAACAAAGGTTGATCCTCGAACCAACTTTTACCCTTATAAAGCTCCGCTACTTTGCCGACAAGGGTAATGGCTGGATTGCCAATCCCATGACTATTTACTTCTTCTACAATGGTCGCTAACGTTGCTTTCACTACTTTTTGCTTGCTCGTCGTCCCCCATTGAATACATAAGACACTTTCACTTTCAGGTCGGCCGTGTTGAATAAAATTTTCCACAATTCGCGGAAGATTTTTTACCCCCATATAAAAAGCAACCGTGTCGATTTTGGCAAGCCCTGACCAATCCAGCTCAAGTGAGTTTTCTTTTTGACTATGCCCGGTTGCAACAGCAAAGCTCGTACCTTTTGTTCGATGGGTGACTGGGACATTTGCATAAGCTGGTACTGCAATGCCAGATGTTATACCTGGTATAATCTCAAAGGGGACTTGATAGCGATCCAGAAACGCCGCCTCTTCTCCTACCCGACCAAATACACTAGGATCGCCTCCTTTTAATCGAACGACGGTTTGATGATGATCGGCTTGACGTACCAGTTCATCATGAATAGCCTCTTGCCTAAGAATGTGGCGATTTGGTAGCTTACCGACGTAAATCAACTCTGCTCCTTCCTTTACTTCTTCTAGAAGCAAAGGGTTAACAAGTCTGTCGTACAGTACCACATCAGCTTGTCGCAATCGCTGCATTCCTTTATAACTAATAAGCCCAATATCCCCAGGACCTGCTCCAATAAGGTAAACGGTTCCTCTACTCATGTGTTGCCCCCTACCTTACAATCTGTTTTCCTTTTAAGTAGTTCACCAGTTTTTCTACCGACTGTTCAATCGTTTCATTTGCTGTGTCTACAATAATTTCTGGTTGACTCGGTGCTTCATAAGGGGAGCTAATGCCTGTAAAGTATGGTATTTCTCCTGCCCTTGCTTTTTTATATAAGCCTTTTACATCTCGCTTTTCACACTCTTCTAAATCACATTTGACATACACTTCAATAAATTCATTTTCAGCGAAACGCTCCCGCACACGCTGACGGTCGTTTTCAAATGGCGAAATAAAAGCTGTGGATACAATCGTGCCTGCATCAACAAACAATTTACTCACTTCACCGATACGACGGATATTTTCCACTCTATCTGCATCAGTGAATCCTAAATCTTGATTCAGTCCTTGGCGAATGTTATCACCGTCTAACACATAGCTGTTTAGATGATTGTTATACAGCACTTGATCAAGAGCATTTGCTAATGTCGATTTTCCTGATCCTGATAAGCCAGTGAACCAAAGTAAACAGCTTTTATGATTGTTTTTCGCTTGGCGGTCTGCTTTTGTAATCGTTGCTTCGTGCCAAACAAGATTGTCAACCGATTTACTCATGCACCTGCCTCCTGTTGCCCACGAATTAAAATTTCAACGACTTCTTTCCGACTAAATTCCGCCGGTGGCAGCTCTCCGTTTGCTAGCATCTCACGAACCTTCGTACCAGATAGAATGACATGCTGAGTTGGCTCATGTGGACATGTTTTAGACGAAGCCATATTGCCACATGCTTTGCAGAAGAAACTATGCTCAAAGAAAAGAGGTTTAATGCCTAGTTCGTCAGGCTGAAACTCCTTAAAAATTTCCTGCGCGTCATATGTTCCATAATAATTTCCAACACCAGCATGATCACGTCCAACGATGAAATGGGTGCAGCCGTAATTTTTTCGAACGAGGGCGTGGAAGATTGCTTCTCTTGGTCCAGCGTACCGCATTGCCGCTGGAAAAACAGACAAATGAACACGCTCTTCAGGATAGTAATTTGCTAGTAAGACCTCGTAACTTTCCATTCTAACGTCTGCTGGAATATCTCCTGCCTTTGTTTCACCAACAAGTGGATTTAAAAATAACCCATCCACCGTTTCTAGTGCTGCTTTTTGTATGTATTCATGGGCGCGGTGAACCGGGTTGCGCGTTTGGAAGCCAACAACGGTTTTCCAACCCTTTTCGGCAAACTGTTTTCGGGTTTCTGCTGGATCTAGATAATATGAACCAAACTGTTCGCGTTCTAATCGCTTTATTAGTACAATATCGCCACCGACGTACACACTCGGTCTAGAAAAGAGCTTTGCAACACCTGGATGCTCAGTGTCCTCGGTTCGGTACACATGTTTCGCTTCTCGCTTTTTATCAGGTTGATAGATGGTTTCAATCGTAATCACACCATAAACGTCGCCTTTATAGACAAGCTTTGCTTTCGTATGATGTTTCAATGCTTCGGCTTTTTGTTGATCAACTGGTAATGTGATAGGGATGCTCCATGGCTCTCCATTCACTAAGCGCATACTCTCAACAACTGCATGATAGTCCTCTTCATTTAAAAAACCCGTTAATGGAGAAAACCCACCAATCCCAATTAACTCCAAGTCCGATAAAGCAAAAGCATCCAGCTCAATCTCTGCCTCTATCCCTTTTATTGTGTAAGTCGGCTCGTATAACTGTACAAGTTCCTTCTCTTTTACTACCATTATTCTTCCCCTTTCGTCGGTGCGTGTAGCCCACATTCTGTCTTTTGATTGCCTTGCCAACGCCCGCTTCGATTATCCTCACCTGGCATAACCGGCTTCGTACAATAAGTGCAGCCAATACTTGGATAATGCTGGTCATGAAGCGGATTGTACGGAAGCTTGTGGAGCTCAATGTACATCCAAATTTCCTCTTCCGTCCAATGGATAAGTGGGCAAATTTTCACTTTTTTAAATCGATTATCTTGATTAATAAATTCAGTGTTCGCTCTTGTGGGTGACTGCTCTCTACGTAAGCCAGACAGCCACGCATCAAACGGTGCCATCTCACGCTCTAGCACGTCTAGTTTTCGAATTTGACAACATTGATCAGGGTTGGTTAACCAAAGCTTCGATCCAAATTGGTTCTCCTGCTCTTCTGGGGTAAGAGAGGATTTTGCTAACTTAATTTGCATATGAGGATACCGTTGCTTTACTTTTTCAATAAGTTCATACGTTTCTTTAAAATGAAAGTCTGTATCTAAAAATAGGATCTGTGCGTCTTTTTGAACTTTGGACAGTAAATCTAGCATGACCATTGCTTCTGCTCCAAAACTACACGCATAAACAAGGTTTTTTCCATAAGTTTGGTGAGCAAAACGTAAAATATCGATACTATCCCGACTCTTTAACTTCGAATTCAGCACCGCATAGTCCTCACCTTGCATTTCTTTATAGAGATAGCTCAATCGTGCTCCTCCTTCTCTTCCATTCGCATTATTCCGATAATCCCTTGTAATTTAATATGATTTAAGAAAATTCTACTCTTGATTAAATAGACTGTCAACTACTTATTTTCTAATAATTCTTTCTGTAAGCTGACTGTTTTTTTCCTATGCAAGTGAAACAGCGAGCAGCTTTTAGCGCCTCTCCTTCAGACCGATGTTGGAGAGCTCCTCCTGTTAGTAAAAGAAGATGTTCTTCAAGAAGTGTGTAGGGAGTTCAATCACTCAAATGTTTAATCTTGTTAAAGAACGGTTACACACAGGATAAGTCATCGTTCCTACTCGGTAGGATGAACGATAAAAAGGAGAGATACTCTATGGCCTCAACAATTGGTTCAACAGCAAAAACAACAGGACAAATAGAACAGGAACAACAGAATACGCAACAAGAAAATCGTAATCATTTAACGTACGATGATGAAGTCATAAAAAAAATTGCCGCATTAGCAACCATTGAAACAGACGGTATTCTCGGTATGAGCGGAAGCTTCTTCCAAGGAATGAAAGAGACATTCGGCAGAGAAGAAAGTATTACAAAAGGCATTCGCGCAGACGTCGGTGAAAAGCAAGTCGCTATTGACCTTGAAGTATATGTTGAGTACGGGAAGAGCATTCCAGCTATTTATAAGGATATTAAAGAGAGTGTAGCAAGAAATATTCACCAAATGACTGGATTAGAGCTTGTTGAATTCAATATGAATGTAGACGATGTTTTTACACGTGAAGAATTTGAAGATAACCGTTCAAGTTCAAAATCTCGACCAGATTCAAACCGAGTTGAATAAAGCGCATAACAAAAAAGCTGTTTTTAGCAGGAACTCACCTACTAAAACAGCTTTTTTACTCTTTTCTTACTCAAGCTTTCCTTCTTTCCAACGAACTCTTACTAGATAAAGGGCTGGAACAACAAATAACGTTAATATCGCTGAAAATAATGCACCCGACACAATGGTAATACCTAGTGGTTGAAACAACGTACTGTTTCCAAACGCAATTGGGATTAAACCAGCAATTGTTACAAGCGAGGTTAATACAATCGGTCGAAACCGTTGTTCCGCTGCAAGCATCACCGCTTCTTTAGGTAGAAGCCCCTCTTTTCTTCGCTGTTCAATAAATTCAATGAGCACAATCCCGTTTCGAACCACAATTCCAGCTAGACTAACGCCACCCATCAACGACATAAAGCCTAAACCTGTTTGTGTTAGAAACAGCCCAATCATCGCTCCTGAAAAAGCCAAATACACTGCACTAAGAACAATGAACGGAATCGTTAATGAATAAAATTGAATGACCATCGCTATCAGAATAAGAAAGACTACAATAAGAAAAATTTGGCCAATCTGTACAAAAACTTCCGTCCGCTCAGACGTTTCCCCACCGATCTGCACACTGTAGTCACTTTCTTCTAACGCAAGTAGCTCGTCTTCAACTTCTGCAATAATATCATCAGCTGATTGATTCTCTGCTGGAAAAGCACGAACGGTAACGGTGCGCTCTCCTTGTTGACGAGGAATTCGTGGTTGGATCTCTTCCTCTGAGAGAGAAACAACGTCAGCTAACGGAACTCGGTTTCCTGTTTCACCAGCTATCGTTACCGTCCCAAGTAGTTCACGCTCATCCCCTTCAATGACAAGACGCCAATCAAGCAACTCTCCGTCTTCATCAAATGTTCCAAGCGGAATGCCTTCGCCGAGTACTGCCAACGACTGAGAAAGCTCATCACTTGTTAATCCATTCTCCTCCATTGCCTCTCGATTTAATTCAACTACATACGATTGAACGGGATTCCCAATGGTATCATCTACGTTTAACACGCCGTCTACATTCAGTAAAAGCTCCTTAGCCTCGGCACTTTTCATCATTAATTCATCAATAGATGGTCCACTAATGTCAATCGCAATGGGTGCACCTACTGGAGGACCAGATTCAATAATGGATACCTCGTACGTTTCAATAACAGAAAAAGCTTCAGGTAACGTCTCGCTCCACAGATCCATTGCTGTTCTTGCTTCAATCTCTTCTTTATCAATGAACACTAGGAAGTTTGCTAGGTTTTGACTTTCTTCGCTGCCACCATTGGCGTTAAACAAACGTGGGATGGATGTTCCTGAATAGGTAGATACAGACCGAACAAAGTCATGCTGACCTAACCAACTAGCAATGGCTTCCGCCTCTTCCTCTGTTTGTGCAAGTGGTGTACCATCAGCTAACGTCGTCTCAACAAACACCTCTTCTCGATCAGAATCTGGGAAGAACTCAATTGGAATCCATGGGATAAGAGCATATGCAGCTGTCCCAACAATTAAACCCGTGAAAGCAACAATAAAGGGATGGTTTACAACGCCTTTCATTAATTTTCGCCCATACCAGTTTCCACCTTTTTCTAAAAGTGGTCCTGCAAGACCTGCTGATCGCCCATCTTGCTTTGTTGGCTTTCGTCTCTCCTTCCATACACGATAAACAGGGACACCGACTAAGCCAACAGCCGTCGATGCAACGATGGCACTAATAACAACAACAGGTAGCGGACGAATAAATTCACCTGCTCCACTTGGTAAGAATAAAATCGGAAAGAATGTAAACACCACAATAATGGTTGACGTAATAACAGAACCGAGTACTTCTGTCGTTCCTTTTCTCGCTGCCTCTTTTGCTGGTTTTCCTAGCCTTAATTGACGCTCAATATTATCATTAACGACAATGGCATCGTCGACTAAGATAGCTAACACAAGGATATAGGCAATTAACGAAATTTGATTCAAATCAACATTTGCAAATGGTAGTGCCAGTGAGCCAATGCTAAGCGATACTGGAACGGCAATCGCCACACTAATCGCAGACCCTATTCGCAAGCCTAATGAACACACAATGAGAACAGCTAGAAAAGCAAATCCAAATGACCACGCTAAATCTGCAAAAAGCTCTGATACGAGGTCACTTTGGGAATATAACAGCTCCATTTCTGCTCCCGCGGGTAACTCGCTTTCGAGTTCATCAACGTACCCGTTGAGTTCATTTTGTGCGGCAGGTACACTACTGCCTGACTGTAACGTAAACGTTAATGACAACGCTTGCTCCCCATTAAATTGGACAGCTTCTTCACGTGCTTTATAGCTTTTTTCCATTACTCCAACATCTTGCAGTCGAACGATATTGCCTTCTTCATCTACACCAACAGGCAGATTATTAAAGGAAGACACATCCTGATAGGTCTCCATATTAACAGGAACGATGGCCCCTTCTGTCTCCCATTCGCCTATCGGTGATGTATTTTCTTCACCTTGCAAGACTCCAAGTACTTGTGCGTATGAAAGGTTATTTTCTTCCATTGCTTCCGCATCGAGCCTAACCGCTATTTCTTTCTCCACGACTCCCTGTACGTCAACACCTGTTATATCAACAAGTGATGACAGCTTTTCTTCATACAGATCAATGAGCTGTATGAGCTCATCCATGTCTACATCGTCATTATAGGTTATTTGATATGTAGCGAGCCCTTGATCCCCTAAATCTGTTTCTACCTCAGGATTTAAAGCATCGTCTGGTAACGTAGAAGAGAGCCCATTTACTTTTTGAGATACGTCATTCCAAATAGTCGATTCTTTTCCGACACTTTCGTCGAGTTCAACCGTAATAAGAGATAAGCTAGGCGCAGAAACCGATTCATAGGAAGTGATTTCTTCATACTCGCTTAAAATACCTTCAATTTGACTTGTAATTTGCAGCTCCACTTCTTCTGATGAAGCACCAGGGTAAGCGGTTATAATTTGACCAATTGGTGGTTCAAATTCTGGTATTTCCCGTTGTGAAAGCTGTGTAAAGCTAATCGCTCCGACAATCGTTAGCATGGTAAAGAATAAGACCGTTAGCTTTGGTCGATCAATAATCCAGCGCATACATTCCCTCTTTTCTAAGTAAGTATCACCACTTCATACCCTTTATAGGAGCTTGAAAAACATCCTATTTGCTAAATATCCAACAATCACCATTGTATAACGAACGCACATTCGTCTATAATAAAAAGAAAAAGACGAAAGGACGTTCGCTATGCGTAAAGAAGAATTGTTCGTTAAACGAGGAAATTTGCTTTGGGAAGGCAGTCGGATGATGCTGCCAGAGCACAAAGAAGGATGGCTTAAACTACAACAACAGGAAAGCTATATTCCACTACATGAGCCGTTATCCGAAGACAGCTGGCAGGAGCTAGGTGAAATCATTATGGATGCGATTAGGCAACAGTACGACACTACCGTAACATTCTGGCATGATGGTCGTTACCACTCACTAGATGGAAAGGTCACAAAGTACGATGATTTGAACAAGCGCATTAAACTCCTTTTATCAGACGACTACGAATGGTTAAACCTTCGTATGATCAAAGATGTTTGTCGAAAACATTAACCTCTATTTGACTGTTATGATGGAAGACAGTCGCTTTATGTCGAACTTCGATTAAGCACAAAAAATAAGTATATATAGTGTGAGATTATATTGATAAACACTATATATTGTGATAAATTACATGTATACAAGCAGAATCCTAAAACAAAGGGGAGCCTCGTCATGTTACAGCAACTATCCGATGATCTTCTTCTAGAAGCATATGATCGTGCGATCCAACATTGTTTGAATGCTGACTTTATTTCCATTATTAAACAAGAACTTCGGCGTCGAGGACTCCTGAAACATATACATATGAAAAAAGATCGTTCTTAGTAGTAGAACGATCTTCTTTGCCTACCCTTTTATGTGGTAGGCTTTTTATAACTTTAATTCTTTTTCCATAAACGCCATAAGCGAACGAATCATGTCTTCTGAGAAATCAAACGCTATTCCTGCTGCTTTATAGACATCCGTTAATGACGTTGAACTGCCTAGGGCAAGCGCGGCTTTATACCGTTTTAATGTCTCTTCTGGGTGTTCTTTATATTGCTTGTATAGCTGCATGGCTCCAAGCTGGGCAATAACATATTCAATATAATAAAATGGCACTTCAAAAATATGAAGCACGCTAAGCCATTGAGTTTCTTGCCACTTTTCATAACCAGACCAATCAACGACATTCGACTGAAGTTTTGTCAGCAACTCACGATACTTCTTGTTGCGCTCTTCCTTTGAATGGTTCGGGTGTTCATACAGCCAATGTTGAAACGAATCAATCACCATTCCAATTGGTAAGAACGTTACAATTGATTCTAACTGCTTCTGTTTGGCACGCTCATACTCTTCCTGGTTCTCATAGTAAACATCCCAGAACGGCAACGTAAATAATTCCATAGACATACTTGCGAGTTCACTTGATTCCATCGGCGTATCACGATAAGCCGCTAACGAAAGCTCTTTCTTCCTATCGTTATGAATGCAATGCCCCATTTCATGGATAAGGGTAATCATATCCTCATGCTGGTTCGCATGATTCATAAAAATAACAGAAAGCTGCGAAAGTGGCAGTGACGAACAGAACCCACCTGGCGACTTCCCTTTCCTGCTTTCAAGATCAAGCGTGTTTCCTTCTTTAAGCTGAGAAAGAAGCTGACCAAAAGAAGGGTCAAGCTGATTTAACACTTTTTCTGTCTTTGAAATAAGCTCTTCTGTTGTGTCAAATGGTTTTAACGGCTCTTCACCAGGCTTGATAGCGCTACGATCCCATGGTAAATACGAATCTAACCCTAATCCTTGCTGATGGCGCTTATGAATTTTTTCAACAACCGGCTTCACATACGTCGCCACATTCTCTGCTAAGCGTTTGCAATCCGCTGGTGTGTAATCAAACCGATCATATTTCTGAAACATATAATCTGCAAAATTCGTAAACCCAGCATTTTCAGCCTTTTTCTGCCTAAGTTGAATAAGCTCTGATAAAATTTCCTGCAAAGGCTCTTCTTTTTTTATGTAAGCCTCACGTAATTTTGTCATAGCACGTTTTCGTTGATCACGGTCAACACTTTCAGCATAAGCAGCTAATTGAGGAAGGGTTAGTTCTTTTCCATCCCAATCAGCGGTTATTGATCCAGTATGTTCAAAATAGGTAGTGGCTAGTTGATCTTCTTCTACCTCTAGCTGAATTGTTGCTTCTTGAAATAATGCCTGTGCACTTTTTCTTCTTTTTACTAAGTAGCCATACTGTTCTTCTGGTAATTGAGCTAAAACGTTTGATGAGAGAAACGCATCATCTAATAAAGCGGAATATTTCTTTACAATTGGCAACACAACTTGCTGATCATGCTCAAATACACGCTTTGCTTCCTTAGAGTCGTTATAACTATTAAATTCAACATAATGACCTGTCATCATTTCTTCCAGTTCATCGGATAAGTCCGATTCCTTTTGGAGAAATACTTCCACCTGCTCCACTGAATCAAGCGGAATGTTCAACAACTCGTTGTACCGTGCTTCAAGCTTATCCGTCTCTTCAAGTGAAAAAGGTTCCTTATAAAAGGTTGCCATCGTCTACCAACTCCTTTCCACCCATTTTAGCATTCATACAGAGCAGGGACTAGTTCAAGGCATTGCTACTTATTACGTTTTTAAAAATGAAGGAGCGTTATTTGTTGATCGAAACGCAAAGTCCTTTTATGATGAACTCAAGACGAGGATAAAAGAAGGAGTAGGGCACATGTTAAAACCTGTTTCAAAAGCTTCATGGCATACCTATCCAAGTATGGTAGCTGTCATAACGAGTCAATCAAATGATCAAGTCAATGTAATGGCATCAGGCTGGCACACCTTTATGGGAACAAACCCGGGACATTATGGGTTCGCTTTACGAAAAGAAGCGTTTACATATGAGCTAATCTCACAAAGTAAAACCTTTGCAGTACAGTTTCTCCCGAGCGAATATTCCCAGTGGATTCAACTTAGTGGAACATATAGTGGCAGAGAACAGAACAAATTTGATCTTTTTAATATTCCTTACCACTTAAGTGAGTTGTGTGCTGTTCCTATTATTAAAGAAGCTTATTTTGCTTATGAATGCAACGTAGTAGGCGAGCATACCTATGGTACTCATGAATGGATTGTCGGTGAAGTCATACAAAGCTATCGACATGAGCAGGCATTTACTTCAAGCAATACAATCGACTTTGAGCAACTATCGATTCCAATGTATATTGGACGATCTGAATATCGAGCGCTTACAAAAGAGGCACCCCAAATGCTCCATCAACCACCCAATCATTTGTAGCCAATACAGGACGCCTTCAGAAAGAACGATTTAAACAACTTACATAATAAAAATCTACTTACTTTGACAAACGCACTCTCTTGGATCTCTACCTTTATTCCAAGAGGGTCTCAGTCAAGACGATTAATTTATGTCTCCTAGATAAACAATCGTTTTTTTATGATTGTGGTACTCAATGAGATAACTTCTCAAACTTTTAGGGTATATCCTATATTCAAGCAACGCATCTATAGGGAGCCATTCTATACCGACTTGATTTTTGTCTGGTTGAGTAGGTGCTTGATCACGACACTCCTTTACTGCATGACACAAAAAATAATAGTCAACTTGATGGACGTTGGAATCAAATGCAGCATATTCGTGATTCTTCCCGATGTATTCACGGATGTGAAGGAGTTCTTTCACATCTACTTCTTTCCCGACCTCTTCTAAAAACTCTCTTTTTAAGGTGTTATGCAGCGGTTCACCCCACTCCTGTCCACCTCCAGGAAAAAGATAAAAATCCCCTTCAGCATCTCGGTTTTTTGTTACTAAGATCTTATCTTCGCTAATCATAATTCCTTTTGCTGAATTTCTAATACCCATGAGCACCTTTCCTTTCCATCCACTAGTAAAAAATGCTTTCCGATTTATGATTATTCATGAAACGAAGTCGCACTTAGTTCTTTTCTCATTTTAAAATTTGTTAGATTCACACCTTTTCGTTCAACGGTTTGTTGGCGAACAGTCACGTAGCCTCTATGTGTAAAAAATACCTTTGCTGTTATACTAGACTCTGTTTCAATTGCTTGCAGCTTTAATCCCTTTGCTTCCCTCTCAAGTTTATCAACTAGTAGAGATGCTATCCCTTGTCTTTGATACTCTTTATGAACAAACAATCGGTTTAAGTAACCCTTAAACGTTAGATCAGCAAAGCCGACGATTCGATCGTTCACTTTTACAACAAACGTTAGGTTTTCATTTAATGACCTTTTCCACAGGTTTATTCTTTCACTTATATCCTCTAATGCCGCCCAAGCCTCTACTTGCTCTCGTGAATAGTCTCTTGCATTAACAGAATGAACGGTTTCATAAAAGAGCGAAACCACTTCCTCTGTATCGTTTTCATGAAATCTCAAGATCCTCATTCTTTGCTCTCCCCCTATGCAACCTTACTGCACGCGATAATAGAAACGTGATTACGTTACTTTTTACTGAGGGCTAATCTCTATTTTTAAACGGAGCAGACGATAGTTTTTTCCATACATACTCCAAAGGTCCCGTTCCTAAATATGTAACAAATAGCTCTGCTGCTACCATCATAACTATTGTTATGAACAACCAACATAGAAGCACAACATAGACAGAAGAAACGGGGGCAAGATTGAAACCCCAACCATAAAACATAAGAGATGCGACAATGTTTTGTAAGATATAACAGCTTAATGCTGTTTTTCCTATAGCTTCAAAACGCTTCATGATCCACGGGACCATCTTTTTATGAAGAACCCAAGCAAACAGTCCAATATATCCTAATGCTAAAACAGGGGCAAAGATATACCTCGTAGCAAGGTCAAAATAACCACCTGACACAAGCGCCAATAAATTTAAGGGTATTCCTATCCCCAAACCATAGATCATTAGTTTCTTACGGATGACTCTTCCACGTTCATTGTTTAAAAAAGCACCTGCGCGATACAAGTGAATGCCAACTAAATACAGTGTGATATTCATAAAAAGAATCAGAATGGCTTCCGCTCGCAATTCTATAAAATGAACCACGCGATAGTGGACTTGTTGCCAATAGGATTGATTCTGATAGACTGAGCTTATCTCTTCACCCATACGCTCCATTTCAAAAAGAAATGAATCATCTTTTAAAATAAAAAACCAGAGAATCGACACCAACACCACACCAAAAAGATGCATGAATCCGGTTATCATCATTATCTTCTTTAGAAGCTTTTCACGCTTACTTATCATGAACGCTACGATTCCTCCTGTGAGGGCGTAACTCATGAGCACATCGTATTCAAAAACAAAAACAAAGTGCAAAAAACCATCAATAAAGAGGAGAGCCATCGTCCATAGATACAACGGTATCCATGGTAATTCGTCTTTTTTTGTTTTACGGTATTTTAACTCTAGGCCTATTCCAAATAAAATTGTCAGCAGACTTAGAAACTTCCCATTTACAAACACAGAAAGAGACGCCTGTAAGAAAGACTGTATATCCTCCCACCAATTTGCGTTTACAAAGACACCAAGAAGATTTCCCGGTTGAGCAAACAACCAACTATTCGTTCCTAATGTGCCAATAATGGCAAAACCTCTTAAGACGTCTATCAAACGAATTCGCTTTTCACTTTGTTCCATCCCTAAGCTCCTTGCACACCGTTTATTTGTACTTCACTCTACACGATGTCGCTGATCTTAGTTTACAAATGTTTCCCTTCATTCCCTATTCATCGATGTCACTTCATTCACATGACAGCTGTCACAACTAGTGTGCATTCAGGAAGAATTTCATTAGCCCTACTTAGATTCATCTTGCATAAAAAACCATCGTCGATGGAATCCTTACCAACAAAATAGACGCTAAAAAGAGTAAAACTTGTTGGGCGTCCCAATGAATCCCACTAAATCCGGCTACAAAAAATAACAAAACGATGCTACTGAAGAGAACGAAATAATTCACCACCATCGATTTTCCTATTATTGTTTTTGCCCGTTCATCCTTTGGGAATAAGTGAGGGGATAGGTAAACCATCAATAGCTGATTCATCCCTAACGCCATTAATGCCACTGCCACCTGCCCCTTAGTAACGTAAAGTTCACTTTACTACACGGTAACATTGAAATCTATGTCCCTACCAAGTTAGTAAACGACAATCAAAAAGACATCCACTATCGAATGTCTTTCTTTTTTTCTCGCCCCACCTTATAACAAATCCGATTCAAGCTTTTTCAAATCACGATTGCCTCCTAAAACAATCAACACATCTCCTGCGCTCAGCATATCGTCCGGCATTGGCGTAATGGTCAGGTTTTCGCCTGATTTTATGCCAAGCACATTACACTTGTAGCGCTTACGTATATTTAATTTCGCCAACGTTTTTCCAGCGATTTTTTTTGTGGCGACAAGTTCGACAATACTGTGATCCACCGAAATTTCCACATAGTCAATGACTTTGTCGGAATCTAAGCTGTGGGCAATGCGTATCCCCATATCTAGCTCCGGATGAATGATGCGATCTGCGCCAATTTTCTCAAGGACGCGATGATGTTGTTGGTTACGTGCTTTTACCCATAACTTCTGAACGCCTAGTTCTTTCAACAAAAGAGTCGTTAAAATACTCTCTTGAATATGATCTCCAATGGCAACAATGACGGCGTCGTAACTTTCCGGCTCAAGAGAGCGCAACGTTTTTTCATGGGTGGTATCAGCGATAATGGCTCGGCTTGTAAATCCGTCTGCATCTTCTACTCGTTCTTCATCTGAATCAACCGCAACAACATCATGCCCATGTTTATAGAGTTCTCTTGATACGCTCGTTCCAAACCGACCGAGACCAATGACTAAAAATTGTTTTTTTCGCAACTCCATCCACTCCTTTCCTTATTATCCAATTAAGATCCGTTCTGTAGAATATTGATACTGTTCTCCTTTTCTATCGCCCTTAAATGAGAATAGGACTGCGATAATTCCCACTCGTCCAATTACCATTAAGACCATTAGTACAACTTGACTTGGTAAGGACAACTCAGATGTGATCCCTAAAGATAAGCCACACGTTCCAAATGCCGAAGCCGTTTCAACTAAGACTTGCAGCAGTGTAACCGGTGTGTCTTGTTCAAAAGTCATAATAAGCAAAATGGCTAGAAACAAAAGACCTGTAAAAATGGATAGCACCACGAATGACTTTTGTTGGTCTTCTTCATGAATTCTCCGGCCAAATACGTGCACATGTTTTTTTCCCATGGCAAAGCTTCGTAATGTAAGGGCCATCACCGCTAATGTCGTTGTTCGGATGCCTCCGCCAACACTTGATGGACTTGCTCCGATCATCATTAATAGCGACATGAATAAGAGAACAGGGATGTGAAATGCAGCTAAATCAACTGTGGATAGACCTGCGCTTCTTGTTGTTGCCGAAAAAAAGACTGCTTGTGATAGCTGTTCGTGCCAGCTTAAAGTAGCAAACGCTAAGTCTCTCTCTAAAAACCAGATCCCAAAGGCTCCAATTACAAACACAAGAAAATACGTCGTTGTCGTTAGTTTCGTAAATAAGCTAAATTTAAATGTGCGTTTTCGGCTCTTTATGTATTCAATACATTCTAAAATAACTGGAAAGCCAATTGAACCCGCAAACACAAGTAAAATGGTTATACATTGCACAAAGTAATCATCCACAAATGGAGCTAGCGATTGACCTGTTACATCAAAACCAGCGTTTGTAAAAGCACTTAACGAGGCAAAGGCACCTTGTAAGTAAGCTTCAAAGGGTTCGTCAAAGAAACGTAAATAGTAGGTCCCTAATATAAGGGCGCCTGCTCCTTCAATACATAGTGCAATAACTATAAGACTGCTCATTAGACGAACAAGACCGGAAAACTGGTTTTGTACTCGGTTTTGGTCGACAATGATCAACAAACGCTGTGAAAGATTAATTCGTCTTCCCAGCATCATCCAAGCAAAAGTGGCAAGTGTCATAATACCAATTCCACCTAGTTGAATAGCAAGCGAGAGAATGAGTATCCCACCCCAGTTAAACGTTTCGACCACATTAATGGTCACTAGGCCCGTTACGCTCACTGCACTAACAGACGTAAATAATGCATCACGATACGTCAACGAAACACCAGGTTCATGAAACATAGGCAAATAAAACAGAACACTAAATACGAACATGGAAAGTAAATAAGCGAAGAGAATTACACGAAAGGGATTACTTTTTTTTCGGTTCATATAGACTCCTCATTTTCGTTCACGATAAAAGATACGTCTTATACTAGGCTTAACCTATCAGGATTGCAATAAAAAATTTCCAATGCCTCTTCTCTTTTTATTTTGTGCTAATTTAATTGTTAGTTTCATAGAGTAAAGTAGAGGAAGGTGATTGTGTTGTGAACGTAGTCCTTAAATGGTTAGGAAGTATTTCTATTATGCTTCTATCCACACTTCTTATTATTAGCATTCTAGCAACAAATCAAACCTGGTATAACCGTGGACTGAATACGATTATATCGCCTTTAGAAGGCGTTGATTTACTCCATTTGATTTCACTTGAAAATCCTATTTTTAAAGAAGCACTCCCTCCTGAATTTAAAGCAAAATCGTTAAGCAACGTTATGGTATCAACCGCAACAAGTTTAGACTTCAGTCATCCTCTCTCATTGCTTTCACAAGGAATTCCAGCTATGGCGGCATTTGATACAACCATTGCTGTTGCGGGACAAGGAACAGATGTTACCAATATGCCAAGAGAAACGTTGCCCCCTGAAGAAGCATTAGCAGAACTCGCAAAAGAACATACAAATGAAGAAGAATCGCCTGAACAAGAATCTGAACATACCGATCCATCTGTTTTCATCTATCATACACACAGCTATGAATCATTTTTACCAGAATTAGGATTAGAAGGTGCCGAAAATGCGGATCAAGCCATTTCCAGCAATCCTGATTTAAACATCATTAACGTTGGGAAACACTTTGCGGACAGGCTCTCCACCCATGGAATTGTTGCTGATGTAGACAAAACCAATATGAATGCCTACATGCAAGAGCGTAGTATGACCAATTATTATTCGGCTTCTCGTCAGATAATCGAGGGTAAACTAGAGACACAGCAATACGATTTACTGCTTGATTTTCATCGCGACTCTGCTCGTCGTGATCTCACAGCAGTGACCATTAACAATGAAACCTTCGCCCGTATTCTTTTCGTTGTCGGTACGGCACACGCGAATTCAGATGCTCAACTAGCTGCCGCAACAGAACTTCATAACCGCATTGAAGAAGCCTATCCCGGCTTAAGTCGTGGCGTATTTACAAAAGACAAATCACAGGGGAATGGTATTTACAATCAAGACTTAGCCAATACTGCTATGCTGATCGAGTTTGGTGGAGTCGATAATACAATGGAAGAAAGCTTACGAAGCGCTGATGCCGTAGCAGATTTGTTAGCTGATTATTACAAAGAGAAGATGGGTGAATAAAAAGAAAGCACGCCGTTTAAAGCGTGCTTTCTTTTGTTATTCTTCTACTTGTTGATGAACGGCGAACGAGCTTATGTCCGACAATTCTAGCTTGAGCATCCAATGGTGGTGAGGCAATTTGTTCCCGAACAAGGGTTGCCGCTTGAAAGCCTAATTCATAAATAAAGATGTCCATCGTTGTTAATGGTGGTGCCGAAAGCTCTGACATGAGTACATTGTTGAAGCTGACGACAGATATATCTTCTGGTACACGGTAACCCATACTCGTTAACATTCGCAAGACACCTAGAGCCATAAGATCATCTGCTACAACAAGAGCTGTCGGTGGTGTTGCTTGCGCCATTAATTCGATAACCGCTTGTTCCCCACCTTCAAACACTTCATCATGATAAACAAAGTACATCGGATTAATATCAATACCAGCTGTCTTTAGTGCTTGCTCGTATCCATGCTTATGATCAAGTGTGACATAAGCATCTTTTCTTCCACCAATAAAGCCAATGCGTTCATGTTTTAATAGCAACACATACTCAGTTAGCATTTTAGCCGCTTTCACATTATCGTTATTTACATAAGAGACAACGTCTGCATAGTCTTCTGGTGGACGACCGATCACAACAAATGGAAATTTCTCTCTAAGTAAGAAAGGAATAATTGGATCAGACGTAGTAGAGTACAATAAGATAATACCGTCAACACGACGGCTATATACCATTTCCTTTACTTCCTCCATAATCCCTTCTTCTGTTTGTCCAGTTGATAAATATAAGCCATATTTATCTTTATTCGCTTGCGCTGTAATACCTCGCAACACCTCTGGAAAAAAAGGATTTTGAAAGGGAGCGTAGGATGCACTTGGCATAATAACACCAATGACATTCGTTTCTTTATTTACGAGATTGCGGGCATGAACATTAGGATAATAACCTAATTCATCCATTATCTCTTTGACTCTCTCTTTTGTTCGTTTACTTATTTTCGGACTATCGGCAATCACCCTAGAAACGGTTGACGGTGCCACGCCTGCTAACTTTGCAACATCTTTAATTGTACTCACTAGACTTCATCCCTTTTATCATTGTCCAGCTGTGACACTTAGTTCTTTGTACGAAACACACGGGCTTCATACGGCTTAAGTGTATCACTCACTTCTGTATCTACGTTTGATAAAACAAGTTCAGCATTCTTAATGGTAGAAAAAGGTTGCTCCTTCTCCGATAAATTAACGACTACATAAAATGTTTCATCTTGACTTGTTCGACTATACGCAACTATATGATCTGCCGTCTTAAGCAGTTGATAGTTTCCATATACTAGTGTATCAAATTGTTTACGAACTTCAATCATTTTCACATAGTAGTGCAAGATGGAGTCTGGGTCGTCCTGCTGACTTTCAATATTAATGGTTTTATAATTCGGGTTTACTTTCATCCACGTTTGATCGGCTGAACTAAAACCCCCGTTTTTTGATGCATTCCATTGCAACGGCGTTCGGGAATTATCACGTCCCGATTCCCAAATCACGTGCATAATGTCTTCATGCGGAACCCCTTTTTCAATTTCTTGTTTATAATAGTTACGCATGGACACGTCATCGTATTCATCAATTGATTCAAATTGAACATTCGTCATTCCAATCTCTTGACCTTGATAAATAAACGGTGTGCCTTTCATGAAGAAATACATGGTACCAAGCGCTTTTGCACAGCGTTTCCAATATTCCTTATCATTTCCCCAAGAAGATACAACCCGAGTCTGATCATGATTTTCAATAAACAAAGCGTTCCAGCCAACACCTTCAAGACCATATTGCCACTTAGACAGTGCTTCTTTCACAGCAGGAACATCTAACTTCTGTTCATTCTCTTTGTTCCATAGTCCAAGATGTTCAAATTGAAACACCATATTAAAAACACCGTTTTGCTCCCCAACCCATGCTGCCACGTCTTCAGGATTTTCCATTCGAACGCCATTTGCTTCACCAACTGTAAAAACATCGTAATGATCAAGTGTGTTTTCTTTCATTTCTTGCAAATAATCATGAATACCTGGACGATTCATATGACCATCGAAGGATTCTACATAGCGCTCTTCATTTGGGTTTGGTAGGTCTGGGAAACCGTCTACTTTTTTAATATGACTAATTGCATCAACACGGAAACCATCAATTCCTTTATCCATCCACCAGTTCATCGTCTCATAAAGAGCTGTGCGCACATCTTTGTTTTCCCAGTTTACATCAGGCTGCTTTGTGGAGAAAATATGCATGTAATATTGCTCTGTTTTTTCGTCCCACTGCCAAGCAGATCCATTAAAGATGGACGCCCAGTTATTCGGCTCACTTCCATCTTCCTTAGCGTCACGCCAAATATACCAGTCTCTTTTTTCACTTTCTTTTGAAGAACGAGATTCTACAAACCATTCGTGCTCATCAGACGTATGATTGATGACAAGATCAATGATAAGCTTCATCCCTCTCGCATGCACTTGCTCTAACAACTCATCAAAGTCAGCCATTGTTCCGAACTCTGCCATAATTTCTTTGTAATTTCGAATGTCATAGCCATTGTCATCATTGGGCGAGTCGTACATTGGACTCATCCAAATAACATCAATTCCCATCCACTGCAAATAATCTAGTTTTTCAATGACACCTCTTAAATCTCCTATTCCGTCTCCATTCGCATCATAGAAACTACGAGGATACACTTGATAGCATACAGCTTCTTTCCACCATTGCTTGGACATGTTAATCGACTCCTATCTACTTTCTCTCTTTGTGTAGAAAAAGGTGCAAAATCATTCTGCACCTTCTTGAATTTTTATTATCCTTTTGTTGCACCTGACGCTAGTCCAGAAATGAGGTAGCGCTGCAAGAATAAGAATACGATGGAAATCGGTACAGCGATTAATACCGCTCCAGCCGCAAATCGGGTAAAGTTTGTTGCAAATTGATCGCTTACGAAATTAAACAAACCGAGTGCTAATGTATAATTTTCCGGACTTCTTAAAACAATTCTAGGTAAAATAAAGTCCATTAAAGGATTCATAAAGTTAAATAAAGCAACAACCGCTAAAATGGGCTTGGCAAGTGGTAAAACAATTTGGAAGAAAATCCGAAAATGCCCTGCACCATCCAGCTTAGCTGATTCATCCAATTCTTTTGGTAATGTATCAAAGTAACCTTTTACTAAGAACGCATTCATCGGTATGGACCCACCAACATAGATAAGGATTAATCCCCATAAACTGTCAAGCAACCCAATTGTATTTAACAATACATAAATGGCTACCATGGCCATAATTACTGGGAAGATTTGCAATACAAGGAACAGATACAAACCGTTTTTCTTGCCGACGAATTGATAGCGTGAAAATGCATAAGCCGTAAAACAAACAACAATAGTTGATAAAATGGATGTAATCGTAGCAACAAACAACGAGTTCATATACCATGTTGTGTATTGACTTTGTTCATCAAAAAATAACCAACGATAGTTTTCTAATGACCAATTTTCCGGTAACAAACTTGCTCCATAGATATTCGTTCCTGGACTAAGGGATAAACCAATCGTCCATAGTAAAGGGTATGCAATAATTACGAACATAAAGAAGATAAACGCATACATAAGAAAGACTTCGATTTTAGACTTTGTTTTAAGATTCATGATTTATCTGTCCTCCTTGAATGACGCGCTGCGACGGAATTGGAAGACGGCAAAAAGCGCGACGAGAATTCCAATAATAATGGAGATTGCTGCAGCCATACTATATTGAGAGTTTTCAAATGCAAGGCTGTACACCCACGAAATTAAAATGTCGGTGCTTCCTGCACTTTGCCCTCGTACTGGTGGTCCACCCTCATTAAATAGATAAATAAGATTAAAGTTATTAAAGTTACCAGCATACTGCATAATTAATAGTGGCGCTGTTGCAAATAAGACGTGTGGTAGCGTGATAAACCGAAACTTCTGTACACGACTTGCTCCATCCATATCAGCTGCTTCATACCAGTCATCAGATACACTTTGTAAAATACCAGTAAAGAGTGCAAAAACAAATGGAAAGCCGAGCCACACTTGAATCATAATTAACGCAATTCTCGTGTAGAAAGGATCAGACAACCACGGCACTGCAAAGTCAAACAACGGCACAAAAAGATCGCTGTTAATAGCACCAAATCCATCATTAAACATAGCAGCAAAGATAAGAATCGTAACGAAACTCGGGACAGCCCAAGGTAAAATAAGTACGGTACGAATAAGTTTTTTATACTTAATACGCTTGTCATTCACAATCACTGCAAGAAAAAGCGCAAGCGCAATTTGAAGAGTGGTTGCCACAACGGTCCAAACGATCGTCCACGATAGTACTGAGATAAACGTTTGACGCCAAATTGGAATTGTTGCTAAATCAATAAAGTTTTGAAAACCAACCCAGTTCAAAACATTTCTCGGTGGGGAATTGAACAAATTGTAATCCGTAAACGCAAGTATAATCATATAAAGAAGCGGAAATACCACCGCAAGTAATAGTAATGCTAAGCCTGGCAATACAAGTAAGTACGGAAACCCTTTATCCCAGGAATGCTTCGTTCTCTCACGTAAAGACGGAATCGCCTCTCCTTCCACTCGCATCTTCGCGACACGACGAGCATCTTTCATCGTTAACAACACCATAATTACTGCAAATACCGTTAGAAAGACAGCGACTATTCCTTGTCCAATTAAAACCCGAGAATCATCAACGCCATCTAATGTGCCGAGGGTAAATAACCCCCAAAAGCCCATATTAAAAATATCGTAAAACACAAAAATAAACGCAGCCGTAATAAGGAGAAGTAAACTCCCCTTTAACCATTGACGATTATATAGTTGTCCAATGCCAGGCACAATAGACAGAATGCCAGCTAGTTTGGGGTTGTGATTTTTCATCGGCGCTACTTCTTTCATTCTCGACCAGCCCCCATAATTTGTATTTCATCATTAATTAGTTCCACGGTTTCTTCTAATACTTCTCTTACATCATGTCCTTGAGATATAAAAACATTCGCATCCCCCATTGGCCCCCAAACCGCTGAAACCTCTGGAACATTAGGCATGAAATAAGCATGTTCTAACTGTTCTTGGAACCCCTCATAAAGCTCATCATCTAGGTTCACTTCTGCTCGTGCTGGAATCTCCCTTTTATGCTCAAAGAAAATTTGAGCGCTTTCATCATTTGTCATAAATACAGCTAATTCTGTTGCCCAACTAATGTGATCACTATACCCATTAACCATCCACGCTTTTACACCGCCAAGTGAGCGCATCGGATTTCCATTAACCGTTGGAAGTGGAGCTGTTTTTAATGAATCTCCAAGATTTTCTCCGTATTCAGCAATATTCCATGGCCCTGAAAAGACTGCTCCAACGCTACCATCTAGAAACAATCCGTTTAAAATATCTGCATTGAGATTTTGAGGCAAATACCCTTCTTGGTGAAACCGTTGCAAGACTTCTCCACCTTCAACGGCACCATCGTTGGCTAAGCCTAAATCAAGGGTATCGTAATCGCCACCATCTTCAGCAAAAATGTACCCCCCGTATGCATCGTAGAATGGATAAGCAAAGTACATCTCCTTCGACTCTAATAGAAAACCGAATTCATTTGTTCCTGCATTTGTATATTCCTCCCCTATGGCTTCGAGCTCTTCTATCGTTGTAGGTGGTTCGGAAAGAATATCTGTATTATAAAACAAAGCATAGGTCTCCACAGCAGCAGGAACGCCAGCAAGCTCCCCTTCATACGTAAGCGCATCCAACGTTCCTTCTAAATAACCAGCCTCTTGCTCAGGAGTCAACTCGATATCAGCTGCCAACCCTTGGAGTGTGATACTTCCAACCATATCGTTTGGCTGATAAAATAAATCAGGCCCTCCACCAGCAGGTGCATCTAGCGACATTGCTTCTAACTGATCACCCATACCAAACGGCGTAATTCGCACTTCGATTCCAGTCTCTTCTTCAAAATTATCACCAATTTCGCGATAGGCAACAAGTTCACGTTCATCATCATTAACCCATATATGAAGTGATTCTGGTTTATTTTCTTCTGTAGCTGGTTCCGTTTCAAGCTCTTCCAAAACCCCTTCTCGATCAGGGCCACATGCACTGAACAAGGCAAGAACTGCTATTGCACTAATTGGATACTGCCATTTTTTCATCTTAAATCCCCCCTACTCTATCGTTAACAAAGGCAAACGTTTGCATAAAAAGTTAAACCGTTTACATATCAATTTACATCCATAGTATACGGCTAATTTCACCAATAGGCAATATATAAATTTTCTATTAGGAAATCGTTTGCAAAAAAGATTGACACAGATCCTAAATCAACTATATGATTTACTAAAAACAAGCAGGAGGTATAGGATGAATCGAACTGGCATTATTCATACACAACAACACCACCATCTTTATTTAACATCGTCTCATGAAGCGATTATTCGAATACAAACGCCAAAAGGGGAAGGTGTAAACGTGACTATTATTCACGGAGATCCCTACGATTGGAAAGACGGTAGCTGGCAAGCAACACAAACAGAAATGAAGCTTCTTCAAACCGATGACCTGTATGACTATTGGTCTACGAGCGTTTCTATGCCGTATTCTCGTATGCGCTACGGATTTAAAATTAAAACAGAGACAGAGACTTTATTCTATACTGAACGTGGGTTTTATACCGAGCGTCCTGCTGAGATTTCTGCCTATTTCTGTCTTCCTTATGCACATGATACAGAAGTTTTTTCACCCCCTCCATGGGTACAAAACACAGTCTGGTATCAAATTTTCCCTGAACGTTTTGCAAATGGAAACCCTTCTCGCGACCCAGATACGACATTACCATGGGGGAGTGAACCACCAAAACCAGACACCTTCTTTGGCGGTGACTTAGACGGCGTTATTCAGCATCTAGATTACTTACAGCAACTAGGTATTACTGGTATTTATTTCACGCCTATTTTTGAAGCGTTTTCAAATCATAAATACGATACGATTGATTACTTATCTATTGATCCTCATTTTGGCGATGAAGACACGCTTCGCACACTTATTCAAGAAAGTCACAAACGAGGCATTCGCGTGATGCTTGACGCCGTTTTTAACCATAGTGGGTATTATTTTGCTCCATTTCAAGATGTGTTACAGCACGGGGAAAACTCGCGTTACAAAGACTGGTTTCATCCTTTTGAGCTCCCACTTCAACCAGATGGAGACCGTCCTAACTATGAGACATTTGCGTTTGTATCCTCTATGCCTAAACTAAACACGAAACACCCAGATGTGCGACAATATCTCTTGAAAGTGGCATCGTATTGGGTTGAAGAGTTTGATATTGATGGATGGAGACTGGATGTTGCCAATGAAGTTGATCATGACTTCTGGCGTTCGTTTCGAAACGAAGTAAAGAATTTGAAAAAAGACGTTTATATTCTCGGGGAAATTTGGCATCAATCAAGTCCGTGGTTACAAGGGGATCAATTTGATGCGGTTATGAACTATCCTTTAACGGATGCCATACAGGGATATGCTTTACACCAACAATCAAGTCACGACGCACAAGTTGCGTTAACCAAACATTTAATGAGCTACCCAGCGTCCGTCAACGCCGTTCAATTTAATATGCTCGACAGTCATGATACAGCACGAATCTTAACGACTAGCAAAGAAAATAAAGCGTTAGTGAAGCTACAGTACGCCCTTTTATTTTCATTCCCTGGCTCCCCTTGTATTTACTACGGAGATGAGATTGGCATGGCTGGAGAAAACGACCCAGGCTGTCGGGCTTGCATGATATGGGATGAAGCAAAGCAAGACAAAGACATGCTTGCTTTTCTAACACAACTGATCGCATTAAGAAAACATCATCCTGCATTTGGCACGTATGACGAGCTTTTCTTTCATCAATCTGACGACCCAGCAGTACTTCACTATCAAACATCTACAGCTGATGAAACCTTATATTTCGTATTCAACCGTAGTTTAGAAACCAAGTCGATTACACTTCCTAAGGAAAACCAAGAGCAATGGATGGATCTTTTTACTGAAAAAGCTTGTTCGACCACCTTCTTATTAGAACAAGAAAGCTTCCGCGTGTTACAATTAAAGCGCACATCATAATTGCTTTATTAACTTGCCAAGCGTATGAATGCGCTGGCAAGTTTTTTTACACGTATGAAACAAATGATAACGTTCAAATATAAAGGGGATACTAACTGAAATGGTCGATTCGCGTTCACTACACGAACAACTTAACCACAAAGTGGAGGAGTTATGGCAAGAAGAGCTTGAATTTTTAAAAACAATGATTCGCTTCCCTTCTTTAAGTGGAAAAGAACACCGCTTACAGCTCTTTTTAGCGGATTATTTAACGACGAAATTAAAATTACAGGTTGATCGATTTACACCAGCCATTCAACAGATTGAAAAACATCCCGGTTACTCTCCACCAAAGTGGACATATGAGTACAGTGATATTGTTATTGGTACCCATAAGGGAATTAACCCCTCAGAAGGGAAAACCCTTATTTTCCAAGGTCACGCTGATGTTGTCAGTGCTGAACCTGCCACAGAATGGGATTCTTCACCTTGGGAACCATTTGAAAAAGACGGACGCCTTTACGGGCGGGGAAGTGCGGACATGAAAGGCGGCATTGCCGCTATGATTTTTGCCTATCGTGCTGTTATTGAATGTGGCTATATGCCTAAAAATGACTTTATGATCCAAGTCGTTCCTGACGAAGAGCGCACAGGAAATGGTGCTTTAGCAGCCCTCGAAGCTGGCTATACTGCCGATGCTGCGCTTATCCCAGAACCGTTTGGCTTACAAGCATCTGTTGGTCAAGTGGGAGCGCTTTGGTTTGAAATTTCTTTACGTACCATAAAAAAAGATGAATATAAGCAAACCCAAACAAACGTTATTGAAAAACTTCATACCATTACATCTTCGCTAATGGCATTTGAACGCTATTTGAACCAAACTCGCTCTCATCTTGCCTTTTCCGATCAAGATAATCCAATCGATTTAAATATTGGTAAAGTAACAGCTGGCGATTTTGCTTCAAATGAACCGGTACATGCCACGATAGAAGGGCGCGTCGCTTTACTACCCGGGGAACAGATTAGTGAACGAAAACAAGAATTACTCGACTGGATTAAGCAAGAGACGAAGAATGACATATGGTTTAAAGAAAATCCACCAACTATTGACTTCTACGGCTTTCATGCCGAAGGTACGTTAAGCGATGACACTTCTCCATTGTTTCAAGAACTGGATGCAGCTCACGAACGTGTGACAAAAACGAAACCAACGCGACGTACACTTCCGTCTACAACAGACGCACGCCACTTTCAGCTTTATTACGACATCGATACGATTTGTTATGGACCGGTTGGCGGTCAATTTCACGAAGTCAATGAATGGGTTGATTTAAACAGCATAAAAGATGTGACAAAAGTGTATGCCACTTTTTTAGCTAATTGGTGTGGCGTTGAAAAAAAATAATAAAACAGGATGGGCCCTAATGGCGCACATCCTGTTTTTCGTAAACCCTTAAATGTGTACAGTTTTAAGCTGCCGTTAGTAAATAAAGTGGGTATTCGTTAAATCACGTTTTTTTGTTCTAACGTTTTAATGTCTTCTTTAGAAAAACCAAGCTCCAGTAAAACACTTTCATTATTTTCACCAAGGTCTGGTGCAATGGATCGAATACTCCCCGGTGTTTTTTCAAACTTCGGTACAATGCCTGGTACTTTAATTGAACCTAAACGAGGATGCTTTACTTCGACAATGTTCTCTCTCGCTTTATACTGTTCATTTTCAACTATATCAGCAATACTCATAACGGGACTTATTGGAACACCGAAATGGTCCAGTTTTTCAAGCAAGGATTCTCGCTCCTGCGCTTGAATCCACTTCTCCACAATTCCGTTCGTTTCATCGTTATGTTCTAGTCTACAGGCATTCGTATGATAGCGCGGATCTGTTAGCATATCTTCACGATCCATCGCTTTTGCCAAACGGTTAAACGTTGTATCTGTACTTGTTACGAGGACAACCCAGTGACCGTCCTTCGTTTGGAACGTTCCAGAGGGGGAAGAATGACCTGCCAATCCAGGCGCACGCTCACGTACTTTCTCTAGCTGGTCATATTCTGCTATAAGAAATTCCATCATCCGAAAAACGGTCTCGTAAAGGGCAATATCAACCATTTGTCCTTCCCCGTTTTCGTGGGCATCACGGTGATAAAGAGCGGTTACCGCGGCAAACGCTACATATATTCCACAAATGTAATCGGTTAATGAAAAAGGAGGACTAACTGGATGTCGATCAGTGAATCCTTGTAAATACGTATACCCACTAAACGCTGTCGCAGGTGTTCCAAATCCAGCTTTACTCTTGTAAGGACCTGTTTGCCCATACCCAGAAACCCGAATCATAATTAAGTTTGGGTTTAGTTCTTTCAGCACACCATAGCCAACTCCCCATTTCTCTAATGTTCCCGGTCGAAAATTTTCAACGAGAATATCATGCGTTACAGCTAACTTCTTTAAAATCCTTACTCCTTCTTCTTGATGAAGATCAAGAGTTAACGATTTCTTATTACGTGACAAGCCAGGCCATCGAAGCGGTTCATCCCCTTTAAAGGGTCCCACACTTCTCGATGTGTCTCCTCTGCCTGGAATCTCCACTTTTAACACATCAGCTCCAAAATCTCCAAGTAGGGCAGTTCCATAAGGAGCGGCAATCATTGTGGAGACGTCAAGTACTTTAACGCCCTCTAATGGTGTTCTCATTCTCATACACTCCTCTATTATTTTATGGAATACTGACGTGGGACTTTTTACTATAAGGTGAATAAATATCATTAATGTTCCATTGTCCATCAGTTGGTACTGGCTCGTTCCGCATTGCTACATCAAGAACGACTGGTTCGTTTGCTTCAATCGCAGCCTTCAGTTCATGCTTAAATTCAGCGGCAGACGTGATTTTTACTCCTTTTACACCAAAGCCTTTTGCGATTTCGGCAAAATTAGGTGTGTAGCTCTCGCCGTCTTTCTTAAACAACGTGCCGTATGTTGTGTCATAATGTGCCATCTCTAAACCAGCAATCGTTCCGTATGCGCTATTATTCATGACCACCCATACAACAGGGATATTCTCTTCTACAGCTGTTGCAAGCACAGACGGATTTTGACCAAATCCACCATCGCCAATAAGGGAAACAACTACTTTATTTGGTTGTGCAAGTTTCGCTCCTAGTGCGGCGGCAGATCCAAATCCCATTGTTGCATAGCCACCTGGCGTTAGAATCGAGCCTGGTGTATAAATTGGAAACTGCTGTCCAACACCATTTTTATTCCAACCGACGTCTGTTGTAATATAAGCATCTCGTGGTAACACTTCACGTACATCAGCTAAAATTCGTTCCGGTTTCATTGGGAAAGCATCGCTGGTTACATTTTCATGAATTGAAGCGCGTAATGACTTTCGATATTCTTGAATGTCTTCTTTTAGCTTCTCATTGCGATCCATTCCATTTGGATACAATTGTTTCGCAACTCGATTCAAAGCAACAAGAGCACGCTTCAAATCTGCTACTGCACCAATTTCGACTGGATAATTTCGGCCAATCTCACTTGGATCAATATCGATATGGATTAATTTTGTTTTCGGAAAATTGAACGTGACATTCTGATACCAAGAGCTTGAATCTGCTTCTGAAAAACGTGTCCCCATACCAAATAAGTAGTCCGCATTCTTTGTTTGATCATTAATAAATGTCGTTCCCCAAAAACCTGTCATCCCTACTGTTAACGGATGGTCATCAGGTAAAACACCTTTCCCCATTAACGAGTGGGCAACTGGAATATTCATATGCTCAACAAATTCTCTTAACTCTTCTTCAGCTTGGGATAAAACCACGCCTCCACCTGCATAAATAACAGGACGTTCTGCATTGGCTAACGTTTCAACAATCCGTTCAGCCGTTTCTTCATCTAATGCAGGTTTCTCAACCACTTGAGTGTGGTGCTTTAATAGAGCAAACTTCTCTTCATCAACTTCTTTTGAGAAGATGTCCATCGGAACCGATACAAGAACAGGTCCAGGCCGACCACTTTCTGCTAGTTGGAATGCTTTTTGAATAATTTCCGGGAATAAGTCTTCCCGATCCACACGCCATGCACGCTTAACGAACGGCCGATAAATCTCCCATTGTGCGCCATCAGCATGCATATTCACCTCTTGATGTGGATGCTTGCCGTAGTAATGACTAGGCACATCTCCGGCAATAACGACCATCGGAATGGAATCAAGGGCAGCATTGGCTACACCTGTAGCCGCATTTGTTAAGCCCGGACCTAAGTGACTGAGAACCACAGATGTTTTCCGCTTTGCTCGTGCATAACCATCAGCCGCGTGAGACGCAATTTGTTCGTGGCGCACATTAATAAATGTAATGGGACTCTTATCAAGTTCAGCTAAAACGGCAATATTCGTATGTCCACATAAACCAAAAACGTACTCTACACCACGACTCTCTAAATACGTTACAAGTTGTTCAGATACTAGTTTCTTCATGAGACAGCAGCTCCTTTAAATTGTAATACGATTTTGGCGTAATTCCCGCTTAACGCCATCTGATACGCTTCTTCATATTCATAAAACGGTTTTATTTTTGATATAAAGACCGTTGGATCAAACTGTTCGTCCAGAAGATACGTCACGCTTGTTTGGAAATCGGTTGGAAATTCATAAATAATGCTTCCGACTATTTTTTGCTCTTTTCTTACAACTTGCGCTACCGGTATTGTTGCTTCTGGCGTAATGCCAATGAGCAATAGCTCACCTCCAGGCTTCAAAAGCGAGAAGCACGATTCTACTGATTGTTTCGTTCCAGCTGCTTCAATAACAACATCATATTGATTGCCTGCTATATCCATTGGATGACCTAGCGTCATATCATGAAAGCTTCTTAACATAGCTAACTTGCTTGCATTTATATCAATTGCTGTCACTTCTCCACCAACATGTCTTGCTAAGGCAGCTGCAAGTAACCCTTCCGTACCACACCCGACAACTAGTACGCTCATACCTGGCTGAATTGTAATTTGTTTCATACCATGGACAATGACGGATAAAGGCTCGATGAGAACAGCAGCTTCATTTGATAATTCATCAGGTATGGGTAGGCAATAACGAGAATGAATATGAAGCTCTTCTGCAAATCCACCGTCACATGTAATGCCAATTGATTGTTTCTCTAGACAAATATTCGGCTTCCCTTTTAAACAAAACTCACACTTTCCGCAAAACGTGTTTGGCGTAATCACGACACGCTTACCTTCGTTTATATGGCTTGCTCGACTTTCTATTACCTCACCGACTACCTCATGACCGGGACGCAATGGATACTGGGCGTGCGGTAATCTCCCTTTAAAAACAGATAGATCCGATCCACAAATGCCTCCATAAAGGAGTTTTATTCTGACTTCTCCATCTTGTAATAACGGAAGTGGCAAAGCATCGCGAACGTGCATGACTTGTGGTTGATCTAAGTAGATCTCTTTCACCGTACATCTCTCCTTATAGTGTTAAAAAATCTTGTAGAACAACCATCTTCGTTTCACTCATTTCTTCAATGGCAAAGCGAGGACCCTCCCGACCGATTCCGCTCTGCTTAACGCCTCCATACGGCCAATGATCCAAACGGAAATTTGAGGTTCCATTTACGACGATGCCTCCCATATCAAGGGTTTGAACAACTTTTCTTACAACTGTTAACGACTGGGTAAACACCCCCGCTTGCAAACCGAACGCTGACTCATTAACCTCATGAATGGCCCACTCTACGTCACGATAAGGTATTAAACTAACCACCGGGCCGAAGACTTCTTGGCAAACTACTTTGCTTTCTTTCTTTGGATTGACAAGAATCGTCGGTTGTACCTGTGCTCCATTTGCAGACCCACCGTAAAGAATATCAGCACCGTCAGCAACAGCCTCCTTTACCCAGCTCGTAATACGTTTAGCTGTTTCCTTTGATACAACACAGCCGATATCCGTTTTCTCCTCAAGAGGATCTCCTACATGAAGAGCTTCTGTTTTTTCTTTTACCTTTTCGCTAAATTTCTGGAAGACCGATTCATGTACATAGACACGCTGCACAGAAATACAACTTTGACCTGAGTTACTAAAAGCAGTTTTTGTTGCAAGGGTTGCTGCCCGCTCTATATCCGCATCTTCGTGGACAATCGTGCCAGCATTTCCACCAAGTTCTACTAACACTTTTTTCATCCCAGCTAGCTTACTAATTTGTTGGCCTGCAGGCACACTACCTGTGAACGAAACAAGATTTGTTCGAGAGTCGGCAACAATGATTTCGCCTATTTCTCTCCCCCCGAGCACCATTTGAATGGCTTTACTCGGCATACCAGCTTCAAGCAGTAGCTCTACAAATGCTTTCGCAATAAAAGGTGCTTGTGGTGCAGGTTTTAATATGGTTACGTTGCCTGCAGCAAAGCTTGGACCAATTTTGTGGCAAATTAAATTTAACGGTGCGTTAAATGGCGTAATTGCTGCTATCACCCCAACTGGCACACGGAATGTAAGCGCAGTCGAACCTTTCCCTCTTGAAGATGCACCGCCTGGAATCGTTTCACCAAACTGGCGCTTTGCTTCTTCTGCTGACTGAATGAGGGTTTCTATTGAACGCCCCACTTCATCTCGGGTATTTTTTAACGCTTTTCCTACTTCTAAAGAAATTAATTGAGCAAACGCTTCTTGACGCTCTTCCATTAACGTTGCCGCTTTATAAAGAATGGCAGAACGATCAACGGCTTCTAGTTTCTTCAACTCATTCTTATATCGAAATGCCGAAGCAAGTGCTTCTTCTACGCCTTGTTCATTTGTCTCGTATTGATAGCCAATTAATTCGTTTGAATAAGGGCTTCTTACTTCTACACCTTGATCTTCTAAGGTCGCACCCCATTGTCCATCTATAAACGACTGTGCAGATTTCACTGTCATCATTCTCCTTCCTCCCTTGCGCTCTTACCTGTATAGCGCACAAGAGCTTCTCCATTCGGACAAGGTCCTTTTATTAACGTGCCTTTTTGTAATTCCTCATACGCATGAGCAACAAATCCCATGCCTCTTGATAAAGCAAAAATTCCTTTTGCTGCTTCAGATGGTACACCTAGCTCACACTGAATGGCTGCTGAAATACCATCAACGTTAATCGTAAGGGTACGTTTCTTTCGATGAGATATGATTTGACGGAAGTCTTCTAACAAGCGTAAGTACACCCCTGAAATATCACCTTCCTCAATCAATAATTGAGACAATTCAATAAGTCGCTTCACCCTCGGATCGTCATCATGCAATTGATGTCCAAAGCCGGGCAGTTTTTTTCCTGCTTGTAAAAGTCGATCTAGCTCTTCTGTAACGCTTCCCCGTCCTTCGTCAACTGCCTCCTTTGTAGCATACAAAATGGACATAGCCCCTTCCACCGCACCACCATGCACATCACCAAGCATATTTATCCCTGTCGCAACTGCCGAATTAAATGTAACGCCACATGTAGCAGCCATTCTCGCCGCTGCAATGGATGGCGCACGCGGACCATGATCAGAGCCAGCAACAAGAACGCTTTCAAACAATGTAGCTTTACGTTCGCTTAACTCTTCACCGACCAGAAGAAAATAGAGCATTTGGCTGTAGGTCACATTTCCAATTAAGTCTTCTACTCTTTTGCCTCTAATGATAATGCTGTTTTTCTTACAATCGCTAATCTCCGTTTCCCACCAAGCGCCACCTTTTTTATACGTTTCTAATGCGCTCCGTCCTGCCATATCCTCACAACCTTTTTTACTAAATTTTTAGATTATACTTGTATACAAGTATAAGTGTATCATACCATCTTTCGTTTGTTCCACTATCGATCTAGCAAAAACAATGAGAGCTGTGGTATGAAAATGACTAGCAGTAAATTAAAAATTAAAATACAGACAAATGGTAGAGCTGCTTTTGATACAGTGACGATGGATAGATTTGAAAGACTCGATGCTACAAACAAATTGACACCGATTGGTGGTGTAATAAAGCCAATTGCTAAATTCAAAACAACGAGCATGGCGAAATGAATCGGATCATAACCTAACTCCATTCCTACTGGTACCAGAAGAGGAGTAAAAATAATAATTGCTGCCGTTGTATCCATTACGGTCCCGACTACTAGCAACATCGCAGTAATCAACAAGATAATGATGAGTTGGTTATCGGAAATACTAAGAATACTGGAAGCAATTTGCCCTGGCATTTGTTCAATGGTCATCACTCGTCCAAATACCGTCGCTGCAGCTATAATAAAGAGGATCGTTGCCGTTGTTAGCGCTGAATTTCTTAAAATAGCAAATAGTTGATGCCACTTTAATTCTTTGTAAAGGAAGAATCCAGCTAATAAGCCATAGACAACAGCTACAGCAGCTGCCTCTGTTGGGGTGAAAAAGCCACTATAAATCCCACCAAGAATAATAAACGGGACAAGTAAAGCCCATTTCGCATCCCAAAACGCTCTTCCTACTTCTTTCATTGAGAAGCCTTCTTTTGACCCCTTATGTCCCTTTACTTTTGCATAGAGAAACGAGTAGATGACTAAACTAATTGTGACGATAAGTCCTGGGATCACCGCCGCAATAAACAAGTCTCCTACAGAAACACCACTGGTCACACCATAGACAATTAACGGAATGCTCGGCGGCAGTATGACACCAAGTGCACCGGCGGCAGCGATCAGAGCTGTTGCAAACCGTCTATCATACCCCATTTCAATCATTGCTGGAATCATAATCCCACCTACAGCAGCTACCGTTGCCGGTCCAGAACCAGAAATTGCGGAGAAGAAAAGACACGTTATCACCGCAGCCATGGCAAATCCGCCGGTAAAATTACCGACAAGTGTTTTTGCAAGCACAAATAGCCGTCGTGACAATCCTCCTTTAGCCATAAGTTCTCCAGCCAAAATAAAAAACGGTACAGCCATAATCGGAAAGGAATCGATGGCTGTTATAAAACTTTGGATAGCAAACTCAAATGGCATATTTCCGGCTACTACTAAAGCGAGTAATGAAGCTAAGATGAGCGCAATGCCGATTGGAGCACTTAGAACGAGCAAACTTGCAAAACTACCAAATAAAACCACTGCCGTCACGATCATCCCTCCCCCTATTGTTCATTGTGAACTTCCTGAATGTTCTTTCCCCCATTCAGTCTGTATGGTTTAGCATGCAAATAATGCTCAAATTCTTGCTTCATCTTTTGACTAATCCTTAAGGCTGTTAAAACCATACCAAGAGGCGCTGCCATGTACACATACCCCATTTTTATTCCAAGGCCCGGGGTCACTTGTCCAAGCCGAAAGATTTCCATACTCATCGCACCGCCATAAATGATGATAAATACAGCGAATAACAGAAAAAGGCCATAGACAATCAAGTGTAGGATGACTTGTTTCTTTTCAGTTAAAAACGATATAATCGTGTCAATCTTTATATGCTTTTCTTGTTTGACACCATAACTGATTCCAATAAAGACAAGGTAAATAAAGCTATAGCGAGCTAATTCCTCTGACCACCCTAAAGAGGTTCCTAAAACGAACCGCATAACAATCTGGAGAAATATAGCTATCACCATGGTAGATAAAATAACGACTAACAGAACTTCTTCTACATGACGTTCAATTAACTGGAAGACCTTCATAGCCCCTCCTATTCCTGGCTGTCAGCTTGTAATGCTTGCTCAATACGCTGAACCCAACCATGATGATCTTCTTGATTTCCAAACCGTTCTCTAACCGGGTTGCTTGCTTCAATCCAACGTTCTCGTTCTTTATCAGTTAATTCAGTGATCGTAATACCCTTCTCTTCCAGATAAGCACGACTGACCCGTGCCTCTTCTTGATTTGCTAAACGTTGAGAGGCTTGCACTTCGTCTGCCACTTCTTCAATGGCTTGTCTTTCTTGAGGCGTAAGTATTTCCCAAAACGCTTTACTGACCATAAACGGACTAGCATTGTAGATATGATTGGTCATCGTCAAATATTGCTGAACCTCATAGAAATGACTGTTTACAACGTTTCCAATTGGATTTTCCTGCCCTGCAATCGTTCCTTGCTCTAGGCCAATGTACAATTCGCTATAATTCATTGGTGTTGGATTAGCTCCTAATTCACTCCAAATTTGCATATGCCACTGATTTTCAAGTGTACGAAGGTCTAATCCTTTTACGTCTTCTAACTCCTTAATCTCCTTTACATTGTTTGTCAATACTCTGAATCCGTTTTCAAAATAGTTAATACCAACTACCTTTTGCGCTTCTAACTCAAATAACAGCTCTTCGCCGATTGGACCATCTAGTAATTCATACGCTTCACTTTCGTTTTCAAACAAAAAAGGAAGTTCTAACACATTAAACGTTGGTGCAAATTGTGCAATCGGGCCCGTAGACATTGTTGCTGCTTGAATGGTATTAAATTGCATCCCTTCAAATAACTCTCGATCCCCACCTATTTGGCTATTCGTATAGACCTCTACATGAATAGAGCCGTCTGTTTCTTCCTCTAAGCGGTCAGCAAAGTGATAGAGTGCTTGGCTTAAAGAACGATCTTCAGGTGTTGTGTTGGCAATTCTCATCATCTTTGGCTCTTCAGCATGACCAGTTACACTACACGCAGCCAGTGAAATGAAGCAACTGGCTAACAACAATTGACGTTTCATACCTGTTCCCCCTTTTAACGGACTACTTTATTAGCGTATTCGCAAGGATATTCACTTTTCTCTCTTCTTCAATGGATAGACGCATAGCTTCAATCACTTCCAACGTTTTTACTCCGTCTTCACCAGGAACCCGAGCCTGTTCAATTCCTTCTATAACAAGGATAAAGTGCTTAAGCTCTTCGACAATAGGATCAACGAACTGGTCTATTGTCAATGTTTCTTCAACTAAAGCATGCTCCCACCCATACGCAGACTCATCATAGCGATACATACGCATGCTAGGAAAAGCAATACTTCCTTTCGTTCCAAAAAAGTAGTAGCAATCTTCCTCATAAAATGGATATTTGCTATTTTCTCCCATGGTGAACTCATACGACCAAGGAGCAGGAACACCATCTGTTAAAAAATAATTGACAGTCGCACCTGTATGTAAATGCAGTATAGCCGATACCGAGTCTTCTACACGGTTGCCGCGTATTAAACTCTTAGCTGTCGCGTAAACGCTTTCAACTTCACTGCCAGTTACATAACGTAAATTGTCGATATCATGTATCCCGTTAATTAGTAACGGGCCGCCGCCTTCATTCATTCGCCATGTCTCATCATAGTATGGCCGATCTTTTGCTAATGCCCACATGAGGTTTACACCAATCATGTCGCCAATTTTTTTTGTTTCAAGTGTTTGCTTCAATAGATTTATCTTGCTCGAATAACGACGATGATGGCCTACTAGTAAGTTTACCTTCCTTTTCTTACAATACTGAACCATTTCAACACCTTGAACCGTTGTGTCGGCAATTGGTTTTTCCACTAGACAATGCACGCCTGCATCAGCACAATACGTTACAGCTTCATGATGTAGTTGATTTGGTAATGTAATAATTACTCCGTCTAACGACTGTTCTTGAATTAATTGTTTATAATTCTCATATAACGGAACATCTAAACAATTCGCACGTTGTTTCGCTAAATCGTTAATACCAGCTACAGCAACTAGTGAAACCCCTTTCATTTTTACAATTGCTTCAGCAAATTGAAAACCATGATTTAAGCCGAGTACAGCCAATTTCAATTTTCCCTCACCACCATTCAATACTAGTATACAAGTATACTTAAAAAGGAAACCCAATTACGATTGGGCGTTAAAATAGTCAGGATATTTCCTCATAATATCATCATAATAATTGGATACATTGCGCAAGTGGCTTACTAAAACCTTTTCAACTTCTAAAACGTTGTTTTGCTCAATTAGTGTGACCAGTTGGTCATGATCCTCAATAATTCGGTCCATTTCTCGCGTTTCAAAAAATTCAAGATAACGCATCCGATTCACATGTCCACGCACTTGACGGACAATACTTGTTAACGTTTGATTTCCACATATGTCTAACACTTTGTCGTGAAACACTTCGTCGTACTGGTAGAAATCATCTACTTGATCGTTTTCAGCGGCATAGCGTTGTTCAGCTATTATAGCAAGCAAATCTTTTTTTGCAGCTTTATAGATGCGATTGCTACTATCCCAGAGGTTCGCCACTTCTTTAAAAGCTGTCACTTCTAAGCTTTCCCTTACCCGATAAGATTCCTGTACTTTTTTCTTGGAAATGTATTGAACTTGTATGCCTTTCTGTGGCTTGATAGCAAGAAATTCTTCAGATGCAAGCAAATGGATCGCTTCTCTTACTGGTGTCCTGCTAATGCCTAATTCCTTAGCAATATCATTTTCATAAATCATTTGTCCAGGCTTGTATTTCAGCGTAATAATGTCTTTATAAAGATAATGATAAGCTTCACTAGCTAACGTCTTTCGCTCAACAGATAATTTTTTCACTCGATTCAACTCACTATTTGTCCTGAATACTCTAAATTATATATGGGTACTAGTATACATGTCAATAGCTAGAATGTCTTTGTCGCTTTACCTTTATATACCTACACTACCAGCAGCTCATGGTCAATAGCAATAAAAATCCCCCTTTTTAACCAAACGTTACAGAGGGGGATTTTCCTTTTATTTTAACTTTATTGGCGTTCGTTTCACAACGAGATAGATAAAGGAAAACACAATGGTAACTAAAGCACCAGTTCCAATGAATTGAAGAACAGCAGGCAAATCATCAACGAGCGAACTAGACCACATAGATTGATTCAGCCCTAAAAAGCCGAGGGCAAACACAATAAATACTAAGCCAATTACCCATCCATACCGATAAAAGCCTACACTGATAAACCAGCCTACTGCATAATAAAACAAGAGTTGCAAGACAAAAAAGAGCATGAACAAAAGGGAAGAGTCAAGAAATTGGAGCCCCTCTGAAAAAATATCTATGGTTATCGTAATGGATTGACTGTCATTTGCTATAGTCGTTCCTTCGGTTTGATCGGAAATAACTGACTGATTTCCAACTACAAATGCCTCTATCAGAGAAAGCAATTTCACTATAAATGCCATTGTGACGGCTAACAAAATGGAAGAGACAATCGTACTTTTATAGTATCTTTTTCGCGTTTGTCCAAGCTGATAATAGTAACCTAAAAACGCATATGCCGATATAATCCCCAGGACAAGCAGAAAAATTCTTGAAGGTCCAAACGATAACAGGATAAACGGCTGAATCGTTCCTTCAAAATAAAAAGCTAAAGCAAGCAACGCGCCTTGAAACAATAGTACAAAGAGCAGAAACCATAAGAACCATCTAAATTGCTCTTGATAAAGGACTTTTGTTAATTGATTCATTCTAGTCACCCTCTTTCTTCTGTTAAAGCGATAAATAAATCTTGTAAAGGCATTTGACTAATCGCTATCTTATGTGTATTGCATTGTTCACGAACATGCTCTCCTAATTCACCAAAGACAGAAACAGCTTTTGTTGTTCCAAGTACTTGTTCCCGTATAACCTTTAATCCTTTTGTGAGATTGGATACTATTTCTGCATCTCCTGTCAGTGTGTTCCCTTTCTCTACTGCTGTTTGATAGGATTCGTCGAGAGTAAATTGACCATTTTCTATAATTTTCACTTCATCAAATAAATGTTCCATTTCCGAAACAAGATGGGTCGATACGATAAACACTCTCGGAAACCGTTCTTGCTCGTCTAACAGTTCACTGTAAAAAAGCGTTCTTGAAGGTGCGTCCATCCCAAGATAGACTTCATCAAAAATCGTAACAGGTAAACGACTGGCGAGGCCTAAAATTACTTGGGTCACAGCTTCATTTCCTTTTGATAATTTATTCATTCGTTTCGATGTTTTTAAGTTGAATTTTCGTGCAAGCTCATAGGCATAATCCAAGTCAAAGTGTTCACGAAATTGCTTCGCTTTTTTAAACACGTCTTCTACCTTTGAATGATCCATATCACGATCTAAATCATTTCGCTGATAGAATAATCCGATTGCTGAAATGGCGTCTTGGTTTTCAAACAGTGGCTTATTGTTATATAAAATCATACCTTCTTTTGCTTCTCGAGCACCTGCTAGCAATGAAAGGAGCGTTGTTTTTCCTACTCCATTCCTTCCTAATAGACCATATATTTTGCCCTCTTCGAATTGGCTAGAAACATTCGTTAAGATCTGTGTTTTTCCATATGAGAAACAAAGGTTTTTAATTGTAATCATGCTTTTCACAACTCCCCTTTCTTAATTTCCTTTACATATTGAATGATTTCTTGTTCACTAATGCCTAGACGATTTGCTTCTTCGACCATTTTCAGCACGTATTTATCCACAAAATCTAACTTACGACTATAAAGCAATTTTTCTTTGGCTCCTTCTGAAACAAACATACCAATGCCTCGCTTTTTGAAAAGAATGTTCTCATCGACTAACATGTTCACTCCTTTTGCTACCGTAACGTGATTCAAGCCATAGAATTTCACTAGTTGATTAGTTGACGGGGCTTGCATCCCTTCTTTAAGTTGGTCATTCACGATTTGATCCTCTAGTAACGCTTTAATTTGCAAATACAAGGGTTTATCGCTATTCGTTAGATGATTCATTTGCACCTCCATAATCGACTTATGGTTATATAGTTATGTATATAACCGTATCAGTATAAATGTGACATGTCAACAAAAAAAAATGCTTTGGCTCATTTATGCCAAAGCATTGTATCTTTTAATAAAAACCTAATTGACCATCTTCCTCTTGCCACTTACCTGTCTTACTCTTCTTATGATCTTCTTTCATCCGCTTGATCAAACGGTAGAGATCAACGGTTCCTTTTTGATGGCTTTCTAGTGCACAACTTACAAAAAGCTCATTTAATTGAGCAAAAGAAAAACCTTCAGAATGCTTGATCACTGCAGCAATTTCCTCTGGTGACAAGAGTTTGTCGAACTTCTTCTCGTGAACATACTGTTCTCTCAGTGATTCATCCGGTAGCGCAAATTCGTATCCCCGGTCAAATCGGCCAGCGCGATTCATCAATCCCGGATCAATTTCTTCGGGATAATTTGTTGTCCCAATTAAGAATATGCCTTCTTTCGATGTAGCCCCGTCTAAAGTATTAAGGAAATAGGAACGAACTCCATCTGGCATAGAATCGATATCTTCAATAATTAATATAATAGGAGCTAAACGATTCGCCATTTGAAATACTTGGGCAATGGACTCACTAGACGTGAACTCTGTAATCTGCCAGTAAGCAGCTGGGGCATCTACCGTATGAGCAATGGACTTTGCTAAGGTTGTTTTTCCATTTCCTGGAGGTCCGTAAAGTAAAATGCCGCGTTTATAAGGAATCTGATAGGTTTCAAAAAAGGATCGATCTTCTTCAAAGAAACAATCGAGCATTTGATAAATTTCTTCTTTTATCTCGTGTTTCAATAACACATCTTCCCGCTTTACTCGCTTTGTGATTGGTTGATGCTCATGATTAAGACCATCCATTCCATCTGTAAAAATAAGCAGCTCGTTACGACTCTTTTGCCATAATCGTCCTTTTATTGTTTCTAAAAAACGTTCCATAGCGAGTGAGCTTGTAGCAAAAACACATTCCACATTTGTTAAATGTGCACCATCCATTATTGGAATTTGTGCAAAAGCAATGCCTTGATCACGATAGGCATATACGTTATTGCTTAACGCCTGCTTCACTTTATAAATTGGTTCATCACCTTCTGCATCATAAGTAAACGAATAACGCTCCATTTTTTCAACAATCATCGCTACATGCTCCAACTGATCGTTATTCGTCATGAGGTCCTCTTCAAATAGAGACCATAATTCAAAATGATATTCATTTATTGTGAATACCTCATATGTCTCATTGTATGTAGATTCTAATCGATCTAATATGCCTTTTACTGTCATTGATAAAGCTGGGTAACCAGATGCACTCTGATTGTTTTCATTTTCAAATGAAATAATAGAAACCATTCTAACCTCTCCGATCATTTCGCATAAATACACTACTACTATACATTGTCATACTCGCTTGCGTCACTTTATTTTTATAAATGATGAAGCGATTAGCTGCATAAATTAGAAAGAGAGATTATAGATACCAGGATGATTGTTTGTTTCTAAATAGGGAATACACGTTAAAACGCTATGGAGGGATACAAATGAAACTCGGCTTAGATTGTTTTCTTGAAAGGGATTATTCATTAGTTGAAAAAAAACGGGTTGGTCTTCTATCCAATCTAACAGGAGTGAATCAATCGCTACAACCGACGATCGACCTTCTTTATCAACACTCAAAAGTAAACTTGGTCTCTCTTTTCGCTCCAGAACATGGCATTCGAGGAGATGCAAAAGAAGGCGAGCACATTGAGTTTAGCATTGACCCTCATACTGGTTTACTAGTCTATAGCCTCTACGGTCAAACTCGAAAACCCACCCCTGAAATGCTTGAAAACATTGATGTTGTTCTTTTTGATTTACAAGATATTGGTTCTCGCTATTACACGTACATTTATTCAATGGCTTATATGATGGAAGCTTGTCAGGAACAGAATAAAACCTTTATTGTACTTGATCGACCAAATCCAATTGGTGGTCTTAACGTTGAAGGCAATTTAGTTGAGGAAGGCTTTCAATCCTTTGTAGGTCTTTTGCCTATCCCTAATCGTCACGGCATGACCGTTGGTGAACTTGCCTTATTGTTTAAGCATGAGTTTGGTTACCAATGCGACCTTCATATTGTGAAAATGGAAGGTTGGTCACGAGATAGGCTTCACAACGATACAGGATACGCTTGGGTACCGCCTTCACCAAATGCACCTAGCCTTGACATGGCTCTCCTTTACCCAGGAACTTGCTTGATTGAAGGAACCAACCTATCAGAAGGCAGAGGCACAGCCAAACCTTTTGAACAATTCGGTGCGCCATTTATAAATGGATTTGAACTTGCTCAAGCTATTAATCGTCTTCATCTACCAGGAGTCATTGCCAGACAAGCCTCCTTTGTACCAACCTATCAAAAGTATAATGGTACACAATGTCATGGGGTTCACCTTCATTTAACCGATACAAGTCTCTATGAACCTTTTTCAAGCGGAATTAAAATCATCCAACTCATCGCTGAGCGTTACCCTGAGCATTTCCGCTTCAATAAGCCGACAAGTGGTCATTATATGTTTGATCTCCTTGCTGGTACAGACAGCTTACGAAGAGCCATACAAAACGGAGATCTGACATCCTTTTTCACTACAAGTAAAAAACAATCCGAGGCATTCTTAAAACAACGAAGTCGCTACCTCCTCTATTCCTAAGTCCTCAATGGTTGTATGCTTCATTACTCAAAATTTAGTATACTAGAGGCATCAGTTTAAAAATAGAAAGAGTTGATTATAATGGCCTTTATGACCGGCGGTCTAGTCATGCTTACCGAAATGCGTTCATCCCTTCCACCATCCGAGAAAAAAATTGCCAATTACATGATCCAACATCCAAAAGAAGTCATTTCACTTACAGCAAATGAAATTGGGAAACGAAGCGATACTAGTGGCGCCGCCGTCATCCGTTTATGTAAATCATTAGGGCTAAAGGGATTACCTGATTTAAAGCTTCGAATTGCCGGTGATCTTCAGAAAACAAAGGAATCTGGTTTACGTGATATTGAACCGAACGAATCGGTCATTTCCATAATTGATAAAATGACAACCAACACCATACAGACGATTCAGGAAACTGCAGAACTTCTTGACACTCATCAGCTTGAAAAGGCTGTTCAAGCATTAAGGAAAGCACGTAAGATTCATTTTTTTGGAATCGGTGCTTCGAGCATTATTGCTCAAGATGCCATGCAAAAATTGCTCCGTATTGACAAGACCGCATACGCATTTTCTGACCTTCATATGGCGGCAACGCTTGTTTCTACAGGCGATGAGCAAGACGTCGCTGTGGGAATCTCTTTTTCAGGTCAAACAAAAGAAGTAAAACAGTTCTTGGAGATTGCTAATTCGAGAGGAATGACGACGATTAGTTTATGCAAATATGGCCAATCGATTGTTTCTGAGCAAGCAGACATTCCTTTATATACATCTGCGACAAAGGAACCGACATTTCGAAGCGGCGCTACCTCTTCAAGAATTGCGCAACTGCAAGTGATTGATATTCTCTTTATGTGTGTCGCTTCTCATCAATATGAGGAAACAGTGACTCACTTACATGAAACCCGTGCAGCGATTGAATTTTTACGTTAGGGCTTCATTCAAACAAGCGGGTTTCGTCGATTTCCCCAAAAACCTTTACACATTGAAGTAAAGAAAGGCGGAAGGCTATGTATTATATCGGAATTGATGGTGGCGGAACGAAAACAGTGGCAGTTTTAGGCACTTCAAAAGGTCACATCTTAGCGTATCGACGAACCGGTGCCACTAATCCTAATCGAGCTGGGCTTGATACTTGCCTAGCCAGACTACATGAATTGCTTACTCATTTAAAAGAACATCACCCCACTGCCTATGCCCATGTTCAATCAATCTACTGCGGAATAGCAGGCGGTAGTTCTTCCAGTTATCAACAAGCGATTACGGCCTCAATACGCCCTATTTTACCAGAACATAGTACCATTACTGTTCATCATGATGGGATTGCTGCTCTTTATTCCGCCACACTTGGACGACCTGGAATCATTCACATTTCAGGAACAGGTTCTGTCACATACGCTTTGGATGCATTAGGGAACGAGCACCGTTTAGGTGGCTGGGGTTACTTGCTAGGTGATGAAGGTAGTGGATTTGCCATTGGTCGTTCAGCCATTCGGGCTGCTTTGACTCACAATGAAAGAAAGTCACCACTACAAAAGCTAATCCTCCAACACTTTTCAACCGATGCCATAGAGAATGTTATTCCTGCAGTGTATCAAGAAAATGGTCGCGATGCAGTTGCAAAGCTTTGTCCTTACGTCTTTCAAGCCTATGAAGAGGGAGATGTCATGGCAAAGCAGATTCTAATGGACACTGCAAATGGAATTGCTGTACAACTTGCCTCTCTTATGAGCAAAGTTCACAACGCTGAGGATTGGACAATCGTTTTAGCAGGAGGTGTCATGAATCAGCCAGCAATCGTCTCGATGATTAAGCATACACTTTCCCAAAAAGCCTCTTCCTGGTCCATTCTGACTCCTACCGTCCCACCGGTGATCGGTGCCCTAATTGCTGCTATCCAGCCTTATGAAAACGTTACTAAAGCAATCGTGACCAATGCGTTACACCTTCTAAATCAAGACACAGACTCTATGTAACCACCACCCATTTCACCGAATTTTTGCTATTAACTTCCATCCTTCGGAGCAAATCAATTAAACACATTGTCGTGAACGTTCCGATCTCTAAAGCGGCGTGTAGGTTTTCTTGCGACCCATTACGGGTAAAAAGCGTCATTACTAGGCTTAAAAATTGTGTATCGTTATTTTCACGAATTAAAAGCATTTTTTGAGCTAATTTTTCAGTATTGGGGATCTGTACATGAGTCTTGAGGTTATCGGAATGGCCATTGTCATTATCGCGATCATGCTCGTAATTGGAAAGTGGATACGGCTGAAAGTTCCTTTGTTTCAATCTTTATTTCTTCCTAGTTCGTTAATCGGAGGTTTCTTAGCCCTTCTAATAGGACCGGAAGTCATTGGGCGATTTGGAGGCGACTTTCTTAGTGACGGTGGATTATTTACTGCTTCTATTGTTGATATTTGGGGAGAGCTTCCTGGCTTATTAATAAATGTCGTCTTTGCCTCATTATTTATTGGCTTCGTGCTACCGAAACCAAAGGAAATTTGGCAAACCGGTGGACCTCAAATCGCACTAGGTTATACCATGTCTTGGGCACACTATGTGATTGGACTTTTACTCGCAATCACAATTCTCACGCCCCTTTTCGGACTGAATCCAGCAGCAGGGGCCCTAATCGAAATTAGTTTTGTCGGGGGGCATGGAACAGCAGCTGGCTTATCGGGAACTTTTGAAGACATCGGCTTTGAAGAAGGCTATGACCTCGCTATTGGTTTAGCTACAATTGGCATGCTTTCAGGAGTAATCATTGGAATGGTGTTAGTGAATTGGGCGGCTCGTAGAGGGAAAACAACCACCCTCGATCATCCAAAGGATATTTCTGTTGATCAAAAAAGTGGTGTCATTGAAGAACAGAATCGAGAAGCTTCTGGTGTTCAAACAACCTCTCCTGTTTCGATTGAACCGTTAGCACTTCACGTTGGATTTATTGCTGTTGCCATCTTTATTGGCTATCTCATTCTGGAGGCATTCGTTTGGTTGGAAGAGGTTACATATGGCCAAACATTTAACGTTTACTTATTTGAGTATGTCCCTTTATTTCCTATGGCCATGATTGGTGGTATTCTATTACAAGTATTTTTAGCCAAATTTGATAAACGAAAACTAGTCGACCGTAAGACCATTTCACGCATTCAAGGGCTTGCACTCGACCTTTTAATTATAAGTGCAATTGCTTCCCTTTCTCTAACGGTCATAGGAGATCATATCGTCCCGTTTATCCTATTGGCACTAGCTGGTATTATTAGTAATATTGTATTCTTTCTTTGGCTAGGTCCGAAAATGATCCCAACCTATTGGTTTGAACGAGGGATCGGTGACTTTGGACAAGGTATGGGTGTTGCCGCAACCGGTATTATGCTCATGCGGATTGTTGACCCTGAAAATAAGACACCTGCCCTTGATGCATTTGGCTACAAACAAATCCTATTTGAACCAATGGTCGGAGGCGGTCTCGTAACAGCAGCAGCGATTCCATTTATTATTCAGTTCGGTTCTGTTCCTGTACTTATTGCAGCTCTTATTTTGATGATTGCTTTTTGGTGCTTAGGTGTCTTCCATACAGGCAAAATGAAGCCTTCCGATAAAAAACCTGACTAATCTTTTCAAAAATTGATGTTTTTAACAATCCAAATCGGGTAAACATAAAATAGACAACATTCATTTAGGAGTGATTGATTATGGCAAAAGTAGCAGTACTTGTTACGGATATGGTAGAAGAAGTTGAATTAACCGATCCAGTTAAAGCGTATGAAGAAGCTGGTCACTCAGTTACGTTAGTCAATTCGAATGAAGACAGCAAGATTACAGGAAAAAACGGTGAGACGTTTACTACCGATAAAAACGTAAATGATGTAAAACCAGAAGACTTTGATGCATTACTTGTGCCAGGTGGGTTTTCTCCAGACATGCTTCGAGCAGATCCTAAGAACGCGGAATTTGCTGCACACTTTATGAAAGAGGAAAAGCCAGTCTTTGCTATTTGTCATGGACCCCAATTTCTCGTAGACACTGATTTATTAAAAGGCCACGAAGTGACAAGCTTTGTTTCGGTTCGAAAAGATTTAGAAAACGCTGGGGCTACTGTTGTAGATAAAGAAGTAGTTGTCTCACGTCATCTCGTCACGAGTCGAGTTCCTGATGATATCCCAGCATTTAATAAGGAATCTCTTAACTTGTTAGATCAATTATAAGTGAAAAAATGAGTCTCCAATGCCTATTCTGGTTTTGGAGGCTTTTTTATTCATATTCTGTTCAACCACTCCGTACACTGATTGAGTGTCATAATTTTTTTTGAGAGGATGATTTGTATGAAGCACTACTTCGTCAGTTTCGTTTTTATTTTTTTCTGTTTCTTTCTTCTTCCACCTGCAAATGCAACTGCTCAGCAGCAAGAGTTGTTTACTGTTTTTACTCAACATGATCAACAACACTGGCAAATGTCAAACGGGTGGCGCAATAATGATCCCTTTTTCGGCTGTCACTGGCGGGCCGATCGTGTTAATTTCCCTAACGGGCAGTTAGAACTCTCCATTCGAAGTAACCCTTCTTTGGCCGCCCCCTATTCTTATGAATGTGCCGAATACACCACTCACGACTTTTATGGCTATGGTTTATATGAAGTATCAATGAAGCCATCAAATGTGCCGGGTATGATTTCTTCTTTTTTCACCTATACAGGTCCATCGTATAATGGAGATCCGTGGGATGAGATTGACATTGAATTTTTAGGAAAAGATACAACAAAAGTGCAATTTAACTATTACACGAACGGAGTTGGGAACAACGAAATCTTACACGATTTAGGCTTTGATGCTTCCCAAGATTTTCATACGTATGCATTTGATTGGCAACCGCACTCCATCACGTGGTATGTCAATGGGGTGCCAATTGCAACTCGAACGGAAAACATCCCAACAACACCAGGAAAAATAATGATGAATTTATGGAACACATATGGAATCGACGAATGGGCAGGACGGTATACAGGTGAAGCCACCCAAGCAACCTACGAGTGGGTTCGATACACGCCAAGTACGTTTGCACGAACTGTTCACTAACCGCTGTCATGTTGCTGAAGCACGCACATTCTTCTCATAGATGAAACTGCCAGCCAAAGAATGAACTATTTGCGCTCCCTACAAGAGTTTCTCGTAACAAGGGATACAGGAATCTTGACCGACATATGCGCTTTCTTTTTATTTGCCATTTGGTCCATTATTAATGTAGCGGCTGTTTTCCCAATCAATTTCGTATCTTGCCGTATCGTTGTCAAGGGTGGATGTACGTATTCTGCGATTTGGATATCGTCGAATCCCACAATGGAGATATCATTAGGAATGGTTAAACCTGCTTCGTATATTGCTGCCATCGCTCCAATTGCCATTAAATCACCTGCTACAAAAACGGCCGTTGGAGTGTCTTTTGCAGCTAGCAAGGTTTCCATCGCTGCTTTTCCCCCCTCGTATGTAAAATAACCGCCATCAACAATATAGTCTTTTGGAATGAGCAACTGGTGTTTTTCCATCGTTTGCTTATAGCCTTGAAGCCGTTCCTCTCCAACATAGAGCTTTTTATGTCCAGAAATATGGGCAATTTTTTTGTGCCCTAGAGTAATGAGATGATTCACAGCCAATTCAGCACCATAGAAGTTGTCGCTATAAACAACGCTGACCCCGCGTGTATCCAAGTCGATCACAACAGAGGGTATATCGGAATTGATTAATCTTTGAAGTTCTGGCGTATGACTAGAACAGACAACAACAACGCCATCAACACCACGATACATAAAGTGATCTAAATACGATCGCTTCTCTTTACCAATTTTTCTTGAAGCGAATAATAAATCATATCCTTCAATTTCAACCGTTTTCTTGAAATTTTCAATAACCGCATTAAAAAAAGGATGCTCAAGACCATTTCCAGCATCTTCGACAAACACAACCCCAATCGTCCATGATTTTTTGGTTGAAAGAGAGCGAGCATTTGAACTCGGCAAATAACCTAGTTCCGTTACAGCCTCATTAATAATTTTTTTTGTTTTTTCGCTTACGTCATTTCGTTTATTTAACACTTTAGAAACGGTACTAATAGAAAATCCCGTTTTCTTTGCGATGTCGTATATCGTTATCATTGCTTCTCCTTCCTACCTTTTTTACGGGACAGGGGTATTTTTTTTGTATTGATTAAAAGTAGTAAAATTAATGCTCATGATCACATAAGCAAAGACGCTTACGCCAATAAGTAAAAATGCTTTTGGATAGAACATCGCAACTAGCGCATAAGCAATGAGCCAAAACAACTGCAAGAACGATTTAAATGGATGAGCAAAAACCATCCCAAAAGCAAGCTTCAAATAGTGAAAGAGACGATGATCAAAGTGAGCCATAACGGAAAATAAATTGACAAATGTCATGACCGCTACTGCAGTGATACTAAAAATGACTACATATAAAAAGAAATGAATGGACGCTTCATAAAAGTATGAAACGAACTGATAGTTGACATAGATAATATAGAACACGCCGAAAAACATGGCACCATATAGATTTGCTCGTATAAACGCTTCTTTATAAAATGTTAAAAAACTTTTCATAAGAGGCAGGTCTTTCTTCCCGCTATTCCACTCTCTCATCATTCGGAAAAGCGCAACAGTAGCCGGCATAAAACCAAAAACACCAAGTCCGAGCAAAACAAAAAAGCACCATAAAACATTTAATGCGACGAATGCATAAATCCGTTCTGCCACTTTTATTACGATACTTGTCAACACTTTTCACCTCCATGATTGAGGCTGACAAATAGCCAGCCTCCTACAACTCAACTCTTAACTGCACCTTCAGACAAGCTTTGAATGAACAAGCGATTAAAGAGTAGAAAGACAATTAGTAACGGAACCGTTGCCCAAAATGTTCCTGACATTAACATACCATAATCTAATTGACGAGCATCATTTAATGAACGAAGCGCTACTTGTAGAGTCTGCATAGATGGATCTCTCAGTACTACTAGCGGCCAAAGGAAATCATTCCACACGGTCATAAACACAATAATGCCTAATGTTGCGAACGCTGGCAACACGGTTGGTACAACAATATTCCAATAGGTACGAAAATGCGAGCAACCGTCAATTCGAGCCGCTTCAATAATTTCAAATGGTACGGCTTCTTTAATATATTGTCTCATCCAAAAGATCCCAAATGCGTTAATAAGTCCTGGGATGATGATTGCTTTAAAATCATTTAACCATCCTAAGGACGTAATAATATAATACTGCGGGATTAAACCGAGCTGTGGTGGTACCATCATCGTTACCAATATAGCTGTAAAGAGAAAGGCTTTTCCTTTAAATTCAAGTTTCGCAAATGTATATCCAGCAAGAGAACACAATAGCAACGTCCCAACCGTAACAGCGGTTGCGACAAAAAAACTATTCCACATTGCCCCAAAGAAATCAATGTTGTTTAGGACTTTTTGAAAGTTTGATACTAAATCTGCTCCCGGTGTAAATGGAGGTGGCACTTGATTAATTTCACGGTTAATACGAGTTGCCATAACAAACATATAATAAAACGGAAACAGGGACGCGAGTGAACCAGCAATTAAAAATAGATAGACAAACAGTTTTTGAACAGAAAATTTTCGTTTCCCATGATTCTTTTCCTTTCCCATTGCCTAACCTCCTATCCGACTTTTTTAGACCGTCCCATTCGACTTGTAATAAGTAAATTCACAACGGTTAACACGATAATAATAAAGAATAGAGCAATTGCCGCTGCAGAAGCAGTGCCAAATGAATTATAGACAAACGCATCCCGCCATAAGTAAGCGACCATTGTAATACCTTCTTCTCTTAAATTACGACCAAGAAAGATAAGTGGTTCAGTAAATAATTGCAAGCTTCCGATGGTTGCAGTAAAGACGACAAAAAGTGTAATTGGTTTTAACATCGGCAATGTAATTAAACGTATTTGCTGACTAATTGTCGCTCCGTCAATTTTGGCAGCTTCGTATAATTCTTTCGGAATACTTTGCATACCTGCTAAAAAGATTATGGTGTTGTATCCAACCCAACGCCAAAACACCATTGTTGCAATTGCTAGTTTCACTGGCCAATATTCCGCGTTCCATCTGATTGGGTCAATATCAGCTAAGCTTAAAAGATAGTTCACAAAACCAAAGGGCTGGTTGTTAAAAACGACTCCAAAAATAATCGCTACTGCGACGACAGACGTAATGTATGGTAAAAAAATAATCGTTCGAAACGTATTTCTAAACTTTATTAACGCCGAATTTAAAGCAAAGGCAATTAATATAGCAAAGATAATTTGTGGTAGCGTTCCTAATAGACCAATAATAAAAGTATTTAGAATAGAAGAGTAAAAAACAGGATCATTGAAAATAAATTGAAAATTTGCTAGACCCACATACGTCATCTCTCCAAGTCCATCCCACCGGAAAAAAGCTAAGTAGAAGCTAAACACCATCGGAAAAAGCCCAAAAATTAAAAACAAAATAAAAAATGGTGAAACAAAGAAGTACGCAGCTAATGCTGTACGTCTTTTCTCTCGATTGCCTTTTGGCTTTATGTTTGGGTCTATTTGAGTTGATTGAGCTGCCTTCAACGTTAAACCTCCCTACTGGTTTTTTTAAGAGTAGTAAAAAGGATGACTCATTAACATGAGAGCCACCCTAAAATCGCAAAGATTAACGGGCTAAAATACGATCTATCGTATCTAAAGAAGCCGACCATTCTTCATCGCGATCATCACCAGCAGATACGTTATCTATTGCTTCTTTTATGACATCATCAATCGAATAGTAGTTGCGTCCTTTATAAACAGGAATAACTTGCTGAGCTGCTTCTGAGAATACTTGTGCTGTTGGAATTCCACCGAAATATGCATCTTCATAATTAATGAATTCGTCCATCTCGTACACCGCTGGGGCTGAAGGGAACAATCCATAATCTAAAAATGATTTTAGCTGTTGCTCTGGAGCTGTTAACCACGAAATAAACGCATATGCTTCTTCTGCATGCTCAGATTCACTCGGAATCGTCAAAAACGATCCTCCCCAGTTTCCTGCTCCTTCTGGCATCGTTGTAATCGACCAAATACCTTCTTCAGGACTATTGTCTTTAATAACCCCTTGCATCCAAGCTGGGGCAAGCATCGTTGCATAAGAACCATCAGCCATACCTGCAAACCACTCTGGTGTCCATAGCGGAATATCTCCTGCTAAGTCTTGATCAAAGAAATCAGCTGTATAGTCATAAGCTTCACGTATTTCTGGATGATCATCTATAATTAACTCTTCATCAGTATTGAAGTATTGCTGGGAGGCTTGGTCTCTTCTCGCATTGTAAATAAGCTCACCTGCATCCGTCATAAGCTTTCCTGTTTCTTCATAAATTTGCACAGCCACTTCTTCATAAGCATCCCACGTTGGAATTAATTCAGAAACAGCCTCAGGCGAAGAGTCAAAACCTGCCTCTTCAAACACATCTGTGCGATAAAACATAACGGTCGGACCAATATCTGTTGGCAAACCAAACACAAAATCACCAGACGCATTTTCACTATTGTTCCAGACCCAGTCTAAAAATTCATCTTGAACATCTCCAGCGCCTAGGTCATATAAGTTGTTGAATGAATCTTCCGCTGTTCGGTACCGCTCAATTTGCGCTTCCTCAATCATCGCAATATCAGGTGCGCCAGTATCGGCAGAAATCGATGTAAACAAATTATCATGCATATCATTCATATCGCTATTTTGAAGATTAATGGTAATGTCTGGATTTTCTTCTACATATTCCTCAATTAATTTATCGTAGCCAGTATTTCCAAACTCCCAAAAAACCAATTCAATATCCCCTGAACCGATCGTTTCGCTCGTTGTTTCCCCTTCTACACTTTCACTACTACCGCCATCATCACCGTCTGAACCTCCACAAGCTGCCAATAAAGAAACTGATAACAAAGGTGCTGCACTGTAAATGAACCATTTTTTCATTGCCATTTCCCCCTCTAATCATTGAATGAGTACTGCATAAAAGACACCAGAAAGCGCTTTCGGAAAAGAGTTTTAATTAAGCGCTTACAAAGAATGTCTACATACAACTGTAACTACTTATTAAGTAATATTCGCTGTAAGACTTCTACGAAACCGCTTTCGTAAATAATTATATAGGGCAGGTTTCTATTTAGCAATACCTTTTTTATCGGAACGTTCAGAATGGCATGATCCATCGTCTAAACTGTTGAAGGATCAGGCGTTTTTTTCCATATATATAAAGGAAAACCTCTCTATCCTTCTTCCAATTAACTGAATACTCTTTAGCATTCAGAATCACTTTAACATGCTAAACGAATTTGCTATAATGAAGCATTGCTAGATGGAATGAGGCGTGAAATGTTATTAGGAACGATTATTAATGCAGCAGCCATTGCTGTTGCTTCATTAATTGGTGTACGAATTCGAAACGTACCTGAGGAGATAAGTAAGCTTATCATGCAAGCACTCTCCCTTGCATTAATTGTCATCGGGATTCAAATGGCCGTCACAGGTGAAAATTTCCTTATTATCATTATAAGTTTGACAAGTGGCGCATTACTCGGTAGCTGGCTCCAAATTGATGAACGCTTAAATCAGCTTGGTCAATGGTTAGGAACAAAAATTGGTAAGAACAGCCAAGGTAACGTAGCTCAAGCTTTTGTTAGCTCTACACTTATTTTTGCAACAGGGGCAATGGCTATTATCGGCCCACTAGAAGCAGCACTTCGTGGTGATCATAGTTTATTATTTACGAAATCGTCCATTGATGGATTTTCTGCACTTATTATCTCTTCAACACTAGGGATCGGCGTATTCTTTGCTGCCATTCCTGTCTTTCTTTATCAAGCTAGTATTACGTTGCTAGCCAATCAAATCGATGCTTTTGTACCGAATATGCTAATGGACATGATAATCGCAGAGATTACATGTATTGGAGGCATTCTCATACTTGCCATAGGGCTTAACCTATTAAATGTGATTAATGTTAAAATTGCTAACTTGCTTCCAAGTCTCGTGATCGTTGTTCTTCTTGTTGTTTCTTTTCAACGGTTACTCTAATGATCTAACACAATTCTACTGAGTTGTGTTTTTTTATGACCTTTTCTATAAAACTCAACGCACCGATTTTCTTTTTCTTCATTAATAGTCTCACATTCAATCGCCTTACTTTCTTTTTCTCACCTTATCATTCCTTTATTCATCTCCTGCTTTTAGTTAAACCTCAGCATACGCGATTTAAGTAGAGTTTGTTGAGTACGTCTCTTTATGTCAGTTTTAGACGAAATCACACGTTCCCATGACTTTTCTCCTGTAATATCTATGTAATATCAAGTTTTGTCGAACAAGCTGAACGTCCTACTACTAGTATAGTTCCCCTTATTTACACGCATAATCCCTGTACCTATGCGGATTACAGTCATTTTACAAGTTCATTACTTCGCGGAAAATGGGTTGAAAGAGTAACTTATGTTCTGTATAGTTTGATCTTGCGAGAGACATTCCGCACAAAAATGGAATTACACACAAGAACGACTCATCTTACACATTTTCATAGTTCCATTACTTGGGGATGAATACTACATTATAAGGGGAGTTTTACAGTATGAAAAAATTAGTCACGTCACTTGCTGTCTTAGGATCAATACTTGTTGCCACTCCAGCATTTGCATATGAAGTCAAAAGCGGAGATACATTGAGTCAAATTGCTAACAAGCATCAAACAGACGTACAAAATATAGTAGAATTAAATCCAGACATTTACGATAAGAACTTAATCTTTATCGGTCAACAATTAACAATGCCTGGTGAAGGTGAACAAGGTCAAGTGAAAGGTGAAATTCAATCGAATGAATCTGCACCTCAAACAACTTCAAATGAATCGACTGCAGCTGAGTCAACAAATTCAGAATCGACAAGTGCTTCAAATGAAACAAGCTCTTCTGAAGCACCAGCTGAAACGACTGAATCAACGAATTCAACTGAATCCACTAGTTCTGAGCCAACACAAACTGAAGGCACTACAACAATGAGTGTGGAAGCTACGGCCTACACTGCCTTCTGTGAAGGGTGCTCTGGGGTAACAGCTACTGGGATTGATTTAAGAGCGAATCCGAATCAAAAAGTGATTGCTGTTGATCCTAACGTTATACCGCTTGGTAGCAAAGTATACGTAGAAGGCTATGGAGAAGCGATTGCTGGTGACACTGGTGGCGCAATTAATGGCAACAAAATTGACCTCTTTATGCCTGAACGTCAAGATGCATTAAACTTTGGTCGTCAAAACGTAACGATCCACGTTTATGAATAAATCATCACAACAAGCTAGCCTGTGTAAGGGCTAGCTTGTTTTATACAAATAATCTTTTCAGCGAAACAAAAAAGCAATTACATAAGCTGTAATTGCCTTTGTATCTTAATAATCAACGCCATTAATAGTCGTTACTTTCCAGCGTTCAGCATTCGAGTATAGATGATTGTTCAATTTACTTGCCAAAGATTGCGCGGCAACAGGATCAATAAAAACCTTATCTAGTTGGCTGTTCGTGTCTTTAAGGGTTTCTGTTGCCCCGTTTAACATTCGTATAATTTTATACAATGTACGGGACCTCCCTACTATTTATTCAGCCTAGAGTGATTGCTGTATCTACATTGTGGCACACAATCAGATAAAAAGACAGTATATTTTAAAAATAATTAAATTTCCCTACCCTTTTTGTCTAATTTTTAAACATGATTGAAAACCATGCGCCTATTTATGAGTTGGCTGATTCCAAAATAAGGCTTTAGAACGAACAGATAGCTATCTTACCAAACGCTTTAAAGGGGAGGCGTTCTCCGCTCATCCAATATGAAACGAACTCATTTGTTTAACTGCTTATTCTTCCAACATATAGTCATAGGTTTGAATCTTTTCAAACGTTTGCGTATCAATGTTCCACTGCAACACAATGATTTCATTGTAGCTGGTGTGTATAATGATTTTATCATCCCCTAATGATAGCACTTGATCTTCATTTGCGAAGGTTTCAATTTGTTGAGGAAAATCAGACCCCATGTCAGTACCACCATTACCAAAACCAAGTACAAGTAAAATCAAACAAACTAAAATGGCCGTTAAAAGGCCTCGATTTCCATTTTCCTTCACTCTATTCCGCCCCTTTCACTACTTACTATAATAGATTAACTCCCACCTGTAACGATTTTCATTAAACAAAATACCCCAACAACATTAGTGGGGTACTTCCTACAAAAGTGTATTTTTTGATCGACTACGATTCTTTGTATAGAGCACAAGCAGTAATGCGATAAAAGAAAAAACGCCCATTGTAGCAAAAGCCATCGAGAGACCTCTTAACGTACCCTCAATATAAGAGTATTCCGGCTGTGCCGCTTGAATACTTACAACGGTTGTTAAAATTGTAACGCCGAGTGCAGCTCCAAATTGTTTAACGGTGTTTACTATCGCTGTCCCATGAGGAAGGTCTTCTTGCTGTAAAGCATTCATAGCGATAGCGGTTGCCGGTGTCATCACAATCCCAACGGCTCCCATAAATAAGCTAAAACAAACAATCATAGCGATTACAGTTGTGTCTGCTCCCATTATCGTAAACCACATAAATGTCACGGCCATAACCGAATAGCCAATGATACCGAGCACTTTGCCACCGTATTGATCAAACCATTTTCCAGCTAGAAAAGAAGTTACAGATAGTAACAATGTGCCAGGCAACAAGGTCATGCCCGAAATAAAAGCAGTCCGCCCTTGTACATCTTGAATAAACAACGGGAGGAGTGTTTCTGTTGATAACAGTAAGATCGAAATGACAAATGACAATAACGTACCATGGACAAACCATTTTAAACGAAATAGCCGCAAATTTAACATCGGCTGATCAGATATAAGTTGTATCCAAATAAACGTCGTTAGGGCTAGCATGCCGATTACTGCAGGTATGATGACATACATACTGGCTAGTCCGTACACACTGAAATTACTTATCGCCAGAATGGTACCGGCAAAGCCAATGGCTGAGAAAAACAGCGACGGTATACTTAACCTCGCCTGCCCTTTCTCTGTAATGTTCTGCATGAATATACTATTTAATACGAAAAGGGCAATCGCCAGAGGAAGCACGAGCCAAAACAAGAAACGCCAGCTTGATAAATCAACGATATAGCCTGCAATGGAAGGACCTATAGCTGGTGCTACATTCACAACCATGGTCATCAGGCCCATCGCATAACCACGTTTTTCAATTGGGTAGACGAGCAAGAGAACAGTTTGTACGAGGGGAAGCATCATCCCAGCACCAACTGCTTGAATAACTCTTGCTACAATGAGAAGCATAAACGTTTGTGCGAAAATGGCTAATAGGGTTCCCAAAATAAAGAACGAAATAGCAACGAACGTTAACGTACGTGCTTGAAACCTTTCCATGAAATAACCCATTGTTGGAATTAACGTTGTTGTCGTTAACAGAAAAGAAGTGGTTAACCACTGAACTTGGGTCGCATTAATTGAAAAATCTTCCATAATTTGTGGGAAAGCCGTAATAAGCAAAAATTGATTGAGCAAAAATAAAAAAGATGCTGAGAGTATGGAAACAACAAGCATCTTTTTTCGAAAGGGTGTTAATAACTCAACTGACATACATCCCCCTCCTTTTTCATTTATTGAAATGACTTTTCCATTTTAACGTGAGGAATGCCATCTTCTTCAAAAACGTCAGAGGTTGTCACGTAACCGAGCTTTTCATAAAACCCTTCTGCATGTGTCTGACCATGTAAAAGAGCCTTCACACAACCCATTTCTCGAGCGATCTCTTCTAGCAACGTAATAATCTCTTTACCTAACCCGTGCTTCCGATATTCTTTAAGTAGGCAAATTCGCTCTAACTTTGCTTTTCCTTCTACTTGACGAACTCTTCCCGTTCCAACTGGTTTTTCGTTATAATAAACTAAAACATGTGTGCAAGGGGACGTTAAATCATCAAAGGCGTCAAATTCATCTTCTATTGGGCAATGTTGTTCGTCAACAAAAACCTTCTTTCTAATAGAAAAAGCAAGCTCTAACTGCTCTTGATTAACAATAATCTGTTTATTCATAAACGTATCCTCATTTCTTTCTCATGTACTCACAATCTAACGTAACGTATTTTTGTTGTATTTGCAACAAAAAATGAAAGGAGTTTTTCTATGAAAGAAATTCTTCGCGAAATAGGGACCATTGCTCGTGCCCTCGATTCAATAAGTAATATTGAATTTAAAGAAATTGATCTTACAAAGGGCCAATACCTTTATTTAATTCGAATTTATGAACACCCCGGGTCTATTCAAGAAAAGATCGCCGAAATGTTAAAAGTCGATCGAACGACTGCAGCCAGAGCCATTACGAAGCTGGAAAATCAAGGCTTTATCTATAAACAAGAAGATCCATCCAATCGAAAAATAAAAAAGCTTTTCCCCACTGAGCGAGGAAAAGAGGTGTATCAATTTTTACTTAGAGAAAATAACCATTCAGAGGCGGTCGCTTTAAAGGGGTTATCATCTACCGAAGTAGAAACCCTCTTTAACCTACTTCAAACCGTGCGGAAAAATATTGATGTGGACTGGAATGAAGTGAAAAAAGGCAACAAACGTGGCTATTAAACTTCTAAGAGAGAGGGAGGGATCCCTTTCTCTTAGACAACTAACGTTTTTAATTCCTCAACAAGCTCCTCACTCCCTTTGGCGTAATCTTACTTTCTCTGCCATACAAATACTTTCTATAAAATAATCTGGTGCTTTGCTATGTGATTGGATCTCCTCAAAGGTCATCCAATGAATGTCTGCAACCTCATCTGCACTTACGATTGAAGGTTGGCTTCCTTCTTCTCGTTCACATAGAAACACAATGTCAATGACAGGTTTTCCGTTCACTTCAAAAGTCGTATTTCGCACATAGACCATATCATTTTTCAATTTCAAACCAACTTCTTCTAAAAACTCACGCTGTATCGTTTTTTCTAATACATCTTTATCGATTCCAGATGCATCGACTTTACCACCTACTAATGACAGTAGTCCTCCTGCATGTGCTTCCTTTGAGCTTCTTTCAATAACAAGCCACTTTCCATCATTCCAAACTGCCCCTTCTACATTTACAATGAACATTCCTCCACCTCAATTCTCAAAAAATTTTTTGGCTTTTTATACACAAAATGGTCTTCAATAAACGATAGAACATCTCCTGTCCCTGGTATTGACAACATACTCTTTGCGTCTTCAAAAGTCAGCCAGCGATACTCACTGTGTTCATTGTTTAACCGCACCTCTGCTGAATCTGCTACATATGCCACAAATACAGGAGCCAGATAGATCCAATTTTTCACTGGATCATAAAATTGATCAAATGTGTTGGATGTGTATAAAGACAATGGTATCAAACCGGTTTCTTCTTTTATTTCTCGTATAGCCGTCTCATACGCCTTCTCTCCAGCTTCGATTCCTCCACCGATATAGGTCCACGCTTCGTCTAAGATCGCTGAGTTTCGCTTTAACAATAAGACGTCTACACGATGTGCTCGCTCTCGCAAAACGACGACAGCGATTCCTGTTGTTCTAATAGGGATTGTCATTTTATCTCCTCCACATCTATGCTCATTTGAACGAATTCATAGTCATGTTCGTTTGTTTTTTGCACACAGGTCTCTTCTTCTCTAAACCCCACTCATTCCTTCCTTATTAGACTGAATAGTTTTAATTATAACATAAAAAAAGCCCCTTACTCTTTGTTAACTCGTCATTTCAATAAACGAGTTAACATTGATAGCGTTTTCGAAAACTCTGAGCTATTCGTTTAAAACACTGACATTTCCTATTAATGGTTGCGCTAAAAGAAAGCTTGATTTCCCTTTCTCCTCAGGAGTAAAATAATACATTGTGACTTAATAATGTTTACTCACTATGAAGGAGATTACTATGCAAAAACTGCGAACCAACAACAAGGAACACTATTATACGTTTTTGCTCCTTACGTCTATCTTATTGATTGCCGCTACCTTACGATCTCCTATGACTTCATTCGGACCGTTAATTCCGTTTATAAGAGAGGATTTAGCCATTTCAAATGTAACCATTGGTTTGGTTAATACATTGCCACTAGTAATGTTTGGTTTATTTTCACCTCTTGTACCGAGAATTTCTCGGAAAACAGGGATGGAATTCATGCTTTTATTCGCTATGATTGTCTTAACCATTGGCATTGTGTTCCGATCACTCGGGTATACACCGTTCTTGTTAGTAGGTACCCTTTTACTTGGTCTTGGTATAGCAGTCGGAAACGTTCTAATGCCTGGACTAATTAAACTTAGTTTTCCATTACGAATTGGTATTATGATGGGCATTTACTCTGTTTCTATGAATCTCTTTGGCGCATTTGCATCTGGCTTATCTGTTCCAATAGCTGAGTCAAACGCTTTTAATTGGCAACATGCTTTGCTTTTATGGGCTGTTTTATCGGCAATTGCTGTTCTTTTTATTTGCTTACGGCTGCCTGTTATGCTGTCGTCTCGAAAAAAAGTTCCTGGAAAAGTAGATAACCAACCTTCTTCTTCCATCTTTAAATCGAAGCTCGCTTGGTGCGTTTCGTTATTTATGGGACTTCAGTCGTTCATTCCATATAGCTTGTTCACTTGGCTACCAGACATTCTGCTAAACAAAGGCTTTACAGAAAGTGAGGCAGGATGGTTTATGGCGTTAATGCAAGTAGGGCTCATTCCAGCTACATTCTTTGTACCGATTTTTGCAGCTAAATTAAAGAGTCAAGCGTGGCTTGCTGTTGCATCAGGGCTACTATTTTTAATAGGGCTTGCTGGTGTCACTCTAACTGCATCGTCGTTAACTCTTCTATTCCTTGTTGTTACAGGTATGGGAATGGGGACAACCTTTAGTTTAGCCATGATGTTTTTTGTCTTGCGTACGCATACTGTCGAACAGTCTTCACAGCTTTCTAGTATGGCCCAATCTATTGGCTATATGATTGCCGCTACAGGACCATTTCTTCTCGGGTTCATCGCGGATAGTACAAAAAGTTGGACTGTGCCACTCTTTATTCTTATGGTTGCGGCTATTGGCATTTCTTTATTTGGCTATGCTGCTGGTAAGGATCAAAAAATTGACAACCCTACACCTTCTTAAATGATAAAGCACCTTTCTCCATGAGTCAGGCGCTTTTACCTTTGTACAACAGTTGCCTTTATTTGAATAGTTGAATGTCCATACCTCGGTCGAAGAAATACAGCCAGCATTCCTTTACCGGAACACGCCAAATTGTTTCGATTGCTTGCTTGTAGTACGCGATTTGATGCTCATAACGTTCTTTTAAGACCTTTTCGACTTCTTGTTTATCTAAACTAGAAGATGGAATCCGATCGGTTTTATAATCAAGTAAACATAACTCACCGTTCTCATCCCACCATAACACGTCAATAATTCCTCGAATTAATACGGCATCATCTTCTGCGTCCTCCTCATGAGAGGAGAATCGACCCTTAGGTTGGATGTATGAAAAAGGCACCTCTTTTTTCACTTTTTTCGCATGGAGTAAACGAGTTCCTACTGATGATTGATGAAACTCAATAATACGTTGATAAGAGATAACCCGTCTTTCTTCTTGATTCAACGAGAGCCGATTCGAAATGGCTTCAATCTCTTGTTTAATGTGAGACGGATCGCTTGTCTGAAATGATAGCCTCTGCATTATACGATGCATAAGCGATCCTTTTTCAGTAGAGCTTAGCTTCTGTTCTCCTTTTAAAAACCTTGGCTCCTTTATTGAATGGGAAGCGTTCTTCTGATACGTATCATTAAGAGAATGCCAGTTTGTTTTTCGTTTTAATTCGGTCACACTTTGTTTAGCGGCTGTCTTGGTCGCTTCAGGATATAGGTAATGGAAGGCCAGCCGGCGCTCCACTTCGGACTCCATTCCAGCAGTTCGTCCGTCCACTCGCTCTAACTGCTTTAGTAATTGAACAGTTGGGTTCACGGACTGAGGTTGAGTAAGCGCTAATGTAGGGACTTCTACTAAATCATCTAACGTCCACTTTGACGGATGTTGTTTTTTGTTCGAAACACGATTCACACCTTCATGTTGGAGAACAACAGGTACGACCCAGTCAAAGAACCGACGAGCCTGCTTGCGCTCATGTAGAGAAAGGGAAGATTCCGCTTGTTCCATCCACACTTCCATCTTTGCCTCTCTGTCTTTAACACTACCTAGGAGAAACAGTTTTTCCTTTGCTCTTGTTAGAGCTACATAGAGCACGCGTAGTTCTTCTGAGATTTGTTCTCTTTCTTGCAATTTCTTTATGGCTGTCTCTGCCATAGTAGGATACTTTACACGCCGTTCTATATCTAAGTAAGTGGAGCCAAATCCTAGTGTTTGATGAATTTGTGTTTGACGTCGCGTATCCATTAAGTTAAATTGCTTCCACATGTCTACTACAAAGACTACTGGAAATTCGAGCCCTTTACTTTTGTGGATCGACATTAAGCGAACAACATTTTCTTGCTCACTAACAGTACGTGCACTCTCAAAATCGTCTCCTTGGTCTTCCATCCGCTCAACAAAGCGCAAAAAGCGAAAGATGCCGCGGAACGATGTATCTTCAAACGCCTTTGCACGATCATACAAAGCTCGCACATTTGCTTGACGCTGTTTTCCTCCCGGCAATCCACCTACAAACACATCGTACCCTGTTTCTGTGAATAGTTCCCAGATAAATGTAGATATTGCAGTTGTTCGTGCTCTCGTCCGCCAATTTTGAAGTTGCTTATTAAAATGAGTAAGCCTCTCCATCCATTCACTTTTTTTCTTTTCATTCATTAGGGTGGCTTGCACCGCTTCATAAAAGAACCCATCTTGATCATGTAGGCGTATACTTGCTAGCTCGTCATCTTTCAGCCCGACAATTGGCGAGCGCAGTACCGATGCTAACGGAATATCTTGAAATGGATTATCAATAATTTTCAGTAGCGACAGCATAATCTGCACTTCTACATGGCGAAAGTACCCTTCATCTCGATCTGAAAAAAGTGGAATACCCGCTTTTTTGAATACGTCTACAAAAACGGGCGCTGATGGAAGGGATCTCATTAAAATCGTTATGTCTCGGTACTCAATGGGGCGCATGTGGTTTTGCTTTTTATCATAAACGAGATAGCCACTCTCTCGTAACTCATTAATTTTATTTGCTGTCCATTTCGCTTCTTTTTCTGCGGATAATTCAAAACCACTCGTGTTTTCCTCATCTTCTTTTTCTACTAAAGCAACATGAACGTCGTAGCCTTCATCCTCTTTTCGATAATCCTGATTACCATACTGCAACGCTTGCGTTTGATCATACTCCACTTCACCTACATGCTTGTCCATTGTCTCTGCAAAAACGTAATTTACAGCATCTAGCACTTCTTTTCGGCTACGAAAATTATGCGCTAAATCAATCCGAATTCCTTTTGCTTCACTTAGTGTATCAAGAGGAAACGCTAGCTTTTCATACGTTGTTTGTTTCTCTATAAACAAACCCGGTTCAGCTAATCGAAATCGATAGATGCTCTGTTTTACATCCCCTACCATAAACCGGTTCTCACCATTTGCGACTAATTGTAAAATTGCTTCTTGGACTTGATTCGTATCTTGATATTCATCTGTTAACACTTCTTGAAACCGAGCTTTGTATTGACGTGCAATGGCGGAGGGTTCTGCAATGGATTGTTCACTGAGTATATCGAGAGCAAAGTGTTCAAGGTCGTCGAAATCCATCAGCGACCGCTCTGCCTTTTCTTCTCGATACGCTTTAGCGAATTCTTTTACAAGAGTTGTTAACATTCGAACGCGCCCTTGCATCTGTTGTAACCGCATCTGATTTCCTTTTGAATCCGTCATTAAAAGTTCTTGTGCCTTTTGGACTAATTTTTTACTATTGTCCCGTAGTCCTTTTACTCGTTCGGCCACTTGAGGATCAGATGGATCATCTTTTTTCTTACTAGGTAGCCGTTTCCATGTAAAAGCATGTAGCCGCTGTTGCCATTGATCCCAGGTGTGACAATTCGTAAACCCTCGAAGTGCTTCAAGCTCTTCTGTTAGCCGTTCACGATAAAAGGCAGGTCCGTCCTCCTGTTCAGCAAGCTGGAGACCTCGTGAATGATTAGCAATAGCACCTGAGACAAAGCTAAGCACTTCTTCTAAAATCACCTTCCCCCACGGACTTTCCCCTACATCGCCATACGGCTGTTCATACATCCTTGCGCTTTCCTCAAGCCACCTATCCGGATCTGGATGGGATCTGGAACGCGTATATAGCTGTAACAGGAGCGTTCTTAGGCTTGTATCTGACCGGTCGCCGCTATACGCTTCTGCCATTGTATAGAAGTCGGGCATCTCTTCTTTATTGAAAGCGTAATAACGCTCTAATAACGCTTCAAGTACTTCTTCTTTAAGCAATTCTCTTTCCGTGTCATTTGCCAATCGAATCGTCGGATCAACATTGATTTCATAGTAATGGGCTCGAATGAGCTCAGAACAAAAGGCATGCAGAGTAGAAATGGACGCCCGGTTTAATAAACGGTATTGGCGTTTTAAATAAGGAGTAGGACGAACGCTTAACTCCTCTTCTATCCGTTTACCAATACGCGCTTTCATCTCGGCTGCGGCTGCCTTTGTAAATGTGACAACAAGCAATCGATCCATCTCAACTTCATCATCTGGATCAATAACCCGCTTCACAATTCGTTCAACTAGAACAGCGGTTTTCCCACTACCAGCAGCTGCTGCGACGAGAATATTTCCACCTGTCAGAGAGATTGCCTGCCACTGTTCATCAGTCCAGCTCACATCTACTGGCTTTTCTTGTAATGTCCATTTAGGCATCTTCATTCTCTCCTTCACCGAGATGATCTCGCATTTCTTCAAGTGCATGTTGATTCGTTTTTTTGTAAATTTCATTATAGCCATAGCCAGGTAAGGACGGGTCAAATTGACACACTGCATGCATTGGACAAAAGCTACAAGCGACATGACCGTTTTCACGTTGAAACGGCTTTACTTCTGTTTTTCCGTTAGCAATCTCGTTGCCAATATCAACAATTTTTTGTTCAGTGTAAGCAAAGAGTGTACGAAAATCATCCTCCGTTACAACTTTTGAGCGATTATGAAACGTACCGTCTTTTTTAAATTCTATGGGCACAACATTTGACTTCGTTGTTTCTTCTAGCGACTGATCAAATAACGTTGCGAGTTGACGATCCTTAGGCATCCACCCACTTAACTTAAATGCTTTTAGGCGTTCTTCTTCTTCCTGTTCTGTATCTTCTAGCACCGGGTTGTGTATATGGAAATAGAACATGCCGCCAATTTGGGATGATTGCTCTAACCATGCTTCGGAACCCTTTAACGCGACAGTTAAATAGACAGGGATTTGTAAGGATAGCCCTTCTATTACGTCAGAGAAAGCAAGCGCTGTTGCACTTGATTTATAGTCAATGACACTTAAATAAGATTGTCCATCAACGGTTGCCTGATCAATCCGGTCGATTCTCCCTCGTACAGTCATACTCATACCGTGTTCAAGTGGATAAGAAGGGAGAGACAAGTTCGTCTGTGGACCAAAGGCAACCTCTAGCCCAATGGTCTCAAACTTCGAGAGTAACGCTTGTTGACGGATTGCTTCTGTTACGTTTAACGCAATCTCCTCTAGCTTGTCACTAATATACTGATAATGATTGGTACTCAGTAAAATCTTCCTTTGAATGATAGGAGCGACTTCTTCCACTGCCGCTATCGTCATTTCACGGCACTCGTCGAACGATAGCTTCTTCCATGTTTTATTACGATCCTTTTGCTTATGGGACATTAACTTCAGTACCATATGAAACAATTCACCGATGTCAAATGCTTCTAGTTTATACACATCTCTTTCTTTTAACTTTAAACCGTATTGCCCAAAATGCCGGAATGAACATTGCTTAAATAATTCCATACGGCTGACGCTCATCACAAGCTCCGAACCATATAAGTCTCTTACTTTTTCAATAGGTAATGGCACTTCTTTATATGCATAGTCTAGACTTTCTAACGCTGCCTTTAAGGAGCTATGCCATTGTTCCTGCTGTATGAACCAGTGGTACACGTCCCACCAAATGGAATCAATTGTTTCACCCTGCTTCCATTTTTGCAGCTGACGGATGAGTTCCATAAAAGCCTGCTTTGGATGAGATACAGATTCAATAGAATGATTCTCACTATCAGCATCAGCCTCATTTTGAACAAAGGTTAACGGAACAAAATCAAGGGTGTCCTTTATATGCCGTATAAGAGGCGAAGGTAGTAACGCGGTGCCCTCTTCATCAGCTAAAGCATAAGAAACAACCAGCTTTTCTGACGCATTTACTTGCGCCATATAAGCATAAAAATGTTCGTGCCACATTCGATCAAACGAGCTATAACCAAAAGAGACACCTTTTTCTTTTAGCTCATGGCGTTCCTGCGCACGAACAATCCCATTGTCTCGTGGCTTCGATGGAATAACACCTTCATTTACACCGATGACAAAGGTTGCCCGTGCTTTCGGCAAGCGGGATCGCTCCATATCACCGATCGTCACTTGATCAATTGCTGGTGGCACCATTTGAAAGCGCATATTCTCAAAACCAGCGGTTATTGTCTCGAAAAACGATTGGGGAGTTGTGACATCATCTCCACCGATTTCAACCAGCTGATCTAGAATTCGAATGACGCCTTCCCAGACTTGTTCGTATTCACTACCTAGTTGAATAGCCCCTTCCGCGTCCACTTGTTGTTTAAACTGTTGTACCTTTTCAGGAACAGATAAAGCCTCAAAGAAGGTATAAACAGCTCGACTCATCTCGACAACGGTTTTACTTTGCTTTATCTGCTTCTCTAATTGATTTAGAGGTGCAATCAAGTGGTTTTTTAATTCATTTACAGCACGATTCGTTTCCCTTTCTTCTTCTGTTGGCTCATCCTCATAGCCATGTCGCACCGTTTTCACTCGCCAATCTACTTCTGTTGACCATAATTTCCCTTTAATTCCCTGCGCTAGAACAATTGTTTCTAGCTGATCAATTTGTTCGCGAAAGCGTACTGAATCTTCATCAAGGGGAGTGAATAAATCGGTTTTAAAAGCGCGAAAAAGCGCTTCATAAGGATAGCGTTGCATGATTGCTTCAAAGGAAGAGCGAATACATTCAATCAATGGGTGATGAATCATCGGCTTTGCCTGATCAATGAAAAACGGCACGTCATACATCGGAAAGATTCGTTCAATTAAGCTACTGTAAAGAGTTAAATCCCTTGTGACAACGGCAATGTCTGAATATCGATAGCCTTCCATTCGAACATAAGACCGAATGGATCGCGCCAGTGCATCTATTTCAACCCGTCGATTTACTGCTTCTAGTAACTCGACACTTCCATCATTCTCTCGTTTTTCGCGATCTTGATAGACGAGGCCTTCTTCTAATGAGGCAATACCTTTTTTCTTAAATTCCAAGCACGGTTCAAACCAACTTATTTTATACGATAACCCTTGTTCTTGAAGTGTTTCGACGAATTTATGATAGGTTTCATTCGTGTAGAAAAACGTATCTACTGTTGCATCCTTGTCTAAAGTGAAGGCGATCTGTACAGACGATGCTTCTTTAAACAGTGTCGTTAAAAAGCGACGTTCTAGCATGTTAAAATCATAAAACCCGTCCACATAAATAATGGCATTTTTTATAATAGTGGACGTTGCCATAACGTCCGTAGCACGTTTTAATTGATCTTCTTTGTCCGAAAACTGCTGTTGAAAAGCTTGTTCAAACGCTTTATAAACAACATAGATATCATGCATCTTCTCTTGCATCAATTGTGACTGATTACGACTTGCCTTATAGAACGCATCTGCGGTTAGCTCTTGTTGACGAAGCTCTTGAATGACCTGCTCCATCTCTTTAACAAAACCGATTGCATGACTTGAACGCTTAAATATGCGTAACGTTTCCTTTTGGTCTTCAATGATTTTCCTAAGTAAAACGTGCATACCCGTTCGATCAAGTAACGGCAGTTCTGGTTGATCCGAATCCACAAGAATTCTCTCTGCTAATGAATGCAAGCTTAGAACGCTTAACTTCGAAAAACCACCTGACTCCTTTGCCAGCTCATATTCAACTTGAAATGACATTTGATCTGGAACCAAAAACAGCTGTTCAGGCCCTTCTATTGGGAAGCGATTCAGTTGGTCGATCGCGTCTTTTTTTAGCTTCGTCGACTTACCACTGCCACTTCTTCCTAGATAAAAGTGAATCACGCTACCGACTCCATTTCGTTCAAACTTTTCTCCATCTTACCATGAAACAACTTCAACACTATATCCCTTTTAACCTCACCTTATTGGGTATAAACGTTTTTAAATAACGAACACTAATGATAACATTCTGTTGTTCGTTCTTTTCATCTGCATGTTTTCTTGGTACAATGTTTCATTACTGAAGTCTGTTACAATTGACAACTTAAAATTGGAGGAAACATCTTGATATTCGTTGCGATTATCCTTTTATTTATTGCATCAAGTTTCTTTTCTGGTAGTGAAACCGCTCTAACTGCAACAAATAAAATAAAACTACAAACAAAAGCCGCTCAAGGAGATAAAAAGTCCGAGCGTTTATTAAAGCTAGTAAACAACGCAGAAGAATTTATTCCAGGCATTCTTATTGCAAACAACGTCCCAAATATTATTCTGCCTTCCCTTGTAACCATTGTCGCCATTGATTATGGCTTAAACGTCGGAATTGCAACGGGTGTATTAACAGTCTTAATTATCATTTTCGCAGAAGTACTTCCCAAATCTGTGGCTGCTGCTTATCCACAAAGAATTGCCTATGCTGTTTACCCGCTTACCAACCTATTACTAAAGCTGTTAAAGCCTTTTACCTTTCTTCTTAACGCATTTACACGTCTTGTCATTCGGATGCTAGGAAAAAATGCTGGAACAGAAACGACTTTTTCAAAAGAGGAAATGCGGGCCATGGTGGACATTGGGCACATAGAAGGAACGTTTAAAAATGATGAAGTGTATCGGTTAAAGGGCATGCTCGATTTTGATCAATTAAATGTGGCAGATGTGCTACAAACACCACGTATTGACGTACAAGGATTACCAGCTGAGAGTACATTCGAAGAAGCAAAAGAAATTATTTTGAACAACCAATATACACGATACCCTGTTTACGAAGAAGATATTGATCATATTATCGGTGTCTTCCATTCAAAGTTTGTATTGAAATGGAGCCAAGAACCCTCAAAGCCACTTAAAGAAATGGCAGATTTACAGCCTCTCTATGTCTATGAATTTCATCCAGTCAACCGCGTCTTCCAAAAAATGTTACAGGAAAAGAAGCATTTTGCTATTGTCTTAGATGAATACGGTGGGACAGAAGGCATCATTACACACGAAGATTTAATTGAAGCGATGATTGGGCAAGATATTGAAGATGAAACAGATGTTGACGATGTTTTAATTGAAGAACAGTCAGAGTCACGGCTTGTCTGCGACGGCAAAATCTCCCTTCGTCGATTAAATAATGTGTTTCATGTCAACATACCAGAAGAAGAAGATAATTTAGCTAGTTTCCTAATCCAGCAATTCGGCTACTTGCCTACAGTAGGAGAACAACTAGATTATAAAGAACTACGCTTTGAGATCTTGGATATGGACGACAAAAAAGTAAATCGCGTACAACTCACTAAAAAAATTGACCCTATGCTTTCTCAATAACCCATAACAGCCGAAGTAGCTACTCGGCTGTTTCTTTTTACGATTAATTCTAGAGGATACATGGTCTGCTTTATAAGTGGAAACAGTAGTCAAACAACCATGTCCAAATAACCTGCTATATGATTAACTGAAGATAAGTCGAAAGGAGTGCAACATTATGGACTATCCCTATGCTGCTTTATTAACACAAGCCAGAGAAGATCTTTTGCTTTTTAATGAAAAAAAGAAACCAAATGCTGAGACTGATTCTACACACCCAACGTTAGGGAAGCCGTTTGCGTTTGGGAATACAGCTACTCTCTACCGCCAAGGAAATTTCGCTATCAAATTATACCATCCTCATTTACCCGCTGAAGAAGTTGAAAAAGAATATCGAAATCATCATTTTGCATATCAGCTTAATCTCTTTGTTCCTGATGTTCACCGCATTACCTCGTATCAACTACAACACGCTTTAATTCTCGACTATGTGGATGGAGAACCATTAGGTACAAATTGCTGGAAATCTCTATACACATTGGATCAATGTATGTTAACTGCAGTTAAGCAACAACATCACCTACACAGAATCCCACTAAAAAAGACAGAAAAAATAGAATTAATGCCACAGAAGCTAAAACGCCAAATTCATCAAGTCGATGATCTCTCTTCCTCCAGAAAGCATCACCTCCTGAATCTTTTACAACAGCTCGTCGAATCATCGACTTCCCAGAGTCTCTGTCATGGAGATTTTCACTTCTTTAATCTGATTAAAACAAAAAAAGGAATAAGCATGATCGATTGGGTAGATGCGAGTATTGGCTTTCCCTGCGCTGATGCCTGTCGCTCTTACTTACTGTACGCAAGCATTTCTCAAGCGCTAGCCACACTTTACTTATACCTTTACTGTGCGGAAGGGAAGTTGGATGAAGAAGAAGTATTAAATTGGCTTCCCATCCTTGCGTGTGCGCGTTTATCTGAAAATGTTGCCTCTGATTCCAAGGAACAATTACATAGGTGGATATATGGAAAGTAGCGCAATAGAACGATTATGGCTGTTTCATTAAAAATATTTTCAATCCGACGTTTATGTCGAAATAAAAGAGTGAATAGAGGTAAATAGGAATATTAAAAGGAGGGCCACCATGAAACAAACCACACGCTTAGGCGTTATCTATTTACTCTTTTTTGCTTTTATGATTGTGACAAATTATATGTCTGCGACAAATGTTGGCACTGTTGCGAATCAAGATCAAGCATTGATTCAACCCGCAGGATTTGCATTTTCCATTTGGGGAATGATTTATTTTCTCTTATTCATTTGGATTATGCGTATCTTCTTTGTGAATCGTTGGAGCGGAGAGATTTACACTCGCATTGGGTATTGGTTGCCAGCAAATTTTCTTTTAAATAGTTTATGGATTATTGCATTTACACAGGAATGGGTCTTCCTATCGGTCATTATTATCATTGGATTGCTACTCACATTAATTGTCATTTACTTCAAAATCAATCGTTTTGATTTTCGTTGGTACGATCGCTTACCATTCTCTATCTATCTCGGCTGGGTATCTGTTGCTACTATTGTCAATGTATTTACATGGTTTGTACAAAGTAATACCACAACCTTTTTAGGATTGAGTGAAGTACCATGGACGATTATTATGCTTCTGGTTGGTACATTACTTGCTGTCATGATTGCTTTTGCATATCGAGATATCTTTTATCCTCTCGTGTTCATCTGGGCTTATTCAGCGATTGTTGTAGAGAACAGTATGCCAAGTATTATCGTCGTAACCGTCATTTGTATTGCCATCCAACTTGCCCTAGTTGTCTTTATCCTACTTCGCAAGAAATGAAAAAAACCAAAGGTCTACTTTACTTGAGGCCTTTGGTTTTTCTTCTTCTTATTATTTTCCTTTCAAACGAACCATCATGCCAAGGCCCCAACAATAAAAGACGAAGTAGAACAAGCGTTGAAGTAACCCGCCCCATTCAATTGGAAGAAAAGCGACAGCCATAATGGCTACTTTGATCATCGTTAATAGCCCTGCGCTTATCATGGTTAGCCTTTTTCCTTTATTTAGTTTTACACTGATAAAAAAAAGAGCTGGTGCGACTACGAACATTACGAGCGCAGGATACGTATGCCATTCAAAACTTACATTTGCAGGTATGACGCTAAAGCTAAAGCCCACTGCAAATAGGAACAAGAAGACAAATCCAGCTTTTCCTATTCTGCTCAGCTTTACCCTTTCTTTCAGACCCCACAACCCTATTAAAAGAACAATTCCAGTTAAAAGAAAAAGACTATTTACAATTGGTGCGTGGGGTGAACAAATAAAATAGTCAGCCCACGGATAGGTTCCCACACCGCACTCTGTTATTCCTAAATCGCTCATTGGCTGGGATAAATAAAAATACGGGGCAATAGAAGCGCGAATAGCAAATGGCTCATAAACGAAATAACTAAGCAAGACAATCCAGCTTCCTACACCGATACGAAAAGGAATTTTCATGAAAACACCTCTTTTCTTTGACTATTACCCGTGTCTTTTTTCTGTAAACTTCTAGTAAATTTCAAGGACTCTACCAATACACACCGAATCTATCTAGTAGACACTTGACGAATGAACGCCTTATTGATTACGCTTTAATTCTGTACATATAGCCATTCGTACATGTGAAGGAGGCTTTATTGGATGAAAAAACCATCCTATTTCTACACAACCAGTATTTTTTTAGTTGTTTTTCTCACTGCTTGTCAACAAGAAACCAGTGAAGAGCCTAAGATAAATCCATTAGAAGCGTATGCAGGTACATGGGAAGGTGAAATTGTTATTCCTATGCAACCGCTTTCGATCGAAGTCTCTGTCGAGAACGAGACGGCAACTTTATCGATTCCAATTCAAGGAATATTGGATGAACCTTTTGACGTCGTAGATGCAGATGAAGATTCATTATCCTTGGAGACAACGATTCAAAATCAAACAATTCTATTTACTGGAAAACGAGATGGAGATAACATTCAAGGAGAGTTTACTCAGCTTGGTCAAGAGCTTCCTTTCCAACTGCGTTTTAAGGAAGAGGAATTGTTAACAGAGATTTCCCTTGATGCATCTGAAGTTATAAAAGCAAAGGTAGATTTCCCAGCAAACGAATCGAAGGACATGCCTGTTGCTCTTATCCTCCCTGGTTCGGGGCCAACAGATAAACATGGTAACTCGTATTTAATGCCTGGGCGAAATGATAACTTGAAACTTTTGTCAGAACATCTAAATGACAATGGGATTGCCACAATTCGCTATGACAAACGAGGGATCGGCGATAACGTTTCTCTGGCACCGAATAGTATCGAAACACGCTTTGATGATTATATTACCGATGCTCAAGCTTGGCTCCGGTATGCTAAAGAGCAGGAATCGTTTTCTTCTGTCCACCTGATCGGACATAGCGAGGGGGCGTTAATCGGCTTAGCAGCAGCCATTCAAGAAGGGGTTCAGTCGTATTCTTCCGTTGCAGGTGCTGGAAGAACCATTGATAAAGTATTAGTTGAGCAATTAGAAAATGATCCTTTTATCACACCAGAACTTCTAGAAGAATCTGCAGACATCCTTGAACAGCTTGTCCAAGGAGACATGGTTCAAGAGGTTAGCCTAGAACTTGAATCCCTTTTCAATCACAGTGTGCAACCGTTTTTGTCCTCATGGATGGCGGTCGATCCAGCTAAATTAATTGAGGAGGCTACGTTTCCCACATACATCATTCATGGAAATAACGATCAGCAAATTCCTGTTCATGATGCTCAGCTACTACATGACGCAAATCAAACTAGTGAGCTTTACTTGATCGATCAAATGGGACACGGACTGCGTCATGTCTCAGACGATATAGAAGAAGAAAGTATCGCTGCTATGAGTCATGACACACCTTTATCTGAGGAATTACTAACCATTCTCACAACAGCCATTCTTGAAAACCATATTCATACGACGAAGTAAACGCTTCGTCGTTTCTTTTGTAGATAACGACTGGCATCTGTAGCATAGAATCCTTCTGGTATGCGTTCCTTCTCTTTTTTTGTTATAACAGCTATAGGAGGGATCACAAATGAATGAAACCATATCAGTATTGACCAATCACTATTCTGTTCGAAATTACTTACCAAACCCAATTGAAGAGGAACAGCTTCAAACAATTATTGAGGCGGCTCAAGCGGCTCCAACTTGGGGAAACGGGCAACAACTCAGCATTGTGGGCGTGACAGATCAAAAGAAAAAAAAGCAGATTTCTGAAATCATTGGTCAACCGTGGATTGACCAAGCGCCTGTATTTCTCTCGTTTAATGTAGACTTTCATCGAATTAGTCAAGCGTTAGAACAAAATGGGCAAACATTTAAAGCTAGTGAAAACGTTGATACCTTGCTAGTAGGTACAACTGACGTAGGAATTGCGATGGGCTATGCCATTGCCGCTGCTGAGTCTCTAGGGCTTGGTATAGTACCAATTGGAGCCATTCGAACAAAGTCAGATCGCATTATTGACGTTTTAGACTTGCCATCATACGTTTTTCCTATTGTTGGGCTTGTCATTGGTCATCCTGCTGAAGAAAATGACTTAAAGCCTCGTTTGCCTCTTGATTCGTTTTACCATAAAGAAACCTATCAACACGATCACTTGTCACATATCCGAGCATACGAAGACAAAATGAAAACATACATGCAGTCTCGTCCTATTCAAAAAACGTGGACGGAAACAGTTGCACGTTATTATAGCCATGATAAAGGAATTCCACAGACGACTGAATCACTCAATAAACAAGGATTTCACTTTAATAAGAAGTAATTAAACACCTGACCTGTTGTTTCACAATACATTCATGCGGGAAGTGGATAAGTAGGAGGGATGTAAATGAAAGAGATCGAAACGAAATCAGACGGTTTACACTTTCTCGAGACGACCATGAAAAAAAGAATCAAAGAGTACATGAATAGTTACTCTATTGATGAAAACAAGCACTTGTACATTTACAGTAATTTTTACCATGCCTTAGAAGCCATCATTAAACACAAGAAAGATGCGGATCAGATTACCCTTGAAGATTTACAACCAACTTTACAGTTAATTGAATCATTCAAAAGACAAGCAGAATAAAAAGAACATGGCCTAGGCCATGTTCTTTTTATTCTTTAACGCAGGAACTGCATCCGTTCATTGAACAATGAAGGGTACGATAAAAAACCGAGCATAATACTTGTTACAATCGCAGTTGTTAACAATAGGAATAAAATGAGCAATTGAAACAGTACAGCTTGAACTGGATCAGCTCCAGCAATGATTTGTCCACTCATCATTCCTGGAAGTTGGACAAGCCCGATCGTTTTTTGACTCTCTATCGTGGGAATAGTACTCGCCTGAATAGAAGAAATCAATTGCTTCTGTACAGCTTGTTTTGGTGTTCCTCCTAGACTTAAAATCAATTCTGCCTCATCTTTCTTTGCTTCTACCTCGGCAGTAAATCGATTTAAAAATAAGATGCCTAAGACCATGGAATTTCCAATGACCATCCCACTAATCGGTATAATGTATTGTGCTGTAGCAGGTGTAATGTGTAACCCTAACAAAATACCTTGAGTTAGCGTTTGAATGGTTAAAAACGTCACGATTAGTTTCCAAGTTATGCCACGGATCCTTTTCCCCTTTTTTCTTGCATTTTGTGTTGCCGCCGTAATCATTAAGACAATCATAAGAGAAATATACAAATAGCTTTCTGAGTCAAAAACAAATTGCAAAATATAGCCAACAGCAAGTAACTGAACAATTGAACGTATCGTAGCCACAAGGATATCACGATTTAAGCCAAGCTTTAGCACTTGAGACATGAGCAACGGTATGAGCACGAAAATGAGCGTAAGAATTAGCGTTGTCAAACTCATACAGGCTCCTCCTGGAGAAATGCCTTCACCCGGTCCTCTTTAGGTTTTGTTAACAACTCCACCGTTCCTTGTTCGACTAATTCCCCGTCCATCATAACCCAGCTATTATGAGATAAACGCTTTGCTTGTTCAATTTGGTGCGTAATCCAGCTAATGGTTGTGCCGTAGCTTTCGTTAATTGTGACAATTAAACGTTCAATTTCTTGAACCGACACACGATCTAGCGAGGACGTAATTTCATCTAACAGCAGAACTTCCGGTTGATTTAACAACGTCCGGGCAATAGACAGCTTTTGTTTCTGACCACCAGATAATTCTTTTGCCTGTTGATTAAGTAACGACGCTGAAAGTCCTACTTCTTCTAATGATTGTTTAATCGTTCGATCACTAATTTGTTGATTCGCCAACGTAAGGGGCAGTAATAAATTTTCCTTTACTGTACCAGTTAGCATGGTAGCATGTTGTAACACAATGCCAATTTTTCTACGTAACGCGGATGGTTCGTAAGTTTCAATCTTTTCGTTATTGAATGTAACGGTTCCAGCTGTTGGCGTCCTCATACCATTGCATAAACGAAAGAGAGTCGTTTTCCCTGCTCCTGAAGGTCCAACGATGCTCGTAATCTTTCCTTTATTCAACGAACCTGTAATCCCCTTAAGAATCATTGTCTCGTCAACCTTATATGTAATGCCTTTAAGCTCAATTACTTTGTCGTCGTTCATTGATTGCTTCCTTTCAAAGGAGTTATCCATACTATTCTCCGATCTTCTTACTTCTATGCGATTTCCATCAATTAATTATAACAAATATTAATTAATAATCAATATAAATAAGAGGGGATTTACGAGAATTTTTATTGAAAGCCAATGTAAAGGAAGCAAATCGTTAAAACGAGTACCCCAAGCAAGATACTTTCTATTACACCGCCTGTCCTAAAACGAGCAAGACGAAAACGGAATGTTGCGGGGTAAAGCAAACGAATACCTCGCACGGTGAGTGCATCGAGTATATAGTGGGAAATCATACCAATTAAAAAGCCTAGACGCAAACCTTCTTGTTCCGGAAAAAAATAAAGAAACAATAGATTAATGAGTAAGAGAAAGAGCAAGCTATGCGTAAATGTTCGATGACCAAACAATGTGCTAACAATCTTTGATAAGACTGGTAGCCTCCTCCCTATCTTTGAATGCGTGTGACAAATATCGGGTATAAGAGCCCCAATCAGCCCAGCAGCATAATAGCCAATCTGTCCTTCGTTCTGAAACAAAAAGATGTCGGCTGCTTGACAAGCAATGATCCCACCAATAAGATGTGTTTTTCCTGTCATCTTGACCTCCTTTTCAGTAGCAACGACTTATTTTACCACAAACACGAACATACGTATGCACTTTTATGAAAAGCCACTCCAATAGCCTCATTCGTCAACGACAAAAAGTCTAACCTGAGCAGCGTTAGACTTTCTTTTGATTATTCGCTAAATGTGGTTATCCACTCGTCAAAGGCCCTTACATACTTTTTAATCCGCTTCACCGTTTCCTCTTCTGTGATACATTCAGCTTCAATATCAACACGCTTATGAACTTGTCCAACTAACAGTTTTGGACCAGACATCACGTAGGCATCAATGGCAATTAATGTTTGTCTCAATTGTGTTTGAGCCTGTACCGTTCCTGCGCCTTGTGGTGAAGCTCCAGCAAGTGCAATCGGTTTTTTAGGTAAAGGGGAATCCTGTGGTGGACTAGCAGCCCAATCCAACGCATTCTTTATAACGGCTGGCATTCCATTGTTGTATTCTGGTGAAACGATGATGAGACCATCCGCATGTCTCATCCCTTCTTTCAGTGCTTTCACTACATCTGGAACGTGACTCTCTTCCACATCAGCATTGTAAAAAGGAATACGTTCAATGGCAATTTCATTAAACGTCCAATGACTTGGTGCATGCTCTTTAATCGTGTTCAACAACTTTCGGTTATACGATTGTTTACGAAGACTTCCACATAGAAGAACGATGTCCATTAGTAAACCTCTCCCTTCATCTTTTCCAACCTTCCCATTCCCTTTACACAGTTTTCTAATCGGATCCAAATAAAAAAGCTCATCGTTATGCCGATAAGCTAGAACGTGCTTACAGTCTATTCGCAAAAAGCTTGATTAAGTTTAATTCAAACGCATTTCGATTGTAGTCACATGCAAGCCTCATCAGATGAGAAAGATTTCGCTTTAAAAAAGCCAGATACAAATTTGCTTTAAAATGAGATGAATCCGTTGTTAATAGATCTTCTAACAGGCAAACGGCTTTACTCCTTTCATCATGTACAATAAAGTAATGAGCCTGTTCTACTTTATCAATTTCTTGAAAGTTAATTTTACTAGGTATCTGCTTTTTGTGTAAGTTTAAACAAAAAGGGATTACACTGCTCGTAACTCTCTTAGCAGCTTCGACATTTTCTGAGACGTTATAGTAGTGATTTGCTTTCCAAAGATGACTTAAACTACATTCTAGCTTACTCGAAAACGCCAAAATAGAACCAGCGATTTGATGAGCACTTCCTTTGAAAAACGGGGGTGCCAATGGATTAACAATATTAGCAAGACAATTCTTTTCTGCTTCCTCCCAATCATCTGAATCTATGAACAATGAACGGGAGTGATAATGAACGAGCCTTGTTAGTAAAACGGTCTTTACATAGCTCGGATCTAAATTCCTTAGTTTCATTATCATGCTTTCATAAAACTTTTCGACAGTATGCTGGTCATTAAGTAGTAATTCATATTGTAAGATTAAATCAAGCTTAAGTTTTAACGAATCATCCTGAACTTGTCCATAAAGTGTTCGTGCTGTTTCCATAATGTGTGCCGTTTTGCCTTTAGATTGCTTCGATTGTCTCGCAAGGTCATACACTAGGATATGGTCTTTTAATATCGGATCCTCTTGGTACCGCTCAAATAACACCTCTTGCTCTTCTTCCAAGTTGTATAGCGATGTATATTCAAAAGCTGCTTTCACACACGCATAATCTGTGACCTTCATACAATAGGCTGCCATTTGTTTCCGGGCTTCCTTTTCATCAAAAAAAGTATCTACCAACAAAACCACTTGTTCAAAATCCATGTTGTTTTTTTGACTAGTTAAATACTCAATTCCATCGTCTTCAATCTTTTTACGATCCAACTGATATCGTTCCATAATCTCGATATGCATAAGTAAATAAATCCACCCTGTTAAATAATTTTATTTGCTTAGCTATTTGTTGATGATTGTATTAATACACAACGCATTCATTACTACCTATTCGCTTCAAAAGGTAAAAACCCTTCCTACGTTTCAGCAATTTCCACTGATGATTTTGGCTATTAGTTAAGTCGATTGACCACCTGTGAAACTTATGAGCAGAATTCGTATAAGAGACGAAAACGAGCACATTCCTTCAGGATGAAAGAACATGCTCCCTTCTTATACAGTAAAAACTTTGTTTAATCGAGACCTTTTTCCTTTTAGAATGCAGGAACTGGAACTGGCGTAGCCGAGAATGTATTGATTACAGGATTAGCAGGGGGCAATATTCACTCTCTACCATCTTTCTCCTGTTACCCAATTAAGTAGAACGGTATTAAATCCATGGGGATCTGCTAAACTATAGCCATGGCCGACACCTGTAAATACTTGGTCTTGACAGTATTCATTCGTATACTTTATTTCCGTTAATGACCGCTTCATCATTCGGTTTTCTTTTTCACCGACTGTTACAAGCATTTTAGTTTTTACAGATGAAAAAGAGCTCGGCAATTGGTAAGACAAGTTTTCTCGCATAACCCGCACCAATGTATCACGTTTTAATTGCTTTGATTCTTCGTAATAGTGGTCAAATTGTTCTTCTGGTATGTAGAGCACGTTTGCCTGAGCTTTAGCGAAGGTACGATACTTTGCAAGTGGATAAGATGCTTGCAAAGCCAATAATCCTCCTGTACGAACGAAAGACGTCGTGTTAACAAGTGCACTGTTAATCATCGCTGTTTCAGCAACATTAGGATCTTTACTTATCATATCAATGACTACTTGAGCCCCAAGCGAAAAACCAATGAGGTGGATAGGCTTTCCCTCTGCCTTTTCTTTTGCAAGCTGTAGACATTTTAATGCACTTTGTCCAATGGAAAACTGTCCTTTACTCTTTCCATGTTCAGGTAAATCTACAGCTAGACAATGATAGGTTGAGGAAAAGGCAGTTAATTGCTTTTCCCACATCCAGCTACTAACGCCACCCCCATGAATAAAAAAAAGTAATGGCTGCAACGGATCGCCTACTTCTTGAAAAGCGAGGACACTCGTACTCATCCTTCACTCCATTTTGAAATCGAGATTGGCTCATAATCGTCCAATTGTTTTAATAACGATTCTGAGGAATCAGCGACAATGATGAGCTCTTTATATTGAGGATTCATAAAGCCTTGTTCAATCGTATGATCAATCATTGAAAGAAACGGATCATAAAATCCAGCTACATTTAAAACGCCACATGGTTTTTGGTGATAACCTAGTTGCGCCCATGTGAAAACCTCGAACCATTCTTCTAGTGTTCCGGCTCCTCCCGGTAAAGCGACAAATGCATCGGAAAGCTCTGCCATCTTTGCCTTTCGCTCATGCATGGTCTCAACAACATCTAATTGAGTGAGATGTTGATGGGCAACCTCTACACGCATCAATTTCTTAGGAATAACACCATGTACATGACCTTCTTTTTCTAACACTTGATTGGCAATTGCCCCCATACATCCTACCTGTGCTCCTCCGTAAACAAGTCCACGGTTTTGCTCTGCAAGTAAAGAACCTAGACGCTTCGCTTCTTCTATATAAATAGGATTTGTCCCACTGGCAGACCCACAAAAAACAGCTATCTTTTTTTTCATTTGATTAAACCCTCTCTATTACGTTCATTTAATAAAAATTCTCTCCATCACTATTCTTTTCGACATCATTCTTATTTTTCCTGCGTATGTCAAAAAGGATGGTATCATTTACCATCCTTCATACGTAATGACAAAATGAAGTACTGTTAGTTCCTCAGTTGGATTTTCATACAAATGAACCTTGTCTCCATTAAAACGGATGCCGTCATGTTCCAGTAAATGATAAGCTTCATCTCCTATACGTACAATAAGCTCATTTGTCATAACCGTTACACATTCAAGCACGCCTTGAGGATGAGGGTCTGATTGGTAAATCGCTCCTGGTTTTAAATAACCTCGGTAAAGCTCATAGTGGTTTTTTTGAAACATCGGTTCAACGATAAACTGTTTATCAGAACTAGCTAATTCAAGGGATTGGTTTTTTCGAGAAAGCTCAATCCCTTCTTCGACCATTAATAAGGAAGCAACCGGTACACCTAATCCATTCGCTATTTTCCAAACAACAGATAGAGTAGGGTTCCCTTCTCCTTTTTCAATCTTCATTAATGTCAACTTACTTATATGACTTTTACTTGCGAACGCTTCAAGACTGATACCCTTTTTTATCCGCAATTGACGTACTCGATCACCGATCTGTTGAGCAACTTTTTCTTCCAATTTCATCGCCACCATATAATTATAATAGACTTAAAGTATATTATAATATACAATAAGGTTACTTTAAGTATATAACATCTCACCTAAAGGGGTCTAGGTTATGAGGAATTCATTGAAAGACGCTATCGCTGACGGGTTGCCGATCGCACTTGCGATTGCTTCTTATGGCCTATCATACGGCGTACTCGCTCATCAAGCAGATTTTACAATTTTAACAGCTACGGTTATGTCCATACTTATATTTGCTGGTTCTGTGCAACTAGTTGCCGTTGCCATGTATGCTACCGGTGCTACTATACCAGCCATTCTACTCGCTGCCTTTCTATTAAACTTGCGCGACTTTCTTTATGGAATGGATTTAGCAAGAGATTTAAAGAAAGTGAAGCAACCATGGCGATTCTTTAGCCTTTTCGGTATAAGCGATGAACCTTACCTTCTTGCCAAAGCTCGATTCAATAAACACGGCACAGATATTCGTTATTTCTTAACAACGACTTTATTTTTTTATGCTGCCTGGGTAAGTTCTTCCTTTATAGGTGTATGGATTGGCGATCAAATAGACCCCATTCGTTTTGGGCTTGATCTTGCATTTCCAGCAGCGTTTACCGCTCTGCTCCTCCCTGCTTTAACACACAAGGCTGCTTGGCTAACTGTTGGGGCTGCTTGTATCATCACAATGATTGCTGAATGGATCGCACCAAATAATGGCTTTACCATTATACTTGTCGGCTTGCTTGCCCCACTCGTTGGTATTTATACACAGAAAGGAGTGTAGACTTATGTTTGATCAATGGCTACTCATTGTATTAATGGGTGTGCTAGTCTTCAGTATCCGCTACATTGGATTAGAATGGTTAGGACGTGTTACCTTATCTCCATTTGCAAAGCTTTATTTTCAATATGTGCCAATCGCTATTTTAACAACGTTTCTAGCACAGCAAGTGCTCAACCCTTCATCTACTGCCATTCTTTCTGTACCAACATTACTCGTATGTCTTTCCACGGGCATTGTTTATTTTTTTACAAACCATTTTTTACTATCCGTAATTATTGGTGTTATCTGCGGCATTGTTTTTCGTACGTTACTTTTCTAATGAACAGCCACATTGGTTTCAAAATCTTCAAATGCCAGCGCTTTAACGATACTTGCGGCTACCATACTTCCATCTGCAGCTGCAAGTATAAGTTGCGGGGCTTGATTCATTGTCATATCACCGGTTGCATACACCCCTGATACTGTTGTCTGACCAAAACCATCTGTTTCATACCCACCATTTTCATTTTCTTTGCAGCCAAGACGATTTGCAAGAAGGGAAGCTTGCTTAAGCGTACATGTCACAAAGCCTGCCGAACGCTCTAGTATAAGTCCATTTGTAAATTGAACCTGGTGTAGTTGACCATCTTTTCCTTTAAGTGCCTGAATCTTCTCTTCTATTACTTGAATGTTTCTTGCAGCAAAAGCTTCCTTCTGTTCAGTTGAAAGGACGCTTTTGCCATTCGTGGCTAAAACAAGATCTCTACTCCAGTTCGTAATGAGTGTCGTAAACATGCTTGCATGATCGTTTTCAGAGATGACCACCAAAGGTTGATCCTTAAGCTCCCACCCATCACAAAATGGACATGGAAATAAACTGGTTCCATAGTAGTCATGAATGTCTGGAACATCAGGCAAAACGTCTTTTAATCCTGTTGCAAGCAAAATTTTGCGAGTGACCAACTCAGTTTTTTCGGTTTTGACTTTAAACGTGCCATCGCCTTGCTTCTCAATCGCCTTCACTTGTTGTTGTTCCCATTTAATTGAAGGATAGTTACGTAAATCTGCTAATGCTTTTTGTCTAAATTGCGTTGGTGTCACGCCATCTTGGGTCAAATAGCCGTGTGAATGCTGTGTTACTTGATTTCGCGGATTAGCATCATCAAACAGCGTAACGCTCCGTTTGCCTCTTCCTAAAACTAGCGCTGCACTTAATCCAGCTGGACCGCCACCTATAATCACTGTATCGATCATTCTTTCATCTCCTTTTATCGATATTATAGATATCGAAGACTATTTTTATCTTTAATTTCTGTAAAAAGAGTACCGCTACCCGCGGCTCTTTTCTACCTCATTAGCGATATCTGCAATGGTTGTTTTATCTAGCTCTTCTTTCAATCGGTCTTCTGCTCGCGACATTGCTTTTTCAATCAAACACCCTTTTCTTTGAACTGCATCTTCATGGTCTGAGGAGCATCGAAATAATACCGACTGTCCTTCAATCGCATGAATGATATCTAAAAAAGAGATTTGTTTTCCATTCCGGCTCAGACTATAGCCGCCATTCACGCCAGGCGTTGACTCAATCAACCCTGCTTTTACAAGCTTTGTTAAAATTTTGGATAAGTAAGTTGGTGAGACATCTTGTCGCTTTGCTAGTACATCAACACCTGTTGCCTTACCACGAGGCATCGTCGTTAAATAAACCATTGTATGCAAAGCGTAGTTTGTTGCTTTCGAATATTTCATGCCCCTCATCCTTAATCGTTATTACAGACCTTATTTATCTGTAATATACAGTAGCATGTGAAATGGGGTGCTGTCAATTAGTTGTACCTTTAGTTAAGGAAGGATCACACAGTTTCGAAATCATTCCTTTAATAAGTCTTTCACCCGTAATGAGTGATGCAGCTTCCTTTACTTAAAAAGGGCTAGGTTTTGTTGTTGTAAAAATTCAATGCATGGCTCAACCGGTAATTGCGGTAAATGAAATTCTTCATTGAGCACTCGCTCTAATTCGTTTAAATTATTCAATGTTCTTGTCTGCTTTTTACCTGATTCAAAGCGAATTGAAAAGGTATCGTTTACTATCGAGACACTGCGTTTCTGATGTAATTGATAAAGCTGACACCGAAATAGCTTCATAAAGGTTGCTTCTTTTTTGAACGAGTCTTGATAAAGCGGCTCAAAATCAGTTACGTCAACGGATTTTGTTACGTTTAATGACCAGCAATCACCACTTTTATCCCCATCTATCAATGTTCCGTTGCGATCGGGCAGTTCTCCTTTCACCATTAAAGGTGGAGTAGCAGAGAGAGAAAAGCCAGCTTTTTGTAAAAAAGCCTCCACACGTTCTCGTTTTTCAGGCATATCAATTCGAACTCGACCCGAATATCCTAATAATAGGGCACGAATGAGATCAATAGCTCCTTCTTCTGTGTTACAAATGAGTGGCCCGATGATTCGATTGTAAGGTGTATCTATAGCTAATCCATATCCAACGATTCCTTCATCTTTAATGAGTACATAGGCTTTACTAGCTTGCTTTATACGATCCTGTAAGAATCCTTCTCTTCTCTCTCCAAATGCCATTGCATCTAAATCGACTACATCTTGAAACATGAATCGTTCAAAAGGCTGGGCTTGTACGAGATCGTTAAAGAATGTAGCGGAAGGATTTGTATATTTCACTATCCTACCCGTCGTTTGAAAGCCTACTTTTCGATAAAGGGGTTCCCCCTCTTTTGTTGCAATCAACATAAGTGATTGAGTTTGTGTTTTTTTATTTATACACGCTTCTGTTAGTTTACGACCAAGTCCCTTTCCTTGATGGGACGGAAGAACTATTACCATTCCGATCGACCCAATCTTTTTTTCATCGTAAGAAATAAGCGCTCCACAAGCCACAAGTTTTCCATTGTCTTGAATTCCAAACACTGTGCCGTTTTTAAATATAATCTCTACTTCTTTTCTATGATAATCCCATCCAACAGCCTTTGAAAGGTGGACAATGGAATCCCACTCATCCACAGTTAATTCACGTACGATTTCAGTCACTTTACATCCTCCATTGTATTTATCACAGGTATGCATTTATAATGATGAAGATTCATAAAAATTAATTTTTAGTATACGCTAAATGGATCCATTTAGGAAAACAATTGACTTGGAGGTTCTTATGCCAATTAATCATCTTACTTTTTCCGTTTCAAATCTTGAGAAATCCATTACTTTTTATGAACAAGTATTAGGTGCAACCTTACTCGTTAAAGGCGAAAAACTAGCTTACTTTGATTTAGACGGTACATGGCTCGCCCTGAATGTCGAAGAAGCCATCCCTCGTAACGAAATCGCCCAATCCTACACTCATATTGCTTTTTCAATTGAAGAAGAAGCATTTGAAAGCACAGTCCATAGACTTAACGCCTTAGAAGTCTCCATTTTAAAAGGAAGAACCCGAGATGAACAAGACAAACAATCCATTTATTTCACCGACCCTGATGGGCATAAATTCGAATACCACACCGGGACATTGCAAGACCGACTCGACTACTATCGAAAAGACAAAAGCCATCTCACTTTTTATTAATTACAAGGCTGTGTAGCGTCATGGGTAAAAAAGCAATGAAGGGGTTCATTGCTTTTTTCCATCGTCACACATATAGGTCAAACATCGTTACCTCATAGCCTTTTTGCTTTAAATAAGTAAAAAGTTGCCCACGATGGTGAAAGACGTGAGTCACTACTTCCATTAACCACTGAATTTGTGTCGTTCCTTTTTCAAGATAAAAGGCTGTCGTTGTTTTTGTCAGAAAGTCTTCATCTTCTAACTGAAATACATACGTCTTATAGGCTTCTAACCCTTTATACATTTCATCAATCATTGCTTGCCTAGTAGGAAGCGAATCGTATTTCTGTTCTATTTGTTGAATCTGCTCCTGAGTTTGTTCCTGCATAATACATAAATCGACTTCGGGAATGGCTATTAAATGGCGCATCAACTCTTCCAATGTGCGCATCTGTTCAGTTGGGCGATACGAATAGTCTTCCTCTCTTACTTTGTGTATTAATCCCTCAATCGACCGAATTCCAACCTCTAACTCGTGAAATGCGGTTTCTTTCATTTGGCTAACAGCATTCATTCTTATCAATCTCCTTTCGTAACTTTCTTTTAGTTTAGCTCATAATAGTGACAATGAGTGTCACGTTACACATAGTTTGTCCACATGGCTTGCATTTTTTCTTTTATCCTATCAATCGCTACTTGTGGTTCTTTAATAACGGCTTCAGAGCCAAGTGTCCAGATTACTTGAATAAAATAAGGAAGCTCCTGTTCCGGAACAGATGCTTCAATCCAACCGTTTCCATCTTCTTCTACTTTTACAAATCGTTCTACGTCAACAATTGATTGGGCTTTTCTTACCCCTTTTCGCGACAATTTCACTAAAAAATGGAATGACTCTTCACCTGTTTCTTCAGCTTCCAGTAGCCATTCTTGAACTGTCTGAAACGGGAGATCAACAGGTTCTGTCCTCGTCCTCTCGACCTGTTTAATACGATCTGCTCGAAATAAACGGATCGCGTTTCTTGTAAAACAGTATGACGGACAATACCAAAACCCATGAGAACTGTAAAGCCCAATCGGCTGGATCATTCTTTCCACCAGCCCATCTTCTTTTTCATAGGTAATTGTAATTGGTGTGCGCTCCACTGCCGCTTCTAATAACACGTCTAAATAACGCGCCTGTTTATGACGAGGAGGACTCCAAAACGCAATACGACCATTCATTTTTTTAATCCTCTTTCGAGCTTCATGAGAGAAATGCTGATACAGTTTTTCCAGCGCATAGTCGGTTTCCGTTTTGAATGGCAGAGTAGGAACAAATTCCAACGATTGAAAAGAAAAATAGAGCGCAATTGCTTCTGTTTCTTTTAAAAACAACGGCGGAAGCATTTTTTCAGCGATAACATAATAGCCACCTCCATGACCAACCTCGGAATATAAAGGTAGCCCTAACCCGCTTAGTTCATCTAAATCTCTAAGAATAGTCCGATAGGACACATTAAATTCCTGAGCAAGCTCACGCGCTGTAAACTTATGTCGTTTATTTATGTAAAACAGTAATTCAATTAATCTTGTTGTCTTTGACATGCTTTCACCCTTTTTCAAGTAATGTCTACTTGCATGTATCATACTTCGTGCTAGGATAAGAAACAATTATTTCTCATATGCCAAGGAAGCAAACCGATGTTGTGGTTAAAGTAAAACAGGTAGTGAATTTCCCCTTAGCTACTCCAACTCTAAGATCTGTATAGTTCTGTCTCGCATTTCTTTCCCATACAGTCTTTCGACTAAAGAAAGGGTCATCGAGATTCCCGCTGTGATGCCAGCTGATGTAACGACGGAACCAGTGTCAATGTAGCGCCTGCCTGTAACAACGTTTACCTTCTCGAACGTTCTTCCAAATAAAGATAAAGCGGATTGATTTGTAGTAGCATCTTTACCGTCCAGTAGTCCCGCTTTACCTAGAAAAAACGATCCTGTACAGACAGAAGCAATCAGTGCATGGGGTTGAGCCCCTATCCATCCAATAATCTGTTGATCTTCCATTACATTTTTCATTGCTTTTATAGGACCACCTGGAACGAGTAGGACGTCAAAAGCAGGGCAGTTTTTAAATGAATAATCAGGTATCACTTTTAACCCATTATGGGCCGTAATAGACTCCCCTTCTTTTGATACTGTAAATACTTGAAAGGGCTTGTCCTTTAACGCTAATTGATTCATAAAAAGCTTTCTTACATCGCCTTCTGAAAAGACACTCATCGTAAATACTTCGTACGGTCCAGCAAAATCGAGTGCATCCACATAATCAAATAAAAGTATGGCAACTTGATACGTTCGCTTCATATACTCACCTCTTAGATCAATATACCTCATAGGGGTATATTGCACAAGTGATTTTATTCAGATTATTCTTGACAATGTGGTTCCCAACTTAACATACTTACTTTATTGGAGGCGATATTATCTACCCTTACTCTCATCCAACCTAACAACTTTATGGACTCATTCGCGGACCTCCCTCTATTCAGTTAAAACGTTTAGTTAACGGAATGGAGGAAAAGAGAAATGGAAAAATCATTATTTACTACCTATTTACAAGAACAAGAAGAAGCTTTTAGTGGTTGGGATTTTTCCCGTTTAACTTCATTAAATCGCTTTAATAGTAGCTTATTACCATGGTCATATGGAGGACTAGCGTATGCCGCCATGCAACAAGCAAACGCCGTCCTCGATATGGGGACTGGTGGTGGAGAATTTTTTTCTAGACTTCATCCTTATCCACCTATTGCTTACGCAACAGAAGGCTACGCGCCTAATCTAATGATCGCTCGTCAACGCTTAAGTCCCCTTGGCGTTACGGTTGTTTTTTCTCAAACCGATGAGAACATTCCCATACCATCTTCTTATTATGACCTCATTTTAAATCAACATGATTCGTTCTCTGTTAACGAACTAGAACGATTGTTGCAATCTGGCGGAACGTTTTTAACTCAACAAGTCGGTGGAAAAGACTGTTCTGACTTAAATAAAGCTCTGGGAGCCAAGGTAGATCCTTTGTATTCAAAATGGGATTTAGACCATGCACTAGCAGCTTTCTCTAATAAGCCGTTTCACATTCAAAAAGCACTAGAAAAGATCGGTGTGCAGCGATTTTATGATATCGGAGCAGTGATTTACTATTTAAAAGCCATTCCTTGGCAAATTCCTGACTTTTCTGTTGAGAAATATAAACATCCACTTCAGCAGATGCATGAGCATATTCAGCATAAAGGCTATATTGATTTTATTCAGCATCGATTTCTGATTGAAGCGCGATTGCTGTAATGTAAGCGAAAATCTTGTCAATTTCATACATTAGCTTTTCTTATTGCCCCGGAAATAATGACAGATATTGCGATAATAAGAGGAAAGAAAGCTAAAAAGACCTTGAGGACTATACACGACTCAAGGTCTTTTTTTGTTTTATACCATATAGAACCCAAGCAGCCGCTAACACTGCCATAAGAATACTCGCAACATAGAACACCATACTTAAATCAAACCAGAAAAGAATTAAAAACGATAACAGCGGCCCTAGTGCAGCCCCTAGATCAACCATAACGGTGTGAACAGTCATCATCTTGACAGAGTCTGTTTTTGAAGCGGCTCCCGCAGCAAGTGTGTCCGTAACGGTAACAAACATAGTGGATGCAAACTGGAAGATAAAAATAACAATGAGCAGAGGAACAATCATGTCAAGAAAACCTAAAAACCAAAACGTGACAATGCTAATGAATAAAGGGACAAGTATGAGGGTTTGTTTATTAGTTGAGCGATCAACCATACGGCCAAACAGCGGAGCAATAAAGGGTTCCCACGCCCAGCGAAATGCCTGTATTGCGCCTGCTAATCCAAGAACGCCAATGGTTAGACCCAAAATCGACCATTGCTCATCATAGCTTCGACCAATTAGTGTGCTTAAAGAAGACGCAAAGATACCTAAAACGATAAAACCCATTGTGGCACTTGTTGCGATAACTAAACGAATGTAAGGAGTGAGGAATGTTAAATCAAGGTTTTTATACTTGTCAGCTGCGTCCTGAGCCGCCTCATTTCCTTCTATTTTCGGGATCAGCATATAAATAAATGGGAGAAGTAAAAACGAGCCGAGGGCAAAAATCGTCGTAACAGCCGTTATCGAAAAAATATCTACAAAGACGCCACCTGCCAACATCCCTGTTAAACCACCTAATCCCCAAAGACCATTGTAGAGACCCATTAAATTGCCCCGGTTCGTATCTTGAGACAATGAAACAACTGTCAATAATCCGCCAAGACGGATAAAGGACCATGCAACGCCCCATAAAATGCGCATGATAACTAAAACAATAAACCCGCTTGAAAAGCCGTAAAACAGCGTACTAATTCCTGCTAGACTTACAGCTACTACCATACCAACCCGCACATCAAATTTTTTATAAAAAAGTCCGATAAGAGGTGTAATGGGCAAGCGAACAAATCGATTAATGGATAAAAGTACACCTACTTGCCATACCGCTGTTAAACCAAATTCCTCCCAATTTAGCGGTAACACAATAAACAACATCGCGTCCCCTAATACGGCTACTGCTGTAATAAGCGCGATTGCCACAACTCTAGACTTTGAACTCATCCCCTATAAACCATCTCCTCACCCTCTTATATGTACACAAGTGTAACGCTCTTTTGAAAACAGAACAATCAAAAATTTAATTCTTTTTACTATTCTTGTTCACTAGCCGTTCTTTTAAAAATCTCCGTCGCCTCTTTTGACAACGACTGAACTTGGCGTATATATAGAAGCATATGCTTTTCTTCTTCTTCGTTATACGGATAGGTTAATTGGCTAGCTACATCTCTCGCTAACGTACTAAATAAATCACATGCGATAAAAAGAGAGCGCCAGAAATCTTCATAGGAAGGACCACTATACGTGTGTTTGTATTGTTCCCATAATGTTTCAGGTAAGAAACACTTAAAATATTTACCCATTTTTCCTGTTGCCACTGGCGCGTTTTGATTTTGTTGAATCCACCAAGAGGTCATATGATTCAACGGCACTCTCACCACACCATCAAACATTTCTTTTGCATAAGGTAGCTCATCTCGCCAAATCCCTTTCACAACATTTTGTAGACACCACCAAAACTCGTTACAGCTAGTTAAAAACTCCGCTTCCGTTGGCTTTTTCACCCGATAATTTCTATCGGAAGCTGGTGGGATATCAGGCAAAATCCCCCTTTTATCTAATAACGCTATCGTTAATGAATCGTTTTCGTATTCATCTCTCATTGACGCAATCGTCTCAACATGTAAATCAATTCGGTTTCCATCGGCAAGCAACATCAAGTACGTGTAAGAGCGGTCAGCATTCACGTTTTTCCCTAGAGCTTCATCGTGTTGAGCTGGCTCTTGCATAAGTAAACGCTTACCAAATTGATCCAACCACTCACGCTCTTCCACAAATGGTGCCGTATTCTCTACAACATAAACAATGTCGTAATCTTGAAAAAGGTCTTTCGGTGCGTTCCTGTTTACTCTAGATCCATTCATATACACAGCTAAAATACGTTCATCTTCACTGGCGATTGAAAGAATAAGATTCATCATTTCCTTTTCTGATCGCATCGTTACTTCCTCCTTAAGCAAGTGGCTTCATTAACTCAATTTCATCCCGTATAGGAATACCATTTTCTGCAATAGACGGAATTTCAGGCTTAAGCAAACGTGCTTTCTTTACGGCTTCTTTATGAAGCTTATGTAGTACATAGCCTCTTTTTTGATAAAATGAAAGAGCATGTACATTATCATTTGTTGTCACAAGATGGATCGCTTTTATGTTCTTTTCTTTGGCATCATTCTCGAAGGTTTCCAATAAAGAAGTCCCTACGCCAACACCTTCCTTTACACTATCCAACGACATTAGTTCCAGTTGTCCGTTGTGATACGCAAACGTGAGTAATCCAATAATGTTTCCAGTTTCATCTAGTGCAACAAAGCCATCCAGTTCACTACAATCATAAACACCGCTAGCAACGACCATTAGCGAAGAACCCCATTGTTGCCTAAAAAACGCTTCAACGTCTGTTCGATTGTCTTGATTAATTTCTCTGATCACCATCTTGTTACCTCCTTGAAAAAGGCACCTCGTCAATTTCCGAGATGCCTTCATTGTTAAATCGCGCGCTTAAACATCCAGCGATTTTGGAAGAAAAACGCCGCTGACTTTCCACCTAGCTTAATAATTTCCTTTGCATCTTTTTTCAGTTCAGGATTATTCGCTACTTTGCCATCAGATAAATAAAGTGCGTACAAGCCTTTCTTCAAAAGCATATGAAATTTCTCGTCAGGCAAGCCTTTTAATTTCAAGTTCGCTTGTTCATCTAGAAAGCGAAACCGCTCCATCATATCTTCCTTTGACTCATAGTATGCAGCAAAATTCATTTCATTTTCTAAGCGATCTTCCTCTTGATCAATAAAATAATCAAGCATAATGTGTAAGCCTTGGACCCACGGAAAATAAGCTTCTTTTATATGCTTCGACTCTTCTTTTGTTCGCTCAGAGGCAGCAGCATAGGCTGCAAGTGTATAAAGTGCGAGGGTTGATGCCGCACCACAAGCGAACTCATACCAACGCATCCCTGGAACAAGGTGCTGATTTTCTTCATAAAACGCTTTTAACAACGGTTCACGCTTCTCTTCTTCCACATGTTTGTACACTTGGAAATCAATATAATAACGCGCAACTTCCTTCATGTCATCTTTCATCACGTCAAAACCAGGGAATTGCTGCACCGCTTCACGGCAACGGGTCACCAGCTTTTGTAAATAGCCGTCATCATGAAAGCCTGGTCGATATTGATAGTAATCACTAAACTCTTTTTCAGGCTCTAATGTATCTAATAGTGCATTGTGAATGGAACGAAAATCATCCGGGTTCGTGCTGTCATTTTTGTCGCAAAGCGTATCTAAAAAATCACAAATCGACTGATACCCTACCATAAATTGAATATAGCGATCTTTATTTGCGCCAGACAGAAGACCGATAATACTGCCTCCTTCAGCGTGAAACGTTTTATCGCTAACAGTCCATGCTGCTTGTTCACGGATCGATTCGTCTTGTATCTTCATGGCTTCACTTTTCCAGTGACGTAGCTCTTCATGGGCTTGGGGAATGGTTTCCTTCTTAGCACGCGACACTACTTTAATTGCATTTGTTGGGACTGATTGCATACAAACTCCTCCAGCTTCATACCTTCCAATTTCTTTTTATTGTAGCATTTAATGCTTTAAAAACTAAACAAAATCCCCTTTTTTACTCAAAGGGGAAAAGGTCTACTCATTTTGGCTTTGAAATAAATCCGTTAGTATAGTAATAAGACCAACAATAAAGAAGATGATACTCGCATAATAAGCAATCATCGCTCCTGTAAATAAGGTGGGATCGTGTATGTCCATTGCCAACGCAATTTGAGTAAGACCGAATAATACAATGCCTACTATAAACAAACAGCGACCATACCAGACAACTTTATCGTTCATGTACGTGCCTCTTTTCCTATTTTTAATCCATTATAATCGATTAGAAGCGCAACCATTCTAAATTTTTTGTAACATTTTCATCCTCTACGAAAGCCGCCTTCTGAATTAATAATTTGACCGGTAATCCAGTTGGCTTCATCTGTTAATAACCAAGCAATAAGTCGTGCTGGATCATCATTTTCACCCATGCGCCCAAATGGAAATTTAGGCTTCAAGGCCTGCCAAAGTTCGTCCGTCATATAACCTGTATCAACAGGGCCTGGGTTGACAGTGTTCACTGTAATGTTGTAGTCGGCTAATTCATCTGCAATGGTCTCAGTTATCCCGGCAATGGCACCTTTTGCAGATCCGTACGCAATTTCGCCGCGCAGGGGACCTAGCTCTTGTCCAGACGTCATAAAGATCACTTTTCCCCGCCCCGTCTCCGGTTTAAACTGCTTTGTAAAATGCTGGGCAAGCAACAAGCTAGATTGGGTGTTGACCACGTAATGACGAGAAAGGGATTCACTATTTATCGCCATTAAAGAACCATCACTCCCACTCATGGCATGATTACATACGAGTGCATCAACATGTACATGCTCGATGTTCTCGAAAAGTTGTGCAGGGGCACTCGCTTCCTCAAAATTTGCTGAAAACTCCGTTAGCGTTGCACCTTCTGTCAGCTGTTCTTTTATGCCACCTAAAACAGCTTCTAATGAATCAGCTCCCCAGTCTTGCTCTTTGTCGTGAATACGGTAATGCTGGATAACAATGGATGCACCGTAAGCAGCACATTGCCTAGCAATGGCATATCCGATCCCTTTTCTACGACTAACCCCTGTTATCAACACGGTTTTATTCTGCAATGGCAACGTTTCTCGCTTAAATGGCATTCGATTGTTCTCCTTTTGTTCAAGCTTTTACGATCCACTCAAAAGTTGTCAGCGGTGTTTTTTTGCTCCATTCTTTTTCCTCTACTACAATCGTTACTTCTTCTTGTATCGCAGGGCTAACAACAAACCGATAGCCTTGCATCGCATCCCCACCATTTCCCTCTGTCATTTGGGCTCTGTATGGCTTTGACCCTTTTACGTTGATTGTAAAAACCCTCAGTGGCTCATGAAGATTGACCTTCTCTGGACGACAGACCATTTGCAGGAGTAACACTGTTGCATTTTGATAGATTTGCAACGCTGGTATGCTATAAAGGATGTCGTCCTCTTCATGTAACAACGATTGAGGAATGGTGTTTACATAGCCCTTAGGTTGAATTATTGGCCTATATTCTTCCTCGTTAGCGGCGACATGAAAAATACTCGCAATCATTTCCTTTTCAAGTTGATAGGTTTGTGCCCATTCTTCCATTTGATCCATAGGCGGACAGCCTGGATTATTGTTTGTCATCACCTTACGTTTGTGTAGCAAAGCACAAATCTCTTCATCTATCTCTTTGACTCGTTTATTATCATATTCATCATGCATTCCATCATCCCTCCTACTTTAGTATAACATTCACTATTCGTAATGTTATCATTTACCTGTCTTTTTTATGTATACTGGTAAGAAGCATTCCTCAGCTTAGGAGGGCGTCATCTATTATGAATATTCTTTACGCATTTTTCCTTGTAGGTGTAGTCGCTATTCCCATTCGCTTCGCTTTCACTGGGAAGCTTGAGTGGATCCAAGTTTTCGCCACAGGATTCTTTCTGTTTGTTGCCTTCCTATTAACCTTGTTTCTTCGGTGGCAAGGCAGAAAAGATCAAGACTATGTCCCACATCATCATAGAGCTGTCTTTTCTGTTCGATTGTTTGATCGCGTATCAACGAATAAAAAGCCACTTTTCTTTCAAGGCGAAAAAATTGGTTATGTTGAACGATCCTACAAAAAGAAATGGCACCGTCTCCTCGAATCACTTGCTCGTGGACAAGGTAGTCACCACCTCCAACTTCATTTTTCATTTGAAAACGGCACGTATCTGTCTTTCCAACAACATGATAAACGAAAAGAATGGGATATCTACAAAAATGATATCAAGGAAGGAATTGCTCAGCTTGACTCAGCTCTATCTGCTTTGAGGAATGGACAGAGTTGTATGTTTGTTCAACTAAATGACAGCACATTTAAATTGACGACTGAGCTTATTGGTCAAGAATTGCGCATCACCTGTGACGATTTTCTAATCGGTACCGGTCAACATGTTAATCGATATCTGTATGAACTGTGCCTCTCTTCAAAAGGAGATAAAGAAGAACACTACTTCTTGTTAGCCGTTTATGTTGCCTTTCAATTTATTCATCATAAATAAAGGAGATGACACAATGGATCATTGGAAACAAAATCGTATTAAAGCAGCACAACAGCAGCAAAATCCGATGGTGATGGCACGAATGCGCACTGGCTTTGCGGTTATAGGTGACACGCAGTTCCTCCCCGGTTATTGCGTACTGTTACCAGATGAAGAATACCCCTCTCTTGAAGCGTTGCCGTATCAAAAAAGAAGCGATTATCTACTAGACATGAGCTTAATTGGCGATGCTATTCTTCATGTATGTAAGCCCATTCGAGTAAATTATTCAATCTATGGCAATACAGATGCCTTTTTACATGCTCATATTTTCCCAAGATACAGCTGGGAGCCTGAAGAGCGCATTCCTTATCCAGTTTGGCAATACCCAAAACAGAACTGGACGGATGAGAACGAACAGTTCCAAGAAAACAAACACGGTGGTTTACGAGCAGAACTAACGAAGCATTTACATATTTTGATGAAAGACGCTTATTAATAAGGAGCCATGATATGAACACACAACAACAATTAAAAGAAGCCTACAACAAACAGGCGAAACACCGAGATTCTGTTATAACAGATGATTGGAAAACAAATGAAAGAGAAGGTTTCTACGAGTATTGCAATGTGAAAAGAAGACAAGCTTACTAGAGATCGGTGCAGGTCCTGGACATGATAGTTTGTATTTTCATCAACATGGTTTCCATACATTTAGTACGGACTTGTCCCCTGAAATGATTGCCATTTGTAAAAGCAAAGATCTTGAGGCAGCAGAAATGAGCTTTTATCAACTCCAGTTTCCTGATGAACAGTTTGATGCTCTCTATGCATTCAATTGCCTGTTACACGTTCCGAAAGCAGAATTAGGTGAGGTGTTAAGTGAATTAAAGAGGGTGATAAAACCAAATGGTCTGTTTTATTTAGGTGTGTATGGTGGGAGAACATTTGAAGGAATATGGAAAGAGGATGTTTATGAGCCTAAACGCTTTTTCTCATTTTATGAACATGAGCCTCTCCAGTCTCTTTTATCTGCCTTTTTTTCCATCGAATCGTTCAACGTAATTCCAAGTAACGTCATTGGTGGAGACTTGGCCTTTCAGTCAATTGTTTTACGAAAGGAATAACCTTTACGTCCTTCTTTTGCTCCCTTCTAACAATTGATTGAACTTTGTAACGTTTGCCTTCTTATAGAAGTGGTATAGAGTAAGAAATGCAAATTGGAGGGCATTGTTATGCGCGATATAAGCGAGATCACTTTACAGCAACATTTTTTTCCCGATGATGGTCGTATTCCTAACCACCCCCATTATCCTTTTGTTCGTTATCCAGCGGTTTTTGACAAAACGGATGCTATTGAAGAAGTGCTTGAACGGAATCATTGGAGGAATACGTGGCGAGGCAGTGTCTTTGATTACCACCATTATCATAGCAATGCCCACGAGGTCCTTGTAGTAGCAGAAGGAGACGCAATGTTACACATAGGAGGGGCATCAGGTGAGGAGCTTCATGTAGCTATTGGCGATGTACTACTCTTACCTGCTGGAACCGGTCATAAGTTTATTCGGGGTAGTCATTCATTCACAGTTGTTGGGGCCTATCCTAACGGGACTGCCTATAATCTTTGTACAGGTGATCCAATAGAGAAAGATAAACATATTCAACAAATTGCAGCCGTCCCTAAACCAAGTCACGATCCTATATTTGGAGAGAACGGTCCTTTACTGACATTATGGACATAAAAAAGTAGCAAATCCGCTACTTTTTTTGTGTGTTACACCAACGTACCATAAAGGATAAAAGGGATTTCGTGTACATAATCAGTTCGTCTATGTCAATTTTTTCATTTACTGCATGGGCGTTGGCTAATGTTCCCGGTCCGTATAAGATCGTTGGTATACCATAAGCCGCCAACCACCCGCCATCTGTCACAGTCGGTGACATATCGACCTTTGGTTGCTCTTTAAAGACCGCTTCATGCGCTTCTGAAACGACTGAAAACCCTGGATGCTTTTCATCAACAGAGAACGCTGGAAACACTTCTCCTCGATCAACAATCATTGACTCTCCACCCCAATCAAATTGTGGTAAATGATCACGTAACCAAACATCTCCTTTTGCTACCGCTAGAAGATGTGTTTCAATTTCTTTTGTTACCTCTTCAATCGACTCATTTGGATAAAAATGAACCGTAATCCATAAACGGCATTCATCCGCAATAAATGCAGGGTGCCTTCCTCCTTCAATCACCGCAGGATTAATGGTGTTTGTTCCTGACGGAAATCCAGGATACGATTTTGTAATTGCCCAATGTCGCTCTAACTCTTGTAAAGCTGTAATCAGCTTTGCCATTTTTTCAATGGCACTCGCCCCATTTACACCACCCCCAGCATGAATAAGCTGGCGCCTTGTCCCGTCGTGATGCGTAGTTGGGCTTTTAATCGTAATCCACCCAGTTATGACACCACCCTGACCTTGAATCGAACAGTGACTCGTATCAGCTACGATGGCATAATCTGCTTTATACCCCCGTTCACAGCATTGCTTTGTCCCTGCTTCCCCTACTTCTTCTCCGATAACGGACTGTAAAATAACGTCCCCTTTTAATTCAATGCCATGGTCATAAGCTAGCTTTAACGCAAACAAACAGGCAGCAAGTCCGCCTTTCATATCTGCAGCACCACGACCATAAATCGACCGATCTTTTACTTCTGCAGTAAAAGGGGAGGTATCCCATTCTTCATCTTCTTCGACAGCAGCCACGTCAACATGTCCATTTAAGATTAAACTTTGAAAGGCCTCCCTGTCTGTTCCTTTTAACGTCCCGACAACATTCGGATCACCTTCATACACATCCCACTGATCAATCGACATCCCCATTTCTTTTAAATAATTGGCAATATACGTTTGAATGGCTACTGTATTTCGTGCTGGTGGTGCTGGTGTTTGAAATGAAATTAACGCTTTCACTAGTTCAATAAGCTCGTCCTCGCGCATGTCCACTTGATCCATTAGTTCGTTCATTTTTCTCAGCCTCCTTAAATAAAAAAACACTCCTTAATGAAAAGAAGTGTTGAACAGAACATACCTATTGCTCAACCACTTCCCTCCGCTAGCATCATCTAGATCAGGTTTATAAGGGTTAAGACTTCATCGTCTCTCTCAGCATGACGCACCCCTAGTGGTAGGTGTATGTAGTTCGTTTGCGGTATTCTCTTCCCTAGTGTACCAAAACAACAACTCTTTTCACATCTATTTAACCCTCGCATCGAACTTACAGGCTATAACTCATTCCGCTAAATAATTTCAAACTTTCACTTGCTCACCATTTCACAATATGTTATTCTTACATTGTAAGCAGCTGAAATGAACTTCACTTTTCTTTGCTCACTTATTCACAAAGTTAAACTGTTGGTGAGAATGGTTTCTCTCCTTCCTGTATAAAAACGATTGTTCAGTATTTCACAATATATTTTAGGAGGCTATTTCTATGAAAATTATTGTTATTGGTTGTACACATGCCGGGACACAAACCGTTAAAAATTTGCTCCGTCTTCATCCTGATGCAGACATTACAGTCTACGAACGAAACAACAACGTTTCCTTTCTTTCCTGTGGGATTGCACTAAATGTTGGCGGTGTTGTAAAGAATGCAGAAGACCTATTCTATTCGTCTCCAGAAGAGTTAGAAGCCCTTGGTGCAACGATGCACGTTCATCACAACGTTTTGTCGATTAATCGACAGGCAAAAACCATTGTTGTTGAAAACCTTGAAACAAATGAAACGAAGCAAGATCATTATGACAAACTAGTTTATACTACTGGGTCAACGCCGATTGTCCCACCTATTTCAGGAATTGGGTTAAAACATATTCAGCTTTGCAAAAACTATGCACAAGCACAAGACATTATTAAGAAAGCGGCTCATGCTACTAACATTGCTGTAATCGGTGCTGGTTATATTGGTGTGGAGCTAGTTGAAGCCTTTGAAGCATATGGCAAGCATGTCACATTTATCGAGGGTTCTGATCGCGTTTTAAACAAGTATTTGGATCGTGAATTTACAGACGAAGTTGAACAAACGTTAACGAATCACGGTATTCAATTGGCACTTAATGAGAAAGTAGAATCATTCGTTGGCGATGATGACGGTTATGTAAAGTCTGTTCAAACAAGCAAGGCTACCCATGATGTTGACCTAGTTATTCTCTGTGTTGGCTTTCGACCTCAAACGGAATTAGTAAAAGACGAACTAGATACATTATCCAATGGGGCACTACTTGTAAATGACTATATGCAAACGAGTGACCCTTCGATCTTTGCGGCTGGGGACAATTGCTCAGTATTTCACAATGCTGCACAGCACCATGCCTATATACCACTTGCAACGAACGCAACTAAAATGGGCACACTTGTTGCTTACAATATTGTGCAACCCACCATTCGTTATCGTGGTACACAAGGAACATCTGGTTTAAAGCTTTATGACCTTCATATGGCATCAACCGGTCTTACAGAAGATGCAGCGGCAACGTACGGTTTAGATGTTCGCTCTACAACACTTATTGATCATGAGCGACCAACCTTTATGCCAACTGCAACAGAAGTCAGGCTTAAGCTCGTGTATGAAAACGAGACAATGCGTCTAATTGGCGGTCAGATTATGAGTAAAAGTGACCAGACTCAACTCATGAATACCTTATCTGTCTGCATCCAGCAAGAAATGACTGTAGAAGACCTAGCATTTAGCGATTTCTTCTTCCAGCCACATTATAATAAGCCTGTTAATCTTCTTAACACCGTTGCGTTAAAAACGTTGGCTGAACGAGATCAGGTTCACCTACAAACTCAATAAAAAACGAAGCAAAAAGACGAATGTTCTCTATGATTAGCACCCTATCAAGTAGACTTTAACAAGAATTCATTGAAGGGAGCCCATCACTAAGACATTCGTCTTTCGTTTTTTACACTTCATTCTATTTTCTAATAGAGTTTTGGCTACATCTACCTTTCGAATCACACCCCATAGATAACGTAGAACGTCCTATAAGGCTCACTTTATTCCTCCTCTAACCATATACCATCTAAATGCTTGCGACTCTGATCATTTTTCACTTTCCGATAGGTTTTGCTTTTAAAGATAATATCGAAGTCATAGTCTGCAGGGTACAGCTCTTCCGCTGAAATATGCAACGTTAAGCGCTTATGGTTAATGATTCGCTTGTCGTCCTTCACTTGCACGATATAGTTTCCTTTTTCATCAGGGCCTTTATAAACGATTGCCGTTTCATTCGTTGCTTGAATCGTTACATTGTCCCCTTGTTGGAATGCTTCCACATCAGAAGAGAGGGTTTTCTTTTGTTTGTTTGCGTGACGATTGAAAATAACTTGTTTACGAAACGCATCGCTTTGAAGGGCCTCAGCAGAAAAACGATCTTGATAGGAACGCTTCTGTCCATATGAGAGTTGATGTGCTTCCTCAACGATACTTGGATGTAAGCCTAATTTAAGTGCGATTTCAAAAGCCTGACTCTTCCCACTTTCACCGATTAATAATCGATACGTTGGTTGTAAGCTTTCTACATCAAATTCCATTGAGCCGTTAATGAAGCCATCTGTATCATCGGCAAAAGTTTTCATTTCGCTATAGTGGGTCGTAGCGAAAAGTGTTGAACCCTTTTTATATAACTGGTTTAGAATCGTAATGGCTAAACCCATTCCTTCATTTGGATCAGTACCAGAACCAAGTTCGTCAAGCAAGACAAGAGATCGATCATTGGCTTCTCGTAATATCTCTATAATGGAAACCATTCTTGAACTAAATGTGCTTAAATTATCCTCAATACTTTGCCCATCACCAATATCCACAAAAATGGATTGGAAAATACCGATCTGACTACCTTTTTCTGCAGGAATCAGCAGCCCTGCCTGAGCCATTGCAGTCAATAACCCAACGGTTTTCAACGTGACGGTTTTCCCACCTGTATTCGGTCCAGTTATTACTAACGCTCGATCAACTGCTCCACCAAAGGTTAACGTCAACGGCACTGCTTTCTGTCCTAAGGCTGGGTGTCTAGCACGTACGAGCTTAATGGTTCGATCGTTGGATAAAGAAGGTTTTATTCCTTCTATTTCCCGACAATATTTTGCTTTAGCGAACAACACATCATACTCATGCATGACATCCATTGCAATTGAAATGGTCTGTTCTTGTGCTAGTAACGCTTCTGTTAGTTCAAATAGGATTCGTTCTACTTCTGCCTCTTCTGCATACGTGTACATACTTACTTCTTCTTGGATATCACTCACTTCAGCCGGTTCAATAAACAAAGTTGAACCAGAAGCGGATGTGTCCAGAACTGTACCGTTTACTTTATTACGGTATTCTTTTTTTATTGAAAGAACGTATCGCCCTTGGCGTGTGGAGACCATCTTATCTTGCAAGAAGCTTTTGTATTTTCCTCCACTCGCAAGATGCTCTACTTTCGTTTTTAATCGTTCTAAAGCCACTTTCTTTTGACGACGAAGGTAACTCAATTCTTTTGACGCATACTCATCTACTTGACCATTACGAATGGCAGAAGTAAGTTGTTCCTCTACTGATGATAGATCATCAATCGAAAACGCATAGCTACTAATTAGTGGTGCAATCTCTTGTTTATCATTCATAAACCGCTTTAACTTGCTACAGTGTTCTAAAAACGATATCACTCTTGTAAATTGGTCCGCACGAATAAACAATCCTTTCTTTGCTTGCATAATCATTTGGGCAATATCATCCACAACGTGAATAGGAACACTGCCGCTGCGTGTTAGAATACGCATAGCCTCTTCAATTTCAGTCATCTTATGCGTCATTTGACTTTGATTTACTAAGGGCGTCATCCGAAGAATTGTTTCACGCGCCCGATCCATACGGGTTTGTTCAGCAATGTCTTTAAGGACATCGTAAAATCCTATCGCTTCTAAAGTTTGTTGTTTCATTTAGGCTTCCTCCTTTTATTGCTGTATAAGGAACCATGTGAACGATTATTCAAGAGACAACAAAGAGACCGCTCTGAACAATCGTTCACAGCGGCCTCTTAGAAAAGTACCTAACTATTGTAGGTAGACTTCAAGTAGGACAACTCTTACTAGTAAACGTGTTCTTAACTCCTTGAAATGCCATGACAAAATAAGCGTCACCAGTACGCTGAAAAATCGCATTTCAAGCTATCCAATTCATGGATTAGTTAAGAACCACCAGATACATAAAAGTTGTCTCCTTTATACGTGCAATTATTTACTACACACCTACTATAGGTCTTTTCTCATGTGGAAGTCAAGGGACTTCTTTTTTTATTGAGCCTTAAACAGATTCAATTTTGTAGCCGACTCCCCAGACGGTTTGAATGACTTTATACCCTAACGCTTTTTCAAGCTTGTCTCGCAAGTTGCTTATATGCACCATCACAGTGTTATTTGAATCATAGTACTTTTCCTTCCAAACGCTTTGAAAAATAGTCTCTGAGTCAAACACTTGTCCCGCTTGACTAGCAAGGAGATATAATATATCAAATTCTTTAGAGGTTAATTTCAGTTCATTTCCATGCACTCTAGCTTGATATTTCTTTTTATCAATGGTTAAATTGCCTAACTCAAGGATGCCACCTTCTTTTGGAGCGCCGTGATAGTAGTACGCTCTTCGTACTAACGCCTTCACACGAACAACGAGCTCAAGAATGTTAAAAGGTTTAATAACATAATCATCAGCACCTGTCATAATTCCTGTAATTTTATCCATATCTTCTGATTTAGCACTAATCATCAGGATAGGCAGACTATGGCTGCGCCTGACGGTTTGGCAAAATTCCAATCCATTCATTTCAGGCATCATCACATCTAATACGATTAAATCAACAGGATGCTGTTCCAGTTGTTTCATTGCTTCCACACCATTGCTAGCCATAATTGTGTTGAAGCCTTCATTTTTCAGAGAATAGTTAATGAGGTTTGCTATGTCTTGGTCGTCATCTACAATTAAAATTTGTTTAGACAATGCGGCTCACATCCTTTTTTACGAGTTGATGGATATCGTCTACAAGCACTCCATACGATTCGACAGACTCGGTCGTTCGTAAGGGTTCATATATTTTTGTCCTCTCCATATAGGAGGTGTTCCTTCGTCTATGAGAGAATCTTTACGCTTCCTTATCCATAATAGGCAAGGTGATGAAAAATGCCGTTCCTTCTGAATTACTCGTTACATCAATTTCACCTTCATGTAGCTCAACAATGTTTTTTGCAATGGCTAACCCTAATCCAGAACCTCCAGTATCTTTTGAACGAGATTGGTCCACACGGTAAAACCTTTCAAAAATAAATGGGATCTCAGACTGAGCAATAGGTTCCCCGTAATTTCGAATTTCCATTTCTGTTTCTTTCTCTCTTTGGTGAAGAGTAATATCAATAAACGGTGCATCCGCTCCATACTTGATTGCATTACCGATAATGTTTTCAAATACCCGAGAGAGCTTTTCTCCATCCACATATTGCTTCACTTCTTGATCCGGAAGATTCATCCTAAAGCTCAATTTCGCTTCTGCCATTTGTAGATGAAAATGGGAAGCGATTTGCTTGATCACTTCTTTCAGGTCGATGTAGTCTTTATTTAACAGTAACTTAGGGTTTTTCGTCCGAATGTATTCAAATAAGTCGTTAACCATTGTGTTCATTTGCTTCGCTTTATCATAAGCGATGTCTGTAAAATAGCGTAAGGTAACTTCATCCTTATATTGATCTCTCTCGATTAAATCGAGGTAGCCCATGATAGAAGTAAGAGGTGTTCGTAAGTCATGGGATACATTTGTAATCAATTCTGTTTTTGATTGCTCAGCAATTCTTTCTTCATGTACAGTGGTTTCTAACCTTTCTATTAATTGGTTCACTTGCCTAGCTAATTGACCTAATTCATGATTTTCTTTTACCTCGATCCGTTGAGAAAGCTCGCCACTTGCCATCTGACCAAGATCCTTTTCAATCTTCACGAAATAATGTATGTACCTGTGTCCAATGACCACTATAGATAAGACAATTCCAAGAAAGAATAATACATTTATTAAATTGAATAATTCATAGATATAAAAGTTCAGTGTTGCGTTAAAAGCCGCTGCAAATCGATCAAACACATTCACATAATAATGTAAGTTCGACACCTGGTACGTAAAGTAAAGTCCAGCAATAGCCACGCTTGTAATAAACCCACTTATAAATAACAACATTACCATCTTAAAAAGTAAAGCCACATACCGACTATCCAACGCCATTGCCTCCCTTTAACCCATTTGTTCCTTATCCGAAACACTCTATCGTTTTACACTCGATCCCGACGCTCTGGTATTCTCTTTATCATACCATCTAACAACCGACGCCATACCACTTTCTAAATGGGTTATTCTCTGTCAAGAGAAGCTTCTAAAGGAGGACGATACGGCTCACCAAAAGCAAACGATAAGAGCTTTTTTGTTTCTACAAATCGTGCCTGATCGTTTTCGGTTCCTAATACAACGGTTATAAACCGTTGCCCATTTCTGCTTGCCGTTCCAACAAAGCAATATCCCGCTTCATTTGTATAGCCTGTCTTAAAGCCATCCAGCCCATCAAAAGCAAGGTCTGATTTGGTTAACATATGATTGGTTGTATGAACCCGTTCACCTGAAAATAACAGGGTATGAGAAGACTTGGCTGTATCTTGCAGAACCTCAGGAAATCGAGTAATGATCAACTGCGCCAACACAGCAATATCACGGGCACTCATTTGATTGCTTTGTGAATTTGACTCTGTTAGTCCTGTTGCGTTAACAAACGTAGATTTGGTTAACCCCATTTCTTCCGCCTTTTCATTCATCTTTTTCACGAACTCTTTTTCACTATCGGCTAAATGTTCGGCTAACGCAACCGTTGCATTATTCGCAGAGGGGAGTAGCATCGCCATATATAAATCATGAATGGGAACAACATCTCCTTCTGATAAAGAAATGTTTGCTCCTTCTTTTGAAGCTGCCTCACCACTTATTTGAACAGGGTCACTCCAATCAATAATACCCTGTTCGATTGATTCTAATATGAGATACTCTGTCATCATTTTTGATATACTTGCAACAGGCACAGCCTCATCAATACCTGAGTCGATTACTAATTTATCCTCATTTACATCTAGTAACAATGTTTTTTCAGCTGTTGAAAAGAAAAAGGAATACGTTAGTAACACTAAGCTAATAGGAATTCCAATTGCCAGCCATTTTTTTCTCATCTTCGTCAACTCCTTCAAAAAGAAGTCTACCCACTAAACGATAAGAAGATAAAAAGAAAACCTTAAGAATCATAAAGAATGGTTTTAGGAAGAGTGTCTACACTCCTACAAATAAAAAAAGAACGTAACATGAACGTTCTAGGTTTAAAACATGACAGAATGGGTATAGTACCACATACTTACTCTTTATAAAGCTTGCTCTCCCCCCTGAGCAAGCTTTTTTTATTTGTAAGAAGACCGGCCTTTCTCTTTAAAATAAGAAAATATATGGACAGCGTATGTTGGAAAGAACGCCCTACCGGTTGTCTTTTTCAGTGTGACCCTTTTAACCCTCTATTCATTTCGGTACCATTCAATTGAATCTAAGTTTTCAATGTAAGCTGTCGCCTCGTTCTCTCCAAGTAACGTATATATACCTGACGGCAACGTCACTCGCGGATCATTGAAATCCATTGAGAAACTTCCTCCTCCATCAACTTTTACGTAAACCAAATAAGAGTCTTTCGCTTTTTGATTCACCACTTGCTTCGTTTTTTGTACATCTAACGCATTGACTTTTTGGAGCAATGTCTCAATCTCATCTGGATTATGTAAATACCCTACATTTACGACTCCCTCTTTGTACTGATTCACCTCAATCTGCTCAATGGTAATCTCATTAAATCGCTCAGCCATTTCTTCACCTACAGTTGACGGTGCTGGCTCCCTCTCTAAATAACGAGAATAGCCACCAATAACAATAAAAAAAATGATAAGAATAATAACAACATTCCGCTTCATCTATCGCACCCTCTTTCAACCTTTCATACGGTCAATTCCATAAAAGGGTTTCAATACCTCCTGCTCCTTATAGGAAAATACAATGCTTTTAGAAAAAGTAAAACCCAAAGAATGGACGTATAGGCGCCAACTCATTGGGTTGCGTATATAATTAACGACGAAGTGGATTGTGACTGGATCTAAAGAATCTTAAAGCTCGTTGCGAAGCAATCACACATCCTAAAATTACGATGAGAATTAACGTTATGGTTGCTCCTGGAGGCGTTCCATATTCATAAGAAGTGAAAAGACCACTAAGCATACCGATTAAAGCAATAGGAATACCTAATAAGATGGTGGTTGAAAAACGTTTACTTAGCCTCATTGAAATTGCTGCTGGTAAAATTAAGATTGCTGACACTAATAGAGCTCCAACGATTGGCATAATAACAGCGATCGTTACTCCAGTTAATACGTTGAACATTATAGACATTGTTTTCACTGGTAGACCTGCTGTAAAGGCGGTTTCTTCGTCAAAAACCATTACGTACATGGCTTTGCGCAGGACAGCATATAGAATTAAAATGATACTTGCCAATGCCACTAGCATCCATACTTGTTGAGAACTAATGGTTACGATCGATCCAAACAAAAATTGATTGATGTTTAGTGTAGTACCACCTTGATTGAGACTCATTAAAAATAGTGCTAATGCCATTCCAGCAGACATTAAAATCGCAATGGAGACTTCCGAATAGCTACGATAAACCATTCGCAAATACTCTAATACAATGGCAATGACCATTACCAAGAAAATGTTTGTCCATGTTGGATTAATACTGAGCAACAAGCCTAACGCGACTCCTGCTAAAGAAACATGTGCAAGCGTATCTGCCATTAAAGATTGTCTTCTTAAAATCAGAAAGAGACCTAATAATGGTGCGATTAATGAGATGAGTAGTGAGGCTTGGAAAGCTCTTTGCATGAATCCATAGAAAAACATCTCCAAGGTAACCCCTCCTTCCGAACTAATTCAATATGTTTGTTACAATATTTCCTAAGTTCCTCATGATCATGTGAAACCATTAGTATACTCTTGCCATGCTTATCACAATTGTGCTTAAGCAATTTATAAAATTCTTCTCTTGATTGACTATCCATCCCTGTTGTTGGTTCATCAAGAATAAACAAATCTGGATCGGTAGCAAAAACCCGAGCGATCGATATGCGTTGCTTTTGCCCCCCAGATAGCTCTCCTATCTTTTTATGTCGCATTTCCCACATTCCAACTGATTTAAGGGAACGTTCAACTTGGGCTTTATCATTCTTAGTTAATCTTGTAAACCATTTGCCTCGTTGATAACGGCCAGAACTAACTAACTCCCATACCGTACTAGGAAATCCGACATTAAAGGAGGCTACTTGTTGAGGTACATACCCAACAAGTAATTTTTCGCCTAAGTGGTTTGTAGAAGATAACGTTACGTTTCCTATTGATGGTTTTAATAAACCCAAGATGTTTCGAATTAACGTTGTTTTCGCAGCTCCATTCTCTCCAGTAAGCATAACGAAATCTCCTGGATTTAATTCAAACGAAATGTTTGTTAAAACGGGCTCTTTCTCATAATAAAAAGCGAGATTCTCGACTTTAATATAGACCATGCTTATCTACCTTTCTTTTTCAATAACGGTGTACAGGACACCATTCTAGTTAAAAAAGTGAAACACAGGCATTCAGATACAGAAACTCTATCCATTTACTGGACCAAGTTTATTTGCCAAAATCCTATTCTAGAATGGGCTCGCTGTTTAGGACAAGATTAGTAGATACTAATTTGCAATGACTCTAAATTATGTCGCATTGCTTCAATGTAACCTAAGTCATTTTCGAGCAGTTCCTCTGATAAAACTTCTAAGTCATATAGTACAGCCGTATCTGTTCCTGTTTCAGTTGCTACAGTTTGGGCAATTGCAGAGCTAGCCCCTTGTTGATAATAAATAACTGGCACACCATGATCTTGTACTAAATCAGCAATTTCTGACATACGGGAAGGGCTTGGCTCAACTTCTGTAGATAACCCTCCTATGGCAACTTGATCTAAATTGTAGCGGTCAGCAAGATAGCCAAATGCTTGATGCTGTACCACGAATACACGGTTTTCCGCATCTTCTAATGTGGAACGATACTCTTCATCTAAGCTTTTTAACTCCTCAATGAACGCATCTGCATTTTCCTCATAAACATTTCGACCATCAGGATCAGCCTCAATCAATGCGTCACGAATTATGCGAACTTGATCTTGTGCCAATACTGGATCCAGCCAAATGTGAGGATCTACATCATCGTGGTCATCAATTCGTACAGAAACAGCTTCTGATTCTAAATGTACATTGTCTTCCTCATCATAGAGAACCGCTTTCACTTCAAAACTTTCCCCTGTTGTCTTGTATTCAAAATGATCGGTATTCTGATCTGGTACAGCTTCCCAATCGTGATGTTCTTCCTTTATAAACCATTCCCACTGATCGAAATCTGTACGATTGTTTACGTCTGCAACTAATGTAACCACATCTCCAGTATGATAATGATCTGCTAAACCAATTATATCAATCTCTTCATTCGAATTTACCTGCTCATTATCTTCTTCACTATAGTCGTGGTCATGATCATGATCTTCATGGTCTGACCCATCACTTCCATGATTATCAATGCGAATCTCCTTAGATGTTGATTCAGCATAAACATTGTGATGATTGTCATAGATAACTGCTTTTAGTTCGAAACTCTCCTCAGGAGCATCCAGCTGTAATATTTCTGCATATTGCCCTGCCAAAGCTGTCCATTCTTCATCAGAATTGGCTCGTTGATACCAGTGCCAATGATCAAAGTTTACATCCGCCGATAGCGTGGCAGTGATGTCGATCTTATCCCCAGTATGGTAGTGGTCTGCTATGCCGTTCATCGTCACTTCAGCTTCTTCGGACCCTTCGTGATGTTGCTCTCCGTAATCAAGCCCATCAGCTGCACGAGCAACGATTAAATCATCATTTTCTATTGCATTAAATAAACGATTAACCCAGAATTCCATTTCCTCACTGCTATAAACAAACACATCTGTTTCGTTCATAGTTGCAACATCTTGAGCACTTGGTTCATAATGATGCGCATCTTGGCCTTCTGATACCATCAATTGAACATTCGCACGGTCACCAGCCACTTGTTTTGTAAACTCATACATTGGTAAAAAAGAGGCTACTACTGAAATCTGAGAATCGTCACTAGTGTTGTTTTGACGGTCTTGCGATTGACAACCGGAGAGAACCGCTATTGCTGCGCAACTTGCCAGTATCGATCGATATACTTTTTTATTCATCCCTGCTACTCCTTTTAAACAAAAATAGGAAGAAAAGCGAAACGCTTTTCTTCTCAAAGATTATTAGTGCGCTAGTTGATCACGTACAATGCCATCAGCATCTAATTCAGACGGGTAATACGTTGGCCAATGGGTTACTTCTTCGAAAAGTTCCTCTTTGTCATCTCCCCAATACAAGTGGAAATGACTTGAAGGTGTTGGAAAAATAATATGATCACTGAATTGAATGTATTGAGGCATCTCGTCATCCCCTTCAGCTAGTTCGTATACAAAACGAACACCACGATTCCCTTTTTCATAAGTTAAAATTTCGTATCCATCATACTCATATTCCCCAGAGTATTCTTCATCGTTTTCAAAGAATGTAACGTGACCATTATCAATAATAATTCTTTCTACATCTGTTTCATATCCAGTTGTATAGTAGTCTTTATACTCTTCTGCAGTCATACTTCCTTCTTCTGCTTTATGTTCAAAGACTTCATCTAAATCACCGTTCACAAGATATGGATAGACGGATTGCCAATCGCCCTCCCAATCTGATAAATCACGATCTTCCACTTGATCATCATCAAAATAGCCTTGATAAATCTGTCGACTCTCCTCATCATGACCGTGGTGATCATCAATTATGATGGTTACAACTTCTGACTCTGCGTATACATTGTGATCATCGTCATAAAGCGTTGCTTTAATCTCTAAACCATCAGTCGCTGCTTCATCGCTAAATGTTTCAGATTGTTGTCCAGACGCTACTTCCCATTCTGTTTGACCAGGTTCTTTTGTATACCAGTGCCAATGGTCATAATCAACATTTTCAGAAGTTGATGCCGTTAATTCGATGGTGTCACCTGTATGATAGTGATGACCTAAACCTTCTATAGCAATCTCTCCTGTTTCATTTGATTCAGTCTCATTAGAAGAATCGTCAGTAGTATGTTCTTGTTCGGATTCAGTGTCATTATTTGTCTGTTCAGTTGAATCCTGACAAGCAGCTAGTGTGGCGCTTAGCGCTAAAACACTAACGAATATGATTGATTTCTTCAACCTCATCACCCTTCCCTTTTTTAACGTTAATCGTAATCATTACGTTTTATAGATTATATTGTTAGCATAGACTTTGTCAAGATCGTTTTTTAATTTTATTTGTCACTCGTTTTTTCACTATTTCTTTTGAATGAATTGGATTAAACCATCTGAAAGCAAGAAGTACTATTTTTTGAGATGGTCGTTTCTCTAGAATGATTAGCAGACTACTTACCCTGTAGATAGCTAAAAAAATGGTAAAACCGTTTGTGCTTCAAACGGTTATGATCCAAGCACTAGATATCCTCCCCATATTCAAGTAGTCTATTTCTTTCTCTACTTCGAACAATCTAGATTTTTCTTGCTTTTCCAAAGAGACTTATCCTATAATTAAATCGTAATGTTTACGATTTGTAAGATACACTTATGACAGGCTAACAATTAAGATTCCTCCATGGTTAATGTCACGATAGAAACATAACCTTCGAACGCACGGATGTCTGTAGATACAATTAAGAAACAAACAATGTAGAACGAAAGTGAGTTGAGCGCTTATTATGGAAATACCTTTGAAAGCAGAGCGTCATGCGTTATTTGGTTCAGTCTCACCAAGCGTTAAAACCAAACCAACTGAAAAAGAACATATGCAGGATTTACAAAATACACATAAGGACTTTCTGTTCGACGTTAATCTTGTAGGGGTTGCCAATGTTAAACGACCTGTACAAATAAAAAGCACATCAAGCCCAGTCAATCAAACAACCGTCGCAACTTTTTCAATGGGTGCACAATTAAATCGCTATGCAAAAGGCACAAATATGAGTCGTTTTCTAACAGCCCTTGAAGAATTCAATGGTCAAAACCAAACCTTATCTCTTGCGTCACTAAAAAATCTAGCACGATCGTTAGCTGATCGTTTAAATCAAGACATGATTCATATTCACGTTGCTTTTCCTTGGTTTTATTCAAGAGAGGCGCCAACCTCATTACAATCAGCCCATAATCATTCTGAGATCGAGATCTCGCTTAACTACTCTAAAACACTAGGGTTTAAAACAGAATTAACCCTAGCATGTTTAGTAACGACTCTATGCCCTTGTTCAAAAGAAATCAGTGAGTATAGCGCTCATAACCAGCGTGGGGAAGTAAAAATGAGTGTAGAACTATGTGAAGACTTTGACGAAGATAAAATAGACTGGAAGAATGAATTGTTAGTAGCAGCGGAATCAAATGCTAGTGCAAGGATTCACCCCATTTTAAAGAGGCCAGACGAAAAAGTGGTTACGGAGCAAGCATTTGAGAATCCTCGCTTCGTTGAAGATTTAGTAAGACTTGTTGCTGCCGATCTTTATGAGTATGACTGGGTAACCGCCTTTAAGGTCACCTGTCAAAACCAAGAATCCATCCATCTGCATGATGCAGTCGCAAAAATCACCTATAAAAAATAGTTCTTTACGTATTTTTAAGACGAATTCTTAAACGTCAATAATTAAACGAAAAACGTTTTTGCCGACAACCTTACAGAGAAGAACCTCTCTCTAAAAAACCTCATAGAGTAGAGCTACCTGCTTTCCTATGAGGTCTTTTTTCATATTTGTTTTCTGACACATGGCTAAGAAAAATAAGAGATTAAGCATGCACCTCTTTGTTTATAGCCCTATTTTCCAACTGTTTACTGAATCCACTAATACGACAGGCTACAACAGCGCCATCCCGCAAGACGACCGCTCCAGGTGTACCAGTTAGGAGAATATCTCCGGGCAAAAGGGTCATCACTTCTGAATGAAAAGAAACAATATAGGCTAGGTTATATCGCATGGCTCCTATCCTATTGGTATGCTGCTCCTCCCCGTTCTGTAGTGTCGTAACGTAAATATCATCTAAACATGGATATTCATCTAAACTAACAAGTTCTGAACCGAAGCTAAAAAACGTGTTAAAGCTTTTTGCTCGAGTCAGATAGCGTAAGTTTTCGGCGTGGATGTCTGCTTCAGTCATGTCAAGGGCGGCTGCAACCCCAGCTACATAGTCAAGTGCATCAGCTTCAGACACTTCTTTGCACGTTTTTCCTATGACGAGTGCCAGTTCTGCTTCTGCTGTCGTATTATTAGATAAAGGAGGTATTTGAATGAGATCTTCTGGACCTATTAAACTAGTGTCTGGTTTCATAAAGCTAACAGGAGCAACCGTATTTGAAGCAAATTGATCCTCATCACCTTTCCTGTAGTTCATACCAATTCCCCAGATTTTTCGTGGGTGTCTATAGAGGGGGGCAGGTACCCATTCTTCTAGAAAAGGCAAATGAGGATTTGCTAGCGCTTCTTTCCCCTCATGTACATACCAGTTTTTCAGAGACTCATATTGTCCTTTTTCCAGTAAGGAAAAAACGGTTGTTTCATAATGAAAATGAAAGTGGTCGTTCAAGGCAAGAAGCGGAATTAGTTTTCCACCAATTTCAATCGCTCCTTGCTCTTCATCATTCGCTTTATAAGATACAAGTTTCATAACAACACCTCTTCTTTTTCTTGTACGCTTCGTGCAAATTGCAAAAGTGCCAAATCATTGTGCTTGTTTGCTAGAAAAGACAGACCTACTGGTAAGTCATGAATGGTTAAGCAAGGAATGGTTACTTGTGGGATTTCGGCCAATCCACTAATTGCCGTTAATTTAAATGTATTTTTGCGGTGAGCTTCTAAATCACTTGGATCCGTTCCAATCTTAGGCGCCACATCTGGTGATGTCGGAATTGCTAACAAACCACCGTTTTGTAACAGTTCTTGTAACTGAGCTTTAATTGTACTTACTTGCTTTTCTGCATTTTTTTGGTCTTCTTCCGTTATCGTACTAGTCCACCGAAACCGTGTTGCAATATCATCAGCAAACGTTGGCTGATGCGTTTCGATCCACTCCCTATGTGTTTGCCAAATTTGGTAGCCTTGCAACGTGCGAAAAGTCTCCATGTAAGTGTCCAACCGATCTGTTGTTAAACGGATTGAGACGATTGGCAAATGGCCCACCATTGCTTTTAGTTCTGCTAAGAAGGCTTCCGCCACTTTCGGCTGCACAAGTTGTAATGCTTCTTCAGGAACATATACTGTTGAAAAGGAAGTTAGGTGCTTATCGCTTTCAGGTAAGAGGACACTTCCTACTTTTTCTAGCAAAGAAGCAGAGCGGGCAAACCAGCCAACTGTATCAAAACGAGAAGCAAGTGGAATAACACCTTCTATTGAAACAGCGTTATGAGTAGGTCGAAAACCGTAAATACCGCAGTAACTTGCCGGAATCCGAACCGAGCCTGCCGTATCTGTGCCTAGTGCAAAGTCAACGGACCCGTCTGCTACAGCAACAGCCGATCCACTAGAGGACCCACCTGGAATACGGTCATTTGCCACAGGATTAACGGGTGTTCCATAATGACTATTTTCTCCGTTTAAACTAAACATTAATTCATCTGTTATTGTCGCACCAACAAGGGTTGCTCCTTCATGAAGGAGTTGCCTAATAGCTGGAGCATGGGTAGTCGCTGTTTCATGTGTAGCAAGCCAGTCTGGATTCCCGGCACTAGACGCATGACCTTGAATGGTGAACACATCCTTCACAGCAAATGTATACGTATGTACTCTTCCTTCGCTTTTGTTTTCCTTTACGTTCCAGCCTCTTTGCATAAATGCTCGTGATTCAATCATTTCATCATCCTCCTTTAGATAAGTGAGTAAATCGAAGTTTTAATGCGAGCTGAAGCTCTAAGCATGCTTCCGCATCTTGCAAATCGATTCCAAGTAATGCTGAAATTTTCTCTAGACGATACACAATTGTATTGTAGTGTGCGTATAACGCATCAGCAGTGGCACGAACGTTCTTGTTTTTCTGAAAAAACACATCTAATGTTTCGAAATAAAGCACATCATTTCGTGTGCTTCGTAACGGACCAATGATTCCTTCAAGATAATGAGCGACTTCTGATGTTTGTGGCAAATGGTATAAAAGCTGATAGACATGTAAGTCGTCATAGTTCAAGACAGACGTTGTTAACTGGTTATGTTTCGCGATGGTCTTTACATGGTAAGCTTCATTAAAGCTTTGCTTAATGTGCCCAATGTATTGAACAGCTCTTCCTCCGTAAAGTTGATAAAGGGGGGGCTGCCCATCTTTCTTTACAATTCGCTGTACAGCCGTTTCAATCATTTGCAGCATAATTGGTATACTTGTCTTTCGATCGACACAGATCAGCATGACAAAAGCTTTATCAAGGGATGTACCTAATACTTGACCGTGCGACTGCATCGTTATTTTCTTTAAGAAAAGCTGGAATGCTGTAACATCAGAAAATACGCCTTCCTCCAAATCTAAAATAACCGTTTGAAACCACTTATCTTTTAAGTCTAAATCGAATGAATGGGCGCGTAAGTCGATGTCATAATCCGAAACAATGTCTCCAACAACTAATTCTTTAACAAATTGGTTTAAGTATTTTTGTTCAATTCGTTTTCTAGCTGTTTGGTTCGTCAGCTCGATGCTCAGCATTGAACTCACTTTATCTAGTGTCATACAATCTACTTCAGTGAGATCAACATTCGTCTCAATACATGCTATATAAGGGACAAATTGAATAAGACCTTCAGAAACAAGAGGCACACAGTAACATTGAAACGATTCGTCTCTTATTGAAATCGTTGTTTTCCCAATACCTGCTTTTGCTTCTAACGTATGATTAAGGTGGAGACATTCTTTCGGTTCTAACACTTGCTCAAACAGTGGTGCGGTAAACTGTTCCTCAAAATCGAGTACAACAATTGGATTGCCAATCATCTGTTCAATTCCTTTTAATAAATCAGGTAAAGAATGATCGCGATTGAGCTGATCCATAAAGACTTGTACGCGATGATACAATGTGACTAGATGCTCTGATTCCTGATAAAATACTTCTTCCATTGCTACCCTAACGACATCAGAGAAAATGGTTTGTGGTCGAATTTCAATGATTGGAAAAGACAACTCTCGTGCACGGCACAAAAGATCTTCTGGAATAACATCAATAAACCGTTCCACTTTAATACCCATCCCAGTTACCCCTCTGTCGTGAAGGGCATCGATCAGCTTTTTTAAATGAATCGTATTGTCCTTAAACAAATAACCTGTTGTCATTACGAATTCTTCCGGGCGCACAAACTGATCAATATCTGGTGAACCCATGATGTTAATTCTCGAGATGCGCTTTTGCTTATTTTGGTCACCCGTTATTAACCGAGCACCATGCAAAGGCTCAAGCTCAAGCAGGCGCTCAATCGTTAACCCTCTTTTATGAAAGGAGCTCAACTTTATTCACCTCGCTACTGATCAAGCTGAAAGAATTCATTCGTAAAATAAGCTTCTGCGTCCTGTTTGTCTGAAATTAACCCACTTCCCTCTAAAATCGTTAATGTTTCTGCAATATTTTCTTCTTCTATCCAGCCATATGGCACGGAATCAAACTGAGCAATCTCTTCCAGCAACAGTAATTGTTTTCTCACAACCTCTTCATCAACAGCATCTGGAAATCGCTCCGCAGATATGGCGACGGCTTCGTCTACATGATCCAATGTGTAGCGGAATGCCTCGTCCATTGCTGCAAGAAATCGTGCTGCCGTGTTAGGATTGTCATTCAAAAACTGATTGTTGCCGATCACAGTTAATCCAGCTAAATCAAATTGATACTCACTTAAATAAAGCGGCGTCAACTCATAGCCAAGCTCTTGTTCAAATACAGGTAGTTCATTTGTTGAGAAGATGGCAACAGCATCGACTTCTTTTCCTAGAAACAGACCGTTTCGAGCAGAAGCCTCCACTTGCACTGCCTCTACTTGAGTGGCATCGACATTCTCTTGATCTAGAAAACGAGGAAAAATATTCGTGAAGGTTGAAGCAATGGCCATTGCTATAGACTTCCCTTCAAGATCGGCTGGCGTTGCCACTGGAGTATCCGGGTGAGAAGCAATCATTATAGGAGAAGAATTCATGTATGTTGCAATCATTGTAATGGGCATTCCTTCTTCTACACCTTGTGCTGGTTCAACGGTAGACGTAATCCCTAAATCATCTTGCCCCTGAGCCACTGTTTGCATAACACTTGTTGAGCCATTTCCTTCAAGTACATCGACATTTAGTCCATAATCTTCAAAGAAGCCTTTTTCTTGTGCAACATAGAAAGGAGCAAACTCCCCTTTGAATCGCCAATTCAAGCGGAGTGTAACATCTCCCACCTCCGGCTCTCCAATTTCACCTGTGTCAGCATTTACCGTAGGCTTAGCTAAAGAGCTTCCCCCTTCATTTCCACACCCTACTAGAAAACCTAGGAAGCAACCTGCTACTGTATAAGGAATAAACCGTTTCATCCTTTTTCCTCCTCTTCTTCTTATGCTTCCGCCAAAATGCCTTGGGTTTGGAAAATTGATCGGATGGCTGAGACGTGTTCAGTGAATTCCGATTCTTTTCTTGTATCCCCAGTCCGGGGGCGAGAAAGTGTTGACGGAATTTCTTTTACAATAGAACCAGGCCGCCCTGACATCACAACTACTTTATCTGATAGAAACACAGCTTCCTCAATACTGTGGGTAATAAAAACGGTAGTAAATTGATACGTATCGGATAAGCGCAGCAAATCGTACATCATTTGCTCCCGTGTTAGCGCATCAAGAGCGCCAAAAGGTTCATCCATTAATAGCAGCTGCGGATCTTGAATAAGTGCTCGACAAATGGCTACTCGCTGTTTCATCCCACCAGATAATTCATGGGGGTATTTCTGTTCAAATCCTTCTAACCCGACGCTTTTCAGTAGCTGCATGGCTTTATCAACAGTTGCTTTTTTTTGTTTCTTCCCATGCTTTATTTCAATTGGAAACAGCACGTTATCAAGGACAGACCGCCATGCTAACAAGACATCTTTCTGGAACACGACCGCCATATCGTCACGATGGTTTTTAAGATCCTCCCCATTCTTTTTAATGGATCCTGTTGAAGGCTGTTCAAGACCTGCGATAATACGCATCACCGTGCTTTTCCCACAACCACTTGGACCAACAATGGAAACAAACGAACGAGGAGCAATTGACAGATGCACATGAGACAGTGCTTGTACTTCACCTGTTCTTGTTTGATAAACTTTCCCGATGTGTTGCAGCTCGAGGCTCGTTGTCACGATCGATCACCCCCCGCTTTATTCGCGCTATACCAAGGCATCAGCCATCTTTCAAGTAATTGAACCGCTCCAAACAGCATCATCCCTATAAGGGCAAGTGTGAATAATGTCGCAAACACAAGGGGTGTATCAAGTCTTGCGTTTGCAGTGAGCTGTAGATAACCAAGACCACGTTCTGAAGCAACAAACTCTCCAACAACTGCCCCTACTACTGCTAATGTAACGCCGACCTTTATCCCTCCGAATAGATGGGGAAGAGCATTCGGTAAACGTAAATAGAAGAAATTTTTCCACTCCGAAATACCAATTGACCGCCCCAGATCATGCATATCTTTATCTAATGAACGAAAACCAGTTACAGCATTGATGACAATAGGGAAAAAAGAGATTAAACAAGCGAGCAAAATTTTTGTTGTTAACCCATAACCAAACCAGATAACCAGAATAGGTGCAATCGATACCATGGGAATACATTGAATGGCAATTAGAATTGGGTACAGAGCGTTTGCCAAATAACGAGAGTATACAATGGCTATGGCAAGAGGGATACCAATGGAAACACTTAGCGCAAAGCCTAACCCTACTTCTGCCAGTGTTGTTAGTGCATGAGAGAGTAGTACCTGTGATTCGCTTAGCACACGTGTGAAAATGATTAGTGGAGAAGGCAACAAATATTGGGGAATGGCTAACAGCATTGTTGCCAACTGCCAAACAAGGAAAAAACCGATTAATGTAAATCCTGCCCACAATGAATGTGGTATTTGTATACGTTTGACGTTTTTTTGCTTTGCTTGTTTCATCCACGTTGTCTCTGTTTTTGTTTGCATTGTCCCTCCACCTCTCATGAGTAAATCGTTTTTTCCGTTGACGCAATCACCGGAACATCTGCGAGCAAATCACTAAGACGATCAACCTCGTAGTCCACATTACGATTAAGCTTCTCTATGGCTATAGCCACCTGTTGATTCAGCGGAGTTGCACTTAACCAAGATAGCAGCTGTTCGAGTTCTTCTTTTTCGTAGAAACGCTGCACGTAAGCAAGCAATTGTCCATATTGCAACATGTTCCCACTACCTAATGGATTAAAGTAGTCACGTAAATTGTCTGAACCAAGCTGTATAGGTACCCCTGCTTTTGCCAGATCCTTTACTCTTGTTAAATTCCTCGTTGCAATGGCCGTTGGACAAGTTGTTACCGTCATACCAGCATGTGCTACTTTCTCAATCGTTCGTTCAGCCAGCTCATCCTCTACATTCGCTAGGGAACAACAATGAATCGCTGTTACCTTCTGTTTATAGCCGAGGCGGTTCGTGATATCTGCTAGGTAGGGCAGATTAAAATCTTGTGGATTGCCTGTTTCATCAGTATGAAATTCAATCCAATCTAAATTTTTCTTCTCTGCTAGTGCAAAAATATTGTGAATATGAGCTTTGGCATCCTTATCCATGCTCGTATGACCACCTATGCCATTTACACCTAACTTAAGGGCTTCTTCTAGCAATACTGTTGTTTCTGGGAAGCGATCAAAGCCTTCTTGGTTAAATGCAACAATGTCGAGAACCACTCGATCCTTCCATTCTTGCTTGATTTCTAGCATCGCTTCAATTCCTCGAAGCTCAACTAACGGATCAACATCTACATGGGTACGCACGTAAGTAGTACCGTGCACGGTCATTTTTTCTAGCGCTTGGCTTGCTGCTCGTTTTATATCTTGTTTCGTCATCATCACTTTCGCGTCACGTGTCCACTCAGCTCGAACCGGTGCAGGCGCATCTTCGTACCGGTTTGGAGGAATAAGAAAGCCTTTATCAAGGTGAGCATGATAATTTTTCCAACCTGATTGAATGGTCTTCATGCTACACCCCCTACAATTCGAACGATAGGGGCAATGAGATTAGCACCTTGTGGGCCTTGATGCTCTGAACCTGCTGAGCAAAGAATTCTTGTTTCGCCAACATAGCTTCCCACCACTGCATTGGCAACGGCTTTTGCTAAAATCCCTGCATGCATACTTAATGCATCGGTATGCATGGTATGACGTTGACCACGAATATCTGGAAGAGCATCTGCTCCAGCATTAACAAAGACCTGTATAACTCTTTCTTGCTGGGCTTTTGTAAGAAATCCGTCGGCTTTTAATCCAACATCTTCGAATGCCTGTTGCAAACCGACTAAATCAAGGGCATCACCCATCACACCTGCACCAATCTTTAGCTCACTTACAGAAGTGGCTGAATTCCCCATCACAATTACTCTTACTGCGACTTGCTCCTGTCCAGCAGAGACACTCGTTTTTGTAGAATAGAGTGAATGATCTCGGTTTACACTTGTTTCTGTTAATTTTGAGCGATCAACTTCTCCTAGTGCTACGGCAGAGCCTAATGCAGCTGCAGCCTTTGATAAACTTCCACCCTCACCCCAAGGACACTTTATTTCAACACATTTAACATCTTCTGGCTGTTCTATGTTCGCTTCTTTCATAGCCACTTCTACTGCTTCACGTACAAGGTCGACTTGAGTTAATGTTCCAATTTCTTCTTTTCGTAATGGTCTCGTTGACTGGACGCCAAAGCTAAATCGTTTCGTGCCATCACCTACTTGATTACTTTCTTTTTTTAAGAAAAGGGTAAAATGTGGCGTCATTAAACCGCCTGTCTTTCCAATCATCATCATAGGAATGGAAGCAAACACCTCTTCTTGACTAATGTCTAAACGTTCTGATAATAATTGTTGGAAAGCAAGCGTTGCATAACCTCTTGCATAACCGTCTCCCTCGGTTTGAGCTATAATCGCTTTAATCTCCTGCGCATATACTTGATTTGTATCAAGTAACTCTTGTAAAGCCGTCACATCTCCTGGATGGTTCATGTCACATCGAATCATATCGTAGTTCATTCCAGTCACCTCTTTTTTTCGCTGTTGATTGAATTTCTTTCATTCTAGCAACACGAGGAAACGAAGTAATGGTGAACCATTTCCAAATTTATCGATTCATTATTAGGAAGTTTCACTAATAGTAGCGCACCTTGTTATATCCAAGCCACAAGTCCGTTACAAAATCTAACGATCGAACATACAGAAACCATTTTTCTACATTAGCCATTCTGATTCGCCAGGATTTTCCCAACCTCGTTCTTTTTTTCCCAACTGTGTAAGAAACATCTAGCTTTTATACTTAAAACTAGAAACACTTCTCACGAAAAGCAGACACCTTAAATCATTAAGGAGGAGATGACATGAAGAAAGTAATAGGAGCACTATCGATAGCTGCTTGCACCACTTTGTTCGCCACTTCATATGCCGGTGCAGAAGAGACTCAAGGAGAACCATCCATTGAACAAGAAGGATGGAACTTAGTCTGGAGTGATGAATTTGACGGCAATTCGCTTGACCCATCTAAATGGCGGCATGATATTGGCAACGGACAGCCGAATTTGCCTGGCTGGGGAAATGAAGAACTACAATACTATAGCGATGATCCGAAGAACGTTCGTGTGGAAAATGGGGAATTAATTATTGAAGCGCACCAAGAATCCGTTTCTGATCAATATGGCACATACGGCTATACATCAGGAAAAGTGTTAACAGAAGGTCGTTTCAGTCAAACCTATGGCCGTTTTGAAGCACGCATGCGTTTACCGGCTGGACAAGGTTTCTGGCCAGCTTTTTGGATGATGCCTGAGAATGACCAGTACGGTGGTTGGGCAGCATCTGGTGAAATTGATATTATGGAGAATGCAGGGGGAACACCTAATAAAGTAGGAGGCGCTATTCATTATGGTGGTCCTTGGCCGGAGAATCAATTTCAAGCTGGGGATTACTATTTCCCTGCTGGTACCGATGCGACGGGATATCACGAATATGCAGTAGAATGGGAGCCAGGAGAAATTCGCTGGTATGTTGACGGGAACCACTATCAAACGATTAACGACTGGTATTCTACCGGTGGATCTTACCCTGCACCATTTGATCAAGACTTCCATTTAATTCTCAACCTAGCTGTTGGTGGTTGGTATGGTGGAAATCCAGACGGATCAACACCGTTTCCATCTTCCATGGCAGTTGATTATGTGCGTGTGTATGAGCGGTAACGATAAATCATATAGAATCGTAAATTCAAGTAACCCTTGGATTTACGATTTTTTTATGTACTAGAAAATACAAATCATAACGGTATATTTCGAACGAAACATGCATAAATACGAGTAAGACAAACTCATAGGGAGGATGCTGAAAAGCAACACAGACAAAGAAAAGTCAAAAAATTTGTCAGATAATGTAACGATCATCACTATTTTAGTTCTTACTTTCTGTATGATGAAACGTATGTACCATCTATTTTAATTTTTGAAAATATTCAATCAGGGGGATGTTTATGAAAAAATATTTAATCGGCTCCGCAGCCGTACTGTCTCTTCTAGCTTTTACAGCATGTAGTGACGAAGGCGCAGATGCAGATGAAAATAGTGGCGGGACGCCTATACTTGATCGTGTCAAAGACCGAGGAGAAGTCATTGCCGGGGTTAACGGAGACTTACCTGGGTTTGGGTACTTAGATTCCAGTGGAGATTACCAAGGTTTTGATGTTGATTTTGCACGAGTCATTGCCGCAGCAGTTTTTGGGGATGCAGACGCCGTTTCTTTCCGTCCATTATCTGCCCAAGATCGTTTAACTGCTGTACAAACCGATGAAGTTGATATTCTAGTACGAAACACTACTAATACGTTAGAGCGAGATGCTATGGGCTTACACTTCGGACCAACGATCTTTTATGACGGACAAGGTATCATGGTGCGTGCGGATAGTGGTATTACGTCATTAGAAGATCTTGAAGGTGCCCGTATTGGTGTTGACACTGGTACGACTACGGAAATGAATTTAGCCGACCAATTCCGCTTATTAGGCATCGATTATGAGCCCCTTCCTTTCGACGGACAAGATCAAGTTGTGGATTCATATGAAAGTGGGAGTGCTGATGCATGGACAACAGATCGGTCAGGCCTTGCTGCTCGTTTAGACACTTTATCGAATCCAGATGATCATGTTATTTTGCCAGATGTCATTTCAAAGGAACCTCTTGCACCTGTCGTAAAATCAACAGACGCTACTTGGTTTGACATCATGAATTGGTCTGTATATGCAACTATTCAAGCCGAAGAATTCGGTATTGATTCAACAAATATTGATTCCTTTATGGATACAGAGGACCCAGAAATTCGTCGATTCTTAGGCTTAGAAGGCGCCCTCGGTGAACAAATTGGTTTAGAGAATGATTTTGCTGTAAACATTATCAAGCAAGTTGGTAATTACGAGGAAATTTACAATCGCCATATTGGTCCAGAGACAACATTTGGCTTAGAACGAGAAATGAACAACATATGGACAAATGGCGGTTTACATTATTCTCCACCATTCCGCTAAATCATTCATACTATTAACAAGGCCTGCCTCATCAGTCAGGCCTTCACATATTTGAGGTGAACTTATGGAAGCAATGAAGCGAATTTGGAACAATCGACGCGCTAAAGATACGACCATTCAAGTCATTTTTATCGTCATTGTTCTTGCTGCGATCGCATTTATTGTCAATAACGTTATTGTCGGAATGAACCGACTTGGCATGTCTCTTGATTTTTCATTTCTGAGCCGTACAGCATCGTTTGATATTTCAGGTGATAAGTTAATCTCTTATTCAGCAACTGATTCGTATGCGCGAGCTATATTGGTAGGGATTCTAAACACATTGCGAGTAGCCTTTATCGGCATTATACTTGCCACAATTTTAGGAACAATTATTGGCATTGCTCGTTTAAGCAAAAACTGGCTTGCTCGTACAATTGCAAAAGTATATGTTGAAATCTTCCGAAACACACCATTACTCGTTCAAATGATTATTTGGTATTCGGCTGTATTTCTGACGTTGCCACTTATTGAATCTGAAGTGAACATCGGTCAGGCATTTTTCTTCAGTAATCGAGGTGTTGCCATTCCTTGGGTTGATGATGCAACCACCGCCACATGGATTTGGGGCGCTGTTCTCCTTATCGGATTCATTGTTGGTATTCTCATCTATCGATTTAAATTAAAACAACAGATGGCACTTGGACAAAACAAGCGCCCGTACCTCTGGTTTATCAGTGCTATTCTCATTGCCGGGATTGCATCGTTTCTTATCACTATGCAAGGTCCCTTTCAACTTAGTATTCCAGCTATCAATGAAAACGGTCGTAGTTATGTAGGGGGCTTTATTCTTTCACCTAGCTTTGGTGCTATTCTTATTGCCCTTGTTATGTATACAGCCGCTTTTATTGCTGAAATCGTACGGGCAGGCATACTCGGTGTGAATAAAGGTCAGCGAGAAGCTGCTTATTCCCTTGGCTTAAAAGAGTCAACAGCTCTGCGCCTTGTTATTTTTCCACAAGCCTATCGCATTATTATACCGCCGATGACGAACCAGTATTTAAATCTGACGAAAAACTCAAGCTTAGGTGTAGCTGTAGGGTATCCGGAAATTGTAACAATTGGCAACATTACGTTATCCCAATCTGGTCGTGCTGTACAGATGATCATCGTAATGATTGCATGCTATTTACTATTTAGCATTTTAACTTCTATTTTTATGAATCTATTTAACAAATTCACGCAACTAAAAGAGAGGTGAGCTCATGGCACAGTCAGACTTACAGCCTAGTGGATTGAAGACATCCCTTCCTCCGCCTAAACATACAACATCTCTAGCAAACTGGTTAAAAGAAAACTTATTTACGAACTGGCGGCAATCGTTATTCACTCTGGCCTTACTTAGCTTTGCCAGCTGGCTTTTATATCAAGTTGGTCATTGGGTTTTCGTCACAGCAGATTGGTCGGTCATCCCACCAAACTTCAAGCTCCTTCTTTCTGGTCAATATCCAGTAGATCAGCTTTGGCGATTATGGACAGGAATACTCCTTTTTGCACTCCTCCTCGGCCTGAGTGCAGGCAGCTGGAAAGGTGTAATGACCCATGTAGCCTTTTTTCTCAGTCTTATTTTTCTTGTTTGCCTTGCGCTTCCTTTTGTCGCGTTTGAAACTAGACTTTGGCTTAGTGGTGCCATCCTGATCATGGGAGCTGGATTTGGCCTCGGGCATTTCTTTAAAATAAAAAAAACCGTGCTACTCGTATGGATTGGATTTATACCCATTTCTGGTTTTCTACTACACGGATTCGGGCTATTGCCTAGCGTTGGGACGAATCTATGGGGTGGTTTCTTACTGACATTACTACTCGCTTCTGTCGCCATTCTTTGTTCGTTCCCCCTTGGCTTGCTCCTAGCTTTGGGACGGCGCAGTAAGTTACCGGCTATTAAATACTTCTGTATCTTCTATATTGAGCTCATTCGTGGTGTACCACTTATTACGATTTTATTCGTTGCTCAAATCATGCTGCCGCTCTTATTAGGTGGATCTGTATCCATCGACCATATCGTTCGGGCTATGATTGGGTTGACCATGTTTAATGCTGCGTACCTTGCTGAGAATATTCGAGGTGGCCTTCAATCTATACCAAGAGGACAATTTGAAGCAGCTCACGCACTCGGTCTAGGAACACCTGTCACCACCTGCTTTGTCATATTACCGCAAGCGTTGAAAGCCGTCATTCCAAGTATGGTCGGACAGTTTATCGCCATTTTCAAAGATACTTCCCTTGTTGCCATCGTTGGCTTAATTGACTTACTCGGTATGGCACGAAATATTGCCGCCAACCCTGAATTTATTGGTTATCAAATGGAGCTATTTTTATTCGTTGCTCTCGTCTTCTTTATCTTCTGCTCCATACTTTCTTACGCTTCAAGACGAATTGAGCACTCCCTTGGTGTAGGCGATCGTTAATTTAAAAACAGAAAGGATATGAGGTTATGTCACAGACAGAAGAAACGACAACAGCGCTTGATGCATTTGATTCGGATATCCCTCTAGCTGAGAGAGAACCCATTATTACATGTGATAGTATCAATAAATGGTTTGGGGACTTACATGTACTGAAAGATGTCAATTTAGAGGTGAAACGGGGAGAAGTGATTTGCGTCTTAGGACCATCTGGTTCAGGGAAATCCACTTTTATCCGGACGCTAAATGGCCTTGAGGACATCCAGCAAGGTTCAATTACAATTGATGGCACAAGCCTTTCAGATGATATTAAAGAAATGGACAAAATTCGTAGGGAAACGGGGATGGTTTTTCAACAATTTAATTTGTTCCCGCACATGACAATTAAGAAAAACATTATGCTTTCCCCTATGTGGGTAAGAAAATGGCCCAAAGCCGAAGTAGAGAAAAAGGCATTAGCATTGCTTGAGCGGGTCGGTATACCAGAACAAGCGAACAAATACCCTGGTCAACTTTCAGGAGGACAGCAGCAGCGTGTTGCGATTGCTAGAGCTCTTGCCATGGAGCCAAAGATTATGCTGTTTGACGAGCCTACATCTGCACTAGATCCTGAAATGATTAAGGAAGTGCTAGACGTTATGAAAGAGCTCGCTAAAACGGGGATGACGATGGTTGTCGTGACACATGAAATGAATTTTGCGCAAGAGGTCGGGGACCGGATCATATTATTTGATCAAGGAGAAATTATTGAAACAGGTACACCGACTGAGCTATTCGAAAATCCAAAGCACGAGCGAACAAAACTATTTTTGTCACAGATTCTTTAAGAAACTAAACCGGATGCATTTATCCGGTTTGATTTCTGTTCTCTGTCGATTGAACCTTTCGCAACGCAACAATTGTGGCAAAGAAATAAAGACTGATGGTTAAGAGAAATAGCACCATTACCCTCAACTCCTTTCTTACACTGTAAAGCCCTTTCATTAAGCTAGTGTAAAGAACGAGTAAAAGATTCATGAGAATCACTAAGAAAAAGAGTATGGAGGATCACTCCATACTCTTTTTCTTTATTCTGCTTCGATTTTTCGTACAGCTTCCATACTTGTATCAACTCTTTTCACAAAGAACGAGAGCAGTAATGCAATAAGTGTCATTCCAAACGCGACATAGAAAGAAAATTGTATTCCCGCTAATAACGACTGTTGCATTAGCGCAGCTTCATTGACAGCAGCAGGATCAGTTTGGCTTAAAATACTTTCTGCTTCGCTAGCAGCAACACTGTTCATAATCGTTACAAGAATTGCTGTTCCAATGGATCCAGATACTTGTTGTGCCGTATTGTTAATGGCCGTCCCGTGCGGATTTAAACGTGTTGGTAGTTGATTTAATCCGTTTGTCATAATGGGCATCATGACAAGAGACATTCCTAGCATTCGTATACTGTAAATAACAACAATCATAGCATACGGTGTATCAAGTTGGAGGTTAGCCAACATATAAGTAGAAATAGCCGAAATCACAAGACCAAGTACAGATATGGTTCGTGGTCCAAATTTATCAAATAGCTTCCCGGTTATAGGAGACATCAATCCCATAATAATGGCTCCTGGTAACATAAGTAACCCGGAATCTAGCGGTGAGATACCGCGTACGCTTTGTACATAAGCAGGCGTCAAAATCATACCGGAGAACATAGCCACTGCATTAACTGCAGCAATAACCGATGCCAATGCAAACATTGGGTACTTATACACTCGTAAATCTAAGAGCGGCTCATCCATCCGCAATTGCCGTATGATAAAGGCAGTGAGGGTAATGACACCAACGATTAATGTCACTAATACCCAAAAATCTGTCCATCCATCCGAGCTTGCTGAGCTGAATCCATAAAGCAACCCACCAAAGCCTAAGCTTGAAAGGACCACTGACGTGTAGTCCAAGTGAGCCTCTTTATTTTGAGGCATCACGTTTCCTAATTTCCATAAAGCTAAAACAAGACTAATAATAGAAAGTGGCAGAATCATTTCAAATAACAAGCGCCAATCGTAATTTTGCACAATGTAACCAGATAATGTTGGTCCAATCGCAGGTGCAGTAATCATGACAAGACCAAATACACCCATAGCCGTCCCCCGTTTTTCCCGTGGAAAACTAATGAGCATCACGTTCATCAGCAACGGTCCCATAACAGAGCCGCCTACCGCCTGCACCATTCTTCCTGTTAATAACAGACCAAAGTTTGGAGCAAATGCCGCAAGAGCTGTTCCGATTGTAAAAATGGCCATTGCTGCTATATAAAGATTCCGATTTGTAAACCGGGTTAATAAATAGGCAGAAGCTGGAATTAGTACACCACTGACAAGCATATAGCCAGTTGCTAGCCATTGAACTGTGGAGTAATCTTCAATGCCTAAATCCACCATAATACTTGGTAAAGCCACATTTAATAATGAATTATTTAAGAATGCTACAAACGCACCAACAAATAAAATCCCTATCATCAAGTAGGGAGGTCTTTTTAGCTGCATGCTTTCGTTCATGCATCGTCACCTCTAATCAGAAATTCAACACTACGCTATATTATACCTATGGTACAATATAGTCAATATATTATACTCACTGTATAAATTGTTTTTTTTCGTTCTAGAATTTATACTAAGCACATCGGAATCTATCGAGGAGGCTCCAATGAACGAAAGAAAGAAACATGTCGCGGAAACGGCTTTAAAACTCTTTCAAGAGAAAGGCATTCAGCATACATCGATCCAAGATATAGTAAAAGCAGCATCTATCTCAAAAGGTACGTTTTATAATTATTTTTCCTCTAAAAATGATTGTGTTGCCGAAATTTTAGAGGATTTACGATATGAAGCAAGCCAACGGCGCATTGCTGCACAAATCGGCAAAGCCCGAAACGATCGAACCATTTTCATTGAGCAAATTGCGATTTTCATTAAATTGCAAGAAGAAAAACACCTATATCGGCTATTCGAAGCGATTCTCCATTCAAACGAAGCCGATTTAAAGAAGCTAGTCCTCAAGCACCGCGTGCATGATATGGAATGGCTCACCCAACGCTTAATTGAAGTAAGAGGTGAATCCGTACGCCCTTATGCATTTGAAGGAGTCGTTCTTTTTACGGGTATGATGCAACACACACTATTTGTTCATCGCTATACAAACAGTAGTTACCATCTTGAGACAGTCATAGACATCCTACTTTCCTATTTAGAAGACATTCTGAAAAAAATGGAGCGAGATCAGCATCTGTTGTTGAACGATGGTGCCATTCAGCAATTCCGTTCCCAAGTTGAACATAGAACGATTACAAAAAAAGATGTGTTGTCTTACGCAGAGTCATTTGATGTAGCACACTTTTACGAAGAGCAGAAAGATTTATTTGATGCCATTTTAGAAGAGCTTCAAAAAGAGCGTATACGAAAAGCCGTTCTGTTACCTTTATTGAAACCGTTTCAAGCATCAGCACAAGATACAACAATGGAAGACACTGTACAAACGTTTATTAACATGATTTGGTATTACGTTCATTCATACTGACTCCTTTTCATACAACGTGCATAAGGGCAGGGCTTCACTTATGAAATAAGAGAAAAAGATGTAGCAACGATGCGCTACATCTCTTTTATTTTCGAACGCCATTCTTCACGTAAGCGTTCATTGTATTCCTCTGCTGTTTCTCCTTCTTGAATAGGAAATTCTTCTTCGAGCTGGCTCCCTATTTCACGCCACGCATAATTGTAAGCAAAATGGTCATATTCCCATTCAAACATAAATGCTTCTAGTGACATTCCATGAGCGGCAGCGATAGGTTTCATAAACGCGTCGTCGACTTGTTCCAATTCTTGATTTATGAAGGTATGAATCTGATTCTCACTCATATCTACACCATATACTTCTTTTGCTACCATTAGTTGATCGTTTCTTTTTACATGTGCCTGTTCCGCTTGTGCGAGTAAATCTTCTTCAGAATGCACATGACCAGTAGTCAGTTGATTGATTCTTAGTCTTATTGCCCATTTCTCTATTCCTTTGTCCCTTAGTCCATCTATAGCGGCGACATCTTCTCGCGCTTGTACAATTGCTTCTAAAAGTGGCTGTTGGAACTGCTCATTTTCTTCCGGGGCTATGGTTTGAATTTGGAAAAAGAAAAGGCTTACGATAAGAATTGCACCTAAAATAGGAGCTCCTACGATCCATTTTTTCACCTAATCACCTCCACTCGTTTTACGTAACAACATGAACCATGTTTCATCCCATTAGACTGTTTTGCGAGCAAGCCATTTGTTCACCCATTGTGCAACGACTGTGTCTTAAAACTTTAATCGCCCATCTGCATTTGCAGGATTTCGCCATAAAAGAATGAATTTCATTACCAATACCCACTTTCTACACTTTTTGTCTTAAGGAACGAGTTGTTTTTATTTACTTAACAAGCTACAAATTACGATAAAATACTTACAGATTCGCTACTACTGTCTAGCTTCTAAAAAAAGTGACTCGAAAAAAGAGGCACGCTCCTAGCAACATGTGAATTGTAAAAAAAAAAACGAGGAGGAAAACAAATTGAACGAGGATGTACTCGTAACGGATCGACTAGCCTTGCGGCAGATGACACTTACCGATGTAGACCATTTAATGACCATATTTACTGATCCAGAAGCAATGGTTCATTATCCTGGAACAAAAAGTGAAACTGAAACAAAAAAATGGATTCAATGGCAGCTAGGTCTTTATCAACAAACCGGGGCTGGTCTATGGATTGTTGAAGACAAAGAGACAAAAACATTTTTAGGTCAATGTGGTTTAGTGCCCCAACATGTAGAAGGGAAAGATGAAGTAGAAATTGGTTACTTGTTCGCAAGGCATGCGTGGGGCAATGGCTATGCAACCGAAGCGGCATCTGCTTGCCGTGATTTCGCCATTAACGACTTAGGACAAAAGCGACTCATTTCCTTAATTGCTCCACTCAACTACCCTTCCATTCGAGTCGCTGAGCGAATTGGTATGACAAAAGAAAAACGCATTCTTACGTGGGGAAAAGAAATTTTGGTTTATAGTCTGTGTGAGTCTTCTTAGCTATGAGCAAGTAAACTCTTATACAAAATAGACATGCCACATTTTGATTTAGCTTACAGTATAACTCGTAATTTTAAAAGTGGAAGGAAACGAAGAAAACGTTTACAATGTGAAGAATGACGATAAAGGAGAGATTCTATGGTATACGTAGCAGCTAGTAATAGATACGAACACATGCAGTATCGTCGGTCTGGACACTCTGGTTTAAAACTTCCACTTATTTCGTTTGGCTTGTGGCATAATTTCGGCGGTGTCGATGCAAGGGAAACGGGAAAAGAAATGATACGAAAAGCCTTTGACTTAGGCATAACACATTTTGATTTGGCAAATAATTACGGACCACCACCAGGTTCTGCAGAAGAATTTTTTGGAGAGATGCTCAAGACAGATTTGGCGCCTTACAGAGATGAACTCATTATTTCCAGCAAAGCAGGTTACAAGATGTGGGACGGCCCTTATGGAGACTGGGGTTCAAAAAAATACCTCGTATCAAGCTTAGATCAAAGCTTAAAAAGAATGGGGTTAGAGTATGTTGATGTGTTCTATCATCATCGTCCTGATCCTGATACACCCCTTGAAGAGACGATGCATGCACTGGATTTACTTGTTCGACAAGGAAAAGCCTTATATATTGGCATTTCGAGCTATGATGCAAAGCAAACCTCTGAAGCCGTGAAGATACTCAGTGACCTGGGTACACCATTATTCATTCATCAACCTGCTTACTCCATGTTGAACCGTTGGATTGAAGACGGGTTGCAAGAAGTGTTGGAGGAGAATGGAGTTGGTTCGATTGCATTTGTTCCACTTGCTCAAGGTTTGTTAACAAGCAAGTACTTAAATGGAATTCCTAAAGGATCTCGCGCTAGTAAGGGAACGAGCTTGTCTCAAGAAGAGATCACCGATGCTACCATTTCAAAATTAATTCAATTAAACGAGATAGCAAAGGAGCGCAACCAGTCCCTAGCCCAGATGAGCCTAGCTTGGGTACTTCGTGAAGGGAAAGTCACATCAGCATTAATTGGCGCAAGTAAGGTGGAACAAATTGAAGAGAATGTAAAAGCCCTTGATCATTTAGCGTTTAGCAAGAGCGAACTAGAAATGATTGATAGTATTCTAACATCTTAATTTCGTTCAGAGCATCACAATGTAAACTAGAATGCCCAGAGTTTGTTTCGATTCGAGACAAGCTCTTTATTTATCACCATGCCTTGTGCCCCGCTATTTTAGCCATATGAAGCTGTACTCACTTTCTTCCCCTTATCAATCATTCCAGTTAAAAGGATGCTTCATTCACAAAAAACTTATTGACAGATCGGAATTATAAGAATAATATAAGAACACATTAGCACGCTATTTTTTTAGTCTTAATTCCCACTAAATACATAGGAATACATAAAAGGAGTGTTGACATGAAAAAAATTATCCTTCCCTTACTATCATTAGGTGTTCTCGCTGCTTGCAATACCACCTCTAGTTCTGGATCGACAGTGGAGTTATTAAATGTCTCTTATGACCCTACGCGTGAATTGTATACGGATGTGGATGATGCCTTTATTGAATATTGGGAAGAAGAAACAGGAGAAACAATTAAAATTAATGCCTCACACGGTGGGTCTGGAAGTCAAGCACGCTCAGTTTTAGATGGCCTTGATGCAGATGTTGTTACGTTAGCATTGGCTTACGATATTGATGTTCTACAGGAAAGAGAGTTGCTCGATTCAGATTGGCAATCACAGTTCGCAGATAACTCTTCTCCTTATACATCTACTATTAATTTTCTCGTCCGAAAAGGTAATCCAAAAGATATTCAAGATTGGGATGATTTAATTCGTGAGGACGTTGAAGTCGTCACTCCAAACCCTAAGACTTCTGGTGGTGCTCGATGGAATTATTTAGCCGCATGGGGATTTGCTGAAGAAGCATATGGCTCCGAAGAAGAAGCACAAGCATTTGTGAGTGATATCTACAAAAATGTGGTCGCTTTAGATTCAGGCGCACGCGGGGCAACGACTTCATTTGTTGAGCGTAATATTGGGGATGTTCTTCTCGCTTGGGAAAACGAAGCGATTCTTGCTGCGAACGAATTAGGGGAAGATGAATTCGATATTGTAACGCCTTCTATTTCAATATTAACCGAACCACCAGTAGCAATCGTTGATAAAGTGGTTGATCGGAAAGGAACACGAGAAGTCGCCGAAGCTTATTTAGAATTTTTATATACCGATGAAGGACAGCGATTAATTGCAGAGCATCACTATCGTCCAAGAAACGAAGAAGTTCTTTCAGAATATAGTGATTCCTTCCCCGAGCTTGAGCTCTTTACCATTGATGAGAAGTTCGGTTCATGGCAAGAAGCACAGGAAAAACATTTCGCCGACGGAGGCATTTTCGATACGATTTATCAACCTTAATACGTAGGAGTCGATTATGAAACGAATATTACCCGGCTTTGGGTTAAGCTTAGGCTTTACGATGCTCTATATGAGTTTTATTGTTTTCATTCCCCTTGCCGCATTGATTGTGTTTACTGTTTATAATGGCTGGGATACGTTTTGGAACGCGCTAAATGACCCACGTGTATACGCAGCGTTTCGCTTATCTTTTACAGCCTCGTTAATTGCTGCATTAATAAATGGTGTTTTTGGGGTTTTAATTGCTTGGGTCATGGTGCGTTACACGTTCCCAGGTAAACGGATCATGGACGGCATGATTGATCTACCTTTCGCCTTACCTACTGCTGTAGCAGGAATAGCGTTGACAAGCCTTTACACAGAAAGTGGATGGATTGGCTCACTACTTGCTCCTCTGGGCATTCAAGTCGCTTTCACACCAATTGGAGTTACCATTGCGCTAACCTTTATTGGACTTCCATTTGTCGTTCGTATGGTGGAACCGGTATTAAAAACCATCGATCAAGAAACGGAAGAAGCTTCGGCACTGCTCGGCGCTACTCCTTTCCAAACATTTCGGACCGTAATCTTCCCTGTGCTCATTCCTGCCTTACTGGCAGGAATGACGCTAGCATTTGCACGAGCCCTTGGAGAATACGGCTCAGTCGTTTTTATCGCCGGTAATATGCCGATGCAAACAGAGATTGTACCGTTGCTTATTATGACGAAGCTTGAGCAATTTGATTATGGTGGCGCTACAGCAATTGCCGTTGTCATGCTAACACTTTCGTTTGCGCTTCTTTTGGCTGTTAATGCACTTCAGTGGTTTATTTCAAGGAAACTTGGACAAAGGAGGATAACGTAATGCAAACAAAAAAAACATGGTTAAGCTATGTATTAATAAGTGTTGCGTTTTTATTCTTACTGTTGTTTTTGTTTCTTCCACTAATCGTAATCTTCTCAGGTGCTTTTGCCCAAGGCTTTCAAGTCTTTGTTGCGTCAATCACAGAACCAGATGCATTATCTGCCATTCAGTTAACACTATTAGTCGTAGTCATTACTGTTCCCTTACATACATTATTTGGTCTAGCTGCCGCTTGGGCGCTTACCAAGTTTCGGTTTAAAGGTAGACAATTTCTCATAACGCTTATAGAAATTCCTTTTGCGGTTTCTCCTGTTATTGCAGGGCTACTCTTTATTTTGCTTTATGGTGTTTATGGCTTTTTTGGTGAATGGCTTACAGCAAATGGTTTTCAAGTGATCTTTGCATTACCAGGAATCATTCTCGCGACGATGTTCGTCACGTTACCTTTTGTAGTGAGAGAACTCATTCCACTAATGGAGGCACAAGGATCAGAAGCCGAAGAAGCATCCGTTACCCTTGGTGCCAGCGGCTGGCAAACCTTTCTTCGTGTGACGTTACCTGCTATTAAATGGGGACTTCTCTACGGCGTCATTCTCTGTACAGCCCGCACAATTGGTGAATTTGGTGCCGTATCCGTTGTATCAGGTCGAATTCGAGGCAGCACTAATACGATGCCCCTTCACGTTGAAATCTTATACAACGAATACCAGTTCACGGCGTCGTTTGCCATTGCTGCATTAATGTCCCTCTTTGCCATTGTTACCATCGTTGTAAAGCAATTGGTGGAATCCCGTCAAAGGAAGGTAAAAACGAAATGACCATAAAAATGACGAACCTCTATAAATCATTCGGTACCACACCGATTTTAAAGGATATTAACCTTGAAGTGGAACAAGGAGAATTGTTCGCTTTACTTGGTCCTTCTGGTTCTGGTAAAACGACACTACTACGCATGATTGCTGGATTAGAGACAACCAATGGTGGCGAAATTGAGATTAAAGGGAAAAATGTCACCCACCGATCCCCACGAGAACGAAAAGTGGGTTTCGTGTTTCAACACTATGCCCTGTTTGCTCACATGACTGTATCAGCAAACATTGCATACGGATTAACGGTTTTAAAACGTAGCGAACGACCTTCTAAGCAAGAGATTACAAAGCGTGTGGATGAACTTCTTTCTCTTGTGAAGCTCGACGGTCTTGGAGAAAGGTATCCTTCTGAATTATCAGGAGGACAGCGTCAACGTGTAGCACTCGCTCGTGCCTTAGCTATTAATCCAGATGTATTACTACTAGATGAGCCGTTCGGGGCACTTGATGCCCAAGTACGTAAAGAGCTACGCCGATGGTTACGAACGTTGCACAAGCAGACAGGTATTACGACTGTATTTGTTACACACGATCAAGAAGAAGCACTTGATGTAGCTGATAAAGTAGTTGTCATGCGCAACGGCACCATCGAGCAAGTAGGCACACCTACTTACGTCTATGAAGAACCCCGAACACCATTTGTCTATGAATTTCTAGGAAACGCAAACCGTTTTTCCGGTCAGGCTAAAGCAGGGACCTTGCACATTCAAGGTGCCGACTGGGAAACCGCTTCAACACTGGAAGAAGAGGAAGCGATCGGATTTGCTCGCCCACACGAATTTTCCATTTCGACGACTTATGAGGGAAAAGCCGACTTAAAAATAACGATCACCTCCATTCATCCAGTTGGACCCATTGTTTTTATTGAAGCGAAACATGAAGGTCACCCGGAGATGATTGACATTCAACAACCGAAAAAAACAATTGTCGAGCTTGGCCTACAAGTTGGCGATACCGCTTATATTCGACCTGAAAAAATTGGTGTTTTCCACGTAAATGACTATGTTATTTAACCAAGTCTATTCCATGCCAAAGAGCCTATACAAAGTGATAGGTTCTTTTGTCTTTTCTATTGCCTTAGTATTAATGACTCTCAAATAAAAAATCTTTCTTATTGTCAAGAAAGCGATCTTCTCGTCAAAATGATAGAATGAATTGATTCAATTTATTACCTAAAAGCAAAAGTTGTTTAAAGGAGGACAGCACTTGATTATTTTCTTACTTTTTATCGTAGTGTTTGTTATTGTCTTTATTCTTAATGGGATTTTTGATGCTTTGTTAAAAAACGAAGGAACACTAAAATCATGGTTTGTAGCCTCAACTGTAATTGCTTTTATTATTACTATAATGGCAAGCTTACTTCTCGGTATGTAACAGGTTTCAGCAGAGGAACAGAACCGATAACAAAACAAGTACATGACCCATACAGGTAGTCAGGAAAAGGACATAGAAGTTGTCTCATTAATGCCCATCTGTTTATTTTTATTTATACCAGCCTTTTTCTTGAATCAGCGAAATAGCTTCAATTCGATTAGTAACGTTTAACTTTTCATAAATCACCGATACATAGTTTCGTACGGTTCCTGTTTTTATGTTTAAATGATCTGCTACTTCTTTTGTGCTCTTTCCTTCTGCAATGAGTTGAATTACTTGACCTTCTCGATCTGTTAACGGGTTCGTGCTGTCGTCGATCATATCCATTAATTCAGGTGCATAGACTTTGCGTCCATCTAGAATCGTGCGAATGGCTCGTGCTAATTCATCACTTGGACTATCTTTTAGCAGATACCCACTGACACCAGCCGCACGAGCATAATTAAAATAACCGGTTCGCGCGAAGGTCGTGAGAATAATAATTTTGCATGCCTCTTCTTTTAATTGTTCAGCAGCCTCTATTCCGGTCATAAGTGGCATTTCAATATCCATAATGCAAATATCCGGTTGGACCTGCTTTACAAGCGCAACGGCGTCAACACCTGTTTTGGCTTTTCCAACAACTGTCATATCGGCTTCCAATTCTAACAAGGATGCAAGTGCACCTAAAACCATTCCTTGATCCTCTGCAATCACAATTCGAATCATAGTACCTCTCCTTCTTTTTGATAAATAATTCTCGGTATAGCAATGGTCAGTACTGTTCCCTCACTAGACGTTATGTCCAAATCCCCGTTCACAAATTCTAGTCTTTCTTTCATTCCAATTAATCCACTTTTCTTTCTTGCTGGTAGCTTATGTTGCAATCCGACGCCATCATCCCTTACAATCATACGCCATTCGTTCGGATGATTTTCTAATTGAATGGTGCACGTAGTAGCTTCACTATGCTTGACTACATTTGTCACAGATTCTTTTAAGCACATACAGAACACGTCTTCAATTAGCAGAGGAAGGTGTTTAAATGACCCTTCTCCTGAAATCTCACACGCCATATCGCTGGAAGCAAGGAGCGCTTGAACATGGACCATCTCGTCTTTCAATCGCGCTGTTCTCATATCTGAGACAATTTCCCTCACTTCACGTAATGCTGTTCTTGACGTTTGGTTTATATCTTCAAGCTCTTGCTCAGCTAAATCTGGCTTGACTTTTAATAACTTTCGAGCCAAGTCACTTTTCAGGCCAATTAAAGATAGCTTTTGTCCCAATGTGTCGTGTAGATCTCTAGCAATCCGCTGCCTCTCCTCCACAACCATAAGCTGGGAGATTCGTTCATTCGCTACTTTAAGCTGGCTCTCTAACTCTTCTCTACGATTACGGTGAGAAATGGTATATGGTAACAAAATCACACCTAATATACTAAGGACATTAAAAGGAAGTTGAGCCATAAACCCTTCATTCTCTAATAAGGAACCAATGGTAAACGCTATGACAGTCGTGGAAAGGTGCACGACATATAGACTAATAAAGCCTGCTCGGCTTTTTAAATTGCCTATAAAAAAGGCGATAAATAATGCGAAGTAGACATAACCAAAATAAATAGTCATGCCAATACTAATAAGCATTTCAATACTAAGTGCTACATAAACGGTCCAGCCTTTTTTGATAAAAGACAAACGATAGGCAGTGAAAAAAAGCATAATCATTGCCACACCTACAATAATTTCATAAACAGTAGATGAACGAATAATGAAGTAAAAGGGCAATAAGCAAAACACAATCCATGCATAGAGACTTAACCCTGTATTTTTGGGGAAAATATGAAACCAGTGATACATTCTAAAGACTCCTTACAGCCAATTTGGTGTACAGCAAAGAAAGCTCCCTTTTCCGAGAGCTTTCCCATTTTACTTTTATCCTACTCGATTTGTTCTACCTCGTGAACGTCGAATGGATTGTAAGCGATTAGCCAGTTTCATTTCTTTAAAGCTAATAAACGTTTGATTCTCTTCATCATATAACCGGAAAGAAATGGATTCAAGACTCTTTTTCAGTGTAATCGTTGTTGCCGTCTGTAATGGTGGTGTATTCTCATGCGTTTTTTCTAAATAATAATTTGGCACTTTGGGACTTAAATGATGCACATGGTGATACCCAATATTGCCAGTCAGCCATTGTATAATCTTAGGTAATTTATAGTAAGAACTTCCATCAACAGCTGCTTTTACAAAATCCCATTCATGATCATTTTCAAAGTAAGAATCTTCGAATTGATGTTGTACATAGAATAGCCAAATTCCTGCTGCGCCTGACACATACATAATAGGAAGTTGAACGAGTAAGAAAGCTTCCCAACCAACAAACATACTCATTCCAACATAAATTAACACAATACAAATATTGGTTACGTACGTATTGTAGCGTTCCTTCCGTTTTGCGCCTTTACAATTGATACGATTTTCTATTAAAAATAAATAGAGTGGACCTAATCCGAATAAAATCAACGGATTTCTGTACAAGCGATACTTTAAACGTTCGAACGATGATGCTTCTTTATATTCATCTACAGTCATTACCCAAATATCACCTGTGCCACGTTTGTCTAGGTTCCCACTCGTTGCATGGTGAATTGAATGACTATGCTTCCACTTTTCAAACGGAAAATGCGTAAGCACACCCGTTACATTTCCTATTAGTCGATTCCATTTAGGTGACTTCAAAAAGCTTCCATGAGTACAATCATGAAAAATAATAAACGTTCGAACAACAAATCCTGCTGCAATAACGGAACAAACAAGACTTAATACAACAGAAATAGTTAAGCTCTGATAAGCTAGGAACCACATAATTAAAAAAGGTACTAGTGTGTTTATTAATTGAAAGACGCCAATCTTTGTATTCGATTTAGCATACGGTGCAACACTTTGTTTTAACGCTCGTTGTTTTTCCCTACTCATCTCCAACCACCTCAATCGTTATTGTAATGGTTGATACTTGCATACGTAAGACACATCTGTCATTCACAGACTATGATAAGTGTCATGGTCAAGACAATAAAGCCCGACTAAAAGCCATTTTACGTATAAAAAAAGAAGCCCTTCATTCCGAGTAGGCTCCTTTCGTCTAACTTTATATGAGGTTTACTATCAAGTAAAAGCAATTTATGGCATTGATATCTCTTTATCATCCATTTCCGTAAGTATATGTTGTAAGAAAACCCGTTCTTCCTCTAACAGGGGACGATTGAGACCGTTTTCAAAATCATCAATTAGTCTCTGTAAAACGTCTGAAGAATAAATACTAATACCCTCCTTTTGCCTAGTATCTTCACTATAGTACAATTGACTTGAGAATGAAAATCAATTTGTTAAAAAAGGCAAAAAACAGGAACATTAGCCTATTCTTCAGCTGTTTGTTTTGCATCTATTCCGTTACAGTTATTGTCGTTTGTGCCAGCGTCACACCATTTGCTAGTAAGGAAACAGTATGATCACCTGGGTAGTGCTTCCTGGTGGATAGATCCGCAAAATGATGCATCCGGTGACGCGTTAATGTCTCTTTTTCCGAAAATGCTCGATCTAAAAGAAGGAATTTTTTTCGTGAACTTTTTCCGTTAGCTTTCATAAAATCGATGGCATATTCAAAGCGAATTCTGCCCTTAACAGGCTCTTTAATCGCTACATCCCAAGATAGCGTAACAGAGTCACCAATTTTAATGTTATTTGCCGAAGCCTCTAAGTGTGCATTTTCAAGAATGTGGGAACATTCTGTACTGTTCACATAATTGAATAGCGCATAAGCTTCAGGTACATCTAGTCTTAATAACCCTCTGCAACCATGACGAATAATCCAATCCGTATATTCATGCTGTCCTTTCCATCGATTGGCAACGGCTAGTACAATAGCAGGATGGTCTTTTGAAAGATCATTTAAATTGTTGGCAACACTTTTTCGGACGTATTTGGAAGGGTCTTTTTTCAAGAGCTCTAACACTTCTAAAACTGGGCTTGGATCGCGCTTGAAGTCCGTCAATGCCTCTCCCCACGGTAAGCGAGGACGACAGCCTTCACTTGCCAAACGTCTAACATGCTCGTCCTTATCCGTTGCCCATCTCTTCATTTGTTCCATCATACGGTCAGGGTCTTTCTTAATAAATGGTCGCACGGCAAACTCACTTGTTGAACCCTTCGTAAAATATTCAAGAGCTTGTATGGACTCTTCCCAATGCTCTAGTCCATACACTTCCACAAAATCAGGAAATAGTACAAACAGCCCTTTTTGAGCATCATTTCCTAATGACTGTAAAATACAAAGTGCCTTCCGATAATCCTTAGGAAGGGTTTGACCAAGAGCCAGTGTAATCTTTCGCATTCGTTCTTTTAAAGACAATGATTCCCACTGTCCACTAAAGATGGCTTCAATGAATTTCACCTTATCGAAATGATCATCTTTAGCGCTTATTCGCGTAGCCAAATCCTCTAATAGTGGTCTACTATACATATTTTTTAATGGCTCTGCCATCTTCTCACCTCTCCACACATCTTCGCCAACTCTCTTTTCTACAAATTTTATAGAAAAAAAGACAATTTGTGTAGGGATTTGCAACGTTATTCTAGAAATTAAGGGATATAAGTGAAATACTGTCGATAAGGAGTGCATTTATGTCATTAAAAAGCTTACCGAATCAATGCCTTTTAGAAGCGTACACCCATGCTCTCACGCTAGCTTTACCAGAAGATTTCATTCTCATTCTTAAAAAGGAAATCCTTCTGCGAATGCAATCAAACAATCAGAATGCGCCGGCAACATCATTTGTTTTGCTTCCTAAATCAGATATAGGAAATGAATAATGATCTATAAAAGAATAGTCTTATCCACACATAGATTACCATTACTTCTTACATATCTTACAAATAAGAATGGCTCTCTTTAATCGTCTTTCTCCACAACTATTCATAGAAACAAGTAACCTTTGTTCTTTTACACCATTACAATAATCAGAAGCAACAACGAATGGAGGATTTATATGTCTACCCTCAATTCTTTTTTAAAAGGACTCATAAAAGGAATAACCCTTTCTCTCATTCTCTTTATCATCTTCACAGCGCTCACATTCCTATTTATTGACCATCCATTTTTACAAGATCTTTTTCTCTTCAGTTTACTATTCTCTATTCCGGTTCTTATTGGACTATTAATTATCAGTCCATTTCTCCCCTTGCTCTATCGCTATTTTTGACCTAGTAAAAACACTTTCCCATTGAAATTCGACGCTTGTTCTGCTTGCTTGACCGCTTGTTGAACATTCGCTAATTCATATGCCGTACCATCATTACTAATAGTTAGTATGCCTTCACTTACATGTGAAATCAGTGTATTGAATGCTTGATGCCAGTGAGTGTCAGTAACAGTCTTGTTCCACTGCCTTAAATGGAAAAGCGTTGTTTGCAAACGACTTGATAATCCTTGCCAATTTACCTGTTGTCCTGATAGCAAGCCAACAGCCAAAAACACCCCATTTCTTTGCACGCAAGCACCAAGCCTGTTCCCTGCTTCACCACCAATGGAATCAATTGCTACCGTTGCACCAGCTCCTGCTGTATATGCTAGCACTTCATCGTACACGGATTCATCGCCATCGTTCACAACAGTTGTTGCGCCTAATTGCAGAAGTTCTTCTTTATAAACGTCATTTCGTACGACGGCAATGAACGAGAACCCTCTTAATTTTGACATTTGTGCAATTAATTTTCCCAGTGCCGAGCTAGCCGCATTCATCACAACAACATCTCTAGGCCTAAGGTTCAAAATGTCTGTACAAAGCACAAATGCTGTTAACGGATTAATATAAAGTTGTGCAGCAGTTCGGTCATTTAGTGTTGAAGGAATTGTCACTACATGAGCTGCTTTTGTTTGAACAACATCTTGCCAAGTCCCTTCTCCTCTTAACGGAAGAACACGCTTTCCAATAAGAGTAGATGACACATTGCTCCCTACCTCTTCAACAATACCTACACCTTCATATCCAGGTACAGCAGGCAGTGAAATGCGATGAGCATATGCCCCACGTATTGGAATAAGATCAGACGGATTAATTGGCATCATCGTCATTTTTACAAGTACGTCATCCTTCTTTAATGCCCGAGACGGACTTTCTTCAACAGATAAAACAGACGCAGGAGAACCAAACTGTCGGTAAATAATTCGTCTACCATTCACAAGCCCAACCCCTTTTAACGCATTATAGCATTAGGTTGAACAACAAAAACAAAACAAATTGGAACCTCCCTTGACTTTCCATCGATTCAATGTCCACACTTTATGGATTCCTTTTCTTTTTTGTTTAAAATGTTAACAGTCGTTAACATCTTACGTTACCTTTAGTTGGTAGAAAAGCTCGTTAATCCCGCTATAATGAAAGAAAAGGAGGATGAAAAATAGGATGAATGAGCATTTAAAGAAACTAAGAAAGAAAAACAAACTCACACAAGAAAACGTTGCAGAGCAACTACAGGTTTCCCGGCAAGCCGTTGCAAAGTGGGAAAGTGGCGATACGGTTCCTGATATGAACCATGCGATTGCTCTTGCCCGCCTGTTTAACGTTCGTTTAGACGATCTGGCTTCAGGAGAAGAGTCCCAATACGGTATCGGACCCAAAGGCAAGCATATTTTTGGAGTCACAACGATTAGCGAACGGGGACACATTGTGATTCCCAAAAAAGCTCGCGATCTTTTTCAATTGCGAGCTGGGGATAAGCTATTAATTCTCGGTGATGAAGAACAAGGATTAGCTCTTGTAAAGAATGAGCATTTTTTAACATTAGCCGATGACATCTTCGCTGCCCAAAATGAAAGTGACGACGTCGAATGAAAGCAATTGAGACGCTTGAATTAACAAAACAGTATGCTACGCACAAAGCTGTGAATCAGCTTAATCTTTCCATTAGAGAAGGCGAACTTTTCGCGTTGCTTGGTTTAAACGGGGCAGGGAAAACAACGTTGATCAATATGCTCACCACTATACTTGCGCCAACAAGTGGTGAAGCTACGATACATCACCTTTCCATACAGAAAAAGCCTCAACAAATAAAATCACTCATTGGAGTTTCTCCACAAGAAAGTGCTGTTGCTCCTCATTTAACCGTGGAAGAAAATATTCTTCTAATGGCGACTATTTATGGAGCATCAAAATTAGAAGCAAAAAAACAGTGTAAACACACTCTCTTGCAATTGAATTTACAAAATGAGAAAACTAAAAAAGCGAAGCATTTATCTGGCGGCATGATGAGGCGATTAAGTATAGGCATGGCGCTCGTCACAAAACCAAACGTCCTTTTTCTTGATGAACCAACTGTAGGAGTTGATGTTGTTGCTCGTAGAGAGCTTTGGAATGTTATCAAGGAATTAAAAGGGAGTATGACGATTGTTTTAACAACCCATCACATGGAAGAAGCAGACGCACTTGCTGACCGGATTGGTATTATGGCAAATGGATTCCTTATTAAAACAGGTACCCCTGCAGACTTAAAAAAGCAGAAGCATACAGACTCTTTAGAGGATGCATTCGTATCCTTTGTGCAAACAGAGGAGGTACCCTCTTGAAGACGTTGGCATTCGCATCTCGAAATTATAAGGAAATGACGCGAGAATGGCTCACCCTACTGTTCGGGTTTGCTTTCCCTTCTCTGCTTCTTTTCTTACTCACTCTTATACAATCGAACATTCCGAATGAACCTTTTCACATTGAACAACTGACCCCGGGTATCGCTCTGTTCAGCTTTTCCTTTATTTCTCTGTTCGCAGGAATGTTGATAGCAAGCGATCGTGAGTGTTCTTTTTTGCTCAGATTATTTACAACGCCTTTACGTTCACAGCACTTCATCCTTGGTTACGCACTACCCCTTTTTTTATTAGCACTCGTACAAATGACTGTTTGCTATCTTATCGCTTTCTTCCTTGGTCTCCCACTGTCTATTAACATCTTTTGGTCAATCCTAACTCTCTTTCCAGCGGCTCTGCTCTTTATTGCGATTGGGTTACTAGCTGGTAGCGTTTGTACTACTAAACAAGTTGGAGGCGTTTGCGGAGCCGTTTTGACGAACCTATGTGCATGGCTTAGTGGTGCTTGGTTTGATGTCTCTTTAATTGGCGGCTGGTTTGAAGCTGTTGCCTATTCCCTCCCATTTGTTCATGCTGTTGAAGCAAGCAGAGAGGCATTATCTGGTCATCTCATCGATACACTTCCTCACGTAGGATGGGTGTTTCTTTACGCAATCGGTATGAGTGTAATGGCCGTCTTTACCTTTAAACGACGTATGCGGTACGTGTGAAAAATGGAAGATACACCACCCCTTTTTTAATATGATTCGAATTTCTTATCATAGAGGATTAAAAAGGGGTATTATGTTCATTACTACTTTCGCGATACAATAAAGATCGATTCTCATTACGAATGGAGTGATTCCATATGTTTGGTGCTATCTTCCTTGAAGTCATTTTTCCAATTCTTGTCCTTATGGCGTTAGGCCTCTTGTTACAACGCCAGTATGAGTTTAAATTAAAACCGTTTTCTACTTTATTAACTGTATGTTTTATGCCTGCATCGATTTTTTTAAATCTCTATTACGTCGACATTGATCTAATTGTTCTATCACAAATCCTTGGCTACCTTCTTTTATTTACACTGGTGATGATCCTATTTAGTACAGCGATTACTAAAATACTTCACCTTTCAGGTAGCGAAGCAGCCGTTTTAAAAAACAGTGTCTCACTAATGAATTCAGGAAACTATGGTTTACCTGTCAGTCAAATGATCTTCAGCGCTAATCCCCTTGGCGTTACGATTCAAATCTTTGTACTCATTTTTCAAAATTTACTTACCTATTCGTATGGATTGTATAACCTCTTATCGGCGACAAAATCCTTTAAAGGCATTCTTCTCTCATTCTTAAAAATGCCGATTATTCATGCCCTTATTCTAGGACTGCTTTTTCAATTGTTTCGGATTCCACTTCCTAGTTTTATTGAAACACCTCTGAGTTATCTTGCAAGTGGGTTCATTGCGCTTGCGCTCATCCTTTTAGGGGCCCAATTAGCGACTATTCAATTTGGTTTGTTTCATCGTGTTGTTCTTTTTTCTATTATTGGACGGTTACTCGTTGGACCATCCGTCGCATTAGGTATTATCGTACTTTTGAATCTTGATGGTATTGTTGCGCAATCTCTCTTTATTGCTAGCTCTTTTCCAACCTCAAGGAATACGGCAACACTTGCACTGCAATACAATATTGAACCTGAATTACATGCACAAGTTGTTTTGTATACAACACTTTTTAGCTGCCTTACAGTTACTGGTGTTATCGCTTTGTCAACCGTACTTTTTTAAGGAGCAATCTGTACTTTATTTTTAAATTAATTAGTCACATATTAGCAATTTACTTTCTTAATTGGCGGAAGCTTGCCGTGGAGGAACGGTTGAGCCAACGCAGACCTAGCTGCTATGTCTCAACACGTCCCTTCTTCCACAGGCGTCACCGCCAATTAAAAATTGCTAGTTCATAATACATCTCCTCAATACATGTATAAGTACCAATCCATAATGCTTCAAAAACCTTCTTCCGTTATACATCTTCTCCATATACTCGATCGAAATGGTCTGTTTCGCCATCTAAGGTTGCTCGCAATCTACCAAGTGTAGTGGCATCTTCCATTTTGGCTTCGCGAACAGTAATCGTTATACCTCGCTTTTCGTAATTAACTACATCTTCTCTCATTTCATCACCTCTCTGAATCTATGTAAGCATTGTTTTTCGCTTTTTTGCAACTATTTGGTAAGCTTACAGTAATAATCATCTAAAGCCTTCATTAAAGGAGGAATGTTTGATGCACATACGAGATATGAAAAAGCGTGACATCCATGCCATCCGAGCACTCGCTACTAAGACGTGGAAGGCAACCTATACACCGCAAATTCCAGATGACATTCAGAAAAAAGTCATTCAAGATGCTTATTCCTCCCACGAGATGAATCGTCGTTTTCGTTCTTCTATTACACTTGTTGCCGAGGAACATGGTCGTATTCATGGATATGCGTTCTTTTCCCGTGAGAAATATTCTGAGCATAACGCTTACCTTGAATCACTCTATGTAGATCCAGATCAGCAAGGTCGAGGTATTGGCAGATCTTTGCTTCATACAGGACTGAGACGATTTGAACAACCAGACCACTGCCGTCTGATCGTTTATAAAGGGAATAAAAGCGTTGATTTTTACACAAATGAAGGGTTTGAGCGTACTGGAGAGCGTACTGGAGATTTTTTTGGTTATCCAGTCACCCTCATTGAAATGGAAAAAAAACTAAATGGGAAAGGATGATCCTTATGAAGAAGACACTTATTAAAGGCGGGACTGTCATACCCGTAACAGATCAAACTACTTACATAGAAGCTGATATTTTAATAGAGGGTACAACAATAAGTAAAATTGAACCTTCTATCCACGATGAAGAGGCCGACATCATTGATGCGAGTAATAGGATTGTGATGCCTGGCTTTGTTGACAGTCACCGTCACACTTGGGAATCCATGATTCGGAATATTGGTGCTGATTGGTCCTTACAAACCTACTTGAGTAAACTCTATTATGGTGGAATAGGTTCAAAGCGTAGACCTCAAGACGATTACATCGGCAATTTGTTTGGCGCGTTAGAAGCATTAGACGCTGGTGTAACAACCATCCTCGATTGGACAATGATTAATTCCATTGAACATGCTGAAGAAAGCATTCGTGGATTACAAGATGCTGGAATTCGAGCTGTATTTGCATATGGTGCACCTGGAGATGAGGCATTTTGGAACAATGACAGTACATTAACGCATACAGACGATGCGAAAACCATTCAATCGGCTTACTTCCAATCCCCAAACCAGCTGCTTACATTAGGTCTTGCTATTCGCGGCCCTGAATTCAGTGCATGGGATACAGCTGTAAACGAAATAAACACCGCTCGAGAAATGGGAATTTTGGCTACCATGCATTTAGGATTTGGTACTTGGGGACGTACAGCCCATTCCATCGAACGCCTTGACGAGCAACACCTTCTTGGAATGGACTTGAACTTTACGCATATGAACCGCGTAACCGATGAGGCCATGAAACGAATTGCCGCTAAGGGTGGGAGTGTGTCTGTCACACCAGAAGTCGAAATGATGATGGGCCATGGCTACCCAGCTACAGGCCTCGCTCTTGAAAATGGTGTCAAGCCTACTCTCGGTGTCGATGTCGTGACGTCTACAGGTGGCGATATGTTTGCTCAAATGAAGTTTGCCTTACAAGCAGAGAGAGCGCGAGTCAATGAAAAGCTTCTTGATGAAGGCATAATGCCCGGACCAGACCTCCATCTCTCTGCCAATCAAATCCTAGAATGCGCAACTATTGAAGGAGCTAAAGCACTCTTACTTGACGAAAAGATTGGTAGTCTTGAAGTAGGAAAAGAAGCTGACATTATTTTACTAAATACGTGTGATCTAAACTTAAGTCCGATTACCGATCCAATCGGCGCTGTCGTCCAAACTGCACATTCAGGCAATGTTGATTCTGTATTCGTTGCTGGTAAGGCCGTTAAACGACACGGTCAGCTGTTATTCAGTAATCTTGACTCACTTCGTAGCCAGTTATCGGACGCGCAACAGCATGTGCTTGCGCATACGAACGTATAGTAGCTGAACATAACAGCCTTACGAGCATTCGGAAGGCTGTTCGTTTTTAAATTTTTTTGTGGATAACACTTCGAAAACGAATTCATTTTCCACAGTTTTCCGACTTATCTACATTTTTTATACACATATTAACCTCTTTGATCATCAATTCTAATTGTCTGTGATGGTTATCCACATTCATGAACAAGCACGCTAAATAATAATGAATCCCGCCAATGGTCTTTTGACCAGAGGTTTTCGCGTAATCTTCCTTCTTCCCGCATGCCAAGACGCTGTAGTACCCTTGCCGAGGCACCATTATTCGGATCGCATGTTCCATAAATACGATGTAACTCTAATTCTTCAAATCCATATAGAAGCATCTTTTTTGCTGCTTTTGTTGCTAAACCTTGTCCCCAATAATCAGGATGTAAAATGTACGAAATCTCACCATTTGTTTTATCTCGCACATTTAATTCTGTAACGCCAATCGTTCGCCTATCTTTTTGAATAGCATACGCAAAACGGGTACGTGGCACCTGCTGAGCAGCCTTTACAATTCCTTTCACATAATCGGTCGTATCTTTCTCCCTCATCGTCTCCCATGGTTGGTATTGACTAACGATTGGAAGTGACGCATAACGATGAATGTCTTTCCAATCTTCATAAACCACTTCTGCTAAATCGAATTCTGCTTCTGAAAATACTACTTTTCTCACTTCAATTTTCCCTCCCTTTTTATTCACTTACCCTTACTCTATCATGAACGATAGGCAAAATAAAAAAGCCTATTAGGCTCTAAACGAATTAATACCCTTGCTTTCTTCTTAATTGAAACGCATACCGCCTTAAGGTTGATGTAACGTTGTTTTCATGCTGACACACGTCGCAATAAACATAATGAGCAGTCGCGATATATGCTTTTAATACATAGTTCGATAGGACCTTCGGGTTTCCGCACTTATCACAAAATACTAGTACCTTCAATTCGTTCGCCTCCTCACATCCAGCATTATAATCTTTTGTATACCCATTTCACATAAAAAAACGCACCTGCTTTAGATGCGTCTCCTTTAAAATTCTTTTCGCTTGTATAGAATGAGTGACACGATATAGGAAAGGACAAACACGATGAGGGTGATCCCAATAAACAGTAAGCCAAAGAATAAATCGGCGTCTGATCCAAAATAAGTTCCCTCTTCATTAAATACCATTGAAAAAATCGTATAAGTCAATAAATAAACACCGATTGAGCCACCCATTCCTAAAACCAAAATCATATCACTCTTTTCGGCACCAAGGATATAGGTTAGGGGGTACGTAATGACTCCCGAGGTTAGCACAATGCCAATGATCGACAAGATTCCAACAAAGAAATAATCTGTAGGCACCTGATTAAATAATTGAGTTGCGATAAAATAAGCGGCTCCAGCCAGACCAACCCCAACTAGAAGTAACAACACAAAGAATAAATAGTGACTTTGGACAACTTTGGCTCGACTTATTGGGAGTGTAGCCATATATTTACTCCACCCAGACTTTCCTTCATGCTTTAACACTTCTAACGCTGGGGAAACCATAAAACCTATCGCAACAAAAGCCGCTAATCGATCAAGCATACTCCCTTCAAAAAATATGAGGATCACAACCGGAATAACGAATGCAAGCAACGCATACACCCATATTGATTTTTGCACACTATAATATTGATTTAATAGCAACCCTTTCATACATGAACACCTCTCATGAGTAATACTGTCATTTCATCTAAAGATGCTGCCTTGCCTTCTTTCCCTTTAACAAGAACAGAAACAAGCTCCTCCTGTACTCGATAGGCGACAATTGTTTCTTTTGCTAAAGAGTGAAATTCCTTCGTCGTACACGATCGTATGCGGTAAGTCGATAGCAATGATTCTTTCTCAATATCAAATAGAATCCTGCCATCTTTAATGAAAATAAGCGAATCGGCAATCTTTTCAATATCACTGGTTATATGAGAAGAAAGAAGAATGGATCGCTTTCCATCGCTGACAAATGTGCGTAATACACTCAAAAGATCATCACGCCCACTCGGATCAAGCACTGCCGTTGCTTCATCTAACAGAAGCAGCTTCGCATCATGGGAGAGTGCCACAGCAACCGATACCTTCATCGACATGCCTCTTGAAAATGACCCTATTTTCTTTTTTCTTGGTAAAGAGAATTGTTCGACATAAGAGTAAAACATCTCTTTATCCCAATTGCGATAAATTCCATTAAACACACGTTCTAACTTCACAATAGTTAATTCTTCAGGAAGTTGAACGGTATCAAATACAACCCCAATCTCTTCTTTTACAAAGTCTTTTCCGTCTTGCATTTCTTGACCAAACACGCGGACAGTACCTTGATCCTTGCGAATGGAACCAATGATAGAACCAATGGTTGTTGATTTACCGGCACCATTTTCCCCAATAAAGCCAACAATCGAGCCTGGCTTAATGGTAAAAGAAACCTTTTTTAAACCAAAACCACCTTGTTTAAATGTTTTGTTAAGTTCGCTTACTTCCACTAAAGCATTCACACTCGCACCCTCCTTTACCTCAACCGTTTACCTTATTTCCGATCCATCACCGATCGTGTACACCATTATCTCTTCTAAAGACGCCTTCTCCATTACCACTTCATCTCCCATTAGACGTCTTACAAGGCTAGCTTGATTCGTTAACGCTTCAAACCCAAACGATGTCTCTTTCACTTGTAAAAATAGCTTTCGCGTATCTGAATCAAGCAAGTCAGTAGCACCTCTGACAATAAAATGCTGATCGAGAATCGCGTCTTTCTCATCATGTAAAAGGACTGTTCCATTATGGAGAAACAGAATATAATCAGCGATTTGCTCTAAGTCAGTCGTAATATGCGTCGAAAAAAATACAGCTTTTTCTTCATCCTGAATGACGTCCATTAACAACTGCAAAATCTCTCTACGACTTATTGGATCAAGAGCTGACGTTGGTTCATCTAACACAATCAAATCAGCGTGATGGGATAACGCAATCGCAATGGAAAGCTTCATTCCCATCCCCTTAGACAATTGACCAATTTTTTGATCGGGACGTAAGTTGAACTGTTTTAAATAATGCTCAAATCGATCATCATCCCATTTAGAATAGAAGTTGGAGACAACTTTTTTCATTTTTTCAATGGTCAGATGCTGGTAAAGATGGTGTTCAGAGAAAACAACCCCTACTCGCTGCTTAATTTCCTCCCTATTAGACTGATACGTCTGATTAAACAAGTTGATTTCGCCTGAATCTGGTTTCACTAAATCAAGCATCAGTTTAATCGTTGTTGTTTTCCCTGCACCATTGGGCCCAATAAAACCCGTAATAAACCCTTTTTTAACGGAGAAAGAGACATCTCTTAACAAAAAGTTTTTATACGTTTTATGAACATGATGAAATGAAACAACCTCTTCCATTATTCTTCCTCCTCATATAGCATTACTACTAATTCTTGAAGTTGATGAAGGGAAATATTTAGGTTTTTACTTTCTTTTACAATTTCCGCCAAGCCCTGTTCAACCATTTGCAAACGCCTCTCTTGAATGAGATCTTGATTTTGTCCTGCTATAAAAGACCCTTTCCCAACATACGAAATAATGAAGCCGTCTCGCTCTAATTCTTCGTATGCGCGCTTTGTCGTGATGACGCTAATTTGTAATTCTTTAGCTAGTTTTCGCATTGAAGGTAGCGGGTCGCCTTCCATCAACTCCCCTCTCAATATGCTTTGTTTAATTTGATTTTTAATCTGCACATAGATTGGTTCTTGAGACGCATTCGATAAGATAATATTCATAGGTACCTCGCAATTGTTATCTTTGTATTTATTGTACATATACTTTATATACAATGTCAACGGTTTTATACAGTCCATTTTTTCAGTAAAAAACAAGGATTTGCTGGATCATTGTCGAAAGTTCTTCTAAGGAGAGGTATTTTATGAAACTCAGGAGTTGTTGCTGTCTCTTTAATGAGAGAGAAGAACTATTATGTTATCCCCCAATCATTACGGGAAAAGACCAATAAGGATTAGTAGAAGACTAGGAGAGACCATTAAAAATGACTGAATCCATATGGATCGAACGCATAAGCCAATTCGATTCTACTTTACGTATTCATAAGCTTGAAATGATCCATTCAGGTTGGGATCATACCATCTTGTTTGTAAATGACACTATTGTGTTTCGTTTTCCTAAAAAAAGAGGTTTTGAGATGGCACTGCATAAGGAGTTAGAATTAAACCGCGCTTTACAAGCAAGACAAACTAGTTTGTCTGTTCCAAGACTGACTCCACTCTTTATAGAAGAGACTTTAGTTGGCCTTTCCTATCCTCTTATTGCTGGTGTTCCAGTCGAGACCATTGAAAACCAAACAACACTTTCAACCATTGATTATCAGCATCTAGGAAATTTTTTAACAACTTTACATCGTATTACTGTTGATGAACTTCCGAATCTACATGCCACTCATAGTCATTCGTTTTGGGATACTATGTATGCTCAATTGCAACAAAACATTTTTCCCCAGCTCGAAACCAACGTCAGCCATGCAATTAACGTTGTTTATGAGACTTTCTTAGAATCATTGTCATCAAATAATAGAAAACCAGTACCGATTCATGGAGATCTTACAACGGCTAATATGATTTATAATCAAGGCGAACAAAAGCTAGTGGGGATTATTGATTTTACAGACGCACAATTAAGTGATCCAGCATTTGATTTTGCTGGTCTTTATTGGACATATGGTCTTGATACGGTTCTTTCTGTATTACGCTATTACAAAACAGATGAATGCAAGCAAGGCATCGTTGAACGAGTAAAACGGTTTTATGGACTTCAACCACTTTTCCACCATCTACTTTACTTGCACGAACAAAAAGAGCTAGACAAAGCTAGCCCTTTTGTTAACCGTTTTCTTGAATTAAAAAAATTGGGAGGGTTTAAATGACTTACGACATCGTCTTTTTTGACGTTGACGGAACACTCACAAACAATCAAACCGGACGCATACCTGAGTCTTCCAAAAGGTCAGTTCACGCATTACTAAATCAAGGGACACTCGTCGTGGCTGCAACCGGTCGACCATTATCTATGTGTGAAGAGTTAAAGAAGCTCGGTATCACAACGTTTATCACTGCAAACGGAGGCCTCGTCACACATCAAGACAATGTCATCTACAGTCAAACGATGAACGTAAGAACGGTGCAAGCAATCGAAAACTTTGCACGGCAACATCAGCATGCCTTATCGTTTTACAGTCACACATTTCATATGAATGGTTTTCAAAATGAGAAGATCACCCATGCCTTGCAGGAAACCCTATCTCTCATGACCTATCCACCAATTAGACAAAAAGATACTCTTTTACCTGTCCATTTGCTTTGTCTATTTGGAGATGAACGGATTGAACAGCTCTACAAAACAGCATTCCCATTGTTACAGTTCAAGCGCTGGCATCCTTACATCTTAAATGTGTTGGAAACAGATATTAGTAAAGCACGGGCTATCGAAAGCGTGTTACATTACTTTCACCTTGACCGTTCTCGTGCAATTGCTTTTGGAGATGGGGACAATGATATAGAAATGCTATCCTATGTTTCTTTTGGAGTTGCGATGGAAAACGGTTCTCAAGGGATAAAGAAGGTTGCCGATTACATTACTAAATCCTCATCAGAAAACGGTATTGAGCATGGACTAAAGCATTTTTCCATTATTCCTTAATAACATTGTTGGTAGCCCTCAGATTGCTTTATCAGGAAGTAGGGAAGTTAATGTACATTTACACCCTATTTCCACCAGCGATACTAGATGACTAGAGGAAATTGCATAATCTCTCTATAGACCTTTAGCTGATAGCTTGTTAGGTTCAATAAACGCTCATATTCGCTACAGTTGTTGTGCTGTTTTATGTGAAGTTCAACAAGTTTCGGTACTTCCCATACACATCTCAAAGCAAATGAAGTAAAAAAGCCATATCGGATAAAGGCTTCGTTTAACTGAATACCTGTCTCAACCAATCCATCTACGTAAGAACGAAGCAGAAGCTCTTGGTATTCTTCCGCTTCTTGAATAGGAATAGCTTCTTGGCTCAGCATAACGCCAAACAACTTCCCTAAATCTTCCCCTACACCTGAAAGACTCATAAACTGCCAGTCAATCAGCGTCACTTGCTTCTGATTAACAAATATATTTCCTTTACTCAAGTCTTGATGGGCAAGCACTCTAGGAAGCGCTTTCAATATGTTCAATTGTTTCTCCATGTTAGAAGTTAATGAGAGGTACGCTCGTAACCTATCGTTCACCTGTTCACTCAATCGATTTGAATCGACAAAACCGTCCACCTGCATTGCGTACTTCTGACTACTTTTAATCCAAGATGCCATCCAAGTCCGACAAATCCATTCCTCGTCGTGAGCAGGACCATTTACGTACGTTCCGTTAAAATATCCGATTGATTTCGCTATAACAGCAAAGTCTTCCTTCGAGAACTGCTTATGAACTCCATTCACTTCTTCCATCCAAATCCAAATCGTACCATCACTTTTTTCCTCGACCTCATAACAGGTTGGGCTTTTTATGACATTCGAATAACGATTAAGAATACCAGTTTGATGTATAAGAGCCTCTCGTTTCCAATAATTATGGTGCTGCGGGTTCCGTTTATCCTCTACCTCTTGAATCACTTTTATTATAAGCGACCATTTTATCTTTTTAAGGGCCGAGCCAAAAACACGGTAAATGCCTTGCGTTGTAAAATTCACTTCTCCCGATAAAGCTTGTACGTTCCATTCAAGCTCTCCTTTTATTAAAGGGCGCTTAAGCTGCAGACTCACACATTTCACTAACGTATCTTGATTGATACTTGCTTTCATGTCAGTTGTAGACATACCTTCCACCCTTTTTAAACATATTCCCTCAATTTCTGCAGTATGAATTCATGCACTTCTAGAGAGTGCGATTTAAATATTACAGGATTCGAAGATGCTGAGAATGATATTTCAATCCACGCACTCATATAGAGTGCGATAGTGACCCGATTTTTAATCGCGCTAAATTTGCTGGATTTCAATCCACGCACTCATATAGAGTGCGATTAGATAACTTGGTTAAAGTTTCTAATTTTGGATATTTCAATCCACGCACTCATATAGAGTGCGATAATTATACAGACACGCAGAGGAAGCGTTGGACATATTTCAATCCACGCACTCATATAGAGTGCGATGCTACGGGTTTGCTCCGAGCATGTTTCCTAAAACTATTTCAATCCACGCACTCATATAGAGTGCGATCCGCAGCGGGGGCGCGCTGATAATTTGGCTCTTATTTCAATCCACGCACTCATATAGAGTGCGATTGTTAAAAGCGCTACAAGAGGCGTCAGGCGGCGGAATTTCAATCCACGCACTCATATAGAGTGCGATGATAATGAATGTCATTATGTTAGATGGAATTATGGATTTCAATCCACGCACTCATATAGAGTGCGATGGCACACGTTATCCGCTTACCGCGACGGGACAAGGTATTTCAATCCACGCACTCATATAGAGTGCGATCTGCGCCACCGATGTTATTTTCAATAGCTTTCAATTTCAATCCACGCACTCATATAGAGTGCGATAGCGGGAGAACGCTTAAAAGCACCTTTCTCCCCCTAAATATTACCACAAATTAGCCTTCAGGTAAGATTTTTCAGCTAAACCAATTACACATTGTTACATATTAAGTCAAAAAAGCGGTGCGGGTCACCCAGGGTTTTTATGTTCGCTTTGGGTTCGCACCAATTATGAAGTTACTTTCAAAAAAGGTTCTCCTAAATGAAGATAGTCTCTTTATACTTGTGACTTGGAATTGGTTCTTTATTAATTGTTCTAATAAATTCACCGATTTCCTTTTTTCATACAATAAAAATCTATTGTTTGACCTCTGATAAATGATCTTCCTGCATAAATTTAATAGAGTTTGTCTAATTGTAAAAAGGTCATATGGCGCGCAATTGATGAACAGCGACCATTTTTTAGAACGGTAAGAAGTAATACTTTTATTCAATAACATTCACTAGATAATAATAATAATTTGCTTTATCTCATTAAGTTAGACAAACGTGCATCTTCTACATACATCAAAAAGACTGCTTTAAAACAAAAACACCCTGATTACGACCAGCGTGTTTTAAAGACCCACTTTTAATCGGTAAGCATGCGCCTGTAATGGAGGGATACTCGCTGCGTAGAGATATTTTCCAAATAGTTCTCAGCTAATTGTGTCGCTTGTTTTGCTTCAGAAGAAACCATTTCAATTCGCGTTGTCATATCTCTTGTCAATTCTGTTTCCTTCTCTTCAAGGGCGTCAATAAACGCGCCGCTGCTCGTACCTAAACTGGCACGAAGGGATTGGCCTAAAGTGGCTTGAAGCAAATAAAGTTGATTTATCGATAGCTCAAGCTGAAGTCGTTTCCACATATAGCTTGGTGGTTCTTTAAATTGGTGTGATATCACAACCACTCCTGTATCATCAGGAATCATGACTCATCCTCCTTCCTATTACCCCGAAAGTGTAAAAATCGCGGCAACGTTGTATTCTTCATCAAAAATCTCTTCGATCCCTTCACGCATCTTTTCAAGGAAAGTGCGCTGCTTTTCCAATTGCTCCACCAAAGCCGCTTCCCACACTGGCCCTTCAGGCAATGCGATTCCGCCAATTTGGTCATGCACGACAATTCGCTCCATACGGCTGCCTACAGGCGCATGGCTTTTATTTAACAAGTGCTGATAGCCCTTAGGATTGCTTTCCATATCATTAAACGCTTGGACAAGCACCTTTTTCCGGGTTTCGACATCTTCTACGATCTCATTCTCATACAGACGAACAAACGCTTGTACTTGTTCTTGTTGTTGCTCCACAATCGTTAGACCGTTGTAATACGCTTCGACAGTAGTACTTAAATTAACACGGATTTCCTCGCCTCCGTGCTGAGTGCTCAAGATCATTTCATTGTTGAAGTACGAGACTCCGTTTTCTGCATTCAGCGCATTCAACAATTCATGGATACTGTGGCTATGACCAATTTCACTCATGACTTCCTGCAATTCCTTTTCTAACGCCTGCCAATGGCCAGATAATTTTTCGCCATGTTCAATTAAGAGCAACAAAAAAGCCAAGTCACTTCCTAATAGTCCACTTCCTCCATCTCGCATTAAATGCGGATATTCTTTATACACATCTTCAAGATGCTCATAATCATTAAGGATTTCCAAAGACTCGGTCAATCCATTCAATTCTTTGACAATGTTGTCTTTCGAAGCCTCATCAATGTAGCCAGCCTCAACCAAATACCCGAACACCTCTTCAGCCGAATCGTTTAAGCCTTGAACTGTCTCTATGATCGGCCCTATGTTCCGTTGAAATTGTTTTATATGGTCAAACTCTGTCAATGCCTTGCTTAACAAATCAAAAGCCTGTGGAATTTTCGCCCCTACCTGCCCGAGCGCATGGGAACGAGCCATCTCGCCTCGCATAAAGGCAGGGTACTCATCTAAATCAATCGTTTCCGATTCCATTAACTTTTGAAAATCTGCTTGCAACTCGCTTACATCATCAAACACCGTCCGTTTGAGACCCGTCATGTCTTCTAGCACTCCAAGTGCACCATCTACCCCATCAGTTACATACGCATCAGCGGCCGGCATAAAAATCGTTTGCCACTTAGCGATTTCCTCATCTGGCAGATTGGCAAAAAGCGGCGACAGCCCTGCATAATTTTTGTTCGTTACAATCCCCTCTTTCGCGTCGATCGGAACCGTCAAAAATCCTCGCGTATTCTCCATCAACGCAAAAAGGGGGTCATTAATCGAACGAAGTTGGTAAATGGAACCGGTGTCGATTTTTTCTTCTATGTACTCGATGGCAAATTGTTCAAATTCATGAGGGGAGAGGGTGTAGATGGCGTTTTTGTCTGTTCTAGGTAGATTGAAGTTTTGATTGACTATTTGTCTAAACTCGGCATCAGCAGTATATAATTGATACACATTGATTTGAGCGCCATTAACCCCGTAAACAGAATCAAAATGGTTGTTTAATACTTGAGACATCAAATTATTGTTGTTCGCAAGCGAATGGCCTAAACCAATTATTGCTACATCTTCATCAACGCCAAACTTGTCACTCGCTTCTTCTAAAAAAATTTCAACGTCCATCGCTTGCGAAGCATCTTTTCCTTGGAACAGCCCAATCGCATTATACAACCAATCACCAGAGTCATTTGAACCTTGTGAAACTACATACAATTGGTTGATTCCTTTTTCTTCGTTCTCAAAATAAATTGCTGTACCGTCATAATCCGATTTAATTATATTACTTTCATTTGAAGAGTACACTTTCATGTCTGCTGGAAGCTCTTCGCCCGTTTCCTCTATATAAATTCGCCGCACTTCTTTTTCAAATTCCTCTTTAGACATTCCATCTTTCATTTTATATTCTAACTGAGTAATACGAAGCCAAACTTCGTCTTTTTTTAATAGTTCGTCAGTCGCCATTTGTCTCATCTCCATTGCTACGGGTCCCTGAAAACTCAATGGACTTCACCCACCGGAGCAAGTATTTTTCTTCTTCCTCTAATTCTATTTGGCAACTTTCAACACCTTTATCCACACATGAAGCGATGTAGAGAAATTGTATTCCTTGAGGCGCTTCTTGGGATGAAACTTTATAGCCCATAAAGACATGATTTTGATGGCCTTTAAATTCTTCTATTGTATATCCATAGTATATGTGCCCATGTTCACCTTCAATTTCTTTCCATTCTTCCTCATAACTCCAACGATCTCGTAAATTATCCAACAACCAGTCTGGCCTTTCAGCATACCCACTGTAATTGTATTGAAAATCAATCAAGTACCCTCGATTCTCTTCTTCATTTTCATAAGCAAAACTAATTTTCTCATAATGATCCCCATCCACACCAGATGCGTTGTCCATAAACACAGCCTCTTCTGGGAACCAAATCGTAAAGGCATCGATTTTTGAGCGCATTAAATAATACCCTTCCGCTACTGGCTCTGTCGACACCATCAGTTCACGGGAATACTCATTTTGAAACGCATCAATTTTCGGCAAATCTGCCGGATCCATTTCCGCTGGTGTTTTTTCTGTTTCTTCTTCTGGTGAGCTATCCATTTGGCCACATCCTCCTACTATCAAGGCAATAACAATTGCCAACAATATCTTGCTTTTGACCATTCTACTCGACTCCTTAGACCTTACTACCGCTTTTTTATCATTCTTAACATAATTATGAAAATAGCGACACCTACATAAGACTTGTGAGTTTATACCTATTAAGGTTACTAGAAAGCAATTGGAGGGAAAAAGCCAATAGACTGTGCTTTCTTATCGGTTTGTCTTTCTTTAATAGTTCGTCATTAACCATCTGTCTCATCTCCATTGCTACGGATTCCGGAAAACTGAATCGACTTCATCCAATGAAGAACATACTCTTCTTCCTCTTCAAGATCCATCTGGCAACTTTCAGACTCTTTATCCACACATGATGCGATATAGAGAAATTCCATCCCTTGAGGTTCTTTTTGAGATGACACTTTATAGCCTATGACGACATATCGCTGGTAGTCATCCATTTCTTCAACTTTTGAACCAAAATAAGTGAGACCCTTTTCATCTTCAACTTCTTTCCAGTCTTCTTCATAATCCCAGCGCTTTCTTAAATTATCCAGTATCCAATCTGGCCTTTCAGCATACCCGCTATAATTATATTGGAAGTCAACCAAATATCCCAGATTTTCTTCTTCATTTTCATAAGCAAAACGCATTTTTTCATAATGATCCCCATCCATACCAGATGCATTGTACATGAACACAGCCTCTTCTGGAAACCAAATCGTAAAGGCGTCAATTTTTGAACGCATTAAGTAAAACCCTTCCGCTACTGGATCTGTCGACACCATCAGTTCACGAGAATGTTCGCTTTGAAACGCATCAATTTGCGGCAAATCTGCCGGGTCCATTTCCGCTGGTGTTTTTTCTGTTTCTTCTCCTGAAGAGCTACCCATTTGGCCACATCCTCCTAACATGATGGCAAGAACAACCACCAGCAATAGCTTGCTTTTGTTCATTCTGTTCGACTCCTTACAACTTCCTTTGATCTCCGCTATCACTTTTTCTATGGACGTTACCGAAAAATTATTAGAGATTGAAAAAAATACTAGATTCTGCTTTCTTATCGGTCTGTCTTTTTAATAGTTTGTCATTCGCCATCGGTCTCATCTCCATTGCTACGAGTGTCAGAAAGTCGAATCGACTTCATTCACCGGAGCACATACGCTTATTTTTCCTCTAAATCTATTTGGCAACTTTCGGCTCTTTATCTACACACTCATATAAAGTGCGATTGTTATAGGTACTTGCTTAAATATGCGTTATCAAAAAATTTCAATCCACGCACTCATATAGAGTGCGATATTTAGACAATCGAATGTTGGGAAAAAAGCAAAAATTATTTCAATCCACGCACTCATATAGAGTGCGATAAAAACTTACCAGTTGAATTGAATTGTGATATTATATTTCAATCCACGCACTCATATAGAGTGCGATAAGGAGCAGCACCATCAAACGTTCCTCTTAGCTCTAATTTCAATCCACGCACTCATATAGAGTGCGATGGGAAGAAGATCGCTTCCCTCAGCCGTCGTAAAATTTCAATCCACGCACTCATATAGAGTGCGATTGTGAACTATCAGCACTATCTTTTGAAGCGTAATATTTCAATCCACGCACTCATATAGAGTGCGATGACGAGCCAAGAGCACAAAATGCGGATAATTGGAATTTCAATCCACGCACTCATATAGAGTGCGATAAGGCACACACGTCTGGTCAGCGCTTGAGACGAAAATTTCAATCCACGCACTCATATAGAGTGCGATAGCGAAAATTGGCTAAAAAAAGCACTTTCCTACTACATATCACTATAAATCAACTGATGAACAGCAACTTCCTCGCAAATATAGCACATATTTTTACACATTCCCTCAAAAAAGTGGTGCGAGTCCCCTAGGGATTTTATGTTTGCTTGGGGTTCGCACCTAGCATGTTTGCTTTATAACTTTTTTAAATGTTTATTTTCCTGCTTATTATCTAGTTCCTGCGATATTGTAGGAAGGTTTTTCTTTTTATTTTTTTCAACCAATTTCCTATTTTTCGTAAACCATTGATGAGAGGCTTTGGCGTTTATTCTATTGTCATTTTTTGTTCCTTTTATCTTTGGATAGGAGATCAAATCTTTCAATTCAAGATTTATGCTTGTTATTTCGAGTAGTTGTTTTCTAACAGAATTAGCTTTGTCACTTAATTTATTATTTAACAAATCTCTATTTTTTTCTTCGCTTTTCCAATACACTATTTCAGCGGGTTTGTAAGTACTTAACTTCCATTCACCACTTTCAAAATCGAACTGGCGCAAAGCAAGTTTTTCAAGCTTTACCTGCACACTACCATAACCTAATGGCTTCCCTCTCCCTAATTTATGTGCATTATTTTTATTATTAAAATCTAGCGACCATTGAAGTTGTTGAAGTTCCCTTTTAGTAAGTTGTTCAAAATAAACACGAAAAACAAAAGATTGATTTTCTTTTAGTGGTCTAATTTTTTGAATCATTTTGCTTTTTTCTTGAAGATTTGCTGGAACTTTTGAACCATGCCAATAAAACTTGCGCCCTCTTATTTTTATTTCATCTGGATTGAATGTGACCCTTTTTTTATTTGCTTTTACGATATAATCGTAAGTCCAAACTTTTGAGCTATCCAACTTCTCATCTAAAACCGTATAAAATTCTGTAGTATTAAATTTAGGTTCACCTAAAAGAATAGCAATAGGCTCCTTAAAATAATTCTGTTTATTTACGGTTTCAGCGTCACCAAATCTTACCTTTGAGGCTTTTGCTTCCTTATTTGATGCGAATCCAAATAAAGCACAGCTTGGGCACAATAAATCTTTACATACACAAGGCTGATACTCTCCATGTTCTTTTATTAATTCGTTTATGGTTTTCAATGATGCTTCTTGAGATAACATAGCAGGAGCTAAATTCACAAAAATTGGTTTATTCTTATGGTGATTTTCTTCTGAATAAAAAACAAGAAACCGATTTGCATAAGTCTTATTTAAAAATCTGTAAAATAGAGATTTATACTTGCTGTAACCGAAATGCTTTCCCCCTTCCGTTTTTAAGTTTTTATTTATATCATTCTCCCCATAATTAGCTATCACTTTTTCTAGTTTATCAATCTCCTCTTTTTTTATTGGAGTTCTATCTTCATTATTTGGAACAAACACCGATTCATGGTGTTTTCTTACAAAATGTTCACCAATATGAATATATCCTTTTGTAAAACCTTCTTCAAATTTTTTAGATACTTTATCTACTACATAAGGATACTCAAAACCGTTTATATCCTTTTTATAACGGTCTATTGACCTTTTGATATATACTACTTCTCCTTCAACATACTCCCCCTTCTTAACTAGCTCCCCATGAGGATTTCCTTTAGTCACATTCAGCATTACTCTCTCGCACGGCTGAATGAAAAATTGGCCCGTTTTTTTGTCCATTGATAACAACCCCGGCTTTTTCGGTTCCATTGAGCGCTTGTGGATAGGTTTATCAAGATTAATTTGCGATAAGCAACCATTAAATGCAGCTTCGTGTACGCTTCGCACCATTCCTTTTAGTTCCGATCCTGGTATCGTTGGTTTGTAATTAGTTTCTCCTTTCCTATAGTTATACGAAAAAAATTCCTGTACTTCATCTTCACTAATTGTCTCTGAATTCGGAATAAATAAAGGGGACAAATTAGTTAATGTACACTCAAAATAACCCGTGAACTCCCCTTTTTCCGGTTTCCTTCGCTTGCACTTTTCCGCTAGAGAGACAAAGTTATATGGATTAACAAAGCGATCCCCTGCAACAACCAAATTCTTTTTCTTATCCGTCATTTCAATCATCCTCCCACCTTACAAAACCAACAAATCGTTCATCGACAAATGCATAGTTTTCATCACTAAATTCAATATATTGCCGCACACGTAACCCGAGCTGTTCCCCTTTTTTCAACCAATACGGCACATGTAGCTGTGCACCTCTTGTCTCTTTCAAGTGAATCCAGTCTTCTTTAACTGATGACACTTTCCCCCAAACTTTATGCGTCTCTTCGATATAATGAGAATCATTCCCATGACCGTGTTCTTCAATTATTCTCGCTCTAAAATGTTGCCCGGCGCGAATAGCTCGATATTCCTTTTCTTTAGAAAATATTCGTAGCTCTAACAAATGCTCACGAGTCTCTTCTATACCTCTATCAAACAAATTGATCGTCTCGTCTTTATATGTACCAAAACAGATTTGATCGTCAAACACAGCGTACACAAAGGTATCACTACCAAAGTTAGGAATAGATTGCAGTAAATCTCCTTCGCTTAGTAGATCATATTTTTCAAAGGAAGATTTTCCTGTCTGAACCTTAATTTGCATCTTTTTCCCTTTCCTTCACTTTATTGATTGCCGCTTTAAAAAAACTTTGCTCACCTGCAATGTTTTCTCCATTTAATGTGATAGACTGACTTTCTATAGCGCAAAATACACCTCGCCCAACCGATGTTTCTCCACCTACTGCCAGTAATCCGTTCTGTAAATCTTTAATAACCCAAAGCAACATACCACAAATTTCGTCTTTGCTTAATACACTGTCTTTTTGCTCTGACCAGCGTATGATAAGTTCTGTCGTGCCTCCAACTGCTTGTTCGCCAGTATACAAAGCACCCTCGACGGTTCCACCAGTGAATCGGTCAATCGCGTTTCGTGTAATAAGAAGAGAGCGACTACCTTCTAAAGTCGATTCTTCCACTCGAATACGTGATGCTCTCTTTTCCGAGTCCGATCCAAATAACTCATTTAATAAGATTGACTCACGATCATTTTTTAAAATCGTTTTAATAATCGTATTTAGTCTTGCACGTATTGCTCCTGTCCACGTCGTTCCGGGAATAACAGGTTGACCATTAGATTGAAGTGAAGCATAATCGCTTTCTTTCTCATCCTCTTTATTTTTTTTCTCCGAAGAATAAGAACGAATCATTAAAGTAGTCTCTAACTTTAGAGGAACCCGTAAGCAATATTCTTGAATAGGCTTTAATTGTGTTAGCTCTATTCCAGTTAAAGGATACTCTTTCATCAGTGAATTTTTCGTATCTACTTCCTTGCTCCAATCCCACTTCAACCAATTTAACACTTCTAGTTTATTACGATAATCGAAGGTTCTGTGATACACCGTATCAAGCTGTAGTTTCCCAAAACCACGGTTTGTTTTTGCGCCGATCGTGACTTCTCCTTCGTTTATTCCGATTAATAACGCATTTAGTATTTCTCTTCCTTTAGTCGTTTCTGCTTCTTTGTCTTGAGCACGAACAATCCACTCCAACCGAATTGTCCAGCTTGCCCCTGACTCAATGACTTGATAATCGTAGAGCGCACCTTCAATTGCTGTTTTATTCTCATCAAGCTTCACACCATTTCGTATTGTAAGCTTTTCATGTTCGATCATCATTGCGTGAATTGTTAAACGGCTTTGGCGTTCATTTCCACCGAACAATTTCTCCAAGTCAGAAACGGACTCATCAAGTTTGCCCGTTTTAGGAATATCTTTCGTATCTGGAAATCTATTCCCTATGTAGTGCCGAAATGCACCTGCAAGAGAGCTGCCCGGTACAAATGGTTGTTGAAATTGATCGACGACAATATCGTTTTCCGTTTCTTCTGTTTCACCAGATCCTGAAAGTAAGGGAGACGCCAATTTACCTTTTAATAAGAAGTAAGTCCGTTCTGTAATGTGATTAGTCATGTTTTCCCTCCCTCAATATAATAAGAAGCTCTTGGAAATAACTTTTTTGGAACGCTGATGACTTATTCTCACATGCTCTTTGCATCGCTTTATATATTTCTTTCTTTTTCAAATTTTCTCCAGATCTCTCTCCATACCTTATCGCCGCTGCCGCGTTATGAATCATCGTTTGTCCAAATGAGTCATCTATATTTAGTGCCTTGGCACACATACGACCTTGCTGTTTGTCTTTTTCTATCTCTAAAGCTTTTTCTATATTTCCCCTCAAATATTTAGAAAAACTGTCGGTTGATTGTGAGGATTCTCTCGCTTGAGGATTCCATTCTTCTTTTACAAACTCACTACTGTCAGAATCAACTGGTAGTATCTTCACACGTCCATAACCGGCACCTGTTTGCTCGCCCCATGAATGCTGTTCAATAGATTCCCAATCAATAGTAGCTCGATCCACAATAAGTACAGTTCCTGCATCAAGCGCAGCTTGTTGTTTTTTCGGCATACGCCACTTCGCATGAAAACCTGATACCGTTGTTTGTTTTAAGAACTTCTTTTTTATCTCAATATTTATGCCAAGGTGTTCGTTTATTTCTTCTATAAAGACATCTGGATCAGCAGTTGCAACGCCCAACTCATTTATGCCAATATAAGGTGTTTGAAAACAGATAGCGATCTTGCTTGTTTTTAAAGCTTCTTTATTTGTAGTGAGCTTTCTTAACGGTTCACTTTGCTCCATCGTTACCGTCCCATATTCAGCAGTTCGTGAACGACCTAGACGAAGCTGCCCGTTCCGCTTTTTCATACAATTAACTAAGAGTCTTAAGTCACTTTCGCTTCCTTGCCATGATCCATAGAAGGTTTGTCCCTTTGATAAAGCCGTATATTGAAAAAACTGCCCTGGATTTTCAATGCCTTTTTTCTTTCCCTCATCTTTTCCCAATGCACGCCCAAACGACCGATCTTGAGGTCGAGCATGATGCATTCGAATTTCATGAGCTGGTTGATGTACGTATAGCGTTTCTTCTTCAAGATGAACAAGCGCATGAAGAGTGCGGGGTTGTTGTAGGTTTGTTGTTGAATAAATATTATAAACATGTTTCTTATCTGTTTTCTCTTGTTGTAAATGTGCTGGACAAGGAGAAAATACTCTCTCATTTACTAGAGGATAGGCATAGTCAAACGTCACGCCACCACGTAAAAAAATACGGGCGAAGGTTTCATCTGCATGAGCATCATCACCTAATTGATGATCCTGAATATACATGCCAGCCATCGCCCCAAGGATCATTTGCCCCGGTATCCAGCTTTCACTACTATGGTAAAGCCCTTTTGAACCAGCAATTAAGAGTGGTTGTTCAAGCGTGAGTGAATAATTAAATTGACTAGATTTTACACTATATTCATGATTTTTTGCTTCTTCACACTTACAGACTACTCTTTCAAGCTTGCAAACTACTTCTCCAAGCCCACGCGTGCGATTTAAGCCAATAGCGCGTAGTCCTTGGACACACTTTTCTAAGACAGGTTGATATGCATTGTCTTCTAATACAACACAGCATGTAAACTCTGTCCCTTTATTCACGGTACGAATGGTTCGTAGTGAAGTTGGTTTTGCAACTCCTGTTGTGTTTTCAATCGCCGTCTGTGTGCGAATCGTTGTAAATTGTTCCAACACTTTTTCTTCTTCATCTTCGTTGAAATCTGCCATTACGGCTTGAATATTCTCTATCTTTCTTTGCTTAAATCGCTTTGCATTTTCATTCTTGCTTTTACCATCTTTTTCATCTTCTCTTTCACAAATGCCTGAAAGTTTCGCGTCAAATATTTGTAACGGACTGGACTTGCCACCGCCTGCTTGACCGAACAACTGCTCCAACTCTTCCATGGTTATCAAACCCCAGTCAACAAGTTCACGTCCAACACCATGCAAAGCACCTTTTATACGCTTCCCTGGAATAAGAGGAAATCCTTTTTCATGTGCGATTTCCATATCGACAAGCCCAGGAATACTGTGACCAGTCGCCACACATAACTCGCTTTTTGTTTTTATAATTAAGTTAAAAGACTGCACGATTGATCCCCACTCTCTTTAAACAGTTCTTTTTCGTAGTAATCAACTAACTCAAACGCATCAAGCAACAAGGCTTTATCTAAATCCTCAAATGAAAAACCGCGTGACTTAATTTTACTCATCGTGTTATAAATTTCTTCTTCGGTTTTTAAGTAAGCTTGATAAAGCTGCGCTTGTTTAGAGCGGGCAAAATCACTTTCTCTTGCTCGTTTCCGTTCCGTTTGTAAGACATCAATTGCTTTTGTTAGCGCCCCTAAGTCCTCATCTAGGCGATAAGGCCTTTTTCTTCCCAATTGCTCATCTCCTCGACCCGATACATCTCGTTCAGTTGTGTCGCTTCCTCTCACCAGTTGAAAATCAATATAGGAACCCTCTTTTCCCTTTAACAATCGCTTTCCTTTCGCTTCCTTACAACAAGCTTCTGAAATGTTATAAGCAACGTGGAAAGGAAAATGACCATGTACATAGGCAATGCCAGCACAAGCAGTTAATTTCAAACCTACTTCACCTTCATGCTGTTCCATCTTACTAAGGAGTTTTTCAACAAGGGGCAGTGCCCACTCGCCGCGGCAGAGGAATGTTAAATCATCCCCATCCATTATTAGAGGCCGAATAGGAAGCGTTTTTTTATTCCAATTCAATTCCGCCATTACTTCTTTAACAAGTTCTTTATAGCCCGTAGAAATAAATTTAGATAATTCTCGATGCTTTTGTACTGCATGTTGAAAATGATGTTCCTCATCATTCTCCTGACCTGTAATACCTCCAAGTTGCTTTTTCAACTGTTCTCCTATTCCATTACCATCTATATGTACAACCGCTATATAGCTATCCTCACCTTGATTCTTTTTCAGATCACTAATCTGTAGTGCCCAGTTCTTTTCGCTCGGCATCGGAATCATTTCGTCATCGCTGCCTACTGCTTGTTCTTTTAAAGCCTGAACCGTTGACTTCTCATTACTTTGCGTGATTGGAAATCCTCCAAATGATTCTTGTGCAGAGATGGGATAAGCCCCAAATGGCTGTGGCCGAACGCGCTCTTCTTTGGCTTCTCTTAACTTCTTTTGCAATTCCCCGTAAATAGCAAAATAAGATTTATCCGTTTCAATTTCAATTGATTCGGTCATTAAAGTTAATGAATAGCTTTTTTCAATTAAACGAATCGCTAATTCTTTATTCACTTTTTGGTATAATTCTTTATTGCCATAGACGACTAAGGCATTCCCTCCACCAATGAAAATCACTTCGGCATCTAGATTAACATCGTCATACAAATCAAACGACGTTGTACTTTCCCACTCCCATTTGACTTTGTACGGATCTTCTAACCCTTGAAAAACATAGACTAATTCTTTTTTCATTAAGTTTCCTACAATTTTCGAGCCACCAATATTTTGTTTTAGTTCGTTTGTTGCGAAAATATACTCTTGGATACCACTAATATCATAGATGGCGAGAAGAAGCTTGTCATGACTCATTCTGCGTTTCTCCTTTTAATCGAGTTTCATCAAATAAATCTGCATATGATTGGTGCGGAAAAAACAGTGGATTATTTAACAACATTAAAAGTTGATTCAGTTGAAATGTTAGTGAAAGAATGACGTTTTCATTGCCGTCTTTATCAATTACGGCTAGGTCGGAGAGTTTTGTATTAATGAGATCGGTACATATAATATCTTTCCCGAGATAGAGCAATTTCTTTAATTTGTCTCTTAAATCTTTTTCATAGTCTTCATGATTATAATGGTTCAATTGGTAATGCCAGAACGCGAGGTCTTTATTTTCATTGTTGATTTTCTTACTCATCTCAAAAGGCTTTTTATCTTTGGAGGCGTTTTTTTGGTTTGTACTTAGGATAATGTCAAAATTCTCTTCTACTATTTTTTGTGTATCATTTAATTTACATAAAATAAGAATTGGACGTGTTGAAGTTTGTGCTTGCGGTAATTTCCTTTTTGCATTGAGTAATTTATCAGGGTTCGTCTCTAATAACCCTGTCTGCAAACGCACAACCGCATTAAGAATCGTTTTTAAACTTTTCACTTCTTTAGCCCAATCATCGACATCCCCTTTATCTACGTTTTCGCTTTTACATTGCACGGCAACGGCGACGGCTTCAATTGGTATGAACTTTAACTGATTTCCAGCTTGAAAAATGTATGGTGTATACTGTTCATCGTAAATCAAAATATCAATTTCAGGTGAAATTGTCCCGAACGAGTCAATAATAAATACACTCTGCGCAATTCGAAATTTCTTTGGAATCATTTGTTCAAAAAGCTGGAGCCATACTTTTTCACGGTAACTCCCGATTGATAGATAATGGTTCGGTGTATCCACCCCCAATTGATACGCATATGAGTCTTCAATGCGTTTATAATTTAAAGCAATTTGTTTAATCATATTTTTTTTATCCATGCGAACTCCCCTCTTCTATTTATAAATAATCGTGTAACTGCCAAAACCATGCGTCGCATTTTTCCCAACATGCAGACGCTTACCAGCTTCAAGTAACGGTGTAAATGGTGTTAAATCCCCTTCAAACTCTACCCAACCTTCAATTCCCGGAAGTTCTAGTTTAGTGCCTTGATTGATTGAATAGCGCTTAAAATCATTTAATTCCCAGCTTTGTGCAATGGTTTTAATCTGTTCTGATGCTTGAAATAGACTGACTGCGTTCCACTCTAGCTCAGTTTCTCCAAAAGCTTGTGACAATAGTGTCAATCGACGACTGATTGAGCGAATAAGATCGGAAAAATTGAGAGAAAGAAGCATCGTTTTTCCTACATTTACACGAACGGGATTATGAAATCGGAGTTCAACTATCTGTGAAGGTGTCTCTTTACAGATAAGTGGTTGCGGTTGTAAATATCTCAGTGCCATTTGACCATCTTTCCAGATAACTTTTTTTAGATCATAGTTTTCGATTGTCGTAAGTTGGAAAGGCAACCGTCTTATACCTAATCCACGTTTGCCCAACTCTTGCAAGGCATCAATAAAAAGACCTGCTCGAAAACTAGTTTCTCCAAGCAGTGTCAGATCAAAAACTAAACGATCACCTTCCCTCCAATCTATTTTTCCAGACGGAGTGACCATGCGAAGCGTAAAGGGATTTACTGCACCACCCTCATTACCGACAGTATTGAAATGATTAGCATAATCACAAGAAGCCGAGATTGGACAAAGATAGCATTGTTTTTTTGGTGTTGGACAAGAAAATGCTCGAATCGTGTGACCAAGAGTTCCCCGTATACTAGACCCCAAAAAAGCAGGCAATCGCCCTGCTATTCTTGCTTTATATGTAATTCGTAATGTTATTAAATTAATATGTTCGAACAAAACTCACTTCACCCTCAATTCAATTCATTTTTCCAGAATCTCCGATCTATATACCCATACCTTTCGACACAAAACAACTTTATTCCTTTATATTAATATGTACTTGTCGAATTTTGTATGAAATTAAATTAAAGTTAATATTTTAAAAATTAAACCGACATGTAGAAAGGGATCTTTTCTATATACTAGTTCAATTTGTCATACTTTCGATAAAAAACCAAGATACTTTTATCCACCATAAAATAGTAACCTACCTTGTTAATATTAATAGGTTCACGCCACCTTCATATCCCTAAATATTACCATATATTCATTTTCCAGAAAGGCTTTTCACAATACCTATTACACATTGTTACATGTTGAGTCGAAAAAAATGGTGCAGGTCTCCTAGGCATGTTCGCTTCGGGCCCGCACCATTTTCAGAGTGCTACGTATTTATTTGCTTTTTCTTTTTTATACACCCTATCAGGTTACTTGAAGGTGTTCGGCAAGGTTTTCTTTATATGCTGGTCGAACAATACCATGCTCTGTAATAATCGCGGTAATAAGAGCATTGTCTGTTACGTCAAAAGCTGGATTGTATGTCTTTACAGCCGGTGGCGCCATCGGCTGTTCATACCAAGAGTCGGTTATCTCTTTACCTGAACGCTCTTCAATTTCAATGTCTGCTCCTGTATGACAGCTCCAATCAATGGTGGATGTTGGTGCACAGACGTAAAACGGGATGCCGTAATGATTGGCAAGGATCGCTAAACCTGACGTGCCGATCTTATTCGCTGTGTCCCCGTTGGCAGCAACTCGGTCACAGCCAACAAGTACAGCATCAATCTTGCCTTGCTGCATAACAATCGACGCCATATTATCACAAATTAATGTAACATCAATGCTCGCTTGCTGAAGCTCCCAGGCGGTGAGCCTTGCGCCTTGCAGAAGTGGCCTTGTTTCATCAGCATACACACGAAAGGAATAGCCTTGTTCATTTCCAAGAAAAAGTGGTGCAAGGGCAGTTCCATATTTTGCTGTTGCCATGCCGCCTGCATTACAGTGGGTTAAGATCCCATCTTCTTTTTTAAGTAATGTTAGGGCATGCCTGCCTATTACTTCGCAAACCTGTGCGTCTTCAGTACGAATGGCTTCCGCTTCTGTACGCACCGCTTGTAGTACATCTTCTACATTTGCCCTTGGCTGCTGAACAATCTTCTCCAAGCGCTCTAACGCCCATGCTAAATTGACCGCAGTTGGACGAGATGAAAGGAGATACGCTTTTACATCAGCAAACGTCTGCCGAAGCTCAGCCACTGTAACGTAAGGATGCCGGACAAGTTCCACGTAGGCACCATAAGCCGCGGCAATCCCAATGGCTGGTGCTCCTCTCACTTGCAAGGCAACAATGGCTTGCCAAACATCTTCTTGAGTTGTTAATGTTCGATACACGATTTCACCTGGCAGAAGCGTTTGATCAAGAATGACGAGTGTATCTTCACTCGTTAGCTTAACTGATTCAATGGCTGACATAGCTTCCGACTCCTCTAATCGCTTCGACAATCCCATGGCCTGTTTGATAATCGCTACGATTCAAAATAAACGTCTTTCCTAAAGTTAAGCATGCGATTTCAGCTTCACTACGGGCTTGACTGTCATCAATACTTGTTATGTCAACGACTTTTGCAATGCCAATGATTCGGCGACATAGTTCCAAACCAACAACCGCTACCGCATCTTCTAAAACACTTTGTAAGTAATGTTCTAGAAACCCTTCATAGTGAGCCACTCTTTCTGTTGTTTTCTCCTGAAACGCCGTAATAAACTTCTTTTTAAATTGATCAACTAATGTTTCAATTGTGTCTAAAAGATAGTGTTGAAATGCTTCTTCTCCTTCACTTGTGTAGACACTGTTCGTATACGCAAAAATGAAGTTTGCGATAATGTTGCCAACGTCATAGCCAGCTGGTCCATAAAAAGCAAATTCAGGGTCAATGACTTTTGTTTCTGATGATGTAACAAAAATGGAGCCTGTATGTAAATCACCATGGAGTAACGCTTGCGCATTTGTAAGGAACTGGAATTTAAGCTTCGCTGTTTCCAGAGCTAATTGTCGATCTCCCCAAATTTCTTTTTCAACAAAAGACTTTGTTCCTTGAAAAACATCGTTTCGGGGATGTGGAAAAAATGGTTCCGTGTAAACAAGATCTTCTGTAATTTCGCATAATTCTGGATTTGTATAAGATTTCACTAGCTCTTTTTTCGCTTTGTGATCCAGAACAAGATCAGACGTCGACACAAGGGTTTCCACAAGAAACGTTGAGAGGTGTTCAGCGAGCTGGGGGAATTGTTGCCTGTTTAATAAAGCGGTTCGTAAAATTGTATAATCCGATAAATCCTCCATAACAACACAGTTCTTGTCCCGATCATAGTGGTATACTTTCGGAACAAAGCCAGGAGCAAGCTCTCCTTGCAACCGAAGAATATCCGTCTCAATTCGATTGCGATCTGGAGAGACGACGAATTCATCCGAAAGACGCGAAACGGGACCTGCTTGCTTAACAATTAATGACTGCTTACTCTCTTCATCATGCACACGAAACACATAATTTAAGTTACCATCTCCAATTTCCTTGCAGACAAGGCGAGCATCCTTATTAAAAAAACCAAACGCTTCTTTTACATACGTAACCACTTCTGTTTCTGTCATAATGGCTGCCGGCCATTCTTGTTTCGTCATCGTTTTTCCTCCTCATTCGTTTGCTTGTATCAACTCTCCTTGCACCTAGCGCCATCATTTCATATAAAAAGCCTCTTTCATGTACAAGAAAGAGGCGGTAGCATACTTAATCCGTCTCTTATCTCTCAGGTGAAAACCTGTTGGATGTAGCACCGTGCCTTGAACCTTCTAAGAGGTTTCCATAAAATAATATACGGAAGGTCGGTTGCTGGGCGTCAAAGGGCCAAATCCCTCAGCCAACTCTCGATAAGAGCAATATTTTATTGTGTTGGGAGTAATCATAAAATGCAGCTCCGTTATTTGTCAATACTCTTTTTTCAAAAAAATCCAAACGGTTTACAAAAGAACCGTCTGTTGGAATCTTAATAAAGAAGAAAAAAAGATTGACGTGCCACAAGAACCCTGTCATAATCTATTCCAACGATTCATAATTGAATGAAAGATACAACTCTTATAAAGAGCAGGTGGAGGGACGAGCCCGTTGAAGCCCGGCAACCTGTTTCAGTCCCTAGGCTGATTCAAGGTGCTAATTCTCTCGCGCATTGTGCGTGGCAGATAAGAGGACACGACTTTTGTTGTATACACGCGACACGTCCTCTTCCTCATACGAAGGGGACGTTTTTATTTGTAAGCATAACGAAAGGGGCTACTTCGATGAGCGATGTGACAGCGACTTACCTTGTTCCAAGTGGTGGAGATTTACATAAAAAAGCAGAAAACATTGCTCTTGGACTAACGGTTGGTTCATGGACGAACTTGCCAACACTTGAAAAGCAACAACTTCACAAGCATAAAGGTGTGGTTGTAGATGTTCAAGACGACGGTAAAAGTGGAATTCTTACAGTGCGCTACCCCTCAGCCAATTTTAGCGATGACATTCCCGCTATATTAACAACCGTTTTTGGGAAACTGTCATTAGATGGCACCATTAAGCTCATTGATCTCTCGTTTAGCGAAGATGTTGCTCGCCAATTCCCCGGACCATCCTTTGGAATAGAAGGTATTCGTGAGCTAATTGGTGTTTATGACCGTCCGCTCGTCATGAGTATTTTTAAAGGAATGATCGGCAAGGGGCTTGATGAATTTGAACAACAGCTTTATGCGCAAGCCTGTGGTGGCGTTGACCTTGTTAAAGATGATGAAATTTTGTTTGATAACCCTCTTACACCGTTTGAAGAGCGTGTTAAACGAGGAAAACGTATACTCGACCAAGTTGAACAGGAAACCGGCAAGCGGGTATTATACGCTGTTAATCTAAGTGGCCGTACCTATGAGTTACGAGAAAAAGCACGTCAAGCTAAGCAGCTCGGTGCATCAGCACTCTTGCTTAATGTGTTCGCGTATGGACTAGATGTGCTGCAAGCCCTCGCAGAAGATCCTGACATTCAACTACCGATTATGGCTCATCCAGCAGTATCTGGAGCGTTAACGGCTTCAGATCAGTACGGCATTTCTAACAAAGTATTACTAGGTACACTCTTACGGGCGGCAGGCGCTGACCTTGTCCTATTTCCATCCCCATACGGAAATGTTGCCTTAAAGAAAAACGAGACAACCGCAATTGCATCTGCATTAACTGAATTAGCTGTTTATCGCCCTTCTTTTCCTGTTCCATCCGCAGGAATTCATCCAGGGCTTGTTCCTCAATTGGTTGAAGATTTCGGAAAAGAATCTGTTATTAATGCTGGAGGCGGTGTTCACGGGCATCCTCAAGGAGCTGCCGCTGGTGCAACAGCTTTTCGCCAAGCCATTGATGCAGTGTTAACGAATTCCCAGTTAACAGATGCCGCCTATGAAAAAACTGAACTCGCGGCAGCTCTTGAACAGTGGGGAGGAAAAGGATGACGCAACGCCAACCTGTCCTATTCTGTGATTTTGATGGAACCATAACAACGAAAGACAACATCATGGCCATTATGGCTGCTTTTGCTCCACCAGAATGGGAAAAGATAAAAGATGACATACTTGCGCAAAAGCGTTCCATTCGCTCTGGTGTTGGCGACATGTTTCATTTAATTCCTTCTTCAAAAAAAGAAGAGATTCGTGCGTTCGTTCAACAAGCAACCATTCGTTCTGGATTTGCCGCCTTTGTCGATGAAACCAACCGTCAAAACATTCCCCTTCACATTGTCAGCGGCGGAATTGATTTTTTTGTAGAACCGATGTTGAGGGGGTATTCATTAAACGGGGAACTTTATTGCAATGGCAGCGATTTTAGTGGTGACACAATTCACATTACGTGGCCCCATGCCTGTGACCAACATTGCGGAAATGACTGCGGTTGTTGCAAACCATCTATTTTACGTCAGTACCCAGAAGATTCCTATTATCGAATTGTTATTGGGGATTCCATAACCGATCTTGAAGCAGCAAAAATCGCCGACCATGTTTTTGTATGTGGGGACTATCTGGAAGACAAATGCAAAGCTCTTCAGCTCCCTTATACGCGCTTTGAACAGTTCCATACCGTTGTAGATGCCTTACAAACGTTAGGAGTGACGCGATGACTACTGGACAACTTTCTCTTACACAAAAATGGGATGAATTAGCAGCCATTAAAGATGAGCTTGCTGAACGGGATTGGTTTCCTGGTACAAGTGGAAATTTATCCATCAAAGTATCCACTGATCCCCTCACTTTTCTTGTGACAGCTAGTGGCAAAGACAAACGTAAGCGAACATCTGAAGACTTTCTTCTTGTTGGAAGAGATAGCCAGCCAGTTGAAACAACTTTACTAAAACCATCAGCTGAAACGGTGCTTCACCAACGCATTTATGAGCAAACAGATGCAGGGTGCTCCCTTCACATCCACACAGTTGATAACAACCTTATTTCCGATCTTTACGGGGACAAAGGTGAGATTGTCTTTCGAAACCAAGAGCTTATTAAAGCCTTTCAAATTTGGGAGGAAGACGGTGCATTAACCGTTCCAATTGTTGAAAATTACGCCGATCTTACTAAGCTTGCAGATGTCGTTGCCAATCGAATTCACCCTGGCATTTATGGGGTGTTAATTCGTAACCATGGCATTACTGCGTGGGGACGAAATGGGTTTGAAGCTAAAAAACATTTAGAAGCCTTTGAATTTTTATTTTCATATCAACTAAAAAAAGAGCTGTTGGCACGTTAACTACGTCGCCTAGTATCTACTTTGAGGAGGAATGGACAATGGCAACAATCGTTATTCGAGACACAGAGGAAATCATTAAAGGACAAGAAGCAGTACAAGCTTTTCTAGACAGTCAAGACGTCCTATATGAACAGTGGGACCCAGCAAAATTACCGAGTAGTCTACAAGGAAACTGCCAAATCAGTGATGAGGACAAAGAACAAATTTTAACTACGTATGATGCCGATATTCGGTCCCTTGCTGAACGCCGCGGCTACAAAAATTGGGACGTTATCGCATTAAACGAACATACACCTGATTTAGATGCGCTCCTGAAAAAGTTTGAACAGGTTCATACCCATACCGAAGACGAAGTTCGTGCTATTACCGCAGGCTCAGGAAGCTTTGTGATAAAAGGGGCTGACGTTGGGTACTTCGATGTCCAGCTAGAGCCAGGTGATGTGATTAGCGTTCCCGTAGATACACCCCACTTCTTCACTCTTTCTGACGAACGTCAAGTTGTTGCAGTGCGCCTTTTCATTGATTCCGAAGGTTGGGTTGCGCACAAGTATGATGATCCTGCCTTTAAGAACTCTAACGAAGTATAATCGATTTATTCAGGCTTATGGCACCTTTGTCCTAAGCCCTATTTTTTGGAGGGGAAATGATGACCCAATTTGAACAATCAGCACTTTTGCAAGGCCTTCCCGATCAATTTTTTGCCCGTTTAACAGCGACTGTAAGAAAACACCTAGCACAAGGTCACGACATCATTAATTTAGGTCAGGGCAATCCTGATTTACCGACACCAGACTTTATTGTTGAAACGCTTCAGCAAGCGGCAAGCGAGCCACAATTTCAGCAATATTCTCCTTTTAGTGGTCATCTTTTTTTAAAAGAAGCTGTTTCCACATTTTATAAACGTGAATACAACGTCACCATCGATCCAGAAACGGAAGTCGCCGTTCTTTTCGGTGCCAAAACAGGACTTGTAGAAATTAGTCAATGCTTGCTAAATCCAGGCGACGTAGCGCTTCTACCAGATCCAGGCTATCCTGATTACACGTCCGGTATTGCATTAGCACAAGCTCAAGCGTCACTCTTTCCATTGCTTGCGGAAAATGACTTTTTACCAGACTACAAGTCCATCTCAAAAGAAACAGCCGAACGAGCTAAGCTCTTGTTTTTAAATTATCCAAATAACCCAACTGCTGGCGTCGCCACACACGATTTCTTCGAAGAAACGGTCCGGTTTGCATCAGCGAATAACATTTGTGTTGTTCACGATCTTGCATACGGCGCGATTGGTTATGATGGTGTGAAACCGCCGAGCTTTTTACAAGCTGCTGGCGCAAAAGAAACCGGCGTCGAGATGTACACTCTCTCAAAAACATATAATATGGCTGGCTGGCGTGTTGGTTTCGCGGTTGGAAATGCGTCGGTTATAAAGTCTATTAATTTGCTACAAGATCACCTGTACGTCAGCCTGTTCGGTGCCATTCAACAAGCTGCAGCAACCGCACTCTTATCCGATCAAAACGAAGTAAAAGAACTAGTTGCCCGTTATGAAAAACGACGAAATGTCTTTGTTAACGGATTAAAACGCATCGGTTTAGAAGTGGAAGCACCAAAAGGCTCCTTCTTCGTGTGGATGCCTGTTCCACAAGGGTTCACATCCGAATCGTTCGCTGACTATTTACTAAAAGAAGCACATCTCGTTGTAGCACCTGGAAATGGATTCGGTCAATATGGCGAAGGCTACGTTCGAATTGGCTTACTTGCAGAGGAAGATCGATTAGAAGAAGCGATTCAGAGAATGGCGAAGCTACGTTTTGCGTCTATTACATCATAATGAAGACATAAGAGACAGGAAGAGTTCTTCTTCCGTCTCTTATTATTATTGCTAGGATTTTCCCTTAGCATTCTCTCTCTATCGTTTTGACAATCTACGGATCGAAACATTATACTAGTTTTTCGGAATATATTTTGAAAAAGGAGTCTTATTTTATGGAGGCAAACAAAGAGACAGATAACAACAAGCAGTACACAACGCGCAACTTAGTCGGGCTATTCTTAGGTCCTCTATTCTTTGCCTTAGTTTATTTCCTCATTCCTGAAAGCGTTTTATCCCATGAACCAAAAATCGTATTAGGGGTAACCCTCCTCGTTGCAACATACTGGGTAACAGAGCCGATCCATATGGCAGTAACGTCTCTACTTCCTCTTGTTTTATTTCCTGCATTTAACGGAGTCGAGATCGGTTCAATTGCACCAGCATACGGCAGCTCCGTAATTTTCATGTACGGTGGTGGTTTTGTCATCGCCCTTGCCATTCAAAAATGGAATCTACATAGACGCATCGCGTTAAATATTATTAAGATGATCGGAACGAAAAGCAACCGAATCATTCTCGGTATCTTAATCGCAACCGCTGCCATTTCCATGTTCGTATCAAATGCTGCTACCGCATTGATGATGCTTCCCGTTGCAATCGCTTTAATTAACGAAGTGAAAGATAAAAACATCCTTAAAGGTAAGAATTTCGACTATTTCTCAAAAGGCATACTACTGGCAGTCGCCTATGCAGCTACAATCGGTGGACTTGCAACCCTTGTTGCAGCAGTCCCGAATGCCCTACTTGCAGGGATCGCATCCTCTCAGCTTGATCGTACCGTAACATTTGCTGAATGGTTATTATTCGCGAGTCCAGTAGCCATCATCTTACTAATTGTTGTTTACTTTTATTTAACAAAAATACAATTCAAAGTAGATTCAAATGATGAAGACACAGAAAGTACAATGGCCTTTATTAAAGAAGAAATAACGAAACTAGGAAACTTTACATCCGACGAGAAAAAAGTGGCTGTTGTATTCGGCATTACAGTCTTACTATGGACATTGTCTCCATTTGTTTCCGCCCTTGGGTTTATTCCTGGTCAAGTCGGTGAGTTTTTCGACAATCTCAATGATGCCACCATTTCCGTATTTGGTGCTGTCTTACTATTCTTTCTTCCTAGTTCGAGAAAAGGTGAGCGGGTGCTCGAATGGACAGATATGAAAGACCTCCCATGGGGAATTCTCATTCTATTTGGCGGAGGGATGTCCATCGCAGCCGCTTTTGGAGAATCTGGGCTGAATGAATCGATTGGAGATTTACTACAAATGCTTCAAGGGATGGAATACATTTTTGTCCTATTGCTTTTAGTCTTATTTGTACTCGGGATTACTGAAATTCTCTCGAATACAGCCGTTTCAAATTTAATTCTACCACTTACTGTCGGACTCGGTATTGCCTTAGGTGTTGATCCTCTACCTCTTATGGCTGCCGCTGCACTAGCTGCTGGTTCCTGTTATATGCTCCCAGTCGCCACACCTCCGAATACAGCTGTATTTAGCGCAGGCTATCTCGCTGTCGGTGACATGGCGAAAGCTGGTGTATGGCTCAACATCGTCTCTATTATCGTCATTACCGGAGCCGTGTACTTCTGGATGCCAATTGTGTTTGGATTGTAAACTTGAAAACCCCTACTTTAAAAGTGGGGGTTTTTGTCTAGACATTTACAAGTACAGACATAGCGAGAGGGATACATAGTCCGATTTTCTAGGATGCTATGGTCATCATTCTAATTCGTGCACTCTATAATCCACGCACTCATATAGAGTGCGATTCCCGGCAGAAGACATTTCAATGGAATGATTAGAATTTCAATCCACGCACTCATATAGAGTGCGATATATTCACGATGAACACAATCCAATAAAGGAGTTATTTCAATCCACGCACTCATATAGAGTGCGATCAGGCAGGTTCAGGAAGAAAGAAAGTACATAGAAATTTCAATCCACGCACTCATATAGAGTGCGATAGCATAGTTTATCGCATTTCCAGTCCCGCTCTTTATTTCAATCCACGCACTCATATAGAGTGCGATATTGTTCTTTCTCTTTTTTCGAAGAGCTTGCTTCGAATTTCAATCCACGCACTCATATAGAGTGCGATAGTAGTAAAGTGATTAATGTATAAACCATTTATATTTCAATCCACGCACTCATATAGAGTGCGATGAGGTGGTCCAAATTGCTGGAAGCCAACAATTTTAATTTCAATCCACGCACTCATATAGAGTGCGATCATAAAATTCGAAAGGGAACATGCGGTCCAGATATTTCAATCCACGCACTCATATAGAGTGCGATAATTGACCACTTGCTTTACGACCTTTTCCTTCAAATTTCAATCCACGCACTCATATAGAGTGCGACTCAAACCCATGTTCTTTTATAAAATCCTCTTCGTTATTTCAATCCACGCACTCATATAGAGTGCGACAACGCTCCGGCTGTACAACGTGGTAACCGAATGATATTTCAATCCACGCACTCATATAGAGTGCGACAACGTTTGAACAAGGTCGAGTCTTGAACGCAATTATTTCAATCCACGCACTCATATAGAGTGCGACCAGTTTTTATTTGCAATAACAGCAGGATTCTTTAATTTCAATCCACGCACTCATATAGAGTGCGACACGACCTACCCAGGATATAGCATCCCATATAACAGTATTTCAATCCACGCACTCATATAGAGTGCGACCTTACTCATGTGTTCCAATTATACGTTCTAGCTTATATTTCAATCCACGCACTCATATAGAGTGCGACGGAATTTATGAATCCATAAATAAGACATATGGTATTTCAATCCACGCACTCATATAGAGTGCGACTACACGTTCCGCTGCGTCCTCAATAAAATGTGCAATTTCAATCCACGCACTCATATAGAGTGCGACACCGCAGCAGAAGAAATGCATAAAGGTGTAGTTATTTCAATCCACGCACTCATATAGAGTGCGACAGCGAAAAAAGGCTTTAAACTACCTTTTCCTATTAAATAGTAACACAAATGGAATAAGAAAAAGAACCACGCTCCATATCCGTTACATATTCTCACACATTCATCCGAAAAAGTGGTGCGGGTCTTCTAGGGATTTTATGTTCGCTTCGGGTTCGCACCTATTAAAAGAAGAGGGCGACTCACTACACATTCATTTTTTTTGACATTCCCCAAACAGCCAAACTCGTAAGCTAATGAGCGAAGAAGCAGGACAATTATGAGGTTCTTTATTGTTTCTCTTTCCCTCACATTTTTAATAGATTACGGTCCATTGCCACGCCATAATAGGCAGCAACTTCTTCTAATTCACTAACTACCGCTTCGGATAATGGGATGCCTTCTTTCAATCGCTTTGCCTTTTCCTTATCTTCGCGTTCACCTGGTAAAAATATCTCCTCGACTCCGTCTGCACGGGGGTTCGCTTTTACTTCCTTTGCCATCTGTGCGATGCGCCGTTTAAATTCATCCAACTCTACAAAGAGATCTGCTTTATAAACGAGGAAGAACTGTCCCACGTCCTGTTCTTCCTTTTCATAAAGACTTCCGAGATGTGGACCAAAGCTGGCACCTGTCATCAAAGCAGACAGTACTTCCACAAAGAAGGCAAGTCCGTATCCTTTTGGGCCTCCGACAGGGAGAACGGTTCCACCATCAAGGGCAATAGCCGGGTCTTCGGTGGGTTGCCCGTCTTTCGACACGGCCCAGCCAAGTGGGATGCTCTGACTATTTTTTCTGGCTAAGCGTATTTTCCCTCTAGCAACCACACTTGTTGCCATATCAAAAACGATTGGCTCTGCGTTGGCTACAGGCATTCCATAAGCAAAAGGATTTGTTCCGAAAAAAGCATCTTTTCCTCCCCAAGGAGCCATGCTTGGTGGTGCATTTGTTACGGCGATAGCAACACAGTCATGCTTTGCTGCGTACGAAACATAATCAGCCAGCATACCGCAATGGGTTGAGCGTTTAATTCCTACCATACCAATACCTGTTGCTTGTGCCTTTTTTACCGCCAGCTGAATGGCGTCTGTTGCGAGTAAGATCCCCATATGATTTTTGCCATTCATTAGGCAACTAGACGGTAAATCTCTTTCAATCTCATATTCTTTCCCTATATTTAGCATTCCTGATCGTACACGTTCAATATATGTTTTCACACGACTAACACCGTGGGAATCCACACCTCTTAAGTTCGCTAAAACGAGATGAGCAGCTAACGTATGGGCTTGTTCATATTCAAAGCCAGCCTTTTGAAACAGAGTTGTGACTAGTTCCTGGAGTGAATCTTTATTTACTTGCATGGTATTCACCTGCTTTATTAGCCTGAAGCTTCACTTTCATTTCATCAATAACATCTTGCCAAGTAGAAGGGCGGTTTCCTTTAAAAGATTGACGCAATCCAAGCTGACTTACGTAATCAAGTTTTGTTTTACTTGCCTGAGTCATTACGCTGTTTATAGAAAGTTGTTCTAATAGTTCAAGAGAGCCTTCAAGCTCAATCCCCCGTCTTTCAGAATGAATGGAAGTCCCTGTTACGAGCTGGTTGACTACCTGTTCAAATGGCACGGCCTCCATCGTCTCTTTAATTGATGCTAACACTTGATCTTCCACTTTTAACTCTCTTGACGCCTCCAATAATTCCATCAACAACGCAGCGGTTCCTTTCATATAAATGCTGCGCATTAGTTTAATAGAAGAGGCATCTCCAGCTTGTTCACTAACGACTGTAATGTTCATCCCGTATGGGTCCATTCGCTTTTTGAATTCATGTGCCCCATCGCCGCTTATAAACATAGGTACTTTATGTTGATTGACGGTAAGGGGTCCCAGCATAGCGGCATCTACACTTTTCCCGTTTGACTTTGCTATTTTCGCGGCGATATTTTTTTTAACGGTTGGACTTGATGCTGATACATCAACATATAAATGAGACGCTGTTAAGTCTTCCTCCACAGCTTCACAAGCAGCTAAAGCAAACTGTGCCGGAACCGCCACGATGAGTAGCTCTCTTTTGATCGCGACTTCTTTCGCATCAGCACAAGGTACCACCCCTACTGCTGTCATTTTTTCTTTAATGATATGGCTCATGTCTTGTTCGATCAATAATGGATCATACGCGATGATTCCTGTTACGCCTTCTTGTGTCAATCCTTTTGCCATTTCATATGCAGCCTCGCCAAATCCTATAAATCCAATCATTTGACCACTCCTATCTTTTTTCACTTACAAAAAAGGCTTTATCTTCTCTTTCAGCCAGCTTGGTTCAATCGTCCGTTCACTTCTGCCATTTCGTCGATCTTCCTTAAAAGCAGCAATTTCTTTTAAACGCTTTTCCTCATAGGCCTGCTTTTTTTCTGCTTTTTGAAATACTGCTTCAATCATATGCTTTGGTACTACCGTAACACCATCATCATCTCCTACGATTAAATCCCCTGGCTGAACAAACACACCTCCACAAGAAACTGGGCTATTCAATTGACCTGGTCCCTCTTTGTATGGACCGTTCGGAACGAAACCTTTGGCAAAAATAGGTAAATCTAGCTTTTGTAAATCTGAGCAATCCCGAACTAAGCCGTCAATAACAATTCCTTCTAATCCTAAAGCTTCTGCGGCGACAGCCATCAGTTCACCCATGTATGCATTCTTGGTATGTCCTTTTCCATCCGCAACAAGCACATAACCTGGAGCTCCCTTATAAATCGCTTCATGCAAAAACAAATTATCTCCTGGTTTCATCGATACAGTCACTGCCGCTCCCACCATCTGATAACCTTGAGCCACAGGGCTAATATCATACGACATCGTATTGGCTCCATCCATCGCGTCGGCAAGGAGTGAACTGTTTAGTTTTCTTGCTCTTGCAATAATGTCTTGCGAGAATACTTCTGGATCGTCTTTACATGGATTCATCTAAATCCTTCCTTTTCGTTGTCTTTTTAAATTTATTTAAGTTTGGTAGAATAACCGATAGTGCAGCAAGCAGCAGGAGTCCCACTACGACTGGGTTCCCAAAAAACACCATCCAATCCCCTCTTGAGATCGTTAACGCCATTCGGAAATTCTCTTCAAGTAAATCTCCTAACACAAATGCTAGAATAAAAGGAGCCGCTGGAATTTTTAGCGATTTCATGACAAAGCCAACAATTCCAAATAGTAAAAGCAAATATAAATCAAAAGTGCTAAAACTAATCGCATAAACCCCCATCATACAAAGCGTTAGTACAAGTGAGATTAATAAAGGACGAGGAATCTTTAATAGTTTTGCGATATAAGGTATTAACGGCAGGTTCAAAATAATTAAGATAATATTTCCTAAATACATACTCGCGATAATTCCCCAAAATAATGCTGGTTCTTCTTGTACAAGCAACGGACCTGGCTGAACCCCTAATACGAGAAAGGCGCCTAATAAAACTGCAGTTGTTCCTGATCCTGGTATTCCCAAGCTTAGAAGTGGCACAAACGAACCTGTAGAAGCAGCATTGGTTGATGTTTCTGGTGCCGCTAAACCTTTGGCAGACCCTTTCCCGAATTCTTCTGGATTTTTGGAAATTCGCTTCTCTGATACATAGCTCATAAATGAAGCAATAGTAGCTCCAGCACCTGGTAATATACCAATTAAAAACCCGAGGATGGAATGTCTTCCCATTGGCCCACTGATTTCTTTTAAATCTTTTTTTGATAACCGAATGGACCCGATATTGGATAGCTTTTCAAACGAACGATCTCGTCGATTTATAATGAGATACGTGACTTCCGCCATAGCAAACAACCCAAGCGCAATAACTAAAAAATCGACTCCTTCTAACAGGTTCACATTCCCAAATGTAAAGCGGTTCGTCCCTGTTTGTGCATCAATACCGATGGTCACAGCCATAAACCCTAAAACCGCAGAAATAAAAGCACGTATGGATGACCCATCAGAAAGACTAGCTATAGCCGTCATCCCAAGTAGCATTAGCGCGAAGTATTCGGCTGGTCCAAATGAGACGGCTAGCCCAGCTAGCACTGGTGCAAATAACATTAAAAGGATAGCCGCGACGGTTCCACCTACGAAGGAGGCTATGGCTGCAATGGCTAACGCTTTTCCAGCCTCCCCTCTCTGTGCCATTGGATAGCCATCAAACGTTGTTGCCACTGTACTTGCTGCACCAGGTGTATTTATTAAAATAGAAGAAGTTGAACTACCAAAAATGGAACCATAGTACACCCCTGCCATCATGACTAACGCAAACGTTGGATTCATTCCATATGTAATGGGTATCATAACGGCAATAGCCGTTATGGGACCTAGTCCCGGCATAATGCCAATGGCCGTTCCAATTAAAACCCCTAGGGCAACGAACAAAATGCCTTCCCAACTGTATGCGACTTGAAACCCTTCAATAATTCCACTAAAGCCTCCCATAGGGTAGCTCCTTTCTCACCATTAAATTGGCAAAATACCGCTTGGCAAAGCAATCATTAAATAGCGTGTAAACAAAAAGTAAAAAAACACTGGAAAGAGTACGGCAACGATGCCATTTGTTAAATGGTTCTTATAGCCCAAGAGGAGAGAACAGATAAAGATAAAACAAACAGTCGTAATAACAAAGCCGATTGGCTCCAACAGTAGAATGTATAAAAGCATTAGAAGAACGACTGGTACAATGATTTTCAAATCATCTTTCGCTATATAGATTTTTGCTCCCTCTTCGTCCTTAGAGAAAAAGAGAATAATAGAAAACAGTGCGAGCAAGCCACCTAATAGGAGTGGGAAAATATCAGCATCAATTAAAATGTATTCATATTTAGGTAACAGCCAAGTTGCTAGCAAATAACCAATCGCTAGGATAAACAAAGGAATGCTTATTTTTTGGTTCATTGTCATTGTTCTCACCATCCTTTCACTTCGCTAATAACCCGAGTTTTTCCATAATAGCGCTGTTCGTCTCTACTTCTTGTCGGATAAATTCTGTGTATTCTTCGCTCCCCATAAACAAATCGTCCCATCCAAATTGTTTTCGAATGGCAGCAAACTGTTCAGACTCACTAATGTCTCGCATAACCCCCTCGTAATAAGCCACTTGCTCGTCGGTCATATCACCTGGCCCGTATACACCTCGCCAGTTGACGAAAACCGTATCGTAGCCTTGCTCAACAGCTGTTGGGAAACCTGCTAATTGTTCAGAATCAAGACGCTCTTCAGATAATACAGCTAGGATCTTTATATTTCCCGCTCGATGTTGTGCAACAGCACCGCTACCTAGCTTTGAACTTAATACATCAACTGTTCCGTTTAATAGAATAGGTAGGCCTCCGCTTGATTGATCGGTTACGTACGTAATCTCTTCCATTGGAATTCCTGCTTCCATTGCGAGTGATATAAACTGAACATGATCAAAGCCACCTGGCGTATTCCCGCCAACTACCGTAATAGATTCAGGGTTCTCTTTATAATCTTGTAAAAACTCATCTAATGTTTCCCACGGAGCATCTGCACGAACAGCGATAATGCCATAGTCAGCAGCAAGATTAGCGATAGGAGTCATATCATCCCAGTTGTAATCAGAATTACCGGCAAGCATTGAAAAAACCATTGTCGTCGATGTTGAAAAAATATGATGGGGATCGTTTACATTTTGTATATACGCCCATCCTACAGCCCCTGTTCCACCAGGCTTGTTAACCACTCCAATCGTTTGATCCATTAACCCTTGTTCCATAATCGCGTTGGATACAACTCTGGCGAATGTATCCCACCCACCTCCAGCACGAGCAGGCGCCACCATTTCAACTGGTTTCTCAGGCTTCCATTCTGTTGATTCAGTATCCACCGTCCCCTCATTACTACAACCAACAACAATTAGTACCAACATAAACAATGCCAAAGAAATGGTTAATCGTGGTTTCATACTATCCCTCCCTCAATAATTAAATCGCTTTCATAACAAATCGCACCTACTGGAAACGCTTACAATAAAATCCAAAAAGAACGGTCGGATTCTTTTGTTCCGATATGTGTATTCTAAACTCAATATGTGGTACTTTTCAAGTATTATTTTATTTCTGAACAATTATCATTCAGCACCGAGCTCTTTTTAAGCTGTTTTTCCATAATATTTGGTAAAGATTCCGATATTAATTTTCATGCAGTCCGTTGGTTGGATAACATGAGGTATTGTACTGGACTTATTCCAGCCAATTTTTAAAAACACGCTTCAGTTCACTTTCTTCAGTTCTTATAACCATAGGGAACTCCTCTATAAAACATATCCGTAGACACCTTCACTGGCAACATTGTCCATCCAGGTGGCTTATTACGCACGTACTAGAATAATCACAGGTAGCAATGGAATAGAAAAAGATGCCCCCTGTTACGTACAGTGACCATCTTTTAGAAGTTTCTCAACTTTTATTCTATTTTACAAGTACACTTTATCCGTTCACTTTATAGCTTTTTATGAATGAAGAGTAGATGTGTAAACAAATGGAGAATTCGCATTTAGCGATTAGTGACTATCGTTTTTTTATTAAAATGTAGCGAGGAGGGCATTAACTTTTATTAATAGTGAAGGGCTTTTAGGAAATTGCTGCTGTAAAGAACAATTAAAATACCGCTTATAATCAATATGATCTGTGCCATCTTCGGCAACATTCTTCCCTCTTCGCAAGTGATGTTGCTTCTGCTTTCAACAATTCATAAGCAAACCTGAATTACGCTGTCCTTTATCAATACACCCTTTAATATCGATTCGTTTCCACACTCCATTCATAATATCCGGCAATGGATTGTTTAAGTCCAAGAATGAATTCATTCAGTTCATGTTGATATGGATGCGGGACGTTTAATAACTTTTCCTTAACCTTCATAAAGTTATCTACCTCTTGATAATGCAACTTCTCAACTTTACTTATCGCTTCATTTAAAGATAAATTTTCCTGTTTTTGAATACATACAACTAAATTATGGACATCGCCAGTTTCTAATTCCCTATTCAGCGAGACGAGATCGTTTGTCCAATTCACAATTTTATTAGCTGATTCGACTAAATGAAAGAATAATTCACCTTTTATTTCATTAGGTATGTAATTTTGATTAGACTTTTCAATCAAATCAAAAACTAAATATACACTGCCAGTGTGTTGACGTTCAATCATATATTCGTTTAAATCGGGTGATGCATTCTTTATTCGATAGCGCACTTCCCACTTTAATGAATCAAAGCACCTCATCGCATCATGGATAAATTTTTCTCTCCAAGTAACATTCGTTACCCCTTTTACTCTTCTCCACCAATCTACCCAAGCGCCTAATAGAGCATCATTTTCGTTAGTATAACCATTAGCAAAAATAGATAGAATTTCTGTTAAATAAAGATTAAACTCATTTTCGTTTTTCACTTGATCGCTATAGTCGTCTAGAATACAAAATAATAAAAGGAATTCTGAAGTTAATTCAATATCCTGCTTTTCACCATTCGCATGAATTCTTGATGCTAAAAACCCTAGCTTCTCTTCATCGTACTTTTCTAAAGTTATCGGATCTAAAATCTTTTGACTAGCGGCCCATTCGTGTGTGGATAATTGAACTTCTTCTGCATGCTTACTAATATCACCTGAAAAGGGATAGTTAATTTTAGGTATGACAACAGAATGTTCCACTTAATCATCTCCTTCGTATAAGCATCATCTTCAAATTATTAAGTAAGTATAATACACCTATTTTTAACAAATCCATAGCTTACTGTATTTCCCAACTTAAATGGATAACTTTTCCTACATACTGGTCTTGCTATTTTTCTTAATTATGTAACTAAATTAATATTAAATAGGATAATTACTAGTAAAAATGGCTCACTTACTAAACATCGGAAGCCTTATTGATTGTCTAGATCTGTTAGGAGATTCCGAATGGTGGTATTTAAAATTTCAGCTAATAAAACTGCGTGTCCAAATTCGTGTGCAGTTGAATTTATCCAAGCTGTTCTATCCATATCCCGGCTACCATTACACAGGAAAAAGGCTCCCGTACACGTTTTGCGACGTGTAGTGGCAACCTTTTCAAAGTGAACGTTCTCTTCTAGTGCATGACGTAACCTAATTCTTGTGACAGCTTGTTCGCTTCTTCAAGCAAATACTCCTGCCAACGTTTCATTTTCTCTTCAGTAAAACGCATACTTGGGCCTGTAAGGCTAATTGAATACTTTACATTTCCTGACATAGAGAAGATCGCTGATGAGATGGCATTCACCCCTGCACCACGCTCATCCATACTTAACGCTTTGTTTGTTGCACGAATGTTAACGAGTTCTGTTCGTAGCTTCGCTTGATCTGGCACATTCTGTAACACCTGCTCGATAAATTCATCCGCTTGAAACGCTAACAGCGATTTTCCTGTTGCTCCAATCGATAAATCAAACCGAGAGCCTATACTCACATTATGCGTGACGACCTCTAAGCTAACAAAGCGTTGGATACAGACGCGTTTTTCTCCGTCCAATTTAAACAAAGCAACGGATTCATTCGTTCGGTCACGCAGTTGTTTCATTCTCGGTGTTGCTAGTTGCACCACATCATTAGATACTTCCGCTACACGTCCTAACACGTATGCACTATGACCTAACTTATACTTAAAGTTCGATTCATTACGTTCCAACATTCCTACATCGATTAAAGTATCAATAAGCCGAGCAGTTGTTGATTTAGGTAGTTCAAGCTTTTGTGTTAACTCTGTCAAAGACAACTCTGACTCAATAACTGTAAAACATTTCAACAAGCGTACAGCTCGATGTACAGTTTGCAATCCTTTTACTGGTCCTTCCACTTCACACACTCCTATCCCTTAATCCTCTATCTTTACATTACATGAAGTCACCCTCTCTTTTCAAAATAATTTAGTAGGATGGGCGCACACATAAAAGCGTTTGCTAGCGTGTAAGCTAGCAAACGCTTTTCATTATCCCAGTTTTTCCTGTCCTGTTGGTTTTTTAGCAAGATCTTTATTTTGTCCAGCTTTTAGAAGAAAACTACTACCTTCGTGCCCGACTACGTCGGTTACCTCTTTCGCAACAGTCATCAATCGATCCACATCAATGCCTGTTTTTATTCCCATCAAGTGAAGAGAATGGACTAAATCTTCAGTTGCAATATTCCCAGCGGCTTTTGGAAAATAAGGACAGCCACCGAGTCCTGCTGTCGAACTATCAAAGGAAGTAATACCGTTTTCAAGTCCTGCTACAACGTTCGCGAACGCCATGCCTCTTGTATTATGCAAATGTAATGAAAATGAAAGAAGCGGGAAAGCTCGCTTTAGCTTTTGTAAAAGTAGTGACACCTGTTTTGGATTACCCATGCCAGCAGTATCTGCTAGCGAAATCTCGCGAATCCCCATGTCTTTATATTGTTGAATGAGCTTCATCAGTTCTTCTTCGTTCACTTCGCCTTCATAGGGACACCCAAATGACACCGTTAATGCGCCGCCAACATACACATTTTTTTGGTTAGCAAGCTCTACAACAGGGAGCAGTTTCTCGACTGCTTCTTCACGGGTACAATTTGAATTCGCTAATGAATGGGAATCTGTTGCTGATAAAAGCAATTTTATTTGATTGATCCCAACACCGATTGCACGCTCAGCTCCTTTTAGATTTGGTACGAGCGCTCGAAATGAAACGTCTGTTAAGCTTTGAATGCCCTTTACAACCGCTTCTGCATCTTTCAGTTGAGGAATAGCCCGTGGGTGAACAAAAGAAGTCGCTTCGATATGACGAATACCACATGCTGCCAAAGCTTTGATGAGCTTAATTTTTGTCTCGGTTTCCACCCATGTTTCCACTTGGAATCCATCTCTCGGTAATACTTCCCATATCGTCACTTCTTCTGGATACCGTCTTTCCATTTACACGACCCCGCTTTCTTTCAGCTTAGTAATACGTTCTTTTGAATAACCCAATCGGTATAAAATGCTTTCGGTATGCTCACCTAAATCAGGTGCGCGATGCCGTATACGACCAGGAGTTTCAGAGAACTTCGGAACGATTCCAGGAACCTTAACCTTTCCTAAGCGAGGGTGGTCTACTTCAAGGATGTTTTCTCGTGCTTCATACTGTTCATTTTCAAAGATATCTTTAATATTCATTATTGGCGAAACCGGTACTCCGAATTGATCAAGCTTTTCCTGTAATTCATCACGATTGTTCGAAGAGATAAAATCACTTACAATTTCTTGCAATTCTTTATCATGTTCCATTCGATCAGCATTTGTTCGATAGCGTTGATCTTCAAGTAACGCCTCTCGCTTCATTGCTTTTGCGAGACGTTCCCATGTTCGTTGTGTACTACAAACTAGCACAACCCAGTGGTGATCCTTTGTACGATACGTTCCTGCTGGACTGGAATGACCGTGCAGCATCGGCGCACGTTCGCGTACCTTCCCTAGTTGATCGTATTCTGCCACTAGAAAATCCATCATCCTGAACATGGCCTCATACAATCCTAATTCCACTACTTGTCCTTGACCTGTTCCAGCTGCATCGCGATTGTAAAGCGCACTCACTGCGCCAAGGGCTAAAAACACACCAGAAATATAGTCCATTAACGAGAATGCAGGGCTTACTGGATGTCGATCAGAGAACCCTTGTAAATACGTGTAACCTGAGAACGCCGTAGCAGGAGTACCAAAGCCAGCCTTTTCTGCATAAGGGCCTGTCTGTCCGTATCCAGATTGTCTCGCCATCACAAGCTTAGGATTAACTTGTTTCAATTCCTCATACCCAAGCCCCCAACGCTCTAGCGTTTTCGGACGAAAATTCTCAATGAGAACATCAGCATCTTTTAATAAATCTTTAAAGATTTCCTGTCCTTCTTTTTGACGAATATCTAATGTCAATGACTGTTTGTTTCGAGACATTCCTGGCCAGCGCAATGGTTCCTCCTCCTTATAAGGACCGAGACCACGTAATGGGTCACCAGTCTGTGGAAGCTCCACCTTTATCACCTCTGCCCCCATATCCCCTAACAAACTTGCCGCAAAAGGGGCCGCTAAGACAGTTGAAGCATCAACAATACGAATACCTGTTAGCGGTCCGTTCGATAAACTCATCTGATCGCCTCCAACAGTTCCACTAATTGGTTCAAAAAACCACATAACGGAACTTTTTAATTGAGCGTATCATATCTTTCCAAATGAAACAACGGCAAAGACTATTTAAATTTGGATTCACCGATTTATAAATCGATCATCCTATTGTTCGCTTTATGAAAGGAATGATTTCTTTTTTCCTACGTCTAATTGTTCGTTTATTTATGAAATGATTGCTATAATAAAGGAGTTCAAAAGCTTCTAGGGAGGGGATGTAATGACTTTACCTACAAATAAATTAGTTGAATATTGGTATAATCAGCAAGGCTTTTTTACCATGAAAGGTGAAACGAATCAATATGACCTTCTAGCTATTCAGCATCAACAAGACGCTTCATGGCGCTATATTCATTGTGAGATTTGTATTCAACCTGATGAACACCCAAACTTTACAGATTACCATGAGAGCAGTGATCACCATCCTACGATTTCCAACCAAATTGAACACTGGATGAATCGAACGTATACTTCTTTTAAAAAACGAGCAGCACGAGAAAAACTTATCCCCAATGTCGAATGGGAATATGTTCTTGTCTATCGAGATGAAACGAAAATCCAACACTTAAAACAAGCAAAACCTAGTCATCTTACCTTTATCCCTATTCAAACGATTATTGCTGAATTGAAAGAAGACGAACAGCCTCTATAATAAAAAGGGGCTGAGTCTTTTTCTGCTTTATTCGAGACTCATGCACAGTTGGCACTATGTCTCCCCCTCTATTTCTTTACGCATTTCTCTACTCCACCTTATCCCTATGAACAATATGAACGTAATTTTCTTTATCATCAGAACCTCCGTTGTCCATGTTAATATGATAGGCTTATCAAAATATAAGATTATGTAAGCGCAAACATTTTGTTTTTACATCAGGAGGGTTTAGCTTGTTAAGTATTATAGGTATATCCATTATTCTTATTACCGTAGCTTTACTTATATGGGGAAAAGCGAGTCCAATTGTTGCCATGATTATTGTGCCCCTTGTTGGTGCACTTGTTGCAGGTTTTGGATTTACTGAAATTACGGATTTCTTTGAAATAGGGATTGACCGCGTACTCAATGTAGCCATTATGTTCATCTTTGCGATACTGTTCTTCGGTGTTTTACAAGATACTGGTTTTTTTGAGCCTATTATTCGCGGGATGGTTCGGCTGACTAAAGGGAACGTCGTTACTGTCGCAGTTGGGACAGCTGCAATTGGTACAATTGCTCATCTCGATGGTGCCGGTGCAACGACTTTTCTATTAACTATTCCAGCATTACTACCGTTGTACAAGCGTCTCGGTATGAGTCCATATTTACTCGTGATGCTTGTTGGTATAAGTGCAGGTATTATGAATATGGTTCCTTGGGCTGGTCCAACTGGTCGAGTAGCTAGTGTCATTGGCGGTGATCCCGTTGAAATATGGCTACCACTTATTCCTATGCAAATCATTGGTGTTGTTCTTGTGTTAATCCTCGGGTACGTGTTGGGAATACGAGAGAAAAAACGCATCCAAAAAACCGCTCATTCTGAAGCCGCAGCAACAGCAATGACCGATGCGGATATGAAAGAGGCACTTGATTCAATTAGCAATTCTGGAGATCCCGCATTAAAGCGCTATCATCTTATTTGGCCAAATGCCATTTTATTTGTAGCTTTAATCGGTGTATTAGTTTGGAACCCTCTCCCATCTGCTTATATTTTTATGATTGGGCTTGTGTTGGCACTAATGATCAACTATCCTAACGTCCAAACACAGATGGATCGCATTAAAGAACACTCTCCTAGTGCCTTGTTAATGGCTGCGGTTATTTTATCAGCTGGTACATTTCTAGGGGTTTTGACAGGATCAGGGATGTTAGAATCTATTGCGATAGACAGCGTTGCTATTCTACCTGCTGCCGTCTTACCGTTTCTCCATATTATCATTGGTCTACTTGGCGTACCGTTTGATATTGTCACAAGTACAGATGCCTACTACTTTGCTCTTCTACCTATTGTAGAAGGAATTACGTCAGAGGTTGGTGTTGCAAGTACTTCAACTGCCTATGCATTGCTCATCGGAAACGTGGTTGGTACATTTGTAAGCCCTTTAGCTCCGGCTGTCTGGCTAGCTGTTGGACTTGCAGGGATCGATATGGGTAAATACATTCGTTACTCCTTCTTCTGGTTTTGGGGTTTCAGTATTGTCATGGTCGTAATCGCTATTATTATTGGCGTCGTGTAAGAAGCAAAAGCACTCTCGTTCATGAGAGTGTTTTTTGTGTTTCTCTTCACAGGCTGACTCTTATCAAGTTTCCCTGAAAAATTCTTCGTATTTTAGTTTTACATCTAGCTTTAACGGTTATCTTTTCTGTAGTAGACATTTTTAAATCAATTGAGGGGAGAATGTACATGCCGTATCACATCAAAGTCTATGTTATAGGTAGAGAACAGCCCATTTATGAATCAATAAGGGATGATGGAGACGTGAATAAAGCAGCTAAATCGATTGATGGTGCACTAACAGAAAACAAGATTGTTTCATTCGGAGTCATGAAAGAAGACGAAGTACTCGTGCGCTCTGAAAATGTCACACATGTTGAAATTACGGAAACATCGAAATCCTAATGAACGGAACTCTTGCTTCAAAGCTCTTAGACCTAAAATAAAGCCCCAACGATAAACGCTAACCAGCTTATTGTTGGGGTTGTTTAGTCAATAAAGTCCAAAACGAAAATGGATTATGAGGAAATGGCTTTCTCCTTATGCCAGCTCCAAGTTGCTTGTTGTTTTTCTCGAAGATTTAGTGTTGGTTTGTTAAATAGTCAATCGCTTTGTTCAAGAACCGATCAAAATTTTCAGGATAATCATGGTCTAATTCGTTTACTAATTCAAACACATGCTTTACGTTCTTTTTCTCTAGCAATTTAATAAACGTATTCGTACAGTCAAGAGAATCTTCATCTTGATCACCACAGATAATGTACCCTTTTATGCCTTTGTCTGCCATCATAGCTAATTCATCAGCATACTGCTCGACATCTGGTAACCAAGGTCCCACAAAAATAAACCCTTGTACTGGCATATCACGTTTTAAAATGGTGTTTAAAATAACGCCTGCCCCAGCAGAGAAGCCTCCAAGAATGATAGGTCCATGATTCACCTGAACATTCTGTTTCATTGTTTCATAATGAGTTTGCAACTCCATTGATCCTTTTTCTACATCATCCCAATTATAACCACCTGAGAATTCTATCTGAGAAGACTGTGGCAATGCTAACACGAAACCATTTGATGTAACCGTTTGCCAATTGACTTTTGTAAACGAATTGTTTTCTTGGTTTCCATGCAGGGCGATGAATAAACCCTCTTTTGTACGATCTTTATCTGGAACAATCACTTCCAATGTCGATTCAGCATTTTTTTTCGCTTCTTCTTCTCTATTTCTACATAGATCAATCATGTATTGAAATTCCTCGTTCTTACGAAGGGAATCCAAGTCCTCATCTTCCAAAAGGTAGGTATAAGAATACCAATGACCGTTCTCCATGATCGCCTCTTTCATTATTGCTAAGGCTTCATCTTCGTGTCCAGATGCAGCAGCCAAAGCGTACTGAAAGTTGTAAATTTGAGCATGGTTTCCTTCAACCTCATTCGCATGTTTAGAAATATAATGATAGGCGTCTTCCGCTCCATTTGTTTTATATTTTTCCAATGTTGTGTTCAGTAATTTCGTATACTTCATTTGTAAGATCGTTGCCCCCTATTATTTTGTAAAGTTCTGTACATTCATCTAAATTGATTCTTTTCAACGCTTAAATGAATATTTTTTTAAAAACAATCATAATATTTACACACATTAAAACATACCATAAGCATATTGGTAAAACAAGGTTATCGTTACACCTAAAGTCCTAGAGAATTTTTAAAAAATAGAGGCTGGGACAAAAGTAGATAGACAGACCAAAATGACGAACATTCCTGAAAATAGGAACGTTCGTCGTTCGTTTTATATGAAAATGAGCGGAAGGAGAATCCGAAGACTCCTGGGGGATCAGCACGTGTCTGAAGACTCTGGAGTGGCGGTTTTCCACGGAGGAGGCTGAGGCCGTGTCCCCGGAAAGCGAAGGATTCTCCTGTAGCGGTGCTACTCAGCATATTTTAGACTATTCGTCTTTTCAAATACTACTTTTCGTTATGTCCCAGCCTCTTTTACGCTTTAGCGCTTCATCTTTACCGACTGAAAGGCTCGTTTTTTTATTCATCCTTGCTTTCAAGATAAGCATTTAAATGCTCATAGACTTTGTTTTGATCTGCTTCAAGCTTATTCCCTGTATCAACGAGTGGGCTGAGCGTTGAGTACGCTGGCAATTTATCATTATTGTATACTTGAATAATTTCATCCTGATTAATTGCATAAAGAACCGCTTTTCGTAAATCAACGCTTTCTGCTACATCGCGGTTAGAAGTGTTGAACGCGAGATACGTTACACCGTTACTTGGAATACTTTGTAGTTGAAGCTTTTCATCACCTTCAACAAGATCCATTTTATTTTCCGGTACGCCGTAATACATATCAATTTCCCCACTACGTAAAGCCGAAAGTGCTGAATCAGAGTCACTTATAAATCGAACCCGTACTTCTTCAATTGCTGGCTCATACTCTGTTCCTGCTTGATAACCTGGGTTCTTCAAAAATACTGCTTCATAGTCGTTCTTATGCGTCATGATATACGGACCACTTGCATACAAACTATTCTCTAAACCACTGCCTTCTGTCACTAAACGCTGATCGCCATAAGGAATGTCTGTATTAACATCAAACTCTTCAACGTTATAGGTGTTCACTGATTCGACTTGTGACTTCGATACAATGCCAGCTGATTGATGGGCTAAGTAATTTAATACTTGAGGAAACGGCTCAGTTGTCGTCAATTTCACAACTTGATAAGCCCCCTCCTCTGAATTCGCAGCATCCTTGTCTGTGACAAGGGAATCAATCGATTGATCAAGACCAGATTCCAACTGTTCAAGAATTGAATCTGAGCTTCCAGCCAATGTCGCGTTTTCTAATTCAGTTAGATCGGAGACAGCCGTCACTTCACCGATATGTTCATGTAGAGTATACGTCCGATGATCTGGCACAGAATCGCGATCAGACGCTCTCTCTAAAGAGAAAATAACGTCCTCAATTCCTACACGCTCCTCTGTCTCCACCACATCTTCCCCCTCTACCGCTGCAAAGAAGAGATCATCTCGTAAAACGAAATAGTAATCCTCATTTCCCTCTGCAATGGCGTATTCATATGAAAGAGAGGCATCCGCTGTAATAGCATCATCATCGGTTAGATTCACTAAGCGAACATACATATTCGTGTTCAGTTGATTAATGGAACCGTCATTCCCTTTAATTGGGTCAAGGGATGTTAATTCTGATATCGCTTGAGTCAGTACTAACGGTCTTTCTCCTTGCTCTTCTTCATTTACATACCGAACACTGTCCCAAGCGAATGCGCGTGATTTTGATAGACGAACCGATTCCTCTTGTAGCACATCTTGATTAAACGCCTGGTTTTTCATTGACGTATAGAGTGGAACGATATAGGCATTCTCGGTTACTAGAGTTTCTTCTAATTCACGATACGTATCGGTATACTCTTCTGGTGATTCGGTTGAACCTTGTTCAATAAGTGCATCAATATCGGCATCGTCTATTAAACTATTGTCGCCATCTGATTTAAATAATGAACGAATCGCATAATCCGGGTTTCCTGTCACTGTCGTCCAGCTAGAGATAGCAATATCATAATTGCCAGCATCTCGCTGCGAAACAAAGCTGCCATAATCAGGCTGTTGGTTAATTGAAACCGTAAATCCATTAGACGTTAACTGATCACGTAAGATGTTAATATCTTGTTCGTTGCTACTCATTGCCAGTAATTCTATGTCAACTGCTTCTGCTGGCGGTTCAACGTCTGATGCCTCTCCCTCCACATCGTCACGTGTTGTGACATTACAAGCACTTAGTGCCACCAAAGCAAAAGCCGCGAGTGTTAGTCCCCATTGTTTCTTCATGTTACATCCCCCTTAGATTTGTTTTACGATAAACGTGGATCGGTTGCGTCACGTAAGCCGTCTCCTAAAAAATTAAACGACAATACGAGTAAAATGATTGCTAGACCTGGAAATAAAGCAAGATGAGGCTGACTTTCTAAATAGGAGCTTCCTAATCTTAAAATATTGCCCCATTCTGGTATATGTGGTTCAACGCCTAAACCAAGGTAGCTTAAGCTGCTTGTCGCCAAAACTGCGGTGCCAACTGTTAATGTTGACCGAATTATCATTGGAGACATGGCATTTGGAATGACATGCTTCACTAAAACCTTTATATGATTTGCTCCTAAAGCACGAGCAGATTCAACATATTCTAGATTGGATACTTGTAATACATTGGCACGCATCGTTCGTGCATAACCGGGAATCGCTCCTACACTTAAAGCCAAAATTAAATTGACTGTACTTGCACCGAAGGCCGCTATGATGGTAATCGCAAGCAGAACATCAGGAATAGCATACAAAACGTCGAGAGAACGCATAATCACATTATCTGAACGACGGCCGAAATAACCGGAAATAGCTCCTAAAATCCCTCCAATGACAAACGGAACAAGGGTTGCAACAAACCCTACAATTAAAGAAATCCGTGCCCCAAATATGACGCGTGAAAATACATCACGCCCATAATTATCTGTGCCGAACGGATGGGCAAGGCTTGGTTCAGCTAGAATCGTACTGTAATTATTGGTAATAGCATCTCCGTAATCAAAAACACCATAACTACTAACAGATATCATAAATAAAAATAGAATGAAAAATAATCCAATCATCGGCGCTGGGTAAGAAATTAATTTTTCTAGTAGTCCTCTCTTCTGTTGTTCTTGAATGAACATTGTATAGAGAACAAATAAGACGAATAGATTTCCTGTTACAACTGTTAGTAACAGGAGAATTCCTAGGCCCCGCTTTCTATTCCTCGTTGACTTCTGAATGAATGGAAGTGCAAAAAAGAACAACAGGTGTATAAGCAATACACTAAATAAAAGAATCATAGATGGAATAAATGTATTTGCCACGTAGGGCTTAAATAAATTCACTAACGACACAAGAATGACGAGCACATCTGCAAGAATCATATAAAAGGCAAGAATCGTCGTTGCAGTTCGTTTTTCTTTCACGACATAGAATGCAGCTAATGACGCAAAGACATTCCCTGTAAAAACACCGAATAACAGTACCCACGCTAAGCCCTTGCTAACGCCATCTCTTTCATTGTCTTTATAGCGACGTTTATGAACAAGAAAAAGAAGGAAGCCGTGTAACATCAGTATGATAAATTGGATAGATGTATAAAGAAAGAAGCCACCATATTCGCCCCTACCGTTTAGATTCACTAACGTTAACAGAAGAAAAAATCCAGTCGATAAAAAGAAGAAGAAGCGAACCTGACGAAATGTAAACTGTTTTCTAGCTCGATCCACACGCTCACCCCCTAACTAGTATTCTTTCATTTTTGCTCGTATCCGTGGATCAAGGAATGCATAAAGTAAATCAACCAATAAATTAATAATCGAAATTACAATCGCTATATAAATAACACCGCCAAGTACAGCTGGTATATCAGGAATAAATTGTTTATCCACAATATAACTACCTAATCCACTAATGTTAAAGACCTTCTCCACAACGGCAGCACCACCAAGCATTCCACCAAATTGAAGACCAATGATGGTGACAACAGGAATTAACGCATTCGGTACTGCGTGCTTTACGATAACCGTCCAACCAGACAGTCCCTTTGCTTTTGCTAGCATCATATAATCTTCCTGTATGACATCCAGTGTTGAGGAACGTGTCATTCGCGCAACCGCAGCTGTTAAACTCGTTCCAAGCACAATTGCTGGCATGAGCAACGAAAGATTGTTTGTGCTACTATATGTTGCCGGGAGCCAGCCTAGTTGAATCGAAAACTGCAATATCATGACTAGACCTAGCCAAAAACTAGGAATTGAAAGTCCAATTAATGCCACAAACATAAAGAACTGATCATAAAACGAATGTCGTTTTACGGCTGCATAGATACCAGCAGGTACCGCAATTACAATGGCTAAAATAAGGGATAGAAGTGTTAATTGTAACGTCACCGGAAACCTGCGAAAAATGGTTTGAACAACGTCTTCATTTCCTTCGTACGACTGGCCTAAATCAAATGTCCATACGCCTTGAACCGCTTGCCAGAGCTGAGTAAAGTATGATTGATCAAGCCCATAAACCCGATTAAATGCTTCAATTTGCTCTCGTGATGCTTGCTCCCCTAATAAATTTATTGCTGGATCAAATGGTGATAAATAAAGGATGGTAAATACGAGTGCGGTTACGCCGAAGACGACGTACACCATCATTAGCAAGCGCTCAGCAATGTATTTAACGTATGGATTCGCATAAATCATAAGCAGTACGTACATAGGCAATGCAAGAACAAGGCCCACTGTAAAGCCAACTGGCTTTGTTAAAAAAGCTGACACATCTCTTCGTAGTCGTTGAAGCAGCTCTCCTTCGTTTTGGCCATTTAATTCTTGTTTAAGTCGTGCATCCACAATTTGGCTTGTTACTTGTACTGATTTCTCTTGCTTAAAAAAAGCTTGTTTTTTCTTTTCTTGATCAACTAATTCTTGCCGTCGACGTTCGGATTCCGCAAAAACAGTTGTTGTCGAAGGTTGTACTAGCACAACGACCAACCGAATGATATGTAGTGGTAATCCGAGCAACAACAGTAAAAAACGATACGATGGTTGCTGCATCGCTTTATCATATTGAGAAGCGATAAAGGCTGTGACTCGCAACGTGGACAATCTCTCATCACCTCCAACTATAAAAAAATCTATAAATGTATGTATGAATATAGCACCGCTTGTCTGTTAAGTCAATTAAGTATATTGATTTAATCGGGATTTAATTTTATGATAAGAAAAAGAACGTAAACGGAGGATTTTCAATGGAGCAATTAATGCGCATCTCAGACTTATCAGTTGGCTTTATAAATGGTGATGATTATATTGAAGCGGTCAAACAGATAAGTTTCACGATTAATAAAGGAGAAACCCTTGGCATCGTTGGAGAATCAGGTAGTGGCAAGAGCGTCACAGCGAAAGCGATTATGCAACTACTTTCTCCTTCTGCTGTCTATGGTGATGATAGTCAAATTGAATTCTTATCAACTAATTTACTAGATTTACCTGAGAAAAAGATGCAGCGTATTCGTGGTAAAGAAATTGGAATGGTGTTCCAAGATCCAATGACATCTTTAAATCCGACTAAGACAGTTGGAAAACAAATAACAGAAAGCATTCGGAAACATCAGAAGCTTACCCCTCATAAAGCTAAACAAGAAGCATTGGTACTAATGGAAAAAGTCGGCATTGCAGAAGTTGAACAGCGATTTAAACAGTACCCTCATGAATTTTCAGGCGGAATGAGGCAACGCATCGTTATTGCCATCGCTCTTGCAAGCAAACCTCGCCTCCTTATTGCAGATGAACCAACTACCGCACTCGATGTAACGGTGCAAGCTCAACTATTAGATTTATTAAAAGACATTCAAGCTGAGACAGGTACATCCATTTTGCTTATTACACACGACTTCGGTGTCGTAGCAGAACTGTGTGATCGAGTAATCGTAATGAAAGAAGGAGAAATTGTAGAGGAAAATCAGGCAACAGATATCTTTGATTACCCACAACATCCTTATACGAAGCGCTTACTGGATGCTTTTCCTAAGATGATGACGGATAAAGAAGAACCTACTTTTTCAGATAACAAGCCGCTGCTTCAAGTTCGCAACTTAAAACAGTATTTTCAATTAGCAAAAGGGCATGTAACGAAAGCAGTCAACGATGTTTCCTTTACCATTTATGAAGGCGAGTCATTTGGATTTGTCGGTGAGTCTGGATCTGGAAAATCAACAACTGGTCGTTCGCTGCTTCATTTGCATAAACCGACTAGTGGAGAAGTTCTATATGAAGGCTTTGACCTAGGGCATCTGACACCAAACGAATTAAAACACATGCGTCGCCATATTCAAATTATCTTTCAGGACCCATATGCCTCATTAGATCCACGCCTGAAAATTATTGATAGTATTGGCGAAGCACTTGATTTGCATCAATTAGTACAGACGAAGCAAGAGCGTTACACCCGTGTCGTTGAACTCCTAACATTAGTAGGCTTAGACCGTGACATGGCTTATCGCTACCCTCACGAATTCTCAGGTGGGCAACGACAACGAATTGGCATTGCGCGGGCACTGGCAGTTCAACCAAAGCTTATTGTGTGTGATGAAATTCTTTCTGCACTTGATGCATCCATTCAGACCCAAATGATCGAGCTACTCAAAGACCTTCAACAGAAGCTTGGGCTAACATATCTCTTTATTGCCCATGATCTCTCGATGGTCCAGCAATTTTGCGATCGCGTCGCTGTTATGTACAAGGGGAGAATAGTCGAAATGGGATCGACAAAAAGGATTTTCGAACAACCCCACCACCCTTACACAAAAAATTTGTTGGCTGCTATACCGATTACCAACCCTAGCCTGCGTCGCTATGAGCCAGTTCCAACGCTGCCATTACCCTTTATTGAAGAAGAGGCTGATCATGAATTGGTTGAACAAGCCTCACATCATTGGGTTGCTAGATCGGCTGTATATGAGAAAATCACTACGAATGTCTGAACAACGCGTCTAACACCATCGGTAGCTGTCGAGCAGTTACTGGTGGTGTATTTTTATGAATACACATTACCTAAAAATAAACAAATAGCGTATTGGGAAATATCAAATAGTTCTTACATGAATTCCCTTTTATTAGTAAAATAAGCCATATACGAAGAAAGGAGGGGGTTACATATGTCGGACTTCATTCGCTCAGAAATTGTCGGGGCGAAGATTGTAGAATGGTACAGTTGCATTATTGCTCGATCCGTTGATCAAGCGATTCATCTGCAAGCTGAAATTAAGGACATGCTTAATAAAATGGAGGAAAGTGACCAAATTCTTGCTTATTACTCCCTTGTCGAGTACCGCTTTAACATGATGATGGATCAAACAACAGATAGAGAAGCAGGCGACGAAATGTTTAATCGCATTGACCCTATTGTAAAAAGTTCCATGGATAATCTCCTACATTATTACTATTATTTTATTAGTGGTCAGCATGAATTTCTTCAAGAGCATTATCGCAGTGCAATTAAATTATTTCGTAAAGCAGAGCGATTGCTAGAATATGTAAAAGATGACGCAGAAGAGGCAGAATTTCATTATTACATGGGGTCAAGTTTATACAGAATAAATCAATATGTATTTGCTAGCTCATACTTAGAAGATGCAATTGTTACGTTCAAACGTCTTCAGTACACGGAAAAAACCATTTTCAGTTATAACTTGTTAGCTGGTTTATTTTCTGAAACAGATAATTATGAAAAAGCAAATGACATCTTGCAAGAAAATCTTGTAAGTGCACGTAACTACCCCGTTGCTGAAGTCATTGTTCTTCGTATGCTCGGTATTAATGAATATCGTTACAAAAACTATTCTGCCGCAAGAGGATATTATGAGAAGGTCTTAGAAAAGATGGGGACAGAAACAAACCCACTCATCACAAAAACAAAATATAATTTAGCTTTAACGCTATTCAAGCTTAATGAAATGGAAACCGCAGTTATCTTCTTAAAAGAAGGATTACAAGAGGCAAAGTATTTTAATATGACAGAATTCATTGCAAATTGTTCCATATTAAAGAGCTTGTACGTTGACGAGAACCATTATCTCATTGACCGGTCTCTCCAAATGTTAAAAGACCATGACCTACACTTCGAAATTGAAGAAATGGCAGATGAATTAGCGATCTATTTTGAAAAACAGAAGCGAACTGATCTCTCTCTAAAATATTTACGCGAAGCTTATTCTTCAAAGAAAAACCTATTAAAATTAGGAGTTGATTAATATGAAAAAATGGGCTCCCATAGCCTTACTAACCATATTGTTCTTTTCTTTTTCCTCAACCACAAGTATCGGTGAGCTTATTGATCCTCCTATAGACGCACATTCTAAAGCTGATACCGGTCATTAAATGTACTAATAGAACCACAAGGGTTCTATTTAAATTCTTCTACTCACTCACAAGTCCAACTACACATTTAAATCGCGATTGCGTCTTTTGTTGCTTCTTTACCCCTTCTTTGCTATCTAGGATGAGTATGGTGTGACCAACCCACAGTCGCAAATAGAGAGAGCGAACCGATACCGGGCCTTTCCAGCCCCTATATTCCATTTCGGTTCCATCTCTATACTCGACTTCAGTTCGCAACAACCAACGATTCCCCCACCCGCACTCAATGTATTTCATTCGCAACGACTCCTCTAATAAAACGCTTCCAATCAAGCAGCCCGTTCCATTCTAAAAATAACTTTTCTGCTCCTCTGTAAAGCGATAACAAAAAGGCAAAAGAAAAGAAACAACGACAAACAAGAGCAACATCATACCTATATACGCTGGAAATGAAATAGCGGTAAACGTCCTAACAATAAACAATGGAATAAATGCCATAAGAAAGATCAAACCAAAATTTAGCTTACTTCGCTTTGACTGGTACTGCTTCTCTCCGCAAGATGGGCATTTAGTTTTTGCAAATGTACATACGTACGCTTGTTTATAGGAGTAAGTATATTGACATGACCAACAACTTGGCAAATTCATCAGGCATCTCCTCCTTTTTTTCATTGTACCATGACAAAAGAAGATACTGTACCCGTTAATCCACTTCCGTTTTCCAATGCCCTTCTTTGAATGAAAACAGCGTAGTGGATTCGTTAAGAAGCCCACCACGCTTACATGCATTTCTTCTTTATTTTCTGCCTACAATTACATAAAGTGGCTCCTTACCTAGCTTCATTGCAGGAAATGATTTGTTAACAATGGTAAACCCAGCATTCATCATTTCCTGTTCCATTTCTCCAGAGAAGGCTCTTGGTGCTGACGCGTTTTCCGTTTTCTCTATATCAATGCAGACAAATACTCCACCTTGCTTTAGAGTTGATCGAATTTGGTCTAACACAACAGATAACGGCTTCACTTCATGTAAAGAAATAGAGGCAATCGCTGTATCGACATGATCTTTAGGAATTGGTATTGATTTAAAATCTCCAATAATAGGTTCAATGTTTCGAATGCCGCTTTCGTCACTTGTTTTCATGAGGTACGCTAAAATGTCTTTGTCTGAGTCAAGTGCGTACACTTTATCGACTTTAGTTGCCACGGCACGAGCCACGTAGCCTGTTCCGGTACCAACATCCAAAATCGTATCCTTTTTATTAATTGTAAAGTACGAAAATAAGTCTTCAGCAGGAAACCGTTGTAACCCTTCTAAATTTGCTATTTTACGTTGGATCCGATTGTTCATTTTTTATCCCCTTAGATAATAGATATAACAACTCTTTAATAACTATAATAAAAAGAAAAAGATTTGTACAGCTTTATGCTTCATATTTATAACGACACTATTTTCTTATGCTCACTATCCTTCATGCTACTAAGTCACATGAAGGTGCCTACTTGCGGCTTAAATTGGAAAGCGTATAATGAGCTTCAATCAAGGTAAGCTTAGTAAAGCGTGCAATCGCTAACGATATAGGAGGGATTCTTATGGAAATGGAAGGACAAGCAATTATCGTAACAGGTGGCGCAAGTGGTATTGGTAAAGAAACCGTTAAACAACTTGCAGCTAAGGGAGCGTCAGTTGTGATTGCTGATTTTAACAGTGAAGCGGCAGCATCACTCGCAACAGAAATGGATCTTGCAGATAAAGTTGTTTCTTATAAAGTAGACGTCTCAAAAGCAGAAGAAGTAGAAGCAATGGTTCATTGGACCGTAGAAAAATTCAATACAATTAATGGTATTTTTAACAATGCCGGTATCGGGCTTGTAAAACCACTGCTTGAACTAGATCCTGCATCTTATCATAAAGTCATAGACGTTGATCAGCATAGTGTTTATTACGGTATTTACTATACTGCGAAGAAATTGGTTGAATTAGGTGTAAAAGGAACAATTGTGAATACAGCATCCATTTACGGCTCTATTGCTGCCTTAGGCAGTTTTAATTACAATGCAGCGAAAGCAGCCGTTGTGATGATGACAAAATCAGCAGCCTTAGAACTTTCTGATTATGGCATTCGTTCTGTTGGCGTTGCACCAGGATTTATTGATACCCCCATTTTAGGTGACTCAGATGAGGCGAAAGAACAACTTGCCCAACTACACATGCGACAACAATTCATTAAACCTGAGCAAGTCGCAAATGTCGTTACGTTTTTATTTACAGACGCAGCCAATGCTGTAAACGGTCAAACCATTCCGGTTGACGATGGCTTCTTAAGCTTTAAAACAAAGTAAATCAAATGCTTAGAATGCAACAAAAAGACGAATGATTCCCATGAACAGTTTCCTATCTAGTCGACACGTAAAAAAGTGAGACACTGGAAGGAACTTATTAAATCTTGGGCATTCGTCTTTTGTTTTTTACTATCCTTTTATTCCTGTAAAGGTAATGCCATTAATAAACGTTTTTTGCATAAAGAAGAAAAGAACGATAATCGGTAATGTCATCATGGTGGAAACCGCCATCATTAGATGCCATTGAGACCCTTGTTGGTTTTGAAATTGTTGTAAACCTAATGATAGTGTGTAAGATGCTTCTTCTGTTAAATAAATGAGCGGTCCAAGAAAATCTGTCCATGAAGCCATGAATTGAAACAACGCAATAGCTAGAATGGCTGGTTTCGCTAACGGAAACATAATCTGCCAGTAAATTCGCCACTCACTTGCTCCATCAATCTTTGCTGCTTCTCTTAATGTATCTGGCAATCCTTTAAAAAACTGACGCAAAAGGAAAATAGAGAACGGAACCCCAAAAAATGCTGGCACAATAAGAGGTAAATTCGTTCCTACCCAACCGAATTGATTAAAAAGTAAGAATAACGGAATCATTGTTACTTGAGCTGGAATCATCATGACAGCAATGGTAATGGCGAACATCACGTTGCGTCCACGCCAGCGTAACTTTGCGAAGCTATAAGCAACAATTGGGCAAGAAATGACTACGCCTAATGTGCTTAATCCTGTGATCACTGCGGTGTTATATGTGTACGTCCAAAATGGGATGTATTGAGTCGCTTCTATATAATTTTCCCATTGAAAAGGACGAGGGATAAATTCAGGTGGAAAACTAAATACTTGTGTGATCGGTTTAAACGACGTTGACACCATCCAAATAAATGGAACGAGAAAGATGATGGACGCGATTATTAAAACAGTATGTGCATAAATCTTTTTAAAACGCTTCTTTGCAGTTGCTTCCACTTCTCATTCCTCCTCAATCACCTTGATAGTGAACCCATTTTTTTGAACTCCAGAAGACAAGACTCGTTAGTACTAGAATAATGAGAAACAAAATCCACGCCATTGCCGAAGCATAGCCCATTCTAAAATAGCTAAATGCATTATCGTATAAATACATGACGTAAAAGGTTAATGAATCAGCTGGTGTTCCTGTTCCATTCGTCATGGCATAGGGCAATGTGAATTGTTGAAAAGCACCGATAAAACCCATCACCAAGTTAAAAAAGATAACCGGTGTTAGCAAAGGCAACGTAATTTTAAAGGTTTTTTGTAAGAATGTTGCGCCGTCTACTTCAGCTGCTTCATAATATTCTTGAGAAATATCACTTAACCCGGCTAAATAAATAATGACCGCTTGCCCAATTCCCCAAAGCGACATTAATATGAGTGCCGGCTTTGACCAGAACGTACTTCCTAGCCATGGTGGCCCTTGAATGCCGACAAAATCAAGCATCGCATTGACTAATCCGAACTGGGGGTTTAAGAGCCATACCCATAAAATAGCCAAAGCCACATGTGGTACAAGTGTTGGTAAGAAAAAGATCGTTCGATAGACCGCCATTCCCTTTACCTTCATGTTCAGCACCATTGCAAGAGCGACACCAAAGATGATACTAAGTGGTACAAAAAAGACAGCAAAATATATGGTGTTATATATGGAAATCCAAAATAAATCATCTTGAAACAGCTCACGGTAATTAGCTAATCCTATGAATTCTCCACTTTGAAGAATACTGAAGTCTGTAAAGCTGTAATACATGGACGAAAGCAATGGGTAGCCAAAAAAGAGTAGTAGCCCAATTACCCAAGGCATCGCAAACAGCCAGCCTGTAAGGTTTTCGTTTGATCGTCGCTTATTCACTCTTACTTTGGTCGGTTTATTCGTTTCAAGTTGCGCCATATTGAATTCCTCCTATTCCTCAGCCTCTGCTTGGTTTACCCTTCTTTGAACACGCTCTAAAAGCTCTTGTGGCTCTCCTCTTCCATGAATAGCGTATTCTACCGCTCTGTCTAATTCATTCCACAACAGTTGGCCACTAGGAATAGGTGGTCGTGCATTTGAGTTCGGTAAAATATCAATAAATTCAGTCATTATTGGATCATCCTGATACAAATCTTCGTTCACTTTATCAATGACAGACATTTGATTATTAATTTCACTGTAGGTCATTTGCCCCTCGTAACTACCAAAGTATTTCATAAACTCCCATGCTTCTTCAGCATGATGGGCACCTTTTGGAATAATGACAGATGTCCCACCTGACCATGTGGCGAAATCATCTCCAGTTGGTGTTGGTATCGGTGTGACACCATAATTTAGATCCGGTTTATATTGCTGAATCGTTGATATGGAAAAGGGACCATCGACTTTCATACTATAAATCCCTTGAATAAAGGGGTCCATTTCATTACTCCCTTGAGCCGTATCAAAACTCGTTACGGTTGCAGCATCGTATTGATCTGCGATTGACACGAGCCATTCTAGTGCCTCCACATTTTTAGGATGATCAATGGTTAACGTATTCGTCTCCATATCATAGAAATCGCCGCCGAAAGTCCAAGCCCATGTATACAACCATCCTTGAGCGGTCCAGGGAACCATTCCTAACTCCTCTACTCGCCCGTCCTCAATAGTAGACAACTTTTCAATAGCGTCTTCCAATTCTTCTATGGTCGTTGGTGGATTTTCTGGATCAAGACCAACTTCTTGAAAGCGGTCTTTATTATAAAACAATAGACGGGAATCCGTTGTAATTGGCATGGCATAAATATCATCTTCATAAGTCGTTTCGTCAACAGCGTAATCGTAATATAAGCCCATATCATATTGATCGTTTTCAATAAACGGTGTAAGTGGTTCTAATGAATTTTCAGCTGCATATTGAGCGACTTTAAAGCGGTCAAAATGAGCAAGATCAGGTGGGTTTCCTCCAGCAATCGCTGTCAGTAAGCGTTGATCGTCCCCTTCTGTTGAAGCACTATAAATTTCTTGCACAAATATATCATCTTGACTCTCGTTAAAATCGGATACAACTTGGCGAATTGCTTCAAGCCCTCTACCGGTATGATTATGCCAGTAAGTAACAGTTGTCTTTCCTTCAATCGTAATCGTTTCTTCAATGGCATCGGATTCCTCTGCTGAACACCCCGCTAACACCATAACAGCGACAACACTTGTCAAACTAGGAAAAACCCAACGTCCTCTCCCTCTTATGACTGACAAAACCTGTACCCCCTTCTCGTTAGTAAGCGTTTTCATTTACCTGGAAACACTTTTACCGTTTCTTTAGTCACTTTAAGAATCGTGCCTGTATCACTTTATTTATTATTAGGGTACCATGCTCAAGTTGAGGATTATACGCTAAAAATGCCTAATAATTTCGATTATTTGTCATTGGCTCAAATCTTCACCACTCTATCTCAACGAAATCATTATGTATAAAACCGTGTTCTTGATTGATATTGCACGCCATTCATCTGTTTTTGTCACCCTTGTCATACTCCTGCTTACTATAGTAGAGAAAGTTACTGTCTATTTATACAAATTAAGGGTGTGAGCACCTTGGGTAAAAGAAATTATCCAACTGACCAGTTCGCAAAAGCGTTTCTCGCTCAGAAACGCACTCACTTTAATACGCCAGGGCATCATAAGATCGGAACAGAGTCAACATTTAGTAAGCTAGCCAAAAGCCATTTGTTTGAACTTGATATGATCGATGTTAACGTCTTAGAACCATCCGTTTTAAATGATGTAGCTAATGAGATGGCAAAAGCCTATCATGCAGATCGAAGCATTCTATCCACCCAAGGAACGAGTACCGCCATCATGGCTATGATTTTGGCAACCTGTAACGATGGCGGCAAAATGATTGTGCCTAGGAACGTACATCGTTCTGTCGTAGCAGCAATGATCCTCGCCGGTGTGGAGCCTCTCTTTCTTGAGACCGAATTTGATAACGACCTTGGCATTTCCCATCATTACTCTGCGAACTCGCTTATACGTGCAATCAATCAGTATACAAATATTCAAGCCATTTTACTAATTAACCCCACCTATTTTGGTGTTTGCACAGATTTACAAACAATTGTTTCCATTGCTCACGATAAACAGATCCCTGTTATTGTAGATGAAGCACATGGAGCTCATTTACCTTTCCATCCTCAATTACCTATTAGTGCAATGGAAGCAGGGGCTGACCTAGCAGCCACAAGTCTGCATAAACTTGGTGGCTCTATGAATCAAACGTCAATTCTTCTCTATCGAAAAGGGCTGGTTGACTTCCGGAACGTTCAGAACGCAATGAACTATTTAATGTCCACCTCGCGTCCTTTTCAACTCATTGCTTCTCTGGATTCAACTCGTTATCAGCTAGAACAATCGGGAAGGTTGCAACTTCAGAGAGCACTGGCACTTGCTGAGGATTTCCGTACAAAAGTAAACACACTAACGGGTATTTCTTGCCCGACTAAAGATGACCTACTTTCCTCAGATGCTTCATTCGATCTTGATCAGTCGAAAGTCATCATAAAAATAGATACACTCCCCCTTTCTGGATATGAATTAAAACAACTGCTAGAAAAAGAATCAAATATTCTACTTGAACTAGCTGACACTCGCTACGCTTTAGCTATCTTCACAATCGGAACAACGAAAAAAGACGCAAAGAAATTATTTCGTGCTCTCAAAAAACTAATCGCTCGCTATCAAAAATCTTCATCAGTAATGAACCCTGTAGTGAAACCACCAGCACCAGTCATGAGCATGACACCAAGAAAAGCCAGTTTCTCACCGCAACAACTCGTCCCTCTTTCAGCTAGTCTCGGTAAAATAAATACAGAATTCGTTATCTCCTATCCCCCTGGAATACCCATTCTCATTCCAGGTGAAAGAATTACCAAGCAGCACATTGACTTTATCGTCAATCAACGTACTAGCGGAGCTACGTTCGTTGGTTCTCAGCATCCACAGCTAGAGGAACTGACAGTTGTTAAAGACCCGACGTAACGATGTTTGGCTAGAAAGTTTTCTAGCGTTTGAGGCCCTATAGCAGGAGTAGTAGAGCTCTTTTTTTCGTTGATGCCTCTATTCAACTTCACCTTTCATGCTGATTGATGTACGATATTCTATACACAATAAAAATAGCACTTACGTCAAAGTCTATCATGAGCTGGTTCGTAGAGAGGGTGAATCGATGAATCTGGAAATGCATCTTAAACAATTGGAAGAATGTCATCTAAGTGGAGCGGTCCGAGAATCTGGTGAAGCGCTTGGTCACATACTAGCGGACGATTTTGTTGAATTCGGGAGTTCAGGGAAGGTTTTCACTCGCCACGATTTCGTCGATGGCGCAAGCCTTCACACGTTAACATTGCATGATTGGACTATGCATCAACTTGGTGAACAGGCCGCTCTCACCACTTACCGAGTGAAAAACCATTGTTTAAACCGAGAAACGTTAAGAAGTTCGATTTGGAAGTACGACGGAACGGATTGGAAACTTTTTTTTCACCAAGGAACCATAGCAAATGAACAAACTAAAGAGTAATGTATTTTTTCTAACGAGATCGTTAAAAAGAGGCTGGGACATAACGAAAAGTAGTATTTGAAAAGACGAATAGTCTAAAATATGCTGAGTAGCACCGCTACAGGAGAATCCTTCGCTTTCCGGAGACACGGCCTCAGCCTCCTCCGTGAAAAACCGCCACTCCAGAGTCTTCAGACACGTGCTGATCCCCTAGGAGTCTTCGGGTTCTCCTTCCGCTCATTTTCATATAAAACAAACGACGAACGTTCCTATTTTCAGGAATGTTCGTCATTTTGGTCTGTCTATCTACTTTTGTCCCAGTCTCTTTTCATTTTATGTTGAATGCTTTAAGACGTGAAGACGTTTCACTTCTTCTGCTAATTCTTCGTCAGGTCCATCAACAGAAATCGATTTGACTACATCTTCAATAGCTAGAGGGTGCAAATTGCCGGGCTCCAACCCTATTTCCTTTTTCCATTCACGCAATTGCTTTGACGAGCTTACATAGACAATTCTGCCTAGCCCTACTAAACCGTGAGCAGCTGCACACATTGGGCAATGTTCACCAGACGTGTATACAGTTGCAACCTTCCGTTCTTCAGCTGTTAAGTGAGCGGCTGCCCACCTCGCTATAGCAAATTCAGGATGTTGTGTTTGGTCACCACTAGAAACATGATTATGGACTTCAAATAGGATGTCTCCTTTTGCTGAAACGAGTAGTGATCCGAACGGTTCATCACCATTTTCCAGCGCTTTCTTTGCTAGTTCAATACACTGGAGTAAATAGGCTTTATCCTCACTCGTAATCATCATACACCCTCCTTTTGATAAACAAGCTTTCCTTTGAAAAAACTAGCCATCACGTCGTTTTGTCTGGCAACAAATTCTGCTGTAGAAGAGCTATCAACAAGAATAAACGAAGCATCCATTCCTTCTTGAAGCCATGGTAAACCTTCTTCGTACAAAAGCGGCTGACCTGTGATGAGTTCGAGTGCGTTTGTTAGCGTATCGTGCTTTGTTAAACGGAACATTTCTGCATAGCGGTTAAGCTTCTCCGTAACCTTACCAGTTCCAAAAGGAGACCAAGAATCGTAAACATTGTCACAGCCAATTCTTACCTGTACCCCATATGATCGTAACTCTTCCAAAGGTGGGATAACACCTGTAATAGGAACACTTGATACAACTGAAATTCCTGTCTTGGCTAACTCTGTAAAAACCTCAGCCCTTTCTTCTCCAACAAAGTCGTTCAACCCAAATGCATGGCTAATCGCTACCTTGCCTTGCCAACCGCTTTGCTTTGTGTAATCGAGGAGCGTCTTGACTGTTTCTCGTCCATGCTCCCCACGATCATGAACATGAATGTCAATTGGAATTTGAAACGCTGTAGCGAGCTCAAAGGTTTGAGATAGGGATTTTTCTACGTCCCCATCAAGGGAAGAAGGGTCTACACCCCCAATCAAATTCACTCCAGCCTCCAAAGCTTGCTTCACTTCTCCATAGGCATCGGAGCGCAGCATACCATGTTGAGGAAACGCAACGAGTTCATAGTCAAGTTTTCCTTTAAAGTGATGTAACACGTCTTGTACTTCTTCTAAATACCGCTGTCCAACTTTAGGATGAACGTCGATATGGGATCGAAAGAACGTAACGCCGTTCGCCAATTCTAGATCGATTAAATTGCGTGCACGCTCTTGTAATGAGAGATCTAACTGATCGAGTTCCTTTATTTCTTGTGTAAATCGCTCAACAATCGAATTCGCTGGTGTAATTGGTTGCCAAGGCACACCAAGCTTACTTTTGTCTAAATGACAATGCATTTCTTGTAAACTTGGTAGTAACAAATTTCCATACGCATTAAAGCCATCTCGTTTTCCGGCTGACTGTATCTCTATGACCTTACCGTTCTCCACCTGTATATCGAACGATTCGGTTCTACTGCCGTATACAAAGTCCCCTTCTGTTTCAAACCCTGTTTCCATACGCACATTTCGTATCCATTCACCCATATCCTTCACCTCACTGCCTCTACTCTACCCGCTCCTTAACAGTCAGTAAAGCATTTTGATCCAGCCCTCAACCATCAGATGAAAGCATCTGTTTAGCCATTTCAACCATATCGTTTAAGCCTGACGACAACGCAAATTCTGCAACAAGTATTGGTGACGCAGCACGAACCTCGATAATGTGCTGCTTCATTCCTTTCCACACACGCCCACCTCCTTGCTCATAGGTGACAAGTAATTGATCCAATCCCTCTTCTCCAAAAAGTTGATAATGGGCTGCGAAATCCTCAGACACGTCACCAACAGCTACTTCCGTCCAGTCGATTAAACCGCTTACCTCGAATTGTTCATTAAGCAAAATGTGCCCCGGGTGCAAATCTCCATGCTTCACTCCTGAAAAAGTCGGCCAAATCGAGTCATTCTCTAGCCACATTTGCCAACGCGCCCATAGCTTTGGATGAATATCAAAATGATTTTTAACACGGTTCATTCTTTCTCTCATATGAGATTGAAGTGATGTACCACTTAGCATATTAACTCCAGTTCGTACCATCTGATCCGTTGAAACATTGTGTAGATCCGCCATCACCTTACCTAGCGATTGCTGATAGGAATGTGGAGGTTTTGTTTCATCAAAGATCCATACGTACGCTTGCTTTTCCATATCAATGGTCGCTGCCGGTGTACCATCGAGCTCTTTATAGGCAATCAACTCGTTTGAAAAAATCGTCCACTGAGGGACTTGAAAACTTACATGTGTGTCTATGATCGTTAAAGCTGCTTGTTCTTTTTTACTATGTTTTAAGGAGTCCGCCCTACGAGGAATGCGTAAAATCCATTTTTCACCTGTCGTGTCTTTCGCATGCACTACTCGAAAATCAAGTCCAGACTCATTTATTTTCAAAGAGTTCTCCTCTAATAGTAATTGATGGCGCCTAGCTAATTGTATGATTTCTGTTTGATTCATTCTCCAACATCTCCCTTTATTAATTGGCGATTATTAATCGTATACTTCACGTCCGCTACTTCATGTAAAAACGTTCGATCATGACTTACAAGAATAATGGTTCCTTCATATGCTTTAATAAATTGTTCTAGTGCTTTCATGCTTTTCACATCCAGAAAAGTAGTTGGTTCATCTAATACCAGAACATTCCACTCACCTAAGAAAAGATGACAAAGCTGTAGCCGGATAGACTCTCCTCCACTTAATTTACTTACACATTTCCTTAAATCGTTCCCCAAAAAGCCCATATTAGCTAATGCAGAACGAACTCTCGCCTCTCTCTGATCACTATTTTGCTTAATAAACGCTAGAACCGAAAGTCTTTCTTTCCACTGAAAATCAAATTGTTGATAAATGCCAAACCGAACATTGGGCGAGACCGTTATCCCTTCATGTTGACTTACAATTGATTGTAACAACGACGTTTTTCCTGACCCATTTTCACCTGTAATGGCAATGGTTTTACCTAAAGGAAATTGGAAGCTTGCGTCTTCTATTAATACGCGACCGTGTTTTTTTAACGTTAATTGATTGGCAAAGATCGGCACTTTATTATGAAGTTGTAAATACGCTGGCTGATGAAACACAATCTGTCTTTCACGTTCAACGGCATCTACTTCGGGCAGTTGCTGAGCACGTTGTTCAAGTGCCTTTGCTGCTCGCTGAATAGACTTTTCACTCGTTCCTTTCGATTTTGTCATAAACATGCGATTCGCTGTCGCTTTCGTCTCCTTCTTTGACATCGACCGGTTCCCTCTCGTTACGTTTCGTGCTTTTTTCTTTTTCTCTTCTGCAGCAGTTAAGAGACGATTCTTTTCCTTTTTCATTTGTTCATACTGCTCTTGTTGAATCGATTGTTCCAATCTTTTTTGCGCTTCATAAGCAGTATAATTCCCGCTATACTCATTTACTTGACCGTCTTTTAATTCCCAAATTGTCGTTACAAGCTGATCCAATACATACCGATCGTGACTAACGATGACAAGAGTACCAACATAATAGCGAAGTTCTTCAATAAGAAAATCGACTCCTTTTTCATCCAGATGAGTGGTGGGCTCATCTAGTAACATCCCCTCCCGATAAGCACTAAACAGCTGTGCTAATTTGAGACGTGTTTGCTCACCACCACTCATGTCTGCTCGACCTTGATTCGGAAGCTCCAGTCTACTACTCCATTCACCCTCCACCTTACCTTTTCCAGGGGCTTCTTTTTGAGCGAAAGAAGCAAAGTCAATATGCCGATGAACTTGACCTCTACTTGATTGAGTACTCCCTTCAAGCACATTTATAAGCGTACTTTTTCCACTTCCATTTTCCCCAACAATACCAATGCGATCACATTGGTGTAGATGCAGGCGATCGATTTCCAAGATAAGTTGATCTCCATACGTAACAAGGATATCGTTAAGTTCTACTACTAATTGTTCCATTCTTTCACGTCCTTTTCATGATGAGATAAAAGGCGCATCATCACAAAAAACCACAGACATACGGCGTCTGTGGTTACGAGTAAACGAGGGTAGAACAAAGACATGTCTCCCTTTTTTCAAAAAAAAAGAAAGACAGCCTAATCTGCCTTTCTCCCCGTTTCTTCTATCCGGTGAAGGTTGTTAAAAATGTGCAGACTACTCCCGTTTACTCTGTTTATGAAAACAGAGCCTTTGAACATATAGAATTACTGTTTGTTCAAAGTTTGCTGGCGTAATCTTGCTGGTAACATTCTTAACATTCCTCCTATCATTAAAGTTAGTGTTACTATAAATGAGATGACCCATGACGTCAAGAAAAACTTTTCCAGTCGTGAAACGGCTAGACATTCCTTACGCTTTGTTTACTTGTCACATTGCTGGATATAATCCAGTTCATTCTGCTCTCTTGCCTTCGCAGTCACCCACTGAAGGAACATCCACTCTTTCTCGTTAACTTTCCGACCAAGCTGTTCTTCAAAATCAATAATTAACCCACACATGTTATGATCCATTGATTTCATAGGTCCTCCTGCAAACACCTTTTCTTTATCTTATGTATATACACCGGTAATTGCAAGAGAATTTAGATAATAACGATGTATTTTATTCATTTTATTTATTTTGTTCATAAAGTTCACATCGACTTTACGTTTAAATGTATTAGTATACTAGTGAAAAACAACTAGTTTGACGACAGACAAAGAAAGAAGGCTTTTCTATGATTGGGACGTTTGTAAATGTAGCAACAATTCTTATTGGTAGTTTCATAGGAACTGTGTTAAAGAAAGGATTATCAGATCGATTTCATACGATCCTTCTTCAAGGGATGGGGCTCGCCGTTATCGGCCTTGGCATTGGAGCCCTTACGACCAATTTACCAAACAGTGCATATCCTGTCTTATTTATTATTAGTATGGCGCTTGGTGGCATTATTGGGGAGTGGACTCGATTTGAAGATCGGTTTCGTAGCGCCTTATCTTTCATACTTAGAGGACAAGCGAATGAAGGGGTAACGACCGCTATTCTCCTTTTTTGTGTTGGTACGCTATCAATTGTTGGGCCAATAGAAGCTGCATTAAATGATCAATATACGTATCTTTATTCGAATGCGATACTCGATGGCTTCACCTCTATTGTACTTGCCGCAACGTTCGGGTTTAGTATTGCTTTCTCTGCCTTCATTTTGCTTCTTTGGCAAGGAAGTATTTACTTTCTAGCAAGCTTTGCTTCCCTTTTCTTTACTCCTGAATTACTGACCGAGATTTCAATCATTGGTGGGCTGTTAATACTGAGCACAGGACTAAACATTGTCGGAATCTCTTCCTTTAAAACGTTAAATTTAGTACCAGCTTTACTCATTCCCGTTCTCTTTTTTATACTAAAAATGGGTATGATCCACTAGATTTCCCAAGAAATCGACAATGATCATCGTTAATAAAAAGCTCTTGTAACAGGTATTTTCTCTATTTGAAGGATTCATTCACTGAGTAATGCCATGCTCTCAAACCTTTTATAACGGCTTAACAAACCGTACATTTCCCAATATCAGTTACGCTTATTTTTGTTGGCTGCCGGGTAACTCTCTTCATGTACAACAAAATATTGAAGGGAGTTTTTATTATGAAAACCTGGTTTTACAGCCTTACCACCTCCATTCTTTTTTTCTTTATTATGGCTGGAGGAAGTTCTTATGCACATGCATCGACAGACGCGGCAAAAGTCCACGCAACTCCACCAGAGAATGTTTACTACGAAGAGTTGAACGGTCTGTTTATTGAGTTACCTTACGCAGAAGATCTTGTAAACGTTGAAAAGGAAAACGATACTCTCTTTATTAGAGATCTCACAACCAATGACCTATTGGAACAAATCACCCTACGAAATACCGTCCAAGCAGCAGATGATCATCCGCTTTTACCTCCACCGATAACGGTGCCACCGACTGAGGAATTTATGGAAATGTTCTCCACAAGGGAATACAACGGGCTTGAAGTTGTTTTAAATGTGCGGTTTGTTGTCACTAAAAATGCTGAAGGTATTTATGAAGAAGTTGTCGACATTCGCGATGCATGGTGGACAACAGGGAGCGGTCCCCATACTTTAGAAGATTCAAATACGGATATTCTTCATGGTGATTTTCCAGTAAGAGAGTTTACTGTAACGGGACAAACAACCATCGTCACACAAATCGATGCTAGTGCTCGTGCTGGCTTTGAAGCGGCAGGATTTAGTGTCGGAGTTGACGTTTCAGGAACTTATTATGCTCGTATGACAGTTCGAGACACAATGGTGTTTGATTTATTTTCATAAGAAGTAGACCGCTCTTTTAATTGAGCGGTCTTTATAATAGTGGATAAACAAGCTTAATAATGAAGTAGGTTACGACAATAGCACCAATCCCCTCTATTACTCTCCTCATTTTAGATTTATGATCGAGACGTTTCTGTAGCTTTCTTTCCCTATCAATCTGTTTATCTTCTGACTGCAATAGCCACACAACAGTCGTAACGATATAACTAGCTATAACAGTAATCAGTAGTTGACGAATACTAGGGAAACCCTTTTCCATAGCAACATTCGCCAGAATCATACCCGTTACTACCGCAACAGGTAAGAAGACAAATGTTTTTATCACTACTTTCTTTCGAAGCTTTTCCTCTTCTAAAAAATTCAACTCATACCAGCTCCTTCCTCTTTATTCCTCTATTTACCTATTCCCTTTTATTTACATAAAAAACCGCTATAATGCTCTTAATAGAGTCTTCTCCATGCTCTGTTAGCCCATTGCCACATATGTGCTATTTTTCAGTCTTTGGAAGAATTTTAGTTACCGCTATTATAAAGACAAGGGTGATGCCTATGTTGACCTCTAGACAAAAATCGATTTTGCTTACATTACTTGAAAGCGATCACTTTGTCACCATTGAATTCTTAGCCAAATGGTTAAATATTAGTAGCCGAACCATTCGCTATGACTTAGATGCGATCGATACCAGCTTAGAATCTATTCAAGTGACAACGACTAGAATGCCAGGAAAAGGCGTTCGCTTAAGGGTTGGAGACGACAAACGTCCTTACCTGTTCGAGTTAATTGAAGGAAAGCAAGAAAGTACAGACAAGCATACTCAAAGACTAATGATGAGTCTGTTCGTCACAATTAATGGAACGTTTACGATTCAAGAGCTTGCGGATCAATTCTTTTTAAGTCGCTCAAGTGTCCACAAATACTTGGTTGATGTGGAAGAATGGCTTGATCACTTTGATTTGCAACTTGTCAAACAGGCTTGGAAAGGATTTCAAGTCATTGGTACTGAACGAAGCCTGCGACTTGCATTTTATCAGATGCTCGGAGACAAACGAGCCGATTTGGATCGAATTGAGGACTGGTTAAATGTTAATGAACGTGAAATGGAGCTCATGAAAACATGGCTTTCGCTTGTTCAAACAGAGCGAGGTGTACATTATAGTGAATCCTCCATTGATGTCTTCACGCTTTTCTTATGTTGGTGGAAAAAACAAATCACCGCAAAAAGCTATGTATTTGTACCAAAAGAACACCGGCATAAGCGCCACTTTCATTTAGGTGTCATTGGTACGTTTATTAAAGATCATGTAGAAGACGAGCGTTCCGTTTTACATGAATCTGCGTTTCTTGATGATTTATTTGATCAGGCAAAAGTCGTCTCGTATCAGAAAGGAACGTCCCATTTCAAAAAAAATAGCCGAGAGAGCCAGTTCTGTGAGCACTTATTGTCTCAACTATCAACCGTTCTGCATACAAATTTTCTTGCAGATGAAAAACTGACGAATGATTTAACACACCACATCAAAGCTGCATTTATGCGGATGTCACAAGGTGTGGAAATTGAAAATCCCTACACCGAAGAAATTAAAGTTCGGTATCGCGCCATTTATGAAATGGTTTTTCAACTAACATACAATATGGGGATTCATTTATTAGCAAGCGAAGTCGCCTATATTACGATGCACATTAGCGCCGCTTACGAGCGGAGCAGAAGCCGTGACTTTTTACCAACCGTAATGGTTGTCTGTTCATCAGGGCTTGCAGCATCGTCCATCTTAACAACAAAGCTAGAGCAAATTGAGCCTGGTTTTCACATTATTCATGTAGTCCGAACCCAAGATCTTGAGCAAGTTCTACAAGAAACAAGTCCTGATTTTATCTTGACCACTCAGGAAATTTCCATTCCACACTGGCATCAGACGAAACGGTTTCGTGTCAGTCCATTACTCAGTGACCAAGATAAGCGATTGATTCAACACGAGGCTCATAAAATTGTAAATCGCAAACAGCTAGCTTCCTTTAATGAGGTCTACGGAAACGCTTCATTAGTAGAACCTTCTTTGTTTGATGAAAAAATACACACGATTAAGACAAACGATTGGCGTGACGCCATTACATTAGCGTCCGAACCCCTTCTCGCTGCAGGCTATATTGAACAAAGCTACATTCAAGAAATGATTATGTCTGTAGAACGAAATGGAACCTATATGGTGTTCCTTCCGAAAGTGGCTTTTGTTCATGCAAGCCCTGAGCATGTAAAAAAAGAAGGCATTAGTTTAACGATACTCGAACACGAGATTGAATTTGGCGACCTTAATCCTGAACAAGTCACAATGATTATCGTCCTCGCTATGAAGGAAGCGCATAACCAAGATTTTATACAGCTCTTTCACTATCTAGAAAACGAAACATCTCGAACACAGCTGTTACAAAAATGGATTGGAAGAAAGGACGCGACATGATGCCTACATGGATACGAAAAGAACATGTTGCCGTTAACGTAAAAGCAAGCAACTGGGAAGAAGCTATTCAAGCGTCTGGATCTTTGCTGTTAAGTACAGGAGCCATTACGCAAGAGTATATCGCTCAAATGATTCATTCTGTCAAAGAAAATGGACCATACATTGTGATTGGCCCTGGTATCGCCATGGCACATGCTAGACCAAGTGAAGCCGTACATGAGGATGCTATCTCACTAGCAATACTTGACGAGGCTGTGTCATTCGGAAGCGAACAAAATGACCCTGTTGATCTTGTGTTCTCGTTTTCTGCAACTGGAACAGAAGCACATTTGAAGCTTATTGAACGGCTTTCAAGCGTACTCATTAATGAAGAAAAAGTCGAAAAACTGCGCCACGCTCAATCAAAAGAAGAGATTTTCAACTTAATGTAAAGGAGAGGTAAAAAAATGGCTAAAGTAAAGATTATGACAGTATGTGGTTTCGGGCTTGGGTCTTCAATGGTGTTGAAAATGAATTTAGATGGGGTTCTAAAAGAGCTTGGCATTCAAGCAGATGTATTTACAGGTGATGTTGGCTCTGCCCAAAGCACCCCAGCTGATTATATTTTCACAAGTAAAGAATTAGGCGAAAAACTGCAAAAAACGGTTAACAAGCCGGTTATTATTATCAATAGCTTTGTGAACAAAGCAGAAATCAAAGAAAAAGTTGAGGCGGAACTTCAGGCATAATGCCTACGTTCCTTCCAACTATAATAAGGGGGGTTCTTTATGCAAACAGGAATGGATTTTCTTATTGAGGTTATTCGTGAACCAGCTATCTTCTTAGGTCTTATCGCTCTTACAGGACTTTTGCTGCTTCGAAAAGATTTTTCTTCAGTCGTTTCAGGTACTGCAAAAACGGTTATTGGCGTTGTCATTTTGACTCAAGGTACGAATATTTTAATGAACTCCATTGCACCATTAACAGAGGGCTTTAATGTCATGTACAACATTGATAACCCGGAGGTTGCTCCTGCCCTAGGGGCCGATACCATTCTGAGTCAATACGGTACACAAATTGGTCTTGCGATGTTAATTGCCTTTCTTATTAATTTAGTCGTTGCCCGCTTTACACCTATTAAGCACGTTTTCTTAACAGGGCATATGCTGTTTTGGTTCCCTTTTATCTTTGTTGCAGTCGGTATTGAAAACGATTTATCCAATACGCAACTCGTTCTATTTGCTTCTATTTTAACAGCTCTTTATATTATTATTGCTCCAGCTTTATTACGACCTTTTGTTCGAAAAGTAACTCAGTCAGATGATTTTATTATTGGTCATCCAACAACCATACTTTCTTTAATTGCAGGGATGGTTGGGAAACTTTTTGGGACAAAAGGAAGATCGTCTGAGGATATTAAATTTCCAAGTTCAACGGAATTTCTTCGTGAAATCAGCATCACCTCTTCCATTGTCATGTTCTTTGTTTACATCGTAGTCAGTATAATTATTGGTTTTGATACGGCTTCAACAGCTTTTGGTGCAGAACAAAACCTGGTCATTTATAGCGTTATGCAAGGGATCCTTTTTGGAGCTGGGTTAACGGTTCTATTACTTGGTGTAAGAATGATGCTTGCTGAGATCATTCCAGCCTTCCAAGGAATTTCACAAAAATGGATACCAAATGCTGTACCAGCACTCGACGCACCTATTTTATTCCCTTATGCACCTAATGCTGTCTTAATCGGATTTGTTGTCTCGATGATTACATCAGTTGCAACCATTTTTATCACAGGTAGTATGGGGGTCTTCTCTTTCGTTATTGTACCTTTAACGATTACGTGTTTCTTTGAAATTGGTACGGCCGCCATTATTGCCAACGGACAAGGTGGATTAAGAGGCGCCATTGCTGGTTCTGCTGTAGCTGGTGTTGTCATGATCTTGCTTGTCGGTCTATCTGTTCCTATTTTAAGTGGAACAGCCGCTGATTGGATTGTCATCTTCGGCGGAAACGACTTTTCACTCTGGAGTTTCTTAGGTGATCTCATTGCACGTCTTTTTCCTGGAGGATAACGAAATGTCTTATATAAAACAATATTATCAATCCATTGAGCACATCCTTACCCGGATTTTACAAGAACAAGAATCCATTCTTGAACAAGCGGCAACGTTAATGGATGAGGCAGTCGAAAACGGGCGCTCTCTCTATATCTTTGGGGCTTCCCACGCAGGAATTGTGGCTGAAGATGCGTTTTATCGTTCAGGAGGACTTGCCCTCTTTAACCCACTCTTTAGTCCTGCATTAATGCTAAATGTCGAACCCATTACACTTACTTCTAAAATGGAACGATTAGAAGGATATGGCCAAATTATTCTGGATTCAAAGCCTGTTCAACAAGGCGATGTCGTCTTTATTCACTCTGTATCAGGACGTAATCCTGTCGCAATTGATTTAGCCATTGAAGCAAAAGCACGAGGAATGATCGTCATTTCGTTGACGAATCTGACCTATTCAAGGAGCGTACCTTCTCGTCACTCTTCCGGTAAACGATTGTTTGAAGTGAGTGACCTTGTTATGGATAATTATGGAGAACCTGGAGATGCAGCGGTGTCCATTCAATCGCTCACACAGAAAGTGGCTCCGACATCTACGATTTCTGGAAGCTTTATCATTCATTCCATCGTACTCAAATTCATTGAAAAGCTAGAAGCAAAAGGGAAAGATGTCCCCGTTTTCCGAAGCGCAAACATGGATGGTGGAGATGACTATAATGAGCAAATGATAAAGAACTATAAAAATCAAATTCACTATATGTAATAGAAAAGCAGCTCCTTAATAGGGGCTGCTTTTCTTCATCGCTTCCCCTCATTACCAGATTAAATATTTCCCAACCTGTCTCTACATTGATGAATAAACTCTACCAAACCCTTGTCACTCTAACCTTTTTCACGCACTTCTATTTCACCAACTCTAAATGTATATGCTACATACAAGTTTTTTGCAATGTGTTAAGATGCTACATTGTTAGTAGAAACAGAATTTTAAAAAGAGAGAAAAAAAACACACAATGAAAAGAGGGAGAGTCCATGCAATTGACCATTTTCACCGATACATCTTTACGAACATTGATGTACTTAGGGATAAAAGAGAATGAAATTATTACATTAAATGAGATTTCTACAGTTTATGATGTCTCGATTAATCATCTAAAAAAAATTGCGTGGGAGTTAAACAAGTCAGGCTACATTGATTCGGTAAACGGACGAAACGGTGGGTATAAACTAGCACAATCCCCAGAGTATATACAAATCGGAAACATCATTCGTAAGTATGAGAACTTGGAGCTTGTTACGTGCATGAAAAAAGACGGTTTTTGTGCTTTAGAACCCGCCTGTAAATTAAAACGAGCGCTACAAGAAGCGCTCGATGCCTATCTGAATGTGCTTGATCAATACACACTTTCTGATTTGTTAACAAATCAAGATGAGCTGGTAGAAGCATTGTTCAGCGACTATAAAATGAAGGCCATTCAACATTAGTCTATTGGATAAGCATAAATAACGAATCGTTCTGGGGCGTGGTTGATGAAGTCAAAGGGGTAGCAAGTTGTGACTACCAATACTTCTTCACCCATCTCCCGAATGACCGTTCGATCATCAGCATCTACGATCTCTGTCTCCTCTATTTTATATCGGAAAGAACCGTATTCCATATGCACAATAAAAAGATCACCTATCTCTAATTCACCGAAATCGCGAAAAACCGTATCTCGGTGCCCTGACAAAAGGATTTGTTCATCGCCACCTGGTAATACAGAATCACGATAATGACCAACCCCCCGCTGCAACTCTTCTGGATTCGTCCCTTCTACAATAGGAAGCTGTCGATCTAAAGACTCAATCTCTAAAATAGCGAAAGCATCGCCTTGGTTAATCTCTATTGATTGAAAAGACTCTCTTGCATACTCATCACTTGGCGAAAGAAAGGGACTCAGCGGCTCCTCCTTGTTTGTCATAGTTAAGTTCGATTGATCCAATGCGCCATTGTTCCCCAAATCAACAAACAATCGCTCTTGGGCTTCTACCATTGACTGATCTTGCATAGACTTTGTCTGATAGTAGTCATACCCGAACCAAACAAGCAGGCACATGCCAACTACTATTAAGCTATTGCCAACCATTTTCCACGCTCTAATTACGAAACCCCCCTTTCTCTATATGCAGAACGATTCTTCAGGAGCTTGTAATAGGCTACATAGCCTGATAAATAATGCTCCGTATCATCAATCCGTGAACGAAATGAGTGATGACGAATATAGAAGCTACCTAAAATTCTGCTCGGCTTCTTAAAGTACATGGCGACCTCTGGATAGAAAAAGCCATTTCTTTGATATTCTGCTCGTACATGAAACGTTTCTTCTAATCGTTGAATCTCTTTATGTGTAAGCAATTCTTCCCACCCATGCTCTCTTAATCGTGATACCATATTCCATCCGGCTAATGTCAGTTCAAGAAAAGTAGGGTACGTGGTTTCTCTTTTTTTGATGAAATTTAGCTTTTTCAAAACGTTCTGTAAGCCGAACTCAAAATACTCTTTACGTGGTCGATATTTTGTTAGCTCGTTCGTACAATAGCTTAACCAGTGGTCATGATGCTTCCAATATTTTTTTTCGATAAAATACTGAAAGGCGAACTCAACGGCATCGATCCATTTTGATTGTGGGTCCTGTTCATAGAGACGCATGAGGGCAAATGCCGCTTCTCCGTCGTAATAAATAATTCTAAAATTTTCTTTCACTTGTAGATTTTCTGGGTACAAAACATGATTAAAACTGCCATCATGTTTTTGCATCTGCAAAATGCCTTCCCCCAATAATTGGGTTATCTCTACATACTGACTTTGCTTAAACACTTCTTGGAATTTTGTTAATGCCAATATAGCGGCTGCATTGGCTCCAAGCTTAATTTCTTTATTTTCTCCAACGCCGTCAATTATATAGGCAACATTAACGGATTGAATGGTATAGCTACGTGTGCAATGATTAACCAGATAATGTAGCCCTCTTTTGATCGCTTTTTCTAATACTTCATCAGGATAAAGCTCGTAGGCCTCTAACATGGAATACAATGTACTCGCATGTCTTAGCACATTATAAAATTGAATTTCCTTATCAAAACAAGAAAAATACCCATATACAAATGCCCCTGTATCTTTCACTTGATTTGCTAGAAAAGTTGCGCTTTCTCGTATTAAATGGTCTACTTCATCTATTGTTAACGGCGTCTTTCTCCGTCCATTATCTAAGTTTGTGTTGTGTACAGGAAATAGGCGATTTTTTTCAAAAAAGAATCCACGTGTAGTAAACGTTCGAATCTTATCAATTCTACTAAGATCAAGCTTAGGCATTAAAGGACGATGGCTCTTAGCATACTCTTTTAGATTCTTTTCTTGGATAAAGCCCCTTCCAGTTTGTTTATCAATTTGCACAATGGCGTTTCCGTTAATTTCCTGCTCTAAAAACGCAAACCGATATTGTTTATCGAAAGAAATGCCTTTTCGAAAATAGTTTTTCTTTGTTTCTGTTATGACTTTCACGAAATCATTCACGCTATGACTTTCTTCACTTTCTACAATATCTAATTTTAACCAATCATACTGACTTTCTTTGTAATGCTGAAGCGCTTGCCTCTTCACAAGTCGCCATGCTTTTAATGGAAGTGTTTCACTAGCCTGGAAAACATCTGCCCTACGCTTCGGACACCCAATCGATAGAAAGAAAATGACTCGTGTTGAATTTTTCAAAAAACCTAAATGCCCTTCTTTTTGAAGAGTCTCATAAAAAAGATCTAGCTTTTTTTCTAAAGAGTCTACTTGTTTCGATTGTGATGTTTCCATGTACATTCCTCCTAATTAATAGGTTAGGGGGAGAACGATCTCCCCTCTAACGCATCTTATTAACTCTTACCCATTCTTCCTATTTCGTCCGAAGAGTCTTGCAAATAGACCGGAAAGAAGTGCCATTACGCCAGCAGCTCCATAAGCCCAAGCATGTGTGGCTGTTTTTGGTAGCTTATCTCCATTTCCATCATAGCCCTTGCCAGAGTCGCCTCCATAACGATTATCGATTCGTTCGTAATCCTTATCCTTGTCGGAATCCGCGTCGGCATCGGCATCCGCATCAGCATCGGCATCCGCATCAGCATCGGCATCCGCATCGGCATCGGCGTCAGCATCAGCGTCGGCATCCGCATCAGCGTCAGCATCAGCATCAGCATCGGCATCCGCATCAGCATCGGCATCGGCGTCAGCATCAGCGTCTGCATCCGCATCGGCATCAGCGTCGGCATCGGCATCGGCGTCTGCATCCGCATCGGCATCCGCATCGGCATCAGCGTCAGCGTCTGCATCAGCATCGGCATCCGCATCAGCGTCGGCATCGGCGTCAGCGTCTGCATCTGCATCAGCGTCAGCGTCGGCATCAGCGTCTGCATCAGCGTCGGCATCGGCATCACCATCGTCGCTAACTGGTAAAACTCTTACATAGGATGATTCACTTTGCTGGCCATCTTCATCAACTTGGTAAAATTCAATAATTGTTCCAGCAGGTAAAGGCTCATCCAGCTCAATGGTGAATACACCATTATTGTCAATAATAATATCAAGTGCTCGAATTGCTGACACATCACTCGAACCGATAATCTGACCATTAACAAGTGCGTAGACAGTCGATCCAACGAGCCCTTCACCAGTTAGTATTAAATCATCTTCAAAGATTGGTGTTGATCGCGGAGCATCTGGAAATACCCCTTCAGCTGGATCGTCATCATCAGAATCTGAGTCTGAGTCTGCATCGGCATCCGCATCGGCGTCAGCATCCGCATCGGCATCCGCATCCGCATCCGCATCAGCATCGGCGTCAGCATCAGCATCGGCGTCTGCATCAGCGTCAGCATCCGCATCGGCATCCGCATCCGCATCAGCATCTGCATCGGCGTCAGCATCCGCATCTGCATCCGCATCTGCATCGGCATCTGCATCGGCATCAGCATCAGCGTCAGCATCAGCATCTGCATCGGCGTCAGCATCCGCATCGGCATCCGCATCTGCATCGGCATCTGCATCGGCGTCGGCATCCGCATCAGCGTCGGCATCCGCATCAGCATCGGCGTCAGCATCCGCATCTGCATCGGCATCTGCATCGGCGTCAGCATCCGCATCGGCATCCGCATCCGCATCAGCATCCGCGTCGGCATCCGCATCGGCATCAGCATCTGCATCGGCATCTGCATCGGCATCGGCATCTGCATCTGCATCGGCGTCAGCATCAGCGTCGGCATCCGCATCAGCGTCAGCGTCAGCATCCGCATCAGCGTCAGCATCGGCGTCAGCATCCGCATCTGCATCCGCATCGGCGTCAGCATCCGCATCAGCGTCAGCGTCAGCATCGGCATCAGCATCCGCATCAGCATCGGCGTCAGCGTCAGCGTCAGCATCCGCATCGGCATCAGCGTCAGCATCTGCGTCAGCATCCGCATCAGCGTCAGCATCGGCGTCAGCATCCGCATCGGCATCCGCATCTGATTCATCGTCAAAAATTAAATTTTGTCTTGCTCCTTCAGTCCGAATGGCATTTAATAAATCAATATCAATGAACGTTTCATTGATTGCTGCTGCACTTACGACAGCGTTCGGTACCATTGGATCACTTATTTCTGTTTGTAACCTAAACTGCGTGCTTCCTAATAAATTAACGTCTAGTGCAGAGGTTAAGAGATCACTCGATCCATCCACAATGGCGTCAATTAAATCAAACAAAGGATTTGCAGCTGTTTTAAGCGCTTCAATGGCTGTTCTTACACCAGGTACAAGCCCATTATATTCAAGTTCATTAATCGCATCCCTGAGCGGTGTCAAGAATTCCACAAAGGCTTCACGAACATATTCACCAAGACCTTCTGTGAAATCGACCGTGATCGTTGTTCCATCTTCAGATACAATCCCAGCTACCTCGACCTCATAAGCACCTAAATCCTGTACGCTACGAACCGAATCAAACGCAGTGTTTAGTGGATTCAAGTCCAGGATATTGTTAATGCCAGGTATACTTGTCAATGCCTCCACTGCAGTACCTACCGTATTAATAATAGGTGATATACCAGGCAAGTCTCCAGGTGTTACTGCTGTTAGCTGCGCGTTAATCGTAACCGTTGTATTTCCCACTACTTTTCCTTGAAGTTCTTCAGGTAGGGTAAAAACAACTACTTTGTTATCTGCCAATCCAACATTTGCAAGACCCGTTCCACTAAATGTTAAATCAAGGTCATAATTTCCAGATTCATTCTTTTCTTGTCTCTCCCCATTATTTGAGACAAGTGATGTATTTTCTAAAATCGAAACATTAAGTAACGACGCTTGTTCAATGGGTGCCGCTAAAGCAACAGACGGATTCGTTAATGGACTTAAGTTAGTTGTTGCAGGAAATGCTAGTTGAGTCGTTGTGAATAGTAAAGATGAAGCAGCAATAATGGCAGTTGTTTTTTTAGTAACCCTTCTGTTCCGTGCATGCATTTTCTTCTTATAATCAATCTTCCTATTTCTCACTTAGAACCTCCCTGTAATATGACCATTCGACTTCATTCGTACGTTTTGACTTACATAATCCTCCCTTCTGCTAAGATCTTGTTCTATGGTGTATAAAAACCTCGATGTTTGTCTTTGAAAAGTATAACAAGTCTAATAATTTAAAAAAATTTGTACTTTACATACACCTTTTATTTATTGGCTTTTACCAAAAGAATAAATGGCGAAAACCTCTATCATTATGCTCTTTTTATTGAAATAGAAATTATAAAAATTTTTATACATTGCATAATCAAAATGAATGTCTTTCCATTTTTTTAAAGGAATTGAATGATAAATCGAAACAAAAAAGAACACGGCTTAACGCAACCGTGTTCTTTTACTTGTGTGGCATCTAAACGATAGCTAAAGCATCATCTATTATCCTTTATGAAGTTTTCGATATTCCCCAGGTGTCATGCCTTCAATTTTTTTAAATTTACGAATGAAATTAGCTACGTCCTTATACCCAACATCGCTCACAACATCTTTAATCGGCTGATCTGTCTGAGTTAACTGTTCTTTTACATAACGAATGCGCAACCGTTGTATTAATTGAGTGAACGTTTCACCTGTTTGTTCTTTAATAAACCGACTTAAATAAGAAACAGACAGATAAAATTCTTGTGCAACCACTTCTAATGATATCTCGTACTTTTTATAGTTTTGCTCAATAAAAGTCAGGATATCATTTTTCAATTTATTGTTGTGACTATCTTTCTTTTCTTCCACTTCTTTGCAAATCACTTCGACAATACGTTGCAGTTGTTTGTGCAACTGGGTAATTGACTTAAATTCAACTAATGGATCAACTTGTTTCATATAGCGATCAAAGCCTAATTCAGATACAGTTCGTAACGTCGTGTTGATAATATCAAAACAAATACATTTTATTTCATTAATCGAAAGCCCTTTGCTCCCTAACGCTTCAAACATATCGCCTAACATTTCGTCTGCGACAGTAAAATCGCCTTGCTTGATACTTTGTACATACTTCATTTGCTCTTCCTTTAGATAGCCTAGCAAATGATGGGTTTCTGTCTCTAAATCCTCGAAGAACAGAACGCTTCCTTGAGGAGCGGAAAATTTATAATCCATCGTTGCGAGTGCTTCAATGTAAGAGCGATTAATTTTTGTCTTATCGTCGTACAGTTGTCCAACACCGATTGTTGGCTTGTAAACCGTAAAGTCTTTCATCTCCTTTTGAATGTCATGAACAATGTGATCAATAGCATCTCTAGTCATATTTCCTTTTGAACCAGCCATTGAAATCATGACAACAATTGAATCAGAATGCAGAAAGTCAACAGCATAAGCAGTAGCATCTTCTAACGTCTTTCTTGAAACCACTTGTAAAAGCTTATCTTTATCTTTCGTATTCGAAAACGATTCTGATTCAAATTGCGCAATAACAACAAAGAAACAATCTCCTCTTAATGATAATTTTAACGATTCCATAATCGACTCAATCTCTTCAGCGTCGTAGTAATGACCTCTTAACAGACGAGTCAAAAATTGGTCACGGGCAAATGGTTGATGTAGATCAATGGTTTCATTTAACAATTCATGATTTTCATATAAAGACGTAACGGTTTTGCCTAGATTCTCCAATTCATTTTCACCTTTAACAAAAGGTGGGGAATGCTTCCCTTTATGAGTAATGGCGATGAGCTGACTGATCGGTTTGTATTGATTTCTACCTAAAAGGACAGCTAAGACTAAACCTACTACAAATAGGACAACTAAAAAAGAAACCATAATCACTTGTACGTTATTGAGCTTAATAAAAAACTGGTTTTGATCCATTACTGTAACAAATGTCCATCCGCTTACCTCTGACTCTACCGAAACCATCGAATAATCACTTCCGTGGAGTTGAACGGTTTCTACTCCTGTAAAGCCGTTTGATAACGATTGGATATCCTCTGTTTGAACGAACTCATCACTCGTAACAGATGCGACGGTTTCCCGATCTTTGTTAAAGATATACACATTTCCTTCTATTTCTCCTAGAAGATTGCGGATCATATTAATGATTGTGGCTTCTTCTATAAAAAACATAACCGTTCCATGGGGCTTTTCTGAATTTGGTGAAATTGGTACAAGATAAAGAATACGATTACTAGCTACTCGTATAAGCGGTACATCTGTATGTAAGTCAGCGAGTAAATCTTCTCTCCCTACTCGCTGCAGTTCCTCACTATTTTGTAAAAGTGCACTCATCGAATACGAGCCATTTGTCGAATAAAGAACATCTTGTTGTTTATAGTAGACAAATAATTCTTCAACAATTGCACTATTTGCTCGATATTTTCTCAACTCATCCGTCGCCTCCCCACCATAATAGGGGTGACTAATCATATAAGGTGTCAAACGAGGATCTAATGAAATTCTTGCTGATAATGTAACGAGCTCCGATAAACGTTCATCCGTTAAATTCCTAACCTGTTCTAAGTTATTAATGCTTGATTGCTCAATTTCCTCTCTTAAACTCGTTACCGCATTATAGTAAATGACAATACTCATAATCGTAAAAGGAACAAGGAAGACGAGAAGATAGGAGATGATATATTTGTATAGTAATTTTGAACCTCTTTTAGTCAGCACCTATCCACCTCCCTTTTTGTTCATCTTCTTCGTAAGCCCTTTCAAAAAAATGATCCGCTATAGTTAACGATGTATTTATTCTATGATAGCGATAAACATCCATCACAAGCAAGAGGGATTCACATTCTTTTTTCATTTTTTCGAAATGAAAGAATATAAATCCCTTTATTATCCATTTAACACTTATTGTTCAAGTATAGTAATCGTTACCTCTTCCGTTTTCTGAGATTCACTTCCCACCATTATGTTCACCTTTCCAGGTTCTGGCCCAAATGTCATGTCCTTATTCCAGATGGAAAGTGCCTCTTCACCTAATGTTACTGTCACTGTCTTTTTTTCTTGTGGTGCTAGAAGAATCTTTTTAAATGCTTTTAATTCCTTTATTCTACGGGTAGTTGTTGCTTCTACATCCTTTATATACAATTGAATGACCTCCGCCCCTTCTACTAAGCCAGTATTTACAACATCAACTTGTATAGAAATTAATTCTCCAGCTCGCAGACCTGCTAGCGATATACTTGGATTCAGCACCCGTATCTGTTGTAGAGCAAACGTTGTATAGCTTAGACCATGCCCAAAAGGAAAAAGCGGTGCTGCCTCCATATCCAAGTAAGTAGGAGCTCTTCCTTGATCTTTATAATTGTAATAAATCGGCAACTGCGCGCTTGAACGAGGCATTGACACTGCTAGCTTTCCACTTGGATTCACGTCTCCAAACAACACCTCACTTATCGCCGTTCCTCCCTCTTCACCAGGATACCAACCACATAGTATAGCCGTACAATAGGGTTCAATTTCAGTCAGTGCGTGTGGCCTTCCTTGAATCACCACAGCGATTAATGGCGTACCTGTTTTCGCTAATTCAACGATTAGTTCTTGCTGCACCCCGCCAAGCTGTAAATCGGCTACGTCCACACCTTCTCCACAGTCCATTTCCGTTCGACGATCATCTATAATAGCAGCACCATTCGTATCAAATGACAACTCCACATTCCTTGCACTACTTCCACCAATAACAACAATCGCAACATCTGCATCTGCAGCTGCGGTAATCGCTTCCCTAAACCCCTCTTTCGAATACCCACGTACGCTACATCCTTTAGAATAAATCACTTCTCCAGCACTTCGTTTTTGAATACCTTTTAAAATGGTTGTCCCTTTATCGGTTCTCCGAAACGATGTATAGTCTCCTAACTGATGTTCAATCTGATCAGCGTTCGGTCCAATAACAGCGATTTTTTTTGTTTTTTTCGCCAATGGTAATGTGGCGTGTTCGTTCTTAAGTAAAACGATGGTCTCTCGGGCCACTTGCTCATTTAGCTGTTTAAATGTGGAATGACCAACGACTTCTTTTGAACGGCTCTCATCAACAAACGGTTCTTCAAACAAGCCAAGTAGGAATTTTAGCCGTAACACACGACGAACGGCTCTATCAATAAGCTCCTCTTTCACATCACCATTCGTTACAGCCTCACTTAATCTCGTAAAAGTAACGTCCCATAAACTTAAATCAACGCCTGCAGAAAGCGCTAAGGCACCAGCTTTTTCAACGCTTCCTGTTAATTGTTGAAGCCGATCATTTGCCACGCCATCTGCCATCACAATCCCTTCAAACCCCCACTCTTCTCGAAGAATGCCCGTCAATAATGACTCATTTGCGTGACAAGGAATGCCGTCAATTTCGTTGTATGCAGCCATACAACCAAGGGCACCGGCTTCTACCCCTGCTTTCATACCGGGCAAGTGAATTTCACGTAGTTCTCTTTCACCGATTGGAACAGGACCGGCATTTAACCCTCTTTCTCCTGCACCTTGGGCAGCAAAATGTTTTAACACCGCACCAATTTGATTTTTACCCGGTTTGCCCTCCTTACCTTGTAAGCCATATACTGCAGCTTTCGTCATTTCTGCTGCTAGAAAAGGATCTTCACTATAACATTCCTCTGACCTGCCCCATCTTGGATCTCGTAAAATGTCCAATGTAGAAATTAAACCAAGGTGTGCTCCTCTAGACCGAATTTCAGCCGCGATATAACTGTACGCCTCTTCCATAAGCTCTGGATTCCACGTCGAGCCGATGCCAATGTTCGTTGGAATCATCGTTCCGTCTAGTGCTTGATGACCGTGTGGGCACTCTTCTGATAGTAGAATAGGAATACCTAGCCTTGTATGGTCCATAACATAGCGTTGAATGGTATTAGCTATTGAGGCATTTTGTTCTGTCGGTATGCCGTTCTCATACGTGACACCAGACCAAGGATCAGAGCGAAATAAACCATAAAGAGCACCCATTCCTTCCCCGAAACGCACCTGCTCTTTAAATGCTTCAGTTAGCTCAATCCCTTCGTTCGTTTTGTTATACGCATCCCATCCGTACATTTTCTGATTCAGCTGCCCAACTTTTTCTTTTAACGTCATCTGCGACAGCAACGCTTCAACCCGCATCTCAATTGGTAAGCTTGGGTCTCTATAATTCATCGACCATCCAACTCCTTACTTGTTACTAAATGTAATTGTTTTCACTTCAAAAGGCTTGATTGTCGTACGTAAAACGCCTGCTTCCATAGACAGCGGAGCAAGGGGTGTTTCTAACAAGTTTGTTTCAGTTGCCTGTTGAAAGGACGGTTGTGGGAGCTTCAATTCCATTGCTTCCTGCCCACCACTCGATTCATAGAAGCGCATCGTAATCCCTTCATCCTTTTCAGATCGCTTCACGGTATCCAGAATCGCATGTTGTGCCTTTAGCTCGATAAAGCTATGCTGAGTTGGCAACGTCCCTTTATGCGCATCCGCCTGTATAGAAGTGACAGGATGGTTTAATTCATAGCCCCTTCGCACAACATTTGCTGAATTCCATGTACCTTGGTGAGGAAGAAGTGAATACGTAAACAGGTGATCTCCTTGATCAGCATTAGGATCTGGCCATTTAGGTGCTCTTAGTAACGATAATCGGAGCTGACTACCTCTAACGTCGTAGCCATATTTACAGTCGTTTAACAAGCTGACGCCATAATTGCCTTCCGAAATATCGGCAAAACGGTGTCCACACACTTCAAATTGCGCCTTTTCCCAACTTGTATTAGAGTGAGTCGCTCTTTCAACGACACCGAACGGAATTTCAAATGTAGCTTTACTCGTTTGAACATCGACTGGGAAAGCTACTTTCAACAACTTATGGGTTTCGTGCCAGCTCACCCTTGTTTCAAAATCTATTCGGGCGGAATGATGGTACAACACAAGGTCTTGCTCAATGAACGAGCTTGATAGCGTCCATTTAAACCGAATTCGATCCATCGTCTTTCCTTTTAATACAACATCCACTGACAATAACTCAGGTCGATATGCCTCTTGCTCAGCAAACAGAGGATCGATATCCCACGCATCCCAATAAGTGGGCTGGTCATGAAAGAGCTGAAACTGATTACCACACTCACCTTGCCTCAGCACTTCCCGACATGCCTGTTTATCATACAACCTCGTCAATTCGCCATTTTCATTCCATTCGATCTGATAAAAATCGGTTTCCCACTTCCAATCAAAAGGCTGTGTTAGCATCGGTGTCTTTTTCTCTTCTTCTGACCGTAACCATACCGTTCGATAGCCCATTTGTGGGATAGCTGGTACGTAAACCATTCGAGTGACTCGTCCATCCTTCTCTATAACACAATCACTTTTTAATAGCTGATCGTTCTCATCTACTACAACAAGCGACAATAGTTCTTCTTTCCCTACGATCTTTACAACTTCCGATCTCTCCCAAGAGAGACTATTAAATACGATAAGCGGCTGCCCTATTCGATCTGTTTCAACCTCTTGAGCAAGCGCCTGCAGAGCTTGTTGTTTTACGCCTTCTCCAATACCTATGAGTTCTTTATAATCTGCTTCCGCTTTTTCGTATACTTCTGGAATCGAGGTACCAGGAATAATGTCGTGAAATTGATTAAACAATAAAAGCTTCCATCCCTCTTCAAGATTCGTAGCTTCCCACTTGCTCGTCTTCAAGCTTAATAGACTGGACCAAATTTCGGCGTCACGGTATAACACCTCTGCTTTCCGATTCCACCGTTTCACTTGGCCATGTGTCGTATATGTACCGCGATGAAGTTCCAAATAAAGATCTCCAACCCAAGTAGGCAGGACAGGATTTTCTTCTACAACACGATCAAAAAATTGATGTGCCGTACTGTAGGATGTATCCGGAAGTCCTGGTAAGCTAGCAGATCGCTCTACGTATTCGAGCATTTCTTTTGTGACACCTCCTCCTCCATCACCATGACCATAAAGGAGCATTTGCTCTGGATGAACAGCTTTTTGCTTATAGCTTCCCCAATGCTCAGCTATTTCCTTTGGATGTGTGTGCTCATTAACGCCGTGGTTGATGTAAGAAAGAATGCTTGTACCGTCGATTCCCACCCAATTAAAAAGATCATATGGAAACGGATTGGTGTCATTCCAATTCATTTTCGTCGTCATAAAATAATCTAAGCCTGCTTTTTTCAACAGTTGAGGTAAAGATGCACAATAACCAAACGTATCCGGCAACCATTCAATTCGAGGTTGCTTACCAAACTCTTCTTGATAAAAGGCCATTCCATACAAAAGTTGTCGAACAAGGGATTCACCAGAAGGGATGTTCAAGTCTGGCTCGACCCACATGCCTCCAACGACTTCCCACCGTCCACTATGAATATGCTGCTTCACTCGTTCGTAAAGCTCAGGATAATGGTCTTTAACAAACGCATAGGCTTGAGGTTGACTTTGAGCATAGTGAAAATGGTCATAATGATCTAACAATGTACTCATGGTTGAAAAGGTGCGACTCGTTTTTCGAACAGCCTCTTTCATCGGCCATAACCATGCTAAATCAATATGAGATTGCCCGACCATATGGATAGATCCACGATTCTGTCCACCTATGTCTGTCAAAGCGCGAGAAAGAGTGGCTTCCTTTTCACTTACTAATGCACTATTGTCCAGTAGAGTAGCTACTTCTGTATTCATTACCCATTTCTTTACTCCTATCAGCTCGTCAATGATCTTTATTCGATTCATATCTGATTCTGGTAACAACTTAGCCGCTTCCAAATAAACCTTCATCGTGTAATACAAATTCTCTAATGCTTTGTTTTTTCGAACAAACCCACTCTCCAATAAATACAGTGGTGCCGGCGCATATTCTGCTGGCTCGTTTTGCCTATTTAGTGGATCAATGACTTGAGCCGTTGGATTAAACAGCTCAATTTTCACTCTATACGAATGTTGATTCTCTATTCCTTTAGGAAGAGGTACGCTATGCCGATTTCGATCTATACCATGATACGGAATACCATTAAGATACACTAATCCTTCATGGTTTGTTTTAACCCCATGCTGACCTACGTGAAAAACCAGTTCAACCTCTTCATTCATCCATTTTTCTGGTACTTTGAGCTGCTTTTCAAAGATCATCGTTTCTCCAGAATCAAGTAACCGATCTCCAACTTGAATGACATATGGCTCTTCGTCTATTTGTTCATATTCACCTGGGTTGTTATAGTAACTACGTGTTCCTATCCAATCTTTTATATCAATGCGATCATGATGGACCCACTCTTGAATTTGATTTAAACACCGTTGTAAGCGTTGCATATTTACCATTCCTTCTCGCTTTATTAGAGAGCGATCGTTAATTTTAATACGTATGCGTATGGAAGGTCATGCTCCCCTTCCCAATCTGGTCGGTTTACAACTAACTCGTTTTCAACTCTATGAAAAGACAATACTTGACCGTTATTCATCAACTCTACCTGGTCTACAGCACCTTCATAAGGAATCGTTAGTGAACCACCGTTTAAATCTGCTTTCGTATGAATGAAAACAAAGCAGTACACAATATTTCCCTTTCTTGTAAATGCCATGTTCTCTAAATAATATGGGGACACAGGCCTTGTTCCATAAATGCTTTCACCAAATTGTTGCAACCAAGCACCTAACTCCTTCATACGTTTAACTGCGCCTCTAGGCAGACGACCATCCGGCTGTGGTGCAACATTTAACGCTAAATTCCCACCCTTAGACACGATCTCTATTAATAAATGAACAAGGTCTCTACCAGATTTGTAGTCATCTTCATATCGAAATGAAAAAGCACTCCCCATTGTTATACAACTCTCCCAAGGAACAAAGATTGGTTTATTAGGTACCATTTGTTCAGGTGTTAATATATTTTCATACGGTCCGCCGACTGTACGATCAGCAGCAAGAAGCCACGGCTGCGTTTTCCTCGCCTTCTCTACCACTTCTCCTAAACGAATGTCTTGGTTGTTTTTTGGGGAAACCCATCCTGCATCAAGCCAAAGCATATCAATTCTGCCGTAGTTGGTTAACAATTCAAGGATTTGTTCGTGGGTAAATTGGACAAATTGTTCCCATAATGCTGGATCTTCCTTTGGATCGTAAGAAGGTCCGCGCCTCGTGTACCCACTACCTGTCTTATTCGGAGTCCAGTACGATGGGACATGCCAATCAGCTTTTGAAAAATACGCTGATATTCCCAATCCTCTTGCTCTAAACGCATCAAAAAGCTGCTTGCATACGTCAGCATAAGGATGCCGATGAAACGGACAAGCTGAACCTGTGATTTTATACTCTGTTGTCTTTGTATCCCACATCGCAAAACCATCGTGGTGTTTTGTTGTAAACACAAGATACTTAAATCCAGTATCCTTTGCTAAATCCGCCCATGCATCAGGCTGGAATCGAATCGGATGAAAGGTTTTGTTTAACGCAACGTACTGTTGCTTTAATGATTTCGAATCATGCTCCCAGTCAATTTCTTCTCTCGACCACTCTGCATCCTCATCACTTAGCGCCCATGACTCAACCACACCTAACTGTGAATATGGCCCCCAATGCATCATCAGCCCAATTTTTTGATCTTTAAACCATTCCAATTGCGCTTGTAACGCTTCCTCTTTCGGCGCCACATAGCTCTCTTCTTTACTGTAATGATGTACACCATCTGTTACTTCTTCGAGGTTATCTGTCATCTCCATTCCTCCTTTTTAAGAGAAAAAGCTCGTATACGACTTGAACTCAAGTTTAATACGAGCTTCATTTTTAATTAGCTACTTGCCCAACGATCATAGGCGACTTGATAAATCTCAATGTATTCTTCAATGTTCATACTCTCAATGGTATCCACATATTTATCCCAGTTTGACAGCGGTTCCACCCCAGTAATAAATCGTGCCTCTAACTGCTCGACATAGGATTTAAGGTCAACTTCTATCGTATTGACAATTTCTTGTTCCTCATTTGTTAAATAAAGAAGAGGAATCGGCACTTCACCATAAGGTCCAATCTTCTCTTCTGTTTCAGCATCAAGGAACTGATCAAATTCACTCACTTCAACACCTTCGACTCGTTTTACTAATGTTGGTGTTGGGATACCATAGGCCGGAGTTAATGTCCCACGGTAATCTTCCGCACTATCGAATTGAGGTGGCGGATCAAGCTTCACCTTATTTCCATCTTCATCACGCTCAAAAAGATAGCCTTCCGGTCCATGATCTAAGAATTCAGATCCTTCATCCGAATAGAAGTAGTCAACCCATCGAATAGAAGCTTCTGGGTATTCATTATTACTTGTAATCGCAAACGTCCCTCTTGTAATGCCTGGATTAATTGGAATAAGTGGTTCATCAGTTATAGGACTAGATAACGCATGAAACATTGGATTGTTCATAGCTTCATCTTCTGATTGACCAGTCGTAAAGAACGAGAACCAATCCGGGAATAAACCAAGTCTGTTTTCTTGTCCTTTTGCTTTCTTTTGCTCATCAGACTGAGAAAACGTTTCTGGGTCAAGAAGCCCCTCTTCGAACAGTTTATTCATGTACGTCAAGTATTCCTTATAGTTTTCCGTATGAGGGGCATACCGTACTTCCCCGTCCACTTCTTCAATTCCCCAAGCCTTCATACCAAATGCCCCGAGAAATGCTAAACGCGTACTATTCATTTGAACATCAAGCAACGGAATCTCGTCTGCTTCTCCATTACCATTCGGGTCTTCATCTCTGAAACGGACAAGCAGATCATATAACTCATCTGTTGTTGTAGGCACTTCTGCATCAAGGGCATCTAACCACTCACCGTTGTACCACATTGGCACAGCCCAGCTTGAATTCGGGTGCTGATTAATGACCGGTAACGAATAAATATGACCATCAACCGTTGTAATTGAACGAGCAATGTCAGGATTTTCATCTAATAACCGTTGAATATTTGGCGCATATTCAGCAATAAGATCTTCAAGCGGAATTAGGATTCCTTGTCTCCCGTAATCCACTTCCATTCCTGGTGTTAAATTCGATGTGCCGGCGCCATAAATAATATCAGCCACGTCGCCACTAGCAAACGCAAGGTTTAATCGTGTTGCAAAATCACTCATTGGCGGGGTCGTGTACTCAAATGAGATATTCGTCATTTCTGTGTACTCTTGCAAAGTCGGCATGTCTTTCCACTCAGCAAGTCCTGTACCAGGTGCCATGAGCGATAATGTAATTTCCTCTTCAACGATAGGAAAGCCCTCTTTACTTACTTCAACATCAGGATTCGTATTAGAAGTCGAGTCTCCATCCGTATCACTCGAACTACAAGCAGCAGCAAATCCTACACAACAAAGTCCTGTTAAGCACAGCTTTAATGTTTTCTTCATTTCAAAACCCCTCTCGTTTTTATAAAAACAATTGCTTTTAACCCTTTAAGGACCCAATCATTACACCCTTTACAAAATAACGTTGTAGAAACGGGTAGACAATGATGATTGGAAGTGTAGATACGATCATCACACCGTACTTTACAATGGCAGAAAGCTGTTGTCGGCTGTGTAAAGCTTGGGCCATCTCGCCAGTTATTTCTGTATTGTTTGAAGACATTTCATTTAACACAAGAATCTCCCTTAATACCATCTGAAGGGGGTATAAATTCCGATCAGATAAGTAAATGAGTGCATTAAAGTAACCATTCCAATGACCGACTCCATAAAACAACGCCATGACCGCAATAATAGGAGCAGATAGAGGCAGAATGATTTTGAAGAATAGTTTGAAATTAGAAGCGCCATCAATCTTCGCTGCTTCTTCTAACCCTTTCGGTATGGTCATTTGAAAGAACACCCGGGCAATAATAATATTCCATACTGCTGCGGCATTCGGCAAGACCATCGCCCAAATCGTATCAATCATACCAAGATCCCTAACAACAAGGTAAGTTGGGATTAGTCCGCCACTGAAAAACATCGTCAGAACAAACATCCCTGTAAAGAAGCCTCTGCCAAAAAAATCTCTTCTTGATAAAGCGTAAGCCGCTGGTATTGTCACAGCTAAGTTAATAAACGTTCCAAGGGTTGTGTAAAGTATCGTGTTTAAATACCCTCTCCAAATCTCACTATTTTGAAAAATCATCTCGTACCCAGCAAACGTTATATCAATGGGGAAAAGCCACATCTGCCCACTATTGACGGAAGTTGGACTACTAATGGATGCACTAATAATATAGATAAGAGGATAAAGAACAACAGCCAGTGCCACTGTTAAACAGAAGTAAACAAAGGCTTTAAATACTTTATCAACTTTGGTTTCTCTGATTTTCGTATTCATGACTGTACCCTCCTACCACAGACTTGTTTCACTCGTTTTTCTCGCAATTTGGTTCACAACGATAAGTAAAATGGCATTGATCACTGCGTTAAAGAGACCTACCGCAGATGCAAAACTATATTGCGCATCAAGTAAACCTGCTTTGTACACGAACGTTGCGATGACATTTGAAGACTCTAAATTTAAAGGGTTTTGAAGTAAGAGAATTTTTTCAAAGCCCATTGCCATAATGCTACCAACGTTCATGATTAGTAAAATAACCATTGTCGGGAAAATAAATGGGATGTTAATATGCCAAATGCGCTGTAATCGATTAGCACCTTCCACGATAGCCGCTTCATGATGCTGGGGGTCCACTCCAGAAAGCGCTGCCAAATAAATGATCGTTCCCCAGCCCGTACTTTGCCATACGCCAGATAATACATATACGGTTTTAAACCAAGCAGGATCTGTCATAAAGGCAATTGGCTCAAACCCTAGAAATTGAACAAAATGATTAATAACGCCGGTAACTGGTGAAAGAAAAGCAATGACCATTCCCGCAATGACAACCACGGATATAAAATGTGGTGCATACGTGACAGTCTGAACCGAACGTTTAAAAAAGTTATCCTTTGCCTCATTTAATAATAACGCCAAAATAATTGGTAGTGGAAAACCAACAATTAATTCGTACACACTAATGCCCAGTGTATTGCGAATTAAATCCCAAAAATAATAGGAATCAAAAAAACGGATAAAATGTTTAAAGCCAACCCATTCACTTCCTGTTATACCTGCTGTTGGTGTAAAATCCTTAAAAGCAATTTGCACACCGTAAAGAGGTATATAATGGAAGATAAAAAAATATAAAAAAGCTGGCAGTATAAAGATATATAGTTGCCAATTTTGCAAAATTTTTCTGTTCTTTTTCCTCTTCATGATCGGGGGCGGAGCGCTCGTCTGGTGAGAAACCAGCTTTTTTGTTTGTAGTCCCATCCATTTCCTCCTTCGTCTTAAATTGTTCCAATCGTAGCACTCCGCTTGAAATTGTATCAATATGTAACATTCTCATTTGGTGCTTCTTATCTTTGAATACGCTTTCATTACTGTAGTTTAAACAATTACGATATGTTGGATATGTTGTGGATGTGTTGTTTTTGATAATTAGTGGAGCGGTGCGGGTTTAGAACGTTTCTTAAAAAAGATGCTGCAGGATTGACGGTTTAGGCGGGAGGATAAAAAGCTGGTTCTGAACTACGAGAAAGTCAAGAAACCAAACTTTTCTTCTTTATGTGGACTCTTTTACTCATAAGCCATTATTCCGATAAACACTCGAGACATTTTCTCGTTCATTGTGATTCCTCTACTATCAATAGTTTGTTAGGTTATCTTCAAATCTTTTGCCATCAATTTTATATTCAATATCGAAAGAGGCAGGTCTCTTTGAACGTTCATTGTAAATAGGAGCGATTTGAACTTCAACAAATTTACCTTCAGAAAGGGCTATCCTCCACGAATTTTAAACACGTTTGTGTTCTAAGATACAAGTACGTCAGAAAAAGCCATAGCCTAGAGCTATTTGTCTTGAACCAACGGATTATTAAATCTTCTTTCAAACCGAGACCCTAATAGAGATTTGTCATTGGTCAAGATAGTAGGCTACTAGAAAAAGACCTTGAGGCTAAAAGCCAGTCAAGATCCTCCCTATTTTTTACCACAGTTTAAAAATAGCAGGTTTTCTAATTCAAAAAGGTTATACAACATAAGGTCTCATAAACCCTTTTTACCTAAATTTCTTCAGCGTAAAGTTTTTCTAAAAACTCATCTATACTATCAGAGAGATGATAAACGTTTGTCCTTAGATTAGGATCATCCGTCTCCTCCTCATGGTCCCAAAAGAAAAGACTTCCATTCTCTGGTGATAAAGTAGCAAGACAGATAACGTTTCCACCAGGATCATCACCGATAGGAATAAAACCCTTTGGTAATCTGTCTTCATATATATCCAATAAATCTTCCAGGTCATCCAAACTGGCAAACTCGTTTAATACACTCGTTCCTTGTTTTTGAAATACAAGGAATAAATTAGGTGTTGGCCAGCCGCCATTCCATTTTAACATAAACCGTCTATAACTATCTGGCAAACACAACTTATGAGATTGTTCAAACAGCTCTATCTGTTTCGTACTTAACTTAGGTCCATTACTTTCCATAGTAAACATTTTATTCACCTCTCATTAATTCTTTTGTTTTGGAGATCCCTCCGGAATGAGTAAACTCTGCATGCACCTTTTTGTCTACTAACACCATTGTTTTACCATCTTGATAGTGATGCCAAACATATCCCGATGGGGGTCTGTTTAATGATGGAACTGGTGGTTCAGAGTTTTCACTTAAACCAGCTTTTATATTTGCTAGCTTATAATCTTGGGGTCGATTAATAGGATGCCCAAATTCAATATGGACAGGTTGGACTTTTGGATGGGCGTAAGGAGAAAAGTCTGGATATCCGTCAATATAACGAACAGTTTGTCCCTTTTTATTTGTATACTCCCAGACCCCATCTTCCTTAATTGTAATAGTCCCTCCTTTTTTTACCCATTTATCAGGAGCTGGAGAGTTTTTAGGTTTTGTATCAATTAAACTTTTTGGGATGCTTTCTCCTTCACCGTAACACGATTGACCCCACTCTTCCTTAACTGCTCTTGCTTTACCGCGCCAACATCTTGTTAAATCCTTCGCGAATCCATCGCATTATATGGCACACGGTTCCCTGCGCCTCCGGCTGACGCAAGAGCAGGCGAACTGCCATTGATGTTGGTTTGAAGGTTGTCCATACTCGGGCGAAAGTAATTTAAGAAGTCATAGCCCCTTAAGGAACTATGACTCTTAGTTTATTTTCATTTTCCATTAAAACGATTCAAAAACACCATAATGCTTAGTAATCTATACCATGTTTGATTTTATTCATAAGAGTCATCTTCTATGAAAAGCATTTTTATGCCACGTAAGCATACTCACCAGATCTTCAATATCAATTAGTTGTATAAGTTAACCTAGTACTCTATACGATTGACTTCGGCTTACAACTGAAGGTACTACCCCAAAATCTATTTCCGATTTCTACTTCGTAAATTCCTCCGGATCCAAATATACTTAAAAATTGTTATAGCTCTTTGGAAGAGTAACAACAAATACACCCAAAGATCAATTCATTCGCTTCTTATGCCAAGATACTTAGACTCCCAAAAAGATCTTTTATCTACAGGGCTCATTTGTGATACATCCTCATACACCAAATCTATTTTCATTTTTCCTGTGTCGTCCAATATGAACGTTAACGCGTTCCAAGGCTCTTGCCCTTGATCTTGGAATTCTTTTCTTAACAATGAAAACATTTTATATAACTCATATTCATTCGACTCATATTCATCCTCATCTAGTAAAAACCAATCTGGTATATCTAAGCTGTAAATAGGCTCTTTCCTACCCTTAGGGTAATAATAAAAAAATACACGTTTATATCCTTCCCTCATCTCAGCATAAACATATACTTTTTCCCAATCCTCTGGAATAATTGTAGTGAGTGTATTAGCTATTTTTTGATAAATGGTTTCCATTGCTTTTGTATCCAATCTTATCCCTCCAATTTTAACTCGTATAATTAGTTAATATCTCGGATTCTTTTCTCCCATCAATAATATAATTAATCCTGAATTCATCAGGTCTTTTATTGGATGCACTATAAATTGGTTTAACACTTACACTCACTTCCTTACCTGCTTCCAATGCTTTTTTCCATGTATTTTCTAACATTTTATACTCGCTTCTATTCAAATTAGCATTCATAGGCACCAAATTATCAATATCACCAGACCCTTTAAAAATGCTAGCAATTAGATGACCACCATCGTCACCAGACAATCGATCAACACCACCAACTTTTCTTTGGGCATAGGTATTTCGCTTAGCCAGACCTAGCTGAAGGTTTGCCTCCACACTTTTAATTCTTCCCTCTGAATCGGTTTTATAGCGATAGCCATTTTGGGTTGTGTAACTTATATTTGGCTTTAATGCCTTTTTTCCATCAACTCTTGTATAGTGATTAACCCCACTGCCTACCTCAATCTTCCTTAACTGCTCCTGCTTTCCCGCGCCAACATCTTGTTGAATCCTTCGCGAATCCATCGCATTATATGGCACACGATTCCCTGTGCCTCCGGCTGGCGCAAGAGCAGGCGTACTGCCATTGAGGTTGGTTTGAAGATTGTCCATTCCCCGGGCAAGGCTGTTTTTCACTTGACCAGTGGCGCCTTTTACGGCAAGACTCGCTTGGCCAGTGGCTATTGTAGCGCTCATTTTCATGTTTTGTGCATAGGTGTTGAGTGCTTGTACTCCTCTGGTTCGCGTGTTACTCATAGAAGTTCGCAAGCTCGGTCTGGTTGGAGGCGTTTGCGTTGCTAGTCGCAATTCGATTTCATGCCGGGTTTTGTAGCCGTCCTTGCCACCGATTCTCCCTAACTTGGCGAGTTGGCCGCTATTGGCGACTTTTGAGACTCCTTTATCGCCGACAACCGCTGTACCAATAAGGCCCAGAGCATAGCCAGTCCACTCGCCTCTACTTTGAGCATCACCATTAATCACATCGTCCTCAAATGCGTTCCATAGTTCAGTTGCGATTTCCCCTACCAACGCAGGGTCATCCACAATCGCACCAATAAATTCGACCGTGTTATTGTACACGCCTATCGGGTCTGTTACGAGATTAACAACACCTTCGACTGCATCCCCTACCGCATTTACAGCTCCGCTTCCTACACCTTTAAAAAAGTTGAACGTTGCATTCAACCATCCCCCGCCTTCATCCACATCTTGCTCGATTGGGGGCGCCACGCATGCTTGAATCGCTTGTTCGTCATTCATCATCGCACTAACTGGGAACTGATTCATGTAATACCAGCTCATTGCCTTGAGTCCACCTGGGATATTGGCATAGGCACCCGTGTAGAGGAACTCAAGTGGTAACGCTGTCTGGTACATCACGCTTTCATGTCCTGTCAGGTCAAATGGATCTGGTGGCGTCATTTGGATTGCTTCGGTAACGAGGTTCGCGTATAAAGCCTCTACATTCGCATCGACTTCGGCAAGCGTTTCTGCTGATAGAATTGCCCCGCCGCTCGACCAGTTTGCGACTTGAGAGACGACGTTCGTTACTTCTCGGAGCGTGCTTTCAGCTTGGGCTAGCAATGCTTCATTTTGTTCGTCGAGGGCGTGTAATGTCTCAATCGTTTCTTTTGCGTGGTCTTTGCCACGGTCTACCTGTCTTAAGACCTCTTCCATTGAAAAAGGCGTAAGCGGGAGAATATCACTGATGGATGTGCGGATTGATTCAATTTCGTTGGCATCCTCTGTTGCCGTTGTGGCGATGCGATCGAGCCCGTTTTTTAGCTCACCAGAAAGAAACTCCTCCCTAACGATGGCCGAGCTTGATTCAAAGCCTAGTAAGTTCGATTTTACTCTATCTAATTGTTCCATGTATTGACGAATGAGTAAATGAAACGCTTCGAGAACAGGTAAATGAAGCCTCCTAAAATGGTCTTTTAACGCCTCTCCGCCTTTGCCTTGCAAGGTCTCTAGTTGTTCAATCTTCTGGATGCTCGCTCGCAAGCTTTCAATGTTGTCAGAATCCTGTTGCTTTGAAATTTTGATTTTGTCAATCGCATTCATCACTTCTTGTACATCAAGAACCTTCATTCGTTCGGCATCCTTTCCTATTATTATCTATGGCTTGCGAGTGAGCGATCGACTTCTCCGTATGTTTTAACAAGCTCCTCACTTTCTTGTTGCACGCTTTTGAACACATCTAAAAACGCCTTGAGTTGAGTAGCGTATCCACTTTCGAACTCGGCCAATTTTGAAAGAAAGGCCATTGATGATGTCTCAATCGCCGGTTCACTATCTGAAACTATGAAACTTGCTTTTTCACCTGCTTCACTTAATACGCTTAGTACTTCTTCTTCATTCACTTTAATTTCTGGCATAAGGGGATCTCCTCTCAATTTACGTTGATAGACGGTTCCGCAATGTTTGCAAAGACGTTTCCATTGTTAGTATAGAGGTTAAGCACCTAGACGCCTCACCTTGCAGATTGGAAATTTCTGATTCGATAGAGCTAAGCATTCCCTCAGCACGATCCTGTGCATCTACGTACGATGCGTGCAACTCGCTTCGAATATCCTCATGCTCGGATGCTGCATTGCCGCGCCAAGCGTCTCCATCAATCTCTGGCTCGTTCATTCTCGCCTTATGGTTATGGAGCATTTCTTGTTCAGTGCTTAGGGCATTTTTAGCTTTTTTTAACCGCTCAATCTTATCTTCTGTATTTCCGAGCTGTGTGCGCATCGTGCCAAGTTTCGTTTGCAAATTAAGAATTTTCGTCATGTCAGCCACAGTAAAAACGACCCTCCTTTTCTACTTATGGTTTTTGCAATGTTTCTTCAATAGCTACCATTCACTTTTTCCTTTTCCATTTTATAGGAACATAAAGAAACTGTCTATTAAAGTCAAATTACGTTTACTAGATTATTTGTTCCCTACAGATTATAAACTAGTAAAAAGTGTACACGAAAAAAGAAAGAGGCTGGAACAAAAGTAGATAGACAGACCAAAATGACGAACATTCCTGAAAATAGGAACGTTCGTCATTTGTTTTATATGAAAATGAGCGGAAGGATTCTCCTGTAGCGGTGCTACTCAGCATATTTTAGACTATTCGTCTTTTCTAATACTACTTTTCGTTATGTCCCAGCCTCGTTCTCTCTATTTAGACCCAGCGCAGGGGTCTCCTCCATTAACTCAATATCGCACCTTGTCCAACCAGCGTGTCTTGCAACTGCTTCACGTTAATCTCTCGTGGAGAGCAAGATTCTTTTACAGCAAGAGCGGCGGCGGCTCCAGCAGCTTCACCGATTGCGAGGCAGATTGCTTGAACCCGGAAAGAGCCGAGGGCTTCATGGGTGGCTGAGATGCAGCGACCGGCAACAAGCAGGTTGTTCAGTCCTGTTGGCAGGAGCGAACGATAGGGGATGTCGTAGTGGGTTCCTTTTGGTAGTTTGTAAATTTCGGTTGTAGCTGAGTCTGGTGAGTGAATGTCAATCATATAGCAAGATTGTGCGATACAGTCGTCGAACTGCTTTAAGTCGATAATGTCCTCTTGTGTCATAACGTAGTCTCCGATAACACGTCTCGTTTCACGTATACCTACTTGTGGCGCCGTTTGCAGAAGCTCGGCTCGCTCAAAGCCCGGCACGTACTTTTTGAGGAAAGCGATTCCGTCTAGTACTTGCTCCCTCCCAAGCACTTCCGCATCTGTCAGATCGTGCGGATCGAGGGCATTTTTCCCTTGGATTCGGCCAAAGTTAATGCCGACAACGTTATCCATCCATGGAACGGTGAAGATGGCTGCAACGTGATCTCGGTTTACTTTCGTTAAAAAGCCATCTCGCTTGGCTTCTTCAATTTCCCCTGCGAAGCCTGTTGCATTTAAATAGTGATAGCCGTCATCGGTTTTCCAATAACCTCGGCGTCCTTCTTCGTCAAGCTTAGTGCCGAGAGCAGCAGTATCGACATTGCCGAGCACATACATGAGGGAGGAGGGTTGGGTACCTCCGTCTTTATCTCTACCAATCTTGCAGGTCGCCCCGGCTCGTTCCGCCACGTCTCCATCACCTGTTGCATCAATGATATGAGTCGCTAGTAACGCCTCCCTGCCTGCCTTACTTTCAATGAGAATTGCTTCAATGGTGCCGTCTTTCGTAATTGTATCAACAATCGTCGTGTGACAAAGAAGCTCCACACCTGCTTCAGCAAGAAGCTCAAATGCAAGTATCTTATACTGCTCTGCATTAAAGGGCTCCCAGCCTTTGCGATCAGTCATAATTAGACCACCTCTATCATAGAGCTTCTGTCGAATTTCTTGAAAGATGCCGCCCGTAATAAAGCGCTCTTTGTCATGATAGCCATATGCGAAGGACGTTACCATCCCCGCTGTTCCCATGCCGCCAAGAAAACCGTGGGATTCAAGTAAAATCGTTTTGGCACCGTTACGTGCAGCACTTAAAGCAGCACCAATTCCTGCAGGACCGCCTCCACATACAACAACATCTGCCTCTCCTCGTACGCGCACTTGTTTTTCTACTTCTGTGATCTGTCTCATTTATAGGACCTCCGTTTTTCTTATTCTTTTGAACCAGACATAGCTAAGCTCTCGATGAATTGCTTCTGTGCGAAAAAAAAGATGACTAGCACAGGCAGTGTTGCCAATACAGATGCGCTCATAAGCGAGCTCCAATCGGTCCCTGCTTCATCTGTAAATAAGGAGAGCGCTAGCGGCAACGTCATTAACTCCCTTGAGTTAATAAATATTAAAGGCTCCAAAAACTCGTTCCAATTCGTTAAAAAGGTAAAGATGATAACGGTTGCTAATGCTGGTTTTGAGAGTGGCAGCATGATCTGCAAGAAAATTCGAAAGCGAGAACAGCCATCTATTCGAGCTGCATCTTCTAATTCGGCTGGCACTTGCTTAAAAAATTGGCGCATCACAAAGATGCCAAATGCTCCACCAGCACCAAAGATTGGAATAATGATTAACGGCCAGTGGGTATCAATCCACCCTAGTTCTCTCATAAATAAAAAAAGCGGAATAATCGTGACTTCGCCGGGGATCATCATCACACTTAAAAATGCGAGAAAAACAAGATTTCTTCCCTTAAAAGGGATCCGAGCAAACGCATAGCCTGCTAGAGAGGCAAGGAACACGGTCCCAATGGTGACGGCGGCACCAATGTAGATGCTATTGAACATTTGTCTCAAAAAATACGTACTAGTTAACACATTGACATAGCTGTCCCACTGGATTGGGTTTGGAATGAACGTTGGTGGCAGTGAAAAGATTTGATTTGGATCTTTTAATGACGTCGTCACCATCCAAATAAAGGGAAGCAGCATAATTGCTGAGGTAATCGTTAAGAGCATGTAACGAATAACTGTGGACATGGAATTAATCTTCATTGTAAACCCACCTTTTTCGTAGCCACCATTGAATCAATGTGAATGCAAAGATAAGAAAGAATAGGATAAATGCAGCTGCCGAAGCGTAGCCCATATCAAATAACCGAAACGCTTTTTCCCAAATATAGTAGACGATCACTTTCGTGCTACTTTCCGGACCTCCACGTGTCATCACAAAGATTTGGGCGAAGATTTTCATCGCCCCAATGATTGTAATAATGGTTGCTAAAAACACGGTTGGCGAAATAATGGGGAGCGTAATGTTCTGGAATTGACGCCAGCTCCCTGCTCCATCGATTCGTGCCGCTTCGTATAAATTCTTCGGCACCATCTGTAATGCTGCTAAAAACAGGACCATGTTTAGTCCTACATTTTTCAACACACTTGTGATAATAACAGCCGGCATCGCCAAGTCCTTACTATAGAGCCATGCTTGTGGTTCAACTCCAACCCAAGCAAGGATAGAGTTAATAAACCCGTAATCAGTTGCAAACATGTAGCGCCAGACAATCGCCCATACAACAAGCGTTGTGACTACCGGTACAAATACAATCGTTCGGAACATCCCCATCAAAGGTAGCGGATGGCGTAGTAGCAGTGCCAACCCAAGTGCGAGAAGAATGTTAAAAGGCACAAGCCCTGCCGTAAACAAAATCGTATTCCCCATTACTTGTTGGAATTCTGGATCTTGCACAATAGCTCGATAATTCGCAGCTCCAATGAACTCCGACTGACCAAGCAACGGCCAGTCTGTAAAGCTCATATAAAAGGCAAAGCCAATTGGCACGAACATAAAAACAGTGAAACCGATGAGCATTGGACTAAGAAACAACCAGCCTGCGAGAGTATCTTGTTTGAAAAATGGTTTTCGCCGTTTTGTTTGGTTTTGTTCAGGTTGGATATCTACATTCATTATTTAATCCCTCCGCAGCTCACTCTTGCACCAGCGGATTAATATTGGCTTCCATCTGTTCAAGAATGTCGGCTGGTTCCGCAGTCTGCCCAAATAAACGGTCAAACCCCTGTAGAATATGGTTGTCAATATTTTGCCATTCAGGATGGATTGGTAACACACGTGCTTCCTCGCTTAGGTTCAAGATCGTAGACTCCATACTTTCGCGTGGAGGATTTCCAGGTTGTTCAATAAATGCATCCGATTCAAGTACCGATGCTCGTGGTGGTGCAAAATAGGTAGATGTTGCTTCCATTCCAGTCTCACTCGCAAAGTAGCGGATAAGATCAAGCGCTTCTTCTGGATGCTCGGTTCCTTCAAACATCACATAACCTGCCTGACCAAGAATGGGCGCGCGACCTGCTGAGCCAAGGGGAACTGGCGCAATATCCCACTCAAATGCGTCAATGCCTCTAGCTGTTGATACATAGCTATAGACATCAAAGAACATCCCTACATTACCAGCTTCAAATGCAACCTGATCGCCTGCGCGTGGATGAGAGCGATCTTCAAACATCATTCGATCGAGCATCGCTAATGTCGAAATACCAGCATCACTGTTCCACGTAAACTCGGTTGTCTCTTCGTTAAAAAGGTCGCCTCCCTCAGCTCGCGTATGAGCAAGTAGGTTTTCCCACGTTTCCCAAGCCCGAAAGAAATTGGCACCGTAAACACCTTCATCTTCGGCAATAACAGCTGCGGCTTCTTCAAAAGCCTCCCACGTCCAGTCTCCTCGACTTTCAAGCTCTTGTGGTGTGTCTAAACCTTTTTCTTCAAACAGTGTTTTATTGTAATAAATGATATGAGGTGGACTAGAAAACGGCACACCATAGAGGGCGTCGTCCACTTCGTACTGGGTAATCGTGCCTGGCAAGATATCATTGAAGTTAAATGATTCATCTTGTCGAAGAACCCCAATGTCTGCAAGAATGTTATTCTCGATAAATTGTGGCACCATCCGTTCAGCCGCCCAGCCGATGTCTGGAAGTTCTTGTCCAGCCGCTAATACCGTCATATTTTGCTGGTAATCTGGAAATGGTGTTGTTTGAATTGTAACGTTTACATTTGGATGATCGACGTAATAGGCCTCTAATAATTCTTCATAAACGGCAATGTGGTTTTCATTGCCCCATGTTGAAAAGGTCAATTCAATTTGTTCTTCTCCATCATTTGTCGCCGAACCACCAGAGGAAGAACAGCCTGCCACTACAAGCAAAAATCCCGCGCTAATACCCCATCTTTTCATCTTAGATCCCCCTTTTTTCTTCCTTATCATCAGTTTAAATAAAGCGCTTACAAAAGAAGAGGGTGCTCGTTTTTGATTTGGTGTCTTTTATTCAGGTCTTTGGTAAAATGATGGTCACAGACGTGCCTATTCCTTCCTCGCTCTTAATGGTCAGCATGGCTTGTTCTCCTAAAAGCAGCTCAAGTCGATCTGCAATATTGGTAAGTGCCACACGATTTCCAGTTTCAATACTCATGGATTGCTTCATTCCTTGCCCTTGATCTCTCACTTCCAAGTAAGAAAACGAATGATCTTGCCACCCCTTTACTCCAATTCTTCCTTCTATTTCACCATGTTGATGTCCATGCACGATGGCATTTTCAAGCAGTGGTTGAATAATTAATTTCGGAATGAAGAGTGTCAACATCTTCTCTGGTATAGCGATATCAAACGTCACTTTTCCTTCTAATCGTTTCTCTTGAATGGCTATATATGCTTTAACGAATAACAGTTCATCTCGTAAAGGAACAAACCGAGTTTTCTGATCGATACTGTAGCGGATCAAGCGACCGAGAGAAGCGACCATATCGGAAAGTTCATATTCGTGTTTTGTAATGGCGATCATATTAATATGCTCTAATGTGTTGTATATAAAGTGGGGGTTCATTTGCGTTTGCAGTGCTTTTATTTCGGCATCTTTTTCACGTATTTCGGTTTGATACACTTTTGCAATCAGCTCGTTAATCTGCTTCATCATATGATTATAGCTAAGAGCAAGCTGACCAAGCTCGTCTTTCGAAGAAGGCTTCATACGGTGCTGAAATTCTCCTTTTTCAGCCTTTTGCATCATTTGACGTAGTTCAAAGATTGGCTTAGTTAAAGAACGCTCTGCGACTTGGGCTAATAATAGGGTCACGCCTGACACGACTACCATTAACCCGATAGTGACGATTCGGAGTGACTGGGAAGCACCCACAATTTCATCTTCTGGTAACAACACGATCGTCTGCACTTCTCCACTCGATTGCCGGAGCACCGGTAAATAATTTACGCCATCAGATGTCACTCGTTCACGCTCAACAAGGGTTTGTCCCTCACTGTCTGCTTGCTTTAACAATGGTGTAATGGCTTTTCCGGTTTCATAAATAAGCTGACCATCACGATCAACCATTGTGATAGACGCTTCTTCTGACAAATCCACATCTGTTAACAGGGATTCAATAAAGCTCATTTCAATATCGACTTTAATCATACCAAGGGGACGGAATCCATCTGGATCTCGTAGTAAACGGCCAACTGAGAAAACGGTCTTATCGTTTCCAACAATGTAGGCAGGCTCGTGAGCAGGCACGAGCAAAGAAGCACCTTCTCCTTGTTGAATACGTTGTTGCCAGAAGCTAGACTCATCGCTAAAACGATGCACCGTTCGAGGTGAACCGAGGTCACTAAACAAGCTTCCATCTCTTGTCATAATATGAACCCCTGAAAGCTCTTGCCGATTATAGGAGAGGGTAGATAGAAACGAACTCATACGCTCAAGTTCTTCCGTTTGTGGATAATATGAATAAGAATGCTCCGTTCGGTTCTTTAAAATGGTTAAAATCTCCCGATCGTATAGAGGAAGAAGAGATAAACGGTGCATTTCATCAATAAATGCGTTTACGTTCTGATTCAGTTGATCAATCACTTGTACCGTATAATGATACGTTTGATCCTCCAGCGTTTTTGAAAAGTACGAGTAGGTAATCATCCCCAGTAAATTTAAAGGCACTAACACAATAGCGAGAAACAACACGATGATTTTCAGTCTTAGTGACATGCTTTTCCCACCTCACTTTTGTTGCATGAACGTTTTTTTCCTGTACTGCGTGGGTGTACACTGTTTTTCTTTCTTAAACAGCTTCATAAAATGTTTCTGACTTTGATAGCCTGACATTCTCGCTATCTCGTAAATGCGCAAGTTGGTTTGATGAAGCAATGTCTCGGCACGTTTCAACCTTTTTTCAGTGACATACGTAGAAAAGTTTTTTCCACTCTTGTCCTTAAACCATTGACTGAAATAAGTCGGATGTAAGTGCACAAGCTTAGCTACATCTGTTAACGTAATATCTTGGTCTATATGCGCCTTAATATAGGCATCCACTTGCTGAATGAACGGATCTTCGTGATAGCTCTCCTCAGCCTCACTTAATCCCGCTTTAATCTCATCGAAAGCAGATACCACTTCTGTTCGATCAATCGGCTTTAATAAATAGCGACTCACCCCGTGCTGAATGGCTTGCTGTGCGTATGAAAATTCTTCGTGACCACTCACAACAACGATGCGAACGTGTGGAAAATAATCTCGCACTTCTTTCATTAACGATAATCCGTCTCGTTTGGGCATTCGAATATCTGTCACCAAGACATCAGGACAATCATGAGCGAGCAAATGGAGCGCTGTCTCGCCATTATCCGCCTCACCAATAACGGTAAAATCCCTGACAAGCTGATCTACAATTGTAACAAGACCTTTTCGTATCATTTTCTCATCTTCAGCGATAACAACTTTATACACGGTTACCCCTCCTTTTATAGAAAAAGAACCTTCTCGATTAGAAGGTCCCATTTCCCTTACTCAGTCACATTCGTTTGCATTCGTAACGATTGTATTCGCATAGCAGCATCACCTTGTGAATCCGCTCCAATTTTCAACAAGTCTTGCCCTGATTGTGCAACCGACGTCGAATGGAATAAAAACTCACCCTCACGATACACGTCGTACGTCGTTCTTCCTGTTGAAACAAGTGTGTACCGTGCTGGAGCAGTTGGATTCATTTCCACTGAAACTGTCTGCTGATTTAGTCGGTCTTGAATCCATCCTCTTTCACCATCATACTGAATAAAAATTGATTTTTGTTGGTTGCCCTGCCGAATACTCATCTCGTTTCCTCGGCTTGTGTCCAGTACAGTAAGCTCTGCTTCAAGGGTAAAGTGAGAATCAGGTAAGTGAAATCCGCTATGAGTGAGGTAATGAAAAGAACCGCTGCCTCTTCGGTTTTCTTGGATGTCAACGAACCCAGCCCCTTGCTCAATGGTTCCTTGAGCTGCGCTTCCCTTAGCAACTTGCCAACGTCTTGTATAATCAACAAAGGATTCGTCAATGACATTCCAAACCTCTCCTTCACGAACCTCAAATAAGACGGTATTTGTCGAAAGACGTTTTCCTTTGTAATATACTTCGGCTTGAACCGATGCAAATCCTTCTGAACCTGAGTAGAGCCTCCCTTGATCTATGCGTACAATCGCTGGATCACTTGATGTGAATTCAACGTCTAATTCCTGCTTATCAATGAGGGAACCGTCGTAACGTTCGGCTATTATTTCAAACTCAATTTCGCTATTTGTAGTGGCAACTACATCCGTGGAACGCAGTGTGGCTTTAGCCATGTCTCGTACTTCTTCACCATAAATGGCACGAGCAAGCGCAATTTTTGTTGACCCGCGCTGACCTGCTTCATAGATCATGTAAAGCTCATTTTCCGAATACATATAGGAACGAGAAGCAGCTCGCCCGTTCTCTGGAGAATCCTGTGTCGGCTGATAATAAGCCCCTAAATGAATTTCCTGATCGAAATTTTCACCTACATCAATGACATATTGATTGCCAGAGCCTCCATGAACCGTTACGTAATGATTGCCGTTATAAGGAAAGTAGTACGCACCGGATAGATTGCCTCCTTGACCAGGTTGAGGTGAAATAAGTGGTTCTTGCTGCGTCTCCCATTCACGTCCATCTTTCGACCACGCTAAATAGATTTTTCTCGTGCCATTGTTATTTCCCATTAATGTCATAACGTAACGATTGTCTTTCCCGTCAAGTTCATGCTCGAACACCCTTGCATAAGAGGCTTCACTTATTCCTGTAAAATCACTCGTACGAATGACAACTTGCTCATAATTAAAGTGAATGCCATCTTCAGATGTAGCAAGGCGCGTCACTGAGTTTTCTCCATGAAAATAGAGAAATAACTTCCCTTCTTCTTCATTCCATATCGGATGTGCTGAAGCAACGTGGGATACACTGTAATGTGGTTGCCAATCTCTCGCAATAATTGGATTTTCACTATATTCTATCCACGGCCCTTTAATAGAATCTGCGTAAGCAAGAGCAATGCCACCAGGTCTATCATGAGGTCCATAGTACATGTAATAGGTTCCAAGAGGTTGGTCAAAATAATCTTCTGCTCGAATAACCGTTGGGAAATCATATTCTCCTGTGGGATTATACACCATATCCTCTGGATCAATGATCGTCTGTTCATAATAGAATAATGGCAATTCATGAGCCTTTCCATGAGCATTCGTCACAATCAAACTTCCAAATAGAAAAACAGCCAAAAAAGCAAGCGCTTTCAAAATGTGCTTCATGATATTCCTCCTCTCATCGTTCAATTTAGTATAGCGCGATCCCATTTTTTCTATGTTCCTGCTCCCTTAAGATCTAGTAGTGTCGAATTAAGATATTGGTAACATTTACTCTTTGCAAAAATACTAGCCAATCCCTCCTCTTTCCCTTATGCTTAACAGAACAAAAGTAAGGAGATGCTTTATGAAAACAGATCGACAACTAACAAGCTTAATGGCCTCCATTCGTGTATTAAGCTCAACCCGGGAGTTGCCTGATGTTTTACGCCAACTTTTACAAGAAGCTCTACATGTCATTGATGGCTCAACGGCTGGCGTTTTGTTTTTATATGACGAACAGCAAGATGTGCTTTATGCAGAAAGCGCAATAGGTTTTAATATGGAAACATTAGGAAAAGTCCGCTTAAAGCCAGGGGAAGGAATGAGTGGTAAAACGTTTCAACAGAAACGAGGCAACATCTATTCTCATCTTCACGACACAAAAACAGGCATGGCCAACTTAAGCACTCAAAACGCCATGTATTATGAACAATCACTACCTGAACTAGCTTACCCAGTTAGTGCTCTCTCTGTTCCTCTCTATCTATCAGATGGAACGTGTATTGGTGTACTGACAGTTGATATCTTTGAACGAAAGCATACATTCGAGCCAAACGACCTCGACCTATTAGAAACCTTTGCACGGCAAGCATCGATTGCTGTTGAAAATGCACGCTTGTATTCCCAAAATAAGCGAACGCAAGAAATCCACCAAGCACTCTCTCGGGTGTCCCTTTCTTATGGAGGATTGAATGACATTACAGGTGCTTTAGCTCATTTACTATCAAAGCATGTTGTCGTTGTGAATGAATTCGCTGAAGAATTGTCTAGTTACCCAGAGCAATCAACCTTTACCCTTCCGTCTTCGCTTTTAGAAAACATGCTCACGTCTCTTTATATTGAAAAACACCAAGGGGTACAAACGTGGACGATGGATCTTGATCAAACTGCGCTTTACACCTTTCCGATTCAAATTGATGCAGAGCCGATTGGACTCCTCATCATTATTGGAAGCAAAGAAGCCATGTTAAGCCCACTTGATCAAGTAGCGATCGAACAGGCTTTACCGATTTTCGTAATGGAGCTTCATCAACGAGGAAAGCAAGATGTGGACGACCTTATGTATACCGCACGTTTGCTAGAAATGGTGATCCATTCATCAGAACCTGAAGCTCCGACGCAAGAATTGCTCATGCACATTCCTACAGGTTCCCATCAGCGGTATGTGATTGGGAAGCTACAGTTAGACCACTCTGGTGTACCGGTTCCAATGTATAATCGTATGAAGCAACAGCTTATGCGTAAAGTGTATTATGAACAATCTAAACTAAGCGATGTCACCATTGTCTACGAACGCCATTTTGATTTGACGTTTCTTTTTACGTTTTCAAGCGCAACCATGCCCTTAACTATTAGAGCGTTTTTGAACGAATTGCTATCCTATACACAGTCTAAGTGGAACCTATCTGGTTATGTAGGTCTTGGTCGCCATGTATCCAAGCCCACAGCTCTAAAAGAATCCTATATGGAAGCCGTTCGGGTCATTCACTATTTGCAGCGTAAACAACGTCCGAATGAACTGGTCGACTTTGATTCACTTGGCCCCTACCGCTTATTTTTGAATATGAACGAAGAAGAACTGATAGACTACGTTTTTGATAAACTAGGCATACTAATGACACATGACCCATCAAGTGAATTACTCAACACTCTCTTTGTCTACATGGAACAAGGTCAGCGGTTAAAGGAAACAGCCCTAGCGCTTTATGTTCATGTGAATACCGTAAAATACCGTTTAAAAAAGATCTACGAACTCCTTGGGATAAAAGGGTTTACAGTCGAAGAAGCCTTCAATATTCATTTAGCCTTAAAAATTGCAAACTATTTAGAAATAAGTTCATTTAGCCACAATAGACAAAAATAAAGCATGAATTTTGTCGAATAAGACTATAGAATTGTCTGTCTTTTTAGACTATAGTCAGATGTAAGCATTTGTTCAGACTCTTTCGTCAATGAGCAGTGCACGACTTTGACAGAGGAGGAACCGGTTTGCAACCTATTTATTTAGCACTTTTATTTATTGCCATCATTGCCATCGGGGAGATCATATCGATTAAATCTCGAGCAAGAATCCCAACATTACTCGTTGTTGTCGCAACAGTGTTTGTTTTATTACAAACGGGGATCTTGCCTGAAGAGTATATTGCTGCCTCAACATTCGTTGCTGTCGGCGGCGTCCTTGTACCTGTATTAATTGTGCATTTAGGGACAATGATTCCATTAAAAACCATGTTTAAACAATATCAGGCTGTATTGATTACATTAATTGGTTTAGCCTTTTCTGTTATTGGTGTCATCGTTATTGTCACACTTCTTTTTGACTATGCAACGGCTGTGGCAGGCGCCGGTCCCATTACAGGCGGAATCATTGCTTATATTGTAACAGCCGATGGATTAAGAGAAGCTGGCTTAACAGCCATTATTGCTATTCCTATTACCGTTTTTACTATACAAAATTTCTTTGGTATGCCGTTAACATCTATTTTTCTCGCTCGTTATGCGAAAAAGATTCGAGAGGATGAAGCAGCTACAAACGGTGCTGAAGAAGTAGCTCAAGAAGCAACGGAAAATGAAAAAAGTTATGTGCTTCCAAAAGAATGGATGCAAAGCCATTTTGTCATTATTTTTCTCCTATTCGCAGGTGGTGCTCTTGCCGTCTTTTTAGGACAGTTTACAGGTATTAACGCGAGCCTTTGGGCACTCGCTATCGGTGTAGCCGCAGCAGCCCTTCGCTTTTTACCTGAGCGTTCAATGGAAAAAGCAAATAGCTCAGGTATCACGATGATTGCGTTAATATTCGTTGTGATTAATTCCCTCATTGGTGTTACGTGGAATCAAATTGTGGCTTCCCTACTACCGGTTATGGTTATTATGATTGTCGGAATTGCAGGGCTCATGCTCGGCGCCATTATCGGAGCAAAGCTTTTTAAATGGGATAGGAATAAATCGATTCCGGTTGTGCTTACAGCCCTTTATGGTTTCCCGGGAGACTACCTCATTGTTGAGGAAATTAGTCGGAGTGAGGGTCGAACCGAGGCTGAGCGACAACGAATTATGGACGAACTAATGGCGCCAATGTTAATTGGTGGCTTTACCTCCGTAACAGTTGGCTCTGTAGCAATTGCAAGTATTCTAATATCAACACTTTAAAAGGAGACGGTTTACATGACGATAACAGCTATTACAAACGTAACAATGATTGATGGTACAGGCAATGACGCCATTGAACAGGCAGTTGTACTTGTGGAGAAGAATCACATTAAAGCGGTAGGTACTTCTCAAACCATTGCCATTCCTTCAGACGCAACGATTATCGATGGAGGTGGTCAATACCTCCTTCCAGGACTCATTGATACTCACGTTCATATGGCACTTGAAATTAAAAATGTGCAAGAATCGTTATTAACACCTTTCTCGTATCGGTTCTTTGAAGCAGCAAAACGACTAGAAACAACGATTCAAACAGGCATTACTTCTGTACGTGACGCGGGTTTTGCTGATGCTGGCATAAAAAAGGCTGTAGAAGATGGCTTAGTAAATGGTCCTAGAATGCAAGTGAGCATCAACCCTCTTACCATTACAGGTGGACACGGTGATAGTTGGAACATCTCTGGCATTGATACGACACAGCCTGTTTATCCAGGCATGCCTGATGGAAAATGCGACGGTCGTGAAGAAGTACGCAAAACCGTTCGTGAAATGTTGCGTGCCGGAGCTGATGTTGTGAAAGTCCATGCAACTGGTGGTGTGTCGAGCCCTACCGATCATCCAGAATTCACTCAGTTCTCTCAGGAAGAACTTGAAGTGATGGTCGAAGAAGCAACGTTTCGTAAAGGTGTAAAAGTAATGGCTCACGGGCAAGGAGCAGAAGGGATTAAAAACGCTGTTCGTGCCGGGATTCATTCCATCGAACATGGCATTTTTATCGATGACGAAGCATTAGAACTCATGCTTGAACATGGTACCTATCTCGTCCCAACCTTGCTTGCTCCTCTCGCCGTCTTAGAGGCTGCCGAGACATCAAACACGATGGCTCCCTATGCCATTGAAAAATCAAAAGAAGTCATTGATATTCATAAGAAAAGCATTGAAAAAGCGTACAAAGCAGGGGTAAAAATTGCAATGGGTACTGACGCAGGTGTTTTTCCACACGGCATTAATCTCCGAGAGCTTGGTCTTATGTGTGAAATTGGTATGTCGCCAATGGAAGCCATTGTTGCGTCAACGAAAACAGCTGCAGAATGTATGGGCTGGGGAGAAAAAGTCGGCACAATCGAGGCTGGTAAATGGGCTGACCTCATTATCGTAAACGGTAATCCACTTGCTGATATACACATTCTAGAAAATCATGAACACATTACTTTTGTGATGAAAGACGGCAACACCTATAAAGATACACTACTTGCCATTTAATAAGTAAAACTGTCCTTTTAGGGGCAGTTTTTTTCCATTCCACTTGCTTCATCTGGGACAATTTTGTATACTATAAACAAATCGTAATGATTACGTTTTAAAAAAGGAGGATACGTACTATGAGTCTACCTTTACAGCTTCAACAATTGTTCACAGAAAAACTTACTGTACATAAGCGCTATCGCTTTTCGATAAAAGAACAACTTCACATGATGGATACGGCTTTCATTGTAAATGAAATTATTACGGCTTCTGAAGAGGAAATGGAGATATTATTCCCTATCTTGACCAATATGAGCGAAAACGAAGACGCCTTACATGATTATCTTGAGTATTTGGCAACGATCTACGTACAAACAAATGAGAGGCATTCGACGTTTTAAGCAAACGGGGAAAGCGTTAAACAGATCAGGCTCCTCTTTCCTAAGACCAACTGAATCTCAATAGAAACCTACCGACCTTTATGCTAAAGTGAAAGAAAAGGAGGTCTTAGAAATGACTGTTAACCTCATTATTCTACTTATCCCGCTCGTATCTTTACTGCTAGCGCTTATCTTACTGATTATCCTGTTCCCAAAACTCAACGCACAGCGCAAGAAACATGCAGAGACGATTAAACATAATCAAACCGAGCAAACCCGATTACGACAGGATGTAACCGCCATAAAAGAGACCCAAGAGAACATTTTAAAAGAGCTTTCTCAGCTTCGACAAAAACATCATACCAATTAAAAAAACCTGTCAAAACGACAGGTTCCTACTTATTTACATTTCTTTTAAAATCCCTTTGACAAGCGACGTAAACGCTTGGTTCGCTTTACCTGCAACCACGATTACATCATCATGACTTAACGGCTCGTCTAAAATTCCGCATGCCATATTCGTTAAACAGGAAATCCCTAACACTTCCATACCTGCGTGTGTAGCAACTGTTGCCTCAGGAACCGTTGACATGCCTACAGCGTCTCCTCCTAGAGTGCGAATCATACGAATTTCTGCTGGTGTTTCGTATGCTGGTCCGCTCCACCAACTATACACGCCTTCATTTACTTTTGTACCTTGTTCTTCAGCAACTTTTTTCGCGATGCTGCGAAGGCGACTGCTATATACTTCTGATAAGTCTGGAAAACGCGGCCCAAGTTCGTTCTCATTTTCACCAATTAGCGGATTTGAACCTACCAGATTAATGTGATCGTTAATCAACATAAGTTCACCTGGATTAAAGGATGTGTTAACAGCACCACACGCATTCGTAATGATAACCGTTTGTATCCCTAATGCTTTCATTACACGAACAGGGAAGGTCACTTGACCAAGAGTGTAGCCCTCATAATAATGATAGCGCCCTTTCATTGCCGCCACCGTCTTGCCATTTAATTCACCAACTACAAGCTTATTAGCGTGGCCAATGGCTGCTGATTTTGAGAAATGTGGAATATCTTCATATGGGATTTCTACCGCATTTGTTAAATCATCTGCTAGATTACCAAGCCCAGAGCCTAGGATAATGCCTACTTCTGGAACCGTACTTGTTTTTGATTGAATATAGCTTGTTGCTTCTTTTATTTGTTCAATTAGATTCATGTTTCTTCCTCCTAAATAGAAATATGAGTTGCGACTAATCGCAGTGGTTCACTTGATTGCTTGGCAAAACTTATTGCGGCAGCTCCTTGCATCATCGAGTGGATCACTGATGCCCGTCTCAGTGCCTCTGCTTCATGAAGACCACCATCCATCAATTTTTCGGCAATGAGGCGTTCCCAATCTTCAAATGCCTCTTTACAAGCTAACCGTATCGCTTCACTTGATGAAGCGTTTTCAAGGGTTAGAGCAATCATCGGCACACCGCGAAAATATGTACCTTCATCAAATTGATTCGCACTATCCTCAATAAGCTTTGCAATAGCGGTATTGGCTGTTTTTTCTTTTGCTAATTGCATCGTTAAATACGAGTGTACTTGCTCCTGCGTCCATTGAATGGCTGCTACTGCTAACGCTTCTTTCCCGCCTGGGAAATGATGATAAATAGATCCTTTTGGACTACCGCTCACCTGAATGACTTCGTTTAATCCAGTACCATGATACCCTTGCTTCTGCAAAAGTATTGCCATTGTTTCAATCATATTTTCTTTTGTCGATTTAGACACCTTATCCAATCCCTTATTGTTCTGTCAGCTAACAAAATTATAATATAATCATAATCACTGCGCCATTTAAGAGGTTTGCACAAGTGGCTGCAAACAACGCTTTTCCAAACATACCTTGAAATTCTTTTTTTCGATCTGGAACCATGCGAGAAAGCATACCAATTAAACTGCCGGCGGCGCCAAAGTTCGCAAATCCACTTAAGGCAAACGTTAGAATCGCAATGGATTTAGGTGAGAATGCTTCCATTGATGAATAGAAACTGCTAAATGCAACAAATTCATTCACTAACAACTTCTGAGCAATTAAATTCCCCGCTTGTACCGCTTCCCCCCATGGAATGCCGATAAGGAATGCAATCGGAGCGAATACAAATCCAAGCATCATTTCTAGCGTTATATTTTCCAGACCAACAAGTCCTCCTAAACCACCGATAAACCCATTCAATAATGCAATTAAACTAATAAACGCAATGAGCATTAATCCAACATTTATCGCGTATTGAAGGCCTTCTCTTGAACTTTCTTGAATCACATCAAGAAGATTCGTATCTTTGTTCCGTTCATCTACACTTGCCGCAATATCAGAAAAGCGTTCTTGTGTCACTTCTGTTTCTGGAACCATCAGTTTAGCAAGCATAATGCCTGTTGGTGCTGACATAACCGCAGCTGTCAATAGATAGTTTAGCGGAATCCCCATTGTACTTAAACCAATCATCACGGCACCCGATACAGAAGATAAACAGCCAACCATTAACGAAAATACTTGTGAGCGTGTCATCGTATGTAGATAGGGTTTGATGGTTAACGGCGTTTGCGTATTACCTAAAAACATATTTGCCGCTGCTGCAACGGATTCTGTATAGGATGTACGCATGAGCTTCGCAATACCGCCACCAAGAATTCGGACGACCCATTGCATGACACCAATATGATAAAGCAAACTAATAAGAACTGTTAAGAAAATGATCATGCCAAGAACCGTTATCGCAAAGATGGCAAACTCTCCCCCTTGTGCCAGTGGACCAAACACAAATGCCAAGCCTTCGTTTCCATAACCGATAACCGTTATAATCCAATCCGATAAAACAAGTAATGCCTCACGACCAAAATCCCAGCGGAGAACAGCAAAACCTAATAAAATCTGAAGAGCAAAACCAATCCCGACTGTGTAAAAATTAATTTTCCCTTTGTTTTCTGATAGCAAGTAAAGTATACCGATAATCGTAAAACAGCCAGCCAATCCCCATAATACTTCGACCATGTTTTCCTCCCACACCTATATTCATTAGACCAGTCTACATAATTATCATAAATCATGTATAAGGAAAAAAACAGTACTTATCAGAATTTTTCTTTAAGAGATTGTCTAAATGATTACATTCACCGGCTCCATTCGGCAACCCTATAGCTCCATTCACGAATAAACGTAAGTTTGAATTCATCCATAGCACGGCTTCTGACATTCTTGAGTACCATTCACACCAATTATTCTCCTTCCAACAGAATTCTGCCTCTTTTCACCAGTATTTGAATGCGGTAAAAGCATGCCAACAGTATGATGAAGGAGACAAATTAAACAGGAGTGATCGTAGATGGAAACCTTTCAAAATCTTTTAATTACCTTAATTGAGGCAGATACATGGATACAATATCTAAGTGTATTTGTCATTTCAATTGTCCCTTTTTTCGAATCCTATGTGGCCGTACCGATTGGCATTCTTTTTGGCTTTCCGAGTATTCCCGTCATCCTTATTGCAGCTATTGCCAACTGGCTCTCTGTTATGGTCTTCATTTGGTTAATCGCGAAGTTCCGCAAATCCAATGGAAAGAAATCAACTAAACGCTATGCACGAGCACAAGGCATCTTCAATAAATATGGAGTCGCCGGTCTGTCCTTTGCTGGTCCAATCATTTGTTACCACGTTTGCGCTGCCATCTCCATTGCGTCAGGAGCTGAAAAATCGTATGTCAGCCTATGGCAAGGAATTGCCATTGGAACATGGTCCATTGCTTTAGGCATTGCGTTCCATTATGGTATAAACCTTCTTGAATATATACCGAATCTGAATCCATTCTCTTAAAATGAAAGGATTTGTTCGTCTTGAAAGCATCGGTTAAACTTTTTTTAGTCCTACTTATGTTTCTTTTCGCTGTGTTGCCCTTTTTAGTGATTTATGATCCATTATCGAAAGCCGTACCATTTCTGCCAAACTACGAATCCCCTTCTTGGTTCGTTCCGGCTGGCTTCGTTAGCATTCTAGGAATTGTCATTCTTGCAATCATGTTGGGAAATGGAGATAAGCACGAACCATTTTGATTTTTTCTCCCTACCGTATACACTAAGAACAAGATGACAAAGGAGCCTTAATCAACCATGGCATTTTCTTTTAATAATTTAACAAAAATTGAAGGCAACATCGTAAAGGTTCCCCCTTTGACGCTCAGTGCTGAAAAAGGGGATATCCTTGCTATTCAAAGCGAGAATGAATACATTCAGCGGCTATTTGAATTGTTTCATCATCCAAATCAACTGAAGAGCGGGACCATTTCATTTCCAGAAAACAGCGTATATTTTTTTCAGCGTGATGATGGGTTATATCGACGGTTAACCGTTAGCGAAACGGTGGCCTTTTGGTGCAGATTGTATCAACAAGATATGGACGTAAACACGATTTTAACGATGTGTGAACTGCAAACATGCGCATACAGAAAAACCAAGTTCTTAACCCATTCTGAAAGATGCCGTTTACAACTTGCTTCTGCTCTTATACAACAAGCCGAAGTGTATCTATTTGAAGATCCTTCCCTTATGCTCGACCTACAATCAAAGCAAGTATTGCATACCTTACTCACCCATTTAGCTGAAAACGGTGGCACTATTCTTATCTTCACAACGACGCTAGAAGATGCCATCCGATTAGGGAATAAAGTATACCGGTACAACGAACGCGGGTTGCATGAATTGGAGCAAGATGACGAGGAACCAGGAACAATAGAGGAAAAATCTTCTCCAGATAGCACGGATATGCAAGTCCAATTAAATAAAGTAAGTGCCAAGATTGATGACAAGATTATGCTTTTTAACCCGATGGAAATCGACTATATCGAAGCACGAGATGGGCAAACGTATTTATTTGTTAACCACGAAGAGTTCTCCTCTTCTACCACCATTAAAGCATTAGAGGAACGCCTACAACCGTTAGGATTTTTCAGATGCCATCGTTCGTATTTAGTCAACCTTCAACGAGTTAGGGAAATTATTGTGTGGAGTAAAAATAGCTACAGTCTTAGTCTTGATAATACATCGAAGAGTACCATCCCCTTATCAAAAGGGAATTATAGTAAGTTGAAAGAGTTGATTCAGCTATGAAAAGACTCACAAAAGAACAGAAAAAAGCGTTATTCTATAAAGATCTATTGGATTTACGTTGGAATGGGCAAGTTCTATTTAACGTAATCATTTGCCTTCTCGTCACCATCATTTTTCTCTGGTATCCGCGAGAGGATCTTCCAATTTCCTTTGTTATCGGGTTTACCTTCGCTATGGTAACGATGTTTACGCAGGGAAATCTTGTTGTTGAAGAAAGAGAACAAGGGACGCTAAGACGCTTACAACAAGTTGGTTTTTCCATTAAGGATGTCCTTATTATAAAAATGTTTGTATCGTTTCTTGTTACATCCGTTCTTGTTTTTCTCTTTTTACTCTTCTATCGATTTGATCCAACGATTAGCTTTAACTTACTTGTTCTTAGCTTTCCCGTTATTATCATCATGCTACTTGCAGGAACGTTTGTAGGCTTACAAGCAAAAAATACCATTGAAGTGAGCTTATATGGTACTCCTATTGCGCTATTCTACTTGTTTCTCGAAGGCTTGCTCATGAATCATCAGTTAGGTTACATGCAGTGGATCGCGTTGTTCCCCAACTATCACTTGTATTATGGCGTAACGAGCGACTCCTTACTGCCTTATTTACTTACCCCTTATCTTTGGATGATCATTGTCGTAATCGTGTTCACCTGGTGGTTTATGAACAAAATGAAAACAAATAAATTTTAACAGGCTGTCTGATTCTTATAGACAGCTTTTTTTTATTGGCAACAAAACGTTCACAAAGTAATCGGTATCATTATCGGCTGGACTCTTTTTTCATTGCCTAAACTGACTAATTGTCATAAAATCAATTTTTAGGTTTAAGAAAGAATGGTCAGTATACGTTCTTAATTGTCATTTATAATAAATCAAATTGTTAAGGAGAGGTCGTATGGCTTGGGTGTATTTAGTCATCGGAGGGTTACTGGAAGTAGGTTGGGCACTCGGTCTTGATTACTCAGACGGATTCACAAAAATAGAATTTGTCATTCCAACCGTTATCTTGTTTAGTTTAAGCTTTTATTGCTTTGCGAAAACGTTAAAGACCGTACCAGACATATCAGTCTGAAGTTGAACAAGTAAATTTAGGAGAAAGTGATCAAGTGGTAGTTGCTAGTTCTGGTGATAGAGCTAGTTACTTATCTAACTTTGCTTTAAAACCTGGAGCGTTGGGAGCTTGTAGTTTAAGTGAGTCCATCCGAATTTGACTGTATGGACAGGAGTTTAATCACGTTTAGCAGGTTCATTAGGTACTGTTGCGGAACAACTCGATTCTTTTCTTCATTCCGTTTCAAGTTATACTTAGTTTAGTCCTGTCAATAACTCAAGTTGTAGAGGATAAAGCTTCTCTCAATCTTATGCACATTAATTGATTCTAAATATAGTGAAGCATGGAACATGTTCGGAAACTTGTATTCTCTTCAAGAAACTACTTATGGTACATCATATGAAATACAATTTGGCACAGGTACAGCAATAGCAACAATCGCATCTGTAGCCACTGGTTTTTTCACAGGTGGAATAAGTGCTATACTGATTGCTCTTGGTACATCAATTACAGGAGCTTCTATTGATACGGCAATTAATGGTGAAGTTAGAGTTAGAGATCGTAAAACTACCCTAAGTGTGACATCTATGGGACAATTAGGTCTTCAAGAAGAAAGAGGTACTAGAGATACTGAGGTAGTAGATATTGAAAATGGTGGAACTACATTCGAGAATCCAACTAACTATGGAAGTGATCGAAGCAACGACGAATTATTAGACATTGGTATTTACAACATTTACTTAGACAGAGAAGTGGATTAATAAATAATATATTGAGGTGTGTACATCATGGATAAACGAAAAAAGCTACCTTACATTATTTCTTTGCTCATTCCATTAGCTGGTGTTGTTGTTTTAGCAATTTTATATACCATCGAAATTAATAAAACAATTACAACTCCAGAATTAATTAATGAACTTCTCGTTGAGGAGGAGTTATCAAATATTAATGCCGATGCTTCAACAGATGCCATTTCGCAAATCCAAGAGTTCATACAATCAGAAGACTTCACTGCTTCCAATAATTATTTAGAATTAGAGGGCGAGAATGCCCGCTTTATCATTCAATTTCGTTACGAAGAAAATCGAGAACTTCGAATATTGAACATTGAAGAAATAAATAGCCCATAAAAAAGAACCTTTTTAGGTTCTTTTTTATATCAAATCGACTATTGATTAAGTAGAAAATCTAAAAAATTCTACCAAATCTGGTAGAAAACACTCTTTTTCGTATTCCTAAAATTAGAAAAAACTCGCGTTAGTAGGTGGAATCATTGCGTGTATCATTAGTTTAAAGGTTGTATCCTAGATTGATTTTCATAAAGAAAAAAGCTACTAGGAGTTAAATCCTAGTAGCAAGGGATTCATTCTATTATTGTTGAACCGTCACTTCCTGTTCAATTCCTCGTGCATACAGTTCAAACATCTGTAGCGTTTCAGTCTTAGATGGCGGATGAAACGAAATCATTTGATTGACAAGTAACAAATAAGAGATTTCTTTCGACGTTAGATACTGTAGGCCTCCAAGCATTTTGGCAGATTGTGTTGAAAGTCGCTCCAACGTTTTGTCGATTGCATGGCGAGCAAAAAGGGTTTCCTGAAGAATAGACTGCTCATACTGCTTACTCTCAAACTTAAAGGCAATCCCTTCTAACGAAGTCATCGCGCCTTCCAGCTCAGCCATTAACTCAAACAATCGATCCAAAGGCACACGATTCGCCTTATTTACTTTCTCAACAAGGGTTGATGTAACGCCTATATATGTAGCAATCATAAAAAGTTCGAACCAGAGTAACCCGTTTGTAATAGTCGAATCTACACTTTCAGGTGGCCCAGCACGATAAATACACGCGTTAGGGACAAACACATCTTTTAATACTACCTCTTCCGTGTGCGTACCTTTCAAGATCCAATGCTCCCAAAAGTCATTCACATGAATACCCTCTGTGTTTGAAGGTATGGTAATAACCGCCAAATCTCCGTTAGGAAGACCAACACTGGCAGTTAAGAGATCCATTGTCTTCGAATTGGTACATGGTTTTTTTGTTCCATTTACAATGATGCCACCTTCTACTCCCTTCGCTTGAACAGTTGGTGAAAAAAGGGTGTTCTCTACCCCTTCTGCAAAAGCAGAGGCTAATAAGAGATTGTTTTCGGCAATTTGTTTAAGGACTTCTTGTAAATTAGGTTGTATGGTTGCAGCTTCAATTAGAGACGCAACTGAGAATTGGTGCATCATTAAAGAAACAGCAAGAGAAGGAGACTTACTCGCAATCCAACGTTGGATATAGATGGCATCAAGAGCCGTCGCTCCTTTGCCACCATATTCCTTAGGAATCATTAATGCGGTCATTCCTGATTCTTTCGCTTGTTGAAGAAGTTCGTCTGTATGTTTTTCACGATCCCATAAAGAATCTTTTCCGAACTCTTCATCAATCGTTGGAAAATACTGACGAAACACTTGTCGTTCCTTTTCTAAAAACAATGACATTCCAATTCCTCCTCATTTTTAAGAACGTTGTTTCCCATTAGAAATCAATCCTGTAAGCAAAATGACAGAATAAGCCAATAATAACCACGATGCAAAAAACTGGTCCATTCCCGGATCCAAATTCACAAAAAACTCTGCGAAATAAATTAACACAATAACATCGAACACCATTCCCGGTAGTGCAATAAAAACCGCAGCTTTCAATTGATTAAAAGCATTCAGCTTTTTATACCGATAAAGGGGTAGCGTAATAACAAGAATTAGCGGAACAACAATGACATACGCTGCCACTAGATAAAAGGTATTATCCGGGGTGAAGAAGAATTGCCCTAAAAATCGAAAGATAGCCGTTGCCCCTAACCACACTAAGAAACCCCAAAATAGAAAGAACAAGCATGATCACCTCCTCTATACGATTTTAGTCTTACTCCGATGCTTGATTCTCTTCCATCTGCTTTAAAAGGAGGGTTTCAAGACCTTTAAACACTTTTCCTGCGTCAAAATCTTCAATCATCATAGACTGAATGGCTAAACCATCTATTAAAGCGTTCATTAACACACTCCAGGTCTCTGCTGATACACCATAAAGCCTTTCCCCTACCACAGCTTCAATTTGTTTTTGTAACACTTGATTTTCATAGGTTAGTAGTTCACTGATTTGTTCTCGTATTTTATCGTTGTGCAAACTAGCAGTGACCAATGATGAAAATAAAGAGTGGTAGGACGAATCGCTTGAATTTCTTTCAGTTGCAGATTTTAAACCGGTTTGAATCCATTCTTTCGCTTGTTGGTTCGAATTTTTTTTCATTTTTTCTAATCGATTCCATGACGTTTGACACATATCACTTACGACTTCAACCATTAGCTGGTCTTTCGTCTTGAAATGATAGTAAACAGTGCCTTGCGTTACTCCTGCTCCTTGTGCAACTGCTTTAAGGGTTAATTTGTTGACGCCATTTTCAACAATACACGTTTTCGCAGATTCAATTAAATCTTGTTTCGTAATCACATTTGGTTCGGCCATGCTTAGCCCCCTCATTATAAGTTAGTTATATAACTAAAAGCTTATAATGATCGATAGCAAGTGTCAATCCTACCTAACTAAACACATAGCCTTCCATGGTTTACTTTGTCTCCACTTTCCGTTCACTTGTTTCCATTTCTTTTAAGTTGTAAGAAGCGAGTTCATTGGCAACCTCTCGCGGTGTTTTTTCGCCTTTTAAACTCTCTGTTAAAATCGTTTTCACCGTTCCTCTAATTCGCTGAGCAGTTGCTTGGAAAATACCCTGATAGTCTGCTTGCCCTGTTATTAATAAACCAAAACCTGTCGCTGATCCGGCGTTTACAACGAAATCAGGAAGAATTACTTTACGTTTTTCCAACAAGATCTGCTCTGCTTCACTCGTTGTTGGAAAGTTCGCAGCTTCCACAATGAGGCTTGCCGTTATCTTATCGGCATTGTCTTTGTGTATAGCATGTGAAATCGATGCTGGTATAAATATATCTATAGGTAGTGCAACGATTTCGCTAGATGGCACGATTTTAACATTTTTGAATAGCTCTGGCTGTATGATTCCACCGTGCTCTTTTAAGACTTGAAGTTCTGGAAGAGAAAAACCTGTTTGTCTATACATACAACGATGGGCATCGCTAACCGCTGTTATCGTTGACCCTTTCTCTAATAAAAGCATCGCAATTCCACTGCCTACCGTTCCAAAGCCTTGAAGACCAACCTGAGCTTGTTCAAGATCCAGATTTATCAAGTGGGCAGCCTCTTCCATTGCCTCCATTAGACCAAAACCAGCAAGGTAATCCATAAACGTCTCACTTAATAAATCGTCAATATTTTTCCCTTCAGGCATCTGGATCTGAAGCCCTTGTTGTTGTCTTATTTGAACGACTAGTTCAATGGGATTAAAAGAAATGGATTCATAGATAGACTTGACGTTTTGGCTTGATATTCCCATATCTTCACCGATTAAAAGCTTTGTTTTTAATAAAGACTCTGCCATGCGACCGAATGCTCTTAACTTCTCTTCTTTATCAGCACCTCCCGGATCACCGACTATTCCAACCTTTGCACCACCGAGCGGTATACCCATAACACTGTTTTTCTTTGTCATCAAATGAGCAAGAGTGCGAATATCCTCCATCGTTACGGTTGGACTCATTCGTATACCTCCAGCCGCTAATCCACCCATCAATTGATCGATTACAATAAAAACTCTAGTGTTTGTTTCTTTGTCGTACCATTCAACTTCGTAATACGGATTCATTGGTTTCCTCCTTTTGCGCGACTTCAAAACTAAAAGCAAACGCACGATCTGTTGCATCTAATTCAGCCATCATCGCGTTATCTTGTTGTAATCCAACAATACCAACTTCACTAAGAGTGCGCTTCGCTAAAAAATTGCGATAGCATAGCCTTCCGTTTTCACTCATTGTCCGCTTCACATCCTCAAGAATGAAACGAAACTCTTCTAATGGAATCCATCCAGAAATATCAGAAAGAGAGTACTTATCAATTGCTCGCTCAGGTAAGGATGCTAAGTAAGGATCAATTCGATCAGTGACGATCTCGACGCGATGAAGATTCCGTTTGATGATGTCATAATTCTCTTTTAGCAGATAAACAGGAAGACCCTTGTCATTTATATAGTGTCCACAAAACAAAAAGGTAAGGAAATGATTCTCTTGGACCAAATGGTGTTTAAATGTGTGCTCAAACCTCGACAATAAATAATCACCTATGGAGAAATCCTTCTTGACTTGATTAAAGTAACTTGGATCCCCTAAAAATTTCTCGAAGAATACTCTTTGACTCAACAGCTTAACTGCTCGTTTCCATAAAAAATTGTTCCAGTTTTTATCGAAATAGTCTCTTTGTTGTTCAATGGTCTCGCACGCCAATAATTCTTTGAATTGTTTTCGTCTAAAACGAAACAGGAATGAACCCATATACTTTTTGTAGAACATCTCATGTTTACCTAAATAAATAAATCCTTTTTCAATCTTTTCAATGTGCCTTAACCAAAATGTTTGCGCCTGTTCGGATAAATCTTCTTTTACTTGTTGAAACATCTCTCGGCGATTTTCACTTTCCGTTATACCAAAAAACGCTAAACAATCCTCTCTTTCGAAATGCTTAATCGCTGCCATTTTTAATTCAAGTAAAAAGTTCTGGTAAGGGTTGGCATCAATTGAAATCAGTTTACTTGGCTCCTTTATGAGAAGCGCTAAACTCCGACAACCGCTACCTGTAACAGATAAAACAACATCCTCATTCTGGATATCAAGAGCCCTTATCTCTGAATCAGAATCCTCGTCACTCGTTGTGTATAAAAGCCAATCATTTTGATAAATGCTTTCTTTGAGCTTATCTTCTACCGACGGTACTTGAGTTCGCTGAATGGTATCGACTCCACTCATTTGCCTGCCTCCTTTATCGTACTAGATGAATAAGCATTCTCTTCCTGACGTAACACTATTTCTGCCCGAATGTTTAAGATATCTTCATCGGTTACTTTTTTACCAAAGCTTTGCAGGTCTGCAAGTCTAAATTGATGCTTTTCTGCTAACCGCTGAATGTAATACACATCTTCCATTCGAATTCGTCCACCTATCCCATAGCTTTTATTCGCTTGATCGAGTGAAAGCAACATCGTCTCCGATAAACAAGCTAAATTCTGACCTGCATCATAGCCTAAGTTTTGTCCAAATCGAATAGGGTCAGCATACTGAACAAGTCCCCCTTCAATAATCAGAACATCCTTCCGCTCTTTTTGCACATCCCTTCCAACATTTGGAGGCTGAGACACGTCGCATATGACGGCTCCTGCCTTAATTAAGTGAACAGGAACAAACTCACTCATTGAACTCGTTGCTGTGAGAATGATATCCATATCAGCTAATTCTTCTTCCAAATACACACTATACCTAATGGGAATTGGTTCATTTAATGCTTCAAAGATCCGTTCGATTGGATCGATCACATTTGGAAGAGACGATTTCGTAATGGTCGGACTTTCAAGCCATGTATCCAAGATTGATAACTCTTCTTCAAATTGGTCCGTCCACCGTGCCATATGGAGAACATCTAACAACCGCTTACGAATTCCTGTATTTTCTTTACATTCCGTTAAACAATCGAGGTAAATCCCATTAGCCAATTTCTTCAGGCGGTTATAGTTAGCAACAGGATTGTTGCCATTTTTTCCAATTAACGTTAACTTGGAGGTTTTCCTCGCTAAAAGATAAGAACCAATTCTTCCAATGGCACCATTCGCTCCGATTACACCGATTGTGGAGTCGGCAATGGTATGTTCTAATAAATGCGCTCCTTTTAGCATCGCTTCTGTTGCATTAATCATTGTGAGTGTGTTCCCAGTAGTTAACGTGACACCCTCATCAAGTAAATCATAGCCTCCTCTTGTAACGATTGAGGTATAGGCACCCAGTCCAATGACATCAGCCCCTAACTCTTTTGCAAGCTGAACGCCATCTTTTATCGTACGTAAGACCTCTTCTTTAGGACGGTCGAGAATTTCCTCCCCACCGTATGTAATGCCGATTAGCCAACCTTCTGCGTAATTGCCATCAGCCCCTTTGATCGCCGGCAATTTGCAGATCACACCTGCACCGGAGAAGTCTGCTTCCCATTTCAAAATGGCCTTTAACTCTTCTTCACTAAACTGTTCAAACGATGGGGTATTCTTGATCAAATCGTTTGTTGACGGATAGTGACAGAGAAACGCGAACGAACCTACTAAATGACTCGTTTCGTCGATCATTGATGACAAGATCGGAAGGTTTCGGTCTCGGTAATCTCTTACCTCAACTGGTATTCGACAATCCCCTACTGTATAACGATACAATAAGTAAAAATCTTTTTTGTATAATATCTCGCATAAACGATCAAAGGCTTCACAAAAATAATCAATATCGCATTGATCAACGTTTAATGGTGGTTGCATCCTCAATGTTAATGGATCATTTAAAAAAGGAACGATCCTTATATGATGCACATTTAATAAGTAACCTGAAATCATGTAGCCATAGCCACCGAAAGAAATGAGGTTCGCCATTTCAAAAGAATCACTTGCGTCTATTTGCTCAAATTCAATCGCACAAAGAAGACCTCTACCACGAATTCCTTTTATGACACCTGGCCACTTTTCCTTTAATTGGTCAAGCTTTTCACGAAGTTCATTCCCTCGCTCTTTTACATTCTCGAAGAAATCATCTTGGTTTTTTATTGCTTGAATAAAGGACAAACTTACGCTCGAAGTAAAATTATTATTCGCAAATGTTGAGCTATGATTTAAACCGAACCGATCCGTCCAAAGTACTTCTCGACTAATACAAGCTGCGATCGGAACTAACCCCCCACCTAACGCCTTAGATAACAAAACAATGTCCGGCAATAGTTTCTCTTCCGATGTCACCGCCCAATTCCCTACTCGACCAAGACCAGTTTGAATTTCATCCACAATGACCAATACATCATATGAATGACATAACGCAATGGCTGTTGATAAGTATTCAGCGTCTGGAATGTTAACGCCACCTTCTCCTTGTATCGGTTCAACTATGAACGCAGCAATTTCGTCTCCACTCGTCTTCAAAACTTCCGACAAGCTTTGAAGATCATTGTAAGGAATTTTAGGATAGGAATCATGATGAATAAAAAACGGCTCTTGATACACTTTTTGCCCAGTAGCGGATAAGGCCCCAAGTGTTTTTCCATGAAAACTTTTGTGACAAGAAAGAATTTTCTCTTTTTTTGAATAAGCTCTTGCTAACTTTATTGCTGCTTCTACCGATTCCGCACCACTTTGTGCAAATGTACAAATATTCAGATCATCAACAAAAAGGTTAGTTAGTTGGATAGCTAATTCTTCTGCAAAAAAAGGGGCTGATGGCTGACACAAACTTGGGTATTGATTTTCTTTAAAAGTCTTAATACTCCGCCATATTTCTTCAGGGTTGTAACCAAGAGGTAGTGCTCCGTATTGTGAGGTATAATCCACATATTCAGTTTCATTCGCATCATAAAGCCGATTGCGCCTTCCTTTCATATAGGTCTTATCCATATGAAAAATGGTCATAATCTTGGAAATTGAAGGATTGATCGTTTTCACATAAGCTTCCCCTCTCAAATTTTATTTCAAAAAAAAGAATTGACCTACTATTTAAAATATCATAAATATAAAAACCAAAACTGTCAATCAATAGGGAGAAGAAAAAATAATCATTTTAATAAAAAGAATGAAGTATCCATTTTTTAATCACTCTTAAATACTCTTAGAGCGTAACAAAATCGCTATAGTAATGAATTTCCATTAATCAAACTTTAACGTAAACTTTACACTGGCACTACAGTGTAATCGAGCATAATCAAAAATGTCTAGACTATAGCTCTTATCAAATACGAGCTTCAAATGACTGGGTATGACCGCTGGTTCACCTTAAAAATACCCAATCATAAAAAAACATGTTCTTCAAAATGATGATTAGTGCTATGACCCACCATTTACAAAAAATGAAAAAACCACTAGCTATTTTCAGTTACCCGAAATTAGCTAATGAAAACCTTGAATGAGAAACATTGTTTCATAGTTTAGCAATTTATTCGTTTGAAGGGTGTTATACACGATTAATTAAACGTTTGATTCATTCAATCATGATTTGAAATGGCTTATTCTCGTTGACAAAGCCCTTTCGAAACGTAATGATAGATACATACTCTATTCATTTACTCTACACATTATCTAGGAGGTCTTTATGCCATTTTTTTCTCATAATAATAGCGAGATTTATTATGAAGTCGCTGGTTCTGGTGACGCAATTCTTTTTACCCATGGGGCTTCATGGGATCATGCACAGTGGCGACCACAAGTAGAGGAACTCTCTAATGATTACAAAACAATCGTTTGGGATGTACGGGGACATGGAAAATCTACTTTACCGGATAGAAAAGTGGACTCTGAAGAATTTAGCAGTGATTTAATCGCGCTTCTCCAACATTTAGGTATAAAGCAAGCCCACCTTTGCGGTTTATCTATGGGGGGCCATATTTCGTTGCAAACAGCTATTCGTTATCCTTCTTACGTACAATCCTTACTATTAATCGGCACGCCCTTTACCAATACGTATAACTGGTTCGAAAAACTAGCTATTCCGCTTAACCGCCTTTCTAGTAGGTTCATCCCCATGAGCCTAATGGCTTCTATACAAGCAAAAACCCTATCAACCTTTAATAAGAATAATGCTGACTATATCAAAAAATCCGTTCTTTCTATCCCACATAAGCAGTGGGTACGTATTTGGGATGCCGTATCCAGAATGGAAAGCAAGGAGGATCTTCACAAAGTAAGCTGCCCTACCCTTATTCTACAAGGGGATCATGATACGATGACAGCGCGCCAACAAAAAGAAATGGCAAATAAGATTCCTCAAGCAACACTTGTTTACATCAAAAACGCTCACCATGCGACAAATCTTGATAATCCACAGCAAGTGAATCGCTTCATTCGAAAACATCTGATCGAACAGTCAACGTAAAGAAAATGGACAGATTCTCTCTATCCATTTTCTTAAGACTCTATAGGTGCTTTCAATCTTAATGTGGAAAAACAATCGATCCCTTACCATCTGCTTCGTCCAATACGTCATGTATCTGCTTCATTAATGTCTTTACTGGATAAGGCTTTGTAAGGTAGTAATTCACATCATACGCTTCTGTTTTTTCTTTCACCTCATTTAAAGCAGATGAAATAAAGATTGGCTTATGCTTGGTTTTTTCAAGCGCTTTTACTTGCTTGATAAATTCCCAACCAGCATCACCATCTTCTAGCATCAAATCTACAATGAAAGCATCAACGTTCTTAGCTTTTACATAGGCGATCCCTGCCTGTATAGTCGTAACGTGTTTAACTGAAAACCCCTCTGCTTTTAGTTCGTCGACCAGTAATAAAGCGAGTGCTTGATCGTCTTCTAGTAATAAAATGGCATGCTGGGTTTCCTCTCGATCTAGTTCATCTTGAATAGTACTGTTTGGTTTAACCAATGGAAGCCTGATGCGAAAAACTGTACCTGCCTCAGAAGAAGATTTTAAAAAGATGGTCCCTCCATGAAATTCTGCGATTTCTTTACAGATTGGTAACCCAAGGCCTGTTCCGCCGATAGAACGTCGATCACTATTATCAACACGGAAAAATTTGCGAAATAAGTTGGGTCTGTCTTGCTCAGGAATACCAAGTCCCTCATCCATTACATCAATAATGACGTGGTCCTCTTCTTGTTTTGTACGAACAACTATGTCTCCACCATTAGGCGAAAACTTCACCGCATTGCTTATTAAATTCATAAGCAACTGTTGAATCTTTTCTTCAGAACCCATTATTCTGTCATGATCAACATCAAACCTCCAATGAAAATGATGGGATTGATAGTGAGGAACAAATTGTTCTATTACCTGCTTTATTAATGGGTGCAATGAAATGGCTGTTTTTTCTTCATAAAAATCGCCATTTTCCATCCGTTGCAAATCAAGAAAGTTATTGATTAAATTGGTTAAACGCTTCGCTTCCCCATGAATGGATTCCAAATACCTTTTTTGTCGGTCTGGTTTTAAATCCCTGTTTAACATTAGCTCTGTAAATCCTAAAACGCTGGTCAACGGAGTTCTTAACTCATGACTAACCGTGCTAATCAGCTCTGATTTCATTTGATCAATTTCATATTCCTTTGTCATGTCCCTATGAACCAAAATCGTTCCTACGAATGCTTTTCTGCGTAGAATTGGCTGAGCGTATACCTCAAAAACACGTCCATCGGCAGTAACCGTTTCATAGCGAGTAGATGCCGGTTCTCGGTTTGTATTAACATAATTAAAAAATGATTCCAATTGCGAGCTTTCTTTTACTGACTGAGCCATCCATTGTACCCATTCATTAAAAGGCACTTGCTTTCCAATGGAATTTAAATGCTTAATAATCCCAACAAAGGCTTCATTGTAATGAATTAAACGACCTTCGTAGTCAATAAATTGGATCGCTTCATTTACGTGATCAATAATATCTTGGTTCAGCTGTCGGTTCTTCTCTGTTTCTTCATAAAGTACCGTTTTTTCAATGGCTAAAGCAATTTGATTCATTGCCCCAATCATTTCATCAATTTCTTCCTTCTTATAAGGTTGTCCAATGCGAGTTGAACCGAATACAGCAATGATTTCATCATTAGAGGTATAAACTGGTACATATAAGTCAAATGCAATGACACTCGTTTCAGCAATTCCCTTTTCTGCGGTTGTAGCCTGACGATTAACGATATACGGCTCTTTCTTTGCTGTTAGAATGGGTAGAATGCCTTGATTTAATGTTTGGATAAACGTTTTAATCGTTTCTTGCTCTAGCCCTTTTGCTGAGTAACAGAAATCTTTTGTCAGCGTAAAGATCATTTTATCTGCTTGATAAATTTCATCCAAATGATGGATGAGCTCATCTAATAGCACTTGTTTTTTTACGGTTGTAGAAATAGAACGATTTAGTTGATTGAATTTTAATAGACGTTCTTTTATTTTTTCAGTTTCGTCTAGTGAATCCAATAGTTTTCGCTGATTTTGTTCAAGCTCGTCCTGTTGACTAATTAATTCCTCATTTTGGGCAGTCAGTTCTTCTTCTTTTTCCTGAATCGCTACAACCATTTTTCCAAATGATCGAGATAGGATACCAATTTCATCTTCTCTTTTCGTTATTGGAAGCTCGACACCTTGATCAGTAGAAGTTGCCAATTCTTCAGATACCGCTGTTAACTGTTTGATCGGTTTTGTAATTCGTGCAAATAAGACTGCAAATAACGAAAACAACAAAGCCATAATGAGTAGAATAAACATTAAGCAGATCATGAGTAGGTTAGACACTGAATTAGAATACGCTTCAGCCTGTCGATTCGTCTCTGCATTATTTGCATCCACATAGGCATTCGTCATTGCAATCAATTCATTAACCGTCTCATTTCCACCGCTTGTGGCATACTGCTGCAATTCTTCCATCGTTCCTGATTCTACAAGATTCATTGCTATTGGTAAGAAATCGTCATAATAGCGGGAGGAAATAGCATGCACTTCTTCAATCATTGACGCTTCTTCCTCACTTAAATCCAGACGAGAGAACTCTTCAATGTTTAGTTGTAATTGTGCATACTCATCGAATAAGGCTTCTCTCTCTTCTGGCAAAGCAAACGCGTAATAGCCTCTAGCTCGGATTAGAACTTGGTAGGCATGGTCAGATATGTTTAGGGCAATCTCTTGTTTTTCGCTTAAATGGCTTTGCTTCTCTCGATAATCTTCTTGCAAATAATACGCATAAAACCCAAGTAAGATCCCCAGTGAGACGACAACGACACATATTACAACGAGCGGAATAAGCAATTGTCGATTTAAACGTTTATTTAAGAAGGATTTCACTCAATATACCCTCCACCTTTTCAACAAGAACAAGGGGACTAAACGGTTTAGCTATAAAAGAATCTGCCCCTTTGGCAATGATTTCTTCTTGATCCCTTTGTTGGCTTTTCGCTGTTAACATAAGGATATGAGGACGTTGTGCCATTTCATCCATGTTCGTTATCGTATCAATCACTTCAATACCTGTTAAACGAGGCATCATATAATCTAAAATAATTAAGTCATACTCGTTTTGATAGAGTAAATCTACCGCTTCCTGTCCATCCTGAGCTTCATCAATGTCAACCTCAAGATCTTCGAGAGAATCTACAATCAGCATTCGTAATACTAATTCATCATCTGCGACTAAAATTCTTGCCACTTTGCTCACCTGCCTATATTTTTGGAAATAGATCGTTCTATTAATCTACGCATTCTAGCAATCAATTCAACTTGATTAAACGGCTTGGTGATGTAATCATCGGTTCCGTATGTTAGAGCTTCTGCTATATCACTTGGCTCGCCAGAACTTGTTAGCATCAATACCATCACTTGTGATTCTGGGAAATCACGCCTTAGCCTCGCTAGTACATCAATTCCATCAAGCCCGGGCATCATTCGATCAAGTGAAATTAAGTACTTACCATCTGGCTTAAACCAGTCAGTTTCCATAAATCGTGTTCCACTCTCATAAGACGTTACTGTAATTTCTACCTCCTCTACATGTACGGTTTTAGCTTGCTCAACCAGTGCCTCTCGAAGAACCATGTCATCCTCAACAATAATTAATTCAAATGAAGCTAGTCCTTTCTCCATATGATCTCCATACAATAAGGTACGGTTTCTTCCTAATTCTTTTGCCTTGTACAATGCTTGGTCTACTTTTTCAAGCATTTCTGCTAACGTTTTCCATTCTTTCGTTACTTCACAAATACCGGCGGAAAACGTTGCTTTAAACGTACCTGTTTCATTTTTAAACAAATGATTATCAAATGTCGTGCGTAGCCTCTGCACTAATACTTCTGCTTGTGTTGCCGTTGTATGTGGTAATAACAGAACAAATTCTTCTCCACCGAAACGAATGAACACATCACCTTCTCGAACCTGATCTTGAACGAGCTTGCTGAACGTCTTTAATACTTCGTCACCAACAAGATGACCATGCTGATCATTGATCCGTTTAAAATGATCCAAATCAACCATTGCCAAGCTAAAGAACTCTTGTCCACGCTGAAATAACTCTAAATAGCGGTTGCCTTCGACTTCTAAGAATCGTCGATTAAACGCACCGGTTAAAGGATCTGTCAGAATTCGGTCCTGAATACGTTTTGCATGTTGTACTCGATTGGCTAACTGTGCTACTAACCTATTTGAGATTAGCGGTTTTGCTAAATAATCCGTAACCCCGTAATTGAAAGCCGTAATACGTTGTTCTTCAACATCGGTATCTCCAATAATCATTACGGGTACAAATTCACGAATAGATCGTTTTAAGAGCTTAATGCCCAACAATGAATTACGAATGAAAAAGTGATTGATTAGTAGACAGTTTGGATTCTGCAACTGGGTTAATTGGAGAGCTTTTTGTACGGTTAGAGCTACGAGTACCATATACCCTTTTGATTCTAGCCACTCTTTAACTTCTGTCATAAAAATGGGGTCGTGATCTACTATTAACAGTAACGAGGGATCCCGATCCACTTCCACCTGATTTATCGTTGAGATGCCTCGCTTCGTGTTTTTCGGCATTTTTCTTAAATACGCGTTTAACCGATTCATATCGAGCCAATCTGGAAAAGATTGCTCTTCCGACATGGTCTCTTTAGCCCAATTGGTTAAATAAACCAAACCAATAGATGCACCGGTTCCAATGACAGAATGTAAAAATAAGCGCCACTCTTCTCGGGATACACCGTTAGCCTGCTTCCATCTATCAATATGGTCGTCTACTTGTTTTAAAAAAGGGAGCTGATATTTATCCATTTCACATTCTTAATCTCCTTGTTTAGGTAAGAAAAATAAACCAGCCTCCAATTTTCTTCCCCTCTTTTGAATCCATTGCACTCTTGCTTTTTTCGATACTATTCTCTCGTCTTCTCCAACGATCTCAATCACTTGATCTGGCAAAATTGGAACGTTCCCATCACTCATTTTAACTCGACACCCACTTAAGCTAAGATCTGTAATGGTTGCAGCAATCTCATCATCAGCTTGGAGCATAATCGGAACAGAAACAGCTTGTCTAATACTTTGCCGTTCCTGTTGCTTTGGACTTTGTTCTGTTTTCTTAAGAAAGCCTAGCATTGCATTTAAGAGGGATGCATTGTTGTACTCACGTTCTGAATAAATATCCTTTCCGTGTACAAATAGTTCTGCAATTAATGCTTCATAATGATGCTGACTGATTGCATCAAACGAAATTCCTACATAAGCAACCGTTCGTTTAGTGTTAATCCACTCTTTTGTAACAGGAACCTGTAACAGATGATTAGTTGACAATGCCCACTCTCCATCTAACGATAACCAAGAAGCATCCTCCCGATTCATCACCATTAACCGTGCTCCTGTTTCACTTAAGTCAATTATTTTACACTCAATCTCCCTTTTGTCAGACGTAAGCACGCCATTTATATCGACATTAAACCGTTCTGCTCCACGAAAACGGGGACGTTCAATAGAAACAAGCAATGCCATTACAAGGGCAACAAGATTGTACAAAATCCAGAATAAGTTGATGTAGAGCATATCCGAGTTCGCAAATATCGTCATTGGGGTCAGGAAATGTAACCCAACAAGAACAATCGATGTTAAGGATAATCCTAGTAAAAGTAGATAAGGCATACTTGTTAGCCATAACAGATGTCGCTTATGCTGAAGTACACCTTTTCGAGTAACATTAAACCGGACTTCCTTTTTCAAGAAAACCTCGCTTAATACGGAAAGAGCCATATATGGCGCAAGGGCTACCTCATAGACATGACTCCATAACACACTTCGTTTGTTGCCTGATATAATACGAAACGCTAATTGAGAAGCCACAAATGAAGGCAACCAAAAGAGCAACAATGTAGACAAATCTGTTTGTAATGAATAAATTGAAAATAAAAGAAACAAGATAGGAGCCAACAAGTAAATCATTTTGTACATACCGAAAAACCAGTAATGAATACCATCTGCATAAAGCAACCTCTGCATAAATGAGAGCCCTTTTACTGTAAAAGGATTCCATTTCCTCATCACCTGAATATTCCCACGACACCAGCGATCACGCTGCTTTAACAAATCTGCATACGTCTCTGGTGAGAGACCTACAGCAAGTGTCTCATTGACAAATACGGACTTTTGACCGTTTGTCTGTAAAAGCATCCCTGTCGCCATATCTTCTGTAATAACACCTGTAGCAAACCCGCCAATATTCTCTAATGATGTTCTCCTGAACAAGGCATTGCTACCCACGTACATTGTAGCGTTAAAGCGATCTTTGCCCTCTTCCAACCGACGCATAAAAAAATCTTGCTCATTCGTTATGCGATCCTCAAAAAATAAATTATATTGAAAGGGATCTGCATTATAGAATACTTGTGGTGCCTGAACAAAAGATACTTTAGGATCAATAAAATGGCCTAAGGTCTGTTCTAAAAAAGACGCTCTTGGAACCATATCCGCATCCATTGTCACGATAAACTCACCGCTGGTTAAAGTGAGAGCGTGATTTAAATTACCTGCTTTTTGATGTTCATTCGTCGGGCGGCTAATATAGGTAGCGTTTCCAATGGATTCGACTAAGGCTTGAACAGATTTCCGTCTACCATCGTCACATACATAAACGTTTAGCTTTTCTTTTGGGTATCGCATTTGTAAACTTGCCGTAATGGTTCGTTTCAACAAATCCTCTGGTTCATTGTAAGTCGCAATAAATACATCCACCGTTGGTAATTCATCGAATACAGATAGCGGAATGGCTTTTCTTTTAAATGGCCGCCACGATAGGATTGTAAATACAATGGATTGTAAAAAACCTGCCCATTCAGCTAGTAGAAGAAGTATCCCAAAAATTAAACTGACTAGACCAATTGTTGGTAACGTAAAAAAAGAACGCCAAAGTAAATAAAGAAGCGTAACGGCAATAAAAGCTATGAGTAATGCATATCTTGCCCACGCCCATTTTTTCGCACAAAAAAACAAGCAGAGTAGCAATACAGTAGAGCCTATTAACCAATATAAAGAAGGGTCGTTCAACGTAAATCCTACTTTCTTTTCTATAATGTATGCACCTTTCTAGAGTTCTTGGTTGCTATAACTAGTATGTAAGAATGCCGCATCTTGTTTATTTTAGCAAACTGATTAAACGATGTGGAGGTTCTTTTGTATTTTTGCACGCCGTATGAACTATTTTTTTTGTTCGACACATGCAGATTTCTTCTAAAATGAAACGAATTTAGGAAGAATGACACAATTGAAAGTAATGCTCTAGTATGGTCTATCCTCCCCCCCAGAAAATAGCGGCAAATACAAATTCTGTTCACGTATTTATGGTCGCCATTTTTTCACTTACTGTTCTTTGTAAGCCGAATAAATAATTATTTTAATAAATCGGGTTTCAAATTACCTTTTAAAAGGTATGAGTAGGTACTAGTCTAATGACTACAAGCACGACTCACTCATTACCTAATTATGGAGGTACTTTTTTGGAGAATTTATTTAAACAGTCAAACGTGCTTGAAACCATCGCTTTTGTTGTCGGCCCCTCCCCTGCCACCGTTCATTCCATCACGTACGATTCACGAAAAGTCACAACCAATAGCTGTTTTATTTGTATAAAAGGACAGCACGTGGATGGCCACCAATATATAGACTCTGCCATAAAAAATGGCGCTCAGGTTATCGTTGGAAGTGAAAAAGAACTTATGATGGATTGGTATTTCAAACGACCTGACCGTACATTTGTAGTGGTTCATGATAGCAAAAAAGCGCTGGCTAGCTTTGCATCTGCTTTTTATCAAAACAAACATAAGGAACTTGCCTTAACGGGAATTACCGGCACAAACGGAAAAACAACCATTACGGCTTACATACGCTCATTAGTAAACGCTCTCGGCGAGCCAACCGCTTCCATTGGAACAGCAGGAGTTTGGGATCAATACGGAAAAATCAATGTAGAAACAACCACACCTACTACACCAGAATCATCTGATCTTTATACGCTCTTTGATCAACTTAGAGAAAACAAAACAACTCACGTTGCGATGGAAGCCACGTCCATTGCCCTTGAACAAGGGCGCCTTCATGGATTACAGTTTGATATCGCGGTTCATTCAAACTTACGACCAGAACACCTTGATTTTCATAACACTATGGAGCATTATCGAAACGCAAAACTGAAGCTTTTTCAACAAGCAAACAAAGCGGTTGTGAATCTTGATGATGCAGGGATGTCAGCTGCCATTATTAACTCGTTTCAAGGAGAGCTTTGGACCTATAGCATTGAACAGGAAGCGACCGTCATGGCACAAAAACTACAAACGCAACAATCTGGTACCTCCTTCGACTTAATCGTCCACGGGAAACGCTACTCCGTTATGGCACCGATATTCGGAGAACACAATGTTGCAAACCTTTTAGCTGCCGTCACGACTTGCATGGTAAAAGGATACGCTATAGAGGAAATCATTCGTTGTTTTCCACTTGTTAAAGGAGCTCCTGGTCGCTTCCAATTACTAACCGATTATCCAGGAAGGCAGTTAATTTTTGACTTTGCTCATAGTCCTTTCGCTTTTGAAAAACTGTTCCATACCATAAAACCCTTTTCCTATAAACGATTAATACTTCTTATTGCTGGTATCGGCGTCAGACCTTCCTATTTACGGCCGGAAATTGCAAAGGCTGTTGAAGGTAAAGCAGATGAAATCGTTGTAACCGTTGACCATCCTGGCGATGAAGACCCAGAAACCGTCATGGCAGATGTTATCTCTGGTTTTATAAATAAACCTGAGCACCTACACCTAGTAGGAGAAAGAGGCGAAGCCATTCAAAAAGCACTGTCATTAGCAGATGAAGGCGATCTTATCCTCATTACCGGTATTTGCATGGAAAATTATCAGATCGTTAAAGGAAAACGCTTACCCTATGATGACCTCAAGCACATTCATCTATTTCTTGAGCAAGACACCAAAACAACCTCCACTTAAACGATACAGACGACATCTTTTACTGAATCGATGTCGTCCTCATTCTATTTTCTTTCTTAAATAAAACAATCGTTCCATTATCTACAAACAGTTAGAGGTTTGATCACAGCCATTAACGGCTCTCTAATCGTTTTTTCTCAGATATCGGTATGCTTCCCCTTGAGTAAGGATGGTAAAATATTAAGACAATAATCAACCTAAACATTGGAAGGATAGTATACATGAATCATTTAATCTATTTACGGAATGAATTTAAAGAACTTGATTTAATTAACTCAACTTTTCATGACCTACCCTTAAGCTTACATATCGAACTTCAAGAAAGCTTATATCAGTTAGATGATTCAGGAAATATTAATTTTGATTACTTTGATACCATTTATAGCCGCGCAACGGACATATTTAAAGATCTTTTTATTAATGAAGACCAGTTGTTTTTTGTAACAGTTGCTCGAAGTGAAAAAGCAATTTCTAAACCAATTGGACTCTTTAATAAATTTATAAATAGAGTTAATCAATACAAACTTCTCACTTTTGAAGAGAACGACGAATTTGGTAGATTGGTACAGTATTCACTACAAACACAAAAAAAATTTTTACATTACAACAAGATTATAAAAGCAATCTGTAATCAAGATTTTAAAGATCTAACTCCCAGGTTTAACGATAAGTTACTGAGCACTTATCCAGAAGTATTTTTTATTAATAAAGATAAAGGTATAATTTTTCACATTTATGATGATAGAGGTGCGTTTTTGCTGTTTAATGATGAAAAATTACATAAGGAATTTGCAATGAAATATTCTAATTTGATAAGGAGAGAAGAATAATTAGGAAATTCTCTGTTGTTGTTCTCATATTACATATCTGTCTATTTGGATGTTCTTTCAAGAAAGACGCATTATTAATAGAGAACAAAGAGACGACTACTTGGGCATTTGATTATATTGGTATTACGCAAGAAAATTTAAAATCATGGGCTTTTAAATTGAGCAACTATTAAGTTACATCAATTACGTTGCGTTGCAGATTAAATAACTAGAGTAAATTTGGTCAAATAGCAGTGAATTAAAACTTTATTTTATAGATGGAAAAAGCCATTAAAAAAGAATGTTTTCAATACCATTCTTTTCTTAGATGGATACACACTAATTGATCTAACTCTGTCTCCATAGCGACCAAATGGATTGTATACGTAGGTCCAGTTTACGCAAATCGAAACGGTATCCTCTTTTCTTCACCTGACTGCATATCTTTTCTTTTGTACAGATTCTGTTCCACTTCCTCTTTCCCAATGATAATGACATACTTCACTCCCTCTTTATTCGCTTTCGTTAACGCTTTTCGTAGATTCTTATTGGACCATTCACATTCAACACGGTAGCCTTGTTCTCGTAGTTCACGCGCTACTAACAAGGCTTCTGTTTGCCTGCCTAATGGAACAATGTAATAATCCACTAATGGACTAGCTGGCTGGTTCGTAGAACGAATTGCTTCATACATAACATCAAGGCCAAAGGATATCCCAACTGTTGAGAACGTTTCATCTGTACCAATTAACCCACCAATCGCTTGATCATATCTACCACCACTGCCAATACTTGACGTAATCGTTCCATCTTCTAAAAATAGCTCGTATACCGTACTCGTATAAATTTCTAGTCCTCTAGCAAGAAAAGGATTAAAGATACATTGTTTCTCAATGGCTAAAGATGTAAGAAACGACTGTAGTGCTTCTATTTCTGCTATTCCCTGTTGCACGTCTACACTTTCTTCCGCGTATCGTTTGAAGTAGTCCATTGAATGTCCTGCTTGTAAAAACGCCTCAATCGTGGCTGTTACCTGTTGAGATAGGCCTTGCGCGTGTAACTCCTTCACAACGTTGCTCGCACCAATCTTCTCCAATTTGTCGATAGTGAGGATCACTCTGCTTTGTTTTTCCTTTTCTACTCCTATACATGCAAGCATACCTGTTAACAGCTTACGGTTGTTATAGTGAATCACCATTGGTAATCCGAGTTTTTCACACGCATCCACCGCCATTAACATGCATTCTGCTTCTGCAACTTGGGTGTCAACGCCAACAATATCGACATCACATTGGGTAAATTCCCGAAATCTCCCAGCTTTAATAGGACCATCTCGAAAAACTTTCCCAATCTCATAACGTTTAAATGGCATGGTCAACGTTGGATTCATCGCCACTACCTTTGCAAACGGAATGGTTAAATCGTATCGCAGTGCCAAATCACGCTTTCCTCGGTCTGTTAACGTGTACATTTCTTCTAAAATTTCGGCGCCTCCACCGTATTTAGAAGCCATTAAATCGGTATAGTTCAAAATAGGTGTTTCTAGCGGTTTACAGCCATATTGACTAAACACGTCCTCAAGGGTTCTCTTCATATTCCGTCGTATAACTTCCGCTGCTGGTAAATAATCCTGTGTGCCTCTTACATTTTGGTAATCCATTTTCTTCATTTTTCTTTCCTCCTTTTTTTAGTAAACATAAAAAACCGCACTTGATTAGTGGTACACTTAATCAAATACGGTTTCATGAGAAATAGTCTTCCTATGTGCGATTTTTTAGAAATCGGCTAGCAAGACTACTTGTTATGATGATGAAGTTGTGAGCTTACAAGTATTTTCATTTGGTATAGTACCATCTATACTCACCTCGAATGCATATGATCGTATCACACCGACAAGGGAAATACAATTTGTTTTTAAAGGAGGCAGGAAAGACATTGGACGTTATTCTAGCAATAGGTGTGTCAATTCTTTTTGTTATTATTAGTATATTTCAACTTTTCTTAGCTTTAGGTTTTCCACTAGGTGACTATGCAATGGGTGGTTTCTATCGCGTATTACCACTTCCCATGCGTGTTGTTAGTGTTGCCAATGCATTGATTTTGCTCGTGATGGCCGTCACCTTTTTAACGTATACAAATGTATTAACTGGCTTTGCTTTTTTGCCTGTTCATCTTCTTGCTTGGCTATTCACACTGTTTCTGGCGGTAAATACATTAGCCAACTTCGCTTCTAAAAGCGCAAAAGAAAAAAAGGTCATGACGCCGCTTTCTGGTTTGGCGTTCATTTTATGTTTAGCGATTTTGCTCATGTAACTGAAACCTTCTTAAAAAGAGCCGCCGTTCCAACACCACCTGCAGCACCGACTGTGGCAATGCCATACTTCATGTTACAGCTGGGTAATTCGTGAAACAAGCGACAGACATTGATTGCACCAGAAGCACCATAAGGGTGACCAAGAGTCAGAGCACCGCCTGATACATTTACTCGGCTAAATGAGAGTGGTATGTGTTTTCCACAAGCAATCAGTTGCGCCGCGTAGGCCTCATTAAATTCCATTCGTCCGATAGCATCTATGTGCAAGGAGTTCCGATAGAGAAGTTTTTGAATTGCACCAATTGGACTTATACTAGCGTAATTTGGATCATCACCTGCGCTTACGCTATCAACGAATTGAAGCCACGGTTTCACACCTGCTTCTCGACAGGCTTTTTCAGACATCAGGATCACTGCTGCTGCCCCATCTGATTTTTCACAAGAGTTTGCCGCCGTAATGGTACCAGATGGCATTATAAGAGGCGGCATTCTTTTAACTAACCTCTCCGAAAGCTTACGTATGCCTTCATCTCGTATCCCTTGATGTGCTAAAATTTTTTCTTCGTCAAAGCGACCTTCCAGATCCGCTTCATAAGCCCGCCTATAGCTTTCTAGCGCATACGCATCTTGCTGAGCTCTGGTTATACGAAATTCCTCGGCCACGCTTTCAGCGGATGCTACCATATCAGGATCACCGATGTCGGCTGGGGCAAACGAGGCCCGGGGAATTGGCTTTTTTTCTCCAACTCGAAAGCGGGCAGGCTCTAAGCTCGTGCTTTCCACACCACCAGCTAGGTAACAATCTCCAGCACCTGCTTGAATAAAACGAGCAGCGGTAACAATAGCTTCTAATCCTCCTCCACACTGACTATCGACAGTCAATCCGGGGACGCTAGGATGAAAGCCTGCTTCAAGTAACGAATGCCGGGCGATATTCCCTCCTTCGCCAACTGCATTACCCATTATAACCCCATCAACTGGTAGCGCCTTCCCTAGTTCTGCCAAAACTGCCGCCGCTAACTTTTCAGGTGAAACCTTCTTATGAATGCCCCCTTTTTTGCCAATAACCGTTCGTTTTGCTTTCACCACATAGACTGCATTCATCTCGTTTCACCTCCAACGCTTGTCGATCGACTTTTCCATTTGCTAATAAGGGCAATGCTTCTACGACGTAAATCCTTCTTGGACGTTTGAGTGTAGGTAGACATTCCTTCAGTCTTGCTTTTATTTGTACCAATGCAAACTCCTGAGCTTGAGCAGTTTGCACGAAAAGCACCATTTGATTACCCCAATACCTATGATACGTTCCAACCGCTACCGCTTCTTCTACAAACGGCAACGCTTTTACCACTCTTTCCGTCTCTTCTGGGTAAACATTATGGCCCCCAATCGTCAGCATATTCCCTATTCTCCCTTTAACATGTAAGATGTGGTGTTCGTCGAAATAGCCGATGTCCCCAACTGAAAATGATTCCCCAATTGGCGCTTGCCCTACATAGCCAGTAAATAAATATGGACTACGAACAACGAGTTGGCCATCTCGTTTTACTTCAACCTCTACACTGGGAAAAAGTTCCCCAACAGCAGAATTAAGCTGTTTTCCATTTGAATGGTTTAGGTACGAAACAAAACTTAGCTCTGATGCACCGTAAAACTCATAAAGCGTTGCTTGGTTAAAGATCGCTTTTACTTGAGCTCGATTCGTTTCATGCCATTCCGCTCCAGAAACAATGACTTTTTCAACAAGCTGTGCATCTATTCCCTCCAGGGACAGGGCATACAGCATTGTTGGCACTCCATAAATAACGTTCACTTTATAAGCTTCTATTGTATTCTTTGTTTGTTTCACTTGAAACTCTTGCTCTAAACAAACCGTTGCCCCCATATGGAGTGTATGAATGGTTGCAAATAAAAACAGAGAATGAAAGAGCAATCCTGGTATGCAAACACGATCTGACTGGCTTAGCGCAAACACTTGTTGCACATTGACAAAGCTCCCTGACCACGACAAATGGTTCCGAACAAAGGCTTTAGGTTCCCCAGTGCTTCCAGAGGTAAACCCTGTGTAAAACGGTTCCGTTCCTTTTGCATACGGAATAGCTTGTTTTTCGTTTGACGTAGCGAAACTAGACATTCTCCAAATGGGAATGTCCGCTTCTGCTGTTTGGAAACGATTGCTCAAAATAACGTCTGCTGTTGCTTTTTTAGCCATTTTAATCACATCACATTCAGACCAATTCGGATGACAAAGTACACCATTCCAGCCAAGGCTTGTCACCGCTAAAAACCAGTACAATTGCTCATCTTGTTGCATCACATCAATAGCCACAGTAAAGGGATCTTTCCTCTGATCTTTTTGGGCTTCACGATACAAATGACCACGGTATTGCTCCACTTTCTCTTGAAGCATGCAGTAAGGAATCTGTTTTTTATTGTAGATAACAGCGATTTTGTCTGGTAGCGCCAAAGCATGATGATGAATCTGTTTCCCAATATACACGAAAAAACCGCCTCTCCATCCAATTGTAAACTTATAAATTATTTGGTTTACAATAACACAAAGGAGCAAGATCGTCTATTTAAAAACAGCTGCTGTGGAGTCTGCAGGAAACCACTTAAGCCTCTTTGTACTAATGCTCTAATCGAAATATGAACAATCTGTGAATTAGTTTGTGAAACACTTCACAATTAAATAATCAGATGTATACTAAGAGTATAAAGATAATGTGAAAATATTCACAAACTAAGGAGGATTTCCTATGTTACATTTTTTACAGTCATCTAAAATTGCGCAGTTGCTTTTAACCATTCTTCGTGTATCACTTGGCTGGATGTGGTTTAGTTCTGGTATTGGAAAAGTAGTTGGGGGAGAATTTCATGCAGGTGGATTTTTACAGGCTGCTGCTGCAAATCCTGTGCTCAAAGGGGAAGATGTCGCCTACCCGCTATACGTCGCTTTTTTAGAACATATAGCCATCCCTTATGCCGACCTTTTTAGCTTTCTCGTTATGTGGGGAGAAGTCCTCATCGGAATCGCCCTTATTGTTGGTCTTTTCACAAAAAGCGCAGCGTTTTTCGGTGGTATGATGAATACCTCTTTCCTCTTAGCAGGAACCGTATCAACGAATCCGCTCATGCTTATTATGGCCATTATCCTTCTTATCAGTAAACAAAACGCTGGACAACTTGGATTAGACCGCTTTACCCCTTCTATTAAACAAAAAGTAAAAAAAGACTATGGCAATAAAGATACTCTAGCCACTTCATAAGCACGCCACAAACAAACGAAATTAGCCCTCTGAGCGTAAGCTGTCAGGGCTATTTTTCAGTCGACGTCCCATCCACTTGTTTCCTGTTTCAATCTATGTCTATTGCCTTCTTGAACTTTTTTTACCAGCCTTGGACGTTTACGCTGACAGGTAAAGCCAAACAGGAGATGCGAACCTCAAATGTAACATCACCCGCTCCTCACTGTTTGCTTTCAGACTATCTTTCTATTCATAACGAGTAAATTCTGTTAATTCGATTAAATACTTCCAATAAGTGCCGCTGTTAAATCAGGATAGTAAATTCGTTCCATTCTTATACGCTTTTTAAGATGCTTCTTTTCAGAATGAATTTAACCAGTATACAAGAAACATAAGGATAAAAAAACTTAACGTCCCAAATAGATTGAGAGCAGCTAGTAAAAAATACTTTCTCCACAAAGCTAGAATCATGCCAACTGGTCCAATAATAAACGTTAGGAGAAATAACGGACTTGCCACTTGAAAAACGATATTAGGAACCCAAACAGCTACACACAGCAAAAAACAAATAGTAGACCAAAAAGCGTATGACCTCTTTTGTAAAGATTTCACTTCTTCAATAACCTCGCTCCTCTATTTACACAAATTTTTACTTCAATTTAGCGAGACAGCCTCAAAATGCTCCACAACCGGAAACGGGTCATAAAAATGATGAAGGAGTTGCTTCCACTGAATATACTCATGCGACTGTCTAAATCCAATGGTATGATCTTCTATGGTTTCCCATTTCACAAGTAACAAGTATTTACCTTTTACTTCATGACAACGTTGCAATTCATGTGACAGGTAACCTTTCATTGAAGAAATAAGAACAGACGCTTCTCGAAAGGCCTCTTCATACTCCTTTTCTTTCCCTGGGATAACTTGTAATAGTGCAGCTTCTACTATCATCTTCGCTCCACTCCTTCTCTAGATTTCAGCGGCTTTATATCTTTTTACATAACCATTGGCTTAGGTGTGTATCAAGAAACAATTCCATCAATACGTTTCTCTATACGTAAAGAACGATGTATCAGATTCAACCTTCACGAAAAAACCCCTATGCATGAACAGCATGGGGGTTAAATCTTCTATTGTGTTTTGTTTACGGAGGCATCATAAATAGAATCAACAGCTGTTTGTAGCGCATGGGTAAATTCCGATTCAGTCTGATCCGCATGTAAATCTTGGCTAAGGGCTCTGGAAAAACTCGCGATCAATCCTTGATTACGCTTCAGCTTCTTGTTGGCTTCGTCCCGAGAGTAGCCTCCAGAAAGAACCACAACACGAACGACACGATCATGATCAACAAGCTCTTGATAAAATCTGTCTTTGGATGGGATGGTTAGTTTCAACATCACCCGTTCATCGTCACGTAGCATGTTCAGATGGGTGAGCAGTTCTTCTTTTAATTGGTGCTCTATCGCTTCTTTATCTGCGCTATGAATGTCCACTTCTGGTTCAATGATTGGGACAAGTCCTGCTCCAATAATGGTCTTCCCCATTTCAAACTGCTGCTCGACAACCTTGTGAATCCCCTCTTGATTTGCTTCTTTGATAACAGAACGCATCTTTGTACCAAATATATGCCGCTCATTCGCACGCTTGAGGGTTTCATCAAGATGATCGATTGGCTTCATTAATTGAACGCCATCTTTTTCATCTGCCAATCCCTTATCCACTTTCAGAAAAGGGACAATGCCTTTTTTATTTGCGAGATAATCGGCTGTATAGTCACCGTCAATCTTACGGTCCATTGTTTTTTCAAACAGGATCGCCCCAAGAATCTTATCAGAATGAAAGGCAGAAGATTTCATGATGCGGGTTCTCATTTCATGAACGAGGTCAAACATCTCCTCCTCTGAGGCATACGCTTCTTCTGGCACACCGTATTCAGCTAACGCTTTTGGTGTACTCCCGCCACTTTGGTCAAGAGCTGCTAGAAATCCTTTACCGGTTTTGATTTTTTCCATCTGCTGTGTGTTCATGTCACGTAACTCCTTCCGTTTTCACCAAACAAATTAGGGTTCTCTTTTGTTTGTACCCTTTCTTGCCGGTGTTTATACATTTACAGACTGCTGTCACGTTTTTCGCTAACAAAAAAAGAACGCTCCTAGAGGACGTCCTTTTTGTGAAAGCTTACTTCCATTCTGTTACTTGTTCAACCGGCATTCTATACGATTTATACCCAGCTTCGTTCGCTTTACCAATCGAAATTAACATAACCGGAACGTATCGTTCTTTTTCTAAGCCAAATGCTTCAGCGATGTTCTCTTTATCGAATCCGCCAATTGGATTGGTGTCATAGCCAAAGGCTTTCGCTGTTAGCATAAGTTGCATCGATACGAGTCCACCATCAATTAAAATGGTTTCCTTGTTCTGTTGATTACTTATGCCTGATAAAAGACCACGAATAGCAGGAACCTGATTTTCTTTCACCTCTTCAGGCATCAGCCCTAGTTCAACCGCTTTGCCATAGATCTCTTCAAGATAATCTAAATTATTCATATCAGCAAAAACGGCAATGACCGCTGACGACGTCTTTACTTGGTTTTGGTTAAATGAAGCAAGTGGCGCTAATGTTGATTTCGCTTCGTCGCTTTCAATCACAACAAATCGCCAAGGTTGCAAGTTAACAGAAGAAGGTGCTTTTATAGCCGCTGCCAATAGTTCAGTCATTTCTTCTTTTGAGATTTTAACGTTTTCGTCATAAATACGAATGGATTTTCTACTTTCAAGTACGTTTAAAAAATGTTCCTTCGTTGTCATTTCATTTCCCACTTTATCCATTTTCATTACTCTCCTTTGCACGAACGGCTTCTTCAATGTTCAGCTCGACGCGCTGTATCATTTTATGGAACAAACTTAATTCTTCTTCTGTAAAGCGATCAAACAGTTGATCAATAAACTCTTTCTTTTCCTTGTATGACTTCTCTATCTCTATCTTTGCTACCTCTTCTAACTTAACCCATGTGGCACGTTGGTCGTTATCTTTTCGATACCGACTAATGACACCCGATTTTTCCAACTGCTTTAAATGTCTCGTAATGGCGGCAGGATCTATATTCAATTGCTTCTGCAAGTCCGCTTGAAGAATTTCGTTTTCTTCAAGAAGGGCATGCAGTATTTGAATACGTGACGTACTGGCTCCAAAACAAGATTCAAAACCTGAACATAACTCTTTATTTACAGACTGTAACTTTAAGAACAGCTCTACTTTAAGTGCACACGAATTCATTAATGGCCTCCTTTACTTGACTCCTCAATTATTGATATTGAAATGATTGATGTATCAATAATATAGGATGAACCGTCTTCTATTGTCAATACAATTTTTAAAAACGCTTCTCTTAGAACCACATTAAGAAGGAATACATCAATAAAGCCAAGGCTTTACAGCCTTGGCTTAGATGCAGCTCTTCACTTAAAAATACAAAAGGGTCTTCGCTAGTTAGAGGGCACTTACTATAGCACCACAGATTGCCCCTGTTACAACAATCACCCAAGGCGGTAGCTTCCAATAAACCAACATGCTAAACAAAATCGCTACAAGCGCAAAATCAATTGGTTCAAAAACAGCACTTACCCAAATCGGTTGATAAAAAGCAGAAAGTAAAAGACCAACAACAGCTGCATTTACACCCATTAACGCGCCGTTTACTTTAGGATTTCGTCTTAACTGATCCCAAAATGGAATCGCCCCTAGTATTAAAAGAAACGCCGGTAAGAATATAGCCACTGTTGCCATTAAGCCGCCTAGCCATCCGTTCATTGTGGCTCCTAAATAAGCAGCGAACGTAAACAATGGTCCCGGTACGGCCTGGGTCACTCCATACCCAGCAAGGAATGCCTCCTCACTTACCAATCCAGTTGGCACAAATTCTCGTTCCAGTAAAGGCAGCACCACATGACCACCGCCGAAAACCAACGAACCTGATCGATAAAAACGATCAAACATGTCAATCCATTGAATGGACGTTAGTTCTCTTACTAGCGGTAATAGTAGAAGCAAGCCGACAAAGAGTGATAAACAAATGATGCCAAAGCGACGCGACAACGGAAAGGACATTTCAGACTTCACCTGATTGTCTTGATGCTTGTACATCACATAACCTAGACAAGCAGCCAACAGTATGATTCCAACTTGTGCAGCCAGTGTATGCCACAATAAGGTAACGACCAACGCGAGAAGGGCAATCGTTTTTCTTTTTAAATCGGGGGTTAAATTTTTCGCCATTCCTATGATGGCATGAGCTACAATTGCTACCGCCACCAATTTAAGTCCATGAACCCAACCAATTAACTCAACACCAGTTGTTTGCATAAATAGAGCGAACAGAATAAGAACAAAAACAGACGGAAGTGTAAAGCCGAGGAACGATAAGCATATCAAATAGGGTTAGACTATGCTACTAAATATGATGATAAATCACAGTTAATGGAGCTAAATAGCATAGACGATAATCAACCTAATGGAGAAAATGGATTCAGATCAAGTTGGCACTTATTATTTAATTTACCCTCTAATGAAGAAGGCTTAGCAATCACAATTGAAAACCGAGAAATTGTAAAAGAAATAGTTCTCGAAGATTTTGACTCCAGCTATCAGAATGAAATATTTAAAGGCCAAATTAATTTTAACAGTGATGAAATCATTAAAATTGCCATTTCAGATTTCAAATTAGAAAAAGGGAACGGACAGGACGTTATTTTTTCTGGGTATCATTATAAATTAATTGAAGATCAGGGAATCCAATTTTTAACTGTTGTAGGAACAATTGATTCTAAGTTGGCTGAAATACATTTTGATGCTCAAACAGGAGAACAAATTGGTTGGACTGAAACAAATTAACACTAAGGGGGATTTAGTTTGAAAAAGCTAATAACGAGTGTTGCATTAAGTCCTATTATTATTGGTTTATGTTTTATCGTTAGCAATGACGAGGCTAGTGCTGCTAGATATTCAAACCAAGATGTCACAGCTTATGTTGCTAGCAGCGGTTCGAAAACTTATCATGGATCGACACCTAGACAATATAGTACAGCAGCGGTTCATCCTAATACTTGCGGAGTACCAAGGTCAGGGACAATTTTCCCCTATGGTACACACATTTATACTACAACTAATTTAACAATGGTTAGTGGTGTTACTAAAAGAAGCTTTTATGTAGAAGATATGGGTGACGTCAACTGTAATCGTGGATTAACACGTCAATGGTTTGACATATACTTCGGTGTCGATAACAACACTAATAAATCAAATGCTACTAAATTTGGTAAAAAGAGAGTTAATTATGATACCACTGCTCCACCACCGCAATTATTAAAAAAAGAAGAAACTGAATGATTAAGTTGGAAAGACAGATAATTAATTATCTGTCTTTTTAATATTATCTATTTTAACTCCATTCAATGATATAGAATATTCAATTAAAACGTTATCTTCGGGAGGGTTATGAGGACCCGTATAAGTGTTATATTCAACAACGGCAGTATAATCATAATCTTGATGGTCATTTTGTTTTATAGACTTAATCTTTGCATTCCATAAGTCAAATTCCCTGTCTGGATATATCTCATTTAAAGCTTTACTTGTAGCTGGATATAATAATGTTAAGATAACCTTTGTTTCATTAGATTGTTCAGCACCAGCTACATTTATATTTGCCAATAGAAGAATCAACGTGAATAAGGCTGTTAAAGTTAGCATGAATTTTTTCCTACGCACTTATGGACACCTCCTTTTTTGTTAAATTGTCCTAAAGCGTCATTAATATACCTTTGAGTGGTCATTTTACTTTAAAATTAAATTTCCGACATTGAGATAATAAATAATGTTGCAAATTATATAAAAACATGTTTTGAATTTAGTAATATAAGGTAGACAATAAATAGATTAAAGGAGAATGACAGACATGAAGAATTTTTATACACCATTTATTCTAGCAATAATAGGAGGGTTTTTCACCTTAATAATCAACGGTGAAGTTGACGGAACTCTAGTAACAAATGTTTCTTTAGGCGCAATCTTAGGGTTGCTAATTAACAAAATGGATTCAGAAAGAAAAAATAAATAAACAGAATCCAAAAAATAATTATGGAGGTTTTTTTTTGAAGAAAACAGTTGGTCTTTTAAGTGTATCTTTTTTAGGAGCAGGTTTATTCTTTTACAATGAAAGCGCAAATGCTGAAAACTCTTTCAAGGAAATTGTAATTAATGAAAATGAAGTTTCATCTTTATCTAATTCATTAGAAGATGAAACATACTACTTTTATCGCCTAGAAGAGGGAACATTGACTGAAGAACAAGCACAAGATTTAACTGGAGAATCCTTTAAAATTAATAATCAAGATATTACTATTCAAGGAGTATCTGTCTATCACTCTAATGGAAATACCTACTCAAGCTTATTCTTTGATGAACTTGACGTATTGGATGAAGAAAATGTTAAACAAAGAGCTTTAAAAGATTACGAAGTGGTTGATGGACTTGAAGTTGGAATCCAGCAAACCGAATTTAGATCATCGAATTTCACTGTTCGAGATCGATATAACAGTGATGCAATTATGGCTAATTTTACATCAAATTTAGAAGTAGATAATCGAGGAACATCTAGTGGAAGTGATGTAATTGATGTTCGTTACTTTAACGAGGTTGAACCTGCAAATAGTTATCAAACACGTGCTTTGACAACAAATTCATCTAGTAACGGCTCCATTCAAAGTTATGGACCTACGGAAAACACTGGAAGTGGTAGTACAGTAAGTGTAGGTTTATCAGGGCTAGTTCCTAATATAAGCTGGTCTTTCTCTACATTAAATTCTAGTATCACAAATCAATCGAGCATTTCAAGTGGTTATGCCCAATGGCAAAGCGATATCCCTCTAGGTACTAGCGGATCACAAAATACATTTGTAACTGAACCAGGTGTTCGATACGTTTCAGACAGTTCACGATTTACACTTTATGATGAATATGAGGTTCATATGTATCGCAATCTGTCGGCAGAAGATATTAGAACCTTTAGTGTCACTAGATTCTTCAATGATTTATAATCACACGTTTAAAGAAATATAAGCAGACCACTATTTTGCGGTCTGTTTTTTTATGTCAATGAAGTTGTTTGTCTAACCGTGTAAAAAATTACACGGTAGGGAATAAAGAGGTTACCTTTTAATCTATTCTCCATAGCCGTTTCTACCTTTTATTTCTAAAGTGTTTTCGTAAAGCTTTGGCGGTAAGGAAAAGTAAATATAAGATAAAACCGAGTCCCAAAAAAGCAATAACTTGCACAATTACTGTACCGTCAAAAATGATAAACACCTCCTTGATGGTTCTAGTTAGTCGATCACAGCTAAAGCAAAGAAGGGGGTCTAGAAATATCTAGAACCTACTCTTTATTTGGATGCTCAATAGATTCAACAATCCATTGCTTGTCTTCATCAAGATTATTGAACAAGTTTGCGTTTATTTTTTAGCTAGATGTAACGCTTCTATTCGGCTATCAAATGTCTTTGCTACAGGTTGACCAGTTTCCATTAATAATTCCTTTTCATCATTAAATGACCTTGTTAATCTAAACAATAAAATCCATCCAAGTGATTTGCTTTAAATTATAACATAGGTATTTTTTATTCATGTACGTTTTGAATAAACCCTAACCATACATTTTTCTCTTTTAATTTATTTACCGTTTCCCTAATTTCTTGTTTTGAACGATTCATTAGCTTACTTAAAATACTTATAGTCACTTCCTTGCCCATTATTTTACGATTTCGTACAATTTGCACTAACTTTCTCTCAAAGTCGGTCAAATTAATCATTTTAGACCCTTTAGTCCCCTTTAATAAAATAAAGTAAATGGAATTACTTCACACCCTCTATTGGGAAATAGAATCAAACTCTATCTATTTTATGTCGAATAAACTTATAATTGGACTATTATACAATAAATTGGAAAAGAGGGGTTTAGTTTGGCGAATCAGTTAGCACCTGAAAAAGTGGGCGAAAAGATTGTGCAATGGCATAGTTGCCTAATTGCTAAAGATGTTGAATCAGCCAAAGAAGCGCGCGAAAAAACTATTATAGCCATCGACAAGATGAAACCCGACGACAAAATGCTCGCGTATTATCAATTAATTTCATTTAAGCACAACTTGCTTGTTTCCTATCCAAACGGGGAAAAAGCAGAAGCACCACCACTAAACACTATTGAGATAGAAAGAGACGACTACCTCAACTATATGTATTACTATGTCTCTGGTCAAAACGAATACCTAGATCAACGCTACAAGTCCGCAATTCGGACGTACAAAATTGCTGAACGATTGCTCGACAAAGTAGACGATCAAGCCGAAAAAGCTGAATTTTATCAAAAGCTTGGAATGAGTTATTACAAGATCGACCAATATACGTTTGCCATTTCCTATATCGAACAGGCTCTAGAAATATTTGAAAGAGACTCGTTATATAAAAAGAACGAAATTACTTGTAAACTAGCCCTCGCCATCATTGCAAGCGAAATGAAGCTATTTGATACGGCAGAAGCTCTTTATAGAGAACTTAGTAAAATGACGAAGCCTTACCCCTATGAGAATGCTCTTACATACCACAACTTAGGAATTCACTACATAGCATTAGATCAGTTTGTAAATGCCACGGAAAGCTTCAAAATGGCAATAGCCATTCCTGAATTCAAAGACTCCGTAACAGCAGTAAAAACAACGTATCATCTATACAATATTCAAATGATGATGGGAACTTACTCACACGGATTTGACGAACTCGAAAAAAGAGTCAAAAGGCTTAAACTTCCGGAATTCATTGCACGCTGTAAGATCAGTCGTGGACTGTATCTTGAAAATAGTATCACTCTTGTTGATACCGGTTTAGCCACGCTTGAATCGGACGAATTGTTTTTTGAATACGCATTAATGTGTGACGAAATATCACACTATTTCGAGTCTAAAGGAGATTTAGCACGTTCCCTAGAATATTTAAAGTTGGCTCGAAAAATGGGTCAAAACAATCATATTGTGGGGGTGAATCAAACTTGAAAAAATGGTCTTATGCACTTTTAGCAACTGCCATCATCACGATTATTACGATTAACTCTCCAGGCGGAAAAGGCGATGTCGAACAAGCAGGTGGAGGAAAAGGCGACGTTGAAAAAGCACCAACTAGCATCACCCTTAATGTTTAATTTTGATGTGTTACAATCAGCAGAAGGAATTGTCTAACGCTTGAATGGAGCCGTTTCAACGGCTCCATTCAACATGTGAATTATTGCTGATAGATTTAGGAAGTATTTAAGTACCATCTTGATCACAAATAGGTTTTGAGATTAGCACATCCTACAAAAAAGACAACCGCAAAGTAACGGTTGTCTTTTTTTATCATTTAGGTAAATACATTGATTGGACATACAATAAAAGATGGAGCTTGTACACTCCCTCATTGTTAAAAGCATATACTAACAACTAGTTAAGGATACAAATTGTAAATTTTTCTTAATCTACACCCTCACCATGTGAAGCGAATAATTTTTCTAACAAATAGTTTTTCTTCTTGGTGTTTTTAACGATCTTAAATTGAACACCAATCAGTGTATTTGATTCGTTCTACTTTACGGTTCTTCCATCCACCGTACTTCTTTCTAAGATGCCATTCCTCTGAGTTTAATTCAAGTTATCCCAATAAGATACTAGTTCTTCATCCATATCTTTAGGCCCAAAAATTCCTCGGTACAAATTATATTCAACGTCTACTCTTTGCTCCTTATAAGTTGGTAATTTAGAGAATTCACCATTAATTCTTTCTGTTGCCGAAATCCCCCATACTTTCATATCTCCAGAACGAATATATTGACTAGCATCAGATAGATGGGTAGAAATTACTTCGGTGTTACCGCCCAATTAACTTGTAATTGCCCCCCATTACCATCGTAAGAAACATACCGTGATATATGAAGGAATAATCTCGTTTTTGTAGTATAATGTAGTTTAAATTCTTTTGAATTAGAATTAGGAGGAGCAAAGGAGGGAATAAATTTTAGAATAAATTAAGCAATATAGATAGTTTTCCACATTATACGTACATAGGATGATGTTATGAAGTTGGACAAGATTAATTTTTTAAAAATTTGGACTCCTAGTTGTCTTGTATTTTTTTCATATTCACTAACCATATTTACTATAGGTTGGTTTATAACTGAATCACCTTATGGAGGTGGAGATGTATTAGGTATAATTATGGCAACGGGTAATTTAATCTCTACAGTAATTGTTGTTCTTTTTTCAGGGTTAATTGATAGAGTTAATAGAATCTATTTTATGATTATAACGAAAGTTATCTTGCTATTAACTATAATAAGTCTTATATATCCTTACTCTGGGTTGATTACAGGGTTTTTATTGATTTTATTGGTTGCTTTAATTGTGGTTACATTTGAAAGTTCATTTTCATTATATAGTGCTGCTTTAGAAACATCGCTCGCAGATTTAGCCCCGAAACATTGGGCATCAAATCGAACTGCTCTCCTTATTCAACTTCAACCACAGTTAGCGAGAGTTCTTGCACCTATATTGGGAGGAGCACTATTAGCTACGGGACTTATATACCTAACCTCAATTGTCGCAGCCATATCTATAATGTTATCAATTTTGTTTTTATTTCTATGGGCTTCTTTAATACTAACCAATAAGAAAGAAGAAAAAAGTCCTCAAAAAAGAATCTCATTTAGCTCACTTCTATCAGATGCACGAGATTCTTGGTCTTGGATAGCTAAAAGACAACTGTTAATATTTTTGTTAATAGTGGGAATTATCAATAGTTTAGTTGTTCCTTCATTTTATCAACTATTACCAGCTTTTATATCAGAAATGCCAATTGAAAACGAAAGAGAAGAGGTTTTTTATGGTACATTCTCATCGGCTTATGGAGTGGGGATGATCTTCACGTCATTAATTTTTATAAAAGTGGCAAAACGAACTAAGAAACCAGGAGTAGTATCTGCTGGTTTAGTATTTCTAATGGCGGTAGTCGTTTTTTTGGTAACAGTATTGCAGAATCACTATTTTTTAATAGCATCTAGTGTTGTAATGGGCATTTTATTCATTCTACTACTTATGTTTATAGGTGGGGCTTGGTTAGAAATGACTCCACCCACTATTCGAGTAAGAGTATTTAGTGTTAGAAGACTTATAACCTTTGTAAGCATACCTTTAGGAACAGTAATCATGGGAATAGGGGGAGCGACAATAGGATACATGTTAATATTACGTATTCTGGTTGTTTTTATGCTTATCGCTTTACTAGCCAGCATGCTTCTTTTAAAAGGATGGACAGAAAAAACGGATTAAAGAGCTTGTTCTTATTAGTTGGAGACGAACAACATGAAGAAAATTTCAAAAAAGATTTCTTTAATAACTCGTTTTATATTGGTATTGGAAAAGCTATTGTAACAGGTTAATAGACGAGAAACTAAATTGCAGAACATTTTTACAGAAGTAAATGTATTTCTGAGTCATTACAAACTTAACTATCTATCAAAATTTAGTGCACCTTTATTGGCTTGTAGAATTTCTAAAGCAATTAAGGTGGTATTAAAATTGAGCTAAAGTAATAATGAATAATACTTGCACCTAAATGAGGTGCAAGTTCTTTAGGTCAGAACAGCACAATAGAAATCGTAAATTAACGCATACAAAATGCCAAGACGTTCAAAATTTTAAAATCTTATCAAAGAGGTTGTCTATGCTCGTCTTTCGTTAATCGTAACTCGGCTAATATCTCTTTTTTGCGCTGGTCGTCTACATAAATCTTACGGGAAAACACATCGTACTTTTCCATTCGAATTGCTTGTAAAATCTCTCTGTACATGATAGTAGCCCCATATACACTAAATTTGGCTTCATTAGGATACACATCCAGCTGTTCTAAAGACTGGTCATAGTAGTGTTCGGCTTTTCTAGCTACTGCTTCCCACAGATCAATAAACGATTGGTCGACAACTCCTGCTTTTAACTGCTCCTCGGTAACCCCGTACTCATTCATTAGATCAATAGGCAAGTAAATTTTGCCTCTTTGAAGATCCTCTCCCACATCACGTAGGATATTCGTAAGCTGCATTCCTTTTCCAAGGGCAATAGCGCTTTCCCTCAATGCGTGATGATCCATTGGCGCAAGAATAGGTAAGAGCATTAATCCGACAGTACTGGCTACAAAGTACGAATACTGCTCCAACTCTTCTACAGTGACGATCCGCTTTGTTCGCAAATCAAACGCTTGTCCTTTTAATTGATCTTTAAAATCCAATGGATTCACATGAAACTGGTTAAACACATCTTTTAGTGCTAGCCACTCGGGCTGGGAAACATCTTTATCTACAAGCATCTGATCGAACTGTTGTTCAAACGTCTTTAGTTTACGCCTTTTTGTAAACATCTCGCCTTCATCGTCAACAATGTCATCTGCTTGTCTGCAAAAAGCATAAATCGCCCAAACAGCTCTTCTCTGCTTTACTGGGAGAAAATGAAAAGCTTTCGAAAACGTAGCAGAATGTGTTTTCATTTTTTCATAGCATAGCGCATAGGCATCATCTAAATCAGTCATCTTCAATCATCCTCTTCTCGATAAAACGATGGTATACGTAAACAAAGCAAATAAAAGTGAAATCGTTAGTGCATGGATTATTCCAATTGTTAAGTTTTGATTATATGTGAGTACCATTCCAATCCCACTGGCAAGTTGAATGCCAATCAACCCTATACTGGCCAAACTAATGATAACGAGGGATCGCTGCTTTTTGTACATACGAATGGCCCAAACGGCAAATAGAAGTACGAGCAAGGCTAACGTCATTCCTGCAAGCCGATGAAACATTTGGGCAAACACAATCGCCCCTTCACTAAAAAGGATCCATTCACCATTACATAATGGAAATCCAGAGCATGCCGTCGCAGCGCCCATATGCTTCACAAATGCCCCTGTATAAATAACCAAGTACGAATAAATGGTGAGGGCTATCACATACCGAAGAAATGATTTTCCTACAGTCACCTTAAACGGATTCCAGCGCTTCTCAAATGTAAACAGCGTGATAACAGAGACAGCCGCTAATGAAATGGCAGAAAAACCGAAATGAAGAGCCATAATTAACGGCGGTTGCCCATAAACAACTTGACCGGCTCCCATTAAGCCTTGAAGCAAAATAGCCGCTGAAGCTAAAAGAGCAAAAAAGCGAATCTCTTTTACATAGGATAACTGTTTCCAAGACCAGAAGGATAAGATGAACACAAGCATACCAGCTATACTGGATAGTAAGCGGTGTGTGTATTCAATAATCGTTTCTAACGTTGGATTGTACGGAATAACATCTCCAAAACAGAGTGGCCAAGTTGTTCCACACCCCTGTCCAGAGCCGGTCTTTGTGACAATGGAGCCTTGAAGTAGCACAAACAGTACAACAATGGTTGTTAGGATGGAAAAAATTCTGAGCTTCTTCATACATCCCCCTGGTCATCTATCCACTCTAAAATAGTTGTTATGATCATCTCTTGTTGCTTATCAACAGAAATAGCGGCTTCATTGTCTCCAGATTGTGGCCCATATACCCCGAACTGAGCATGATTTCCTCCTTCTATCTCAATAAATTGAGCAGTATCAGGAAGATTTTGGCGATACTGATTGATTTTTTCAGGTGTACTTAAGCCGTCTTCAGAACCACTAATCGACAAAACCGGAAGCTGAGACGTTTGTAAGTAATCATTATCAGCAGCATAAGCACCTAATAACACTAAACCAGAAACCTTATCCAAGTTTGCATCTGCATACATAGCAGCTGCCGCTCCTCCCATGGAATGACCACCTATATACCAGTTCAACGAGTCAACGCCCTCCCTTTGAAACAACTCATCCGCTTTAGAGAGGTCAAAAATAGGTAAATTCAAGCGGACAGATGGAATGGCTACCGTGATGCCTTGGCTAGCTAATTCCTCACCTAAAAAGGCGTAAGCATCTGGTTCTACTTTGGCTCCTGGGTAAAGGACAAGCCCATTTTGCGGGTCATCCGCTTCAAATAAAAGCCAACCATCTTGTTCCTTTACGCTTTCAGGAAGGTCTTCAATAGCACTGTACGTATTTTGTGACCAGATATAAAAGCCTAGAATACTAGATATAATAAGAGCGAGGATAACTAGCAATACAAGTTTCATTCTTTTTTTCTTCATTAGAATCGAATCACCCCAAAACCGATCAGGCATAACAATAAAAAGCTGATAAAGGTTGAACCTAACAGAACGTAGGATTTAATAGGTTTCTCTCGCTTTAACAACATTTCTACTAAGCCTATACACAGTACAGCTATAATCAACTTCATTACGAAGACGAGTGGGAAAGAAAGAGAAATGGCTAAACCAATTCCACTTGTTAACATCAACACTGCAAGAATTCTAAAAAAGATCTTTAAATAGAAAGAACGATAAAACAGACTGACAATTACAGCTAATGCTAAAATCGCCCATGTCCCAATGTGCGTTTGATAAAGAACGTTATCCATATGAATCTCCCCTCTGCACCATATGTCTTTTTTGACATATGAAACTATAGTAATAATAAACACTCGTCAGACATTGGTCAAGAAGATATGGTATAGTTTCTTTATATTGACAAACTTTAAGGAATGAATAAGATATGAGTCTGCGATATGCTCTTTTAGGAATCATTTCCAAACGACGCGTGACTGGTTATGATGTTGTCCACATTTTTAAGCAACAGATGGTTCATTTTTGGGGTTCAACCCACAGTCAAATTTATACAGAGCTTCACAAAATGGAAAAAGAAGAACTCGTAGACCACGAGCTTGTGATTCAAGAATCATCCCCCAATAAAAAGATTTACTCTCTTACAGATAAAGGGAGAAAAGAACTCATTCGGTGGGCTATAGAAGAACCTTTAAAATCAGCTAAAATAAAAGATGAATTTCTAATTAAAACCACTATCTTCCCAATCTTAACTCACAAAGAAGTGCTCACTCTTTTAGATGAGGTGATAGAAAGGGAACGCATTACGTTAGAAAAGACAGAAGCGTGGAGAGACCATTTCAAACAAGAAAACAAGCAAGACCTTGGGGCTCTATTAACTGTTGAATACGGCATTCGGTACGCAAAAATGTATATAGAATGGTGTCAGTGGGCCAAAAGCCTAATAGAAAAAAGAACGACGGACTAACAGACACGAACATGTACCATACAAAAACTTAAAGAAACAAACTGCTGGACCCATCTCCAGCAGTTTGTTTGGTTTCGTTAGTTTAGCGCTAAGCCCCCACTAGCATAACCCGCTACAGTATTTAATAATGTTAATCCCGTTGCCGTCGCCGAAAATACTAACAACAATCGATCGCCAGCTGCGACTGGGATATTTAACCCGGATGTGATTCCACTTGATGTGGCTCCTATCGTAATCGCTCCAGTTAAGGCTGGTGCTAACGTTACGACTGCACCAGGAATCGCTGTTAACGTGTTCGTTGGCGTCGGTCCTGGAGATCGAAAGACTTGAGCCGTAATTGTTACGGTGGAACCAACTAAGGAAAGTCCCGCTGTCACACTAAAGAAGCCTGATAACGCTGTAATTGTCCCACTTCTCGGAACAACAAAAGCAAAGTTCAGTAACGTTCCAGCTGCACCAGTAAGGTCAATCGCATTCCCCCCTACTAAACCAACGCCTACAACCGAATTACCAAACCCGACTAAGCTCGTTGTTCCTGCCAATCCACCAGCAATAGTTGTTAAGGTTGTTGGTAATCCAGAAGCAAATGGTACAACCGCTCCTGATCCAGCCACCCCGGTTGAACCAGTCGTTCCTGTTATCCCTGTTGCTCCGGTTACTCCCGTGGCTCCCGTTATTCCCGTGGCTCCGGTTACTCCCGTTACTCCCGTTACTCCTGTTAACCCAGTGGCTCCTGTGACTCCCGTTATTCCGGTTGCTCCGGTTACTCCTGTTGATCCGGTTACTCCTGTGACTCCTGTGGCTCCCGTTACTCCGGTTACTCCTGTGGCTCCCGTTATTCCGGTTACTCCCGTTACTCCTGTGGCTCCTGTGGCTCCTGTGGCTCCGGTTACTCCTGTTAACCCAGTGGCTCCTGTGACTCCCGTTATTCCGGTTGCTCCGGTTACTCCCGTTACTCCCGTTACTCCTGTGACTCCTGTGGCTCCCGTTACTCCTGTGGCTCCCGTTATTCCGGTTACTCCCGTTGCTCCGGTTACTCCCGTTACTCCGGTTACTCCTGTTAACCCAGTTACTCCTGTTAACCCAGTGGCTCCTGTTAACCCAGTGGCTCCTGTGACTCCTGTTGCTCCGGTTACTCCCGTTACTCCGGTGGCTCCGGTTACTCCTGTGACTCCCGTAGCTCCTGTTAACCCAGTGGCTCCTGTTAACCCAGTGGCTCCCGTTATTCCGGTTACTCCTGTAACTCCGGTTGCTCCCGTTTCTCCTGTGACTCCTGTTATTCCCGTGGCTCCTGTGACTCCTGTTATTCCGGTGACTCCTGTTAACCCAGTGGCTCCTGTTAACCCAGTGGCTCCTGTTAACCCAGTGGCTCCTGTGACTCCCGTTACTCCGGTGACTCCCGTTACTCCGGTGACTCCTGTTGCTCCTGTTATTCCCGTGGCTCCGGTTACTCCTGTGGCTCCCGTTATTCCCGTGGCTCCTGTTGCTCCGGATATTCCTGTTGCTCCGGTTACTCCGGGTTCCCCCGTCGCTCCTGTTATTCCCGTGGCTCCTGTTTCTCCAGTTACCCCAGTCGCTCCTGTTATTCCCGTGGCTCCTGTTTCTCCAGTTACCCCAGTCGCTCCGGTTTCTCCTGTGGCCCCCGTGGCTCCTGCACCAGGTCCTGTGGCCCCCGTGGCTCCTGCACCAGGTCCTGTGGCCCCCGTGGCTCCTGTTGCTCCGGTTACACCAGTCGCTCCAGTACCAGGCCCTGTGGCTCCGGTGGCTCCTGTTTCTCCCGTCGCTCCTGTTACACCGGTTATTCCTGTGGCTCCCGTTTCTCCCGTTATTCCGGTTACACCTGTGGCTCCCGTGACTCCTGTTAACCCAGTGACTCCCGTGGCTCCTGTTATTCCCGTGGCTCCTGTTATTCCGGTTACTCCTGTGGCTCCCGTTATTCCGGTTACTCCTGTGGCTCCTGTTATTCCTGTGGCTCCTGTTATTCCTGTGGCTCCTGTGGCCCCTGTTATTCCCGTGGCTCCTGTGGCCCCTGTTATTCCCGTGGCTCCTGTGTCCCCTGTTATTCCCGTGACTCCCGTTATTCCGGTTGCTCCCGTTTCTCCGGTTGCTCCTGTTTCTCCCGTGGCTCCTATTTCTCCAGTTATTCCGGTTACTCCTGTTATTCCCGTGGCTCCTGTTATTCCTGCGGCTCCCGTTTCTCCGGTTACCCCAGTGACTCCCGTGACTCCTGTTTCTCCGGTCGCTCCTGTTTCTCCCGTGGCTCCGGTTTCTCCGGTCGCTCCTGTTATTCCCGTGGCTCCCGTACTTCCAGCTCCCGTTGCTCCGGTCGCTCCTCTCGATGCAACTAAGCTATAGTCCGCTGATGTCCCTGGCTCTCCTGTCGGTGGTGCCGTATTGACTACATACAAACTTCCCTCAAAACTTACCAGCTGACCGACTGGATAACTTGGCGCGACCGCTGGATCGTATTCCACTATCCCGCTATCAAACCCGATTCCGGTGGCTCCTGTTGGACCCGTGGCTCCCGTACTTCCAGCTCCCGTCGCTCCGGTCGCTCCTCTCGATGCAACTAAGCTATAGTCCGCTGATGTCCCTGGCTCTCCTGTCGGTGGTGCCGTATTGACTACATACAAACTTCCCTCAAAACTTACCAGCTGACCGACTGGATAACCAGGCGCTAACGCTGGATCGTATTCCACTATCCCGCTATCAAACCCGATTCCGGTGGCTCCTGTTGGACCTGTGGCTCCCGTACTTCCAGCTCCAGTCGCTCCCGTCGCCCCTCTTGATGCAACTAAGCTATAGTCCGCTGATGTCCCTGGCTCTCCTGTCGGTGGTGCCGTATTGACTACATACAAACTTCCCTCAAAACTTACCAACTGTCCAACTGCGTAACCCGGTGCTAACGCTGGATCATATACCACTATTTCGCTATCAAATCCAATTCCGGTGGCTCCCGTTGGACCTGTTGGGCCAGGAGCACCCGTAGCACCATTAAAATCACACTCACATTCAAATTGACCTGATCCACCATTACGTAACGTACGCCTAAAATATTGGATATTGTTGCAGTTATGAAATTCACTCAACCTACTCACCCTTTACAATGTTGGAAGAAAACTTTTTCTAATCATTATATTTTGGGTTTGTGTTAAGGTTCTTCAATTGTTGATTCTTTTCAAAACAGGGCCAGTGCCCAAAGGAGTTAACTTATAAAAACAATAAATCTTGAACACGTCGAATGAGGCTGGGACAAAAGTAGATAGACAGATCAAAATGACGAACATTCCTGAAAATAGGAACGTTCGTCGTTTCTTTTATATGAACATTAGCGGAAGGAGAATCTGAAGACTCCTGGGGGATCAGCACGTGTCTGAAGACTCTGGAGTGGCGGTTTTCCACGGAGGAGACTGAGGCCGTGTCCCCGGAAAGCGAAGGATTCTCCTGTAGCGGTGCTACTCAGCATCTTTTAGACTATTCGTCTTTTCAACTACTACTTTTCGTTATGTCCCAGCCTCTTCAACTCTTTTTTTCATAAACTTAAGACTAGAGTTTCAACTAGTTTTCCATATAGAGATGCGTTAACATAGCCCCCAATACGCTATTACTATCTACTAAATCTAGCGCCAAGCCATCATTCTTACCATGTGTCTAATGTTCATACATGTGCTTGAAATTTAGATCTATAAGAAGATGAAATGACTTAAAGAAGCTAATTCGTCTTACTTTTCACTCTTCAATTAATGAATAGATCACATGCTCTTCTAACGTATCATTGACCAATTCGACTTTTGACGCTTGGAAATCAAGTGCGGCAAGCTGGATGGCATTTTCGAACACAACACGATCCGCTTCTGTTACTATGTCTTCGTCCATTGTATATTGAACAGATGCCTTTCCATTAACGAGTGTTGCATTTACAATGTCAATTCCTTTCACAACGGCAGAAGCGTAAAATGCACCTTCTTCATCAATGATTTCCATCTTATCCACAGTGTCTGAAAACGATAAAAGCTCACCCTCTTCATTTACAACCTGTTCTTCAAGTGCCTGGCCAGCTAAAAATAAAGTCTCCTCTAACGCTTCATCATAGACTGTATAATACCCACGTGTTGCCTCTCTTTCTTCTTCAACTACTAGAGGTTTATTAACCTCTCTTTCTGCAACGATGATATCTGTTCCACCGTCAGGATTGATAAAAACAATCTCTTTTATCCCATAGAGGTCACTAATCCCAAACAACGAGTCATAAAACAACGTCGTTTGTGCTGTTGTTGTGGATAATTGATTTCCCTCTTCATTAAATTGGATGGTTAACTCTCGTGATTCAAGAGATAAACTTGTAAAAGAGCTCAAAATATCTTGTTCAGACGGATCGCTATCAGTAAGGGAATTTATTACTTGCTTTTCCAATGAATCTATCTCTTCACTTTCGTTGCGATAAATAGAGAAAGCCGTATAAAACGCCTGATCCTCATCTATCAAATGAGTATTAAGTACATATCTTTCGTCCACTTCGATTTTTTTATACTCCAAGGCTTCACTTTCAGTATCTAGTTCTTCTAATTCTCCTTCCTCCGTTTCAATCGTATCTTGATTTTGCCCATTCAATTCATCATTAGAGCCTTGACAACCAGCAACTAAAAACACTAATAAGAACAATACACTCATCTTGTACACACGCCACCATCTCCTTTGTGTTCAGATACCCGGCTTTATTGGAAAATAAAAGGTGTATTGCGATTTATTTCAAAAATACACTCTTTTCCTATGTCACTATAAATTCCTGCCATAGTCTTTTTACTGAGTAACTTTGAAATTTAAGGGTAAGAAGTAAATAGCAAATAGGAGGGGACTAATAGTGGAAAAACAAAGACCAGGTTGGTTAGAAATCATTGTATTAGCCATTGTATATATTGTTGTGGTTGTCGTATTCTCAAAAATCATTGTAGAGCAAACGAGTGAAACACCTATAATCATGGGGTTAAGCTTATCTGCTTTATCTGCTGGCGCAGGGCTTTGTGCTTTCGCTGCAGCGTATTTCCTGCGCATTCGAAAGCCGCTGCCCTTTGGGTTAAAGAAAACAACGGGTAAATGGTTGATAGCTGGAGCAGCACTCGGGGTTGCCGTTTATGTATCAGGAGTCGTTCTGTTCAGTATTCTTGCTTTCTTTGGCTACACAGACTTTACTACACAGGACGCCTACCGTGAAGCAGCTACAGGTGGTACGCTCTTATTTCTTCTTCAATTAATTTTGATTGCCGTTGCAACGCCAATCGGGGAAGAATTTGCTTTTAGAGGTGTGCTAACAAGTGCTTTACTTCGATATGGTCCATGGGTGAGTATCATCATAAGTTCCTTAATCTTCGCCGTTGCACACGGTATTAACGAAGTGCTCCCAATTGCGTTTTTCACTGGATTAGCGGCCGCCTATTTATTTTATCGGACCGGCTCAGTCTGGCCAGGCGTGATCGTGCACTGCGTTAATAATGGTTTAGCTACCCTTGCATCGTTCATTGTTATGAACTTCTTGTAATGGCATGACAACCATATAAAATATTGATTTCTTCTTGTACAAATGTTGAAGAATTGGGGAACCTGATTTCCCTTCTTCACCATTTGACTCATGGTTCCTAAACGATAAAACGAACTTAAATCATTTACTTTTACCGCTAGTTTGCTTTAAATCAAGCCGGGTTAGCATTATTTTATCTTATTTATTAGCTCAATATACTGGGAGTCACCGTAACCTATTGTCGGAAATAAATGAAACAACGTTTGAATTAATTGTTTTGTAGGTAAGTCTTTATTCTTTCTAATATATTTCACTACTTCGTTCTCTGCTTTAAGCATATCTAAATAAATTTTAATTGCTTGATACATGATTGGCATTAACTCGTTTGATGGCAAGACATGGTGAATCATCGTCTCTTTATAAGTTAAATGGTAATGCCCTAAAGTAAGCTCTGTTTGATTAACTTTAAATTCATCTTCTCTAAAACTATTTAAGAACACTTTCCCCTTATACTTTGTTTGTTCAAGATAGGATAATACAGTAAGCACATTCATCTGACAAAACATGTCTTCTCCAAACCATAACACAATACATGTATACTCTTTGTTAAACAGATCATGTAAAGGCACGATGACCTTATCCATATAATTTTCTTCTGATTCATTATGACCATCGGCACGAGTACGAATAAAAGTATGATTGAATATTTCCTCTGTAGTTTTATTCACGCACATTGCTTCATTAAATGGCGCATAATCAGCATCTCCCAATAATTTGTTGGTTTTAAACTCATCATACATGAGTTGTCCATTCATAATATGCAGGATATTTTTATCAAAAAGATCACTTCGCTCATTCTTCACCTTATTAACTTCTATTTTTCTAGAAACATTCATCGTAGATCCTGCCCCATTCTTATAAGTAGTGAGTTTAACAATTGATTGAACAGGAACCTTCTTCATCTGATATTGTCCAGGATTGATACCAAAAACCCTTTTAAAGGCTCTACTATACGCTTCCTGTGAGGAATAACCATACGTGAAAGCCACGTTTATTCTTCGACAAGTCTTCTGTAGACAAATACAATCTCCTAAGAAGAATATACCTTTTGATGCTTACACCCGTTACTTGATGAAATTTAAATGAACAATAATAAGGGGAATACCCCATATAGTCCGATAATTCATCTAACGAAAATCGGTCTTTTAAATGGTCTTCAATCCAATCAATCATACATTGCACTTGTTCCATCACGTGCCTCACCTCCATCTATAGAATAAGCGCTATTCATTTAGTTGATTTGATAATAATTGTGTTTTTATCATCCAAGATTTTTCTATCCTAAACTATACAAAACCTCAATTTTGTATTTTTATCATGTCTAATGAAGAAACAGAAAAAAGTATTACTTTTATTATGTCGGCTTCTAATTTTGGGTTTTTCCGCCCTACTAATTTCCGACTAGTTTCTACTCTTTTGCATTCAACACTTCCAGTCATTGTGGATAAAACATACATTATTGAAAATGAGTTAACTCTGACTGGTGTTCTTTTACAAGTTATGATTGCATGAACTAGTGTCATCAGAGTATACCCATCTCCTTGATCGTGACAGCTCTTATCTTTTCATCAATCAACTAGTTAAAAAAACTAAACTTGTAATCAGCTTTTTCATCCATTCATAAAAAAAGAACCAAGAATGTAAGACCTTGGTTCTTTTAACTCACACCCTATATGATTTACATTTACTAGATTAAAGTACGGTGGAGAGGAGGTAAACCTCTATATAAAAAGGGGATCAAAAATGGCTTTTACAGTTTGTCATTCAGTAAAGGTAGCTAGATTCTCTAAAGTGGACCGTAAACCCGTGTCGTGATCTTCCTTACGAATACCTTCAGGTACGTTCTCACAAATAATCGTGACCTTTGTGCCTTCCGAAATGGATTCTAAGAGCCATGTCTGTTTCATCTCACCTAAAAATTCTTGATCATCGGAATGGAATTTTACTGATTGAACAATTCGCTTGTTCGGAACCAACTCTAAAAACTTCACTTGGGACACATCGGTGTTTTCTGATGTCTTGCCAGGGTTCGAGTGATCCATTTCGTACGTGAGGGTCAATCGATACGTTCCGCCTTCGCGAGGATCAAACATGTCAATATGACCCGACATCCCTTCCGGTGGAAGCCACGAAACGAGTGCTTCTGCATGCAAGAATGACTGATAAATGGTTTGTGGTGATGCCACTATTATTCTTGAAGCAGAATCTGTTCTCCTGTTACCTGACACATGAGCCATAATAAAATCCTCCTTATTTTGTTCCTTGCCTTTACTCGATCAACTTTCAATTAGTGTTAGCCTTTTTCCGCGTATCTTTCCTCTAATTTATTTCTATGTACTGTAAAAACATCCTCTAAAGAGATATTATATTTATTAGCAATGACTGCTATATTGCCTAAAACATCCCCTAGTTCTTCAGTAAGAGCCACCTTATTTTGTTGATAATCTCCTCTTTCCTCTTCCGGTCTATCTCTACCAATTTCAAGAGCTCTAATTGCTCTAGCTACTTCTCCAGTTTCTTCAGATAGAAAACCAATTCGAATAAAAATATCTAAATCGTGCCAGCCTCGTTCTTCATAATAAGTTTGAATCCAATTTTGAAACTCTTCACTCGTCATATCCATCCCCCATATCAATATGTAGTATCAACAAAGCTAATGTTAACACTATATGGAGTTACGTTACACAATAAAGTGTTAAATTTTTCATTTAACATAGTTCTCTAATCCAATTATCTTGGAGTAAGTAGAAAATCAATCTGAAGAGCTGACATTAATAGAGAATAAACATCAAACTGTTACTTAAGACATCTGTGACATTACGATTTTCTTATGAATTTCCCATTTACGAACCTCCTTGAAACGTTAGCATAGCTATGAGGAAACCTATTCCTCATAGCTTTTTTAACTACTTTTCTTCATAAGGGAGATGTCACAGGGTAGAGACATGTTCCAGCACCTAATTGTAGAGTAAAGTGCGATTCTTTTCTATACAACACCCCGAGCGAATGGGCAAGATGGGATTCTTATACCAACAACAAAATTTGTGCAATCCTTTTACTCTTTACTACTTTTCCAAGTCGTATAAGCGACTGTAACAACTGCTGCAGCCAAGTATACTAACCATCCAGGATGCCAGGCATCCCAAATAAAACCGATGGCCAAAAAAACAACCGTTGCCAATGGCCACATGACCGCATGAATCCACTCATGTTTAGTTGATTCCTCATATTCTTTATATTCCTTTAGATATTCTTTATTGTGGGTAACCAACCGCTCCCCGTCCATTGCAGAACCAGCAATAATAAACAAATACACAGCAAAGGCCCATATTAACGGCATTAATGCTAAGAGGGGATCTCTGTTTGCATGACTTGTGTCGCTAGCTAAAAAAGGTATCCCAAAACTTAATATGATGATGACAATTCCGGTGACAATTAAGAGTCCAAACTTTTTACGATTAGCCAAGCTTTTCTGTTTAAACTGTTGAATAAACGAATCATCAAAAATTAATGGTTGTGTTTCGAGTTCTTCATATGCTTTCACACTTAATCCTTGCCATACCAAGATAGCCACTCCACTAGCAATCACTACGATAAACAACACATAGCTAAACGCATGTTGAAAATACATCGGTAATAAGACCGAAGCTATAAGAATCGCCACTCCAGTCGCGATTTTCTTAGCGCCCTGCCTCTTATTTAGAAGATAGGCTTCTACGACTTCCTGACTGGCATAGTAACCTTCTTCCGTTCCTTGTTCTCCAAGAGATTGATCTTCCTCCTTTAATAGGTAATCCAGGGAAACGTGAAATAACCTACTCATCTTCACCAGTTTTTCTGTTTCTGGAAACCCTTGACCATTCTCCCATTTACTGATTGCCTGTCTCGAGACTTGAAGCTTTTCAGCAAATTCCTCTTGAGACCATCCTTTTTGGGCTCTCAATTTTTTTAGTTTTTGATAAAATTCCATTCTCCTCACCTCATTCTTATCGTAATCCAATGACCACTTTCCCTCTACCTACCAGCGGTTGCAACCGCGCCATTCCTGGTTGCACTTTTCATTTTTTGCGTGGCATCGCCGTTTTTTGGGTTGCTATTGCTCATTCGTTCCATTCAGCGACCTTATGCATTTAAGGAAGTAAAGCTTTTTTATTCCTCTAACGGTATAATTAGATAACGATACAGAATGATCTGAAAGGAGAGAGATAAAGTGAAAAAATTTCATAAAAATCTTTTTAAGCAATTAAAGACTTACCGAGAAGAGACTCTAACTAGTTTAAACAGTGTAAGTGCAGAAGAGGCTGACATCGTACCAAATGGCTTTCATAATAATATTAGATGGAATTTGGGGCATCTTTACCTCGATCAATATGTGTGGATCGAGACATTAATAAAGGAAAAAATACCCTATCCACATGCTTATCATAAATGGTTTGGTTATGGGACAAATCCAAGTCATTTTTCTACTGAAACCCCTTCCTACCAAGAACTAAAAGAATTGCTTCGTTCGCAGCCAGATTTGATCATGGAAATGTATAAAGATCGTCTAGAAGACATTCATCCGCCTATTGAAATGGGCATGCAAACCATTGAACAAGTTTTAATTCGAACTATTTTTCATGAAGGAATACACTTTCAAACGATTCATACCATTTCCAAACACATTTAATTGAACTACTTGGTGGTCTTAAACGCCATCACACTATGTTTAATGGTAGACGTCAATTCTTTACAATTAGAGAGTAGCTTAAAGGACTCTTCTTGTTAAGCAAAATTAGCAGTCCAAAAAATATAGCACAACAAGAACAGACTTAAGAATAAAACACTATAAGATTTCCACGTAATCTCCATCTGAAATCCTCCCAGTGTTACGTTACTTCTAGTATATTCATTGGCACGATTAAACTTAACAGTAAAACAATAAGACTTCATCTATCCTTCTTAAATACGTCAAAAACCAATAAAAAGAGGCTGGGACGTAACTAAAAGTAGTATTTGAAAAGACGAATAGTCTAAAATATGCTAAGTAGCACCGCTACAGGAGAATCCTTCGCTTTCCGGGGACACGGCCTCAGCCTCCTTCGTGGAAAACCGCCACTCCAGAGTCTTCAGACACGTGCTGATCCCCCAAGAGTCTTCGGATTCTCCTTCTGCTAATTTTCATATAAAACAAACGACGAACGTTCCTATTTCCAGGAATGTTCGTCATTTTGGTCTGTCTATCTACTTTTGCCCCAGCCTCGTTAACGTAACGCTTCTTCTTAAACAAAATGGGCCTCGGTCGTTCTTTAAACTCGTACTAGTGGTGATGGAATAAACCCAATTTTTTTCATATAGTTAAAATACGTGCATAACAACTTCTTGTCCATTACCGGAAAGATCAGCCCGCTCTCGCTAAGAGCCTTTTCCACATTGTTCGAATGGTACGTGGGCATATTTTCATAAAGCTCAAAGGCTGTCTTCCCATTATAAAGCTCTTCAGAGAGAAGTGTAAGAAATGGTGTCAAAGCATTATCGCTAGAATTCTTTGTTTCCTCGATAAGTTGCTGAACCCAGTCTTTATAAGGAACCACCTTAAGCGAATAGCCGAGTGTGGTATTCATTTCTGCAAAGAAATCTTCAAGATCCATACTATCTGTCGGCGGCGTTAGATGGTATGCTTTTCCAAAGTTAGTTGGATCGAGACAAATTTCTCGTACCGCTTTGGCCACAAAATCTACAGGTACAAATTCTTTTCTTTGTCTAGGTAAATGAGGATAAGTCCCTAATTGGATGCAACCTTTGATCATTCGAGCAACGTAATCTTCGGTGTTATTTACACCTGTATGACTATCACCCATGATAAAGCCTGGACGAAACACCGTCATAGGAATACCCCTTTTGTTTGCTTCCCACATTACGCTTTCAGCAACCCATTTGCTTTGCGAATAACCCATGTCTTTATAAACAAACGGTTCACTTATCTCCAAACGACTATCCTCTTTTAATTCTTTAACATCCGTAAAATAACCAATCGGACCAAATACAGAAATCGTTGATACATAATGAACCGGTTTGAGAGATGAGGTGCATGCAAGTTCAAGGATCATTTGTGTACCAGTTACGTTTGCACTTTTGTGCAAATCGTAAGCTTGAACATAGTTTACTTTTGCCCCATTATGATAAATGACGTCAATGGTTTTCGCTAATTGATCGAATTCCTCTCGGGTTAGCCCGAACATTGGTCGATCTAAGTGACCAGGAATCGGTTTAATCTTCGGCTCATACGCATCAGACCAAATATGATACTTTTCCATATTCTGTTTAATGCGTCGAAGACCTTCTGCTACACTAGATGCACGAACTAGACAGTAAATATTCGCTTCCTCATCATGCTCCAGAAATTCTTTGATTAAAAATGCCCCTAAAAATCCAGTTGCTCCTGTTAAGAAGATGGCTTTTTGTTTATAGAATGAAGGGCTGAATGTAGTTGATGGTGAAATGCGTTCTTCTAATTGAATCTCATTGGCTAAATTTACTGTAGTAAAATCGGTTTCTGTAGATTGATTCTTTAGGAAGCTAGCTAGCTTGAAAATGGTGGAATACTTATACAACGCGCTTGACGGTAAGAAAGTGTCTAGTGCTTCTTTCATACGAATTATCGCTCGAGCTGCAAGAAGAGAGTTTCCTCCAAGTTCAAAAAAATCATCGTCCACGCCGACCTGATCGACTTGTAATAGATCTTGCCATATGTGTACCAGCTGTTGCTCCCTTTCTGTTTGTGGCGCTTTATAAGGCACGCCAAAGTTGGGACGAGTGAACAGTGTATTCGACAATGCCGCGCGATCTACTTTCCCATTAGTTGTTAAGGGTAAGCTATCTAGTATGACATAATTAGAGGGGATCATATATTCAGGTAATTTTTGCTTTAGATAGGCTGTTAAATTTTTAAGGTGAAAGGTTTTTTGATTCAACGGGACAAGATAGGACACGAGACGTTTATCTCCTGGCGTATTTTCTTGAATACTAACGGAACAATGCTTAATCTCATCATTTAGTATAATGTGATTTTCGATCTCATTAAGCTCTATTCGAAAACCACGAATTTTAACTTGATGATCCATCCTACCTAAATACTCAATAGTTCCATCTGGAAGCTTACGTACGAGATCCCCTGTTCTATAAAAACGCTCACGATTCAAGTAAATAAACATTTCTTTTGTGACATCCTCACGATTCCAATAACCACTCGCAAGACCGAGACCGCCTAGAAGAAGTTCACCAATTTGACCATCATCGACAATGTTCAACTCCTCATTTACGATTATCATGGAGGTTCCATTGAGAACCTTACCAATCGGAATGCTCGTATCGAAATTGGTTCGATTCGTCAATTCAAATGCCGTACTAAAGACACAGTTTTCCGTTGGACCATAAGCATTAAAAACCCGAGTATTTGGCAATCGTTCCACAGCTTTTTTGGCAATGGTAGGCGACATCACTTCCCCACCACTGATTAAATATTTAACATCGATTAAATCGTCTATCCTTTCATCAACCATGAGGTTAAACAAGCCTGTGGTTAAAAACAGAATCGATACATTGTGATCACGTACCACCTTAGCAACACTTTCCGGTGTAATTGGTTCCGGGTTACTAATGGCTAACTTCGCACCATTTAATAAAGCCCCCCATATCTCAAAGGTGGCTGCATCAAAAGAAGTGGACGCAAAGTGACCGACGGTTTGCTGGTGATCAATTTGAAAATAATTTGTTTCTTTCACTAGTCGTATAATAGCTTGATGTGGGATCGCTACACCCTTTGGTGTTCCAGTCGATCCAGAAGTGTACATAATATAAGCCAAATCAAGTGGTTCAACGTTCATAGCTGGAGGAGTTGCTTTTATTAAATCAATTTGACTTGCTTCTTGATCAAGTAAGATGGTAGCTATTTGAAGGTAAGGCATTTGGGCTAGAGTGGTAGATGTCGTGATAAGAGTCGTGACGCATGAATCACCGATCATATATTCAATACGTTCTTGAGGGTATTTTGAATCAATAGGGACATAAACACAACCAATCTTGATTGTAGCTACTATCGCTACAATCAGTTGAGGCGATCGATCTAGGGACAGTCCGATTAATTGACCCTTCTTCACACCTTGATCCAGAAGATAATTGGCGAGACGATTACTAGCTTGATCTAGCTCTCCATACGTCATGTGCGAATGACCAAACGTTAACGCGATATCCTCTGGTCTTTCGTCTACCTGCATTGAGAAAATTTCCTTTAGACTGCGCTGCATCATAAAATAGCTCCTTTTTGTTTTTAACATACACGTTCCCAAAGATACTGCATCTCATTGCTTCTATTTGTACCTTTTAACAAGTATACCTTTCAATATGCTAGACCGATATTGGGAAATGTGTCATTTACCGATGGCGCAAAGGAACAGGAAGTGAGTCAGGTAGACGAATTATAAATGTGTGAGCGAGACCTTTTCTATGGCACCATCTTCTATTTCATATACAGCAGCTCCCATCAAGGGATTCGAATGAATATCAATAAACGCGTATTTCTTTCTATTATGAGAATAAAAAGTGTTACTAGAAGCCAAACAGATGTCTCTCATCTCATCAATTCGAAACAACCCTAGCTTAATTATGCTTTCTTTCTTAACCCACAACTTGTATAAGGTAGAGCTGATTTCATCCCCATCTGCTAAAGAAATCGCTTCCCTCTCCAATGGGGACAAGAATGAGTCTCCGAATGCTCTATCCAATGATGCCATTTTCTCAATATCAATGCCTACTGGTTTATGAGCTGAAATACTTGCCACATAACCACTCGTATGTGACCAAGAGACAAACGTCGTTGCAGGGTGCATCACTTCTGGTTTGCCATGATTCCCACCACAAGTGGCACAATGCTGAGTCAATTCTATTTCATGAATCGCTACACCCGTAAGATGGTGTATACAGTAACGAGCAAGTAAATGAGCGGCTAGGTAATCACTCTGATCATTAGGAAACCGGAATCGATTGTAGTTTTCCATTTCCTCTTGATTCAGTCTTATATCCATCCCACTTAAATTGTTTATGACATTTTCTGTCTTTCCATACACGATCGATATTGTCATATGTTCTCCTTTGATTGGTGTGTGTGCCGTTCAAATTAAAATGAAACAAATTGTCTAACGCTTTCTTTGAGCCTTTTTTCGGTTCATTTTTATCCATATAAATATTATCAACCAAAAAGCTATTCCTAACGATAAAAAGACTATCGGAAATGGATTTCCATCAAAAAAGTAATACATCCCAATACCAATAAGAATGTATAGAATCAGTAACACTACGTACTTTCCCCAATGACCAGGCATCGTCACCATTCCCTTTAAAAATTGTCTTTAGAATCACTTACCCTGATATAAAAAGTTTATTCAGAATTTACGAATATGGATTAGTTCTATTTCTCAAAGAATAAGTAACTTAATAAGTATACTGAACGATTTAGCCAGAGTGGTACAAGCAATTCATGAGTTTCACGGGGAAAATCAGATATGAATCAATCTTGATCGGTTTACGGCTCATTTTGAGCTTTTTACATTTTATAAAAGAGGCTGGGACATAACGAAAAGTAGTATTTGAAAAGACGAATAGTCTAAAATATGCTAAGTAGCACCGCTACAGGAGAATCCTTTACTTTCCGGGGACACGGCCTCAGCCTCCTCCGTGGAAAACCGCCACTCCAGAGTCTTCAGACACGTGCTGATCCCCCAGGAGTCTTCGGATTCTCCTTCCGTTAATTTTCATATAAAAGAAACGACAAACGTTCTTATTTTCAATGTTCGTCATTTTGGTCTGTCTATCTACTTTTGTCCCAGCCTCAGTATTTATATCCATATTTTGCTTAGCTATGTGTTGACTGAGAATCACATCAATCTGGTCACATGTATCTGGAACCGTAATCGAAATCATGAAATTTCTATCAACCAGATATGAGTGAGACTAACGTAGGTTAAGTAAGCAGTTGTGCCTTTTCGTTATACTTCTCAATAATGGAGATAGTACTATCTGCCACGTTACTTCCCAGAGATCCATATAAGTCCTTATCACCGATGACGTAAAATTCCTCTTTCGCACGAGTTGCTGCCACATTCATAATATTGGCTTCAGAAACGGCCCAACTAGCTGCACCACTACTTGTAGAATCTGCCCCTAGCACAAAGTAAACAACCTTTGCTTCTTTCCCTTGAAACGTATGTACTGTCCCAACATTGACTGGTTTTCCGTTTTCTCTTTTTGTAAAATCAATGTCATCTAACACACGTGCCACTTTAAAAGCAACGTTTCTAAATGGCGTGATGACATAGATGTCTTCAGCTAAATCCGGGTTATCTTGCAAACGATTCGTAATTAGCTTTTTAAGTAAGAGAGCTTGTTCTTTCACATACTTGTCAACGGCATTTCCTGTTGAATCAAACCAATCTGATTTCCCCTGTGCGGCATCCCCTTCTTTACCTTGAACCATTAGGTTGTTATACGAGATTTTATTTGAAATGGTAAACATCGGGTAGTTCGACCGTCGATGCACCCAAAGAGGGATACCAATCCATTCTTCTTCGTCTTTTTGAAAGCCAAACTGACTCGTTGCATCAACAAGCGTTTGAGTCGATGCATCAGCGGAGACAAAGGTTTCATCTACTTTGTAATGCCTCCCTATCAAACTCAAAACAGGCGAATCTAAAGTTAATACAGGCTTGATTTGCGATGGGTCTCCAACGACCATCACCTTTTTACTTCTTAAGATGGCCCCGACACTCGCTTGCGGCAGTGCTTGGCCCGCCTCATCTATAAATAAATTCCCGATTGTGTTTTCATTCAAATGTTTAAACATCCGACCAAAACTAGCAAATGTTGTGCTAATGACAGGGATCGTGAAGTTGATCCATTGCCACGACTCAGCAAGTATTAGAAGCCCATTTTCTTTTGCAATATAATCAGACTGCTTTTGCCAAATCATCCTCGCCTTCTTTACATTCTTTCTGTTTTCATAAAGAAATTGTTTCCGTACTTTTAGCGCTGAAATAAAGAGCTCTGATTGTAAGGTACGGAAATGATCAGAAAACCATGGGTTGGATTTTTGGAGTTGATCATAGGAGAGTGAAAAATCAAGTACCTTCCTATCACTTTTCACCAAATCTTCTCTCAAGGCTGTTATTTGCTGCTCTAAATTTCGCAAAATCGTTTGTTCAGTACTAATCCATTGATTGAATTCAGCCTGTGATTCTTCAATCCGTTTCACTGCGCTCTTTACTCTTTTTTCATAATTATGTAGTTGCTTCTCCAACTTCGACTGCGTCTTTTTTAAGTCTGTTTGCTGTTGAGTCATCTGATTCAGTTTGTCATTTGCGCTTGTAAGCTCTTTCATGTATTCGTTCATTTCCGGCACCTTTAACAGTTTTTTCACCCAGAAAAGGCTCGGCTTTTTTGCGCTAATGACATCATAATTCCTTTCAGCTTGAGCTTGTACATTCTTTAGATCTTCGAGTTCGATAGATGTGCTATCATGTTCCTTTTTAAGATGAGCCATTTCCTGTTCGACTCTTTCCACGTCGTCTCTCTCTCTTTTTTTAACGGAGGCTAAGGCTTCATGCTTCTGCTTTTCTTTTTCATTAAAAGCAGCGCGCTGCTCAGTATAGTCAATGGTTACCTTTTGAAAAAGAGATACCTTTTCACTGAATTGTTGTATCGTTTCTCTTTCTTTTTTTAATCGCTCAGTAAGACGCATAAATTCCTTATAGGCACCTTCATTCGTTTGGTAGTCATCTTCTAAATTTTTCTCAATTGATTCGATATGTAAGAGAACGTTATTCATATTTTTTGAGGCGCCACCCTCCAATGAAAAGGTCCCCCAATTCTCATCTTCTACATGTTCAAGGGTAAGAGCACGATTCTTTCCAACCCCTTCCACCTTTACTTTAGAGTTGGATAATTGCTTAAAATAATCGGCCTCAGCAAGCTGATTTTGAAATTCTTCTGAGATTTGCTCGTTCTTCGGCAATTCTCTAACAATATTTTGAACCGCACCGTTATTTGAACTGGCAACAACGATATTCTTCTCAGAAATAATGTGTGGCAAAACACCCAATTTCGCATTTTTCCAGTACGTCAAGCTACCGTCTATACGTTTTGTAGATAAAGCGACGATTTCCGATGCTTGCTGCACAACTAAATCCGCAAAAATATCTTTTAATAAGGTGGTCTTGCCTGTACCTGGTGGCCCATTTACACTACGAATGGAATTACGATCATTAGAGGCGAGATTAACCGCAACCTGCTGCATAAAGGACAACGCAAACTTTGGATTACTCGGGAAACGTCCAAGAGGATAAAATTTAGGCTTTAAAATACTCTCAAAAACACATGGATTAAAATGAGGGGACTCTTTATTGCTGTCAAGATTCTGGCGAGATCCTACAAACCCATTAAAATAGCGATCCAAGTTCTCATTCGACTTTTTCTTTGCCTTATTCAAATCCTCTATAAAAAACGAATGGAGATTAGGATCACTGTTCATAACATTGTTCACGAATTGATAACGAAACTGTTCCTTAGACACCACGTATTTTGTAAAAAGTTCCTTCATGGTTTGATTAAAGTCTTCTTCAAATCTCTTTTTCAAATCCTCTTTAAAATTATCTTCAAACCCGGTGAAGTTTTTAGGGAATTTCTTGTATTGTTGAACATAGCCACTCATTGTAAAGAATAACTCGTCTTCTTTGAAATTGAGTTCGTTATCAAAGCTTAATAAGAAGGTGAACTTGTCAGATTTACTCACCTCTTCATACGATTTTTCAATCTTAAATTGACTCCTCAACAATTCAATTACTTCTTCAAAATTGAAAATGCCAAAATAAAGTACGAGACCCGATTTCTTAAAACCCTTGTCAGTAATGTTTCGTTCTACTTTTTGCTTTTCTAAAAAGCGTAAGAAAAAGCTATGCCAGTCTTCTTCTTGAGTACGTAATGGCACTAAAGAAGAATCTTTTTTATTAATAGAACCTTCCGACAGCTGTTCGACCATGATCCATGCATCTAAAATATCATTTCTTTTATTCATGTGTCCCCCTGAATGTATGTATCTGTTCACTACTTTTCCACAACCTGATTCGTGATGCAGGCAACCATACATTTTAGCCGCATCAATAGGAGTAGATCTCTTGAAAATTTTAACATAATCTTGGAGTTTTGGCAGAACGATAAACTTCGTACAACTTGCTATAGTCTATAACCTTATCTATTCTCTCCGATGAGGCAAAATCGGGTTCTTATTATTTCCAACCTTTTTTCATGTTGGCAAATAGTTTAATTTCCACAATTTGTATAGTAAATATGGTAAAGTGATCCTAGTTGGATACTACTAAGCAAAGAGGGTGTATAACATGCACGAGGAGAAAATCCCTTCATCGAAGGTGGGTGCTAAAATTGTAGAATGGTATAGTTGTATTTTATCAAGCTCCTATGAAGACGCAACCATCCTCAAACATGAAGTGACGCAAATGCTCAAGAAAATGGAAGACGATGATAAAATCCTAGCCTATTATTCGCTTGTCAATTATCGACATGAGAATATGCTAGACGGAAATAACAAGAGCGTGTCGCTAGAGGATACGTTTCAGTATGTTGAAACGCAAATGGATCATTACTTAAAGTATTTGTACTATTTCGTCAGTGGTCAAGATGAATTTAATAACCATAAATACCGAACTGCCGTTAAGATGTTTAGAAAGGCCGAAAGATTGTTGGAATATGTACAAGACGATGCAGAAGAAGCTGAATTTTTAGGCTATATGGGCTATGCGTACTATAGAATAAATCAATATCTCCTTTCATTATCGTATCTAGAACAAGCAGAAACAGTGTTTAGGCGTTTAAACCTTACTAAGAAAGCAATTAATAATAAGCAGGTGATGGGTGCGATTTATGTAGAATTAAGACAGTATGACAAAGGTGATCAAATTTTAATTGAAGCTCTCAATGAGAGCACCTATGCTACAACGACAGGAATTATATTAAGAGCACTTGGTCTTAGCCAGTTCTCACAAAAGAACTATCTGTCAGCGCTTCATTATTTTAAAAGGGCTTTAGAGATTGAAGAACATGCAAACTCTATTTATGGAATGAACACTTTGGCGGAAATGGCTCATGCTCAATTTAAGCTTGGCGATAAGAGCAACGCACTTATTCATTTAGAAAAAGCGAAAGCAAGCGCACAGTTTTACAATGATCTAGAGTGTAAAGCTAGGTGCAAGTATATGGATGGTCTTTATCATGCACATAAAATTTCATTGGTTGATGAAGTCTTAGACGAATTACTTAACGCTGAACTGTATTTTGAAGTGTGTGAATTGGCTGAAGAATTAATTGACATTTTTGAAAAAAAGGGCGATGATGATAGCGTAATAAAGTACTTTAAGATCGCCTACAAAGCAAAGTTAAACCAAAACATGATTGGGGATGGTCAAGAATGAAAAAGTATCTTTTCGCTTTTATTGCAGTAACCTTATTTACGTCTACAGCGTTTTCTATTCACTCCGATGATCATCATGCTATTGAACCATTTGGTAAGACTGGTTACGATCAAACATAAAATTCCTCTACCGCCTCAAAACTAAGGTATCCTTTGTTTTGAGGCATTTTTCTTATTTAGCATGTAAATTTAAAGAGAAAAAGAAAGTCGAAGATCGTTCTTCCCCTCTTCGACTTTCTTTTATACATCAGCCGTGTGATTGCGTTTTAAAAAGGTAATGAACAACGGAATTACTAATACAATTGATAGAAAACTTATTATTGTATCAGGAACTAACTGAACGAATGTGCTATTAACAACATATAATGCTATAGTTGAGACAAATAAAATCAGGTGTACCACATCCCATGCTTTATTTTTGAAAAGAGAGACTCCCTTTTCTTTAGTAGCAATAATTAAAAATACGCCAATCATAAGAATGAAAAACGCCATATCTGACACTCCTTTTTAGATCAATGCCCTATTCATTCCCCTATTGGAGAAAAACAGCCACTTCTACCTGTATCCTTTTTGAAGCTAATTTTTTGACTATACCGGCATCAATTTAAATCTATCAATTGTTTCGTATCATCATTTATTAGAACTTCTTCTCCCCACAATGGATTGCCCTTGTTTTGATGTAAATTCATTCCCTCCCCTTTCTCCGTTAAGGTTGTTTCAAATACAGTTATGGAATAACTCATATCTGTTTCCACAGACACATTTACAGACCCGTTTTTTGTTAGATAAAGGTTTACATCTTCTTCAAAAGGATCATCAATATAAGCAACAGGGTGACGATCCATATACCTTGACTCATCTAAGTGTACAATTTCTAACATGTACTCATCATTCTCTAACGGACCTAGAACAAGCACCTCCAAGTTAACAATAAATTCTTCTCTATTACTATTGCATCCGGTCATAAACAACAAAATCATAGAAATAGAAACAAAATAGCGCAACATAACCACCTCTAAAAAATAAAAACTATTAAAATTCTTAACATTGTGATATATATAATAAAAAAATATTAGATCTAAGGAGAGGACTTTAACATGAGCGACATTCAAACTTTAATTAATCGCATCAATCGATTTAGAGATGAACGAAACTGGCGACAATATCACAACCCTAAAGATTTAGCTATTTCCATATCTATTGAAGCAGCGGAACTTTTAGAGGATTTTCAATGGGTTACTAGTGAAAACGCAATTAAGAATAATGAAGAGAACATTCGAGAAGAAATAGCGGATGTTCTTATCTATTCACTCATGCTATGTTCTGATTTAGGATTAGACGTGAAGGAGATTATTCATGATAAGGTTGAGAAGAATAGCATTAAATATCCTGTAGTAGATAATTAACCAAATCCTAAAATTCGCCTCATTAGATATATTAATAACACAATTATTTATGTTAAATCTATGTAAAATGAAATAACTCAGTAGAGAAAGTATTAATGCTAAGGGACGGGACGATATCTCATCCTCCGTATTGATAGTATTGCTCACTATAAAAGTCTTATATTAATGTACATTCAGCAAAAATAGATCCCTATAATATAAATTGTTGTTTTTCGCTAACTACATTAGGTAGAGAAAGAAAGGATTAGTTCAATATTTCATAAAATGAAACAATATATTTATACGAATACAAATCACCTCATGTCTTACCATTTTAAACAACACCACACCATACACTAGACGCTTTATTCCAACGTAACTCTTGCCCTTCTAACGTCATTACCTCCACCCCAGCCTCTTTTGCAATCAAACTTGCAGCGGCAAATTCGTAAGGAGTCTGATTCATAGTCATAAATATATCTGTGTTCCCTTCAGCAACTGTACAAATCTCTAAAGCAGTAGGAAGCTCTGCCATCCTTACTCGTTGATAAGAAGGATTTAATGGCTGTTCTCTTCGTAGAAATGAGGAATCCATTCGAATTTCCGCTTCTCTTAAACGCATTAATTCGTCACGACAGAGGGGCTGTCCATTTAAGAAAGCACCTCTCCCTTTTTCCGCGTAGTAGAAATTGTTTGATAGATTATCATAAACAAAACCTTGAGTCAGTACTTTATTCTCAATGATTGCGATAGATAAACTATAAGCACTGTTTGCTTGCTTTTTTTCATAAGGCTCTAGAGAAATTAACCAGAGCGAATCATGCATTTTAGCTGGAAGTTCTTCATATGAAAAGCAAATAGTATCAAATGGAAAACTCCAGCAAATACTCTGATGAAGGAATGAATACATTTTTAATTGGTGGTAGTCACTCATATAATTCTCCTGTAATGCTCTATTAAGGATTAGAGCGACTTTTTTTAACAAGTTTAAAGCAACATTTTTACGATTTAGCATTGAAGCACCTCAAATCAAAAAACCTTATTTAATCAATTGTAAACAAGGTTTTGACTGGGTGTTGTACACATAAAGGTACGACTTTTCTCTAACATGCTAAATCTGCTCTACTTAACTTCAATGCTATAATTACAATCCAACTTTAATGATGACCATCCATGTGATTGCCCTTTGCTAAACTTTGCTCTAATAGAAATTTTTTCTGTCCCATTATTCCATTGCAATGTATTTTGTATTGTAGTTGGTTTCGCCCTTAATACGATAACTTCTCCATCAATATTACCATGCTGTAAAACAACAGCCTTATTTGCTTGATAATAAGTAATTACCACTGTACAGTTTCCTAACATCGCCTTAAGTCCGTTTCTCAAATTATTCTGAGGCGCAAACTCTAATGCATTGCCAATCTTATCTGCCATAAATTCTAAGCTTTCCATATGTGTTTTTTCGTCAGATAAATATTTTGCCTTCGCTTCACTAATTTCTTCCTTTAAATCTCCTAAATTAAAATATTGTGATCCTAATATCTTACCCATGCCTGCGTTTTTAACGGTTGTATTTTTCTGAATTTTTTTTAGTGCCTTTAAAGATATTTCTTCTGTTCGATACTTTCCTTTCACTTTTAGATTTATTTTCATGTCAGAGGAGTCCAATGGGTCAACGATATAGCTCTCGGGAACAAGTTGAATACTATCAAGTTCATAAACTCCATACTTCTCATTCAAGAAATTTTTTAACTTTTCATAAGAAACCTGTACCCCAGATATAAGCCATTGTATAGTTTCTTCACTTAAGCTAGACGAGTATTTTATAAACATGTCCGTAAATACTTTTTCGTCAACTTGTTCAATTTCATCATTTTTCTTTAGAAAGTAATAATAAAAAATAGCTTCATGACATTTTCCAATTGCATTACTTTCATTTAGGGTTTCAATACTCTTAGTATGTTTCTTAATCAACATTTCAAACTTACGGACATAGTGTAAATTAATAGTTGAATAGCTTGAAGCCTGCTCAAATTCTTCAGCACTACTAACTAACTTAATGGCTGAGTTTGGCGCACTTTCAAACTTAAATCTTAGTGATAAACCTTGCTTTCCAATTCTAATGCCAACTTTATTCTGCCCTTTTTTAAAAATTCGAAGCGGATAAGATAAGTTTAAATTATGATTAAAAAACCCAACACCAGAACATATATTCTTGTTTTTGTCATCATAACGTGTTACAATATTTATATCATTTAATAGTAATAATGAATTAAACGCGTATTCAATATTTTTATAGCTACCTTCGTTATATTCTTCTTTTAATAATTCGTAACTGTACTCTCTTAATGAGTTCAAGAATTTTTCTCTTACTGGATTAATTTCGTCTGTAAATTTTGGAAAGAACTTATTCACTTCTCTTCTCATTTCAGTCACCGTATGATATGAACTCGGCTCACAATTTACTAATTTAAGAACTTCTGATAAGTATTTATAATAACGTCTATCTAGAAAGTGATTGAACTTCAATTGCATACCTTCAGACTGAAAATAATTACTGAACACACTTTTTGCACCTGGATTTTTCATTTGTATTTGTGCATTCTTTTTAATAACAAACAAATTAACCTTCTGAGAAGTACCATCTTTTAATATCAATTCAAGATCTGCATAATTATCAGGAGATTCATTTTCAAATTTACTTTTAACTTTATCTATTTGAGATAAGGTTGAAACTTCTTTTACAATGAAATTTACAGTTTGAGCAGCTAAATCATTCGTTTCTTCATAACTTTTATTCAGCAATCTCATTTTTAAGTAATTAACTACTGTAAGAACGTGTTTATCTCCAATTTGTCTCGGCAACAAAAGACTTACCTCCATTGTCAAAATGTTATAGGTGACCAGTTATTTTAAGCATGTTACTATTTAAAATGAGGTGTTTCGTATGAAAGTTAAAGATAGAGGTCGTGCTAAATTTCGACCCATTGGTAATTATGACGCTAAAGACGTAGAAAAACTATTATTAGATAAAATTCAATTCGAACAAAACTATGTAAGAGAATTTTCTTCCGAAAATAATGTAGAGAACCTAAATTACGATCCAGATAAACTTAATGTTATCAGCCTTTTTTCAGGTTCTGGAGGGCTTGACTTAGGTTTTGAGTTGACAGGTTTAGATGTTTTTCATGGAGAACAAACTATAAATCATTACCTTGAAAGCAAAGAAAAACTTAACGAAATTAGACACCAAGGTCTTTTCCACACAATTTATTCGTTAGATTTATTTAAAGAAGCAAACGAAACATATAGAAAAAATTTTCCAAATCATATCTTACAAGAAGAAACTGATATAAGGAAAATTAAATTTTTCCCAAAAGCAGATGTAATTTTGGGTGGATTTCCTTGTCCAGGGTTTAGCAGTGCGGGACCACGACTAATTGATGATGATCGTAATTTCCTATATATCCATTTTATACGCTCCTTATTGCAAACGAAACCTGCTTTTTTTATAGCTGAAAATGTTAAAGGGCTATTAACTCTTGCAAACGGTGAAGTTGCAAAACAAATTATTGAGGATTTTAAATCGGTTGGTTATAACATTACCACTAACCTGGTCAACTCGCGGGATTATGGTGTTCCACAACTTCGTGAGCGTGTTTTTATAATTGGAATACGTGAAGATTTAAAACATACCTTTAAGTTTCCAGAACCAACACATGGAACAGGAAAAGATCAAAAGCCTTTTGTAACATTAGAAGACGCTATCAGAGATTTAGAACTTAATCCAGGCGAGTGGTATGAAGGTGATTTTTCCTCCATATACCTCTCTCGGAATCGAAAAAAGCGTTGGGAAGACCAAAGTTTTACAATTCAAGCTTCCGGTAGACAAGCCCCCTTACACCCAAGTGGTCCAGCAATGAAGAAAATGGGTATAGATAAATGGATTTTACCGGGTGATTTCCAATTACATCGACGATTATCTGTTAAAGAAATTGCACGTATTCAAACCTTTCCGGATTGGTTTGAGTTCTCTTCTGGAAACCAAAATATATCTAAGAATGGTAGATTAAATAAAGTATATAAGCAAATTGGTAATGCAGTGCCTGTCGAGCTGGCACGACAAATCGCAAGACCTTTAGCAGAATGGTCTAAGAATGAGTTAGATTTAATAAAGAGTACTCGTCCACGCTATCAACAAATGGAATTATTTGTATGAAAGAAGCAATCGTATCAAGCGATTGCTTCTTTTCTATTCCCTGCACTAAATTAATAATCTATGACGATAAAGATAAAACTTATGTACTGCTCCATTACTTTCTTTTCGAATAACTTTTTCTAATATCAGCTCACTGCTGTAATCTAAAGCTTTATCAGAATCTAAAATTAACGAAATACCTTTATAATCCCTTGTCGGTGATGGAAAAGTATACATCTTTCTATATCTTAGTACACCGTCACCATAGTCACCAAACCCATGATCTTGTTCATTTTTATGTTGATGCGCTTTTTCATAATCAAAGTTAAAATATGAACCGTAACAAAGACAGAAATCTTGTAATTGCCCATAATCGCGATCTTCTTTATATCTGCCAATACCGTAATAACATTCTCCTTCTATCCCGCTCCTATGTTTAAAACGACCAGAAGGAATTGTGCTATTAAATTGAATATGACCTTGTCCTTTTTTAGATTTAAGTTCAAAACCAACACCTTGTATTAATAAATCCGGATGTTCATTTTTACCTAATACCTTAGTTTCGTAAGGAATTTTATCAGTAAACCATTCACTAAATTTCTCTTGATGTCCTTTCATATAAATATTGGGGTTCCGTGTTTCAAGTAATTTTTTACATTTCAATATAAAGATTTGTACCGCCACCTGAATACCCTCTCGTCTTTCTTTTTCCATTCTATCACCTACTCAAATCTAAATTTAACCTAAGTTATTTAAAATTTTATTTCTTTTATTCAGATTTTTAATATTATTTATTTTCATCGGAAAACACCGCTGACTTAGGTCTTTGTTATTAGTATAATTATAGCATACATCATTTTAGGAGGTTTACTATGAATATCGCACTAGCAACAATGGTCTTACTCGCAGGTATTATTTATATGTTTACTTTTTTTCAACATACCACAAGACATCAGAAAGCACCTTATGCTTTAATCGCAATCGCTATGGCAATTACTTTATCCGCTTGCGCTGAAGGCGAACAAGCTTCAGCCCAAGATAGTGAACTAGATGAAGCTCAAGCATTAATCGAAGAACTTGAAGCAACAATAGTCGAGAAAGATGAAGAAATTGATGAATTATCCTTACATATTGAAGAAATGGAAGAGCAACTTGATTCATTTGAAGAAGATCTACGAGATCAAATAGAAGAAGAGTACAAAGACGAAATCTCTTCCCTCAATGAACAAATCACCGAAAAAAGTGACAGTCTTTCAAACAATGAAGCAACCATCTCGAAGTTAGAGGAGGAAGTTTCTACACTTAAAGACGAATTAGAAACGGCCAAATCAGAAACGGTCTCTGCCTCTACTTCAGAATCTAGTTCCGAAGAAAGCAATCATAGCTGTCCTGCTGGTTCCATTCATATTAACACTGCTTCTGAAGCAGAGGTACAAGGGATTTACCAAATCGGTCCGGATCGGGCAAGTCAAATTATGCAGCTTAGACCGTTTTCTTCGTACAATGATATGAAACGAATTTCAGGCATTGGCGATAAACATGCGCAAGCAATTGAATCTGAAGGAAAGGTTTGCTTCGAATAAATAATTGAAAAAACACGCTTTTTGATGGCGTGTTTTTATTTGCTAGAAAAATAGCATCACTGGACTTAATTGTTGGGAAGGGCTCGAATAGAGGTGTTCACCCTAACCTCTCCCGCTCTTCCTTTAATCCTTGCCAATATTCCCACCCATTTTTTGACGCACCGCTACATAAGTCTGCCGCATAGCTTGGACTTGAACAAACGATGTCTTCTGTTAGGCGAGCGGATTTTTCATCAATAGGCTCAGCTTGTTTTGCTTGAATTAGTTGGTTTATTTTTGCTTTTAATTTCTGATAGAGTTTTCCTTCGTCTTTATAGTGTTTCAATTTCTCTTGTGGAAATAGGACGGTAGAGCCCTTTGTAATCACAAATTGTCCATCGTGAAGATAGATGGTGGCAGGGTGGTTTTTTTCGGCTGGGTAATAGGTTCGCTCTCCTTCATACGATTCTACTTGCTTTGCTTGTCTAATTGTCACGCCTAATGCTTCTAGCAAGAAGGTAATTTGCCCAGCAAATGTGTTCATTGCTGCTGCCATATACCAATTAACATTTGGCTTATTGATGCGCATATCCCGGTTCTCTACAATATAAGTCGAAGCGTTAAAGCGCTGGATAAACTCATATTCAAGAAAATCAATCAGTTGCTTATCAAAGCTATTATTGTCGGTAACAAATAAAATGCCAAACTGCCAGAAGTCTTTTTGCTTTAAGTGTTCTTTTAATCGTTTAATGCCATGTATCGACTGACCAATGTAGATACTTGGTTCATCGACATCAGAGATAAGAAAATAAACGGCATAGTTGTTGGCGTGCTCAAGTTTCTCTACTTCTGCTAAAAGGCTCTTTTTGAAGTAAAAGCCGCGAATTTGGCTTGTTGGCTCCTGTACCACTTTTAAAGAAGAAGCGTGGGTTGAATTTGGAAAATACATCATCGCTGTTCGTTCATTTGGCATGTAGGATGCAGTCCTTTCTTCGTATCCTCTACCCTGTTTATCGGTTCTCACCACTGTACATTTACACACAAAAGAACGATCCCATTCGGAATCGTTCTTCTCCAAATTCAAATAATAAGATCACTATTATCGTAATCTTCTTCTTCCATACTCACAAGATCAAGTAGAGACTGTCAAAGAAAAAGTAAAGCAACTGGAATCGCACAGCATTAGAGTTGATTCGTATAAAAAACCTAACCGTATAAATGGTTAGGCTTCTTCAGTAGTATATTGTCCTATCCCTCGTTCACTTCTTCCTCAAGAATTTTACGCTCAATGAATGTATCAAGTGATACCACTTCCATTCTTTCAAGCGCTTCAAGTAGTCGTTTATAGATCTCTTGCTTTAGATCTTCTCGTTCCTGAATGGGTGTTTCATTCAAACTGTATATAATACGTTGGTCCATCTCAATTAGAATCTCTTCAAAAGCTTGTCTCTTTATCTCGTTCATTCGCCTCTACACTCCTTAATTCATTTAGTGCTTTTATTTTTAATTTTGAAACATTTTGAGGGCTACAATCCATTTCAGCTGCTATTTCTTTATTGTTCAATCGATCAAATACGAAATATGTTAAGATGGTTTTCTTTTCTTCACTAAGTTCGTGGTATTTTTTCTGTAATGTTTCAGTAGGTAGGATATCAGGGATGGCTTTTACAACAGCATCGTCAGTAGTAATATCTTTATCAGGAATAAGTGAGATAGCTGTGAGATCTTCGCCCTTTTCTTGTGGAGTATCTAAATGGAGTTGATTGCGTTGAAATCGTTTTTGTTTATCAAATTCCCTACTGTAATGACGTGTTAATTTGTCTGTATAACTTACCATCCGCGCCTTTAGATAATATAATTTAAACCTCTCATCCAACACTTGTGAAGCACGCGTGTCATATCGCTTTCTTTTAAATAAAGCCCTATTACTTGGGTCCTCATAAAAAGACATTAGTAACCGATCCTCAAGTAGCTTTTTGTGCTCTTTCATATTGGCACCCCTTCTTTTTTTTAAACACCTCTCCATATAAAAGAGAAACAAAATACGAAAAAACAACCAGTTAAAGGAAGTAATTTTGATCAGTAGGTTGTTTTTTTTGATCCTCATCCTCTTTCTAAGTTAAAGGGGGAATGGACATGGAAAACTTACCAAATTGGGCAATATTGCTCGGAAACTTTGGCTTTCCCACACTTGTGGCCGTTTATTTGCTTATTCGATTTGAAAAGCGAATTGATAACTTAACGGATGCCATACGAGAATTAGAACGAAGTGCGCATCGAGATAGAGGTAATAAATAATGGAATTAAAGTAAGGATTCATCCCAGAAACAAATACGAACCGACCGCAGACCGCTCTTATACCATCTTATCTTGCGATTCACGAAACAGCCAATACGACTATCGGCGCAAATGCCAAAATGCACGCGCGCTATGTAAAAGGACAAGAGGTGCAAAACAGACAGATTTCATGGCACATCACAGTCTATGATACCCAGGACAGCTCACTCATGTAAGGATTAAAAGCGGATTGATTAGGAGGAGTTACGTAGAGTTGTTATAATGCAAAAAAACACGGGTGATTGCTTTTCTTTTGTTTGATTTATTTGATTAAAGATGATGAACTTTAATTAATAGCGATATACAGCTTCGGCGTACATTAGAAGGGATTGGATGCGTCCATTCTCCTTTTTCTTATAACTTTGAATATAAATTATTTTTAAGTAATTATTGATATCGGTTGTTTTTTATTAGGATACCCCTCTTGTATTATAAAGGAGGAATTTTTTATGAGCATTGATGTCTTTACGAAATATGGCTGTCCCCCATGTAAGCTCTTAAAAATGTGGTTAAATAAAAACGGAATTGCTTACAATGAAAAACCTCTCGAAATTGAAAAGAACATGAACGAATTTATTGAGCGCAAAGGATCAGGTTACCCTCTTATTGTCATTAAAGAGGCCGACGAAGAGAAGGTATTTTTGGGGAACACTCCCAAATTGAAAAAATATCTCAGAGAAAAATATACCTCTAAATAAATTATATACCCTAGACAGTCAATATAATTTGACTGTCTCAGACCGTAGACAAAAGCCGATTGAAAGTGAACTCAATCGGCTTTTGTTGGTATTCTTTATTAAATATAGCGCAAAAACAGGCAGTTGTTTACGAGGAGTTGGCTTTTTCCGCTTGCGCCAACTCCAGGTCGCTAATTTTTTAAAGTTCATCGCAGCGAAAACAAGCATCGCCTGCACTGTATTTTTTTCCTTTCCTCTAAGGAGAGTCCAGCGTAGTCCATGCTTGGTTTTGAGATCACCAAAGACCCGTTCAATGGTTTCTTTACGCTTCGCGTAAATCTCTTTATTCTGTTCTGTATGGCGTGCATGTTCAACTTCATCTAAAGCTTCTTGCCATATATGGCGAAACACAACCTTTTGGTGTGTCTGGCTTTTCGTACATTGGCTTAAAAACGGGCAGGTACGACATACCGTTGGATTGGCTGCATATTCATGATACCCCTCTCGGTTGGTTGTGCGATAAGAGAGGACGGCATTGTTCGGGCAAAGAACACAGTCATAGTACTCATAATAGACATAATCATGTGTTCGAAAGTAACCAGGAGGTGTCATCGGGCGTTTGTAGGGCATAACGGCATGAATGTGTTCTTCTTGAAGACGGTTGGCAATCGCTGGAATCCTGCATCAACCGCAATGGCCTGTGGCGTCCCAATTTTATGGAGAAGCTGGTCAAATAAGGAATCAAAGACTTGACTATCATGCTTGTTACTTGGTTCAACCACCGTTCCTAACACAAACCCATTGGCATCACATGCCGTATGTAGTCCATATCCAAACATTTTTTCTCGTTCACTTTTGACCATATAGCCACTCTCTGGATCGGTCGCACTTTGTTTAACCTCCTTCTCCTTAACGGTTGTCTAAAGAGGAAAAGGCTTTTTTTCCGTGATTGACTCGCTCTTCATTGATCTCACGATCGAGCTTTTTCTTGATAAGATCTTGTTTCTTTGCGAACGGTTTGTTTCACATGTTTTTTCTTATTTGCGTTCGCTTTAACATGTGTGGCATCAATAAACATGACATTTGGGTCAACAAACCCTTCGTCCATTGCTTGTTTCAGAATACGATAAAAAATAGTTTCAAAGATCTCGGTTCCACGGAACCGTCGTTCATAGTTCTTCCCGAACGTTGAAAAGTGAGGTACCTTATCGTCAAAACCAAGACCTAGAACCAGCGATAGGCAACGTTTGTTTCGACCTCTTTAATGGTTTGACGCATGGAACGAATCCCAAATAAATATTGGACAAAAACAAGCTTAAATAAAACGACCGGATCAATACTCGGTCGACCTACTTCCGAATACAAAGGCTTGACCGCTTCATAGATAAAGTCGAAGTCAAGCGCAGCGTCTACTTGACGCACGAGGTGATCTTCAGGAACGAGTTTTTCAATCCATACCATCTCCATCACCATTCGTTTATCTTCAAGATTTTTCTTTAACATAAGCGGTCCCCTCACTTTTTTCTTTAAGTATACAAAAAAGCTTGCCGACTGTCTCGATGAATCAAGACTTTGTCGACAAACTGAGACAGTCAATATAATTTGACTGTCTTTTTTGTACCAACATTTATTTGTTAGGGAATAAATAAAAACTTTTTTAAAGGACTGGTTGTTTAAATTAGCCCAAATCCCCTTTATATAGTAAGAAACAAAAAATCTTTTTAACAAAGGGGAAATGGAAATGGCTTTTGAACAAACAGTACTACGCAAAGGTGACCGAGGTAGAGGGGTTCAGACGTTACAAAGACATTTAATTCGAGATGACGGTAGCGTATTAACTAGTAACGAAGATAATGGTGAATTTGATGTGGAAACAGAAGATGCTGTAAAAGCATTTCAAGGCAAACATAGCGATTTAGTGGTCGACGGCATTGCAGGTCCAGCAACACAAGCCCGTTTAATCTCCGTAAATAGTTGGGTTGGTGGCGAACAAGGTGCTGGGGTTAGAATGTTACAAGAAGCTCTTAACCGATTTACCATTAATGTTGGAATCGATGGAATCTATGGCCCAGAAACTACAGAAGGTGTCCGTACATTCCAAACTCACAATGCTATACAAGCTGATGGATATGCTGGCGCTGTAACTTTTGACACTCTTGATAAAGCACTAAACGTCTACTATGTAGGTGGTGAAAGAACCGGTGGTACAATATATACGAGTGTTATTCGGATGGTACAATCTCAGTTAATTGATGCAGGCCATGAGATGAGCGCTGGTATCGATGGGAATTATGGTTCACAAACTGAACAAGCAGTTCGTGATTTCCAAGAAGAGAACGACCTTGCGGTTGACGGTGTAGCGGGTCCCAGAACAATGCGATTACTAGATGTTGAAGCTACTCAACTTATGCCTAATGATGAATTAGGCGAAGCTCTAAATGGTATGGAGATGGGTTACGAGCAGTTAAGCGATGCCAGAGCAAATGAACTATTAGATATTCTTGAAAACAACACTGGTTATGAGAATGAAATTAACCAATCTGTTGATGAGATTGCAGCTGTTACTATTCACAGTGAACCAATTGCTGAAACAGATCAAACTGATGTAGTCGCTCTTATTCTCAACTATACCAACACTCCTAACATTCAGGTAATCGCAACATTTTCAGAAGATGACGAGCTACTAAACTTTACTGTTATTGATGTTTTCGGTGATCTTCATACTGATATGGTTACTATGAAGACATTTGATGCAGAGGGTGAGAACGTAAGTAGTGTTGAAGAAATGGCAGTTGACCTCGCAGATCAAGACCTTGCGTTATTAACAATTTTCCAAGATGCTTTTGATGAAGCGAATTCTTCAAGCTTCACTGTACAAGAAAGCCTGACAGATATTATTATTCGAAAAGGGTGCGAGATCGGTGCCGGAATTTTAGGGTCTTATACAGCGAAAGGACTCGCCGCTGCTGGGATCGTAGTTAGTACAGGATTTCTTGGAATTGCTTTAGGTGCTGTAATTGGTGTGGCAATTGGTACAATTGTTTGCGAACTGATTATCGGTTAAACTTTGTGAAGTGGGCTAGTATATTTAGCCCACTTTTCATGTTTTAGATCAGATCGTAGGTTTTTATTTTTTTGAAAAGGGAAAATGAATACACAACAATCTCGAAAGGGGTTACTCGCATGAAATTATCAAAACAAATTTTAATTTTTGCTATTTTGTTGATTGTTGCAAGCATTATTTTATTTCTTCTTGGATGGGAAGTTTGGGAAATTATCTCTTCGATAGGGGGAATTATTATAGCCATCCTCATTTTTTATTCAATCGAGCACCTCAGGAAAAAAGCAACCACCAAGAAAAAAGGATAACTTTTACAATATAGTTAAACATGAGGAGACTTGCTCCTCATGTTTTTTATCCCTGAGCGTTGCAATTGGTCCAAGAGTCAATGGGGAATATTCCCCTTATGTTTTATTTTGCGACTATTGGGAATCCATCATATAAGATTACAACATAATGGAAGGGTGTTCCAGATGAACGCTGGAATGAAAATCACAGTATTACTTGTTGCATTTGCTATTGTATTTACCGGTGTTGGTTTTCTAGTTTCTGATGAGTATACAGTTGGAAACGTTATGGCTTATACCGCTATTGGGATTGGCGTTGGTGTCCTTTTCGTTTTATTGCGTTTAGCCGTTGACAAAAACAGAGGTAAGAAATTTTCAGAGAAATAAATGAGTACGATTGATACCAACCGATTGGTTGTTTTTTTTCCGTATTCAATACACTTTACCGTCTTTACGCTATAAAATTGACGCGGATGGATTGGTGCTATTCTCCATTGGTAAAAGCAAAGGCAGATGCTTCTGCCTTTGCAGCTCTTTCTTTAATCTAGCTTTTCATCAAGCAAGGATCGAAGCTCCTGTAGATCTTCTTTTGTGAGGGTTTCGTCTTCAATGAATTGTAGCATCATCGACTTTGTTGTGCCGTCATGAACACGTTTAATAAACGAATTGGTTTCTGCCCGCTTACACTCATCTTCTGAAAAGAGTGGCGTAAACGTGTAAAGCCGCTCATCTCGATTCACTTTGATAATCTCTTTTTTGGTTAAACGGTCAAGATGCGTGCGGATTGTTTTGGGCTTCCAGTCAACGAGCGCCTTGAGCTCTGTCACGACTTGACTTGCACTTTTCGGCGGATTTTTCCAGAGTATCTTCATCACTTCCCACTCTGCATCTGAAATGCTCGGCATGTTTTTACTCATTTACTCCAATCCCCCTGTTAGAATTCCTTTATCTACTAAAATGGCTCGGGTTATATCAGCCGCACTTTGTCCCGTAGCCTCTTCATCACCAGCTAGATGCGTGGCAAAAAACAGCGTATCGTCTGTCGTTTCCACAAAACCCACAAACCAACCGTTCACAGCCCGTTCATTCACCACACCAGTCCCTGTTTTGCCATAAAATGCGGTTTCACCCGTTTGCTCAAGCAAGAGCGCGTCTTTAACCGCCGTGACGGATTCCCTTTGAAACGGAAGTTCGTTCCTATACAACCGATGTAGCAACTCAACTTGCTCAACCGGAGAAATGGTTAGCGAAGATTCGAGCCAAACTGGCGTCGGTCCCTCAATCGATTTGTTGCCGTAATTCAACTCGTTGATATAAGTCATCATCTGGTTAAGTGACATGTCTGCTTCTATTTTTTCAAAATACCAGTTAACCGAATACTGTATCGCGCTATTGAGGGTTTGTTGCTGATTCCATTCAGGGTAATCGTGTGCTGTCCCGTCCCAAGCGAGGACGGTATCTGGCTGAACGATCCCTTCTTCAAGCCCGATCAAGGCACTATAGATTTTAAATGTGGAGTTCGGTGAATAGCGTTGCTCACTTCCGGCTCGATTATGAATGAAATAATGATTCTCTCTAGCGCTGTAGAGCACAAAGCTTCCATCATGATCAGCAAAAAAGGAAGTCAGCTCCTCATAGCTGGCATTTGAGTGATCAAATGAATACCTTTGCTCCTCTGCCGCTCCTAAAGCAAGCCATGGCGTCTGCAGGACAATGAACAACACTACGAGCGTGTAAATAAGACTGCCTTTGACCGTATCTTTTTTAGAAGAACTGCGGTAGTGAATAAGAGAATAAATGCGTGTCTCAATCTGCTTCTTCGTCCCGCCAACACCGAGTTCAAGCGACGAATGGGATTGTTTTTTCTCAATGAACTTAAGCAGCGTCCTCCCGTAGGCTTTGCGCTCGCGCATGCCGATTGTTTCAATAACAGCTGCGTCACAGGCAAGCTCTCGGTCCATTACCATCTTTTTTCGTGCGAGCCAGACGAGCGGGTGAAACCAATAAACGATTTGAAATAAGAGCGCGGTCGCATTTATCCGAGGATGGTGCAGCTGATGATGCTTTAGTTCATGCAGGAACATGTAACGAATCTCATCGGTAGAAAAAAGATTATACAAACCTTCCGGAACAAGGAGATAAGGACGGAGAATTCCGCATGTTACGGGTGACTCGATTGAGCCTGACTCCAATAGGCGTGGTTTCTTTTTAAGTCCTAGCTCCTTGACACAGGCGTCATAAGCGATCGTTAACCGTGAGTCCTTTACAGCTCTCGCCTTAGCAATTATTGTTTTTAGCTTAAAGAGGGATTGCAAAATAAGACACAACCCAAATCCGATTCCTCCAAGCCAAACCACGAATAAACCAGACTCAAGCCAGCCTAAATCAAACCTAGTAACAGACACGCTAAAGTCAGAAATCGTCATGTTTGTTGCTTCTGTCAGTTGCGCTTCTCCAGGAAGTTGAGGACGTTGCTCTACTCCCCTCGTCTCTCCAGCAAAAAAAGGAACGGTTTGAAGGGGGAGAAATGGGAGCAAAAGCACTACAAAGAGAAGAGACCAGAAACGATCCAACCAAATGGCCGGTAGTCGCACTAGTTTCATACCCTGACGAACGAGAAAAAGTGCGCTAATGAGCAACGTTAGCACTAGAAGTGTCACAAGCATTCGTTATACGCTCCTCCACTTGTTTCGTTTTTCGTTTATCATAACACGAATAAAAATCGTTTGACAGAATTAGATTACATTTGTAATATTGACTACAGTTGTAATCTTAATAACGAAAGGTTGATTGACATTGAAGAGATATGGAGCCATTTTTACATTAACCGTATTAGCTGCTTGCGGAACACCTGAGACAACCGAGCAACAGCAACCAGATGATGAGAACAGTGCAGCAGTATTTTCCGTGCTTGAAGATCACTATGATGCACGCTTAGGCGTGTATGCACTTGATACGGGTAATGGACAGACCATCGCATACAACGAGGATGAACGCTTTGCCTATGCTTCGACCCACAAAGCGTTGGCGGTTGGCGTGCTGTTACAACAGCTTTGCCTTGACGAGTTAGACACGCAGATTCTGTTTTCCGAAGCTGACCTTGTTACATATAGTCCGGTTACTGAGCAGCATGTGGAGACAGGTATGAGTCTACACGAAATAAGCGATGCCTCGATTCGCTACAGCGACAATACAGCGGCTAATCTTATTTTCAATGAAATTGGCGGTCCATCAGGGTTTAAAGAGGCACTCCGAGAAATTGGAGATGAAGTGACGGAACCAGAACGAATGGAGACGGAACTAAATGATGTTAAACCTGGAGAAACACGCGATACAAGCACAGCTAAGGCTCTTGCGGAAAGCCTCTATGCCTTTTCACTTGGAGATGCACTTGACGAAGAAAAACAAACGCTGTTAAACGACTGGCTGATTCATAACACCACAGGCGAAGCACTCATCCGTTCCGGTGTTCCTAAAGGTTGGCTTGTCGGCGATAAAACCGGCTCTGCTTCCTACGGAACACGAAACGACATCGGCATTATTTGGCCACCAGATGAAGATCCAATTGTAATCGCTGTGTTATCAAGCAAGGAACAAGCAGATGCTGAGTCCGATGATGCGCTAATTGCCGACGCGACTGAAGCTGCATTGCGCATGCTGATGGACGATTTCGAGTATGGAGCAAGCCAAACGCCTTAAGAGTAGCTTAACTTGTTTGTTGTTCAGCGGACCAGTCCTACACCGCTTTTAAATGGACGAGAAGACGTTAAATTATTGAAAAAACACGCCTGTTGATGGCGTGTTTTTTCAAGACTGTATTTTCCTAAAAGGTACTTCATAAGAATGAACCATTACGCTTAACTAAAAATCGGCAACTTTTGTTTGATAATGAAAGATATCCCTACTTAGTTCACTTAATTAACCTTAGGATATTCTTTCACTATCCAGTCCAATTTCTAGCATCCCAAAGCTTTGCGTTTCTTAACGAATATAAGACAGCTGTCTTTCTTCTAATGCATCTTCAAGCCATCTTGGATGCATCAGCAAAAGATCATCAGGTAACTGATTGCAATCAAAGTAACGCACATCTAATGTTTCTTCATTTCCCTTAATTAAATTCCCCCCCACAACTTCACATTCAAAACAATTTGTAATAAAGTGACTCACCTTTCCGTTGGGGTATTCAAAGATTTGAGAAGCTGGGTCAGAATAAACACCAATTAATCGACTCACTTTAACTTGTAAACCCGTTTCTTCCCTAATTTCTCTAATGATCGCCTCTTCAACAGTTTCTCCTGGTTCGACATGACCTGAAGGAATTCCCCATAAACCGTTATCGGCACGCTTCATGAGGAGAACGCGCTGCTTCTCATCAAAAATAATGCCCGCTACTCCCGCTTTTATATGATCTGGCCAAGAAAAGGAAGGAGAAATCCAATGCTTAATTTCAATCTTACGATCAAATAAACATTTTAAATTCGGTATCGTCACATCAGGATTTCGGAAATCTCTAGCAGACGGAAATTTAGTTGTCTCTTGATCTGATATTAAAATGGTTGGTATCCCTGACTGATGTGCTCCTAACACGTCAGTATATGGATTATCACCAACCATTACTATTCTATCGGATGAAGAAAAATCCGCCATCGCTTTTTCAAACATATAAGGGTATGGTTTCCCTACAATGATAGGCCTCTTCTCTGTTGATACGCGAATGGCTTCTACCATAGCTCCAACTGCAGGTAACGGACCTTCCGGAGTCGGATAGGTTCTATCTGGATTGGTCGCAACAAATGTTGCACCTTTATGAATGCACCGCGCTGCTAATTGGATGTCATGAAAAGACACATCACCATCCCACCCGACAACAACGGCATCAACGGTATCTTGGACGTCAATCGTAATACCAACCTGTTGACACTCCCATTTTAAATGTTCATCGCCTAAAACAAGTGCCGTTCTAATCTTTTCTTTCTGTAAATATTGCGCAGTCGCCCAACCTGATGTAATCACTTCTTCGTCACTTGCCTCTATTCCTAAACGATTTAACCGACTTACTGTTTTTTTTCGTGTTGTACAGGGATCATTTGTTAGAAAACGAATCATCTTTCGATCCCGCCGAAGACGTTCCAGTGTTTCTACTGCTTCTGGAAGTGGTTCGGACCCTATATATATCACTCCATCTAAATCAAAGAAAAATACATCAAATTCATCAACAATCATACGATCCTCTCCTTTGAACAGCTAAGAAACTTCACGATTTACTCTTGTGCTGGTTTTATTGATCGATACAGAACGAAGGGAGGGGAGTCCCATTCATTTTTCCATTGGTTAAATGTATGTTTGCATTTTTCACCTTGACTCATTCCTTATCACTCCTCCTATAAAATGAAAAACCACTTCCAGATTTGGAAGTGGTTTTTTGTTAACAAATAATAGCATTCAAAAAATTTTGATGCTCAACACTTCCCTCCGCTGGTATAAACCAGATCAGGTTCAAAGAGTTAAAGACTTTTAGCCTTTTCTCAGCTTTTAACACAAAAGCACCCCTAGTAATAGTTATTCTATTGTATAAAAAATTAATAATATTCCCTTTCATCTAAAGAGTAACATAAATAAATTGAAGAATCTACGAATTTTGAAATCCAATTGCGTACTTTTTGTTAAAATATTACATCAATTTCCCCAATACTTCTCCGCTCTCACTCATTATTCACAAACGGAAATAAAACAGTCCAAATAATAACTGCACCAATCAATATCGATCCATTCTAAATAACTTCTATTTGTTCGATACAGTCCACCTACCTCATTATTTAGTTTTGACTCGTTCTTTTCAGATAAAAAGACATCCAGCGTGTGCTGAATGTCTTTTTCCTTTACAACGGCAATGGTGCAACCGCTGAAATGAGTTGTTTTTCAATTAATTCCTGCCAAAATGCTTCTGGGATCGTCTCTTGTAACGCGTCGAGGTCTTCCTTAATGCGATCAGGTCGCGTTGAGCCCGGAATAACCGCAGCGACAGCTGGATGTGCTGTTGAGAACTGGAGCGCTGCTGCTTTTAGGCTGACGCCGTGAGACTCTGCTACTTCTGTTAGTTTGTTTATTTTTATTTGAACGTCTCCTGGGATCTCCCCGTAGTTATAGTGATCTCCACCAAGAAGGGCGCCCGAGCTATACGGTGCACCTACCACAATAGCTGAATTTGATTGCTCGACTTCAGGCATCATTCGGCGCAATGTGTCTTCATGATCGAGAAGGGTATATTGGGTTGCTTGTAGACTAATAGTTGGATGCACTTGTTCAAGTTGAAGAGCAAGCTCAATTGGGATGGTTGTGTTTACACCGAGACCCCAACCTTTTATGACACCTTGTTTCTTTAAGTCATCAAGAACAAGGAATGCACCTGTTCGTGCTTCTTCAAATTTGGCAATCCATTCGTCCCCGAGAAAATCAGGTGACAAATCGTGCACGAACACAAAGTCCAGACGATTTGTTTGCAGTCTTTCCATGCTTTGATCAATGGAAGTGTGCGTAGCCTCTGCCGAATAGTCGGTTGTGATTTTGTTCGTTCGACCATTCGTAAAGAGACCTTCTTTTTCCTCTGTTTCATCTTCTATGACGCGACCGATCTTTGTGCTTAAAACATAGTCATCTCGGTTTTGCTTGGAGAGAAACTTCCCTAAACGAAGCTCGGCCAGACCTGCCCCGTAAAATGGTGCGGTGTCATAATAACGAATGCCTGCATTCCAGGCTGCTTCAATTGTCGCTTGGGCTTCTTCTTCTGGCACTTCCCGGAACATATTGCCTAGGGGTGCTGTACCAAGTCCTATTTTTTGAGTCAGTAATTCGTTTATGTGATCCATATGTCATTCTCCTCCGTTTCATTCATATGCATCTTTTACCGTTCATCTTGAGGTTTAAACCTCTCATAAGCTAGATATTTCTTCCTTTAAAAGCGTAGGATGAACAAGGCAAGATAATGTTACAGGTAAACAATACTATTTTGTAGAACTATTTAGTATAAAAACAGATAGAAGGTGACTAAAAATGCGAATAGCTGCACTATATGATATACATGGTAATGATCGAGCGTTAGAAGCTGTTTTAAAAGAAATTGAAAATGAAAACGTAGATAAAGTCATTGTTGGTGGTGATTTGGCTTGGGGTCCACAACCTAAGAAAGTCATAGACAAACTGTTTGCATATAAAAACGAATTTACCTTTATTATGGGTAATGGCGATCGGGAGTTATTTGAACACTATAAAAACCAAAAACGAGTAGAAAATATGGTTGACGAATTAAATGAGTGGTGTGTTGAGCAACTATCAACTAAGCAACTTGAATGGTTAGGTTCATTTAAATTTTCACATGTAGAAGGTAATAATTTATTTATACATGGCTCTCCTAGAAGCGATACTGAGGCTATCAGGTTAGATACTCCTGAAAATGAAGTCTTTGAGATGATTAAAAATGTAAATCAAACTGTTATCATCTGTGGTCATACCCACATTCAATTTAAAAGAGATATTTACGATAAAAAAGTCATTAACGCTGGCAGTGTAGGATTACAGAGCAGAGCCAAAGGAGCCTGTTGGTTGTTAATTGACGCAGATAAATATAATTTAAAGATCACTAAATATGATTTTAAGGTTGCAGCAAAAGAGATATTGTTGGATGGTTGCCCCTATAAAGAAGATTTTGCTGACCATGTTGAAAACCCTCCTTACGAAGGTCCGTAAAATACAATTCTAAATGTCTTATTTCAACTTACGGGTGCTCTAATATTAGAGAACTACGAAATTAAACTAAAATAAGGATACGCTTATCGGCTTCACTTTTTCATAAAAAAATAGTTTATATGTCTTATAAACCTCATTTAGTTCATCATCATTTTACAGAGCAATCTACTAATGAAGCTAGTTAACCTGAAAGAATATCTACATTTTGGTCGTACTGCGCTTTCGTTTAAATAGGGTATTTGACCCTACATCTTTTAGGCTTGGTTGATCGTGTTGTACTCTATGACTAAAGTTGTAGACTGTGTGTGTCTTATGTTTGAGGTGATTAACTGGCATTTCCATTATAGTTTTATTAGACATCTACAACACAACGAAACGGAGGTTCTAGAATGATTAAAGGTTTGTATGAAGCACATCTACCTGTGAGTAACATCAAGAATTCAATTGAATTTTATGTAGGTTTAGGACTTGAACTGGATCATACTGTTGAAGATAAACTAGCTTTTTTATGGATTGTAAAGAATGAAAGTTGGTTAGGTTTATGGCAAACAAAAGAAGTCCATTATGAGTATCATCCTTCTATCCGACACATAGCATTCCAAGTATCGTTAGACGACCTAATGCAGTCAGTTAATTGGCTACATACTCGAGGTTACAAACCAAGAGAAGCCTTTGGATTTGAACCAATCGAGCCATTTGTCATGCCCCAAAAAGGATATGCACATGCAAAAATTCATTTTAATGACCCTGACGGTAACAGTTTAGAATTGATTTGTAAACTTGATAACAAAAGGGAACTGACTGAACGAATGTATTTAAGTGACTGGCTTCGAAAAAACCGCTAGCGTAGACACGTGAATTGAATAAGCTTCATAAGGACTACTAAAAAGAGCAGTTGCCTAGGCGACTGCTCTTTTTTCACGCTATGGGCGTTTTGTATAATTTTGAATAACATCTACAATAGGATCATTGCGTGTGAAACTGGTTTCCGTTGCTGATGTTGCCCATTTTCTTCTAATGTCTGCTTCACTGTCGGAGTAAATATCAACTTCCAGCGGATTGCCCGTGTACATGCCCCAGCTACTTCCTTGACCGGTTACCTTATATGTCCAAGTTGTATAACTCCATCGTTGGTCATCATACACCCGTAACGCGTAATCCCAACTCTGTAGGTTGCTAAACAATGTAAATTCTCCAACTAAAAGAGGGACAGGGTAATTGGTCCATTCATTGACCATCGTCACTTTTGAATCCACAAATTGTTTCTGATAGTCGAGGTTGTTAATGTCGTCCCACCCATAAAAGTGGTACGAATAGACAACATTTTGCCAACCGTACAAGTCAGGGTGCGGAAGGTCCATCGGGTCCCAAATCGCTTCTATAATAATGATGTGATCTGGATCTTTTCTGCGAACTGCTCGATAAAGGCGATCATAAAAGTCAAACTGTTCCGTTCCACTTGCACCGCCAGGCTCGTTCAGTAAATCGTACCCAGCAATCCATGGATGGTCTTTATATCGTTCTGCAATACGTTCCCATAAAAAGACAGTCCGATCCATATTCTCAGCGTTCCCATATAAATTCCCTACGTCAGGGAACCGTGTGTCGCCAGAATGGTCCTTTCCATTTTGGGAGCCAGGCGCGCCATGCATATCCAAAATAATATACAATGCTCGTTTTTCCGCTTCATTTATAAACCAATCCATTCGCTCAAAAGCAGTTGCTTTTAGGCTACCGTCATCGTTCAACATTTCAAAATAAGTGAAGGGAAGCCGGATGACATTCATCCCCTTCGCTTTAATGCGATCAAAATCACTTTCTTGCCAGTACGTATCTTGAAAAAGGTTTAAGAGCTCCCAAGCTGTTTCTTCACCAAAGCGTGAAGTGAGGGTATCCATTGCGGTTTTTTGATCAGGTGCGTTTGTTGGTGACATCCAGTTCTCCATAACCAGCCAACCACCAGCATTTGTTCCACGTAAAATGACTTCCTCACCAGTACCAAACTCATTCCGCATTTTCTTCCCATCGGTTTTTAAAAACGGTGTATCCCCTGTTTGGATGGTAGTGCGTATAACCTTTTTTAGCTCTACCCCCGTATGCTCATTTTCAGCTTGCATGTCAGTCATTCAAATCCTCTCCTTTTTAAAGTAATACGGTCTATAGAGAAGATATATGAAAAAAAACAACGGTTTTTAACATTTTCGAATGGAAATGCTAGCAGTGAAAATTGAATTACATTCTTCTTTTAGTACATAATAACGACAATGCTGTTTAAGGAGCTGAATGAATGAAAGTACCTATACTCATACTATTGGTTGCAACCTTCCTTTTCACGACACCAATACAGGCTCAAGTCGAATCGAATTCCCAAAGTCAACAAGATCAGATTATTGAATCGATACTGTTCGTAACTATTTCCAACGAACTCAAAATGAAATTTGATAATCCAATGAGTTTCAGTTGCGTACATGGTCATTCTTTTAAGAAAACTTTAGAAGGACATCAATTCAAAGTTGATTTAATTGCTTATGACAATCATGATACCTATGAAGTGAGAATGACATTCAGTGATGAGGAATTATATGGAAATTGGGACATTATAAAATTTAAACAGAAAAAACGTAGTGATCATACGCTTACTTGCCACTCTTAAACAATTTCAATGACTTCATACATTGAGATTCAGTCAAAATCTTACACCATGATTTTTTCCGTTAGAAACAGTCTTATACGTATGTAGCTCTAATTACTTTCATATGGTGTAATTCGTGCCCGGCAATGCCATATGCAATGGCGCCTACCGATACCGAACTGTTCATTACAGTCCCACAACGAACCCACGCCTCATCATCAATGGTTGAGATGAGGCTTAACGTGTTTGCGCGTACCGCGTCTAAACCAACGAGTAACTGCTCCCACGATTGTTTGTTAAAGTGTGCTGCAGAAACATATTGATTCTGGTCCATTGCTGGGAGTGGTTCACTTTCATTTCGCGCAATGGCAAGCATTCGATACGACATCACACGCTCCGAATCGGTCATATGCCCAATTACTTCTTTTAAAGTCCATTTTCCTGGAGCATATGCTTTTTTTGCTAACTCCTCTGACACGTTGCTTAGAAAGGCGATGTTCTCATTTCGTTGATTAGTAAGTATGTCTTTAATATCGCCATCAGGAACAAGGCTCACATACCGATCATGCTCTGGATTTTCAATAGACAAAGGCCGTGGACGCATAAACATCCTCCTTATTGGAATTATCATTTTGCTTTACCAAGTGTAAGACTGTCGTCGTTCACTTTTAGTTCCATATCAATTATTTCAAACTTCCAAAAAATTCGCAATCCCATTCGCCTCTTTTAAGCTGGGAATATATTCGTTTTGCTAGTGATCATTTCTTTAGATATCAACCGCCCGAACGTTTACGTGCCCATTAATGAAACCACCTCTTTCCTTTCATCGTAGATTGACTAACTAGAACGATTCAAGGAGGTGCTTATCATTTTCGATTTCGGTACGGTATTGTTGCAAGTGATCGCTTTTGCGAGTCTTGGTTTTGTCTTCTACTTACTTTTTCTTAGCGCCAAAGCTTTACGAAAATACTTAAAACGTTAGCATCGCTATGAGGAGTGCCTCTTCCTCATCGCTTTTTTGTTGCTAACTCATTTCCAAATTAAAGTAGCCCTTTTAATAAATCATAATCTTAGCTCTTATTTATTTTTGCAATTTTCTCTTACTGTAAAACAAAATAAATGTAGCACTAATAATGATCGTTATTGATAAAAACAAATAAGCTGCTCCTTCAAAACCTCGAGCAACTACAAAACCATAGGCAAATAACCCTAATGAACTACTAATAGCTATTATTGACGGTACATAGACTATTTTCTTACTTTGTTTACCTCTCCCTAACAAAACGGTTATTAAGAAAACAATTAGACCGATAGCTAAACCAATTCCTAAAGGAACCGTTAATAACATCAAACATTCTCCTTTCTAATAAAAATCACCCCTATAGAAGATATACCTAAATCCATCCGGTTAGTTCAAAAAAATTTTGGTGTTACCCAAGTAATTTACCTCTGTCCTCTCTTCAGCTACAATCCAATTCGTTATGTGTCGATAAATATTACGTCCTGAATATATTAATTTGGAGGTACAATGAATTACTTATCACTAGATCAACTACCTAATTTTATTCCATGGTTGACGATTATTATTGCGGTAATTTCGGTTGTGGGATGGATCATTAAGGTGTGGAACACAACACCGTTACAGCTGCTTTATGAACCAAGACATAAAAAAGTTAGCCATAATTTCAGTATTGTAATTATCATATCTTCATTTATTTTTTTAGTATTTTTATATTTCTCTTTTCAAACAGCAGAATACATAGAGGATGATTTTTTAGGGTTTATTGGTTCACTGGCTATTTTCCCATTTTTAGGTGCATTTCTTTTCATATTAGGTCATTATTTCGTACTTATTTTTAGAGAAAAAGTAGTTGTCAGGAAAAATCTCTGTAAATCTGTGGCTGCGATAGGCTTATTGTCATTATTAGCATTAAACTATTGCATAAATGCTATACATGTTCAAAAAGAATTGTACACTATAGAACAACTACCCATAATCACGATTCAATTGTTATTTCTTATAATCTATTTTTTAACAATTCCTATTTATATTCGGAAGATAGAGAAGGCTGGTTATTACTTTGAAATTGAAATTATTCCTGAAGAAGATCAGTCTAGATTACCAAAGAAGATGGTTTTCCAGTACTCCATTCGAGAAGATATCCAGGTAATGTCTTTACCACATACTAAAGGGAAGGATATCTTAACACAAGATACTTTCTATGTGTATCATCTTCAAACTAAGCAATTTCAGAGAATTGAAGGAAAGAGGATTAAAAATTAAGTAGTGTATTATTCTATAAAGAAATTAGGTTACCATTTTTGATTTCGGTACGGTGATGTCGCAAGTCATCGCATCTGTTGGGCTTTGGTTTTAGTCTCTACTTCCTTTCTTTGAGTACCAAAGCTATACGAAAATACTTTAAAGGTTAGCATAGCTATGAGGAGTTTCTACCCTCATAGCTTTTTAATTTTCTTAAAAAGTCCGAACGAAGTCACCTTCAATCTTGCTTCATCTTTTCACTTTATCTCGTTCTAATTTGTAGATCTTTAGTAGTGCTAATCAAAAGGGGTCCTTAGTGCATATAGCTTGAACAAATCTACCTACAGCTTGCACATGCCCAAGATCCAGTAGCTAACACCACGCATAAACTGACCCACAGCCTCTTTAACTTTTAAAAGAAAAACGACAGTGCGCAATAGATTAACAATATGGCCATCATTGCATTTACAACTTTTGTGTGCTTTTTAAGAAACCCACAAAACAAAGAACCAAAAAAAGCCCAGATCAATGATCCTGATGCACCAATAATTGCTAAAATAAAAGCAAAACCGATCAATGCGTTTATAGAAGTATAAGTTGGTAGAATGTATAAGGACATTGCTGTAAACGCATAGATATAAATCTTTGGATTAACAAACTGGATGGCTACTCCAGAAAGGAAGCTCGCCGTTTGATTATCCTCTGTTTCAAATTCACTTGTGCTTTTCCAAACTTTCCAAGCTAAATATAAAATATAAGCAGCACCGACAACTTGCATAACGATCATTGCTTTTGGGACAACACCATACAAGGTTGTAGAAAGAACAGTACAAACCATCATAACGAGCAAAAATCCCGCAAAAATACCTAAATTAAAGCGAAAACTCTTTTTGAAACCTAACCGCATTGCATAATTCATTGACAACAAATTGTTTACTCCAGGTGTATAAGAGGTCACAAAACAATAAATTAAGAAGCTAGATAAACTAAACAATTCTTTCCCCCCATTTTGAAAAGCTTTATTCTCTTATTAACGGTGGTATAATAAGCATAAGCTCCGTTCGTTAAACTGATATAAAATATGCACTATATCGTATGTGCACTATAACGATACACTCGTACTAATATAATGTCAACATAAGGTGGGTTAAACGTTGGAAACTATGAATGAGATTGTTGCTGCAAATATAAAACAGTTGCGTGAGGATAAAAGTTTAAGTTTAGAAATGCTAGCGAAACTGAGTGGAGTTAGTAAAAGTATGCTCGCACAAATTGAACGTGGTGAAGGTAACCCTACGATTAGTACTCTCTGGAAGATCTCGAACGGAATGAAAGTACCTTTTGATGCACTTACTATAAGACCAATAAAGCGATTTGAGATTGTCCATACAACAGATGTACAACCCGTTCTCGAAGACGATCATCGTGTTCGTAACTACCCTCTCTTTCCTGACAATGAAAACAGGAAATTCGCGATTTATCATTTAGAAGTACAAAAAGATGGAAAATGGGAGTCAGAGCCACACTTAAGAGGAGCGACAGAATTTATTACTGTTTATGAAGGACATTTAATGATTAGGGCTGGAGAGGACGAGTTTTATTTAAAAAAAGGAGAAAGCATCCGTTTCCGGGCAGACGTCCCCCATTCGTACCGAAATGTCGGGGAACAACCGATAAGCTTACACATGGTTATCTATAATCCATAAAGGCAATTCTTGGTGAAGAAGAATTAAAATTGTACAAACATGAAACGGAAGGTTGTAAACGCGGTTATGTTTTTATTAATTGATTAATTGAAAAACCTAAAAAGCTATCGTGAGAGGATAGCTTTTTTAATTAATTTAATTTTGACAGCTAAACTATCTATATGAGGGGAAACTTATGTAGTAGACGTTTTGGTAGATCGAGTCTTTGAAGAGAACCCTGTGGCAGTTGTGTATTAGTTAGTTGAGTTTCAGACGATTTAATGTTAAATATTACAAAGATAAAAGAAATCCATCCACTTGTGATACTTAGAAAATTTTGGACTAATCCCTCTATAATTGTGAGGATCTTAACCCTACTTTCCACGTAACTTTTTTATTCAATTCACCTACCTTTTATTTTGGGTAACATTCTCAAAACAACCTACCAGAGTTTTTGGCGTCATCATTTGGGTGGACTGTCCCCCTATAATTCATCAATCACTAACTAACTACACTCGCCAACTTATTACCTGCGATAAACCTGTATAAGTATTATTACGTTTCATTAAGTGAAAAAAATTTCAAGCTCCTTAGTAAAGTGGTTGAAGGCATCGGTGCGGAACCTATTGTGCTGATAAATAAAACTTATACAGTACTTGCGGAATTTTTCAGGGACTTCAATGATCTGGACCTTTTGATTTCCTTGAGTTTTCATTGCCGACTCCGTCACGAGGGACATACCAAGACCTAAAGCCACGAACCGAATAATAGCATCTACTGATCCTAATTCCATTACACTGAGCTTTCCTATCATCTCTTCTTGTATTCATTGCTCCATTGTATCTTGATAAAAGCAGCCAGGGCGACCAGTTACAAGGAGAGGTCTAGTCAGGAACTCCCGTACACTAGCAGAAGTGGGTGCCGAGATGAGAACCAACTCTTCCTCAACGATCCTAACTGTGTCCAAGTTGGATTGTTTATGTTGTCCATACACGAAAGCAACATCCAATTCAAAGGCGTGAATTTTTTCAGTTAAGTCAGAATACAACCCGTTGTTCAATGACATCTTAACATTGGGGAACTTTTTATTGAAGCTTACCAAAAAGTCAGGAAGAAATATGCTGGAGATCGTATCCTGCGACCCTATACGCAAACAACCACCTGACAACTCTGAATAAGGGGTAGTAAGCATGGTTTCCTCAAACAGGTGGACAATTTGTTCGGCGTACTTCATCAAATGAGTACCAGCAGACGTTAAGGTCACACCTCTCTTCTGCCGATTAAACAAAGGTACGCAAAGTTCTGATTCTAAATTCTTGATCCGAGCAGTGATGTTAGATTGGACATAACCAAGTTTGTTGGCGGCACGAGTAAAAATTGCTAAATAGCTCGGCTTAATAATGATTGTTTAATTAGATATAAATGAATCTGACTTTCTAGCCTAAATGATAGTTGTTAGTCGCTTAATACCCCATAATTTAGCAACCGTTCTTCTAGTGTGATAACGCATTATATCAGAGATTAATTGTATCTACTGATATGACATGCTAAACCTCCAATTCTTGAGGGTCAGTTCACTTTATTTAGGTAGGTTTTCGCCGATTGGTAAAAAATGACCTCTGTCAGGCTATTAATATTTATAACAATGTTATATTAATCGCTTAGTTCTTTGATGGTTTTTGCAATAGAAGTTGTGAGTTCTAGTCTTGATACCCAAGAACTTAAAGAAATGTCATCAGATGATTTATTATAATCTGTGAATCTCAAGCCATTTGTACGATAGTAGCCAATTTTATATTCTTTCAATAATAGTGGCCACTCAACATCAGTTACTCTTCTATACGAGTTTTTTACAATTAAATCCAACATCTCCGAATTAATTATACAGGAACCCGCTGTTACATCACAATCGAATCCAATATAATCTGAGAATAACTTGTTACTAATTTTTTCTGTTTCTATCCACGATAATGGATGAGTATTAAATGCTTTCATTGTCCTTCCTATAATAATATAATCATAGTTATTGGTTTCAATATACCTATTTAGAGTATCTAATTCTTCCATGTGATAATTTATCCATGTCAAAAACCTGTCAAAGTCACAATAATGATATAGCAGAACTTTATTGAAAGGTAGATTTTTCAACAAGTCTCTCCTTGCATTTCCAGCCCCGCGCTTCTCAACTCTATAGATTGTAAAATCTAAGTCTAAAAGTAAATCAACTATACTCTTGCTAGTTTCGTTACTAATCGCAACATATTTGTTTACATATTTACAATCTCGTAACCTATCTCCATTTTTAATTATAGCATCGTATAAATGGGAATGAGGATCATGTAGAACCGTTGCCAAAGAAAGATTTTCAAACAAATTACTCACCTCCTTGAGCATATTCCTCTTTTTCACCCCAAAAATTAATGTATGGTGCAAGCTTGATTATCGGACTAACTAAGTTTAACTCATTAATTACTATGTCATAAGTTTTCTCAGTATTAAAAACATCATCCTTGTAATTAGATAGTGTATAATCCGTATCAAAGCAAAAAGCATCATTGTCAAATTTGATATTTTCATTCTCGTTTCTATTTATGTATTTCCCAGTTCCGTGACTACATTGGTAGTCATATAATTCAATGTTTTTATTGGCTTTTATTAAAGTAGAGTGTGTTCCTTTTTCACCAGCTAGTAAACCTATATCGCCAATTTCTCTATATCTTTTCATCACTTTGTTATGCCCCTTTGGAAAAAGTGATTGAAGCCCTCTCGCATGTAAAACTCCCTCATCTCCAAAAGGTTGTATTTTACTGTGACATATATCGCTTATTACATCTAGAGAAATACTTTTGTCTAGAATTGCAGAAAATACATCTTGTATAGAATACTGCGCGTACAAACGACTGGCATAGCCATAATTTTTTAATGCAGATGATGCTTGCAAGAATTTATAGCCATTATCACTGTTTATTTTCATACCAAAAATACCTTCATATATGTCATCTAATTCAAATTCAGGGTTATTAACCGCTTCATCTATTGCATAGTTAAAGTAATTCTCAAACATTATTTTTTTTCCGTGAGTTATGCCAGAATGAATTATTATGATTAATTGACCTTCCTCTAGATTTAATTTTGACGCTGTCTTTCTATCAATAATTTCATCCACATATCTTACTTCCAAGAAATGTCCAGCACAAATCCCAAAATACTCTAATAAACTTTCTTTATCCTCATCTGAAACTTCTAAATGAGCGTTAATATTGCTATGAAGCTCTCTTGCATATAATAAATCATCAAGCGTCCCTATTTTACAGTCGTTAATTATATATCGTGGACCTTCAGTTAATATTTTCTCAATATCCAATGTAGCAACTTTTTCTTTACGAATTCGAGACATATATCCAGTTTGTAGTTCAAGCGCCTCTAATAGTTCATAAGATTTATCTTTATTAACTTCTTTTCTATATATGTTCGTCTTTACAACTCTAAACCCACAGCCAAGATCTGGAACAGCTCCAGGAAAAATATAACCATTCTTACTTGACTTTAGACTAATACCAGACGGGAACCCCCAATTTTTTTGATGACTATCAGGATATATATTAATATTATTCTCAGTATACTTACTCAATCTATTTACAAATCTTAGTATATCTTCATTATAAACATGTGAACTTTTCATAAGTTTACTTACGACCAACAAAAATCACCTCTCTGGTTAATAACGACTATAGTATACATCTTCCCAATTAAACTCTGACATTTTATTGAGTTTTAATTTAACAACATCTTTAACCATCGGTAAACCTATTAGAAAAACCAAAAGAATATTAGTTCTTATATCATAAGTTCCATAATGTTTCCAAGAAACCTGCAACTCATCAATTTCGACATCCTCTTTTTTTAGTTTGGTGAGATAGTCTATATCAAAACTGAACCCTTTGAGATGAGTATTATTAAGAATAATACCTATTGATTTTTTAGAGAATAGTTTAGCGCCGCATTGAATATCTCTAACTTTTATTCTAAACATGCAATTCAGCAAATAACTGTATGTATATCCGGCATATTTGCGAACTATAGGTTGACTAACTCCCTTATATTCTTTATATCTTGATCCTATTACACAGTCTTTTTTATTTTTCACTGCATATTCTATAATCTTGAGATAACTGTTCAAATCAGTACTATTATCAGCATCTAAAAATCCTATGTAATCTCCAGTTGCTTTAGCAATTCCAACAGTTACGGCAGCGCCCTTCCCATTATTATTTTGATAGTGTATCAATTTAATTTTTGGAAATACATTACTCGCTTTCATAATTTCAGAGATTGAATTATCCGTGCTTCCGTCAACAACAGGAATTAATTCGTAATCGTAAGAAGTAGTTTCCATCATTTCGCCGATGTCACAAAGAGTTTTCCTTATAATTTTTCCATCATTGTAATTAGGGATAATAATTGAAATTTTCATTTATATTATCCTTTCATTATCTATAATAAAATGTTTTTTAATAATATCTGAATTTATTATTTTAGATTCTAGTTTGTCTGCTTCGAAAAGTAAGTTAAGATCCATTACTAAGTTTCTTTTTACACTTAAATTAACATCCAATTGGAATTTATCTGCTATAAAGCTTATAAATTCATCTACATTAACTTTATGGAAGCTACAAAACTCCGAAAACTCTAAGTATAGCAAGGAAATATAAACATTTACATTGGACTTTTTATTTCCAGTATTACAATCGTACGTAGTCATGACATCATTTTTGAGTGAGAGTTTTAAATTGTAATCATATTCAATAGATACTGTTCCCTCGTAACCATCAATACTTAACATCATAAAATCTTTAAACTTTTTCGTAGCCCCCTTTACGTCAGTTACGCAAGGTATACCTAATTCTCTAGCTACAATTGCAGTGTGGCTCAATATACCCCCTTCTTCTGAAATGATTCCACTAGATTTCCTCATAACCTCTATGTATGATGGATCTGTACTTCTACAAACGATAACATCGCCCTCATTCATTTTATAAAAATCTTCATTGCTTGTAATAATTTTAGCATCCCCTTGACAATAGCCAATTGAGGCAGATACACCATTATGCTTCAACCCACTACCCTTAGTAACATTCTCAATATGTTCTGGTAATTCTTTTGTTATTGGTCTTACTTGTAGGATTTCTACAACACCGTCTTCATTAATTGACCATTCGATATCAACATCTTGAGAGTATATCTTTTTTATACTTTTTACAGCACTTTGAAGACATTTTATATCCTTATTAGTTAAACTATATTGTCCTGCTAATGTTTTGGGTAGTTGATAAATTCCAATTTGCTCAAACGGATCAATCATTAAAAGTGAGCATAAATGATCCTCATTATTTAATTCAATCCATACTTGATCTCCAATTTCGTAATGGTAAAGATCACTTATGTGCAAGGTTGCCATACTTTTATCATTTTTCTTTTTCATAATTTTATTTTCATTGTCTATAATTGTTTGATCTGGAGTAACTAAACCATCGACTACAGAAGAAGCTAATCCCCAGTTAGATTCAATTGTCAACGTTTCCTTATTATTGATAAATGCCACTCCCGATACTTTTGATGAACACATGGGCTGTATAATCAAAGCCATGTGTTTATTATCTGAAATATCTAGTGAATTTCTATAAGCTTTAGCCGCACCGGAATTATAATAATCATACCAACAAACCTTAACAGCAATAATTAACTCACTTAGTTTGTTACAAAATCCAACAATCGATTTAAATTGGCCAGCGAAACTTACATTTTCATTATCTTCACTAAGTGAAGATGATCGACAGACCAACAACTCATCCTTTCTAAACGCATGTAACAATTCTCGTAAATTTTCCGTTTGTCTCTCGCTAAATTCACCATTTAACACCTTTTTTGGTGTACTAAATGGATCATATACATTGTTGTTTTCTAAGAAATCAATGTGAAATTGATTAGTAATAACGTACGAATTAGGAACCTTTATGTTATTTTTAAATAGCGTTTGAAGATTGAAGGCCTTATTTCCAACTTGTTCCCTCTTAACATTGTCTTTGAACAAATTAACTACCATTTTTATATCACCCTTCCACTATTTAAATTATATTCTCGATTTTTAAGTTTTTATAATCCAATCCTTTTTTTCGAGTAAACTTATACAACTGCCTTTGAACTTGCATCTGCAATATATGCCTTTTTTCCTCTTCATGATTAACAAAGCCAATCATTCTAGCAAAATGTATAAGTTCTTTTGCAATATTTTTATCAATTTCTCCATTCTTAAAGCTTTGATGAACATCAAAGTACGCATAGTACTTATTTTGTATAGATTTCTCACGTGAATTTTTAATTGACATAATTCTTTTATCTATTGCGGCTACACTTCCAAATTTTTCTTTTAATAATCTTAATTCTTCAATTACACCTTCATCTTTTTCAAGAATTGAGGGCTCTAATGTAAATTCTTTAAGGCAACCATACATGTCTTTGAAAAATTCTAGATCTATATATTTATCTTCCATTAACAGTTTTGTGCATTCTAAAAGCTTTAACTCAAGAAGAGTAAAATGGGGCATACAATTTGGGGTTGCAAAACTCAGATATAATTGATTACCTTTATTTTGTCCAAAAAATTGGATAAAGATTTTCCTGTATTCTTCTAAAGGTATAAACCAATTGAAACTTGTCATCGATAACATGTAATAAATTTCATCTAATTCATCAGGTAACACATTTAAATCCACTCTTATTTTTTGAACCAAGAGCTGCACATTATGTAAAATTCTATCGCATTTATCAATCAAACTATCTATATAGTTTAAATCCTTTAATAATAGAATCTCTAGCTTATTGTTTAAGATGGTATATTGATTTTTATCAAAACGTACAGTACCTGAAGATATCGACTCTGCGTATTCAACATCCTTCCCTAAATAAAGGTTCCAGATTTTCTTCATACCATTCTCATATAGACCTAAAATTATCGGCGAATCAAATTTGAGTGAAAAAGAGAAATTTGCTATTACATTCTTTTCATTTTCTATTATCAATTTTAACCCTCTCCAACATAAATTATGTAGTATTAAAAATCAGAAAAATAGCTTAAATATACTTATCCTAATGAACTTTACAGAAGAACCTGCTAACTCTCCTATAAAAATTACTTATCTGACTTAGATAGATCTTGACGAATTGTTGAAATTCTTACTGCATTCTTAATTTGTTGCTGTAACTTATCCTTAAAAGCTATTACAGTGTCATTCCCCATAAGTTCACCCCTCTTATTTTATATAATGAATTGCTAATTAATAGGATTATGAAGAACCCGTTAACTCTCCTATACAATTATTTATCTGACTTAGATAGTTCTTGACGAATTGTTGAAATTCTTACTGCATTCTTGATTTGTTGTTGTAACTTATCCTTAAAAGCTATTACAGATTCATTCCCCATAAATACTACCTCCTTTTTATTAATAATTTGAATTTTTAGTTAGCAGGTTCTTCTGTAAAATTCATTAAGACTCCCACATATCAAGTTAGGCTTAGAATGTTTTACTAGTAAGTTTTCTTTCAATCATATTCATCATTATCAAAGCCAATAAAAAGTAAAATAATCCTATAATTATCATTATAATAAGATTAACTACGTCAAACTTTGCTCCATCTAAAAAATCACGGATAAGCGTAACTCCATACTTTAAAGGTGTTGTATAAGAAAGTAAATCAAGAACCAAAGGAAGCTGTACTGTTGGAAAATTTATTCCTGATATAAACAGCAATCCTAACATAGAAAAATTTGCTATTGAAACTGTATCTTTGTATATAAAAGTGAGTACACCTAAAAATACCCCCATCATTGATAAACTAATACTTAACAATAGTAATAATCCAAGTAATGCAATAAACTCCAAGGAAGAAATATTTATTGTCCAGAAAAAACTTATAAAAAGAAATCCAATTATACTCATAAAAAGCCCGTCAAATATATGTATAAAAGCTTTGGAAAGTAAAAATAAATACCTTTCAATTGGGCTAATTAAAATAAATTGCATTAAACCTATCTCACGATCTCTTGCAACAGATGTAACTACACCTAATATATTACTTAATACAAGCATAAAAACCACATTACCAACCAATACATAATTTACGTAACTATCATCTCTGAAAAAGTATGCTACTAATGCGAAAAAAATTATTTGGGTAATAGGTACGATTGATTTATTTAGTATATGGTTTTTAAGATTCCCAAAAACACCCGTTCCTACATAGGCTAAGTATGATAACCTTAATAACCTCCCCATTTAATGTTACACCTCGTTCAATTGATTATTCATATATAGTGTTTCAATTTTCTTGTATACTATGTTTGCAATATAGGTATATATTAAAGAAATGAAAATAATTATTAGAATATACACCCACGCCTGATTAGCGGTTATAGATCCAGATGCTATGCCTTGAAAAAATTTCACTATCCACATAGGAGATAAAATATAACTAAAGTACTCTATCGGACCTGGTAAAAAACTCACGGGAATTATCGCACCCGATAAAATAAAAATAATCCTAGTAAATAAGGTACTGAATACTGAAAAATCCTTCACTAGAACTGACAAGCCAGCTAACATAGTACCTACCACTGCTAGATTAATTACTGAAAATATAATACACAGAAACATGCTTACAATACTTATTTTAGATATTTGTATATCGTAATTTAGGTTAATAAATATAAACATTGCAAAAAATGTAACTGTACCGAGACTTGAATAAGTTATACCTCTGATAAACATAATACTAAGTAGGCTAGTGTTAGATAAAAAAAGATTTTGTATATTCCCAAGTCGCAATTCTTTCTTCAACTCACTGCTAGATAATATTACATTAGATACCCACATACCTATAACTAATGAACCAATTAAAATATTCATCAATAAATGCGGTTGGTTTTCAAAATTGCCTATAAAAAGAACAGTTAGAATAAAAACAACCGGTACACCAGATGTCATTAATAACCAATTATTACTCCTACTGAGTAACGAAAATGTTAATCTTATAAGCACAATGTATTTTCTCAGAAATTTCATTTTGTGCTCATCCCTTTGCCTTCAATAAATCCATATATACATTTTCTATATCATATTCTTGAACGGAGATATTCGAGATTTCACTTTCTTGTATGTGGGTTTTTAGTAAATCATGCAACCCAAAATCTTTACCTGTTTCAATCTCTAATCTTTTTTCATTAATAACATAATTCAATATCCTCTTATCTTGATTGAGCTTCTCCAGATCTTTATCATTAAAAAAATCAAAATCGAGAGTGAAAATATTATTATTCTGCATCTCTTTTTTAAGGTTATCCGGATTATCAATTTTCAACATTTCACCTTTTGAAATAAATCCTATTTCATCGCAAAGCATTTCTACCTCTTTCATATAATGACTCGTATAGATAATAGTTTTTCCATGTTCAACAGATAAATTTTTAATAATCTCTCGTAACCTTAAAGATATTTCTACATCTAAACCTAAAGTAGGCTCATCCATAAAAATGATAGAAGGATTATTTAATAAACCTCTTGCAATATGTAATCGTTGCTTCATCCCCTTAGAAAAGCTTGACACCTGATTATGACGAGCATCATATAAACCGACCAATTTAAATATTTCTTCAGATTTTGAGCGGTAATCTTTTACACTATTAAGTTCCCCAAAGTACATCATATTTTCCATAGCAGTTAATTTCCAATAAAGACCACTCTCACCGCCGTAAATTAATGATATATTTCTCCTGATTTCTTTTTTGTCTTTAATTATATCTTTACCCATGATCTCTATATGACCTTCTTGTGGGGTTAGTAGCGTTGACATCAGTTTTATCAACGTACTTTTTCCAGCTCCGTTAGGTCCGATTAATCCAAAAATAGATCCCTTCTTCACCGAAAAGTTAATGTCATTTAATGCTATATTCCTTTTTTTTCGGATATTATAAGCATAACTAATTCCTTTAACATCTATTGACAGCTCCATTTTCCACCTCTTAAAAACTAAAAATAATATATTATCTGATTATAATTTAAATTAAATTTAAAGTAAATATTAAATTAATTAAATCAATATCGAAAATGTTGAAATCTATACCTGAAAGCGTCAATAAAACCTGTCCAGAAAATTTTCAACCTAACCAAATCTATTTTAAGTGATATATTTTCGAAATTAACGCGTATGATTGTTAACATTTTCCCGCTTACATACCTCCTCATATATCTAATTGAGCCATTTAAATATATTATAAAAAAACCACTATTTATATATAGAAGAAACTCGTCAGTTGTAATGAAAAAGTCATCCAGATTATATCAATTGTAACATTCTTTAGATCACTCTCAGTTGCAATTAACTTTTATATTGTGACCCATCCTCATATGATAGAAAGACCTGTTTATTATTCGTTTTAACTTCCCAAAAACACGTCAAGTTTTCTCATTTAAAAAAAGAGCAGCTGTTTAGGCGACTGCTCTTTTTACAGACTATGGGCGTTTTGTATAGTTTTGAAACATCTACAATAGGAACATTGAGTGTGAAACTAGTTTCCCTTGCTGATGTTGCCCATTTTCTTCTAATGTCTGCTTCAATGTCGGAAATATCAACTTCCAACAGATTTCCTGTGTATATGAACCAGCTACTTCCTTAACCGGTTACCTTATATGTCCAAGTTGTATAACTCCATCGTTGTTTATCATACACCCGTAACGCGTAATCCCAACTCTGTAGGTTGCTAAACAATGTAAATTCTCCAACCAAAAGAGGGACAGGGTAATTGGTCCATTCATTGACCATCGTCACTTTTGAATCCACAAACTGTTTCTGATAGTCGTGAATATTCATTAAGATATCAAACGTCCGAATGCTTACGAACCCGTTAATGAAACCACCTCTTTCCCTTAGTCGTAGATTGACTAACTACTAGAACGATTCAATGAGGTGCTTATTATTTTCGATTTCGGTACGGTAATGTTGCGAGTTATCGCTTTTGCGGGTCTTGGTTTTGTCTTCTACTTACTTTTTCTTTGAGGCAAAGCTCTAAGAAAATACTTAAAACGTTAGCATCGTTATGAGGAGTACCTCTTCCTCATCGCTTTTTTATTACTTAACTTTGTTTTTAAGAATTAAAAACAGGTCTATTATCAATTTATACAGAAATCCATATAGCGAAGGATTTTGAGACGGTAATGTTTTATTTTGTAGGATGAAAGACAAACAGGCAAAAAGAGGCTGGGACATAACTCAGTCATTTAAAAGAGGCAGGCACTTCCCGGATGGGAAGTGCCTGCCTCTTATTTATTTGAATTCTGTTTAATTAATGTTAATAAGGATCCCCTCTGTTAGAATTAAGTTACCACACAAAAAACTAAAGAGGAGGGATCCTTATGTTTCAAGATTATAACATGGATGACGTGGTTTTACCTATCGATTTAGAAAGAAAGTTACCAGAGAATGATATTGCCAAGATCGTGAATCAATTAACAGAAAGTATCCCCGATGAAGCGTTCAACCCTTTCCTTCGGAAAACATGCAAACCTGCCTACCATCCACCCATGGTGGTGGTCTTATGTGCGTATACGCAATCGGTCTTTTCTGGTCGAAAGATTGAAGCGAACGCTAATAAGTTCACGATCGTGTGGCGGAAGTCCGTTGAAAAATATAGGAGCTGACGGAGAAATCGAACCAAATGTACGATGAGTTATTGGAACAAGAGATTATCCCTGCCATCGAACGAGAGGATCCCGAAGCTCTCTCTAACGAGGAGCTTATCCACGTGGCAGAGAAACTAGATGAACTTGTGCAAGCCTATGATCAACAAATTGAAGCAAGTGAAAGGCATTACGTTCCAAGCGTAAAGCGCCAATACAATACCGGAAACGCTGGTTAGACTTCATCGCTCGAAAGAAAAAATACCAAAATGATATGGAGATCTTTGAAGAAAGAAATAGTTATTCAAAACCGATCAAGACGCCACCTTTATGCGCATGAAAGATGACTATATGAGAATTGGGCAACTTAAACCTGGATATAATGTTCAATTAGCGACCGAAGGTCAATACGCCTTAGCTAATGATATCTTCCCCAACCTACAGATACTCGCACGCTGATTCCTTTTTTAGATTCGATTGAAGAAGACTTTTTTGAGTTACCTACGTATCTGATTGCCGATGCAGGGTACGGAAGTGAACAAAACTATGACGATGTCATTCAGAACCGGAAGCGAATACCTTTGATGACCTATAATCAATACCGGAAAGAGCAAAAGAAGAAAACAAAGCGTGATCCGTTACAAGTCACAAACTGGCCGTATAACCCTGAAGAGGATACCTACACATGTCCAAACGGTCAAAAGCTATCGTTTTCCCATGAATCGCACCGCCGCGACAAATACGGAATTAACCGAAACTATTGAGTGTACGAGCGTGAGAGTTGTGCGTCTTGCCCGTTTCGATCGCAATGCACCAAAGCAAAAAAAGGAAACCACCGTCGAATCGCCATAAACGAGCACTGGAATCAACAAAAAACTTATTCGAAACAGTTACTTTCAGAGGAGAAAACATGGCACTCTATCGTAAGCGTAAAATCGATGTGGAGACAGTTTTCGGATTTCTGAAGACTAATTTAGGTTTCACACGATTCTTAGTCCGAAGGACAGAGAAGGTAAAAAACGAAATGGGATTCGCATTCATGGCGTTGAACATGAGGAAATACACCGCCGTTAGGGTGCGGTGTCGCCCAATCTCAATCATGAGGTTCAAAAAAAGATCTCCTTCATAATTTTTCAAGTAAGGGAGATCTTTTTTTGAGTTAGAAACTAGTTATGTCCCAACCTCTTTTTCACACGACCAAACTTGACTTTTATTCTTATTCACAACGAATTCTTCTTCCTGTTTTGAGGAAAATATATAAATATACTTTTTATATCTCTTCATTAGTTGTTTAACCACCAATAAGAATATACGTTCTGTTTTTTCTGTTCTTCATCTCATAAAAGACTATAGTTATTTCATACATAATGTTGGTGGTACATATAATGCTGTCTAAAACCGCACATTCATTCGTTCAACTTGTTGAGTACACTCACACATACGATGAACAATTATCCAATTACCATTTTTCCAAAGAACAACTTCAATTTACAAGTTTACTATTGGATAAGATTAATAATCCAAATGTTTCAAACACTACTAAACATATATTAATTCTTGAAAACAGGATAATGGTAGGTTATTTTGCTCTACGATGGCGAAAAGCTGTTTAAATACAGCAAAAATCCTAATTCTTTGTTGCTGACAGCCTTCTCAATTGGTTCAAGAAACCAAAGAAAAGGCCTAGCGAAGAATGGCCTTCAACTCTTACCCGAGTTTATTAGAAACAATCTCCTTGATACTGATGAGATTGTATTGGGTGTCAATAAAAGAAACATACCTGCTTATCATCTCTATTTAAAAACAGGATTTGCAGACGAGAATGAATTTTATGAAGGTCCAAAAGGTCCTCAACATATATTGCACCTAAGAGTATAAAAAAAACTTATAGCTTAGTGACCCTTTTAGAAAAAAGGATCACTTTTTTTACGTTACCAAACCGACGTTATCGTAATCTTCTTCTTCCAAGTCACCGACAATTTCACTTAGAATGTCTTCCATCGTCACAAGACCGCTTATGTCACCTTGATCATTTGTCACCATCACCATATGAGTGCGTGTGGCTTTCATCTTTAAGAAGACGTCTTGTATGATCAAAGATTCTTTTACACGTGGTATGTGGTGCAAGTACGAATCGATCCCGTTGGCACGACCTGCTGCGATACTTGTGAGCATTTCTTTCGTGTTTACAAAGCCAACGATCCTTGTTCCTTCTTGGTTTACAACGGGATAACGGGTGTATCCTTGTTGCTCAATGGTTGTTAAAATGTCATCGATCTCCATGTTTTCCTGTAACGTCACGACTTGCTCTTTCGGAATCATGATCTTGCTTAATGTTCGTCCATCAAATGAGAAGATGTTTTCCAAGTAAGCTAGCTCAGTTTGGTTGATTTGTCCGCTATTGTAACTATCTGAGACGATAAGCTTCAACTCTTCTTCTGAGTAGACGGTCTCATGTCCTGCTGGTTTAACGCCAAACCACCCTAGTAACTTGCGGGCTGATCCGTTTAAAATGCGAATGAAGGGTCCCATGATGACCCCAAACCAGTAAAGGGGAGGTGCTAATAGAAGCGTCATCTTCTCAGGAAACTGGATTGCAAGTGTTTTTGGCGCTAATTCTCCAATTACCACGTGGAGAAAAGTGACGATAGCAAGGGCAATGGCGTAAGACATGGCGGTTGCCAATGCGTCTGGGACGCTGTAGTAGTCAAACACAGGCCGCAGGATATTTTGAACAGTTGGTTCACCTAATGCACCTAGCACAAGCGCTGTAATGGTAATCCCTAGCTGGCAGGCAGATAGGTAGTAATCAAGCTCATGTGCCACTTTCTTAGCAAGAACCGCTTTTTTGTTCCCTTCTGAAACGAGCTGATCAAGCCTTGACATCCGAACCTTTAAAATCGCAAACTCTCCACCGACAAACAGTCCGGTCAAAAGAATAAAGAGTGCGACAAGGGTTAGATTTATACTAATAAATGGGTCCAATTCATCCTTCTCATGTAGAGAAGGGTTCACCTCCGTATCATTTAAGTTGCTTGAGTAAGCTTAACTGGTTGGGGTTGCGTCCACTTTACTTTCTTAACATGGTGTTCGTCTGCTTCGACAACCGACCAAACATGGCCTTCTACTTCCATTTGAATGCCTTCAATCGGTCCATCCATGACGTGACTGTTTTGTAAGAGCCAGCCACCGATGGTATCCACGTGTTCACGATCATGAAACACCAATCCAAATTGCTCCTCTAAATCATTTAACAGCACACGACCGTTAATCAAGTAATCGTTCGGTCCGACTTGTTCAATATCGCTTTCTTCATCCCGATCGAATTCGTCACGTATTTCCCCGACCAATTCTTCAATGACTTCTTCCATTGTGACAAGACCTGCCGTACCACCGAATTCATCAATAATGACAGCCATATGCACTTTTTCTTTTTGCATTTTGTGCATCACATCTTGAATGCTCGTTGCTTCAAAAATAAATGGAAGCTCGCGCATATAGGACTTAATGGATACATCTTTTCCAGCAACAATCGCTTGAAGCATTTTCTTCGCGTTGACGACGCCAAGAATATTGTCTTTGTCGCCATCTTCTATAACTGGGTATCGCGTATAGTTGTAGCGATCCATTAACGCCACTAGTTCCTCTATCGCCATGCCTTCATGGATGGTAATCATTTCTGTACGTGGCACCATAATGTCTTTTGCCACATGTTCGTCAAATGAAAAGACGTTCTCCATATATTGAAGTTCTTCTTTATCAATCGCGCCGCCTGCATAGCTTTGCGCCATAATAATTTTCAGTTCTTCTTCTGTGTACGCTTGATCATGACCAAGCGGCTTGACGCCAAACACTCTTAACAATAAACGAGAGGCACCATTTAACGTCAGAATAAATGGGTACATCAGTTTACCGAACCAATACAATGGTTCTGATAAAAGCAAAGTCATTTTTTCCGAGAATTGAATTGCCAATGTTTTAGGCGCCATTTCCCCGATGACAACGTGTAAATAGGTCACAAGTAGAAACGCAACCGCATAAGAAATGGCAGATGATAAGGAGTCTGACACATTAAAGAAGTCAAACAAAGGATACATTAAACTACTTACAGCAGGCTTACCAAGTGCACCTAGACCTAAAGCTGTTACGGTAATCCCAAGCTGACAGGCCGATAAATAGTAATCGAGGTTCTGCGTAATTGTTTTGGCGACAGTCGCCTGTTTATTTCCTTCCGCAATCAGTTGATCAATTCGTGAGCTTCGGATCTTGACGACCGCAAATTCAGAAGCTACAAAGAAAGCGGTTAATGCTAAAAATAGTACAATGAGCAAGAGATTAATAAATATGCTTACTTCCAATGATTTCCCTTAAAGAAGGGATTCACCTCCAAGAATTGTTGTTTGTTTCAGTCACTCTCAGAAACAGATTCACTTTTCTCTTTAGCTCCTCAATCTTTTATGAATGACAAAGAGGGCAGCTTAGAAAAGCAACCGTTTCTTGCGCTAGTTCCGTTTGATTTCTGTTAAAAAGCGTCGCCTTCCCAATGGGTGTCCCTCCCTATCGTTAACGTATTGTTGGCTAAACACCTTTACGTTCGAGCTTCCTCACGTATTTGGTGTAAGAAGAGTATAGCAAATTCCCGTAATCGAAAGCCGTTTGCGTTACATCTTACAAAATACATTTACACAAACTTTACAAAAGCCTGTCCCACAATAGTGAGACAGGCTTTTATTTAGATCAATTGAACGTAAGATGGGTTTGCCGTAATATAGAGCCCGCTTTTTAAACGATACATGCGTGAGCCATTTACTGTTAATTGCTCGGCAATGGTGAACACTTCATTTCTTGAAACCGTCGTATAGCGTGCATTCCAATCCGGTCGATTGTAAACCCATAAGCTGTCGACAATAACACGAAGTAGACGACCCTCCATAGGTGGTGCCGGTTCAGGGCTTGTACCTGCTCGAACATCAGCAATAAATTCATTCCAAGAAGGTAATAAATTTGCCGGACAGTTTTTGCCTGTCCAATGCTGGTGGGTAACAACTGAATTGATGCCAATTGATAACTCATTCATTAATCGTCGCACTAAGGAAATGGCGTTTGCTCGTGCCTGCGGAAAGTTGCCATCTCGGTTTACACAAATTTCAATCCCTATTGATTGGCGATTCCCGTTTGCACCAGCGTGCCAACCGACTTCGTTAAAAGGCAAGTGCTGAATCGCTTGAGTATCGTCCACCGTCACATGCCATGAGACTTGTCTTGCCTGAGCATCTGCCCCCTTTACATAACGTGCATGCATTTCGGCATTTGCCCCATTAGACGTATTAGCGGTCTCATGAACCGTAATATGCGTTGGACGTAAAGCAGTCTGCGGACGATTTGAATTTGATTGTGGGATAAAATCTTGTTTTAGTTCCATTATCGTTTTCCTCCATTCTGTTGATGTGTGCTTCTCTCTAGTTCACGAATCGCATCTGTTAAATGTTCAATCCGTTTTTCAAAACGAATGAGTAAATAAACAGCCACGAGCGTGGGAAAACCAAAGTTCCCTAACAAAATTGCCCAATCAGGTAGATTTTCCATATGATGTTCCCCCCTCTACTAGAAAAAGAGAAAGCTTCGCGAAAAAATCAATCATGAGATGGAGAAAAGTATAAAATGGGGATTTAGAAGGATAAGTCGGGGTGGTTCGTTTGATACGATCAAGCGGCGCCAGCAGGACTTTATAAAGGATTAAAAGCGACCAACGTTATGGAAATGCCTTGTTTCTAAACCGTTTAGGTGCTTTTTTTATTTTCCCAACCTAAACACACAATTAGTTCACATTATTTCGTTATCCTTGTTGTATAGTTAGTTCAACAAACATTATATTATTATAATCGAAATGAGGAATGACCATTGAAAACAGATCCACCTCGATCGTTAAAACGTTATGGTACGGTTTGGCGATGGCATTTTTACGCTGGTCTTATCATTGCACCCATTTTACTTCTTCTAGCGATTACAGGAGGCATCTACTTGTTTAAAGGCACGATTGAAGCTTCCATCTACAGCGAGTATTACGATGTGCGTCCTAACCAAGATGGTGTGACGTATCCGCCTAGTGAGTTGATCGCAAATGCGCTCACTGCTCACGAGGAAATTGAAACGGTTACCTCTTATTCCCCTAGTGAAGAAGCCACCCGATCTGTTGCTATTGGCGCTTCATTTGAAGATGGGGCATCGGGCACCGTCTTCATGAATCCATACACTGGGGAATCATTAGGGGTGCTCCTGGATCAAAATCGGGTGATGGAACGGTTAATTGAATTACATAGCGAGCTGATGCTCGGAACGTTTGGGGATCGAGTTGTTGAACTCACAGCTTCATGGACCATTATTTTGATCGCTAGTGGCCTTTATTTGTGGTGGCCAAGACGCTCCAAACCTACTCTCTATGGGGTCTGGCTCCCGCGGGTGCGAAAGGGCAAGCGTGTTCTTGTTCGCGATTTACACGCAGTGCCTGCTGCGTGGCTATCCATCGGCCTCTTGTTTTTCGTTTTAACAGGGATGTTGTGGACTGGTTTTTGGGGAAATGGTGTGCAGCATTTAGCCACAAGTACAGGGCAGGGGTATCCCCCGTCTATTTGGGTAGGTGATGCTCCGCAATCCTTAACCGAGGATGTAGCAGAATCAGCCTGGGCTGCACAGAAATTACCTGTACCGCTTTCTGGGAACGCCCAAGGCTATGAACAGGTTTCAATTGATGATGTAGTCACAACAGGGTTGCACCGGGAATTACATCCGAGCTACACCGTTTATTTTCCAAGGAGTGAAACAGGCTCCTTCACGCTTTCTGCCTTTCCTGACCAAGCAAGAGACGAAGCGACCATGTATGTGGATCAATATACAGGTGCTGTTCTCGCCGATTATCGGTATGATGACTATGGTCTAGTTGGAAAATGGATGGCAACGGGGATTACGATTCATAAAGGGCTTGAATTCGGACTTCTTAATCAATTGTTCGGCTTACTCATTTGTATCGGCTTAGTTGGCATCATTGTATCAGGGTTTTTCTTATGGAGACGCCGGAAGCCTCAACAACATATGGGTGCTCCAAAAGCACATTCCATTCGTCATAACCGGGCTTTGCTCGTCATTCTACTCTTATTTGCTGTTGTGTTTCCACTTGTTGCCCTTTCTCTTCTCGTTGTGTTCTTATTAGACGTTTTCCTTATTCAAAAAAACAAGCGTCTCAAAGCGTTTTTCCACGCATAGGAGGTTGATAACATGCGATTATTCTTTACCATCATGAGCATGACTGTTTTCCTGTCTGCCTGTTCTTTTACTAGCCATAACCCTGAAGCGTACACAGACTTTCAACCGCTTCAAGTAAGAGTCGAATTACCTGATTCCGTCTCGGAAGGAGGGAAACAAACGATTTATGCGTCTGTCTCTCAAGGAGAGGAGGAGATCACAGATGCGGATCTTGTTCGATTTGAAGTCTGGTCCAATAATCATGAACAACATGAATATGTAACGGCTACTTCTGAAGGAAATGGGATCTATGCAGTGGAAATTGATTTTACACAGGAAGGGCTCTATTTTGCCAAAGCCTTCACACAAGTTGATGACTTATATGCGATGCCGACAAAGCGTTTTGCTGTCGGCAAGATCACACCTGAAGAAGCGGAGTATTTACTAAACGGCTCTTCACAACCATTTTCAAACGATCATGCACACCATTAGAACATGCACACTCTTTTAAGGATGCAAGAATAGACGATGCATGAAAAAGACGAATGATCCCGTTGGCGGACATTCGTCTTTCGTTCTTTGTACGGTTTCCTTTTCATCGCTACTTGTACTACCCTTTCGTTACGCCCCATAGTTGTTCGATAACATCTGTCTATTCACTAGCTGATGATATAATGTATTTCTCTTGTATAAATCCTCATGAATCCCTTGATCTGTCACTTCTCCATTTTCAACTACTACAATGTTGTTTGCGTTTTGAACAGTTGCGATTCTGTGGGCGATGATTAACGTTGTTCGTTCTCTCATTAACTCGTTCAATGCGTCTTGAACAAGCGCTTCCGATTGCCCATCTAAGTGTGCTGTTGCTTCATCGAGTAAAAGGATGTCCGCGTCTCTTAAGATGGCTCTTGCAATGGCCATTCTTTGTCTTTGACCACCAGATAACCGAACCCCTCGTTCTCCTACCTCTGTGTCCAGTCCTTTTGGTAGCCCCATGATGTCACTCATTAAATTCGCTTTGCCTAAGGCTTCATAAATGGTCTGATCGCTTTTTGCTTCCTTTAATCCATAGGTTACATTCTTTCTTATGCTTCCGCTCATAATCGGCGACTCTTGACTTACATAGGCAATTTTCCTTCTCCACTCTTCTAATGTATAGGAGTAGATCGAGTCATTATTAAAGAGAATATCACCTTCCTCTACAGCGTAGAATCGTTCCACTAGCGAAAACATGGTTGTTTTACCAGTTCCACTAGGTCCTACTATTGCGGTTACATGATTTTTCTCTGCCGTAAAGCTAATATTTTTTAGAATGCTTCTTTCTGGATCGTACGAAAAACCGACGTTTGAAAAACGAATACCTCTGAACGTATGCTGTTTTTTTCTCACAGGCTCTTTCACTGGGTCACGTGACCCCTCATGTTCTTCCTGCAATAATAAGTAAACCCGCTCAGTCGCACCCATCGCTTTTTGCGCTTGCGTAAAAAACTGTGCCATCATGGAAAGTGGATTAATAATTTGAAAGATGTAAAAAACGACAGCGACCAGTGCACCTGCTGAAAGGCTTCCTGTGGCTACTTGATACCCTCCATATCCGATAATCATTACGAGTACAAGTAGAATGATTGCTGTCATTAACGGAGCCACAATTGCTAGTATTTTTCCGGTGGATAATCCATAGTGATAGAGTTTAGTAGCGCGCTTAGTCCCTTCAGCTGCCTCTTGCTTTTCAGCAACAGAAAATTTCACTAGTCGAACGTCTCCTAGCACTCTACTTAGGTCGCCTTGAAAAGAAGCCGTCTCCTGCTGTAGGTCTCTTGAAACGCTGTACATTCGTTTTCCAAGAGGCTTTATCACAAAGAACGCTAATGGAAAAATAATTAAGAAAAGCAGCGCCATAGACCAGTTTAAAACAAAGAGGATGATGAATGAACCGATTATTGAAATGAGCCCTGTAACGAAGGGGACTAAATGATCAATAAAAAAATTTTTCATCACATTGGTGTCGTTGGTAATGCGGCTCATAATTTCGCCGGAATTGTTTTTGTCATAGAACGTCAGGGGCAATCGTACAACTCGATTCCACAAATCATCCCGAAGACGTACGATCACTTTTTCACCGATATAAATCATTAAGTATAAGGATAGACCAGATAAGACAACTTGAGTAACGAACAAAAGCACTAACCCAACAAGTAGGAGCCCATTAAACGATTCCTCGATGAGCAAGTTCACAAGATCCATAGCTATTAATGGAATGACTAACGACAGCCCTGTTTGAACCAAGGAAAGTGTAAAGGCAATTGTTAGGAGCATCCGAGACGGCCTATAGGTAGTAAAAATCCCAACAAATTGTTTATACGATAACGTTTCCATAGTGAAAGTCTCTTTTCATAGTTAGAGTTTCAGTCGTTCATTGAAAAAAGAAATAGACACAAACTTTTTGTCCCTTTTAAACGATATAGAAATCTTTATCAACGAAATGCTTGTTTATTTCCGTAAAACAGCCGCTATAAATTCACCATCTGCTTTATACGTTTCACCGTTCACGTCTGCATACACTTGTTCAAGTGTGAATCCAGCTTCTTCAATCTCTTGTCTTAAGTCTTCCACACTAAAGTATTGATTCCAATAATGATAGTTAACGATTTCCCCATCTTCAAACACTAAGACGGTTTTTTGAAGTGAGACATTATTAGGATACTTTTCAGTGGAGATCAACCCTAAATGCTTTTTTCTTGATAACATACTATTTTTACTTGAGAGACTCCACTCTCTTGATTCTTCGAAATCTGCGAAACTTTTGTCTGACAATACATCTAGCAACACGAATCCTCCAGGTTTAAGAGCTCTATACATATTCGACAGTACTTTTTTCCGTTCATCAGGGTTCAAAATACCAAAGATTTGATAGATTAATAGGGTTAAGTCAAATTCTTCTTCATAGTTAATAGTTAGGAAATCTCCACAGTGATAGTCAATGGATAGGTTCTTTTTCTCCGCTTCTTTTCTCGCATACTCAATGGAATTCTCAGCAAAGTCTATGCCTGTAACGCTATATCCTTTCTCAGCTAGCTTTTCTGAATACAGTCCCGGTCCACAACCAAGATCAAGTATAGATTGGTAGTTTGTTAGTGGCGCTATCTCACTTATAAGATCAATGGACTGCTGAATAAAATGTGCATCTTTACTTGCACCGTCCATTGTTTCATCCAGATGTGACTGTAAGACAAAATCAGCACGATCCGGATCAAGCCAAATATCTTGCGACCCTTCTGCAAACACTTCGGGACTCTTTACAACTTCTAATAACTTGTCCATTTCTACCACCCTTATTTGAGTTTTTATTGCAAACCGACTATAATGTATGCAAGTTGTTAGCCAAACAGACTAACAACTTGCATCATAATTAACAATCGTTGCTTGCTGTTGACCAGCCTACTGCGGTTGTTGTTATGGTCACTGTTGCTGGTGATTTTTCAACGCTCCATTGCCCGTGGTCGTTTGAATGAGTTGCCAGCTTTTGTAATTCTAGTACTTGATTCATGTACGTACCTCCTATGATAAAAGATCTACTATTAACAATCGTTGCTTGCTGTTGACCAACCTACTGCCGTTGTCGTGATCGTCACAGTTGCTGGCGATTTTTCAACACTCCATTGTCCTTGACCGTCTACTTCATGCGCTAATTTTTGTAAGTCCAAGACTTGATTCATGTTCGTCACCTCCTTAAAAGATTCCCACCTACTTTTAACAACCGTTACTTGCCGTTGACCAACCTACTGCCGTTGTCGTCGTTGTAATGGTTGCTGGTGATTTTTCGACGCTCCATTGTCCTTGACCATTTGAATCGTGCGCTAGTTTTTGTAAGTCTAAAACTTGATTCATCGCGTTTTCACCTCCTTTACAAATTTCCAACGAGCCTCAACAACTATTACTTGCCGTTGACCAGCCTATGACGGTTCTTGTTGTTGTAATGGTTGCTGGTGATTTTTCGACACTCCATTGTTCTTGACCGTCTGAATCATGTGCTAGTTTCTGTAATTCTAAAACTTGATTCATGTTGGTACCTCCTCTTATCCTTGCCAATGCTTAACAATCATTACTCGCCGTTGACCAACCTACTGCTGTTGTCGTGATCGTCACGGTTGCTGGTGATTTTTCGACGCTCCATTGTCCTTGACCGTCTACTTCATGTGCTAGTTTCTGTAATTCTAATACTTGATTCATCGTTCTCACCTCCTTTACAGAATAATCGACTTGTCCACATGTTGATCAACCTTAACGAACTTTTTTCAGTGCTGATCCTTTCGTGCTTGATAAAAAGGTTTCCACATTTATGAGAGGTAACCAATACAATGGATTTTTCTTCATAATCGATTGGAAGGCTAGAATGATCCCAGAACTACCGGAAAACAAATCATCCGATAATCGATAGGAAAAATTACCTGGATAGAGATAAGCATCTTCTTTTTCAATTAAAAACAAATGTGCCAGCTGAATGACATCTTTTGTACAGTCCCATTGTGCTTGTCTATCTTCTACTAAGGATGGTACTAGCAGAAACCCGCCTGCACCATCGAAGAGCCCACCACTAATGGTGCATCTGATCTTTGAGACATTCAAAATAGAGTCGAACTCTTCTTTAAACAGTTGTTTGCCGCTAACATGATTTACATACCAAATGGCTATACCGATTCCGATTGAACCTCCAGATAAATACGGTAATAATCGATTGTTCTCATCCAATGTTTGCAGCATATCCGATTCCTCGTCTTTTTGCGTTTTATCCAAGTCTTCTGCTATGAATTGAATGGCTTGTTGCAGATAGTCCTCATTCGATGTCACAGAATAGAGCGCAGCGTAAAACAAAGCAATACCAGATACGCCATCGATTAACCCTATCGGTACAGCAGACCAATCGTTAGTCTTCAATGATGGCTGCTTTTTTCTTGCACTGTCAATTCTATCTTGAATAGATTCAGCATAATCCAAATATTCGGTTTTATTCGTTTCCAGATACAGACTTATATAAAACAAACCGACACCAGAGAGACCAGAGCGTAAAGTTAGATCGTTTCTTTCGTCTGTTTGATTTATTTTCTGGATTACTTGCTGGGCCGATTCTGTATATCCTCTTTCATAAAGCAACGTACCGATTCCAGCCAGTCCTGAAAACAAACCGATGTTTTGAACAGTTGGAAGCTTAGCCAATAAATGAGTGTTGATCCACTTATCTACTTTTTCTACACAGTGGTTTGAACGATACAAGGTTAAAGCGGCTCCACTCCCGCCATTTAGTATATTGAATTTCCCATCCTTTAACTCGTACTGACGGATATCACCATTAATGAACCTTTCATCATCGGTTACATGTTGACCTAATCCTTTTATTAGTTTGTTCACAATCTGTTGTAAGTCTTCCGTCTGCTCGTCCACATCTAACTGCCATTGATATTGAATATCGCTTTGATAGGAACGAATCTGATTGGCTGCTTTTTCAAATAGATCGATAAACTGCTTATAAATGTGACTTGGATACTGGTTCTTAATCCACTCTAACTGGATAGGGGCAAGGTATGTTTCTAATGTATCCGACGTTAGGATTGGTAAAGAAAGATACCGTAGTAATTTTAGATAGCCAAACCAATCCCTTGCACCTGCGACGTTAATTTCTTTCGAGATAAAACCAGTAGTCGCCATCCCAGGTTTGTCAGTAGAATAGACGGAAGACGCCGTTTCAAAATCAATTAACTTGACTTCTCCACTTGAAGTCAGAATCACATTTGCTGGTTGAATATCACCCATTGCTATGCCTTTTTGGTGCATGTCCTCCATAATGTGATAAAGGTTCGTCATAATGGACATGATCTCTTCACCATACAGGTTCAAGTCTACACTACCTACAAAAGGATAGTTTTGTACTAACCATGATCTTAAATCTGAGCCCTCAATGTATTCTTCCACAATAAAATAGTGTTCCCACGCTTGGAAGTGATCCATAACATTCACGACTCCAGATACATCTTTTAAGGTCGTTAGTGCATCTAGTTCGATCTTCTGCCTCTCTAACGCATCTCGACCTATTCCATCTAAGCCAGCTACTGGTCTAGCCTCTTTAATGATTACTTTTTCATTTGTTTTCTTTCTTGTGGCTAAATAAACTCCCCCAGCGTTACTGTAGCTTAAAGATGTCTCCATCGTATATTCGTTAAGTTTAGTCGTCTCTTCGTTTAAAAGTAGATCATCTTTTATGTTTAATGAATCTAAATAAGCATCATACGTTTCCATAAATGTCGGTACTTGATAGAATGGGTTGCGTTGATCAGGGATTAATTGACCGGTATCGTCGTATATACAATGTTCCCCGTCTTCATTTAATATTGTTTTAAATCCTCCATATCGATAAAAAACATTGCTATCCTTCCAACGCTTATCATTTAAAATATAGGGACCTTTCTCATACTTCTTTGTTACGTCAGCAAAAACATCTAATAATTGTATAAATTGTTCATCATTGAGTGGATAAATCGTTATAAATTTGCCTGATGAGGCACGATTCGCATTTTTTGAATTCATTTTCATAAAGCTCTCTCGGTCTTTTAAGTGCTTAAACACTAGCTTACGTTCCATGCAAACCATTGCTACGTCATTAAGAACGGTTTGGGCATCATTCTTAGAGGCAGTTATGTGAATCTTCCATCCTTGGGTCGGTAAATGCACGCCATCTATTTGATAGTGTGTCCAAACGGATGCCTCATCGCTATGAACAGAATACATGCCCTTATTTTCGTTCGTAACCGTTAATTCACCTCCTTCGCCTTTTTTTATTTTCCCGTAATGCTCTGAGTCTACTTTTAAATACTGGTGATAAAGAAAGTTACCTTCCAATTTTTTCATCCTCCCTTTCCTCTCCATAGCGAAACATTACATTCCCCGTCTAATGGCTCTAAAAATAATCATAAATAGACATGCTACAACCATGAACACCAGAATCATGTTAAATACCCATGTTTCGTAGAAAGCAAAATTTTCCGTAAAAAAATCTTGTAAGGAAAAACCAAAGATGCTCCAATTTCCTTGGCCATCCGTATTAAATGACCGATTGAGGTTCAGTGTTTCCGTAAGAATAAATAGAATATTAACACCTAGTAACGTCAAACCATATTCAAAAATATCCCGTATGAATGTATCTTTTTTCAAAATAGGCCTCCCGTTTAAACGTAATCGTGAATTAAAATTCTTTTCGCTTATAAACACTTAAAGCAATGAGAAAAGAAAGGATATAAAGGATGAGCCCAATCAGCACAAAGGTCAGTGAATAAACAACCATTGATGACGTCTCTGCCTCATTGAAAGCGAGTCGTTCAAATACAAGATTGGAAACCACTCGTTCCATCAGGAAGCTAACCAAAATGGCTGCACCTGCCGCCACAATTAAGACACCATCTGACTTTTCTGGTCCTAATAAATAAAGCAGAGGAAAAATAAGTGCTCCAATTAACAATACAAGCATAATAGAAGGCGCTATTTGCACGAGGAGTTGCATGTAAGACTCTTCCACTACAATAAAATACACGAAAAACGTTACCGTTGTAATGACAATTCCAATTGCGAGTACTGCTAAGTAAAAAAGATAATGCCCAAACACGATATGTGCTCGATTAACTGGCATGGTCAGCACAAATTTATCGTAGCCAGACTTTGATTCATGCTTAATTACTTCCATTGCAGGGATGGAAACTAATAATAGCGTAAGCAATACAACGAAAGGATGCATGGATTCTTGACCAAACCCTAACACCAACGCAGCTACAAAAATGGATATGCCAACATACATAAATAAACTACGGTAGACTAAGTAATAACTTGTTAGTAATAATGCATTCATTTCTTTTCACCTCTCGCTAGGAAAACGCTTAAATCTTCTAGTGTTAATTCATTAACAGGTACGTTATCCGGTACAACTCTTTTATCAGAGATCAATACCACAAACGCATCCTTTTCTTTATACGATGTTACAATATGCTCTGGTTCTACTGTCGATAAGTCATTTTCATTCATTTCTACGATTGCGTATTGATTTTGAATGACTTCTCTCTTTTCCGTTAAGATAATTTCGCCATCTTTTATAAAAACAAGGTGATCAGCAATCTTCTCAATGTCACTCATAATATGAGAGGATAACAGAATGCCACCTTTATTCTCCTCAACAAACCGAGTTAGTTCCTCTAGCAATTCTTTACGTGAAGATGGATCAAGCCCTCCTGTCGCTTCATCCAATAGAAGCAATTTTGCGTTATGAGATAGTGCTACAGCCACGGATAGCTTCATCGACATTCCTCTTGAAAACTCTTTTACTTTTTTATCAGTCGGCAAATGAAACGTTTCTAACAACCTATCAAATCCTTCTTGATCCCAGCTACTATACATTTTCACAAACACTTTATTTAATTGTTTAATCGTCAGTTCAGCAGGCAAGTTAATGGCATCAAAGACAACGCCAACTTGTTCCCTCATAGATGGTTGCTGCCCATGTACTTCCTCTCCAAATAATCGAACCGTTCCTTCATCTTTTTTGATTAAACCTAAAATCGTTTTGAAAGTAGTCGACTTTCCTGCTCCGTTATCGCCTACAAATCCAACAATTGACCCAGCAGGAACATCTAAGGTAACATTCTTAAGAACATGTTTACGTTTAAATGTTTTACTTATATTTTCCATCTCAAGAAGTACAGTCATTTTTTATCCTCCTAAAAATATATAAAAAATATTATTAATTTTTTATATATTGAAAATACATTTCACATTCTCCATATTGGCTTATAGTAAAAGAAGCATGACAACCTATAACGAATATAAAACACACTTCAAATCGGCACTGTCTTGATTTATGTATTTATATACCACAGCAAATTGTTTCAAAACCACAAAATTTCAATTTTTTTATTATTTTTACGAAAACAGGGATTTTTCTGGCTACTCTTTATGGTTAAACTTGAAAAAAACAGGCTCAGAAGCTATATGACGCCTCTCATCTCTATTTTTATATACCACAGCGGCATGTTTCAAAACACGAAAATGACCTTATTCTTTTACTATACAGCCTGATAGCATATTACATACGTTGTCTTCATTGTCTTTTTTATGAAACAAGCAATAAGAGATGCATAGACTAGTATAAGTCGTTCGAGCTCAGGAAAGAACTGTCATCTAGAGGTGATGTATGATGTTAGAGGTTGCGATACTCTTTGCCATACTGGTCGTGTTAGGCTTTCTTGGTGCCCCATTAATGAAAACATGGAAATACCTTATACGCCAGATGATTATCGGGTCCATTGTCCTAATGGCTTTTATGATCGTTCTCTTTTTCTATGAATTTATTGAAGGCGGCTTTATGCGGTTTTAGTGTTAAATATAGACAAGAAAGAAGGCCCATGCAAGGATACATGGGCCTTCTTCTCTGAATCAGAGCAAGCCATTGATTAGCGATCAATCACGTTAAGGAAGATCCTCTCGCATTGATATGTAGGATAGGCGTTCACCTATCCTTTAACACTAATCAGATAAGACATTCTCTGTTTCTTCATGAAGGATCGCTTCAAGATGCTTAATTTGGTCATCTAACATCTCCGTAAAGCGAGCTTCATTACCGGTTACTTTTCTCCTCATTGCTTTAAGAAATAGTAATTCCCGGCGAAACAGTTCTCGCTCAAAGCGATTCATGATAGATATCCTCCTTAAACATGATTGATACCTATGTGTATTGATTACCCCTCTTCCCATACGTAAAACCACACTTTTGGCTATCTTTCTACCATCCAGTGAACAAATAGGCGAACCTCTTTAATACGAACGGTACATTCCTTGGGATCGGGGGGCTGTATGTTTAAACGCAAATTTCTTATATAAATGCTCTGCTTCCCCATCTGCAATAAGGCTAACATAGGAACCAGGCAGTGTGTGTTGATCAAGGTAGTCAGTAAGGTGCTTCATAATAACACTGCCTAACCCTTTTCCTTGATACGTAGGCTTGACTGCAATATCAACTATTTGAAAAAATGCGCCACCATCTCCAATAATTCTGCCCATACCGATTAACCTATCTCCGTCGTACAACGTCACTGCATATAAAGAATGACGAAGTCCGATTTCAGCTGCCTCTACCGATTTCTCACTTAATCCCGCTTCCAGTCGTAACTCAATATAAGCTTTCGGATTTGGGGCTTCATGCATCACTGTATAATCCAATTTCTTTCCCTCCACTTTATTCGTTTTCTAGCCTTCAAAATCGCTGAACATACTTGTAAACATTCCTGCTTACTTCCCTATTCCTCCATTATACACAAAAAAAGTATAGGCAACTTGCCTATACTTTTTGTACACCTTATTTCCCTTCAGCGAGCTGTATTGCCTGATTCAGTACGTTTTCACCTTTCATCATCCCATAGTCCATTTGATTAATCAGATCGACTTTGACGTTGTACGGTTCAGCTTGTTTCGTAATTTGTGCTTGCATGTAACGTACTTGTGGACCGATTAACAGGACATCCACTTTTTCTAAATGGTCGTTTAACTGTGAAGCGGATACGGCATCAATTTCACACGTTACGCCTTTCACTTCAGCTGCTTCTCTCATTTTTGAAACGAGCATACTAGTAGACATTCCAGCTGAACATACGAGTAAAATATTCATCTTTTTACACTCCCTTTGGTAAGCGTTGATAGAGTTCAACCAATTCAACAGCCATTTCTTTTACTGTCATCGAGGTCATTAAGTGATCTTGTGCATGAATTAATAAAATGGAAGGGGTGACCCCGTTTCCTTGCGCTTCTTGTTGGAGCAGTTCCGTTTGTCCATGGTGAGCCGTCACAAATGCATCCTCGGCTTCTTTTAATTTACCTGCCGCTTGCTCAAATTCTCCAGCCTTTGCCGCTTGGATGGCTTCCATGGCAAAAGAGCGAGCGTTTCCCGAATGCAAAATGAGGGTGAATGAAATTTCTTCAAGTGTTCTTGTCATGATGGTACTCCTTCTTAACCGTTTTCTTTTTCAATTCGTTCTTGTGCACGTTCAGATAAGCGAATAAATGGTATATAGATAAGTGTGGCAAGTGTTAAGTTAAAGAGCTGTAAAACCACCCCTGACCAATGCCCTGAAACAAGGAATCCGCTTATAATAGGCGGTGTTGTCCAAGGAATGGCAACTGCCGTTTTCGCAACAAATCCAAAGGAAATCGCAAAATAAGAAATGATGGTCAATAGTATTGGTGATAAAACAAATGGAATTAACAGTGACGGATTCAACACAATGGGCATACCGAACATAATAGGTTCATTAATATTAAACGCTGCTCCCGGTGCACCTAATTTCCCAACCGTTCGGTAATGGGACGTTTTTGCTACAATAAAGATTGCGGCGATAAGTGCCAATGTTGTTCCCGAACCACCCATAAAAACGTAAGCATCAAAGAATGCTTTTGTTACAATCGCTAGCTCGTTCCCAAAAATACTCGCTCCTGCTTGAACAAGCTCAGTATTTGTAATACTTGCTGATAAGTATACACCTTCCATAATCGGTGACATAATATTTGTCCCGTGTAACCCGAAGAACCATAAGAAATGATTAAGAAACACAACGATAAGTGCTGCTGGTAATGAATTTGATAATTTTAGTAATGGCGTTTGAATCCATTCAAAGATTAATTCGTGCACGCTTAGTTGAACGACTAACGTCATAAACATTTGCAGTAAGCTAAGCCCTATGAGAATTATAAGAAATGGAATTAATGAGCGAAAAGATTTCGTTACACCCTCAGGTACTCCCTGTGGCATTTTAATCGTAAATCTTGAATTAACAAGCACTCGAAATAATTCAGTTACAATGAGGGCATTAAACAACGCAACGAAAAGGCCTTGTGATCCTGTCCATGCTAGTGAGAGTCCCCAATCCTCAGTGAACGGCGATAGCATAACGAATGTGGAAACGGATAAGATTGCTGCTGCTAACCCATCAACATGATAGGAACGAGCTAGATGATAGGAAATGGCCATCGTAACAAGGAGAGCCAAGATTGCATAAGAGGCATCCCATATATTTCCGCCGAACATGGTGAAATTTTCACCGAATATCCCCATCATAAACGCTTGATATCGATCGATTGTCGGTAATGGGAAATTGTTAAGTAAGATAGCAAACGAGCCAATAATAATTAACGGAATAACACTGACAAATCCATCTCGAATGGCAACTAAGTGCCTTTGTGCGCCAATTTTCCCCGCCACTGGCACAACATTTCTTTCTAACCATTGCATCATAGAAATTCCCCCTTTTTATACTTGCTGATAAAATTGCGGCAAATCTTCTTTATGTGCGTCCAATAACTCTTCCATTAAATCTTTTGCAAGCGTTTCTTCTCGAACAAGTGGATTGATGACTAACGCTTGATACAAGCGCTCACGATCGCCTTTTACAGCTGCTTCAATGACCAATTCCTCCATATTCTTCATCAATTGAATGATGCCTCGAATTGAGAGCGGAAGCGTTCCTATTGAAATTGGTCGTGGCCCCTCTCCCCCCATGACAGCATTGGTTTCAATGACAGCATCGTTCGGTAAGTCTGATATGGTCCCATTATTTTGAACGTTAACAGTTTGAATATCGCCTTTATTTGTATAGATACTTGTCATAACGTTACAAGCCGCATCGCTATAGAAAGCCCCTCCTCTTTTCTCAAGTTCGGTAGGCTTTTCTGTTAACTCTTTATCGTCATATTTTTTAAAGAGCTCTTCTTCTACTTGCTGGACGACTTCAGCCCGTGTTCCATTCTCCCAATACTCTTTTAAACTTTTCTCTAGCATCTCTGCCCCTTTAAAGTAATAGCTATGGTAAGGATTCGGCAGCATCATAAAAGAAGATAAAAATGTAGACGACCATCCTTCTGATACGATATTTGCTGGAGAATATTGATTTGATGGATCTTTTAATCGCTCAATCACAATCGATGTATAGTCCACTCCTTTTACAAGCACGCGACGACCAAATACAAAATGATTTAAGCCAATAAATTCAATTTCAACATCTTCCGTTTGGCAGCCTAGAATTTCTGCCACACCTGTTCGCATATTAAATGGAATGTTACACACGCCAATGACGCGTTTATGAGAACCATATTTCAACAAAGCTTCTGTTACCATTCCAGCAGGATTCGTGAAGTTGATAAGCCATGCATTTGGACAAAGCTCAGCCATATCCTTAGATACCTCTAACAAAACCGGTATCGTTCGCAAGGCTTTAAAGATTCCTCCTGCACCATTTGTTTCCTGCCCTAAAGCGCCGTAAGAAAGTGGAATTCGTTCGTCTTTTTCTCTTGCTTTCAATCCCCCCACTCGAATTTGACTTGTCACGAAGTCAGCATTCTTTAATGCGTTTCGTCGGTCAAGACTGGCTGTAATCGTAATGTCTTTTCCTGATTTTTTCACCATTCGCTTTGCTAAACGTGAGATAACGTCTAACTTTTGTTTTCCTTTCTCAATATCCACTAGCGCTATTTCCGTCACTGGAAATTGATCATGACGGTCAATCATGCCCTCTATAATTTCTGGCGTATAGCTAGATCCTCCACCTATGATGACAAGCTTCAACATCATAAAGCCCCTCTCCTGTTATTACTCTATTTGTAGGTATAACTATTATTTGAAATCGCTTTCTTAATACAACTACAATTTATCATAACAAATAAGAAATGTACAGCATTATTTGTAATAACAACTTTAAAAGCATTTCTCTTTTTTGTCATTACCTTTGTATGAAAACTTCCCATCATTTATGATACAATAAAGGTATAGAATCTGGAGGGGTCATGCCAATGTCTGCAATGCACCAGCAAATCAAAGAAAACATTATTCAAAAGATAGAAGCCAATGAATATGCACCTCAATCACAACTTCCCACAGAAGCTGAGTTTTGTGAAACATATGGTGTGAGTCGTACTACCGTTCGAACTGCTCTACAACAACTTAGTCAAGAGGGTTATGTGGTTCGAAGACAAGGACAAGGTACCTTTGTTGCAGAACCGAAAATACGCACCAATTTATCCCAAACGATTACCTCTTTTACAGAACAAGTCACTTCACAAGGAAAAAAACCTTTCATTAAAGTATTGTCATTACAAGTGATTCCGGCTGATGAAGAGTTGTCCGATTTACTACAGACGGATGCAAATGCTGCCATTCAAAAAATCATTCGCGTTCGTTATGTCGACGAGAAGCCTTTGCAATATGAGATTGCTTATGTTCCTTGGTCTATTGCTCCAGGTATTACTGAGGAGCAATGCTCCGTTTCCTTGTATTCCACACTAAGAGATCACTACAGTGTTCGTATTGCGCGAACTGAGGAACATCTTCAGTTAACAACTATGGACCCTTTTATTGCTACACATCTTCTATCTGAAGAACAGACACCGTGTTTTTATTTGGAAACGCTAGCTTTCTTAGAAGATGGAAAAATTGCGGAGCATTCGCAAACCTATTTTCATGGGGAACGAGCGAGTTTTCAAATTGAACGACACTACAGTTAATGGAGGTTTAGGGAATATGTCTACTGTTGTATTTAATGCAGATGATTTTGGATTATCACGAGGAGTTAACTACGGTATTTTAGATTGCCATTTACATGGGGTCGTGTCATCTACGACCATGCTTGTGAATATGCCTGGTACGCGTCATGCTGTTGCCCTTGCACAGCAGCACCCTAGCTTGCGTGTTGGAGTTCATCTTGCTTTAACAATTGGTACACCTTTAGCAGAAAACGTTCCAAGCCTTACAAATCAGGATGGCCAATTTAGATCTCTTCTGGAACAACGAAACGAACGTCTGATTGATCCAGCCGATGTGCTACGAGAATGGACAAAGCAAATTGAAACGTTTTTCGAATTCGGGTTAACGCCTAGTCATTTAGACAGCCATCATCACATGCATAATTGGGCTCATTTGCGCCCAGTAATAGAGGAACTAGCATCCGTTTATCAACTTCCTTGGCGGCATTATTTTGAAGAGACGCCTCACCAAACTCAGATGTATACAGAGGCATTTGATGAAAGGTTTTACAAACAAGGAGTCACTCATAAAGCGTTAGATCGTATCCTTGACGAACATAGAGGCGTACAATCTTTGGAGATTATGTGTCACCCAGCTTATGCAGACACGACGTTAACCACCACTTCTTCTTATGTCTCTGAGCGTTTAAAAGAAACAGATGTTTTAATGACGTATACATTACCAGATGGATGGACTCTCAAGTAACCATAAAACCACACTCACCTTTGTTTTAAGAGAGTGTGGTTTCCGTTTCTTTTTTATTTCCACTTACCATTAGTAACAAGAATAAGCCCCACATACCAAGCATAAATGCTGATATAGAGTAGAGAAATGGTTGATTGAAAAAGCCAACTTGAACAGCCTGCCATTCAATACCTCTTGCCCATATAATTGGCAAAACCGTTAACATAGATGCTTGAATAAATGGAGACGTAATCCGCTTTACTTTTTTCTCCAAGACAAGCTGTACAATGGCGCTTACACTCCTTTAGACTTGCATTAGTTATCCCAATAGCCCGTTTCCATATCAATAAGCCAATGATTTTTTAACAGTAGTGCGCGCTCAATCCCAGCTAGGACAGCAGCAACAATTAAAGTTGTATTTGCCCAATCAGGTAGTGTTATAGGAGATTGAAAGGTGCCGATTTGTTCGTGTATCCAAGGGATGCTCGTAACGAGCTCTACTAATTGTGGTAGTCCAAGTAGAAGAGAGACGAGTAATACCATTACAGCAGACCGTCCTATGCTTTTGCTTAAGATAGGGAAGCGTTGGTCAAATCTCATGCGTAGTCCTTCACCTGAGCGCTTATCAGGCTGTAGTACGTATTCTCGTTGACCACCATCCTCTACATAATGCATTCGACTTAATCCATAATCTGTGGTTCCGACCTCAATGACACCACCAGGTACAGGGAAAGCTGCCGGAAGACTTGAGGTGGCAATATGCTTACCATTAAGGTATAACTCTGCCGTGTTATCTTCGCTAAAAAAATGAACGTTCACTGCATACACATGGTCTTCACTTTCATGATTCCTAAGTTTTAAATAAAATAAAGAGCGGGTTAATGGCTGCCAAAAACGGAATGGTTTTAAGGCATGACCGTCGCCTTCCTTTACTTTATTTACTTTCTTCCGGCGTTTCCATTGCCGATAGGAACGAAACATAAAAAGGGCTCCTTTTTTCAACTTGATAAACAAATAGGATAACAGTAAAGAATCATTGTTTTATTTTCAGAATAGAGGCAATGACCCAGCCAAAAATACTCCCACTTCCAATGCCGAATATGAGGGCGGCAGCAGTGTTATTAAAAGAAGTGAAGCCAACAAATGTCATCGTTGCTATGGTAATCGCATAGGTATACCAGTCCGGTTTCATGCTGTCTCCTCCTTGTTTCCTTTTTATGTTCTACGGTTACTGGCACAAAATGTTTCATTTACATAAAAAGAAAAAGAGACACAGCGATGGTGCTGAGCCTCTTTTTCTTATACAGATCGTTTCTTTCTTCTACCAAGTGCAAAAGCTGCTCCAACAATACTTAAGCCACCAATTATCCAGGCAACATAGTTGGTGGATGTTTGTGGTAGATGTCCACCTTCTGTTGTTGCTGCCAATTCATTCGGCAGCCTTTTTTCAAAATCAGCTTTTCGAATCTTCCCATTAATCCCCTTCGTTCGATCCACTACTTGGGAAACTTCAAAATCTGTCGCTGCACTTAAGTAAGCAAGGGCTTTTGCTCGATTCATACCGTAATGATGTTCCAAGAAGTCAATCGATTGACGTGTCGCCTCTTTCATCGCTTCATTTAAATCTTCATCAAGACCAATCGGCAACCAATAGTCCTCTGTCTCGCCAATTGGGTGGTTGAATGTATGAGCGTTCCCAGGAATTCCGGGATCTCCTTTCTTTAATACCGACAGCCGAAAGGTAACTCGAAGTGACCCTTCAAGAGCACTCAACGCGACTTCACCATCACCTTGTGAAAAATGAGGATCTCCAGTGTAAAACATGCCACCTTCTACCTCAATCGGTAAATAGAGGGTTGACCCTACACCTAAATCATTTATATCCATATTCCCACCGGTTCGGGTTGGAGGGACACTATCTACTCTATCAATCGTATCTGTTGCAACGCCCATCATTCCCATAAAAGGTTGAAGCGGAAAAAACACATCTTCATCAGGGATTTCACCATACCACTGCCCATTTCGCATCGTAATGGGGGTGAACACCGATACATTATTAAATAATTCTGGATTTTCAAGACTTGCTTCTTCATCTGGTCCATCATTTTCCGGAAACTCTCCTGGCAATGCACCACGGCCATGTCGGTTTGAAATAACGCCGTATGGAACCCGCGGCGTGAGAGACAGCGTTTCTACTTTTAACACATCACCTGGTTCTGCACCTTTAATTTCAACTGGTCCTGTCACAATATGGGGACCATGTTCGCCGAATTTATTGACAATATCTGATTCTGCAATGGCAATCGCTTCAGAAAGAATGTCTTTTGGCTTTACTCCATATTGACCGAAGTAAGAGATAGGATCTCTGCCTTGATCATCAAGCAACCCTTCAGCTGAAACTGTATCAAATGTAATCGTTTCACCTGATTCCATCTTTAGTACCGGTGCACTTTTTCGGTTTGGCAGTTCACCCCATCGAACGTTTTCCACTGTTGAGGGTACATAATGTTGACCTTCTGCCTCCTGAGGCTCCATTGTATGTAAAGGAAATTCTTCTGCATAGACCCCTTGAGTCGCAAGGGCACTACCTACACCTAACCCAACTGCTAGTCCTTTCATGTCCCGCTCTCCCTCCATCTGCCTTTGTTTAGTTTAGCTTAACAAAATTTGCCTCTTTCTTAAGAGATGTGGGTAGATAATCTTCCACTAAAATGACAGGCACATATAAAAAAAGACCTTCGAAAAGGCCTCTCTATCGAGCTATTCTTCGTCAGTCGACCAATTAAAGTCACTTGTTTCAATCGCTTCATACAACGCATTTGCACCATTTACGTGAAAACGATTCTCTCCCCACGCAAAGCTGGCATCGCTCACCAAAATCGTTGGTGCTGTATAAATGGACTGCTCTGTTGTCTCAACTTCTATATGATACGTTACCGTTGGTGCACGATCATTCGGAACGAGTTCAGTCACGCCACCTTGTTGAAAGAGTTCAATAATTGCATCACGGTCGTCTATCGTCACTTCTCTTCTCGTTGAATTCGAACGTTCACTTGACTCTTGTATGATTTGAATAGAAGTGATTTCACCGTTTTCACTTTCATAACGAGTGATCTCTTCTTCTATCGTCGTCTCTTCAGGAATGTAATTTACCATGACAATTCCTGCTACACCGACAAGTAAAAGCGCAATGAAGACATAGATAACCTTCCTAGCCACTTTTACATCGCCTCCTTTTTCATACGACCTATCCATTGCTTTTTTTGTAGATCTAGCATAGCAGGAAATAGACGAAATTCAAAACCTATCGAACAGAATACAAGGTTCGTTCACATTTACACATTCAACAATGCGATTTAAACAGACGTTGCGCCTTGTCCACCATCAATCCGATAATAGCTACCTGTAATGAAGGATGCCTCTTCAGAAGATAAAAACAGCATTAGCTTAGCAATCTCTTCTGCTGTTGCATAACGATTCAGCGGAACACTTGCTTCAAATTGTTTACGTGCTTCCTCTACATTATCTGGGTTTGTATTTTTTTCAATTGAACGAATCATGGCTGTATCAACTCCAGAAGGCGCTACCGCTACAACCCGAATATTCTCCGCAGCCCCTTCCAAAGCGGCTGTTTTCGTTAATGCAATAACAGCATGTTTGGACGCCACGTAAGGACCCATTCCAGGTGCACCAAGCAACCCGCCGTTGGAAGCGGTATTGACAATGACACCATTTTGTTGTTTTTTCATTACTTTCATCACGTATTTCAGCCCAAGAAAGACTCCTGTTGTATTGACATTCAAGACATTTTGAAAATTAGCGAGGGTTTGTTCAGTCAACAAACCAAACTCACCATTAATTCCTGCATTGTTAATAAAAATATCGATTTGTCCATAGTGATCAATGGTATGATCTACAAATGCTTGGACATCATTCTCTTTTGAAACATCTCCAGCTACTAGCAATGTGTTGTCTTTATCTAAGTTTGCTTCAGAGGATGCTTTTTCTAAAGCTGTTTTATTTAAATCGACTAAAGCGAGTTTAGCTCCTTCTGCTCGAAAAAGCTCTGCTGCCTTTATCCCAATTCCTCCAGAAGCACCGGTTATTAATACAACTTTATCCTGAAATCTCATGGATTCTCACCTTCATCGTTAAAATTTTTTTGTTTCAAATCGACTATAAACCTACGTAATCTCCTAAACAAGTACGCACCTCAATGTGATTAAGTATCCCAAGCGAAACGAAATAAAGCTCATTTTGATGACTAGTTAAGCGGCTTTGTGGCAGTTCATTAACTTCGCAATACCTTTTCCATTGCCTTCCCTTTTGCCAGTTCATCCACTAACTTATCCATGTAACGAATCTCTCTCATAAGCGGTTCTTCAATGTCCTCTACCCGAACACCACAAATGACCCCTTTAATAAGAGACCGTGATGGGTTCATAGTTGGAGCCTCCGAAAAAAACGATTCCATATCTGTTTGCTTTTCTAATTGGGCTTCCAGTTCTTCAGAACGATAGCCAGTTAACCATTGAATCACTTCATCCAACTCGGCTTTTGTCCGCCCTTTTCTTTCAACCTTATTCACATAATGTGGATAAACACTTGCAAACGGCATCGTGTAAATTTTATGTTTTTTCATACATCCGCTCCTCTCTTGCTTGTTTAATGCTACACCGTTTTAACCATTCGAGAAAGCTTAAATGACCCTCGATCAATCTTTCCTACAACTTGATAGCCTAGCCGCTCGTATAATTGTTTCGCACGAGGATTGTTTTCTCGAACTGTTAGCGATAGCTTTGTGAAAGAACGTTCCTTTGCACATGCTTCAGCAAAATCAAGCAACATTCCACCAATACCTAGCCCCCTACTTTCAGGTAGTAGGGCGATCGCACCTATATGGAATTCATCTTTTTTTCCTTCTTCCATCGTCATCATCGCATAGAGGGGGCGTACATTCTTGACTGCATACTTGATCATTTCAAAACGTCTTATTTGCAAAATTTGTTTTGCTGTTGGAAGAACTAATTGATTCATGACACTTGTTGGATAACACGTCACCATTCCGAGGGTTTTGTTTCCAGCTTTTGCTTCATAGGCGAATTCGTGACTAAAGCGATTATTTGTCCCTTCCCACAATCGTCTCATCGTTTCTTCTATAGTAGCAGGATCGTCTGAACCAACAATGGTCTTAGCCATGCTTTCAATAGCCATAATGTTTAGCTTAGCACCAACCCTTGAATGAGGCGAAGCTTCCTCAATTCGAACCGGTTTGGACATATGATCACCCTTCTCCAGAAAAATGAACGTTTTCGTATCAATATACCCTTATAAATAAAACAACATACCCACTAACAAATTTGCACAATGAGAAAAGTTTCTCATTGTGCAAATTGTTGTTTTCCGATATTATAAAAAAGAGTTGAGGTGAAACATAATGAGTGATCATGGATTGCGTGAAAAAAAGAAGATGGAAACTAGACAAGCTTTAGCCGAATCCGCTTTTCAACTTGCTAAAGAACATGGTGTGGATAATTTTATTATTGAAGATATTGTGCAAAAGGCAGGTTACTCTCGTAGAACATTTGCCAATTATTTCTCTTGTAAAGAAGAAGCCATTGCGAACGCATTAACGCTTCTTCACTCTCCTTTAGACTTTCATTATACAGTTACAGAAGAAAGCTTATCACCAATTGATGCCATTCATTTTTTTATTAAACATCGATTTTCACTTGAAATTTTGAACCGGCTACATGAGTTGGTTTGTCTTTCAAAACATCATTCTACGCTAAGACTATATGTGAATGCACTCTTACAAGAGGTGCAAAACTACGCTAAGCAAGGAATGATTGAAAAATTTGGTGAGGCGTATCCTACATCTTATTACCACCTTCTAATGGGGGCTATTTTTAGCGCATTGCTCCCTTTATTTGAAGAAGAAATTAGCATTCAATTTCCTTTAACGGATCAACTGACTGAAAATCAATTTTTTCATTACATCGATCAGATTTTTGAGCAATTACGCGAGGGATTTAACTAGAAAGAAGGAATGAACGCATGTCGACATTGTTTTACAAAATTGGAAAAACAGCCTATTCAAAGCCGTGGTTGTTTATTGCAAGCTGGCTCATTATTTTGAGCGTTGTCATAACTGTCCTCCTAACAGCTGGAGTCAACGTTAGTTCTGAAACGAGAATTGATGGCACAGAGTCCCAGGATATCCTTGATCGACTTGAAGAAGATTTCCCTATGGCTTCAGGAGGACAGGGAAGTATTCTTTTTCACTCAACTGGAAATGTGGCTGTGGATGCCCCTGAACAGATTGAATCGTTACTGACCGCCATTCAATCGATTTACGAGCTTAATTTTGTGGTTAACCCAATGGAGATTCTAGCAGATGGGGGAACTAGCTACGGACAAGAAGCATTGGCACAAATGGCAGAAGCGATGCCGGAAAGCGAAGCTACTCACCGACCACTTGTTGTCCAAGATTTCCCTGTTCCAGGCATTATGATTTCAGAAGATGGACAAACAGCTTTGTTTCAGTTTCAAATGACCGAACAAGTGGAGAATTTATCTGATGCTGAACTTGATCAACTTATGGATTACGCTTATATGGTCGAGGAAGAGACGATGATTCAAGCCTTGCCGTCTGGTACATTGATTCCTGCTGATATCCCTATAGGCGGAACTCACGAGCTGATTGGTCTCGCAATTGCAGGAATTGTCCTAGTCGTTACCCTAGGCTCATTAGTGGCAGCAGGACTGCCGTTAATTGTTGCTCTCGTGGGCGTTGGGGTCGGTGTTGGCGGAACATTTGCTTTATCAAGTTTGTTTGAAATGAATAGCTTAACACCAGTATTGGCTCTTATGGTCGGCTTAGCCGTTGGAATTGATTACGCTTTGTTTATCGTCAATCGTCAGCGCAAGCTTATTTTCGATGAGCAGTTGACTGCAAAAGAAGCTGCCGCTAGAGCTATAGGGACAGCAGGAAGCGCCGTTTTCTTTGCTGGTCTAACCGTTATCATTGCTTTATGCGGATTACTGGTCATCGGTATCTCTTTCTTAAGCAGTATGGCACTTGTAGCTTCCATGACAGTGTTCTTAGATGTTCTTGTCGCATTAACTCTATTACCAGCTCTTCTTGGTTTAGCAGGTGAACGAATCGTGTCTCGAAAAGCTAGAGAGCGCTATGCTAAAAAAGATCATGCACAACCAACCGTTGCAAACTATTGGATACAATTTTTACTAAAGGGAAAATGGGTAATTATCCCCTTATTAATTGTTTTATTAGCAACACTAGCAGTCCCAGTTACCCAAATGAATCTTGGCATGCCTTCTGGTGCTAGCGCCAATCAAGATACGGTGGAGAGACAAAGTTATGATCGGATTACGGACGCATTTGGCGAGGGCTACAACGGTACTTTAGCTCTAGTAGCAGAAGAAGATGACGGCTCTGCCATTGCAATAGAGGAATACGTTCAGCTTCTTTCCTCCTTATCGGAATTAGATGAAGTTGCTGAAGTGTCACCAGGTGGTTTTAATGAGGATGGTACAGTTGGTATAGTAAGTATCACACCTAAACATGGTCCTACAGATTCGGAAACAAAAGAACTAGTTGAATACCTCCGTTCAAATGAATCCATTACTGACGGAACGAACCTTGACATTGGTGTTACGGGCTTAACTGCTATTAATATTGATGTTTCTGAAAATCTAGCTGAAGTTTTTCCGATTTACATTGGGATTATCGTGGTGCTTTCTTTAATCATTTTGCTTGTAGTCTTTCGTTCTCTCATCATACCTATTAAAGCCACTGTTGGCTTTCTTTTAAGTATTTTGGCTACATTCGGTGTGACAACAGCAGTTTTCCAATGGGGCTGGCTCGGTTCATTATTCGGTGTTGATACTGGCGGACCACTATTAAGCTTCATTCCCATAATGGTAACGGGTATTCTTTATGGATTAGCAATGGACTATCAAGTCTTTCTCGTGTCATCTATGAGGGAAGCTTACGTACATGGTCATAAAAAAGACGCTGCCATTAAAACAGGTTATTCGTCTGCAAGTCGAGTTGTTGTTGCAGCAGCACTCATTATGGTATCTGTATTTGCTGGATTTATTTTTACAGATGACATCATGATTAAGCAAGTTGGGTTTGCTCTTGCTATTGGGATTTTAATCGATGCATTCCTCATCCGTATGATATTCGTTCCAGCGGTGATGTCCCTATTTGGCGACACCATCTGGTATTTACCAAAATGGCTGGATAAGCTCTTACCAAATTTAGATATTGAAGGTGAAAAGCTTACCGCATCACTTCATTCGATGAACAAGCAACAGAATTAAATAAAACCCCGAAGCCTTCCTGTATGGGAGGCTTCTTAGCAATAAAAAAGACCGAGCTAGTTCACTCGGTCTTTCCATTCAGAAGCAAGCATTCCGAACACAACATGATCCACATAATGATCGTACAGCCATTCTGCTTGTCTAATTGTTCCTTCGCGTGTAAAGCCTAGTTTCATCGGAACTCTTTGACTCTTTTGATTTTCGGCAGCAGCACGAATTTCCACTTTGTTCATGTTAAGTTGTTGGATCGCATAATTTGTTAAGTCATGGGCAACGGCTGTGACAATCCCTCTACCCTGAACCTTTTCACTCACCCAGTAGCCAATGGAGGCTGTTTTGTTCGCCCAATTCAGCGAATTAAAACTCGCCATTCCAACTACATGACCGTCATACACAATAACCGTGTGAAGCCCATTGTTATCTGCATGACTCTGCAAACAACGCCGAATAAACGTAGCGGTATCGTTTACCTCTTTAATATGATCGAGCCAGGGGAGCCATTCTTTCAAGTACATCCGATTTTCATCGGTTAATGTATAAATTGCATCAGCATCTTGAAAGTCAATTAGTTTTAGTGACAATTGTTCCGTTAGTTTATGTTCAAACATGATGGCACATCCTCTTCTCTATGATTGTCGTTCTAGTTGTGCAAGTCGCCTTTCTAACTGTTCTAGTTGTTTCTTCTGTTCCTTCACAGCAGTTATTGCAATGGCGGAAACCGCAAACGCACCTATGATGAGTACTGGCAGTACCGCTAATCCTATAGATTGGAACACTTCCATTCTTATCACCTCATTATGCCTCTTTTCCTTCGACAAAACGAGAGCAAATCCTGCAAAAAAAATAAGAAACCTTCTTTGAGAAAGGCTTCTTATTACTAGCTTATTTTAATTGTTGCACCGCACGTCGAACGGCTTCACTTACTTCTTGTTGATGCTGATTCGTTTGCATACGATAGGCATCATCAGCATTTGTTAAGTAACCTACTTCAATTAAAACAGCTGGAACATTTGAATCGCGCAGAACTTGGAAATTAGACTGATAGATTCCTCTTGTATAACCAGAGTTTAATCGGCGAATCTCCTTATTAATAGCGCTTGCCTCTTTACTAGATTGGTAGTAATGAGTCTCAAAACCGCGAACATTCGGATCGGCAAAACTATTAGCATGAATGCTAAGAAACAAATCTGCCTGAGCTTGATTTGCTTGGTTCACTCGACTCGAAAGGGAAACAAACTCATCACCTGTTCGCGTTTCAATAACTTCAATGCCATCTGCTGCTAACGTTCGCTTTAGCTCATCCTTATACGCTTTTACTACATGCTTTTCTAAGAGGCCATTTGCAACGGCACCCGAATCATAACCGCCATGTCCAGCGTCAAGTACGACTTTAAACCCTTGTTTAGCTGTTGGCTTATTAACAATAGGAGTAACTGTGGGTGACGTAACCATAGATTGTACGTATTCAGTATGTATAAATCCAATTGCCCCGTTATAGGTTATTTGCGCCCAGTCATTCCCTAAGTCAATGTAATCAATCTGTGTACCATTCGCCAACTGCCCAAGAACGCTTTCAGATTGTCGAGGACCAGACCGAACATTTAGTCCACCTGTTGAAGCGACCACACCTGTCTTCAACTCTACATGCCCTGCTGTTGACGTTGCCTCTGTACTTATTGTGCCACTAATAAATGCTTTACTCACATAGCCCACTTGTCCAGCATACGTTATTTTAACCCAGTCTGTTGACGTGTTAAAATATTCAATTTTATTTCCAGGTTCGAGCTTCCCAATGATGGAGCCTTCTTCAGAAGGAAGATCCCTTACGTTTAATGGCGCGTCACTTTGAACGACACCAACGTTTGTGGACGCGCTCACTTGTTCATACGTCACAAACAGGAGTAAGACGATAATCGATAGGGCTGTCACTGTTTTAAAAAAACGCATTTTCCCCCTCCTTTTAAACTACCTATCGTGCATTCCCGAATATTAGGTTAGCTAAACATAGGTTTCTATGAAACTATCAATGATTCTGTAAATCATACCAAATGAGCAACTTAAATGATATAGGCTTTTTGGTTGAAGGAGATTTTTGCTAGTTTTGTTCCAATGTATTGCCATGTTTCCCTTTTTACTTGCAACACTACCAATTCTTTTAAAAACAAGAATATAGAGCTAACTGAATTTAGTATGTTAAACCCGGTTAGGAGATTTCATGGGAAAAGTTAAGGGCCAATCAACACAAAAAAGCGCATCCGTTTAGTGAATCCGATGCGCTACTTTATATGGTTTATTTCCAATGCAATAGTTTTCTCTCAATAAAAACAAGGAGCGCATTCACGCCTAAGCCAATAACAGAGATGGTTAGGATACCCACATACATATTTGGAATCTGAAACGTGTGTTGACTGCTAATGATTAAATACCCCAACCCTGCTTTAGCTCCAATCATTTCTGCAGCAACTAAAACTAAAATTGATGACGCGGCTGCTAAGCGTAAACCGACAAAAATCGTTGGCACAGACGCTGGCAAGATAATTTTTACAAATAAGCGATAGGGAGTCAACGCTAGCGATTTCCCCGCTTTTATAAATAAGGGATCCACATTCCGAACGGCACTAATCGTACTGATAAGAATGGGAAAGAAACATGCGTAGATAACCACCGCCACTTTTGAAAGCTCCCCTATTCCGAGCAACAAGATAAAAACAGGCAACACCGCTAACGCTGCTGTATTACGGAACAATTCTAAAAGAGGGGTCAACCATTTACTAAATGTTGTAAACCACCCAATCACGAGCCCGAGAGGAATCGCCATGATCATCCCTACTAAAAATCCAATGATCGATCGCGTAATGCTAGCGCTGATATGTGAAAATAACTGACCATTTAGTATTAACTCCAAGCCACTTGCGAGAACAGTAGAGAAAGGTGGCATAAAAACAGCATCAACCATACCTAGTCGAGGTGCAAGTTCCCATAATAAAAAGAAAAGCGCAATGGCTGTTATGGACTTAAGAAACGATAGACTCTGGAAGACAAAACGGTTAAACCGGGCTGACCATTGCCGATTTGCTTCAGGCACATGGGTTACACGTTCCATGCATTCACCTCCTGATCTCCATGAAGCAAGTTCCACACGTTTTGTCTATGCACAGCAAATGCTGGTAATGAACGGGGATCTTCATTTCTTTTCGTTTCAAATAACGGTGTATCCACAATATGAGAGATTCTTCCAGGTCGTTGACTCATTACCCCAACACGTTGGCCAAGGACAATCGCTTCGTCGATGCTATGTGTAATAAATACAATCGTTTTATTTGTTTTCCTCCAAATCTCCAGTAATTCTAATTGAAGGCTTTCTCGTGTTTGAGCGTCAAGTGCTCCAAACGGTTCATCCATCAGAAGAACCTCAGGGTCATAGGCTAAGCTTCGTGCAATGGCAACCCGCTGCTTCATCCCTCCTGATAACTGATGGGGATACGTCTCTTCAAACCCTTTTAACCCAACAAGCTCGATATACGAAGCCGCCTTCACTAGACGTTCTTTACGCTTTAACCCTAACTCTTCTAAGCCAATGGCTACATTTTCAATGGTTGTCCTCCATGGCAATAGCGCATATTGTTGAAACACAAACCCCCGAGTTAAACTCGGGTTAGACACCCGCTCTCCATTCACAACGATGCGCCCTTGGCTAGGTAACTGTAAACCAGCAAGCAAATCGAGCAAAGTAGACTTGCCACATCCGCTTGGGCCGACAATAACAAAGAATTCTCCCTTTTTAATAGATAGGCTTAAGTTTGAAATGGCGGTGACGGTGTCGTTTCGGTTTCCTTTAAATTGATGGGTCATATTATCTACTTGAATTGCGACGTCCTGCACCTTATTCATTCCCTTCCTCTAATTCATTAAAGTATGGATTAAATCGATTGGTATACACTTCCTCCATTTGTGTTTCACCTTTTGAGATTCGACCTTCTTCTACTAACCAATCTTCCCATCGCTCGAAATCAACCTGACGAATCGCACCTCCAGGAGATTCGATGCCACTACTTTTCCAGTAATCAATTAAATCAGTTTGTTCATTTCGTCCTCTTGTTTCCACAATTTCTCGCATTCGTTCCCGCACAATTTCTGCTTCATTCTCCTTCATCCATTCAATGGCTCTTGCCATTCCATTCACAAAAATTTCGACCGCCTCAGGTTGTTCTTCTATGTAATCATCTCTAAAGACGATACTACCTGCATTAAATGGACCAAATAAATCGATATCTTTAAAAAGCGGCCGCAATCCACCCGTTTCCAATGCTTTATCCCGAATGATACCGCTTAGCGTCGTCACTTCCAACTGTCCAGAACGTAGTGCCTGTTCACCTGACGCAGGAGGAATAATGATTCGGCCGATGTCGTCGACCTGACTTTTCGATAATCCATTCTGTCTCGCATATTCGACTGTTGAAAATTCATGATGGGCGCCTAACGTATTAACACCGACATTTCCACCGATTAAATCGTCCGCTTCTTGAATTGGACTGTCTTCCAAGACATAGTAACCTGCATACGTTTCTTCATCAGACCCATAATAATGAATGACCGATGTCACACCTGCACCTGCATAGTGCAACTGAAGAATGGCACCATTAAACGCTCCTCCAAACTCTACATCCCCTGTCATCGTTGCTTGAATACTCTCCGGCCCACTAGTGCCATCACCAATCCATTCCAACTTGATCCCGTTCATATAACCTAGGTCATCAGCCAGCTCCCACGGCATGACAGTATTTGCTGTTCCTTGATAGCGAAGAACAGGAATTCCCTCTTCCACTTGAGCACTCGTATGGTTTGAACAAGAAGCTAAGATGATGCCCCCAAAAATCAACATTGATTGTCTCCAATTCAACTCAACCACCTCCTTAACGCTGCAACACCTCTGCATTATGAGGTTTTTTTAATCCCAAATGGTCACGCAACGTTGTCCCTTCATAGCTCGTACGGAATAAGCCTCTTTCTTGCAAAATAGGAATAACTTTCTTAATAAATGCTTCTAGTCCATCAGGTAAAAGTGGTGCCATAATGTTAAAACCATCTGCAGCACCATTTTCAAACCAATCCTGTAGCTGATCTGCAATTTGTTCAGGTGTGCCATAAATTTCACGATGCCCTCTCGCACCTGCAATATGCTGATACAATTGACGAATGGTCAAGTTCTCTACTTTTGCCAGCTTCGTCACAAGCTCAAATCGTGTTTTCGCCCCATTATTCGTTTCAACTGGAGGAAGTTCTGGGAGTGGACCATCGAGCGGATAGCCAGATAAATCAAAGTTTAACAACCCTGATAACAAGCGAATCCCCGCTTCTTCTGGTATTAACGAGCGAAAATGTGCCGCTTTCTCTTTCGCTTCCTCCTCTGTCTTTCCGATGATCGGCATTACACCAGGCATTACTTTTAAGTCATCTACAGTCCGACCGTATTTGACCAATCGTTGCTTCACATCTCGATAAAATACTTCTGCATCTTTTCTTGTTTTCCAAGCGGTAAAAATAACCTCAGCTGATGAAGCGGCTAATTCTTTCCCAGGCTCAGACGATCCGGCTTGCACAATTACTGGGTGACCTTGAACGGGACGGGGTATATTTAATGGACCGGGAACAGAGAAAAAATGGCCTTCATGATCGATGGTGCGCACTTTGGACGAATCTGTAAAACGTCCTGCTTCCTTATCCAGAACAATGGCATCTTCATCCCAACTAGCCCAAAGCTTCTTCGTCACCTTCAAGCTTTCCGTTGCACGTTCGTATCGTAGTGAATGGTCATAATGAGCATCACGACTAAAATTTAACGCTTCGTAAGCATTGCCACTCGTTACCACATTCCAGGCCGCTCGACCATTACTTAAATGATCAATGGTTCCAAACGCACGAGCAAGGTAATACGGTTCATAGAAACTCGTCGATGCAGTAGCGCACAATCCAATACGCGACGTTGCATAGGTCATCGCAGATAAGAGTAGAATAGGATCTAAGCGAGCCGTCACGCTATGCGAGACATCTTCTTCTCGTTTCGTCCGGTCTGCATAATGATCTGCAAAAAATACCATATCGAAGAGCCCTTTTTCCGCTAGCTGAGCTAAACGGACATAATACTCTGCCGAGAGCCATTCCTTTGCATCGTTTGCACTATCCTCGTGCCTCCACGCTGCTACATGATGACCAGGCGTCATAAGAAACGCTCCTAAATGCATCTGTCGATTTGCCATTACGTACCCACTCCTTCATTTAAATTAAAAAAACACTATGAAAACCGGCTTTACGCACGTCTCCAGTGTTCTGGTCGACTCTGTTTATACGTTTGTATAAGAAGCTTGTTTAACGGATTGCTTTAATCTGGAAATAGCTTCATCGATCCTTCTCAATGATCCTGGATCTCGAATACGCCCAATCCCATTTTCTATCTGAACATGGTCACTTAAAACAAAAACCGGCTTAATAATAGAGGTAGCTCCAAGTATATGAAGGACTGGAAGCAAGGAATAATTTAACGATAAATAGTGAGCAATACTGCCGCCAGTTGCTACAGGTAATACCACTTTTCCTAGTAAGGCTCCTTCAGGCAAAAGATCAAGCAACGCTTTTAGCACACCAGGAACGGATGCTTTATAAATGGGGCTGCCAATTACAAGAATGTCTGCCTTCTCAATCTCTGCTTTTACTTTATCCATTGCAGGAGACTGAAACTTTGCCTGCATTAAGTCATCAGCAGGTACGTCAAGTATGTTAATAGTAGACGCACTATAAGGTAGTTCAAACGATTGTTGCACTACTTTTAGTACAGCATTCGTTTTTGATAATCGGTTAGGACTTCCTGATAAAAAAAGAACATGCATCCTATCATCACTCCTTCAGAAATAAAATAAGCCCACCACATCATTCTGGTGAGCTTTCGGTTGACCGATCAGCTTACTATTTATTCAATCTACGCTTCTCTGTACAATCTACTTGTGTGACTTTGCCATTATGTACTGTAATGAGTAATGAACCAAATTCAAGCTTTTGTAGCTGTGTCACAATCTCATCTACGACTTGTTGCTCCACTTTAATCGCCGTTCACCCTCTCTTTTAAATGAATGTGTTCGTTGTTATCATAGACTTTAATCTGATAATTCTTATTTGTCAAGTATGAATTATAAGAAATATCAAATTTGATCATCTACTTTTAACGTTCTCTCAATTCTAAAAAAATAAGAGTCGCTGACAGAGAGCGTCTCTTTAAGCTTTTCTATTTGTGCATCGTCGCAATTTGATACCATATGAAACTAGCCACTGCACCAGTCACCATAAACGCTAGAAAATGAGGCGTCATTTGCTCTATCCCTATTTCAAGACCTCTAAAGAATCGATAAAGCGTCAAGAATCCTGTTGTAACCAGTGGAAAGAAAACGAGCCATATAACGAAAATGAGCCTCTTTTTATTCATACCATTTCTCCTTGCTCTATCCATTTTTGATTCGCCAAACCCCGCCCCCTCCATACGTAAATCCACATCGTTGATAAAAAGACGCATGCTTTGTATCGAAAGTCACTGTGACAATTTCTATACCAGTTGTCTCTGCTTCGACCAGTAGACGCTTCACTAATTTAGCGCCGATACCACTACCTTGATACGATGGGTGCACAATCACATCTTCTATGTACCCATGCTCTAACCCCATCCCACATAGATATCCAAATGCAATGAGCTCCTCGTTCTCTCCTCTCATTCCTGCCCAAAAGGTACAGCGCTCAAAAAGAAGCGGGTAATCTTGATCTCTTCTTGCTCAGCCTACGGTTTCTCTTAATAGGGGTACTTCTTCATCTTCAATGGGAAGGTTCATCCTAACATCAACGTTCATTTGATCACTCTTTTCATTAGACTACAGAACCACTAGGATTCTAAAATGATAATATGCACTTGCTATAGTATAATAACAGCATTAAACAAACGTTTATTTAACTGACATTTTTATGGTGTTTTATAGGAAATAAGCTTAATATTCAGTATAGATAGTCCTACGATGAGGATCTGTTTTAATTATGGTTAGCCATGCTACGAGACTGTTCGTTTCATTTGATTTAAAGAGAGAACATTCTCATACTTAAATACTCTTCGTTGGCGCTTGTTATGACAATAGGCTACAAACCAGCGCTCTTTCAACTGCAATACCGTAATGACTCTTTGCGAAATGATTCCCTTTGTATCTAAATAAATTAATTCAACACAATCTTTACGCTCTAACGCTCGTTGTAAAACGCCTCTGTTCATAGCAAGCCCTCCCTTATTTTCATTCATTATATACGAACGCATATTCTTATTCAAGATCAAAAACAGAAAATACGTTCGTATTTACCTGGTAATTTATAGAACGTTTTTTCGTATCGACGCAAAACTAAGTAGACTTAACACACTCGGCTTTAAGGCGATAATTCAGCGGAAAATCTACATGTCACGACGATCTTACAGAACTTTTTCGAAACAAACGGCTTCTGACCTTCCGATATACTTCCCATAATTGGAAATACGACCATATCCCTTCCCTTCATAAAATTGAACTGCTTTCGTATTGACCCTTCTGGTTTCAAGCCTAATTGTAGAGAAGTTCATTTTTTGAGCTTCTTGTTCTAAAAAACTCAAAAGCCTCGATCCAACTCCAATACTATTTTTTCTTGAGTACATTCTCTTTAATTCAGCTGTTGTTTCAGTTATCGGTCGTAATGCCCCACAACCAATTGGCTCTCCGTTGTATCGACAAATGGCAAAGATTGCCCGTGCGCCGTTCAGATCATTCGTATTGAAGGAACCTTCTCCTGAATCACCAGTAATACATGTTAATCTTTCTGAAAGCTCGCGCATCAAATACGTTGCTTCCTTCGAATTGGCATCCCCCAATTCAATTAGAAATTCGGTCACACATTCTCCTCACTTTCAACGTTAATTGGCAGCACAACAACGAGGCGTTCTCTTCAATAATAAGCCAGTCTTAGTATATCTACTTGGTTTCCTACATTTCTGTGAACAAGCGTTAAATGTTCATCAGTTTGAAAGCGATCGAGCTTCTCACGCTTTCATACAAGAGCTGTAACGTTATTCTTATTCTTTAGTGGGTTAGTAGAATAAAAGAGGATACTGATTTTCTGTTACAACACCTTGCTTCGATACTTTTGGTGAAGCCTTTCTTTACACTCATCCCAGCTCAATGTTTTTGTTGTTGTTGAAAATTGGATGTATTGCAATTCATCTGCCAACTGCCTAGAATGTTTCATTGCCCTAAAGTGTGCTCCATGATTTCTAAAAGCCTTCATGTCTTCAGGAGAATGCCAAATTGACATAGTCCAATACGTTAACACGCCTTCTTTTTGATATGAAATGTGTTCGAGTCCCTTCGTTTTACGTATTTGAAAATGTGAGCAAACAGTCATCCAAGTAAATGTTGGCAATGTGTGTATACCTCTTAAATGTAGTCTCGTAATCGATACAATCATATCCCACCTCTTTTTCGCTAAGCTTTACTGACTTCCTGCGTTAAATTGCATGAAAACGTCCCCTATAATCATAATAAAAAAAAGATGACTCTTAGAAAGGAATCCATCAAATGAAAAAAGGTTTAAAATGGATACTTCTTGGTGTTACAGGAATTATCCTTCTTCTAGTGGCAAGTTTCTTCGTTTGGACTCAGTTCACCTATACGGTAATCAATGCTGAAGGTGTGGAATTACATGAACCAATTCCCAAAGAAGATGATTGGATAATTTATTCTGCACCTAATGCGGATATCGGGTTCGTTTTGTATCCTGGGGCGAAAGTAGAACCAGAAGCGTATGCTTACCTTGCGCAAGAATTGTCTCAGCAAGGTATAACGGTAGCCATTCCGTCTGTTACGTTAAACCTCTCGATCTTTGACAGTGCTAAAGCAAAAGAGTTAATTCAAAAGGAACCTGAGCTTCATTGGTTCATAGGTGGGCATTCTATGGGTGGTGCAGCTGCGGCGAAGTATGCGGATACCCATTTAGAGACGATTGAGGGCTTACTTTTATTTGGCTCGTATGCAGCGAGCAATAAATTTTTACACTCCTCTTCTCTCCCAGTCCTTTCTCTTAGTGCATCTGAAGACGGCTTAAGCACACCAGAGAAAATTGAAGCTAATAGCGAAAACCTTCCGAAAACGACCGATTTCATTGAAATTGAAGGCGGCAACCATGCCTATTTTGGTATATACGGTGAACAATCTGGCGACGGGGTCGCAACTCTTTCCGTAGCCGAGCAGCAAAAAGCCATCATCGAGATCGTTGACTCTTGGATAACAGACCAATCAAACGAAAAAGAGGCTGGGACATAACGAAAAGTAGTATTTGAAAAGACGAATAGTCTAAAATATGCTGAGTAGCACCGCTACAGGAGAATCCTTCGCTTTCCGTTCATTTTCATATAAAAGAAACGACGAACGTTCCTATTTTCAGGAATGTTCGTCCTTTTGGTCTGTCTATCTACTTTTGTCCCAGCCTCTTTTTGTGCTAAGTCATGATGATAAAAATTACTTAGACTCTTCTAGGACATTAGTTCCTCAATGGACCGTGTATCTGCTTTAAGAATCTCCTCAAAATGAGTTAACGATTGTTGATATTCCTGTTCTGTAAAGGATGCAAAACCGTCTCTAGGAATAATTAAATGATAACCGAGCATATACGCATCATTCGCAGTGAATTCAATACACATGTTTCCGACAACACCTGTTATAATAAGCGTTTTGGCTTCCATTCTTTTTAAAAGCATATCTAAAGGTGTAGCAAAGAAACCGGAAAATTGAGGCTTAAGAACAGAATATTCATGCTCACTCGGTTTTAATAATGTTGCAATCGGCGAGCCAGGAAGTTCATTTTCAACAATGTAATGATACAGTTGGGTAAATTCAGATTTCCAGTGACCATAATTGTCGTTTACATAGATAACTGGATAACCCTTTTCTTGCATGGTATCTTTTAATTTGGCAATTTGCTGCGCACATGAATAAGAAGCATCATAGAGCTTCTCAGCGTCTTTAAAATCAAAAGGATTAATTAAATCAACGATTAATAAAACCGTATGCTTATCCACCTCTACACACTTCCTTTGAAAAAATACGCGCATTCCTGTTGGCATGCGCGCATAACGAACGTTTATTTTTTATCTTCAAACGAAACGCCATCTTTACGATAATGGATCTTTACGTGAGACAATAGTTCATCGGCCCCTGTTTGAATGGCATCTTCTTGAATTGATTGAATCAGGCTCATAACCGAATCTAAATCTCCTTCAACAACCGTTTCCAGTGGCCCTACTTCGTATCTAAGACCAGATTTTTCGACCAACTGTAACGAATGATCAATCATTCCTCCTGTATGGTCTTCTTTAAGGTTCGGTAGAAGTTGAATACCTGCGAGTACTGTTGACATGTTTTCATCATCTCCCTTTTCTCGTCTATACTATTTCCATAACCGTTCTACAGACGATCAAAACATCTAGCAGGATTCATTCATCCTTTATAGAAGAAACAGGACAAAGACGTTGGAAGGAAGAGATCCCCATATGACAAGAAACCAAAAAACAAAGATTGTTGTTGGTGCTGGTGAGTATCATAATAACCCCGGGTGGCTTCATCTACAAAAAGATGAGCTAAATCTGATAAAACGAGAAGATTGGCTGACTCACTTTGAACCATCGAGCCTTTCTGTTATTTTAGCAGAACACGTCTGGGAACACCTTACCATTGAAGAAGGAATTCAAGCCGCCGCTCTTTGTTATGAATTTTTAAAACCAGGAGGGTATGTTCGTTGTGCCGTACCTGACCGCTATTTCCCTAATGAAGCATACCAGACTGCTGTACAAATAGGTGGACCCGGCCCCTTAGATCATCCTGCTAGTAGCCATAAAGTCGTCCACACCTATCATACACTTTCTTCACTTTTTGAAACAGCTGGCTTTCGCATTTCATTGTTAGAATACCATGATGAGAAGGGTCAGTTTCACCAGAACGACTGGAACAAAGAAGATGGGATGATCTATCGTTCTAAACAATTTGACCATCGCAATGAAAGCGGGACACTCCAATTCGTTTCTTTACTACTTGACGCGAGGAAACCGTGAATTAATTGATAATACCATGGTAAACGACTTTTGTCTGAACCGAGACGGTGAGTGGGATGTTGGCATAGTCTTCCTCCCAATTCATCGCTTCCCAATCTTTATAATGATGTGCACGGATATGCTTGCCAATCCCATAATAATCGCAGTTTGCTTCTTGAATGATTCGCAGTACTTCTTCACACTCGAATTGCAACTGTTTTTGTATTTCTTCGTTTAATTTTATAATGTTTTCCTCAATATACAGTGTATCTTTTGGGTACTCCACTACATTTAATAGTAAATCAAGATTAATGTGAGCAGAGAATTGTTTAGGAGCCTCTTTTTTTATTTTTAGCGTTCTATTTTTTTCTTCAACATCAATAGTCACGTAATTATTGACTCGCCTTTCTTCATTGTCTGTTACACGTGTATTAAAACGTCGTGGTACCCTCCTGTCTATATCCATTAGCAATAACCGCAATGTTTGGTCAGCATTTATACTTCCGCTCATATGGTCGTTATCAAATAACGCTACTCCATCTAATGCAACATTCTCATGGTCAATAACATGCATTAGGGGTAAGACGAAGTCTGTTCCCTTATCAAACAAGGAGCTTAGCACGTCTTCCATCGATGCTTTTGGAATTGATTCCACTTCCTCTAACCCTAACAGCAAATCCCCTAAATAATTACTAATTAGTGGCGTTTCGGCCACTTTCACATGCAACGCTCTCTTTGCATCACCCTCTACTACAGCTAAGCGAGCATTCGTTGTTGAGATAGGTGACCGAAAATGGACATCAAGCAACGAATAAATATTATCCTCGGCAAGCTCTTGACTTAAAAGTGTCACCCGGTTCTTGGAGGCATATAATTCCCCGGACACCTTTCGATCTAAATTCATTCGACTATCACGAGGTGTGTTCCCAACCGCAGAGATAACAGCCGGCTTTTGCGTGCTCACTTGAGCTCCACTTTCATTTGGAGCGCCACCAATTGTGACGATGGTTGTTTCAATTAAGCCTTCATCCGTCTTATCCAGCGCCTGTGAATAAATGAGATTAATGTCTTTCACAAGTCGCTCATCCCAGCACCCAGTTAATAAACATAACGTTATCATTAGTAATATTTGTTTTTTCATAATGGCCGCTCCTTTTTTCTCACACTTGATAAAAGCACCAATAAGAGAGGGAGCAAAAAAGTTAAATATGCACTTGGCTTATTAATGTACGTGACCATTTGGCTAAACTCGTTAATAGAAGTAGGCAAAAATTCAATGGTAAAGGTTAGGATTAGAAGCGTGATGGCAATAAGACGATAACGCGTCGTTTGCAGAAAGTCCATCACTCCGATTGTACCGCAGTAAACAAAGATGACGTACGTTGTAATAATACTAATAGACCAAAAGGACAGAAAAATTAAATCTAGCCTCTCGATTATGGTTAGCGAGAACGATTTGATCATATACAAATAAGGCTCAGGTAGAAGTTTCATTTCCCCATGACTAAAAGTGAGAAATGAAGTGAGCAGCACAATCGTATAAATAAGTGCTACCGTCCAATGGGCTGCTGATACTATTTTAAACTTCTCCTTTGGCGTTCCTTTCACATGGGGGAAAACAACCGCCACCACAATAAAGCCGTTTATCGAGAACATGGAAGCAAGTACACCCTTTAAAATTGCTGAGAAATCAGCTACTCCTAGCGGCAATAGATTTAAATAATCCCCATAAATAAAGGCATACCCGACCATAACTGGAATGGTGAGGACAATTGGTGCTGTCAGAACGAGCATACGGCCAATGGATTTAAGTGTTGAAAATAACATCGGTACACAAGCTAACAAAAAGAGAAACATAAAAACAGGTTCAGGGGTTTTGTTTAAAATCCAGATTGCTATAAGCTGCGTAAATCCTTTTAAGACGAGTCCTGCTATTAAGATAAAGTAGACGATGAATAACAGAACAATAAACTTCCCTATCCATTTCCCACAAACTTTTTCACAAACTTTAAAAAGCGAATCATGGGGATACCGTTTGTGTATGATATACAAGCAATAAAGAACTATTTGAACAATGACACTTGCAAGTAATAAGGAAAGCCATCCATCTGTCTTGGCAAACTGATAAATATGATTTGGTAGTGAAAAAAGACCAACACCAATTTGAGCGTGCATAAAAAACCAATAGAGTTGTGTCTTTCCTAATATTGGGGCTTGCTCCATAGTGAGAGTCCTTTCTTATTTTTTTTGATCTCCGTTTAAGGGATGGCTTGAAGACGTATCCGTGTGACGTTGAATAAGCCAAACTGGGAAGCGCATAATGGCATCCTTAAGCCCTTTTCTATTAAAAGGAGCAATGGGTGTTAAATAAGGAGTACCAAAAGATTCCAGTTTAATTAAATGCATTAAAATGACAAAAAACGTTAAAACCACCCCAATTAACCCAAATGTCGCTGCCGAAATCATAAGCGGAAAACGTGATAATCTTATGACTGAACTCATCTCTGGGCTCGGAATAACAAAGGAGGATATAGCTGTAACAGCCACTACGATAATCATGATATTTGATACTAACCCTGCATTAACCACGGCTTCACCAATAACTAACCCTCCAACAATGCCAATGGTTTGACCAATTGGGGCAGGAAGCCGTAATCCTGCTTCACGAATCAATTCAATAGTAAACTCCATAATTAACGCCTCCACAAGGGGAGGATACGGAATGTTCTGTAGTGAACTTTTTACCGATATGATTAATGGTTGTGGAATAATTTCAAAGTGAAATGCCACAAGAGAAATATACAAAGAAGGAAGCAAAATCGAGATGAGTAAAGCAATCATTCTTACTAGCCTTAAAAAACTCCCTAAAACAAAATGGACATTGTAATCATCAACAGACTGCATAAAACTAAAAAACGATACAGGCAAAATTAATGCTGTTGGGTTTCCTTCAATTAATAAGACAATTCTACCCTCTGCCAGATTCCCAACCGTTGAATCAGGACGCTCTGTATACAGAATCTGCGGGAAAAACGTTTTCTTTGCTCCTTGTAATCGTTCATTTAGCGTTCCTGGCGAGCTAATCATATCTTGCTTTATATTGCTTAGCTTCTCTTTTATGTCTTTCACAATCGTTGGATCCGCTCTTCCTTCAATGTAAACCATTGCGACTTCTTTTTTTACCGATTGACCAACCACTTGGGTTTGAATAACAAGGTCTTCGATTCGTGCGGTTTTACGAATTAAGCTTAAATTGGTCGTCAAGTCTTCAATAAATCCATCATGGGAACCTCGTAAAGCACGATCATTAATGGGCTCTTCAATGGATCGGTTCTGTGTAGTTGGTGTCTTCAGCGCAAGAAATTGAAAGGATGAAGAGCCAAACACAAGAATGGCGTGACCAGTCCAACATAGAGGCAAGCACGCTTCTGCTGAATGCAGCCTTTCCATAGATACGTTCACTTGACTTTCTATAGCTGAAAGAGAAAGCGCCTCTTTTTGCATAAATGATTGATACAAAACTTGCTCTAACCACTTTTCATCTACCATTGTATCTAAATAAATAAGGATACCTTGCTCGCCTTGAATCTTCATCGGTCGTCTTACCACATCGCTTGAATGATGAAGCTCTTGCCGAAAGAAAGATTCGATTTCAGTTAACGTTTTCATAAACAGTTCCCTTCCTTAGTACCGTTAATTTTCACAAAAAAGACCGTAGTTATGCAGAAACTGCTTTTTTCGAATGAGAACATAAAAAAACACACTACCGTATTGGTAATGTGAACAGGTTTCGCTAGTTTATAAATGCCTTACGCCTTCGTTTCACATAGAGTCATTAAGCATGTTTGTTTCTTATTGAATCCCGCACACTTTTAGGCTCCCTCTTTCGTTCTACGACTAAAACAGCCGCATAAAGCACAAAGAGTATCCCAACGATTTGCCAAAACGTTAACTCTTCTCCTAAAAAGAACAGACCCGTCATAACCGCTACAAGAGGTTCTACCGTTGCTAGAATGGATGCTCTACTTGCTTCTAAATGCTTCAAGCCGATGGTATAGAAAACATAACCAGCTACTGTTGAGATCAACGCCAGCAAGAAGGCGCTCATTAACACTTCCACATTTAAAAATAAGGACCCTTTTTGAATGGTATTGCTACTCAACACCATACATACACTTGCGTAAAAAAACACGTATGTTGTTATTGTCATAACAGAAAACTTTCTAGTAACAGGCTTTGTCACAATACTATACAGCGCATAAAAAAAACCAGACAATAAGCCAAACCCTAATAGATGTAACGAAACTTCTTGTTGACCAACTGGAAAGAAACCAACCACGAATGCACAACCGAGTACAGCTAATCCAAGAGCCATTACTTTACGCCACGTCAATGGTTCCTTAAAAAAGAGACGCGATAAAAGCGTAACAAATACTGGCCCTGTATAAAGCAACGTTACAGCAACGGATAGACTTGATTTAGAAAACACGTCAAAATAGAAATAATTAAAAAACACGATGCTAATGATACCAGCAGATGCAAAGAAGATGTGATCTTTCCAATGAGCCTTTAGTTGCTCTCGATAAAAGGCCATCATTATTCCGCTTAAGAGAACAAACGTACACACAACTCGTATCGTCACAACATCCCACGATGTAAATCCTGCCTTATATAAGGGAGCAATGAAAAGACCGATTAAGCCCCAACAAGCGGCTCCTAAAATGGTAGCACCATAGATGTAGCGTGAACGCATATAAGCTTCCCTCCATTCTTTGTAGGTTTATTCTAGCATGCCGTTTTACGTCAGTTGCTTTTTTCCAGCTCTTCACACGTACCTCCCTTTTTTGTTATGTAAATATTTTTTAAAGAATGTGTGGATGATTTCGGCTATGTTTCTATTTACTGACGAGAAATGATGAGAAGTTGTGGATATCGTTGAAAACCTTAGAACAGGAAGCTATACTTGGTGAAAACATCGAAAACGAAATCCCAAAGGGGAGTAGCATAATAGTAGCTGTCGTCATTACAGGAGAAATCCTCGGCACTACTGGCAACGTTATTGTTGCTTGCGAGACCTTTGTCCATTCTGGTGGGCAAAGGTCTTTTTTGTTACCCTTTGCCGCCACCATTAAAGGAGAATACCATATGGGTAAATTGATGAAGCTTCTAAAATCACAAGCGGTACGGCAAGGGATAAAACAAGCTCAAAAGCACATTATTCCACTTGTAAAAAAAGAACTTAAAAAACGAAAAGGGTTAAAGTAAGGATGATGCCAAGTTCCATTACCTTATATGAAACATATGCCAAAACGATTGTCTTCCAAAAAAATAAGTCGAAGTATCATGTAAAGGCCCATCATCCAGACTTAACCATTTGCGGAATTGGAAGAAGCGCTACAGCCTTTAAACTAAAAGAAGAACCTCTTGTAATAAAGGTATTTTATCCGCCATACGAAACCATCGCAGAACAGGAACAACACAATTATAGGAAGGTAAAAGAGAGCTCTTATTATCCAACACTTTATGAGAGTGGTTCAAATTATCTTGTCATTGACTATATTGATGGACGAACATTTTTTCAATGTCTAGAAGAAGGCATTCCCATTCTCCCTGATTATGTACATCAAGTCGATCAAGCTCTTTCTTATGCGAAGAGGCAAGGGCTGAATCCGTCCGATATTCATCTCCACAATTTACTTGTGACAAAAGAGAATCGTGTTCATATTATCGATATTGCCCGCTTTTCCCAAACAAAACCTTGCTATCAGTGGAATGATTTAAAGGCAGGCTATTACAAACACTATCATAGAGCGTACTTTCCAAGTAAAGTGCCTCGATGGATGATGAATCTAGTGGCATCTATTTATCGAGCTACACAACAATAAAAAGGAGCTCTCTAATGCTCCTTTTTTTATATAGGGAATTACTCGGTTTTCGGAGCCACTAGCTCTACCTTTATTCGATCTGGATCTTCAAAGTACACAGCGTAATGGTCACGCCCTCCTGAAAATGGATGTTTCGTTTCATAGAGTATAGGCACTTGCCTAGCTCTTAAACGACTAGTCATGTCATCTACATGTGCTTTTGATGCTGCATGAAAGGCTAGATGATTTAAACCGACCTGTTTTCGATGATAGGGAGTATGGCGGTATTTCTCTTCAACCTGAACAAAAACGATGTATGCCTCTCCTAGCTTCCAACTCTTCCCTTGTTCCCACTCTTGAAAAGCTTCATACCCTAATTCTTCTAACAACCAGCCCCAAAAAGTCACACTCTTAGGCAGGTCTGTAACGTATAGCTCTATATGATGGAGTAATCCAGTCTTCACTTTTTATCCCCCGCTACTTGGGGCATTGCACTCAAGTGCTCGTGAATCAGCTTCCACTCCCCCTTTTCCAAAACAAATGCATTTGTTGCTCGTCCTTTTCCTGATACAAATGTCCCATCTTGATAGCCTTGATAGGTATACGTATAGGTGCATAACGCAGCTTGTTCCGTTGTCATCAACCACTTCACCTCTGTTGCTCCATACACTTCTTCTTTAATCTGTTCCCACGCTGACTCAAAAAACGTTTGTATGTCTTTTCGAGTAACGCAACTTCGATTCGTAAACCAAAAAACAGCTTCAGAATGTAACACTTTTTCTACTTCACTAAAACAATGTGTGTTTGTTGCCTTTATGTAACGTTCTAATGCTTGCTCATAATGCATGTGGCACTCATCCTTTTTATGTATACATTATCACAGAACATACATTCCGTATAGACAAAAAAACCAAGAGGGCTCTTTCCCATCTTGGTCTACTACAGTACGACATATTCTATGCTGCATCCCTATCAGAATTACCCTGTTCTTTTCCATTCATAATAAGTGCAATGGCACCATCACCTGTCACATTTGTCGCTGTCCCAAAACTATCCTGTGCAAGATACAAAGCAATCATTAAGGCAATAGCAGCTTCATTAAATCCTAACATAGAAGAAAGAATACCAACGGCCGCCATTACAGCTCCACCTGGTACACCAGGTGCGGCAATCATAATAATACCTAGCATAAGAATAACTGGAATCATTCCAACAAAACCAGGGAACTCAAGACCTGGCATCATGTACATTACAGCTGTAGCAGCTGTTAGTATCGTGATCGTACTCCCTGATAAATGAATATTGGCGCATAACGGTACTACAAAATCAGCAATTGAGTCTTTAATTCGATTTTTCTTCACTGCGTTAACAGTTACAGGAATAGTCGCTGCACTACTCATTGTCCCAAGCGCTGTAACGTAAGCGGGAACCATGTTTTTCATTAATCGAAATGGATTTTCTTTATTTACAATTCCAGCAACTGTGTATTGAATAACTAACCAAATCAAATGCATACTGACAGCAAGAGCAAGTACAACTCCAAACACTCCAAGTGTTTCAAAGACTGCTCCTTCGTACGCCATCTCTGCTAAAACACCCGCAATATAAAATGGCAGTAACGGAATAATGGCTTTTCGAATAATCATTTCAATCATGCTTTGACCTTCATCAATGACGCGTTTAAAAGAAGTAGCTTCAGTAGCTGCGATACCTACTCCAAAAACAAACGCCAGAACTAAAGCCGTTAACACTCCAGCGATCGGCTCAATTTCAAATTCAATAAATCCACTTAATCCTTCTGGCGCTACCGCTTCTGATCCTGAAAGCCCAATTAGGGGAAAGACAAACATCGCTACAGAAACTGCAAAGGTTCCAGCTAAAACTGTTGATAAATAAGCAATGCCAATTGTAGACCCAAGTAATTTCCCTCCCCCTTTACCAAGGTTCGCAATCCCAGCAGCAATAAAAAAGATAATAATAAGCGGGACCATAAAGAAAATAAAGCTGCCAATAATATCACTGATCGTCACCATAAGTCGAGCAGTCCATTCATTTGCAACAAGTCCAATGATAATTCCTACAGCAATCCCTATTAACAAACGCAAAATTAACTTCATTCTCTCTCTCCCTCAACCATTCTGTATTTATACAAAGGATGTTTGTCATTATAGCACGGACATAACGGTAAAGCTATTGTCTTTTTTTGTTAATCTGTTGTTCTTCTTTCTTTTTTTGAACGATGAAAATCTCTTGCCATAGTTCATCCTCATTGAGTGCTTCCAGTGTGGTGCTTAAAGCTTCGTCGAAAGGACAGCGCGACTCGTTATCCACCTTTACTGATCTCTCTTTCTAGCTGAGTATAGTGACCAAGCCGTTCCTTCAAACACTGTTTTAAGCGTGAAGGTGTCCCACCAGTATAGGCCATTCTTCCTTTATGCCAATAGAGCCAATTCAAGTAGCTTCTTGTCACTTCAACGGGTTCCTCACTGACTTGAACCCCCTCTGTTTTTAAATAGCGTTTTATTTCATACAAATCTTTACTAATGACATTCATTATGCGTCGAAGCCAGCTATAGTATGAAGATCGTTGAACGAGGTTCTCATTTTCCTCTAAACGGCATAGTTGTTTATGAAGGATTTCCTTCACCATTTTTGTGAATAAAAAAGTTCTTACAGTTAGCACAATTGGATCTTCTGTTTCCTTAGCAATCTCTATATCGAATAGATCTTTTTCACATGGTTGTTTTTTCATGACGATTCCTCCAGTTGTTAGTAGTATATACGAACGTATATTCTCTATACTAGAGGATAATGTTTCCATTTTCGTAGAGTGATGAAAGAACATTACATAAACAACGGATCTTTATTGGAAATCATGTAAAGTCAGAGAGGTTCTTGTATATTGCCCCTAAGATTGATACAATGACAGCACTTTATTCATGATTAGACAGAAGTATAACAACCCTATCTATAGTTAAAGGAGCGATTCTTATGGACAAAAAGAATATTCACTTTACTGAGATACCGAAATACGAAGTCGACTCAAAACGTAAAGATATACGAACATTATCAAAACAACAGTTGTACATCCAGTCGAAACTGATAGAAACAAAGCGAGTGATTTCTTGCGATGACAGAACGTTACGCATAAGTGAATCACACTAATGTTTACATAAAAAAAACCACTCCTCTTTAAAAGAATCGTGGTCATCGTTTCATATAGCTTCTATTTGCTATTTCCATAAACCTCTGTGAAAATCCAATTTTTAAATAAATAAAATTGATTCTCATCCATCTCTCCTGGGTAAGCCATAACATTTAACGGTATAGGCTGACGGCCATCCGCTAACGCCGGTTGAATGTACCCATAGGCACTGAAATGAAACCCATTCCTCTCATAAAAAGCCACCCGCCGCTGCTTTAATTCATCATCTGGCGGCTCTACTTCAATAAAGACTCGCTTCTGAACCATTTTCAGTAATTCCTGTAGCAACGTTCCTCCTAAGCCACCATTTCGATAGCGCTCTCTAACTGCAAAATGCTCTAAGAAAACAAACTCATCTGTTTCCCAGATTGCAAAAAAAGCAGCAATGGTTTGCTCCTGTTCAAAGACATATACGCGATAGTTTTCCTGATCTACTAGCGCTAACTGTGCTTCATAAGGTCTAAACTCATCCACAGGAAAGCTTTCCAAAAACAGCTGATACAATTCGTCAAATTGCTCCTTATTAAGTACTCTTAACATGATGTCCATGTACCTCAACCAACACAAGTATTTCGCACGCGTGAGCGAACGATTCCCTTTTATAGTATAAAAAAAAGCGCCCTGTCGCAAATCACCATGCTCAATCACCCGAAGAGTGCTGATGAGAGCCACTCTTCTCAGGCTTGAGACAAAAGGAACAAGGTCCCTCTTCTTCTATTATAAGTGATTAAGCGTTTTTTGTAATGATATTTAAGCAAATTTAAAAAACACTTAATATCACTTAAATACAATATTCACAGAAATACTTTCTGTTTTGTGGATAAATCTAGTGTTTTCCACATATTCATGTGGATGTATACGGTTAAATGTGGATAACATTGTTGTTTGCGGAATGTTTTATCCACAATCTTTAAGTAATTTTATGTGGTTTCATTTAAAACCATTAGCCTACTCTTGTTCCATTTGCAACCGCGACTTCCGGTTGAATAAGCACTACATCTTCCTTATTCGGAACGGCTCCGAGCACAAGGATTTCTGATGTAAAACCTGCGATGTTCATGGATGGAAAATTCACCACCGCCAATACCTGCTTTCCTATTAGATCCGCTGTTTCATATCGCTTCGTTAGTTGTGCAGAGGATGCTTTTACACCTACATCCCCTAAGTCTACTTTCAATTTAATAGCGGGTTTTCTTGCTTCTGCAAAAAACTCTGCATGAACAATGGTGCCTACACGAATATCTAGTTCTTTAAATGTATCAATTGTCGCCATTATGATCCTCCTTCAACTAAATACATGTCATTTTACCACAACAACAGAGATGACAATGGTGTATCAACCGTTAAACAACGATGACAATAATGACAAAAATCCCGTATGTACACCAAAAAACCTTTCATCTTTGTAACAAGTATGGTGATATACACTTACGTTATTTCCATAAATTTCATCATTTAGAAAAGTTGTTTAAAACTTTAAGAAGTATGTATGTTTATCTACCTTTTATCGATTCATCGTGAAACGATTTATTAATAACTTTCCCAATATAAAAAGACTTATATGACGGCTTATTTAGTTCATTCTTCTTAATTATCCTTTCCTCCTTATTCAATAAATACCTTTTTATCGATTCATGTTTCCCAATAAAAAGGAGGTTCATTGCGTGCTATCGTAATGGACAACCCATTTTGAATAGGAGGCGTTACCGAATGAAGAAAAGAACACACGTATTAATTGCAGGAACAGCAGTCGCAACCATTGCTTTAATAGGAACACCATCCATTTCAGAAGCAGCAGAGGAAAAAAAATCTTATTTAATTGGCTTTGATGAACCTCAGGAAGTGGAGCAATTTACAACAAATTTAGCAGAAGAGATTCGCACACAAGCAGATGATGCGATTGATGTAACGTACGAATTTAAGGAGATTCCTGTTCTTGCAGTAGAAATGACAGAAGAAGAGATGGCTGAACTCAAAAATGAAGAGAGTATTTCCTATATTGAAGAGGATCAAGAAGTGACAACGATGGCACAAAGCATTCCATGGGGAATCGAAAGAATTGGCACGCCAGCTGCACAAGCCTCAGGATTTACAGGCAGTGGTGTAAGTGTAGCAGTCCTTGATACAGGAATTGATCCACACTCTGACTTAAATATACAAGGTGGCGTTAGTTTTGTACCAGGCGAAAGTGGGTCAGATGATGGAAATGGACACGGTACTCATGTAGCAGGTACGATTGCAGCGTTAGATAATGATCAAGGGGTATTGGGTGTTGCGCCAGACGTTGATCTTTTTGCAGTAAAAGTCTTAAGTGCTTCTGGATCAGGATCGATTAGTTCGATTGCGCAAGGGTTAGAGTGGACAGCAGAAAACAATATTGATGTAGCCAATCTAAGTTTAGGAAGCCCCTCTCCTAGTCAGACATTAGAGCAAGCGGTTAATGATGCCACAGATAGCGGTGTGCTTGTAGTAGCAGCAGCAGGGAATTCTGGGACAAGTTCATTAGGATATCCAGCTCGTTATGATCATGCAATGGCTGTTGGCGCTACCGACGAGTCGGATAGTCTCGCTAGCTTCTCACAGTATGGAGAGGGACTCGATTTAGTCGCACCTGGCGTTGGTGTAGAAAGTACGTACCCAGGTGGAGGTTATGACAGCTTAAGCGGCACATCTATGGCTGCTCCACATGTTGCAGGTGCCGCAGCACTCGTTAAACAAAAAAATCCAAGCTGGACAAACGAACAAATACGAGGCCATTTAAACGATACAGCCAATGATCTTGGCGATTCGTTCCGCTTTGGTAGTGGCTTACTGAATGTTGAAAATGCCGTTCAATAGAAGGACGTATGCGCGTAGGGAATAGTATCTATTCCTGCGCGTTTTTTGTTTAAAAGAAGCATACATGGAAAAACTAAGAGCACCCTATTGTAGAGGTGAATTATGTATAACCATTTTGCTCTTTATCATTCCATTGAGGAGTTAGAGACGGTATTTGAACGACCCTTCCCTTCCATTAGTCAATCATGCCACGTTTCCCCTTCCCAAAAAATCTTGACAATCTCAGACAATAAAGAACAACAGGCATCCTACATGCGTTGGGGGCTCATCCCTTATTGGGCAAGGCACGAAGGAGTCGGGGACAAAATGGCTTATGCTCGGGCTGAAACAATTGAATTAAAAAGGAGTTTTAAATTCTTACTCCCAGAAAATCGTTGCATTATCCCTGCTAGTTGCTTTTATAAGTGGCGACAAACAAAAAATGGCACAAAGCAACCTTACAAAGTTGAACTTCATCACAAGGAAGTCATGGCTTTTGCAGGCCTATGGGATACGTGGAAAAACCTAGAATCAAACCAAACCATTTACTCTTGCACGATTATTACGACTCTTATTAAAGGTTTACCATTCCATCGCGCGCCAGTGTTATTAAAAGAAGGAAACCGCCAAGCATGGCTTGATTCTAGTATTACTAACCAACCTCAGCTAATGAGCTTACTACTACCAGCAGAACGAAACTCCTTTACTTTACAAAACATAAATCATCAAAACAGCAAGGAGAGCGGACTTCTTTCAACGATTTAAAACAGCATTTTTTCGCTTATTGTTTGTTCTCCTAATCCCTTTCCATCTAAGCTAATCGGGAACAAAAACGTTTCCTTACATGCTTACTTTAAAAAACGTTTGACTCATTGCATGTTTTTTCGATCATTTTCCTTGTTTACTTCTCTGATTGTCGGGGAATCTTAGCATTAAAAGCTACATTATAGGAGTGAAAGAACATGAGTGAAAAAATATTTATCAGCCCTAGTAAGTATGTTCAAGGTCGTCATACTCTAGATAAAGCAGGAGAATATATTTCTCAACTTGGAAAGAAAGCAATGATCATTGCAGACAAAAACGTATGGGAAATTGCAGGTAATCGCGTTTTAGGGAGCCTTAAAGAACATGATTTAGCTGTAACAGAAGTGACGTTCGAGGGTGAAGCTTCTGCGAAAGAAATTGAACGTATTAGCAAGGAAGCAAGTCGTAATAACATCGATATTATTGTAGGAGTCGGTGGCGGAAAAACCCTCGATACAGCAAAAGGTGTTCGTGATTCTTTAGAAGGTGCTGCCTGTGCAGTCATTCCGACAACGGCATCCACTGACGCACCAACCAGTGCTCTTTCTGTTATTTATTCAGATGAAGGTGTTTTCGAACGTTATCGTTTTTATAACAAAAACCCAGACCTTGTGTTGCTCGACACGGCGATCATTGCAGCAGCACCGCCTCATTTCCTTGCTGCCGGCATTGCAGATGCCTTAGCTACTTGGGTAGAAGCAAGAGCGAGCTTAGAAGCAAGAGGTACGACAATGGCAGGCGGACAAGCAACGATTGCCGGTAAAGCGATTGCTGAGAAGTGTGAGCAAACCTTGTTTGAATATGGTTTACTCGCTTACGAGTCAAACAAACGCCAAGTGGTTTCGTATGCCCTTGAGCAAATTGTGGAAGCTAATACGTTGCTAAGTGGACTTGGCTTTGAAAGTGCTGGACTAGCCCTTGCCCACGCTGTTCACAATGGCTTTACCGTATTAGATGGCGACATTCATAAAAAGAGTCATGGTGAAAAAGTTGCTTTTGGCATATTAACGCAGCTCGCTTATGAAGCTCGTGATAAAGAAGAAGTAAATCGCTATATCTCTCTTCTTCAACAACTAGAATTGCCTACGACATTTAAAGACCTTCACATTGAAGACATTGATCGCGAGCAGTTAAAGAAAGTAGCTGAAACCGCACTTCAAGAAGGAGAAAGCAGCCATAATATGCCAAGTGTCCCTAGCGTTGATGATGTTGTTGATGCTATGATCGCTGCCGATCAGTATTCCATTGCCTATCGTGAACATCGTTCATAAAACGACGCGCTACGTCAGTTGTCTCATGCTAGACTTCTGATTGTAGCGCTTTTTTTGTAAAAAAATACCCCTCTAACCTTTCGTTAAAGGGGTATCCATTCATTTTATTGACGTATTAACTCGAGCTCTACCGGGATAAACTCGTCAATTGCTTCCTCATTTAATACAGAGTACGCCGCTTGTACAGCTTCTTCACCAATTCGGATTGGCTGTTGAGCAATGGTACCTGCAAGTCCACCCGTTTCCACAGAGGCAACTGCATCATCGGTTGCATCAAATCCAACAACAACAATATCATCTCGTCCAGCTGCTGAAATCGCTTCTAATGCACCTAAAGCCATTTCATCATTATGAGCAAATACACCGACAATATCCGGGTTACTTTGAAGAATATTTTCCATTACCGTTAACCCCTCTGCACGATCAAAGTTTGCAGGTTGGCTTGTGACCACATCAAGTGATTCTTCGGCAATGTTGTGGAACCCTTCTCCTCGTTCACGAGCAGCAGAAGCACCTGGAATTCCTTCTAGTTCAGCTACTTGTGCTCCTTCTCCTACAAGCTCAAGTAAATAGTCACCAGCCATCTCCCCACCAGCTATGTTATCAGAAGCAATGTGGGTCACAACATCTCCACCTTCAGCAGCTCGGTCAACTGTAATGACTGGAATACCAGCATTGTTGGCTGATTGAACAGCAGCTGCTACCGCAGAAGAATCCGTTGGGTTAATAAGAATTAAATCAACACCACGCTGAATGAGGTCTTCTACATCATTCACTTGTTTTGAACTATCATCTTGTGCATCTACTGTTTCAATTTGAATACCTAACTCTTCCGCCTTCTCAATAGCACCATCTTCTAATGTAACAAAGAACGGATTGTTTAAAGTTGAAATCGACAAGCCAACAGTGAATTCTCCATTCTCCTCTCCTTCTCCAGTGCCATTGCTGTTATTCGCATCGTCTGATCCTGGTGAATCTATTGAACATGCTCCAAGAAATGCTGCTAAACCCATTGTTGCGATTGTTAGACTTACTTTTTTCATCCTAATCTCTCCCTTAGTTTAATTAAGCTGTTTTTCTGCGGTCTAGTAAGACTGCGAGTAAAATGACACTTCCTTTTACAACTTGTTGGAAAAACGAACTAACACCAAGTAAATTCAGTCCATTATTTAATACGCCAATAATGAGCGCACCAATCAGTGTACCAACAATCCAACCCCTTCCTCCTGTCAAGCTCGTACCACCTAACACAACAGCGGCAATGGCATCAAGCTCATACATCGTACCTGCTGTAGGCTGTGCAGAATTTAAACGAGATGTTAATATCACCCCTGCAACCGCTGCCAAAAAACCGGTTAATGAGTACACATAAATTTTTATGCGATCAACTTTTATTCCTGACAAAATGGAAGCCTCTTCATTTCCACCTACTGCATAAACTCTGCGACCGAACGTTGTTTTCTTCAGAATAAGATACAGAATAACAAAACTAATGAGCATGGTAATAGCAGGCATTGGAATACCAAAAAAGTACCCACCACCAATCATTTGGAATAAGGTTGAATCTCCTAAACCAGAAACTGGACGACCATCTGTAAACATAAGTGTGGCGCCGCGATAAATAGTCATTGTAGCAAGTGTTGCAATAAAAGGAGCTACCTTTCCTTTTGCAATAATAATGCCGTTAATAGCACCGAGAATGGCACCTACTAGTAACCCTACCAGGATGGCTAAAACTGGATCGACACCTGAAGCGAGCAAGGTCGCCGTTACCGCTCCGGAAAATGCAAGGATTGCACCTACAGATAAATCAATTCCTCCTGTTAAAATTACAAAGGTCATACCAAATGCAATCAAAGCATTTATAGACACTTGGCGTAACACGTTTAAGAGATTTGCAGTAGATAAAAAGCTTGGATTTAAGATACTAATAACAAGAATAATTAAAAACAAACCAATAAACGGCCCTAATGTTGCCGCAAGCGCTTTTGCTTTTTTATTGTCGAACATGTTTTTCTCCTCCAGTGGCTTCATGCATAATGGCTTCTTCTGATAATTGGTCTCGGTGTAAAATGGTTAACATCTTTCCTTCAAACATGACGCCAACACGGCTACTTAACCCAATCACTTCTGGCAATTCAGAAGACACCATAATGATTGCGACACCTTGTTTTGCTAATTCATTCATAATGGTGTAAATTTCTTTTTTAGCCCCAACATCAACACCTCGAGTTGGCTCGTCTAAAATAAGTACTTTTGGTTTAATCCCAAGCCACTTCGCGATTACCACTTTCTGCTGATTGCCTCCGCTTAGTGATTTCGCCTGCTGATGTGGTCCTGACGTACGTACACCAAGCTTCGTTACCAACGTCTCGTAAAGTTGTTGTTCCTTCGTACGTTGCATCATTCCCGATGTTGAAACCGCATTCAAATTTGTCAGGCTAATGTTATCACGTATAGAGAAATCAACGATTAACCCTTTTGACTTTCGGTCTTCAGACACAAAGCCAATCCCTTTCTCAATCGCATCAATTGGCTTTTTAAATGAAACAGGTCTACCATCTAATTCCATTGAACCGCTGTCAATTCCCCGATAGCCAAAAAGACTTTCAACGACCTCTGAACGACCAGCCCCCATTAATCCTGCTATACCAAAAATCTCTCCGGCTCGTACTTCAAATGTAACGTTCTCAAATTCACCTTCACGAGAGATTCCCTTTACTGCTAGCTTCACTTCTTCAGGCTGTAAATCATAGTCTGGAAAACGTCCACCGAGCTCTCGTCCCACCATTAAACGAACAATCTCATCGAAATCGGTTTCTTTGATCACTTTTGTTGCAACATAGTTTCCATCTCTTAAAACCGTAATACGCTGACAAAGGGCAAAAATCTCTTCCATTCGATGCGAAATATAAACAAACGTTACACCTTTTTTCTGTAAGCCTCGAACGACCTCAAACAACGTATCAATTTCTCGGTCTGTTAACGCTGCTGTTGGTTCATCCATAATAATGACATCCGCTTCCGTCATGAGCGCTTTTGCAATCTCGATAATTTGTTGTTTACCGACTGACAAATTGCCTGCTCGTTCCGTTGCCTTTACACGTAACCCTAAATCAGCCAATTGTTGCTCCGCTAGCCGATTCATCTCCTTCGTTTTAAGCCAGCCTGTTTTCCAAACCGTTTGTTCATTCCCTAAAAATAAATTTTCCGCCACTGTTAATTCAGGTAAGATATTTAATTCTTGGTGAATAACCGTAATCCCATCTTCTTCAGCATCCTTAGGGTGAGTATAAGAAACGTTTTTTCCTTTTACCATGATATCTCCGCTATCCCTCGGATAAATGCCTGTTAGAATTTTCATCAGCGTTGATTTTCCAGCACCATTTTCACCCATTAAGGCATGAATCTCACCTTTTTCGAGTGTGAAAGAAACACCGTTTAACACTTGATTCCCATTAAATGCCTTGCTGATTTGATTCATTTCAACAATCAAAGGCTCGTCCCCCTTAGAATAAAACGCCTGCGCGCAAGATAACGTTAGCAAATGGCGTTACTTCACCCGTCCGTATGACAGCTTTCGCTTTTGCTGTTTCTACTTTCAAATCTTGATGTGGTAAGAAATAAGTAGGAATACCTTTGCTTTCAATGGCTGAATAGATATGATTTTGGTCTTTTACTTCCTCAGCTGCTATCATAGCCTCAACCTCCATATCTTCAAGTACTTCCTCTAGCACGTCCGTGAAAGAAGGAAATCCTTTTCGTAACGATAAATCAATGCACTCTACTCCAGAAGGAATTGGCAGACCACAATCAGCAATGACAATGTGATCCGTGTGACCAAGGGTCGCAAGAATACGAGCTATATCTCGATTTAAAATACCTGTCTTTTTCATTCTAAAGCCCTCCAGCGTTAGTTAAGAATGTCTTTACTTGTTCATTTGATGGCATACCTGTTTGAGCTCCAAAAGCTTGAACAGACAAAGCAGCTGCAGCATTTGCAAACGTGATCGCCTCTTCTAGAGATTCCTTACGAGCGAGGGCAACGGCTAATGCCCCATTAAATGTATCGCCAGCTCCTGTCGTATCCACTACAGATGCTGTGTGACCTGGTACTCGCTTTCGTTCATCCCCCTCAAACCACTGCACACCATTTGCGCCTTGTGTGACAATGAGTTTTTGTTTCAACTCCTCATGAACAGTCGTAAAGAGTTCATTGTATTCACTCTCATTCGGTGTTAAATAAGAAGCTCGTTTATAGGTTTCTATCGGAAGTGTCTGGGCAGGTGCTGGATTCAAAATAACAGGTACCCCTTCCTCACTACATATTTTAACGGTGTAATCTACCGATTGAAGCGGGATTTCTAATTGAATGACGACCACATCGCTTTGAACAATGAGCTTCCGAAATGATTCAATATAAGCGGAGTCAACGTGCTGATTCGCTCCTGGTGTAACAATGATTCGATTATCCCCTTCAGAAAGTAAGATGGTTGCTACACCTGAACTTTCATCTGTAACCGGTTCCACACTGTCTATACGAACTCCTTCTTTTTCCAGGCCATTTAACAAAAGCTGACCAAACGGATCGTCCCCTACTCGACCAATCATCGCTACATCTGCACCTAAACGTGCCGCCGCGACAGCCTGATTGGCTCCTTTTCCGCCGAATGCGGTTTGAAAGGTTTCTCCTAAAATTGTTTCCCCTTGATTCGGCACTTTAGACGTAGTTGTGACCATGTCCATATTAATACTTCCAATGACGGTTACTTTTGGCTTACGCATATGGTTTTCCTCACTTTGTCGTTCCACGTATGTGCATAATTGGTGGAAACACATACTGAAATGTTTTTATTGGCCTGTTTTCGATTTGATCAATTAATAAAGAAATGGCTTTTTCACCTATCTGATAAATTGGCTGCTTCACTGTCGTTAAAGAAGGACTCAGCATTTCGCCGAAGGAAATACCATCAAACCCAATGATTTGCAAATCGTCTGGCACAACACGCTTCATTGTATATGCCGCTTTCATTGCCCCTGCTGCAGCTACATCACTCGCTGCAAAAATACCATCAAGATCTGGATGTTGCTCTAGTAATTCTCGAACCATTTCTTCTGCTCTATAACTGTTAAAGCCTGTTTCAAGAACGGTGTGTCGCTTTCCAAACTGCTCAACAGTCTCTTTAAACCCTTGATACCGTTCATCCGCTGTCACTAAACCAGTCTGACCCCGAAGATGCGCAATATGCCTACAACCTTTTTGAATTAAATATTCCGTTGCAAGTTTTGCGCCTTGTTTGTTTTCCACAGTTACAGTTGGAACATGCTCACTTATGAAACGGTCTAACGCCACAATTGGTACATTTAACGCTTTGTAATGCTCATAGCCTCCAACACCAGTGGCAACGATAATTCCATCTACATATTTCCGTTCTAATGTATTTAAGTAATGTTTTTCTTTTTTTAGTTGGCTATCCGTATTGCATAATACGACAGTGTAACCAGCTTTTAAGGCTACATCTTCAATCCCACGTGCAATCTCAGGAAAAAAGGGATTCGCGATATCAGGGATTAATAAACCAATCATTCTTGATTTCTTATCGTAAAGGGAGCGGGCAACTGCACTTGGTCGATAGTTAAGATCCTTTATCGCTTTCTGTACTGCTGTTTCAGCTTCTTTACTCACATAACCTTTATTGTTTAGTACACGTGATACTGTAGCTACAGAAACTCTCGCATATTTTGCTACATCTTTAATTGTTGTCATGTTTTACCCCTTAATGTGTAACCGGTTACAGATAGTATATGCCTACTCAAATTGATTTGTCAATTTCTTAATTATGTAATTGTTATATCTTTTTATAAAAAAAGAGCGCTTCCTTCTTCTCAAAGAAAAACGCCCTTTTTATAGCCATTCTATTATCCTTTGTTTCACTCCAAGTGGAAGTGGCTGCATGAGTGCACGTCGAAGCCTGTCCACTTGCTCTATTCCTTTAGCACGAAAATGAGCCTCTATCATCGACACCTTCTGTGCACGATTCGGCATTAACAGATAAAAAACGTACCAGTCTTCAAGTAACATATAAGGGATGTGTCCTTTATCAAAGGCGACTGCTGACGAGTCAAACGCAAAGCGATACACTCCGTCTTCATGTTCAATTGCAAAACCACCCATTATATCAAGTGAGACACCTGCTATGTTGAAGCATTTGTAGACCTCTGTTTGGAATGGTTTTTTATAATCGGCTTGTTCTTCATCGCCTAATTGAATCAACACATCTTGAGCACGTTTTACATCTACCAAATCAATAAAAAAATCAAGATCATTTACTTCTTTCGCGATAGCGTGATGAAATAGAAGTGTCGAGCCACCAATTCCAAATGACACTTCTTTTGACTGAAATGCGTTCACCAGTTTGACAAGCACCTCGCTTTGATGCTGATTCATCTAGTGTATCACCTCTTTTTCGACAAATTTACTGCACGCCTTACTTCCCTTATCTCTTCATTAATTGTAGGAATGAACATACAAGAAGGTTGGCATCTTTCTTTTTTTAGACGTTCAAGAAAAGCCAACTCTCGTTCGACCATTTCTATCTCATCTTTATCCAACATACTTCCCACACCTTTCCCTTATGTCATCGGAGCTCGTTTTTATTATTCGCTGATCGTTTGACTTTATATTGCTGTGTAAAAGCAAGCACGAGGACCATAATGGCACTCGGTAAAAGAACGATTAAAAAACGAGCGCCGGTCATACCAAGTCCCGTTTCATTTGCTTGTGCTTCCTCACCTAAAATAAACAATACGAATAGCAGAAAGGCTACAACCAGCTTACTTATACCGATCCAAACAATTTTTGTTGGCTGACGTCGAAAAAGAATCACGAGTATCCAACCAAGAACAGCTATTCCAATAGGAAGCAGCAAACTCATATTCATAAACAAATCCACTTTTAACACCCTCCCCTTTTTTGCTACCCAAGATTCCGTAGATTGAATCCTCTAATTTACTTGTTTTATTACCTACTGTATTAGGTTAATCGTAACGAATCTATGGAGGGAGGAGGTTTCCGAATCTAATAGAGCCGGATGGACTTCTCCTTTACATATTTATGCCATTTTACGCATAGCGATCCCAACTACTAGGTTGTAAACAGCGTGTACAAGAATGGGGACGATAAGCGCACCTGTAATAATAAACAAATATGCAAGTAACAAGCCTACGAAGAAAATGATCCCATGAAGAATGGGCATGCCTTTGTATTGAGGGACATGGACGAGCATGAACAAAAACGCATTGACGATGAGTAGAATCCAAATTGGTAGAATGTCCAGAAAGAGTCCAATGAGCACACCACGAAACAGAAATTCCTCCACAAGAGGCGCACCGATTACAACTGGTACAAATCCAACAGGCTTTGAAAGGATCGTACGCAATAAATCCGCTAACTCATTTTCTGGTAATGTTGTCTTCGTCCATTTCAACAAGTAAAGCGTTAAAAATCCAACCAAAAAACCAATTGTGACACCAGCCATTATTTGAAGTGGTAGAGAATACTTTTCGCTTATAAAAAGGGATTGGAGAAAGGGTAGCATTTCTCCAAAGCGAAAAATAAGAACGATACCAAGTCCAATTAGAATTAACAAGAAAAACCCTTGCCAAATTGCCCATTGGAGCTGTTTTTCTTCATAGGTCAACAAACTCTCTCCTTTTTAACTCGTACTATTTTCGCTATCGTATCGTATGTTCATCAGAAAAAACGCTTCGTAAGAAATTGTTTCTGAGCAACTTGTCCTGTTAATCATTACTGCTAATGAAGGTGTACCCGTTTCCTCGTAGAATCATGCTTTTATACAGATGGAGCGTTATACAATTCATCGATGATTGCAGTTGTTACCTCATCTGTTGAATGAGCGCCGCCAAGATCCGCGGTGACGATGCCTTTCCTTGTGACTCGTTCAATTGCATCCAATAAAAACGACCCTAGCTCCTCTTCACCAAAATGGTCCAGCATCATTTTCGCAGTCCATATTTGACCAATTGGATTAGCTAATCCTTTCCCAACAATGTCTGGCGCAGAGCCATGAACTGGTTCAAACATTGATGGGTACTTTCCATTTACATTGATATTTGCAGCTGGTGCAATGCCAATGCTCCCCATTATAGCAGCGCCGATATCTGTTAGGATATCTCCGAAAAGGTTCGAAGCAACAATGACATCGAAGCTAGCTGGCTTTGTCACAAAGAAGGCGGCTAATGCGTCAATATGCTGAGATTCGGTTTTTATAGCAGGATAGCCTTCACTTACTTCTTTAAATACTTGATCCCAGAACGGCATAGAGTGAACAATTCCGTTTGATTTCGTAGCACTTGTCACAAAACATTTTCGTTTTGCTGCCACTTCAAACGCATAACGCATCACTCGTTCGGTGCCTCTTCTTGTAAATACAGCATTTTGAATGGCCACTTCATCTTCCTTGCTATGAATACGGCCCCCGACCGTGCTATATTCACCTTCACTGTTTTCACGAATCACAACTAGGTCAAAGTCCTTTGGGTTCTGTAATGGCGACTGAATGCCATCAAGTCGTTTTGCCGGTCTCATATTAATGACTTGTTCAAACTCACGACGAATTTGAATAAGAAGCCCCCACAGAGAAATGTGATCTGGCACAAGATTTGGATCACCAACTGCCCCTAAAAAAATGGCATCAAACGATTTCAATTGCTCCAATCCATTTTCAGGCATCATAACACCGTGCTCTATGTAATACTGGCAACTCCATGGGAATGAATGAAATTGGAATGCTAGTCCTCCATGCACATCAGCAACCGCTTTCAAAACACGTTGAGCTTGAGGAACGACCTCTATTCCAATACCATCTCCAGGAATACTTGCAACTTCAAACTGTTTCATTTCGATTTCCTCCCTTATGTTCTAGTGTACCTTTTGACATAAATGTATCACTTTTGTCATGGAACGAATACCTCCTCCTGTGTAAACCGCTATTACAGAGTACTCATAAAGCCTTCTGCAAAATAATCTTACCATCACCTGTTTGACTCTCTTCAACAGCCGTAACATTAAACCCAAAGCGAATATTTAGTAGCAACATCTTTCGCCAGCGATTCATCGTTTTTGTTTCAACTATTTTGTATCCTGCTTCCTTCGCTTTAGCATGTTGATTTCTCATTAATTGTAAGGCTACGCCTTTTCCTTGAGAGGTTGACCGCACGCCACCTAACCAACTGTAAAACGTAGTCGGACTTTGCTCATAACCTATTTTAAAGCCTATTAACGTCCCGTTCTCATAAGCAAGTTGTATATCTACATTTGGTTTATCGGCCATACGTTCATTCAACTGACGGTCCTCGTTGAACACATCTCGATAGAGACCACAGATATCCTTTACGATTCGTTTACTTGGTATACCCTTCAACGACAAATAGTCCATGACTAGCTCCTTTTTCTTCTATAGTTTCATATTGGATACTTTCTTACATAAATGTGCGTACTTACATCTTTATGATCTTCTTTATATACTAACAAGAGGAATGAATAGAAAACAGCAAAATCGCTTAACCTTAAATGGAAAAGGAAAGGAGAGATTGATTGTGACAGATTTTTATAAAGCACTCGAAAATCGCCGCTCGTATCATGTCGTAGGAAAAGAAGAAATCGTCTCAAAAGACCGAGTGGAGGAAATTGTTAAACATGCAGTAACATATGTACCCTCTGCATTTAATTCCCAATCCGCACGTGTACTTGTCCTTTTTGATAAAGAACACGATGCTTTTTGGGAGAAGACGACAGACATTCTTAAAGACGTTGTAGGTGATGGGGACTTCTCATCTACACAAGCAAGAATGGATGGATTCAAAGGCGGTTATGGAACGATCTTATTCTTTGAAGATCAACGTGTTGTTGAACAACTACAAGAATCATTTGCACTTTATGCAGACAACTTCCCGGTTTGGTCAGAACAGTCTTCAGGTATGCTTCAATATGCGATTTGGACTGGACTTGAGATTGAAGGCCTAGGTGCGTCCTTACAACACTATAACCCACTTGTTGATGAAATGGTTGCTTCAACGTGGTCTATTCCAAAAGAATGGAAATTACGTGCACAGATGCCATTTGGCAAACCTGCACATACACCAGGTGAAAAAGACGTTGGTTCCATCGACGCTAGAGTAAAAATAGTAAAATAGGCACTTCATAAAGATTGGATGCAGACAAACGTGTTGCATCCTTTTTCGTTTTGTTTGAGTTGATTTCGAAAAATGGCTTCACCCGTTGCTAAGTCGCCACAACCGCCTCCAATCCTCATCCTCTAAAACCTGACACAAAAATAAACCTTCAAATGAAATCATTTGAAGGTTATTACAGTCAGCCAACTGTATCTATCTATTTAACAATTTATCCACAACTTACAACTCGCCATTCATCGTTGTCTGCGATAATTAAGTCTAAATTTAATTTTTTTGCCAACAATTTTGCGGCAACAGGATCATTAAAGGTTTTATCCAAATGGCTGTTTGAGTCCTTGAAGGTCACTGTTACCCCATTGACAGTACGTTCTACTTTGTACATTAAGGGATCACACCTCTCAAATTTAGCCCGCTCTTAAGTGAAAACATGTTAATTATCTCATAGAATCCTTTAAATTGAAACAGTGTAAGGCTCCCTTATCCAGATTCACATATTTTCATATAATCAGCTCTAAATGACTAAGGTATCCATTTTACGTATCGCACAAGCCTCTATTCAATAGCTGCTTTACATGTAGTTTTTAAAAAAGCGGTTTATAAATTGATCAGACCGGGTATTGATTGAAGTCATTGTTTTTTGTTATGCTTTTTAACTAAAGGGGGATTATAAATGAATCATAGACAAAATCAAACTGCGTTTATGTTGATTAACAAGATTCAAAGCCATTTGCTTAAAAAACACCAAACATGCAAAGAACTGGATTTATCTTACGCCGATTTAATTTATTACGTTACATCGTCTTATCCTGAATTAGAAAAACCACTTCATCAAAGTATTTCCATACGTAATCGTGTGTTTCGCTCTGTATTAATCTCTTACAAGGAATTGCAAGCTGTGCGCCGATTAGCAAAATCATTAAAAATATCATAATGTACTATGTCACTTTTTGAGAGCTGCATGACAGCTTATACCCTACTTACTTATTGATCGCAGATCGCACTTAACGCGTGCCGCTCTCCAAACTTGACAGCTCTCTTCTCCCCTCTTTTGTTGTTTCTTCTCATCCATTGACATGACAAGATGTACGAAATGAGAGATGAGTATGATGAACCAGCCTACATAGACACAGGGGAATGAAAAGCAAGAGAGCACCTTTTTTTGACTCAGGAAAAGAGGAAACGAATGTATACAGATGAAGAGCTAACCATACGTCCAATTCAGCAGAATGACTTAACGACACTGTGGGAATTGATTTATAAAGAGACGAATCCGGAATGGAAACAATGGGATGCCCCCTACTTTCCTCATAGTCCGATTGCTTATGAAGCTTTTATGCAAAAAAGCGAAAACTGGGTAAACCAAGATGATCGTTGGGTAGTTACGGTGAATAACATGATCTGCGGAACAGTCAGCTTTTACTATGAAGATGCACAAAAGATTTGGCTTGAAATGGGAATCATTTTTTACAAGGGAACGAACTGGGGTCATGGTTTAGGAACCCGTGCTTTAAAACTGTGGATGGACCATCTCTTCCAAACTACGGATCATGTTCGAGTGGGGTTAACGACTTGGTCTGGAAATAAACGAATGATTCGTGTAGCAGAGAAACTCGGCATGCAAATGGAAGGTCGTATTCGTAACGTTCGTTATTTTAATGGCCACTACTATGATTCCGTCCGCATGGGTATCTTAAGAGAAGAATGGAACGACCTTTAAAGAGGCTGGGACAAAAGTAGATCGACAGACCAAAATGACGAACATTCCTGAAAATAGGAACGTTCGTCGTTTGTTTTATATGAAAATGAGTGGAAGGAGAATCCGAAGACTCCTGGGGGATCAGCACGTGTCTGAAGACTCTGGAGTGGCGGTTTTCCACGGAGGAGGCTGAGGCCGTATCAACGGAAAGCAAAGGATTCTCCTGTAGCGGTGCTACTCAGCAATCAAATACTACTTTTCGTTATGTCCCAGCCTCGTTTTTTAAATTGACCTTTTCTTGTTCACCTGATACGGTAAACAGAATTGAAAAAAAGAAAGCCGGGCTTGAGCATGACTCGAAAAATGATTACGCGAAAATCTCTAAAATGGATGATAGCGCTTGTTCTTCTAGCAGTCTCCTCCATTCTGTTTGTATGGAATAATTATTCTTTTTATGAAAGACCTATTGCGACGATAACCGATGTCACCAATTATGAAGAAGAGCATGTCATCGATCAATTCGGCAATGAAGATACGATTTATTCCCAGTCCATTAACGCAAAAATTCAAAATGGAGAGCATCAAGGGCAAACTATTACATTAACCAACCACTATTCTGATTCAGGAGCCTACGACCAAGCATTTTCGGCTGGAGATGATGTCTTTATTTGGGTTGATTCGTTTGAAGATGAAGAGTTGACTGGTTCCATTACCGATGTGAAACGCGATCATTACCTCGTTATGATCGCATGGCTGTTTTTATTTGTTCTCATGGCAGTTGGAAAACGACAAGGACTCTATTCGGCTCTATCATTAGGTGTGAATGGGCTCATCTTATCATTCGCCCTAGACATCTATTTACAAGCATCTAACGATTGGTTGCTGGTCATTTGTGCAATTAGCTCCATCCTTTTCACAGTGATAACCTTACTACTTGTCAATGGAGCAAATGAAAAAACGTACACAGCAATCCTTTCAACGCTCATTGTCACTACGATTACAATGGCATTAGCTTACGTCGTCTTAACTCAATTAAATAACAATGGTTTACGATTTGAAGAGATGCAGTTTTTAACGCGACCCTATCAAACTGTTTTTATGGCTGGAGTATTAATTGGCATATTAGGGGCAGTGATGGATGTATCCATTACGATGTCTGCCTCTATTTTTGGCATGTACGAGGAAAACGAAGCCATTGAGGAATCCACATTGAAAGCTTCAGGTTTGGAAGTAGGACGGGATGTCATGGGAGCAATGATTAACATTATGTTCTTTGCGTACATAAGTGGATCGATTCCAAGTATCCTTCTCTATTTTAAAAACCATTCACCGCTAGAATTTATCGTATCACTTAATTTATCGTTAGAACTGGCACGCGCATTAGTGGCAGGGATTGGCATTGTTCTAGCCATTCCTGTCGGTCTCTATTTATCCCTCTATTTCGTCCGTAGAAGGAGGGCTAAAAATTGAATGTTCTTACCGTCTTAACAGTACTTCTATTCATCCTCATGCTTGTCGTTGGTGGTAAAAAAGGGGCACGTTCTTTTGCCGTCTTGTTCTTAAATTTTATCATTCTCTTCGGTGGTATTGTCTTTATGACAAATCCAGAGGCGCAGCCATTGGTAATCACGTTTGTTGCTTGCACCTTAATTGCTGCTGCAACCCTATTTATTATTAATGAATGGAGCAGTAAATCCATTACAGCCTTTGTCTCTACAATGCTGACAATTGCCGTTTTGTTAGTCTTTATCTCTTTTGTAACGAATCACACAATGATACAAGGGTTTGGCGAGGAGGAAATTGAAGAGCTTGGGTCCTTTTCCATTCTAATTGGACTCGACTTCACACAAATTGCCGCTTCCGTCATTGTGATGAGCACAATTGGCGCTATTGCTGACACAGCAATCTCCATTACGTCTCCAATGCAGGAATTGTACAAGCAACATCGGGATGCGAACGTAAAACGTCTTTTTCTTTTCGGAATGAAAATTGGACGGGATATTTTAGGAACGAATGCCAACACCTTATTCTTTGCGTTTTTCGGCGGGCAGCTCGCACTCTTAATTTGGTTTAAAGACTTATCCTATACACTAGGCGAAATGGTTAATGCGAAAGTGTTTGCAAACGAACTAATTACGATCTTCTGTGCCGGAATTGGGGTTGCTCTTATTATTCCGATTACAGCAATCCTGAGTGCCCTACACCTCGTTCATGAAAGCCGGAAAAAAGACCGCAATCCATAAGGATTGCGGTCTTAGTCTTTAGCTTGCTTCTTCAGATACATCAATGCGAAGGGAATCATCTTTATAATCATCCACATTCAAATCTTTTTTCACTTTTGAAGTAAAGATACCGGAAATCATACTTCCTGATACGTTTACGGCTGTACGTCCCATATCAATTAACGGTTCAATTGAAATTAACAAACCAGCTAACGCAATTGGTAAGTCCATAGCGGCAAGTACAAGAATTGCTGCAAAGGTTGCTCCGCCACCTACACCAGCGACACCAAACGAACTAATAGCAATCACAACAAGTAGCATCGCTATAAAACCAGGTTCAAACGGGTTTTGTCCTACTGTCGGTGCAATCATAAACGCAAGCATAGCTGGATAAACGCCAGCACAACCGTTTTGACCAATTGATAAACCAAATGATCCTGCAAAATTCGCCGTTCCTTCTGGTACGCCTAATTTCTTTTGTGTTTGAATATTCATTGGTAAAGCAGCTGCGCTTGTACGTGACGTAAACGCAAACGCCAACACTGGAAATGCCTTCTTCAAATACTGCACAGGGCTTAATCCCATAAATAGTAAAATGAGTAAATGCACAAGGAAAACAGCGGCTAATGCAACATAGGAAGCAATCACAAACGTTCCTAATGTCATAACAGCACCTAAATCACTTTGCGCTACAGTAGATGTCATAATGGCGAGTACCCCATATGGTGTTAAGCGTAAAATAAGTGTAACAACACGCATCACAACGGAGAATATTGCACCAATAATTTTTTCAAACATCTCAGCAGCTTGCGGTTCTTTACGACGAACACCTAAGTAAGCAACACCTAAAAATGCTGCAAAGATTACCACACCTAATGTTGACGTTGGTCGCGCTCCTGTTAAATCAGCAAATGGGTTTGTCGGGATAAGCTGAACAATTTGCTGAGGAATGGTTGTGCTTTCCATCGTGTCATAACGCTCTTCCATTGACAGACCCCGCTCTTGCTCAGCGGAACCTACCTGAATATCGTCTGCACTTAGATTAAACACGGAAGCAGACGTAAATCCAATTGCACCTGCAATAATAGTCGTTACAACGAGCATCCCTATCACAAGTCCACTAATCTTGCCTACCTCTTTTGCAGCTTTTATCCGTGTAAAGGCAGATAATATAGCCACAAAAATAAGCGGCATCATAATCATTTGTAAAAAGCGAACATAACCTGTTCCAACAATGCCTATCCAATCCATTGCATTGACGATAACGTTTGATTCTGGATCAAAGAAAAATTGAAAAATAAAGCCAAGCGCAATACCTGCTCCTAAAGCGGTTAATACGCGTACTGAAAACGATAAATGCTTTCGTTGCATCCAAAATAGGATTGCAGCGACGATTACAACTGATGCTACAACCGCAATCGTTAAACCAACATCCATCCATAACCCTCCCTATACTGTTAAAAACGTTGCTTTTTTCTACCACTTACTTTATTCCTTTAAATCCGATTAGTCAACTAGACATTCTTCATTTAGACTAATTTTTTTTATTTAGGCTACAGAGTATTATTTTACCAGTTACAAAACTAGAGGTCTATTCCTATTAAACAATGGACAAATCCGTTTGAATAGCCTAGCAATGTATTCCTATATGATGTCTATGCAAATAGCAAAAAATCCGAACCAAAAGATGGTTCGAATGTTTTGCTTCTATTTTTACTGGATATCGTAACCAAGGTCTTCTATTGTTAGTTTGAGCATTCCCTTGTTTACTTGATCGCTATCAAACGTGATCGTAACACGTCCTTCGTCTAGCTTTACATGCACCTCGTCAACGCCATCCATGTTGCCAACGCCAGTTTCTATGCTTGAAACACAATGTCCACAAGACATGCCACTTACCTTTAAGTCAATTGTTTTCATTTATTGTTCCTCCATCCTTTTTCTTTGGTTTATTCCCTTAGTTGACTTCAATTACAAAAGGAAAGGCAATAATGCCTTCATCGCGAAACTGAAACTCTGCCCATAGCTTATATGTGCCCGACTGAGTAAAATGAGCATCGAAGCGGGTCTCGTCATTGCTAGCTGGATGAACATGAATAAACGTTTCAACAGCTTCATCTAAAATGACGACATGGCCAAGTGCTCCTAAATAAGGTTCAGGCGTTTCACCATGTAGGTCAAATACCAGTTGGACGGGTTCATCAACTATGGCTTCAACCGTTTCTAGCGTGACCGTTTTTCCTTCAATTTCTTTTGTCCAAACCACATCTTCTTCCAACTGAGTTTTCGCCGTTGGTGCTTCGCCTACTTGCATAGCATTTGCAGAAGGAGTATACATTTTTCCTTTCGGTGACACATCAACAAAAATCTGATACTCTCCGTCAGCAAGAGATTGGTTGATAACAAACACCCCTTCATCTTGCTTTTCTGGGTGCAGGTGCAAATACTGCTTCAAGTCATTGGACACCACGATCACATGCATTTCTTTTTCATGAGAGATGTCTAAATCAGGTATATTCCCCTCATCATCTTCAAGCTGGATCATTAATTGATCCTCTTGGTACATGACATGTGTTATGACTTGTGATTTACCCGTTCCATGATCTTCATGTTGATTGTGTCCACTGTGATCCACGTCAGACTCTTCTACAAACTCTTCACTGTGCTCTTCGTGAATCATGTTATTTTGGAAAATGTTTTCACCAGTAATAAACCCGTACATTCCGATAACCAATAGAAGATAAACGATTCCAATGAGTACCCACGTCTTAGTTTGCACGAGAGTCACCTTCTTTCTTAAAACGCATTCGTTGTAGACGTAGCGCATTTAAGATGACCGAAACCGAGCTAAATGCCATCGCTGCTCCAGCTACCCAAGGTGCTAGTAACCCTGCAGCAGCAATTGGGATACCTGCTGAATTGTAAACAAAGGCAAAGAATAAATTTTGTTTAATATTTCGCATCGTTTTCTCACTAAGCTGAATACTATCAGCGACGCTTTGTAAATCACCTCGCATTAACGTAACATCTGCTGCTTCAATAGCTACATCTGTCCCAGTCCCAATCGCCATTCCAACGTCTGCTACAGCCAATGCAGGTGCATCATTCATGCCATCTCCAACCATAGCCACTTTCTTACCTTCTAGCTGAAGCTTTTTTATTTCATCTGCTTTTTGCTCTGGAACGACTTCTGCGATGACACGGTCAATCCCCACTTGATGCCCAATGGCCGACGCTGTTTTTTCGTTATCACCAGTTAGCATAATGACCTCTAGCCCAAGAGACTTCATCCGCGCTATCGCTGCTTTGGACGTATCTTTAACCGTATCAGAGACAGCGATAAGTCCTGCTACCTCATGATCAATCGCGATTATCATCGCTGTTTTCCCGTCTGTTTCGAGAGTTGCCATCTTTTCTTCAATCGCTTGACTATTCACTTGGTGCTGTTTCATTAACTTTCTTGTTCCAATAGAGAGGTTCTTACCATTCACTTGTGCCTTTACCCCATATCCAGGCAAAGCCGTGAACTGTTCAGGCTCTGGAATAGGAATGCCTCGCTTCTTGATGCCGTCAACAATCGCGTGTGCAAGTGGGTGCTCAGAATGTTTTTCAGCTGCGCCTACAAGTGCTAATACGTCTTGTTCCATTCCCTTTACAATGTGTACATCCGTTAATTCTGGCTCTCCTTTTGTCACTGTCCCTGTTTTATCAAGTACAACCGTTTCAATATTCCGCGTATGCTCTAAATGTTCGCCGCCTTTAAAAAGAACACCCATTTCCGCTGCTCTTCCTGATCCTGCCATAATAGACGTTGGCGTTGCGAGTCCGAGAGCACACGGACAAGCGATTACAAGTACCGTAATGAGCGGTACGAGAGCTGAACGCACATCTCCTGGCTCGATTAGGAAATACCATGCAAGAAAAGAACCTACTGCAATAAGCACGACAATTGGCACAAACACGCCTGACACACGGTCGGCAACGCGCTGAATATCAGCTTTACTACCTTGCGCCTCCTCAACTACTTTTACAATTTGCGCGAGAGCCGTATCTTTTCCTACTTTCGTTGCGTTCACGGTAAGCGTTCCATTTTTGTTGATTGTTCCGCCAATCACAACATCCTTTGGCTTTTTATCAACAGGGATACTCTCTCCAGTAATCATTGACTCATCAAGAGCAGACATTCCTTTTACAATTTCTCCATCTACCGGTATTTTTTCACCAGGACGGACAATGAACGTGTCACCAACCACAACAGCTTCTACAGGTACTTCCACTTCTTCGCCATCACGCACAATACGGGCAGTCTTCGCTTGCATATCAAGTAATTTTTCAATTGCCTTCCCTGTTCGACCTTTTGCACGTATTTCAAATAACTTTCCTAAAATAACGAGGGTAATAATGACTGCAGCTGCTTCAAAGTAAAGCTCTGGCATCCCTACTTGACCAGCCATATGCCACTCGTATCCTAAGAAAAGACTATAGAAGAAAGCAACAGTCGTGCCAAGCGCAATTAACACATCCATATTAGCACTCTTGCTTCTAAGCGCTTTATAAGCTCCCTTATAAAACTGTGCTCCAGCAATAAATTGGACAGGCGTGGCAAGAGCAAGCTGCACCCATGGATTCATAAACATGTCAGGTATATAGAGAAAGGACGTCCATTCAAAATGTGTTACCATTGTCCACAAAAGCGGCGCCGATAATAGTGCCGCAAAGATAAATTTCCCAGTTTGGTTCCGAATGTCTCTATCGCGGTAGTCAGTTATTTCTTCATTTGATTCTTGTTCGTTTAACGTATAGCCAATTTTTTTTACTGCTTCTTTTAAGTCAACTGGCGAGACTTGACTTGAATTGTATTCTACTGTGACATTCTCAACGGCAAAATTGACACTCGCGCTGGAAACACCGTCTGTTCGTGATAGCTTCTTTTCAATGCGATTGGCACACGCTGCACACGTCATGCCAGTAATAGCAAAAACCACTTTTTCCTTACGAACGTTGTATCCTAAATGTTCAATTTTTTCTTCAAATACCTGTGGGGTTATTTTATCTGAGTCGTAGCGTATCTTTGCTTTTTCTGTCCCAAAGTTAACATTTGCCTCATCAATGCCATCCAGTCGGGTCAATCCTTTTTCAATGCGATTCGCACACGCTGCACATGTCATACCCTCTATTGGTAAATAGACTTCTTTTTCCACAATCATTCTGCCTCCTTCTTCACTAGAGCTGTATTAATCATCCGTTCTTATCATGTTAAAATGAATACGGTAGAATAGGCATGTTTTATCACGCATTAATCATACCATACCCCCCTAAGGTATACAAGTTACTTGATTCAAAAATTATTAAGCTCATAAAAGGAAGAAAATGAAGGAGGCAAATCAAAACGATGGCACTTGAAGAACAACTTTTTGATGCAGCAGCAACCCTTATTTATGACCGTTATCCTACTGGCTGGGGAGGTGCCGCCGCTCTTGCATTAGACAATGGAACAATCTTAACTAGCGTAGCACCAGGAGTTGTCGTTGCTTCAACTGAACTATGTATGGAAACTGGCGCTATACTAGAAGCTCATAAACTAAATCGGCCAGTGACCCATTCTCTTTGTCTTGTGCGAGAAGATGAACATTCTCCCCTTACGATTTTATCTCCTTGTGGTGTATGTCAAGAACGGCTATTTTATTGGGGCTATAAGGTGAAAGCCGCTGTATCCAATCAAGAACAAGCATTGATATTTAAACCATTGAAAGAGCTTCAGCCTTACCATTGGCATGCGGCATTTGAGTGAATCGGAAAGCAAAAAAAAAGACTGATATCCATTCAGTCTCCAATCAACATTCATGTATGGGCATCATACGCTCTGTCTACTTAATGATCGAACTAAAATCTCAGGTACTATTCTTAATTCAACAGCCCTCTCCATAGCTTGACGCCTTGTAGAGGCGCCCACTTTTTTGTAAATGCTTGTCAATTCTCTTTCAATCGACCGTTGACTTAAAAAGAACGTCTCTGCCAATTCAAGGTTTGTTTTTTCTTTCATCATTTCTACTAAAATATCATACTCTCGATTCGTTAATGTCTTATCCTCTACGCTTTGCCTATCGTTTAATTTCAATTCCACATTTTTCAGAATTTCAATCGGAATGACTGCTTGGTTGTGTAAGGCTGCTTTTACAGCCGTGCGAATTTGTTCTTCTGTACAACTTTTGCTAATCAGACCATCTGCACCATTCTGCACGCAAATGTTAAAATGAGATTCCACGTCTAGACCAGTAAACATAATTATTTTTGTTTTAGGGAACCGTTTTTTCACAATCGAAATCCATTCTAACCCATTCTTTCCTGGCAAATGCATGTCCATTAAGATTAAATCAAATTCTACACTAAGCGCTTCTTGAATCTCTTGTTCTTTACACGCTAAGTGAATGCTAAATGCTGGAAATGATGACAACATTTCTTTTGTTCCTAACCCAACTGATTTATGGTCATCTACAATCAGTAACCTCGTCACTTAAGCACCCCTTTATGAGAATTCAATCTTGAACGAGCTCGATTTTCACGAATCAATTAAGTGTAGCGGTAGGTAGATTTGGACATCTAATCCCATTCCATCTTTGTTGTGAAATAAACATTCTCCTTGTGAAGCAAGCACTCTTTTTTGGATACCGAACATCCCTAAATTCTGATTATTTTCTTTAGAAATTCGTTTTTTCATGCCAATGCCATCATCATTGTATTGAATTAATAAATAGTCCACTTGCTTTTCAATATTTAATGTTATTTTGCTCCCATTGGAATGTTTAATTCCGTTGTTTATTAATTCTTGGGAAATTCGAAAGATATTCGTTTGTAAATCACTAGTCAATTCCTCGTTTATTAAATAGGAAAAATGAATATGAAAATCAGACCTGACTATTTTCATATCAACAAATTCTTGTAACCGTTGTTTCAACGTTTTCGTCATACTATCTAAAGGCTGAATCTCTTCCAACGTTTCCCTTGTTATTAAAATTAAGTCTCTAGCATTCTCTTCTATTTGTTGAATCTTCAATTGAAACGCCTCTTCATGATCCGGTTTCAACTGATTTCTGTACACCTCAATTTGCCGAGCATGTAAGATTAAATCCTGGAGTACGGTATCGTGAATATCTAACGCCAAGTGTAGTCGTTCTCTTTCAGACCACTTAAAGAAAAGTGCCGATACCCATTTGTTTTCTTCTTGATTCCCTTCTAATACCTTTAATTCCTCTATTACTTCATCCATTTGACGCAGGTTTTCGAATTTCATTGAGATGTAAGAAGAGACGATAAATAGCCAGTCTCGCTGATGGGCATTAAGCCATTTCAGCTTTCTTAAATTCCCATGTAAGACGTACTTCTTATTCCCATCTTCTACAATAAACCACGACACTTTTCCCTTAACTGGATCAAAAACGTTCTTATGGAATTTACTATATGTTCGAATTTCAGCCTGTTTTAACCCTAATACAGCGGTTGCTTCATTTTTTAATATTTTCATAATGTGGTCTTTTTCTTTTTCTTGTTTAAGCAGCTCGCTAAACTTCGTTAAACTTTCATGATAATACGAACGGACAGAAGGAATCCGTATACGTAGCTTTCTATCAAGAATATCTTTCGAAAAAAAGGTTAACAAACCGAGTAAGATATACACATAAAATAAATGCACTAGCATAAATTCATATTCTCTAGCGTTTACAAACACTAAGAATATACCAACACTTAATAATGACGGGATAATACTTAATAAAAAGAAATAAAAGGATCGGTATAGCGAAAAGTATTTAATAAAAAAAGTATCTGTTGCTAGTAAATAGACGACAATGAGCGGAATGATAATAATGAACAAAATAGCCACTTCAGCTTCTAGAGACCAATTTGAATTCACTAGTTCTGGTAAAAGTGTTAAGAACGTAAAAGGCCCCACAGCAAGAAGAAGCGAGACGAATAGTGTCGTTATATAAGGGCGTGTTTTCTTTAAGAATAATCCATGAATGAACGTTCCAATCAGACATGTAATGAGAAATAAAAAACTACTACCAAAAATGAGTCCAACATGTTCATTCTCCTCAGAATAAAGATTTATTCCAACGAGCACGATTGTTAAAAGTGTGTACACCCAATTGTATCTACGAAAAGTCGTACTATCTGAATGGGTTTTAATTTTGATGTACGCAATTTTGAAATACAAATAGGGCAAAAAGAGCATTGAAATGGTAATAACATATTGTGAAAGAATAAATTGTTTCGAACTTAGCATACCTGAGACCATACTTAACGATAAAATAGCTAGAAATAGAACTGGATAAAAAAATCGGTTATGTGTAAATGCTCGTATACCAACGAGTAGTAAACTTACGATCGTAAACATAAAAAATATAATGGGCATCAAAACAAATGAAAACAGTTGCCCCATTAGTTCATTTGAATGTTGAAACGCAATGATCTTCTTGCCACCATTGCGCTCAATTTCAATTTGATTTACTTGTTCTAAACGACCGTTATCGGCAAGAACTTCTGAGATTTTTCCAATCTCGTTGTCAACGGCTAGTACTCGATCTCCAAGCTTCACCCCTGCATAGTAAGCGGCGCCCGACGGAACAAGATTTGTTACTTCGTAATGGCCGTTTACTTCGGATAAAGACAACCCTACATAAACTGTTTTAATATTTAAATAGTTGAAATAAATCGTGATACTAAATATAAATGCAATACAGATAAATGCTAAGAGTCGCTTAGTATTTCCAAGCATTCACAACAACTTTCTTTAAGTCTATTCCATTTGTAAACGTCTCTCTCAACAATTCATTTGCCTCTACTCCAATGTCAGTAAATACTAGCTCACCTTTACTCATTTTTTCAGCCACCTCTGGGTTCGTAGCAATGTAACGAATAATTGTTTCCATTTTATTTCCTCCTCTTTATAAATGGGTATAATTGAGATTTATTCTTTAAAAAGATACTATTTTCTATCATGCGTAAGCATTGTTTCTCATAATACAACAAGTAATACTGACAATAAGATAAAACACCGCTTCTTTGAATTTCCTGATGAACCCTATCTTCGTTTTCTTTTAAATCATCGTATGTTAGTTGACCTTGATAATATTTGGTCACCAACAAGTTAGGATCTCCTAATGAAAAAAGAACGGGTAAAGAATGACGACGATTTCGGATATCTTCTCCAAGAGTTAAAAAATCGTCCACATCATTTAACATTTGATTATAAATCCCCAAATTAGTCGATAATGTGCTCGCTTCATTCCATAAAGCCTTATCCACTGGTTCTGTCGCCACCGTGAGCAGCATGTCCGTCGCCAACTTAAAAAACGTCCCTGCTTTTTCTTTAACCATCGTTAGGTATTGCTCTGTTGTTTCGGACACATTCGTTAGATCACGCTGTTGTCCTACAAATGCTGACATCATGTTTTGCGTTACTGTTCGTTGAAGTTGTTCTTTCACCTTTAACGGTAAAGGACGTTCTTGAATGGTATGGATACAAAAAACGAGAATAAATACAGCTTCATTTAATTGCTCTCCACCGTCCATTTCTTTGGCTCCATCTTGAAAATCATCTAGGATGTCAGCTACGTGAACAATTAGATCAAGAATGACACCTAATTCCTTTGAGTGTTCATTTTCAAAGTTAAGGGCGTTTTGATAACTGTTCATCCAATTGCTAAATAAGAAATCTCGATTAAGTGCAGTGTCTAAAATCGATTTCAGATTAAACACTTCTGAAAACCATTCACTATCTTGTTTCGTAGTTTCGAATTTTCCTAGAAGTCTCCTTTCCAAAGAAAGTGTATCCAAATAACCACCTCTTTTTTACTATATGCTCATAAGTCTATAAAAGATTTCTCATTTACGCAAATTTTCTTTTCATTTAAAAAGTAAAGGACAACATGAACAGATATTGATAACTACTGCCCTATCAACAATAATTGGACATAAAGAAAAACACCGCCATCTTTTTGCGGTGTCTTTTTACCCTCTCTTACTTATAATTAATATATTTATACCACGTCTTAACAACAATATGGAGGGATCTTAGTGCAAGGTTATGCATTTTATCTAAGTGAACCAACTGACACTAGCGAGTTTGATGCACTACTTCCATTTGTATCGATTCATCGTCAAGAGCTTATCAATCGCTTACGCTATCAAAATGACAAAATTAGGTCTTTAGTAGGTGATGCGCTAACAAGGCTGGCCATTATAAAAGAAATCGGGCTTCAAAATCGTGACATTAACTTTCATTATTTAAAAGATCAAAAGCCTACTCTCGTTCATAATGCTTCCTTTCATTTTAGTGTATCTCATTCAGGGAACTGGATCATTTGTTGTACAGATTCTCAACCAATCGGTGTAGATATTGAAAAAATACAACGCACGGATCTTTCTTCTTTATCAAGCCGTATTTACAACAATCAAGAACAAGCTACAGCGTTGACGTTATCGCCTTCAAGGCAATTAGCGTACTTTTATGAACGCTGGACATTGAAAGAAAGTTTACTTAAGTCTACAGGGTTTGGTTTACGTTATCCGTTAAATCAATTACAGATCGAGTCTGACGATCCAAATCATGCTGTTTTATCCAGTCACTTTCAAAACCAACGTTATTTTTTCGTTCCCTATACATTGGATAAGGCCTATCAACTTGCCATTTGCACATTAAAACAACCATTTAACGATGTATTTAGAATAGTAAGTCTAAAAGAGTTGCATCATACGCTCGCGTGTTATTCTTCATAAAATGTCGGCTCAAAGCCTCTTTTTAGACAAGCCTCTTGTGGCTTATGAACGGCAATTGCTCTATCTGAAACAGCACGAAAGTCAAATCGTTGATTAAAAAACTCAAATGAAATCATTCCCGTGGTGCAGTTTAAGAGAATATCAACCGAGTATCCACGTCCGACAATGCCTTCATTGGTTTGATCTAATTCATCAAAATTGATAGGATCACCAGTGAAATTTTCATAAGGTGGCTCATACCCACCACTTGTTTCGTCAAAAGCTCGGAGATCAGCAACTAATCCTCCGATAAACATGAGGATAGACACCAAACCAAAAGTAGCTAAAACATACAAAATGCCTTTCTTAACTTTCCTGAAACGTTGGTTCATTTTCTCTTCTCCTTCTGTCTAACCTTTTCTTAATCGCATCGGAGGTACACATATGAAAAATAAAACTGTTTTTTTATTTCCTGGTCAAGGTTCTCAATATCCACAAATGGCCAAGTCACTCTTTTTAAATGATCCTTATTTTGCTGATACATTTACACTGTTGGATCGCTACGTCAGTGATATAGCCGGACTGTCCATTGTCGACTTACTCTATCGCTCTGAGAACTCATTTCATACAAATCGTCTGCTCCATACTCATCTAGCCATCTACATGGTACAAGTTTCGTTAAGTCAATCTCTCATTCAGCATGGCGTGCGGCCAGATAAAGTAATTGGTACAAGTCTCGGAGAGTTTGCAGCAGCTACAACAGCAGGTATACTCCCATTTCGAGAAGCTATTGAAAGTCTCTATCAACAAGCAACCATTATAGAAGCTCGCAGTATACCCGGTGCAATGCTTGCTGTTTTAGCTCCTCCCTCGACTTTTTATAAAACGTCTCTCAACAATGTATTCCAACATTGTAACTTAGCAGGTATACACTATCATTCAAATTTTCTGTTATCTATGCCTATAACAGAACGACAAACCGTTCTTCGAGCATTAAGCAACTTAAACATTCCTTGTTTCCCTTTACCTGTGGAATACCCTTTTCATTCAAGCTACATGGAGCCATTGAAAGACGCTTTCCTTTCCGTATTCAATGCCATGAGATTGCATAAAGGTCACACAGATTATATTCCGAGCTCCTCTTTATTTCCAGGTATAGCCGTGACCCGACCAGATTTTTGGAGAACCATTAGAGAGCCCATATTCTTTGAAGAAACCATACACAGACTAACAGAAGAACATCAAAAATGGATCTTCGTTGACATCGGTCCCTCTCAAACACTTGTCAATTTTGTCAAACAAATCTTGCCAGCACACAAAGAGACATATGGTATTTTAACGCCATCTCAACAAGATATGACTAAATTCAATAAACTGGTTTCCCTTTATGCCAATAGCGACTGCTTTTTATAGCGATAACCTACACCCCATACCGTTTCGATGCTATCAAATTCGATTCCGTTTACAGACAATTTGTCGCGAATTTTTTTAATGTGTACCGTTACCGTTGTATGATCACTCGCAGGATCCATCCCCCAAATTCGTTCGTATAAATGTTCTTTCGTAAAGACCTGACCTGGATGAAGAGCAAGGAACGCGAGCAACTCAAATTCCCTTGCTCTGAGTTGAATCTCTACTCCATCTAATTGAATGCTCCTAGCTGTGTGATCAACACATAAACGTCCAATCGTCGTCAATTCTGTTGGCTGTTCATGTAAAGACACAAGACGCTCATAGCGTGCTAGATGGGATTTTACTCTTGCCACTAGCTGATTTGGATTAAAAGGTTTAAAGATATAATCATCAGCACCCAAGCCCAATCCTCGGATTAAATCGATCTCTTCGACGCGAGCCGTCACCATCAGAATAGGTACTTCTTTCACTTCTCGAATTTTTTTACAAACAGCAAACCCATCTAAACCAGGGAGCATAACATCTAGTACAATTAGATCAAAGTCACTTGTAAGTGCTCGTTCAAGACCTTCGTGGCCATTATGCTTAATTTCTGCTTCAAAACCATTAATTTCGAGATAGTCTTTCTGCAGCTCTGATATCGTTTTCTCGTCTTCAACAATTAAAATCCTCTTCATCTTTTTCACCTCTCTTGTTTTCATCGACTATTGGCAAAGTGAACTGAATGGTAGTACCTTCGTTAACCTTACTTGTAATTTCCACCATTCCTTCATGAGCTTCAACGATTTGCTTGACAATGGCTAATCCAATGCCACTTCCTCCTTGATCTGTCCCTCGAGAAGCCTCCGCCCTAAAAAATCGATCAAACACGTAAGGTAAAGCCTTTTCTTCAATGCCTTGACCATTATCTGTAATAGAGATACATACAACTTGCCCTCTTTCACTTGCATGTACGTGTATTCTTTTTTCATCTTGATTCATAAATTTAACGCTATTGGCTAAAAGATTAGCAAACACTTTATAAAGTTGAGCTCGGTCAGCTAAAACAAGGGTTTCTGGATGAATGCTTACATTTGATTCAATTTCAACTTCATCGTATTCCAATTGAAATGCTTCAATAATATCTCTTAGATAAGGTCGAAGATTTACACACTCAAAATGAAATGGAATGCTATTTAAATCCAGTTTTGAAAAGAGCAAAAGTTCATCAATTAATTGATCCATTTCTGAGGCTTTTGTGTGGATAATTTGAATATATTTATCCAATTTATTCTGATCCCTTGCAACACCATCAATGATTCCCTGAATATGCCCCTTAATTGAGGTAATCGGTGTCTTCAAATCATGCGAGATATTGTTAATTAATTCTTTTCGGTTTTCGTCATACTTTTCTTGAAGCGCCACGGATTGCTTTAATTGCAGCCTCATTTCTTCAAAGGCACCTGCCAAATCACCAATTTCATCATTTCGCACAATACCAGTTTGTTCATTTAAGTTCCCACTGGCAATCTCTCCTGCAGAACGGTGTAATCTTTTTAACGGCTGTATAAGATGCTTTGATATGACATACGTAATTACACCATTTGTCAAAATAAAGGCAACAATAAATCCAGTAATAACAAGCGGAATGATGTTGGTTAGAAAGTCACTTACAGGTTCAACATCCAATGTAAAGAAGAGTGATCCATCGTCGCCATCGGCGAAACGGAAATCGGTTCCTGTATAGAGCCAATACTGACCGTCTTCACCTATTTGACCTTGATGATTCACATATGGATCAGACTCGCTTAACTGGTGCGCCGGTAAATAAGAGTAAAAAGTAGACGTATCTGTTTGCTGTCCATTTGTAAGCGTATCCCCTTTTCGAACGAAGATAGCGATTTGCCGATGTCCTAACAGATTCTCATATCGTGAAACGATCGACTCATCTAATAGCTCATCTGGGCTCGAAATAGCGACTTGTTTTAACTCCGTAATGGCGGCTAATTCTTCATAAAAGAATGCTTCAACCGTCCGGTCATCTACTTGATAAAATTCTTTCATTTCTTCTATATTATTTAAAAATAGATGAAAAAGAAGATGAAGAAAGAGAATGAAAAGGCCAATGGGAATAATGGTCATTAATACATATGAAAGAATCAGCTTTACTCGTATTGACATCTTTTCTCTCCTTCCTCTGACTGCTTTTTCATTATAATCGATCTCTTACTCTAAAAAAACGAAATGCTAACTAATCGAGCGTTGTTTCTCTAGGTTTGTTTTCCGTGAGGAGCGCTTAAACGGCAACCACCAGTTCCAATCACCTAAAAGCTTCATTGTTGCTGGGACTAAAAACAGTCGCACGACCGTTGCATCGAGAGCAATGGCAAGAGCCATTCCAAACCCTAGTTGCTGCATAGGGAGTACGCCAGCAAACGCAAATGATCCAAAAACAGCTACCATAATTAACGCTGCTCCAGATATCATAGGCGCTGTCTTTTCTAACCCTAGCGCCACGCTTTCCTCATTCGATACACCTTTCATATATTCTTCTTGTACACGACTCAACAAGAACACTTCATAATCCGTACTTAAACTGAATAGGAGGCCTAGTAACAAAATCGGAATAAAACTTTGGATAAAACCAAACTCACCGAAACCGAATATTTCCGATCCCCATCCCCATTGGAACACTGCGACAAGTACACCATACGTAGCACCGAGGGAGAGAATATTCATGATAATCGCTTTAAGCGGTAATAGTACGCTTTTAAACGTGATGACCAGTACAATAAATAGAAGCGCTAAGGTAAAGGCTAATACGCCTAGCAAGCTATCATTTAACGATTGACTAGTGTCTAGTCCTTCTGCCGTCTCTCCACCTACGAGAACGGTCCATCCGTCCTGAGAAGAATGATTTGAACGAATTTCTTTTACAATCCCTCGGTTTGCTTCACTAGAAGAGTAATCATTTGAGATGACATCAAAGATGACTACATTCTTCTCTTCTCCAAGATTTCGATTTAGCATCATCCATTCACCTGTGGAAAGAAGATCTTGGTTATCTGTTAGAATGTCGTTTATAGAATCCATGGTCATATCTGGGAAAAATGAGAAGAGTGAATTCACTTCTTCAACATTCGCTATACCTTCTAACTCTTCCTGTAATGATTGAAGATTCGTAAGTGATGCTTCATCGGTTAATTCTCCCTCTTCTGTCGATACAACGACTTGAATAGGAGCGGAATAACCAACACCAAATCCATCTTCCAAATCACTTATACCACTACGAACTTGCGTATCTTCTGGCAGCATGCGTGAATCCGGCGTTGAAACTTCGAGTTCAAGTGCAGGCCAAGCAAGTAAAAGAAGAAAGAAAACAGAACCTGCAAAATAAAGAATTGGTCGCTTCATTACTTTATGAGCAAGTTTATACCATGTACCTTGCTGATTTGGAACTGTACGGAGCGACATAAAAGGAACTCTTAGTGCATTAATCTTTGGCCCTACTATTGCTAAAAATGCAGGCAGTAATGATAAACTAGTAAGCATTAAAAAGAACACAACAACGATGACACCTAAAGCGATGGAACGGACAGCAGCTATATCAACGAATAAGATGGCAGACATGGAACCAATAATCGTTAAAGCAGAGAATAAAATAGCGTGACCAGCTGTACCCATCGTCTCTGCGACTGCATCAAGATGGTTGCCACTCGTTTTCTCTAACTGCTCTCGATAACGTTTGACAAAGATGAGAGCAAAATCAATTCCTACACCTATCCCTAACATTAATGCTGCATCTAACACAAAGATGGATAATTCAATTCCCTGAGCGAAAAAGTAAAGGACGCCTAATGACGCGATGATTGAAAAACCAGATAAAAGCAAAGGTGTTAAGGAAGATACAACAGAACGAAACACGAATAATAAAACGATAATAATAATAGGCAAAGCGTATAAGTGTGCTTTCTCAAGTCCTTCTTGACTCAATTGGTTCATTTCACCCCAAAAAGCGGGGGCTCCTAAAACCGTCGCTTGAAAGCCATCTTGATCAATCGCTTCTGTTAGACGCTCTTGAATGTCAGGTAATACCTTTTGAGCAAACCCTTCATCAACGTTCATTTCAACAAACCCAATACTTGTATGACGTTGGTCAGAAACAAATTGATCTTTTATACGCTCTTCCGCATTAACCCACGTATAAACACTTTCTATTTCGTCTTCATCTGATAACGATGCTGACGCCTGCTCTAATGCTTCTGTAAATTCTGTAGAACCAACTTCATACGTATCGTGACTCATTACGAACGTTAACGATGTGGCATTCCTAGATTCAAACTCTTCTGAAACAAGTTCGTATGCTTGATTTGACCCCGATCCAGGAACACCCCAGCCCCCTCCAGTCAAATACCCGCCTACTTGAGTAGCGTAATAACCGCCAAATACAATCAAGACGATCCAGACACCAACAACACCCCACCTATATGTGGCCATCCATTTACCAATTCTCTTTAAACCACGTTCCATTCTGTACACTTCCTCCTTTAGCTTCCCTTTTCTATTTTTTCATTGTAGTCGCAACTTCTAATCATTCTGTGAAATAAATCTTATCTTTTTCTTAACTATAGTGAAAAATTAAATGAAATTTCGAACGGTTTTACTTTTACGAATAAAATGTGTAAAAGCAAAACTAATCAATACGGAAACTATACATTCTATTAAAAAGCGTACATAGATCGGCTCAGAAAGATCTCGAAAAAAATATTGAACAAACACAACAATAGGCACATGGAATAAATAAACGCCGTATGTATTTTGCGAAAATTGACGGAACCCTTTATAAAGGTACCGACTTCCTTCTCTAAATAAAACAATCAATCCAATACCTAGCGATACCGTCATGAAACAATCCCATAGCGTCCATAGAAATGTATTTAAGCTAAATTCACCACTGGCAAGAAAAAACGGAATGTATTCATAGCCAAATAATGTTGTCAGTAAAAGTATAAAACCGAACCCAAGCCAAATCATCCCTCTTCTTATAGGAAAAGTTGTGAGCCAGTCCGTTCGATAGAGCAGCACGCCAAGTATGACAAACAGAGCATACTTTGGAACATTGGCATACTCCATTTGAATGGCACCTAAAAATCCATTCCAATAATCTAATGGAAATTTCGTTCTCATGGCAAACGTAATCGTAGTCAACACTAGGATAAACGCGACAATCTTTACATTTGAGGGACTCCCTAAAAATTTGTGCTCTTTTTTTCTAACCAATAGCCTGATGAGGGTATAAATGCTTGCATAAATAAGTAAATGTTGTAAAAACCACAAGTGAGCGACTTTTAAATCAGGCCAAATGTCGAGCCAGCGATCATGGCAGGCATTAGCATCACCACCAATACCAAAGAACATATTCCATGTGTAACTGTATAGTGTCGTATAACCACAGTCTCTAAATTGTAAATGGTAAAAAAAATGAAGTGGAATAATCAGTAGAAAAACGCCTGCGATAAACGGCACACCAACTCGAATGAGCTTTCCTTTCATAAATTTTTTTGCCCCTTTTTTATCAAACGATGCTGGGAAGAAATAAGCAGAAAGTAAGAAAAAAAGAGCCATGGCAATAGGGTTTATAATTTGGTAATAAACGAGTAGCCAGTCGTCTTCTGGCAATGATTTATAAAACCACCAAATACCTGGAGCATAGGCAAGCGCAACATGGACCGTAACGATAAAGATAGCCATGAATACTTTTAAAAAATCTAAATAATCCAGTCTATTTTTGTCCAAAAAGAAACCTCCATAATAGTAGGAAGAGAGTGTACGGTACTCTCTTCCTTACTCAATTCAAATTATTCTTTACCAAATAGAGACCCTGATAAGAGTTGTAACTCTTCGTTTAACTCCTCCACAGAGAAACCTTTCTTTGTATCCCTCGACTCAGAAATAGTATGAATGCGATCTTGACGCCATTCTTTTGGCTTGCTTAACCCTGTTGTGATCCGATAAGTCGAGCGTTCAAATGGATAGGTTGGAAGCGGGATATGCTTGCTACCTGCTCCTGCTACTTTTGACAATGTTAGTGGAACTCCCTTCACCACTAATGAGCCGATTAAAGCAAGTAAGGTATCTAGCGTACATTCATGATTGTTCATTGCTTCTCCCAAAACACCATTCGTCATAGAAAACCAGTTTTCTTTCTGAGTAAACAACTTCGGTTTAGCTATATCCATTGCCATTAGCATTTCAGAAGCTGTAAGCGTTTTGGCATCTCCTAAACTTGTAAATAACGGTGCTTGCCAGCCATTGCCATTCTCAAAAAACACACTTGTCTCGGCGACAATATGCCTATCATGAAAGATAGAAAAAACGTGATCTACCGCGTGTTTATTCTTTAGCAACAACCCTGTTAATAGCCCGTTTTCGCTTGAATGTAATGCCTCTACATCAAGCCCTAACCGTTTTAACTGGCAACATAGCGCATATTCCACAGCAACGGATCTCCACTGCATGAATTCATGTTCACTTAATGAATGAACAATAGCGTTCATACAGTGTTGATAATCCTCCTCAAACTCCGGGAACCGATTTGAAACTTGTTCTATCGTTCGATCATTCATACTCGGTTTACCATTTAACACAAGCTGAATGGTCACTTGTTTATTCGGGTTTGACTTCCCATACACCAGTTCATTCGACTCTAATCCGAGGGATAGTGCCTGAAGCACCTGACTAGCATGCTGTTTTGAATGCACGATCGTAGCGACTTTGTGCGTTAACGCCTTTTGTCCTGTATTTAGTGAAAAACAAAAGTCAGCTAGCGTTACATCGTTTTCGGTTACATACTGATTAAGGTCAGAGGCTATCTTTTTCAATGTCGCCTTGCTTTTCCCATTAATCACCATTAATTGTGGTCCATCTGTTAATGGTTTGTTCACACCAATCTCAGGCATTGAAGGTGCGCCCTCAAGGATAATGTGTGCATTTGTTCCGCCAAAACCGAATGCGTTAATACCCGCTCTTAAAGGATGTTGATCTGTAGGCAACCAAGATTGGGACTTATTCACAACATAAAACGGTGTCTTCTCAAATGGAATGTTCTGATTTGCTTCCTCAAAATTCAATGTTGGAGGCAATTGCTGGTTACTTATGGATAAAGCAACCTTTATTAAACTTGATAAACCAGATGCCGCCAACATATGTCCAACAGTTGGTTTTACTGAACCAATCCCACAAAAGTCAGTTTTATCTGTAAAATACCTGAACGCTTGAGTTAAACCTTCAATTTCAATAGGATCTCCCAATGGCGTACCAGTTCCATGCGCTTCAATATAAGAGACAGTCTCAGGATTAATACCTGAGGTTTGATAGGCAGCACGAACTGCCTCAGCCTGACCTTGGGGTCTCGGTGCAGTAATCCCTTGCGATCGACCATCGTTGTTAATTGCTGATCCTTTAATAACCGCATAAATATGATCATTGTCATGTATTGCCTTATTCACAGGCTTTAAGAGTACCGCACTACATCCTTCTGACAAGACCATACCATCTGCATCTTTATCAAATGGACGACACACTCCATTTGGTGATAAAGCAGAAACTCGACTTAAACTCGCAAATGGTGTTGGAGATAAGTTCAAATTAACGCCTCCAACCAATGCCATTTCCACTTGACCAGTACGGAGCGCATCACAGGCTTGATGAACAGCGACTAATGAAGAAGAACAAGCTGTATTAATGACCATACTTGGACCAGTCAGATTGAATAAATGATTTACCCTAGCAGCTACTTCATTTAATCCATTTCCTGCTACAGCATCCGGTACAAGCTTACCCGGTGCCAGTACGTGAGAAATGGTTTCCATGAGATCGTTTTTACTAGTTTCGTCCATGGTTGAAAAAACAGGATGATTGGTTAACTGCTGTTCCAGAACTTTGAAGGAACGATATCCAATAAAATGCTCCATATATGTGTTTTGTTCGCACCCAACATATACCCCTACATTTGTTGATCTCTCTGAACTTCCATATCCTGCTTGTTGCATTGCTTCCCACGCTACTTCAAGAAATAGTCTTTGTTGAGGATCGGTTGCTTCTGCCTCGCTTGGTGACATTCCAAAAAAGGAAGGGTCAAAATCATAAGGCTGTTCAATAAATCCTCCGCGGTTACTATAACTGCTATGCAAGGATTCCCGATCCGAACTCACGTGGTCTTCTTTCGACCAACGATCTGCTGGCGTATCTTTAATGACAGACCTTCCGCTCGTTAATAAATTCCAATACTCGTCTGTAGTACTAGCGCCAGGAAATCTGAGACCTACTCCGATGATGGCTATATCTGAATCACTATGCGCAGGATTTGAGAACTCTTTTTCTTTCTCCTGTATAAATGACGCTTGTCCAACGTCTTCTAAATACTTACTTAATTCATAGGGTGTCTGGTATTCAAACAGAAGCGTTGGGTTTAATTCCAATTTTAACGATTGTGCAATTTGATCAAGTACCGTAACCGCTCGTATAGAATCAATGCCTAATTCTTCAAAATTTCGGTTTGTCTCAAGTTCATCAACAGGACATTGTAATTGATCAGCAGTAATTTGATAGACTAGGTTTCGAATGGCCCCTTTTTCTAACGTTACGTTCTGTTGTTTTTGAGAGCGATTCGCTTTTTCAATGGGCTCCCGCTTCATTGGCGAAGAAGGCATTCGATTCGTTTTTTCTTTTAGCACATGTAATACTGGCTCTCCATTGGCGTTTAGTGCTTGAAAGAAAACTTTAGAGCCCAATGATGACGAAACAGATTCCAACCCTTGCGTTTTCTTAATAAACGTCGACAAGGAACGAACAGAACGGGCAATGCCTTCTTTTTCCCATAAGGAATAATTGATCGCTATTGTTTTTCCAGGAGCTTCTTTTATCGTTGTTCTATAATAACTATACTGATCAAGAAAGGCATTTGCGGCTGCATAGTCTCCAAGGCCCGCTGACCATATTTTTTTAGATGCAGAAATGGATGAGAGCATCACAAAAAATTTAAGGGAATCGTTTCTCGTTAATTCATCTAACACCCGTGTCCCGTTTATTTTTGGATTTAAAACAGCTTCTACACTCTCTTGATCACGTTTCATTAGAGACTTCGTTGTCTCAGGACTAAGAAGCCCAGCTCCATGAATAACACCATCAACACGTCCATATAACGTTCTCACTTCTGTTAACACACGGTCCATTTCTTGACGATTGCCAACATCAACTGCAAAGTAAGACACTCGCGCACCTAGCGACTTCAACCTAGAAAAGAGCTGTCGTTTGTACTCACTCTCCTCTAGAGGTGTTAATCCAGTTATAACTAAGTTGATTGGCGCTTTAGACGCCAACTCTAAAGCTATCTCACTTCCGATGCTTCCTGCACCGCCTGTGAAAACATACGTATCGTTTTCTTCAATGTTTATTTCATCTTCAAATGACATCTGCCTATTTTGTGTTAAAGCACGTACGTAACGTTTGCCCTTCCGAATAAGTGCCACTCCCTCTTCAGGCGGAAATCGCTTTAACTCCTCTTCAATTACAACTCCACAATCATCTTCTTCTACATCTATCGTAGACGCATAGACATGCGCTTCCGTGTCTAATACATTGGCAAACGTCGCATCCAGAGCTTGATAAGGGTTCTGCACACTATCTGTTTTCATTAATGGGTGCAACTGCTTCGTCACAACCAATATGCGCATTTGATTCATGCTTTGCATGGATGTAAAAGAAGCAAGTGTCAAAAAGTCTTTCCAACTTTCTATATACTTTTCATCACCCACTTTTTGACTTCCATAACTTAAAAAGACAACATTCTTAATATCAGAAGGCAAAACTGATTTTAAGTGTTCCCAATCAGATGCCTTAGATGGATTGACGGTAAAACAATAAGAGTCCTTTTGATTGAACGTTGAACCATTCTCGACACGGTAGATAAGATCCTCACCTGTCTCCCTTAAATAATTGGCTATCGATTGTCCCCTATGACAATCGGATTCACTACTAACAACTAAAGTCACTCCATTTCTATCCGGTTGATACGTTTTTCCTAGATCCTCCACCCACTGCCACTCATGAAACCATCGTAATAGTTGAGCATTACTGTAATCTCCGAAAGAAGGCGAGAAGGTTGATCGTTCAAATGGATATAAAGGTAGTTGAATTTTTTTAAAGGACAGATCTTTATAAAGGGCGGACCAATCGAACGCTATACCTCTTTCAAATAAGAAGCCTAAAGCTTCTGTGAAAAATTCCAGCTCTGACTTTTTCTTATTGATTAATGAGCAAACCTCAGGCTTTTTACCACTTGTACTGACAGCGTTAGCCATTGCTGCAAGAAGATAATCAGGACCAGCCTCCAGAAATAGATTAGCTCCTTTTGCAATTGCGAACTCGACACTCTGGTCAAACTTTACTGAAGACGTAATGTGTTCAATCCAGTAAGCTGCATTCATTGGGCTATCCATATATTCGGCTGTAACATTAGAGATAATAGGAATCGATGGTTTTGAAAAGGATATTTTATCGAGTTCCCTCTTAAATTCTTCTAACATTGGTTTCATTAAAGGTGTATGAAACGCTTGTGAAACGTTTAATTTTTTGAAAGCGACTCCTTTTTGATTGATAAATTGTAAAAATTGGTTCAACGCTTCCTCACTACCAGATACAGCTTGGTGGGTCACGTTATACCCTGCAATCCATACCTTATCTTGAAACGGTTCGAGTAATTCTTCGAGACTATCTTTTGAAGTAAACACTGCAGCCATAGCACCTGAAGAGCTTAATTCGTTCATTAACCTTCCTCTTAGCGCTACACATTTCGCAGCATCCTCTAATGTCACAACACCCGCCAACGTTGCAGCTACCCATTCACCTACGCTATGACCAATCATTGATGTAGGCTTTACTCCCAGTTCAAGTAAGAGTCGACCAAGAGCATAATCAATTGCAAAAACAACAGGCTGTGTGATATCCGTTCTAGATAGTTCCGTTTGATTTGCGTGTTCGCTGAAAAGCAATTCAGTAATGGACTGAGTTAAATAAGGCCTAAATGCTTCAGAACAGTCATCGAAATACTGTTTAAAGATGGGAACATATTTATACAACTGCTGACCCATTCCAACATACTGAGACCCTTGACCGGTAAACATGAATACAATGTTTCGATTTCCTTTTTTCTTGGTTATCTTTTTGCTTGTAAATGTCGAGAGCTTTAGCTTCAAATCTTCTACATTTTTACTTGAAAAACTTATACGATAATCCCATTGAGTTTTTGCATTTTCAGTACGAGCAACATCTCCAACATTCGGGTTATGGCGGTTTAAATAAGTTGATAACTGTTTTATTTTCTCCGTTAAAGCGTCTTCAGTATGGGCACTAAGACAAATGGAATGTACTGGTAGATCCTCTTCCTTAAAGGAAGTTACAACCGATTGATTAGGTGATTCCTCTAGGATCATGTGACAGTTTGTCCCACCAAAACCAAACGAATTAATGGCTCCACGTCTTAATCCTTCAGGTTTTTCCCAAACTTCCGACTTTTTCGGAATATAAAATGGTGTTTGATCTAAGTGAAGCATCGGATTCTCATTATGAACATTAATTTGCGGAACCAACGTTTGCTTCTCTAAAGAAAGCACCATTTTTATGAAACTTGCAATTCCAGCAGAGCTAAGCAAGTGCCCAATATTTGCTTTCACCGATCCTAAAGCAATAGATTGACGATCTACATCGTACCGTTGAAACGCACGCTCTAATGCTCTTACTTCACTTGGATCACCGATCGGAGTTCCAGTTCCATGTGCTTCCATGTATTGAATCGTCGTTGGAGAAATCGCACTTTGTTCATATGTGGATTGAACCACTTCCCTTTGACCATCAGGATTAGGTGCCATCACACCAATAGAATGACCATCGTTGTTAATAGCGCTTGCTTTAATTACGGCTTGGATATGGTCTCCATCTTTAATCGCTTGATGAACAGGTTTTAAAAGAACAAGACCCGCCCCTTCTCCTGGTACAAATCCATCTGCCTTTTCATCAAATACATTCGACGTTCCTTTCTCAGATAAAGCTCCTGCTTGGTTAAACAAACGATAAGGAGTTGCTGTCAGCAACAAGTGAATACCACCGGCAATGGCCATCTTTATGTTGCCTTTAGCTAGTTCTTCACAAGCCATATGCAGGGAGACAAGTGATGAAGAACAAGCGGTATCAATGACCATACTTGGCCCTTTTAAGTTAAATGTTTGAGAAGATCTAGCAGCAATCATATTAAGGATGTTATCTACTAACACATTAGGATGATCCCCTACCTCACCAAATGACGTAGTCCATTCTTGAAGCAATTGTTCTTGCTGTTCAGAACTCAAAGCATTGAAACTATCAAACGCTTTAAACCGCTTTTGATTCATGGCACTTAAATGTTGTTCATAGTACGCGTTTACTCCAGCGCCAATATACATGCCGATCTTTTCCCCATTTACGGCTTCTTTGGAATATCCAGCTCGTTCAAATACTTCATAAGAAAGCTCCAAAATTAACCGTTGTTGCGGATCCATAATGACGGCTTCTTCTTCAGAAATACCAAATGCGGCAGGATCAAAATCGAAAGGCTTCTGCAAAAAAGCTCCCTTCGGTTTATACTCACTTTCACTCTTCATTTGGTGATGAAAAAACGCATTTGTGCCAAAGCGTTCCATCGGTATATCATTTATACTGTCTTTTCCATTTATCAAATTTTCCCAAAACGCTTCTGGAGACGATGCATCAGGAAAACGGCAAGCCATTGCTATAACAGCAATATCTTCTTCGTTATATTCCGTCTCGCATGCATCCTCTACTTCCATGCTTGCTGCCACTTCGTCTTCAACGTTCGAGTGATAAATGAAATCAAACAAATACTGATACATTTCAGAAACGGTTCGGCATCGTATGAGCATGTCATGGGTTAATGAAACATTCAATTCTTCCTCTAACATGCCTAAAACTTGAAACGCTTTTAAAGACGAACCACCTAACGTAAGAAAAGAAACGTCTTCTGGAACCTGATCAATTGGAAGGTTTAATACCTCCGCCCAACTCTGTTTAAGCGCACTCATCGTCTTTGTTTCAAGTGATACTTCTTCATCCATTACCTCTTCTTTTTCTGAGACCAACCACTTGTTTAACTCTTCTGCAGTCAATGAATCACTTAAAATGCCGTTTTGAAAATCTTTTATTAACTCGAATCGCTGTACCTTTCCGCTTGTTGTTTTAGGAATACTGTTAATCATAATGACATAATGAATGGGTAATCCTGTCGTTTCACGAATATGAGAAAGCATTCCTTGGTAAAATTGTTTCTGCTCTGATTCCTTGACACGAAGCGTAGAAAAAACAGCTACTTTTTCGGTTCCTTCTTGCTCGTCTTGCCAACCACAAACAGCCACTTTTCCAGGCTTCACACCTTCTAGCTCCTCGATCTTTGTTTCAATATCATGAGCGTAATAGTTTTGTCCATTGCAGAAAATAATGTCTTTTATACGACCGATGACAGTTAAACGACCGTTATCTAAAAAACCAGTATCTCCTGTTCTAAACCATCCATCTTGGAAAGCTTTCTCGTTCGCATCTTCATTATTGACATATCCACTTGTTAGGTTAGGTCCTCGTAGCTGAATCTCACCGATTGTTCGTTCTACAACGATTTCACCCGTCTCTCCCACAATACGTACATCCATCCCATTAATAGGGAAGCCTTCATCAGCTAGATGTACTGCATCCTTATGATCCCATTCTAATTCTTGAACCGATTGCGAGAGATTCAATGTGTGCCTATTAATGGCATGTATTTTTGGCTCACTTCCACATGGAGGAAAGCATGCAGCTACACAAGCTTCAGCCATTCCATAAACCGGAAACATCGCACTTCGTTTTAGTCCATACGGTTCTAATTTCTTAACGAATGCTTCCATAACGGAAACAGCAATAGGTTCTGCCCCATTAAAAATTAAGCGTAGGGAATGAAGATTTAATTTCTTCAACTTCTCTTCTTTTGCTCGAGCAAGGAGTAATCGGTATCCAAAATTAGGGCAGCCAGTTAACGTAATGTTATGTTTCGTAATCAGTTCTAACCAAAGAATCGGCTTCTTTACAAATTTAACTGGGGACATATTGTATTGCTGAATTTGCATCGCCATCATGGAGAGATGGAACCCAATTAAACCCATATCATGATGATAAGGCATCCAGCTTAGGGAGCGATCCATGTCTGTAAATTGTGCAGCATCTACAATGGAATCAATATTTGCCAATAAATTTTTATGACTTAATAAAACGCCTTTTGGAAGACTTGTGCTACCGGAGCTAAATTGAATAAATGCGGCATCTAGAGCGTCCACCTTAGCTAGTTCACCGTACTGGTTTTTATGGTCTAACTGAATGGCTTCCACCCAATTCATATTAGCGTCTAGCAACTCATTAATTGAACTTTGAGCTGCTCTTTCATCTGATAAAATAAGGGGTTCACCTAAAACCGTCCAAATACTCTTCACTTTTTCTAGCGCTGTCGATTTCGTTTTAAACGATTGGGGATAGGAAAGTGGAGCCGGGATAATACCACCTAAAATACAAGCCCAAAATGTCTTCAAGAACTCTTTATTGTCTTCAAGAATGACCATTACTGAATCTCCTGCTTGCACACCTATCTGTTGCAATCCGTATAAACGTTTCTTCGCTGCTAAGAATAACTCCTCATAAGAAACAAATGTTTCTGATTCGTCATTCTCAATGAACGTAACTCCTCGATCTTTTCTTTGTGCAGCTTCAGACAATAATTGTCCGATAGAAGATTTGACTTGAAAGCGGGTACTTATTTGGTTCCCTTTAGAGATAGCAAGAGGACCTGTCGATGATTCATTCCTATTAACCACTTAAATTCCCCCGATCGAACTTTTTTTTGTGCTTCTCTCTGACTAACTGCAACCCCACGAATAGGAGTAACGATAAAAAGAATACTAAAGTCAGACTAAATATGTGTTGAATTCCCAAGCTAGCAATCACCAATGCCGATAGAATTGGGCCTGCTGCCGAGCCCGCTGCATACGTAAACGTAAAGAGCGCTGTACCAGATGGAAGTTCTTCTTGAGTTAAATCTTGAACAGTAAGGGCTAATGTGAGTGGATAAAATGGTCCTACAACAAACCCTGTTATAAAAGAAAATAGAAGCATAGTTTGATAGTGGTCAATTGCCACCACACCTGCTAAGGACAAAATAGACACGGCTATAACGACTACAAAACATTTTTTCCGGCCTACACGATCGGCCAAATACGTTATAGGAAGGGTGCCAATCACACATCCCACTATAAATGCGCCTACCGCTATACCAACTTCCGCAACACCCACACCTCTCATAAGTAAGAACATTGGGAATAGCGCGATGACTGTTGTTTCTGCGAAACCATACACAAATGCTCCATACAACGGAACTGGTACTTTATTTATTGTTTTATGTTTTGGATAACGCGCAATGATTAAGCGACCTTTTAATTTCCGGTTCACAATAAAGCAACAAACAATCAATACAGCTGCTCCAATATAAAAAGGTAACATTGGTGAAAATACATAGCCTTTCGGACCAGTAATGGAGCTAACTGCAAAGCCTAGAGCGAAAAAAAGTGAATATAAACCACTTACTTTTGCACGATCCACTTCTTTTGAAAAAACGTGCATGGCTGTTTGAATACCTACAAGATTAAAGCTAATGCCTGTTCCCATAGCAAGCATTAAAAGCAACCACAGTATCGGACTTGTTGTATGCGGAAATGCAATAGCGCTAATTGCTGTAATAAACAAGCCCATCACGACCATAACCGAAAAATCTTTCCCCCTCATTTTCCGGTCAATATAGACAGATCCAACAGCTAAAGCAATAAAGAAGGCAGAAGAGATGGTTCCAATCCAAAGGCTGTCTAGCTCAAGGGTTGTCATATGAGTTGTAGCAATGGGGATAAACATCCCCATTGCTGTTCCTACTAGAAGCGCTACAACATAGATAAACGTCAATTTCAGTTCCTTTTTATTTGAACTCATCCTTGCATTGGCTCCTTACGATTTAGCATAGCTTGAATCATAGGAATTTGTTTGGAACCAAACCAGTTCATATCTTGCTTACCGTAGACTTTGATTTCTTCCCCTGTAATTCCGTTGGATCGCTCTGAAGAAAGGAATTGGACGACCTCTGCGACTTGCGAGGTAGGGATAGCATCTTTCCTCATTGCTGCTGGCGTCATATCTGTATCAACAAAGGCTGGACATACTGCATTCACTTGAATTCCACTTGCTTTAACCTCTTCTGCCAGTGATCTTGTCAAACCTAGCACACCATGTTTAGAGGCTGCATATGCGGTCATAAGAGGATAACCAATGAGCGATGAATCAGAACCAAGGTTAATAATTTTGCCGTATGCCTGCTCTTTCATATACGGAAGAGCTGCAACACTCATCGTATAGGTACCAATTAAGTTAACATGAATAATATTCAGCCAATCCTCGTGTGGAATCTGTTCCATCAATCCCATTTTCGTGATACCAGCGTTGTTTACTAACACATCAATTTGTCCATAGCGTTCTACAATCTCTTTCATGAGTTGGGTTGCGTGAGCCATTTTTGTGACATCCACTTCATAGGAAGCTGGGTTCCCACCATAGACTTTCAAATCGTTTACTGTGCGCTTTAATTGAGGCTGATTTCTCGATGCAATAATTATTTGAGCCCCCGCAGCAGCCATGCGTTCTGCAATTGCTTTTCCAATGCCAGTGCCACCACCAGTTATTAATACAACCTTATTTTCCATTTCCTTACTCATTACTTGAATGGTATTTCCTTGGTTGGTAGGGCTTTGATCTAAGCTATCAATTAAGTCTTCCAACCTATCCATATAAGCACGCCCATAGGTTTCAATCGTGTTCTCATCGTACAGATTCTTTGAATACTCTATTTCAAGCTTTAATTCTCCTGATTCTACAAAGAAGAAAAATTCTAACATACATGTTCTGTTTTGAGTGGAAGAAGAAAATCGTTGATCCATTTGGGTAGGATCCATTTCAAATATGGATAAAGCACCAACATCACGATTTCCTAAATAATTCGCTCGAATACTAGTTAAATGGACATCAGGATAAGTAGATTTAGGTAACTGTTCAGCGATTAAATCGTAGCTCACACCAGCTAATGGAACTTGTTCTAATTCGTCCTTCACCAGTTGAATACGTCTCTCCCAACTGTCGCCTTTCCCTATTTGCAAAGGTAACGGGAAGTTAACCGCAAAATTCCCGGCTGTATTCATAAAAGTCTTTCCATTCCCAAAATCTCTGCCATGCACCCGATGACTTACCGTAATCACGCTTTCGCCTGTAACATCTTTTAACATTTGATAGAGAGGAGCAACCAACAATGGATACATTTTTGTTTTGTACGTTTTCTTTGCCTTCCCCATTAATTGTTTAGTTTGTTCTTTCGATACGACAAATTGCTTGATTCGAGCCGAACCTTCATCGTTTATACCCTCTTTATCCGGAGGTAAAGAAAAACATCCGTTTTGACGGCTTTGAATCAGTTTTTCTTTCCAGTAGTGCTCGTACTCTTCCTTATGTTCACGCTTCATCTCGTCCAAAAATTGAAGAAAGTCTTGATACGATGCTTCTTTTTCTGGGATAACAGCTCCTGTTAACAATTGACTATAGAGCAACCACATTTCTTTGAACAATAGTTGGTTTGTAATGACGTCTGAGATCATATGGTGACCAATAAAAGCCATATGATAACGCTCTGACTGGTTTTTAATGACCACGACTTTCCATAGTGGCCATTGCTGAATGGAAAGTTCCTTAATAGATTGTTGGATTTTCTCACTCATAATTGGTTTAACAGACTCGTCAGATAAGCCTGTTAGATCAAGAAAATCGCACCCTATCTCAAGAGGTTCATTCAAAATTTGTTGCTTCCATTCTCCACTATCTTTACTAAAAACAGTGCGTAAAGCTTCATTTTGGTTTGTTAACTGACGTAACGCTTGATTAAAAACATCTCTGTCGAGTTCTCGTTTGTACACAAACTGTGTGTAACCAGTCCAAGCATAAGGAAAATCAAAATAGTCGATAAGCCATTTTTGCGCAGGCATTAACGGCAAGTGAATAAGGTCGGTTTTTAGTTTTCCTCGATCCATTTTTCCATTTGTATTTTTAGGCAAACGATCTCGCCAAATAAACCGGTGTGGAAGCATGTAATCTGGCAGTGTCTCTTTTAAAGAATTAATCATCTGTCTATGTTCTTTTTCATTTCCAACTACGTATGCGATGAGTTTTGTATGCTCAGTTTGTGTTTCATTTGCTAGAACCGCTGATTCCATGACATTCGGCAAGGCATTCAGGTGGGCTTCAATCTCGCCTAATTCGACTCGGTAACCCCTTATTTTAATTTGTGAATCCGTTCGTCCATGGTAATCAATTTGTCCATCCTCACGCCAGCTACCTAAATCACCTGTACGATAAAGCACGTCCTCTGAGCGTGTGGAAAATGGGTTAGAAATAAATCGTTCGTCTGTCTGTTCTGGATTATTAATATAACCTTTCGCTACCTGGATACCACCAATATAGAGTTCACCAATACGACCAGTTGCTACGTGTTGTCGTTGTTCATCCAAAATATACACATCTACGCCATCAATCGGCGCTCCTATTGGGATTGCTCTTTCCTCTTTATCATAAGAAGTTGGAATAATATGGCACGTTACGTCAATAGATGCTTCGGTGGGACCATACAAATTAGCTAATCCGATCTTTCCTCCGTACACACCTTGCCATTTCTGAATAACAGGTAGAGGTAAGGCTTCTCCACTAAAAAGTAGCCATCGTAACTGTTTAAATTCATATTCCTCACCTTGGATTGCATTAATAAATTCTGAAAACATGGATGGCACAAAATGCAAGACGTTAATCTGTTCCTTCGTTATCCAATCGGCAAATTCCCATGGGTTCCTAACAATATCCCGCTCAACCGGACAAATCGTTCCGCCATACATGATTGGCCAGAATAACTCCCAAACAGACACATCAAAACAACATGATGTCTTCTGAGCGACTCGCTCACCACTTTCAAGCTGGAACACAGATTGATGCCATTTAATTCGGTTCATAAACCCTTCATGACTTAACATAACGCCTTTAGGTTTTCCTGTTGATCCAGATGTAAAGATAACTGCCATTACATCCTCACCACTCACGGGAACATCCAATGCTTCTTTGGAAAAAGTAGTCCAGTTCGTTTCATCAATGTCCACTTCACAAACGTTCTTTCCTTCGTTAAAAAGATGTCCGTTTCCTGATTTTTCAGTTATGACTACTTCAATAGCGGACTGACTGATGATTTGTTCAATACGCTCTTTAGGATAAGCAGGATCGATCGGTACATATGCTGCTCCTGTCTTTAACACAGCCAACATAGCTAAATTCATATTTATTCCAGGTCCTACCATCACACCTACCCGATGACCTTTTGTAATGGAATGTTCGTTAAACAAATAGTGAGCCAATTGATTTGAACTTTCATTAAGGTATTGATAAGTAAAAAGCTTTTGATGATGAGCCACTGCAATAGCTGCCGGTGTCTTTTGACTCTGTTCTACAAACAAATGGAACGGAACCGCATCGTCTTTTTTATGGCTGCTCTTTCCATCTATCACTTGTACAATTTGATCCATTGTTCGTGCTTGAAATAATAATTTCCGATCAATCTGTTGAAAGGTTTGTTGCAATGTCATAATGAGGCGGATACGCTCCAAAGAATCTAAGCCAAGGTCAAATTCTAAATCTAGGTGTAAGTCACTTTGATGGAGTTTTCGGTTAAGAATTCCTTCTAGCTTTTCAAGAACAAGCGTCACGTTTTCCGATGATAATGATTGAGGCAGAACATTCTCTGTCTGAAATGAATCCTCCTTTACACTCTTGTAGCCGATTGACTTCAACTGCTCAAGGAAATGGTCCATATGCTGTTCTATAAAAGTTGAGCTAAAAAATCCACTATCATAATTCGCTGTAAAAACTAATTCCCCATTGAATTTCTCAACAACAAGATCAATGGCAGCAGGATTTGTGCACGTGTAGGCCTCATAGTCTTCAATGGATAATTCTCCATAGGTTTCTTTAAAATTCGTTTCTCCTACGTAAGATAAATATAAATTTGATTTCAAGCTCGAACGAACAAAGGCTTTTGTCTGTTCAGTCAATTCCCCATTCATTAAACGAATGTCATCTTTAGCCATTTGTGCGGCTGTTAAAGCCTGTGCTCGGTCAATACCGTTCGTTAAAGCAAAAAGTAGTTCTTGTTGGATGTGTTGTACGGTTACATGTAGCGGTTCATTAATAGCATTTTCTTGAAAAGTAAACGCAATATTTTGGGCAAATGTGCCGAACAAATGTGAAGCATCAATGTGAGGGTATGTCTTTCCACCTGTAGGGATATTAATGGACACATTCCCTTTTTCAGATGATAACTGTTGGATCGTTTTTAAATAAGTCGCTAAAATAACTTCAAATAAAGTTGCGTTCAGTTGCTTCGATTGTTTCATTAAGAGGTGACTAGCGGGTAAGTTTAGTTTTCTTTTCATTACGTTTGTCTTTATATGGCTTTGTTCTTGAACATACAGTCGACTTTCCTCTTGTTCAAGTGGATTAAATACGTATTTTGCTCTTCCTTGCTTCTTTAGGAATGTTTTTAACTGATCGATTTCCATTTGCTCATTCCACTTGTTTAAGCTGTGAACAACTTCATTATACTGATTGACCGTGATGACTTGGTCTTCATTTTCAATAAAGACACCAGCATCATGTTCCTCGTAGATTTCCAATAGCTCCTTGAGAAACATTTGATTACTTAAGCCGTCTGAGATGACATGTACAATATGAAGCACGATGGTAAATTGCTGATTGCCTGTTTGTATGACCTTCAATCCGTGCAATGGCCATATGGTCAAATCGACGGATGTATTTAAATAGCGTTCATACAATTGATGAAGCCATTGTTCCTTCCCTTTTTCGCTTAACTGTTGAATATCTTCAATCATTAATTCAGGAGGGGTACAATTAGAGACCGTACTCATCTCCATATTTTCAAAGCTACTTCCTGGTTTATTCATCTTAAACACTGCTTGAAGAGGCGGATAACGCTTAATTAAAGCGGCCCAAGAAGACCAAAGCCGACCTAGATCCAACTGGCCGTTCATGGTAACGCTCGAACAGATAGATAAAGTCGAAACGGCTTGTTGTGAAATAAAAAATGGGTATTGGGCATTAGCAATGGTAATGGTTTGTTCAATTCCTACGTCTTGAAAGCTAGATTCTGCTTCTTCAGTATTTCGAAAAATGGTAACGATATCCTCTACAGTATCGAGCATAAGTAAGGTATCAAAAGGGTGATTCTTCTCAAATGTCATCAGCTGATCATCAGGTAATAGTGTCATTAATTCATTCATTAACGTAACCATTTTAATCGAGTCTAACCCTAAATCTGCTTCTAGGTACATATCCATTTCAAGATCTTCGACAACGTGTCCAGTTATTTTGGCTATTTTTTCGATCACAAGATTTGACTGTGATTGTATCTGCTTCGTGGTCAAAACATTCCCTCCTTCGTTATCTTAAGGATGAGCATACCGTTTTTATGTTCTACAAACACCGACAAAGGCAATCGTAAAACCGACAAATTAAGACGGACTTCTTTTTAGTCATGCCTTTCCCTGACTAATGATTCTTCATTTATGTCATGGATTTCAACCTTTTTGGTACGTGTATAAGATCAAAACTTGGAAACATACTAAACTGACTTCCCAAAGGGGGAATACGATGTTTTCAACAGATTTTGAACAGAACACTGCTCTGTTTCTTCGAACGCTAGGCGATCAATCTGACCTTAACCAAAAGAATGTCTATCTTGCTGGGTTGGAACGAGTTGGGGTTTTTTATTTACTTGGGGAATTTGATGATGAAAAGGTTAACCGTTCACTTGATTACATGAATCGTTTAAGTGTTCGTGTCTTAAATGAGAGAGATTTAAGACTCGAAGCAACAACGCCTCTATTATGTCTAGCTGATTCGACTTTCACAGAGCCGACTTTAGCTGTGTCCTCTCTTTATAAAGGTCAGTGTGTGTTTTTTATGGAGGGAGTGCCTTTTGCTTATAGTCTTCAACTAAGCAAGCATTTACAAAGAAGCTTGGAAGAATCAACAACTGAAAGAGTGATTAGAGGACCACGTGCATCGTTTCTTGAAGATGCTTCCACCAATATCTCTTTAATCAGACAGTTTGGGGAAGATGAAAACTTAATTACGGCTAAGCATAACATTACGCATAATAAAAAAACAAAAACCGTTTATTATATGTACAACAAAGAGATGACTCCTTCTTCAACCATTACTGAAGTTGAACAACGTCTCAAGTCCATCAATCATCCGAATATTGAAGACTCTGGGAAAATGGAAAGTTTTTTAGATAATTCCCCTATTTACTCCCCTTTCCCACAAATTCAAAGCACTGATCGAATTGATCGGATTTTAGCAGGTTTTGAGGAGGGTAGAGTCGCTGTTTTTGTTAATGGGTCACCGTTTGTCTTTATGGTGCCTACAACGTTTGAACAACAAATGCAAGCCCCGGACGATTATTACGAAAGATGGATGATTAGCTCTATCATTCGAATCTTACGGTACATCGCTCTTTTTATTACAATGTTTATTGCGCCGATTTACATTGCCCTTGTTTCGTTTCATCAAGGGTTAATTCCAAACGAGTTGTCCATGACTATTATGAACTCACGCATGAATATCCCCTTTCCAGCTGTAGGGGAAGTAATTCTAATGACACTCTTTATAGAGCTACTTCGGGAAGCGAGTATTCGTTTGCCTAATCCACTTGGACAAACCATTGGATTAGTTGGCGGCGTCGTCATTGGACAAGCTGTCGTTGAAGCAAATTTGGTAAGCTCCATAATGGTGATTGTTATCGCCATTACAGCCATCGCGTCTTTTGCAGTTCCTCTTTACAGTTTAAGCATGTCGTTTAGGATTTTAAGTATCTGCTCCATTACGCTTGCTTCCACATTAGGATTATATGGCGTCGCTATTTACTTTATTGCGGTAACGATACACCTCTCTAGCTTACATAACTATGGTGTTCATTACTTCTCTTTTAAATTTTCATTAAAGAGACATGGGATTTATGACCTGATTGTACGTCTTCCAACAGTCTTAAAGGATAAAAGGGGTGTTTAAATGGGGCAAATCCAAACAAACCACACGATGACAACCTACCAATTAACCGCATCCTTATTATGTGTGCTATTAGGGGTCGGTGTTATGAACTTGCCCCGCACCTTAACGGTTGACATCGGAACAGCAGACGGTTGGCTTTCTATCTTATGTGGAGGACTGATCATTACCCTTCAGTATGCCTTCGTTTGTTTTGCCTTTAAACGCCATAACGTGCATTCCATTGATGAGTACACAACGAAAGCATTTGGTGCTTTTCTGAGCAAAGCGATCTGTCTGCTACTAGCTAGTTATTTTCTTCTTCTTGGTGGATGGCAAGCTGTTGCGATGAGCGAAATGATTCGCTATTTCCTTTTAGAAAGTACTCCTCATTACGTAACCATCGTAACCATTATTTTGTTATGCGCGTATGCTGTCTACTATTCCTTACCGACAATTGTGCGAGTGGCGTGTTTCTTTTTACCACTGACCGTCGTCGTTCTTTTTTTAGTCTTATTGATAGGGTTTAAAGATGCATCAATTTTAAACATCCGGCCTGTTGCACCAAAGGGGATGCTCCCTATTTTGCTTAATAGTAAAAATGGGCTTCAATCGTTTCAAGGCATTGAAATGATCTATATCCTACTAGCTTCTATTCAAAAGACGACACGTCCAATTAAAGCTGGCGTAGGAGCGTTATTGTTTTCCACACTGCTCTATATTTTGACTTACATTATTGTTGTCGCGACTGTGGGAACCGTAGAAGTTCAACTGTTGACCTGGCCAACTATTACACTGACCCATGCATCAGAAAGTAGCCTACTCTTTACCGAAAGAGCAGATTCTTTTCTTATCACCACATGGATTCTACAGTTTTTCCTAACCAGTTTGTTTACCCTTTATAGTGCTGTTTTTCTTTTGAAAAAAGTCTTTCCGATTTCGAGGAACTGGCTCATTCCACCAGCAACTATCACTATGATTGGTCTCGCTTTATGGCCACAAACAATCGATGACATTACAAAAGTATCCGAATATCAACAATTTGCGTTTGTTTCATTCTTTTTTGTACTTCCGATTGCTTGTTATGCTTTGGTTTCTTTGAGAAAGAAGGCTCGCCTATGAAGAAGTGGTTTCAATGCGTCTTTATTCTATCGTTACTACAATTAACTGCATGTTGGGACAGCTCAAATATTGAAAGCTTGTCGTTCGTCATGGGCGTAGGCATTGAAGTACAGGAAGATCAAGACGATACCATTGGTTTGTTAACTCAATTGTATCTCCCTCTAAGCGATGAAAACATCTCTTCTAGTATTTCTTATCGCAATAAGTATTCAACAGGTAATTCCGTCCTCGATGCCATTCGACACTTAGAATTAATTGATCAAGGTATTATGAGTGATCATCAAATGATTCTTGTTTTAGATACGGATGCCGTAAAGAAATGGGGAGTGGAGAAGTTAATTAATCAAAAAATTAGAGATGAACGGACAAAGAGAGGCGTTAAAGTGGTTCTAACAACTGAATCCTTGGGCACCCTCTTTTCCTATCCTAAAGGAAATAATGCATCGCCAACTTCCAAAACGATTGACGATTTAAGTGAAAATAAAGACCGTACCACAGAAATTCCAGCACCTGTAACACTAGGCTTACTCGCCGACTCAGCCAGTCGTCATCAATCCATCGTTTTACCAAACGTCCGTGTGAAAGACGATAATATAATAATCGATGGGGGCTATATTGTAAAAAATGGAGAAGAGATGGGGGCGTATGTGTCACCTTATCAAGTGAGCTTGTTAAATTGGCTTACCGGGGATATAGAAGGTGGGGTTCTTACAAAAATGGTTAATGGTAATCGAACGGTTTACGAGATACTAGACGTACATTTGGACTCCATAGAAACGTCGTTACTACATGATCATTTGCAGATTGACATTAAAGTGAGTAGCGACGGACGTCTAGCTGAAAACTGGGACCCACATGAAGACGCTTATGATGCTCAGTACTTAAAAAAACTAGAAAAAGAGTTAGAAGCACAACTGACATCGGATATAAAAACGATGATTGATGACTTACAGCACGAGTTCAAAACCGACCCAGTTAACTTTCAGCAATATGTTAAGATTCAACACTATGACTTCTGGGAAAAAAAGCACAGCGATTGGGATACCGTTTTTGAACAAGCAGACATTCATTATGAAGTTGATCTTTCCATCATTGACTTTGGCACTAGAGGGAAGCGAGCAGAAATACACGAATAGCCACACGTTAGAGAAGTCGCTTTTATGACTTCTCTTTATTTTCATAGGCTCAAAAAACGTGTGCTAATCTGGTTTGAATTCGCTCATACATTCAATGGTGTTCCCGTCTGGGTCATTTACAAATACTTGATGAAACCCACTTGTGCTGAACCGCTTTTCAATATACGCTACACCTTGATCGTGTAAGTGGCGTACGGTTTCATCAAAATCAGAGACACGAAAGGCAATATGTCTCCTTCTTGTGTGAATAGACGCTTCTTCTTCCCTCAATTCTAACTGCTTGTCTTCAATTAAATGAAGTTGCTGTTGACCGAGCGCATACCAAGCTCCTACAAACGTAAATGGCGGTCGTTTTATTTGTTGGAGCCTCAGAGTGTCACTGTAGAACGCTTTTGCTCTTTCAATGTCTTTGACAACAAGACTAACGTGGTGGATACCTGTTAGATTCATACTGTAACCTCCTCGTTATGATAATCATTGTAACGTTAATATTAGTTGAAGAGCATTCTCTTTATTTGCTGCGTCTTTTCTGATTGCAGCAATTTGAGTTACATCCTCGTTTATATCAATTGTATTGTATAGAGAGTGGTAATCCAGCTTCAAACCAACTAATCGTTCTTCTGCTTCACCCTCCTCTACTCCATAAACATGGGAGGAAGCGTAAACGTCTTTATTCACTTGATCATCAATTTCGTCTAACGGTTCAAACATCCCACTTCCAACAAACGTTTGAAAAGATGCCTCATCAAAAATATACAAATCAGGTCGTTCCGTTGCCAAGAGTACGGTACTTCTCTGCTGAGCCCCTACATCCAATAAGTTCTCAGTATCAACAGAGTGATAGGTTAACGTCGCATCTACCCTATTCCACTCAGGCATCAGCGCCAATACCGATTCCTCAACCACTTCCTCTGCTTCTTCATTCAATCCTGGATGTAAAAACGAACCATAAAACATAATCTCTACATTCGCATCTGGTAATGTCGCAAGCTCTTTCCGCTCCTGATAATGGGAATAAATCGTTGATCCCACTGTAAAGAGAACACCTAGTCCAATAACAGCTGCGACTGTATGAATTTTATAATAATAGAAAAAATGACTCACTTTCTCTTTCATTGTATCGTTTTCATGAGTCGATCCATAGTCGCGATGATTACGAATTCGTGTATACGCTTCCGTTTTGTCGTCCAGTGAGATCGATGGGTCTGCCTTTTGTTTGCGAATCCACCGCATGTATTGCTTCTCAATCTCTTCATCCGTTGCATTCTCGGAAAGGTCTAAACATCGATACGCTTCTTGTAAATTCATAGAGACCCCCTTTATCTTATCTTTATTATAAAGGATGCTCCTTCCTATGATAAGGCTTTATTGGGCTATTCTTTTACGAAAAAACTCCTTTAACCGAGTATCTTTTAGGAAATTCTTACTTAATCTTATAAGTCGACCATTGCCCCAAATAACTGAGAGGCTGTTGTAAAACAAATAAAAGCACATAGCTCTACAATTTGCTCTTCGCTAAATACAGTCCTAAGAATAGTAAAATGAGCTTCCCTAATAGAAGAGCGATCAGTTAGAAATAGCTCGGCAAAGGCCGTAGCTAGCTGAATATCCTCTTCTTTTCCATTTTTAGTCGGCGCACCTTTTGCCATACAATACCGACACTTGTTTCCGTATGCGAGTACTCTTCTTACTTCTTCTTTTAATACAGCTGAAAGCGTCGCTTCATTTGTTAGTTCGTCAGCAAGCTCATTCCATTTCGTTCCCACTTTCGGGCAATGACCTAAAATAGATTGAAATGGGGTTTCTCCTACTTGTGATGGCTGAATATAACTCATTCATTACTCCTCCTCCCTTTTATTATAAAAGGTAATCTAGTCAAAACAAACGACACATGATATGATTTTCCCTATAATAATGAAGCGTTTGAATTGTAATTTAAGAAAGAGGTATTCAAATGAAAATAGATGAGATTGATCTAAACATTCTTGATGAACTTAAGAAAGATTCACGACAATCCATACGTGAATTATCAAAGAAAGTGAATTTATCTCCTCCTTCCGTATCCGAGAGAATTAAAAAAATGGAGGAGTCCTCTATCATTGAGGGCTACACACTTCGAATTAATGAAAAAGCACTTGGGCTACCTGTTCAATGTTTAATGGACATTACGATAAAAAACGGGAAGTACGGTATCTTTCAAGAAAAAATTGCTACCTACCCTGGCATTTCTTATTGTTACCGAATTACCGGAAGTGCTTGCTTCTCACTGAAATACAGTACGACTACACTCGAAAAAATTGAGGCATTCATTGCAGACTTTAACTCTGTAGCTACTACATTGACCCACGTAATCTTGTCAGAAGTTCCAATGAATTGGTCTTACAGCACATTCGATCAAGAACATACTTTCTTAAAGCAAAAGTAAGTTGGCTACTCTGTTACCTGCGTATAATGCTTTTTCAACATTTCTAAGATCCCTTTCGTATAAGAACCTTTTGTCATCTGTTCATGCTTACTTCGGGCTTCACTCGTCGCATTGCCGACAAGGTACCCATGTTTCACAAATTTTAATAACTTAATGTCATTGCCACTATCGCCAAAAGCTAGAGTGTCATCAACATGGACCTTAAACCAGTGACACATGAAAGCAGCTACAGCATCTTTTCCATTTGCTTCCTTCGGCACAAAATCAACATCATATGCATATTCTGGGTCTCCGGCTTTCGGGTTGCATCGATTGATATTTAATCCTACCCCATGTGTAGCGGCAACTTGTTTCATGACATTTATATGATAAGCTGTTAACACACTGGAACGAATAAAATAGTAATAGTTTTTCTTATAAACAGACTGTCCATATTGGCTTTGAGAGACCAAATCAATTTTATACATATTCTTTAGTTCAGACACGACTTCATCAGTCGTTCTTTGGAACTCATAATGGTTCGGAAGTCTTTTCTTCCAACATTGATTTGGTTCAATCTTTCCATCCATTAGAACATGAAACACCTCTGTTCCTAAATTTGAGCAGATGAAATGGGGAGAGAAACGCATGCCCGCTTGTTTTACTTTAGACAGTAGCTGACATGTATCGCTTCCAGTAATCCAACCAATTTGAAAGCCGTATTGTTGGGAAGCCTTATACAAGAAGTCTTCTAATTGCTGTATGTCTTTTCTTTGCTGAGCTGTAGATTCATGCGCAAAATAGGTTTCATCAAAATCACAAAACACAAGTGAACGTGTCTGTTTTGGGAATGGGAATGGTGGTGGAAATTGAATCGTATGCATGAAATGTTCCTCCTCAAGATGATAGAGACACTATAATAGATGAGACCGGTCCCAGGTCAAGGTCGATTTTTTTACCTTTTATTCAGGAGGTTACCATGTATACAATTCGAGATGTTGCAAGATTAAGTGGTGTTTCACGAAGCACCGTGTCTCGTGTTTTAAATAACCATCCCTATGTATCAGATGAGAAACGAAAGCGCGTGGAAGAAGCGATTAAACAGCTTCACTTCACACCGAATCAGATATCCAGTCATTTCCGCTTAAAACGCACAGGGTCGATTGGGATTATCGTCCCATACTTATCACACCCTTACTTTGCAGAGCTTGCTGGCGTTCTCTCGGAAGAAAGTCACAATTGCGGCTATAAACCGGTATTGTTTCAAACCTTTGGCGATAGACATCAAGAAATCGACGTGTTTGAAAAATGGAAAAGAAAAGAATTAGATGCTCTTATTGTAACGTCTTCATCTTTAAATCAAGAAGAACTAGACGAAATGAGCACGAATGGCATTCTCATCATTTGTAACGAGGCGTATCAAAGTAGAAAAATAGATGTTTTTTGCTTGAATGAACAAAAAGCCGCGTTTAAAAGTGTAGAGTACCTTATAAAAAAAGGGCGGCGGCGCATTGTTTTCTGCTCCGATTTTCTCGCTTCTCCTTCACAACAGGAGAGACTTACCGGATATAAACTTGCACATCAAGAACATCAACTCACTTGGAATGAATCCTTCGTTTTCGACAAGATTGCAACGATAGATGATGGCTACACCCTTGGAAAAGAGCTTTGCAAGACAGATGCAATTGATGCAGTCTTTTCTGGTAGCGATTTTGTTGCAGCTGGGTATTTAAAAGCTGCTCATGAATGCGGTATTTCTGTGCCAACTGATCTATCCATAATAGGATTTGATAATCATTCCATAAGTGATGTCACATCACCAGCTATTACAACGATTACGAACCGGACTCAAGAGATGGTTAAAGATTTAGTTCACATGTTAGAACTGCGTTTATCTGGACAAGACAAGCCCTTTGAATGGAAACAATATGAAGGCAAGCTTCTCATTAAAGGTTCCGCATAAACATACTAAAAAACGAGGCTGGGACATAACGAAAAGTAGTATTTGAAAAGACGAATAGTCTAAAATATGCTGAGTAGCAACGCTACAGGAGAATCCTTCGCTTTCCGGGGACACGGCCTCAGCCCCCTCCGTGGAAAACCGCCACTCCAGAGTCTTCAGACACGTGCTGATCCCCCAGGAGTCTTCGGATTCTCCTTTTGCTCATTTTCATATAAAACAAACGACGAACGTTCCTATTTTCAGGAATGTTCGTCATTTTTGTCTGTCTATCTACTTTTGTCCCAGCCTCGTTTTTATAGATCCTCTTTTAAGGCACTAAACATCATTAAGTCAATGTACGTTCCTTTTGCTTTCTCATATTTACGGAGAAGCCCTTCCTCTTTGCATCCAATTTTCTTTAGCACGTATTGAGAAGCAACGTTTTGCGGCTCCACTTTTGCTTCAATTCGGTTCAAATTGAATTGAGAAAAGCCCACCTGCATAAGAGTCTTCAACGCTTCCGTCATATAGCCTTGACCCCAGTACTCCTTATCAAGCTCATAGCCTACTTCACCACGATCGTTTTCATAATCAAGGTAATTAAATCCACAAGAGCCAATAACGGTATTCGTTTCAGTTAAAGAAATGGTGAAACGATTTCCTTTCTTCTCTCGACTTAGCGATTCAAATAGTTGGATCATCTCCATTGCCTGATTTACATTTGTCATGGCTGGGATGTTCATAAATTTCGTAATTTCGGGGTTTGACCAAATGTGAAACAAAGATTCAGCATCTTTTTGCGAGACTTCTTGCAAAGAAAGCCTTTCAGAATAAATGGTCTTCATTTTTTAGTAGCTCCTTTTTTTTCGTTCATTTCTAATCTGAGAGTCTACTACATTCACCTGGCATCCTTCACCCCTTTCCATTGATTCATCTGTCCAGTTAATTCTTACAGTAGTGTAGCTTATTCTTTTCACACAATCAATTCCTTATTCCGTCCATTTAGCTAGTAAGAATAGCAAATAAAAAGATGGCCCTTTCCACTTTTGGAAATAGGCCACCTTCACTTATCATTTCTCTGCTAGGCTTTTTCGACTTTCTAATTCTTTCTTTGCTTCTTCAATAATGGCAGGTTCTTTTAGTAAACGATAGCCGATCAGTGCCAGCCCTTTTGCACCTGTTAACAAAGCTTCGTCGCCTTTTTGCGATGCAGCAGCTTCTCGAAATGGTACTGTATGGGCAACTAGTTCACTTGGTCCGATTTTTATATACGGATGAATGGTTGGCACAACTTGACTAATATTCCCCGTATCTGTTGAGCCCAGCCCTTCTCTTTCACCAGGTATAATGGTTTCCCCTAGAGTTGCAAACGTTTCGTTGAACACATTGTTTAGCGTATCATTTGGTATAAGGTTATCCACTTTGTTTTGAAATTCAACGATTTCTACTTCTGCTCCTGTTGCAAGCGCCGCTCCTTGCGCAATCGCATCTACTTTTGCACGTACAACATTCGCTTTTGGTCTTGAATCTGCTCGAATGTAAAATCGCGCCCGTGCATAATCAGGAACAATATTCGGTGCATCTCCTCCATCTGGAATAATGCCATGGATGCGAACATCGTCTGTCAAATGTTGACGCAGTGCGTTAATACCGTTAAATAGCTGAATCACGGCGTCTAGTGCATTGACACCTTTTTCTGGAGAACCAGAGGCATGAGCAGATACACCGCGAAAGACATAATCGACAGGATCTACAGCGAGGGAGGAGCCTGAAGGTCTTGTTTCGTTGGCGGGATGAATGATCAACGCTGCATCAATTCCCTCTAGATAGCCTTCACGTACAAAGCTCCCTTTTGCACTTCCATTCGTTCCGCCTTCTTCCGCTGGCGTACCAAGGACAACAACACGACCACCAATCTGATCCAACTGTTCAGCTAGTGCAATTCCTGCAGCCACACTTGTTGTACCGATAATATTGTGTCCACACGCATGACCTAAACCTGGTAGCGCATCATATTCAGCAAGAAAGGCAATGGTCGGTCCTTCTCCTACTCGCTTTTCAGCTACAAATCCTGTAGGGTGGCCAGCAATATCCTCTTGAATTGTAAAGCCAGCTTCTTTTAATAACGTTGTTAATGTTAATGAAGCAAATACTTCTTCATTCCCGATTTCTGGATTGTCATGAATGGCGTGGCTCGTTTTAATATAGCGTAAACGATTCTCTACAAAATGCTCTTGTATGGATTGTTGAACAGATTCAATGGTTGTCATCGTCATCTCTCCTCAGTGTTATTTTGGATAGCTGTTCAATTCTTCTAGTGAAATAAACGTTGGAATTCGTGCTCCTTTATGCTCTTCAATAATCAACTGTTCAATTTCTTCAGATTGATACAATTCAACTAGACGTAATAATACAGGGTTATCTTGATCTTCGGTTTGCGCTGCTATGATATTAATATACGGTGTTGCCGTTTCATCTTCTCTATAAATAGCATCATCGGTAGGACTTAAACCTGCATCAACTGCAAAGCCATTGTTAATAACCGCTGCGTCCACATCCTGCATAATACGAGGTGCTGTAGCCGGGGCAATTTCCGTTAAATTTAAGTTTTTCGGGTTCGCTTTAATTTCGTTTAACCCGCTTGTCACACCAAAATCGTCCTCTAACTCAATTAAGCCTGCCTCTGCTAGCAACATTAAATTACGCGCCTGATTGGTTACTTCTTTATCAATGGTAATATCTGCTCCATCTGGAATATCTTCAACACTTTCGTATTTATCGGAATACAATCCCATTGGTGCAAGGACAGTCGATCCAATTGCCGTAAGGTCTAAGTTATGTTCTTCTTTGAAATTATCGAAGAATGAAACGGTTTGAAAGGCATTAATATCAATTGACCCGTCTGCCAATGCTTGGTTCGGTTGCGTATAGTCACTAAAACGAACAATTTCTAATTCAATGCCTTCCTCTGCTGCCACTTCAGATATATGGTCCCACTCAGGTGAATCAGTGCCTGTAATGCCCACTTTGACATGAACAGGATTTTCTGGGCTGTATGATTCTCCTGCATCAGCTAAAGAATTTGTATCGTTCCCACATGCTGTTAACGTAAACGCTACAGCTCCAGCGAATAGTAGTGCTTGGTGAAATTTTTTCATTGTATGTTCTCTCCCTTTTTTCTATCTATCGTCGTCTAACTTTCTTTGAAGCAATATTCCCAATGGTTTGTAAGCCTTGCACCATGATAATTAATAAAAGTACTGTAATAAACATCGTTCCATCATCAAATCGATTGTATCCGTAAGAAATCGCTACTTCACCAATGCCCCCGGCGCCAATTGCTCCTGCCATAGCTGTTGCACCTAGAAGACCAATTGTTGCTGTTGTCATACTAAGAATAAGTGAACCCATTGCTTCAGGTACGAGAAACTTAAAGATGATTTGCCATTTAGAAGCACCCATTGAGTCTGCCGCTTCTATAATACCTGGTTCGATCTCTAATAAAGAGTTCTCAATTAGACGGGCAATGTACGGCCCTGCATAAAAGACAAGCGGAACAATTGCCGCTGTCGTTCCATATGCTGTGCCAACGAAAAAACGAGTAATCGGGATAATCGCAACGAGTAAAATAATAAACGGTATCGACCTTAAAACATTGATAACAGGATTAATTAAATTGTAAATCAATCGGTTTTCCATAATATGTCCAGGTCTTGTAACAACAAGAATGACACCTAATACAACACCTAGTAAAGCGGAAAAGAGTAAAGACCAAGCCACCATATAGATGGTTTCAAATAGGGCTTGTGTGAGAATATCACTTGTAATTTCTGGGCGTATGGCTTCAGGCAACCAATCCAGCATCTTTCGTTACCTCCTTCACCTGAGCATCATATTTCTCAAGATAGCTTCGCGCTGTTTCTTGAGCAGCTCCATTTCCTTTTAAACTTAAATAAAGAGCACCAAAAGAGGTTTCTCTCACTTCATGCATAGATGCGTATAGAAGTGATACATGTAATCCTTGATGAACCAAGTCATTAAATACAGACAATTGCTCTGTTTCATCTGTCACATCTATTTTGTAAATGCGTTCATCGCTTCCTTTCTGTCCAAGGTATTGCTTCACTTTCTCTGGTAGATCATCAGGAATGATCGAGCGTACGAACTTTTTCGTTGTTTCATGTTCCGGCCGCGCCAACACATCCTCCACCTTCCCCTGCTCAACGATGTGGCCACTTTCCATAACTGCCACTTTGTTACATATCTCTCGTACAACGCCTAATTCATGGGTAATCATTAGAATCGTAATGTTGTACTCCTGATTAATACGTTTTAACAATTGCAAGATTGAGCTTGTTGTCTCTGGGTCAAGAGCAGACGTTGCTTCGTCACATAAAAGTACAGCAGGATTAGTGGCAAGAGCACGAGCAATGCCAACACGTTGCTTCTGTCCACCAGATAGTTGGTCTGGATAACGAGAAGCAAACTCTTCTAATCCAACGTACTGCAACAATTCATTCACACGTTCTTTGACCTCGGATTTCTTCGTTTTCACTAGTCGAAGTGGGGTCGCAACATTTTCAAATACTGTTTTAGATTGTAGTAAATTAAAATGTTGAAAGATCATTCCAATATTTCGCTTCGCACGTTGTAACTCTCGAGGCTGTAAGCTTACGAGATTTTCATTGTTTACAATGATCTCTCCAGCCGTTGGCCGCTCAATTAAATTCACTGTCCGTATTAATGTACTTTTTCCAGCCCCACTAAAGCCGATAACCCCGAATATATCTCCTTTTTCTATTGTGAATTGTATATTTTGTAAGGCGTGAACGTCTTGACCATTTGACGAGAACGTTTTGGACACGTTTTTAAATTCAATCATGTCTAATCCTCCTAATTCGATGTAATTACTAAGTTTTATGCAAATACGTACTGTGTATATGTCTGCTATTCATTTTTAAAATCAAAAAGCCCCTCTTTCGTTAATGAAAGAGGGGCGAATAAGTATCATCATTCAAGCTCGCTCTTATCATCCAGGATCTTCATCTCCTGCAGGAATTAGCACCTTCCACCTAAGTGGGGTTGCTGAAGCGTCATTGGGCCAGTCCCTCCGCTCCTCTTAATAAGAAAAATTATAAAATTTGTTGTTGAACGTAGTGTAGCAGATTTTATTTTCGTTTTGCAAGTGTTTTTTGAAAATAATTTTATAAAGCGGTTACACAAAAACCTTCATTTCATCCCTAAAAGATACTTAAATTGGACAAGTGAACAAGGTTGATCTCATAATATAAAAAAGGAGGTGCACTATGTCATTATACGAATTTTTAAAGGAAAACACATGGAATTTAACCGAACAATGGTATGCAGATCTCGACAAAACAAAAGATGGCGTTTACGGCTCAAATGACCCCGTTAAAATTGAACGGTTAAAGAAACAAAATTATGCGTTTCATGAATTGTTTTGTGAACTGTTTCGTGAAGATTATAACGCTGAGCATACAAAAGCATTTGAACAATGGATTCTGTCTATTGCTAAAGACCAAGCTCATTTAGCAACACCGATTCCCGAGATCATTGAAGAGTTTTTAAATGTCCAAGATCAGTACATACAGTTGATTAAAGACTACATTGAAGAGACAAATGAACAGGTATCCTTTGATCAGTATGATCAATGGATAGATATTCTTGTAACAGGATTTAAAGAAATTGTCATTGCCTTTAGTCGTAACAATATGGAATACGCTGACCAGCAGTTACGAGCACAACAAGAAATGATTACAGAATTAAGTTCTCCAGTCATTAAACTCAGACGAACGATCGCGTTGTTGCCTTTAGTAGGTGAAATTGATACACATCGTGCGCAAGTCATCTTTACACAAACATTGGAAGAATGTGTCTCAACAGATATTCATTCGCTTTTAATCGATTTATCTGGTGTTCCCGTTGTCGATACAATGGTTGCCAATCAACTCTTCTCACTCATTGACGGTTTAAAATTAGTTGGTACCAAAGCGTCCTTATCTGGTGTACGACCAGAAATTGCTCAAACATCTGTCCAGCTCGGTATAGACTTTTCTACAACTAAAATTTATTCTACTATTGAACAAGCATTAGATGAATTGCTTCATGCCGTTCCGCACTATTAAACATAAATCATTAGTATGAAAAAATGACCATAAGCCCATTGGACTGATGGTCATTTTTTATTAGATGTTGCCTGCAGATCAATTAATCAAACGTTTAATGAAGATGAAAAAGAGCCGAACAAAAGGAATTCGACGCACGTTTAACTTATTTTCATTATGTCGATCCACGAGATTCCTCTTCAGTTGATAAAGGAACATTCCATTACTCTACAAGACAAAATTTTTTACTCTTTCAGCATTTTCTTTGTAAAAGTCGAAATGTTCTTCTAGACCACGACGCTTGCTCCAACCGATACTATTAAATGCATCGACAAATTGATAAAAGGATAGAACGAGCTCCAAATTGATCATTGGTCGTACCGTTTTATACCCTTCTTGAAATGCATCAAATAGCGCACTATCTTTACTCAAGTAGTCACGATACAACTTAGTAAAATCAATTTCCGTCGATCCAAAGCGGACGCTTTCAAAATCAAGTACGCCAGCAATGCCTTTATCATCCACAAGAATATTCGCCGCACGAAAATCCATATGGACGAAGCTTGGTCCGTCTGGTGCAGGTAATAGCTCCTTTAGCTTTTCAAAGTGTACTATAGCTTTCTTATAGAGAGACGCTTCCATAACTTCTTTTACATCTTCTGCAAAACTATAAAACTGACGTTCAACAAATCCTGTCCAATTAGAAAACTCATTATCAATTCCTTTGAGTACCGTCTTATCTGATGGGGCTACGTTATGCATATTCCCTTGCAAAATGCCAACTTCATACGCTATATTAGGTGATGCCTTCTGTTGAGCTAAGGAAATGCCATCTAATTTAGATAACAGTAATGCACCTGAATACGTATCATCTCCTTCCCACGTCGCAAGTAAGCTTGGCGTGCGTACATTGTTCTTTAAGATGTCGTACGCTTCTCGTTCTCGTTCAAACTTAATTTTTGAATAGGGAATTTTCACAAACACTGTCTCACTGTTCGTCAATTCGCAGCGAACAACGGTTGAGCTTTTTGAGTCTTCAACTTCTTCTAGCCTTTTAATATCCAATTCAAACGCTTCCATTATTCTATTAGGTAGCATCGTTTTCCCCTTCCTTTCATACTAGATTGAATAAAACACGCCTTTTATTATAACGGATTAGCACTAGAATAGGTTTTTTATTTCTTAAGTGTGCAGAAACGAAAAAAAAACGTATCGGCTGATTAACCAATACGCTCTTTCCGACTCTTTTCTTTTGATTCCATGCCAATTCGCTTCCACATTGGAAACGTTGAACACATGAACCCCAGTAGACCACCGCTCTTTAAGACAGACTCTCGCATACTAATAACAGCCAGAAGCTCTGCTTTTCGCGCTTCTCTTGCCTCCTTTGACTCATTAAGGGGAAAGGCGCACAGGTAGAAATTACTTGAACCATCATCCGCCGAGACTTCTCTCGCTTTTTCAAAGTGAACTTCAAGATTCAAAATCCATTCACTCTCTTGTTTTACTGGGTAAGCGTAATAGAGTTCGTCCTGTATATAGTGTCGCTGTTGCTCCTGTAAGTACGTATCTGTAATGTGTTGATATTTACCGCTATCAATAAGCATAGATGTGCCTCCGATATAGCTTTTACTACTAGTATTTACGGAGTTTGCTATTTTCATACATTTCTTTTTCTATGTTTCACTAACAGGTAGATCAAGAACACTATGACTAAACCAATACCAAATGGTACTAAGTATTGCTGTAGCAACCCTTTTACTTCCGTCCAGTTCTCTCCTAATTCTACACCAAAGTAAACATAGAAGAATGAAATCGGTGCCATTGCTAGAAACGTATATAATGAAAAAATCCAAGGATTCATCTTTGCCATGCCACATGGTACCGAGATAAGTGTACGTACACCAGGTAAAAAGCGAGCACTAAAGGCAACGAAAGCGCCGTGGGATTGAAAAAATTGATCGGCTTTTTGTAAGTTATCCTTATTCATAAAGACATATTTTCCATACGTTTCAAGCAATGGTCTACCACCGAATCGACCAATTGAATAAAGTGTAAGTGGCCCTACCACTCCCCCTAGAGATCCTGCAATGACGACACCCCAAAACCGCATCTCTCCTTCTGAAACCCAGAAACCCGCGAGAGGTAACACAAGCTCAGCTGGAATAAATTCTATACACAATGCGATGAAAACACCTAGATATGAAAGATCCTTAAACCATTCCAATAATTCGAGTAGAAGTTGCTCCATAGTATCCCTACCTAATCACTTATTTCATTCTTCATAAACATTGAGAATGTATATTCTCTCTCAAAAAGTTAAAAGCCTTTATAGCTAGACATTTTCGATATTATTTCATGGGGTTTCCGATTTGTTAGCCAAGCTTTATACAACTATATGCTCTTTTACATTGGACATGATGAGATTTAAATAATTTACTAAAATTAAAAAGACGAGGCTGGGACAAAAGTAGATAGACAGACAAAAACGACGAACATTCCTGAAAATAGGAACGTTCGTCGTTTGTTTTATATGAACATTAGCGGAAGGAGAATCCGAAGACTCCTGGGGGATCAGCACGTGTCTGAAGACTCTGGAGTGGCGGTTTTCCAAGGAGGAGGCTGAGGCCGTGTCCCCGGAAAGCGAAGGATTCTCCTGTAGCGGTGCTACTCAGCATATTTTAGACTATTCGTCTTTTCAACTACTACTTTTCGTTATGTCCCAGCCTCGTTTTGGTTTTTACTATAATTCTTCTGTTTTAAAAAAGTGAGCGCTTCATCTATTTCAGTAAAGTGGGTTTCCGATTTATGACTTGATTCTTTGGCCGTTCGTCTTAATTGAAGTTTAGCTACATTACTTTGCACCACTACTGCCGCTTGATCCATTCCTTTCTGTATTAACCATTCTTGGTGAGCAACTACTTCCTTCTGTGTTTCTGGCTTGAATACAATTACGTCCTTCATATTCACGATTAAATGAAACCGACTAAACTGATGCGATCTTAAAATCTTATTAATCTCATCATTCGCTTGATGTACGCCCTCTGGTGTTAAATTGGATTCCCATTTAACAGCAATAATGGCGTGTTTCGTATCTTCTAGTGAGACTTTATACATTCAATTTCCTCCTCAACTTCTCTATAAGCTTATACCTTTTCACATAAAAATCAAAACCTTTGAACTACGCCTTTATACACTTTTGTGAAATAAAGGCTAAACAAACAACTAGAAATCCTATTCTAATGTGCTCACTATTTACTGTAAAAGATTTTGTGATAGGACTACATAAGAGGATGTAACAGGATTGACTTCTACTACTCATTACGCTATTATATGAATGACAGTCAGTCATTTTTAAGGATGTGTTTACATTGGATAAGCGTGAACGGATTATTACCGCTGCCATTGAAGCGTTTAGTGAAAAAGGTGTCGAAAAAACAACCATATCCGATATTGTGAAACGTGCAAACATTGCCCAAGGTACGTACTACTTGTATTTTCCTTCTAAACTATCGGTTATGCCTGATATCGCTGCTGTTTTTGTTGATCATCTTATGGTGGAACTGAACAAAAATGTAACAGCAAGCTCATTTAAAAAACAGTTACATGAACTGGTTGATACTGTTTTTCATACAACGGAGCATCATAAAAACCTTGCTGTTCTTATTTACTCAGGTTTGACCCAGTCGGAGCACCTACAGCAATGGGAAACGATCTATACGCCATTATACGATTGGCTTGCAGATCGTTTGGAGCAAGCAAAGCAAACAAGCGAAATAAGAAACTCTTTACGCTCAGATGCAACGGCTCGTATTATGATAGGGACAATCGAGTCCACCGCCGAGCAACTGTTTCTCTATAATCAAGAAGATAGTGGTTACGTAAATGAACACAAACAAGAGCTCATTATTTTTCTAACAAACGCTCTAGGTGCGAGTGATTAATTCACTTGCTTTTCTTTCAAATTAAAAATGACTGAATGTCATTCATAAACTAGATAGGAGTTATATAGATGAACAAGGGATGGATTTTCGTTATTCTCACATGTTTATTTGAGTTGTTTTGGGTACTTGGGTTTAACCTTGCTACCACTTGGTGGCATTGGGCTATCATTATTACTATTATCACGGTTGATTTTTACTTTTTAGCAAAAGCATGTGAAAGCTTACCTACAGGAACCGTTTACGCCATTTTTGCTGCTGCTGGTACAGTTGGAACAGCACTTATGGATATTTATCTTTTTGGAGGTTCCTTCAGTTTAGCAAAAGGGTTCTTTATGGGGATGCTCGTTTTTGGCGTTATTTTATTAAAACGATCAGATGATGGTGCAAAACAAGAGGAGGTTATCACATAATGGGATGGTTTTTCGTTTTTTTAGCGGCATGTTTTGAAATTACTGGAGTTATCGGTTTAAAATCGTTTAGCAAACGGAAATCATTGAAACATGCGGTTCTATTCTTTGGTGGCTTTGGACTTGCATTTTTCTTTTTGTATTTGTCATTTCTTTCTTTACAAGTAAGTGTAGCGTACGCAGTCTGGATCGGTATCGGAACTGCTGCTGCTGTTCTCATTAACATGATTTTCTTTGGTGAATCTAAAAGTAAAATACGTATTGTCAGCTTAGTCATCATTGTAGTCGGTGTTACAGGACTTAAAGCGGTATCTTAATAAAAAAGAAACACTGTAAGCATGATTTATTCCCATGTTTACAGTGTTTTTCTACTTAAAGCGGATAATTGACCCTTCAACATAACACACCATTATTTTCAGCGTACTTTCGCCTTTATAATGAGAAACATGGGTCTCCGTAATTCTTCTTTATACTCAGGATTTTGTGCCAAGAGGTCTGGATCTGGTCTTGGCTCTTCTACTCTTTCAATTGAAAATCCAGCTTCTAGTAATGTATTTAAATAAGTCGTAAGCGTACGATGGTATTTAACAACATGATCTGTTAAGAATGATGTTTGGCGAATGGATTCTTCTTGATAATGATCAATCGGCCAGTGATCAATGTTTCCTTTTGAGTCATACATCCAATCTTGTTCCGCTCGTGCCGTAAATATGGGATGCTCAACAGAAAAAAGAAATTCCCCATTTTCCGCGAGTAATTGTTTTACGTTGTTTACTACGTCTTGATAGCTATTCACATAATGGAGCGCAAGTGAACTAAAGATCATGTCAAATGAACCGGCTTCAAATGCCATGTCTTCAATAGCTCCCAATTTAAATTCGACGCCCTCTTGATTGGTCATCTCACGTGCAGTTTGAATCATTTTTTCTGAAAGATCGATTCCTATAACTTGCTTCGCTCCTTGATCGTAAAAGTAACGTGAGTGCCAGCCAAAGCCACACCCTAAATCCAACACTTTTTTATCGACAAGGTCTGGTACGAGTGATTTTAATACATGCCATTCACCTGCTCCTTTAAGTCCTTGGACAGAACGAGGCATCTGTTTATATGCTTCGTAGAAATCGGGTTCATCGTATTTATTTTGCTTCACTTGTTCCGCCTCCATTCCTTTCTATCGTATCGTGTAGATCTGGTACAAGCAAGATGATTGACTTCCTCCATCTTAAACTTCTACCATTAGAATACAGTAAGGAAGGAAGTGAATTTTTATGACATTTAACGCATTTGTCCTCCGAAAGGAAACGCTACTTGCAGGACAGATAGAACAGTGGGATTTAGAAGAATTAGTAGAAGGCAATGTGCTTATTAAAGTCGCTTATTCAAGCGTAAATTATAAAGATGCGATGGTTGTAAAACAAGGCAACCTTGCTGAAACTTCCCCACTCATTCCTGGTATTGATTTAGCAGGAACGGTTGTCCATTCAAAAGACAAGCGATTTTCAGAAGGTCAGAAAGTCATAGCTACAAGTTATAAAATTGGAACCTCTCATCACGGAGGCTATGCGGAGTATGCGCGAATTCCAGCCGAATGGGTTATTCCACTCCCAGAAGGATTAACGTTAAAAGAATCTATGATTTTAGGAACCGCTGGTTTAACAGCTGCTCTTTCTATTATAAAATTAGAACAAAATGGCTTAGAACCTGCTGGAGGAAAAGTTGTTGTTCCAGGTGCGACTGGCGGTGTTGGTAGTCTTTCTGTAGAACTGTTAGCAAAGCGTGGTTATCACGTTGTCGCAGGTACAAATAAAGTAGAAGCTCACGATTGGTTAAAGCAGCTAGGCGCTTCTGAAATTGTTACCCGAGAAGAACTGGAAGAAAGCGAAAAGCTATCCATTCGTCAAGGTGAATGGGCAGGTGCTATTGATGCAGTAGGGGGAAAAACCACTTCCTATCTACTTACTACATTAAAAAGAGGCGGCTCGATTGCATCTAGCGGACTAACCGGTGGCGTTGAAGTTGAAACGACGGTTTTACCCTTTATCGGACGAGGTATCAATTGGCTAGGAATTGATTCTGTAACCTGTCCAATGAAAGAACGAGCACATGCTTGGTATCGATTAGCCACAGACTTAAAACCATCTTTTCTAGGAGAGACAGTAAACGAAATTACCTTAACCCAATTAAATGATGTATTAACGAATGTTGTAAAAGGGAGTGTTAAAGGCCGTACGATTGTACAGCTTTAATTCAGAAATGAATAGGGGAGAGCGTTTTTCAGAAGGAGTTGCATAATGATTCACACAAAAGAAGATGTTCTCACTCTTATACAAGAAGATGAGTGGATGATGGACGCGCTAGCGGTTGCTGAAGAACTTCAACTAAAGGATTGGTGTATTTGTGCAGGGTTCGTACGCGGGAAGATTTGGGATACTTTGCATGGTTTCCAGCGAACAGAACTTCCAGATATTGATGTGGTCTACTACGATGCTACTTGTTTAGAAAAAGATAAAGAAAAAGAATATGAACACAAATTGCATCGTCTTTTTCCTGGTCAACCTTGGTCTGTAAAAAATCAAGCACGTATGCACATTGTCAATCAAGTTCCCCCTTATGACTCTATGCAAGAAGCGTTATCACGGTTTCCAGAAACGGCTACAGCCTTGGGTGTTCGCCTTAATCAAAACAAGCTAGAACTCATTGCCCCATTTGGTGTCAATGATGCGGTCAACCTTCTTGTTCGTCCAACACCTGCCTACCTTCACAATCTAGATCGCTACCATCAGCGTATGAAGAAAAAGAACTGGCAAAAGATCTGGCCTAACTTAACCATACAATGGTAAAAGAAGAGGACGGTTTAACCGCCCTCTTCCTTCCCACGATAACTAATGACAGTTAGATTCATCACCCACGCTATGAAGCTGATGACGCCAATCATGATAAGGCCAATTTCCCAATGAAACAATTCTTCTCCTGTTCGACTACTAGGAAGAAACCATACGATAAGCGCCGTAATGAAAGCCAATAGATAAAAGCTACTCCCGATAAACCCCATCATAATCGGGCGATTCCCTTGGTATCCACGATTCAGTATTCCCCAAGCAAGAACACTCATAATCGTTCCAAAAACCATTGCAAACAAAGGACTCATATCCATCCCTATTAATGCTGGTACATATAAACACAATACTGTAATGGACACCAAGACAACATTCAGTCCAAACGTCAAAATGCCCGCCTTTAAAGGAGACTGGAACCCTTTTTTTGTTTTTAATCGATCTACAAGAACATGCCCTTCCAACATTTGAAGAAACGGTTTTAAGAAGAGAAGGAATATAAGAAGAAAAATCGCTCCAATCAGAATCATTATGGTCATAGGCTCTCCCCCTTCTCATATTCCAGTATGTCACCAGGTTGACAATCAAGTACTTCACATATGGCCTCTAGTGTCGAGAACCGTACTGCTTTTGCTTTTCCGTTTTTCAAGATTGATAGATTCGCCATTGTCACACCAACACGTTCAGATAGTTCGGTCATACTCATTTTCCGCTTTGCTAACATAACATCTAATCGAATAATTATTGCCATCGCTTACACCTCAAATCGTCAAGTCGTTTTCTGATTTTAGGCGAACCGCTGAGCGTAGTAGCTCTTGTAATACAGACGCAAAGAAAATAATGACTACAGTTATGAGCATAATCGTCAAGACAATCATGACAAAGCCTATATGTATGGCATTTAATAAAAATAAACTAATTAACCCAACACCGTACAAGATAATAATCGCGACTGCACAAAACTTAATATTTCCCAGCGTTTTAATGGCCCAATCTGTAAACACATAATCATTTTCTATTAAGCTTAGTAATTGAAACGCTTGTTGGAGCGCAAACAAAAACGGCACCACCGTCATATAGACACCTGCTAAAACCGGAATTCGAAGATAGGCGAAACTAGGATTATCAATGGCAATATAGTGTGATAAAGGCGGTAACACCCAAATACAACTAATTAATACTAGAACACCAAGGCTAATTGTAATGCCCTTTAAAAATAAAACTCTCCCACGTTGCATAGAACACCTCGGTACTTTTTTATCATTGTATAACAAGATTTTATCGTTTATCAATAAAAATTATAACAGTCTAACGACATTTCTTCTAGTCAAAAGTAGTTCAAGAAAGGAAAAAGAAAGGTGCTTAGTAAAAACCAACTATTTATCAAAATTTCTACTTAATCAATAAGGCTAAGGGGAACTTCCAATTTTGAAGACTATTTCTTAATACACGAAACAAATCCTGTTTTTACTGCACCGATGTCTATTTGACATTCCTCGTCCCGCTCTTTATACTAGGAATAATTCAAATAATTGATTCGATGACGAGACCGAGTAAGATTGAATTCTTTTCTACAGAGAGTTGACATAAATGCTGAAAGTCAACGTTAAGACCTTTCTGAAAATCTTCTCCGAGAAGCAAAGCTGAACCGATCCTTTTAAGCTTTGCCGGCTCCCTACCGATATGAAGGGCGCGTATGTTGGTACGTAGTGATGATGACAAGCATGCAAACCACTACTTCTGTATGGTTTTTTTTATGTCTACTATTGAGTGAATAACACCTCGATCCTGCGACCTGGATGGAGGTTTTTTTAATTTTATAAAGAAGGTGATGACGCAAATGAGCGAAACGACGGCACATGTCCGTGAACAACGGGTACGCGAGCGTTGGGAAAAGGACAACACATTTAAACAGTCAATTGAAAAGCGTGAAGGAAAAGAAACGTATGTTTTCTACGAAGGCCCTCCGACTGCAAACGGAATGCCTCACGCGGGTCATGCTTTAGGACGTACAATGAAAGACTTTGTTGCCCGGTATAAAACAATGTCTGGGTATCAAGTTCTTCGTAAAGCTGGCTGGGATACCCATGGTTTACCTGTAGAATTAGAAGTACAGAAACAGCTCGATTTAAAAGGAAAAGACGAAATTAAAGCATACGGTGTTGAAGCATTCATTGAAAAATGTAAAGAGAGTGTCTTTACGTACGAGCGAGAATGGCGCCAATTCACGGAAGCGCTTGGCTATTGGGTAGATATGGACGACCCATATGTCACCTTACAGAATCCTTACATTGAGTCAGTGTGGAACATTCTTTCAACCATTCATCGGAACGACATGCTTTACAAAGGTCACCGTGTTGTACCTTACTGTCCAAACTGTGAAACCTCTTTAAGCTCACACGAAGTTGCTCAAGGATATAAGGATGTTACCGATTTATCAGCAACAGCAAAGTTCTTAATTGAAGGAACGAAGAATGAATACCTTCTTGGCTGGACAACAACTCCTTGGACATTGCCTTCCAACGTAGCGATTGCTGTTAATCCAGATATGACTTATGTAAAAGTGGAAAAAGACGACGAAGTCTACGTTGTTGCAGAAGCTTTAGCTGAAAAACTACTTGGTGAATCGCCGAACGTTGTCGGTACATTAAAAGGATCAGAACTTATTGGTACGAAATACGATCCTCCATTTAATTATCTTTCTTTAAATAGAGGTCATGAAGTAATCGGTGCCTCTTTCGTTACCGATTCAAGCGGTACTGGCCTTGTTCATATGGCACCTGCCCACGGTGACGATGACTATCAGGCTATCCGGGAAAGTGGCCTTGATTTCGTAAATGTCGTAGATTCAAAAGGCCGTTATACAGAAGAAATCGGTCCACTTGCTGGTCGTTTCGTAAAAGATTGTGACGTTGATATCGTTAAAATGTTAGCCCATAACGGACGTTTATTCTCAAAAGAGCGCTATGAGCATAGCTATCCACATTGTTGGCGTTGTGACAGCCCCCTTCTCTATTACGCAATGGAAGGTTGGTTTATTGAAACAACGAAAATGAAAGATCAGCTCATTGCCAATAACGAAGGAGTGGATTGGCACCCAAGTCATATGCGCGAAGGTCGATTTGGTAAATTCCTTGAGAATGTGGTTGACTGGAACATTGGGCGTAATCGATTCTGGGGCACACCATTAAATGTGTGGGAATGTGACTCCTGTGATAAACAGGAAGCGCCTGCTTCTATCGCCGAACTACGTGAACGTGCAGATCAAGAGTTAGGCGAAGATATTGAGCTTCATAAACCCTATGTTGATGGCATTACATTTACATGCGAATGTGGTGGAACGATGCATCGGACAAGTGAAGTGATTGATGTATGGTTTGATAGTGGCTCTATGCCATTTGCACAATACCACTATCCATTCGAAAATGAAGCATTGATGAACAAGCAATTTCCTGCTGACGTTGTCATTGAGGGAGTCGACCAAACACGTGGTTGGTTCTACAGCTTACTTGCAGTATCCACTTTATTTACAGGCAAAGCGCCTTATAAGCGCGTACTTTCGCTTGGGCATATTTTAGATGAGAACGGACAGAAAATGTCTAAGAGTAAAGGAAATGCCTTAAATCCAGTTGAGCTCATTGAAGAATTCGGAGCAGACAGCTTACGCTGGGCATTACTTGCCGACAGTGCACCTTGGAATAATAAGCGCTTCTCTAAGAAGACCGTTAGTCAGACGAAGTCAAAAGTGTTAGACACGCTAGCGAATGTACATTCTTTCTATAAAATGTACGCGGACATTGATCGCTTTGATCCAAGAACAGTCGAGACAGGCAAGCAAACGAAGCTTGATGAATGGATTCTATCACGCCTAAACACCGTTATTGCAGAAGTGACGAAAAGCTTAGACGCATACGATGTCACGAAAGGCGCAAGAACCATTGCATCGTTTTTAGACGAAATTAGTAACTGGTACATCCGTCGTTCTCGTGCGCGTTTCTGGGCGAGTGGTATGGATGAAGACAAACGTGCAGCTTACCACACGTTGTACGAAGTTATTACGAAAACAACACAATTAATGGCTCCATTTGCGCCATTTTTGTCTGACGAAGTTTACAGTGACTTAGCTGGAGAAAGTGTCCATTTAACCGATTATCCAGTAGCCGATTCCACTCAAGTAAACTCTTCACTTGAAGAAGAAATGGATGCGGTTCGCCAAGTCGTTGAATTGACTCGTTCGATTCGTAATCAAACAAGCTTAAAAACGAAGCAACCGCTAGCTCAATTAGCAGTTGTACCAGTGAAGCAATCCGCTCATTTGGAAGCATATAAAGGCATTATTGCAGAAGAAACAAATGTAAAGACCATTTTACTTGATGCGAATCAAGACCAATATGTGTCCCAGCAAGTAAAATTAAACTTCCCTGTTGCAGGACCGAAATTAGGGAAATCAGTTGGTCTTGTACAGAAAATGATTGCTCAATTTGGGGATACACAAACCCAACAATTCCTTGATGCTGGCAAAATGGTGTTAAACTTAGAGAATGATCAAGTCGTAGAAATTGAAAAAGAAGATGTTCTCGTTGAAAAGAATCCATTACCAGGCTTTGAATTCGCTGAAGGCGATGACTACTTAGTCGTTCTTGACACGAATGTCACAACGGAGCTTAAAGAAGAAGGATTTGTTCGCGAAGTCATCCGTGCGGTTCAAGTTTACCGTAAAGAGCTTGACCTACCAGTTGAAAAGCGTGTTCATTTAACGATTCATGCATCAGCAAATGTGGAAGACATTTTACAACGCTTTGAAACCTTTATGAAAAATCATGTTCTAATTGATAAGCTTTCATTCGGTCAAGAAGACGATATGAAGTCCTTTGATGTTGAGGGTGAAACGGTTTCTCTTAGCATTCAAGATTGATAAGCCGCAAAAGAGAGGTTGCCAAAAATGGCACACCTCTCTTTTTTTGCTTGTACACCTTTTCATTCCCTAGCTGTTTGAATCCATTCATGCTACTGCACATTGACACTCTATCAGAACAATCCGTCCTGCACTGAAATCTGAATCTTCTTATTAGACCGTCAACCTTTCACATGCTAGACTAGTAATAATACACTATAGGAGTGATAGAATGGTAGATTCAATTCCAATTCGCACGTTAAACGACGGCTTACAAGTCCCAACTATTGGCTACGGTACTGCACAATTGAAAGGCCATGCTTGTGTTCATTCGATTCAAAGCGCTATTGAGATTGGCTATCGCTTAATCGACTCAGCGTTTAATTACGAAAATGAAGGAGCTGTCGGTGAAGCCGTTCGACGGAGTTCCACACCGAGAGAGCAACTGCGTATCACTTCAAAACTACCAGGAAGGCACCATGCGTATAACAAAGCTGTTGAAACCATTCAAGAATCACTGCTTCGGACAGGACTTGACTATTTTGACTTATATCTTGTTCATTGGCCAAATCCAAAGCAGGGCCTATTTGTTGAAGCATGGCAGGCATTAATAGATGCTAAACGCTGGGGTCTTGTTCGCTCCATTGGCGTAAGCAACTTTCTTCCCGAGCACCTCGACCAAATTATTAACGAAACTGGTGTTACACCTAGCTTAAACCAGATTGAATTGCATCCATATTTTTCTCAAGAAGAACAGCGTGCCTATGACAAGAAACTAGGAATTGTCACTCAGAGCTGGAGCCCACTTGGTCGTCTTCGTTCAGACAGCGTTTTTCATGATCAGCTGTTTGACGACATTGCTGAATCATATGGGAAAACAAAAGCACAAATTATTTTACGCTGGCAAATTCAATTAGAAAATCTACCTCTTGTCCGATCTTCAAATGTTTCTAGGCAGCAGGATAATTTAGCACTATTTGATTTTGAGTTAGACAATCCTACGATGGATGCGATTAATCGTCTTACCCGTGAGAACGGACGAATTGACAACCAAAATCCGAATGAGTACGAAGAATTCTAAATGACGCATAATACTAAAAAAAATAGACAAAAGCGCTAATAGCAAGGGGCTCGTGAATATTTCCCTATCTATCGCGCTTTTTTCTTTCTATTCTTAACAACAAATTTCTTCTCGCGCTCTTCTTGGTATCCCTTTTTTCTCTTTCTTTCTAACGAAACCTTGCATGTGACGTAACGTCACAGTGTATACTTGCGCTATAATGATAGAGAACCATACTACGATGCCAGGAGTGTACGATTTTATGCTTAACAAATTGTGGTTTCAACTAGGTGTTGGAATTCTTTTACTCATTCTAATTATCAAGAATGTTGTCGAAATCCAGTGGCTGTTTGAACCGATTTTAATTGTTGTAACAACGATTTTAATACCAGTTTTACTTGCGGGGCTATTATTCTATATCACAGAACCCCTTCACCGGTTCTTGATGAAAAAAATTCCTCAATGGGCTTCTGCTTTGAGTATTTTAGCCCTTATTGCTACACTCTTTGTAGTTGGCGCACTATTTATTTTAGACCCGCTCATTGATGAAGCAAATAAATTAATTCGCAATGTACCTATGATTTTCCAACAACTCGAAGAATTTGTTATGCCGTATATAACAAATAGCGGGACAGCTGCGTTTGATTTAGAACAATCGATAGGGTCTCTACTTGATTCACTTGAGAACATTATTGTCGTAAGTTCAAGCTATATTATTTCCTTTTTGAGTGGTGCCATTACGACGATTCTAGCTTTAATACTTGTACCGTTCTTTTTCTTCTTCATGATGAAGGACTATCATCGTTTTGCACCTGCCATTGTCCAGTACTTTAAAGGCGAAACCCAAAAATGGATGGCAAAATTACTACACGAAATTGATTTCGCTTTAAAGAGCTATGTCCAAGGACAAGTATTGGCTGCATTAATGTTAGCTATTTTGCTTTTTATAGCCTACTCCTTCGTTGGGCTGGATTACGCTTTGCTTTTGGCTTTATTAGCTTTTCTCTTAAATATGATTCCTTTCTTAGGCCCATGGCTCGCGTTTTTCCCAGCATTCATTATTGCGCTTATTCAAGATCCTATCTTGGCGATTTGGGTTTCTGTTATTACTTTAGTTGTTCAACAAGCAGAAAGTAACCTGATTACGCCAAACATTATGGGAAAGAAGCTCAGCGTACATCCTATTACCGTTATTACGCTCGTCCTTGCAGCAGGAAATATTGCTGGCTTTCTCGGAATGATTATTGCCATTCCAACGTATGCTGTTGCAAAAGTAATTGTAACGAACATTTATGAAATGCGACAAAATGTTAAAAAAGAGCTCTTTAGAGACGTACTCTAAGGAAAGTTAGCAACTTCAGAAGGAATTAAAAAAGACGAATCTCGTTCCCATTGAGATTCGTCTTCTATTTCACACCCTCCCTCTCCTGACACCTTTCTCACTATTCCAGTTATTCCCCTGGAAATAATTAATCGTTAATTGTCGATTTAACCTACTTTTATGCATACTTTTAACGTATTAAATGCACACTACTTTAAAAGTGAAGTTGCTTGATTAAAAGAGGTGAAACAAATGCTCTGGCAACCTATTTTAATTTTAGGCGCACAATTGCTGTATGTGCCTCTTGTTGTATTGCGAACGCTCATGATGGTTAAAGGGGAAAAAGAACGTTCTGCTTTGTTTGCGACAGTAGAAGGAGGCGTACACGTCATTTCTTTATCCATTGTTTTTAGCGATTTATCAAACTACTTTAATATGGTCGCATATTCACTTGGTTTTGGATTAGGCATGTACCTCGGCTCCATTGTTGAGGAGAAGCTGGCAATTGGTTATGTATCCCTTCAGGTAAACACGTCTTTCCACCATAAACCATTAATCGAACGTCTTCGTGACGCCGATTTCAGCGTTGCGCTTACAACAGTTGAAGGAATCGAATCCATACGGGTAAGACTGGATTGCACTGCTCGTCGTGATCGCGAGCATGAGTTTATGGCAATCGTAAATGAATGCGACCCAAATGCCTTTGTTGTCTCCTTCGAAACTCGAAATTTTCAAGGTGGCTACATTAAAAAGAAATCATCAAAAAGAACATGGTTTCGTCGGGAAAGCCGACCACTCACAGAAGAATAAATGGAAGTTATGTACCCCATTTTTCAAACAGATGATCAACCTTTTTCACAATCATTTGTTCAGAAACGGTTTGAACGGTTCTGTTTTGTACTACAGATTTACCTGCTACAATAACATCTGTTATGGCTGTTGGCTGCATTGCGTAAACAAGATTGGCGAAGAGTTCATGCTTTGGCAAAAGAGAAAGGTCGCTTGTGTCTACTGCAAGGAAATCCGCTTTTTTGCCAATCGCAAGCTCTCCTGTATCGATTTGTAATAAATCTGCACCATTTTTTGTCCCCATCTGAAAAACTTGATTTGCTGTCATACATGTCCCATCAAGAGTACTTACTTTTTGTAACAATGAGCACATACGCATCTCTTCAAATACGCTAATTCGATTATTACTACACGCACCATCACTCCCAAGACTAACCCGAACACCAGAACGCACAAGTTCAGGTATGCTTGTAATGCCATCTGAAAGAAACATATTGCTTGATGGACAATAAGCAAGACCAGCCTTTCGCTTTCCGAGTAAATCGATTTCCGATTGGTCGAGCCAAACGAGGTGGATGGCTAGCATACTCTCGTCGACAACTCCTAATGAATCTAAATAATGAACCGGTCTTTTGTTGTATTTTTCTAACGTTTCTTCTACTTCAAACATTTCCTCGGAAACATGTATATGAAAAGGGGTTTGCAATTCTTTGGCTAGTTGGTAGCTTGCTTGAATCATTTCTGGAGAAGCCGCATGGGGACTATGAGGAGCTGGATGTACATCGACCATAGGGTGGCCTTGATACTTAATTGCTAGTTCTCTCGTACGCTTCGTAGCATCCGTTACAGACTCTTGATAACTTGACGGTGCTCCTTTCCAATCATACATCGTTCGAGCAAATATGAGACGAATACCCACGTCAACTGCCGCTTGAATGACGGCTTCGTCTGTTTTTACTCCATTGTTATGCACATAAAAGAAATCACTCACTGTTGTGACACCATACTTAACCATTTCTCCAAATGCAAACAGTGCACCTGTATAAATCGCTTCTTCATCTAAAAGTGGCGTATACTTATAAAGCGCTTGGTCACGCCATTCTAGAAATGGCCGGTCTACTGCTATTCCTCTTAACAAGCTTTGGAATGAATGATTGTGGGCATTTACTGTCCCTGGTACAATGGCTTTTTCTCCCCAGTCGATTGTTGCAGCACCGTGATAGGTTTTAGTTAATTTGTCAGCAGGACCAATATCTTGAATGACATCATCCTTAACAAGCACGGCGTAGTTTTTTTGAAACCCGCCATTGGTATAGACTGAATCTGCACAATATAGTATCATCAGACACTCCCACCTTCTTGGTCAATCTCCAAAAGCGTATGCAAACAAACATTTGCAGCTTTTTCAATATCATTCATACTACTTTCCTCTTCAGGACAGTGACTTTTCCCATCTACACTAGGAACAAAGATCATGCCAGAAGGTGTAAGAGATGCCATATGAGCTGCATCATGACCCGCCATACTTCCTAAGCGCATCGTAGAAAACCCTGCTATGTCCGCTTGTCGTTCCATTGTTTTCATGATGTATTCACTCATTTCGACCGGAGCTTGGTTCAACATTACTTTTGTCTCGATGTGAACACCATAAGTTGTTTCAACATAAGACTTTTTTTCTTGAAGCTCCTGTTGAACTTTGTTGACATCCTCGGTTTTCTCTCCTCGAATTTCTACTGCTAGTACCACTTCTCCTGGAATAATGTTGGTAGCATTCGGCAAGACATGTACTTGTCCAACGGTTCCGACCAGTTCTGCTTTTGGGAAATCGGTACAGACATTCTTTACTGTTACGATCAGTTCTGCTGCTGCTACAAGGGCATCCGAACGGTCCGTCATTACAGTTGTGCCTGCATGATTCGGAACTCCCTTTATCGTTAGCTCTTCCCGGTAAATTCCCGTAATTCCTGTTACAACTCCAAGAGGTACGTGAGCATCTACTAAACGCTTTCCTTGTTCAATATGGACTTCAAGATAAGCAAGTAGTTCATCTTCTTTTCTCACACAGTGATCAAATTGTTCAGGGATGCCACCAGCCTTTGCTAGCGCATCGGTCACTCTAATACCTTCTGCATTTTTTACATCTTTTATTTGTTGTGCTGTTAATTTCCCAGAAATGGCCCGGCTCCCAAAAGTCGATAGACCAAATGGATTCGGCTCCTCGGCACTAAAGGATACCAGCTCCACATCGTGTTCGGTTTCAATGCCATTTTCCTCTAATGTGCGTAACATTTCTAATCCAATTAATACACCGAGGGCCCCGTCAAATTTGCCTCCATTCGGAACCGTATCGATATGAGAACCGCAGACGATGCTTTTCCTCTTTTTCCCGACACGTTTTCCCCAAATGTTTGCCGCTTCATCGGTATACACGTCCACATTAAGTTTGCTCAATTGTTCTTTTAACCAGTCTCTCGCCTTCAGCTCTGGCTCTGTAAACGTTGTACGGTCTAATCCGCCTCCTTCATTCAGGCCGAATTGACCCAATTCATGAATCGAAGCGGCTAGCCTGTCCGCATTTATTGTTACTGTTTTTACATTCATTTTAATCACCTTTCTTAAGCGGAATATGAACACCTTTTTCATTTGCTACATCCATAGCCCGATCATAACCTGCATCTACGTGTCGAACGATTCCCATACCAGGATCTGAAAGTAACACGCGCTTTATCCGCTCCTTCGCTAATTGACTTCCATCAGCGACTAAAACTTGCCCAGCATGAACAGAGTAGCCCATACCAACACCCCCGCCATGATGAACACTCACCCAGCTAGCTCCTCCTGCCGTATTAATTAACGCATTTAAAATGGGCCAGTCTGCAACAGCATCACTGCCATCTTTCATTCCTTCTGTTTCACGATTTGGCGATGCTACAGAGCCACAATCAAGATGGTCACGGCCAAAAACGATCGGTGCTTCAAGTTCACCATTCGCAACCATTTCATTAGCTCTTAGAGCAAAACGGTCACGATCACCATAGCCAAGCCAGCAAATTCGCGCTGGTAGCCCTTGCCACTTCACCAACTTTTGAGCCATTGTAATCCAGTTTACTAACCCCTCATCTTCAGGAAACATCTCTTTAGCAAGACGATCCAACTTGTAAATATCCTGCGGATTTCCAGAAAGGGCTGCCCATCTAAAAGGACCTTTTCCCTCACAAAACAAAGGTCGAATATACGCTGGTACAAATCCAGGTATATCGAATGCATTGCTCACGCCTGCTTGTTTTGCATAGGCACGGATGTTGTTACCGTAATCAAATGTTTCTGCTCCTGCTGCTTGTAAATCAAGCATGGCTTGCACATGTATGCCCATCGCCTCAATCGAGCGCTTCTCGTATGTTTTAGGATCGGTTACTCTTAATTCATTCGCTTCAGCAAGGGTTAGCCCATTTGGAACATAACCGTTTAAAGGGTCGTGGGCGCTTGTTTGATCGGTAACAAAATCTGGGATTACGCCCTTTTCAACAAGTGCGGGTAGCACATCAGCACAATTTCCTACCAGGCCAATTGAAGCGGGCTCACCTTTTGTAGTGAACTTTTCAACAAGCTTTAATGCTTCGTCTAACGACTCCACAAGAACATCACAGTAGCCTTCTTTCATTTTCCTTTCAATTCGAGACCGATCAACTTCAACAACAAGAATGACTGCGTTTGCCATCTTTCCTGCTAATGGTTGGGCACCGCTCATTCCACCCATCCCGCCAGTAACAATAAAACGACCTGTTAAATCAGGTGTGCCGAACGCTTTTTTTCCTGCTTCAACAAAACTTAAATAAGTCCCTTGCAAAATACCCTGAGCGCCAATGTAAATCCAGCTTCCAGCCGTCATTTGACCGTACATCATTAACCCTTTATCCTCAAGTTCATAAAAATGATTCCAAGTTGCCCACGATGGAACTAGATTAGAGTTAGCAATCAACACTCTTGGAGCAGCCTCGTGCGTGCGGAACAGCCCAACTGGTTTGCCAGACTGAACGAGGAGGGTTTCATCATTATCTAGCTCTTTTAATGAAGCAATAAGCTGGTCAAAACTTCTCCAATCCCGAGCCGCCTTACCAATTCCACCATAAACAATTAAATGGTCAGGGTCCTCAGCAACTTCTGGATCAAGATTGTTAAGCAACATTCGCATGGCCGCTTCTTGGGCCCACCCTTTGCAATGCAACTGGTTTCCCCTTGGTGCACGTACTGTGCGCTGTCCGGTTTGGTTTTCCATCAAATAGACCTCCTTAACGAGTTAAATGACTACTCCGTTTGTCACAACAAGCTTGCCGTCTTTAAATACTTTGTCTACCATATTGACGCCAACATGATAGTGTAAATACGTATAATTTGGTGCATTCCAAAAGACAAGATCCGCTTTTTTTCCTGGTTCCAAGCTTCCAACCACCTGTTCTTCCCCGATAGCACTAGCAGCATTTATTGTTGCTGCAGTAAGAACTTCTTTCGGTGTCATCCCCATGGTTAAGCAAGCTAAGTTCATGACAAATGGCATTGATTCAGTTGGGCTTGATCCTGGATTTCGATCTGTTGATAAGGCCACAGCAACATTGCCTTCAATCATTTTTCGGGCATTTGCTGGCTTTTCCATTAAAAAAAATGCAGTTGCTGGGAGCAATACACCAATAACACCTTTAGCCGCCATTTTTTCGATTCCTTTATCAGACACCTTTAACAAATGATCTGCAGAGATGGCACCAACGTCTGCTGCTAGTTCTGCTCCTCCATACGAAACGATTTCGTCAGCATGAATTTTCGGAATGAGACCGTGTGCTTTTCCAGCTTCTAAAATGCGCTTAGATTGTTCAGGTGTAAACACGCCCTCTTCACAAAAAACATCATTGAACCGGGCCAACCCTTCCCTCGCTATAGCAGGAATCATGTTCTCTACAACCATGTCTACAAACGTCTCACGATTCGTTTTGTATTCTTTTGGAACAGCATGTGCACCCATAAAGGTTGAAACAATTGTGACAGGGTGAATGGCATTCAAACGTCTTGCTACTACCAGTTGCTTGCGTTCATTTTCTAATGACAGTCCATACCCACTCTTTGCTTCAATAGTCGTCACACCATGACGCAAGAAGAGATCCAGTCTCTCTTTGGCAACAGCCATCAATTCCTCTTCAGACGCTGCTGCTGTTGCTGACGTTGTACGATGAATGCCTCCACCGGCATTCATAATGTCCATGTAAGCCGCACCTTTTAAACGCATTTCAAATTCATCTTCACGACTACCTGCAAACACTAAATGAGTATGGGGATCAACAAGACCAGGTGTAACAAGATGCTGACTTGCATCAATAAGTGTGACAAGCTTCGTTTGTCCATGGTCACATACCGCTTTCCACACCTCTTTATCCGTTCCTATTTTTTTAATTAACCCATTTTCAATCCATATGCCACCATCTTCTATGACTTTCAGATTCTCTTCCATTTCACGTCCCTTTAACGGACGACTCGCTTCGTTTGTTACGAGCTGCCGTGCGTGTCGTATAACCATTCGATTCGAATTCATCATCTTCCCCTCCTTTACAACAACCTGTAGTCTTCCTAACCGTACTCTATACAGTTACTTTTCGTGATGAAGCGCTGTTTTCCTTTAATCAGTCCTTTTTATCTTTCTTTTCTAAAAAAGAGTTGACGCTTCTTCGCACTGTCTATATAATTCAAAATGTTAACGTTATCATTTTGAGTCAGGATTGGTGAAGGAATGGCAAACATGAAAGAAGTCGCAAAGGCAGCAGGTGTCTCCACAATCACTGTATCAAGAGTGATTAACACACCAGAACTTGTAAAAGAAAAAACGAGAGATAAAGTATTAAAAGTAATAGGAGAACTACACTATCAAGGAAATCAAGCAGCTAAAGCGCTCGTTACAAAGAAAACCCGTGTCATACATATCTTTATTTCACAGGACATACAATTGACCAATCCTTTTGCAATGAACTTTTTAGCTGGCGTTAGTGACGAATTAAGCAAGCAACATTACTCTTTTTTAGTTCGACGAGAGTGGGATTATCCATACAAGTGTGATGGAATTATTGCAATGAGTGTAACAGCCGATCAAGAAGCACTGCTAGACGAAAAGTTCGATGTGCCAACTGTCTTATTTGGACATTCATTACCTACTTATGATTGGGTGGATGTCGATAACTACCAAGGCGCATACGAAATGGTTACGTATTTAATTAAGCTCGGTCATAAAGACATTGGTTTGATCGTTATTAACGAAAACAGACAATTCGTATCTGATCGAATTAACGGCTATAAGCAAGCATTACTGGACAATGGTATTTCGTTTTCTTCAGATAAAATAGAGTTTGCTGAAAACAAAGAAGATATCGGTTATCTAAAAACCATTGAGTTGTTTGAGCGTACTCACATGACTGCTTTATTTTGTATGAGCGATGAGCTAGCTCTTGGAGCCATTCGAGCCGCACGCTTATTAAAGAAAAACGTACCCCATGATTTGTCTATCGCAGGCTTTGACGGATTAGGCTATGAGCTTTTAACAGATCCAAAAATTACAACGATCCATCAGCCTGTATACGAAGTCGGGAAAGAACTTGCCACTATCCTTTTGCAACGTATTGATTCACCTGATATAGCACTTACACAAAAAATGCTTAGCCCTGTTCTACGTGTGAATAACTCTGTATTTCAAGCCATTCATTCTTGAAAGCAGATTTTTGTTCAAAATGATAACGTTAACATTATGTTGAAAGCGCTTTTATAAAGAGAGGGAGGACTGACTTACATTGAAAGCGAAACCTAATTTTTTCAAACGATACAAACAGCAACTACCGCTCCAACTTATGGTTATACCTGGTGTTATTTTTATGATTATTTTTACGTACATTCCCATCTATGGAATTGTCGTCGCGTTTAAAAGCTTCTCGGTTACAGACACGATCTCTTCTGCACCATGGGTAGGCTTAAACAATTTTAAAATTGCCTTCAGTGATCCGTTTTTTTGGAGTGCTGTTCGTAATACGTTAGCCATCAGCTTTCTTAAGCTGCTTATTGGATTTACGGCACCTATTCTTTTGGCCATATTAATCTTTGAATTAAAAGCTGGCTTATTTAAGCGATCGGTTCAGACAATCTCGTATCTCCCTCATTTTTTATCATGGATCGTTGTTGGAGGTATGTTAACAAGCTGGCTTTCTACAACAGGTCTGTTAAACAGTTTTTTAATGACCATTGGCATCCTTGATGAACCGCGGAACTTTCTTGTTGAAGCCCAAAGCTACTGGATGATTGCTGTTTTGTCCGATGTATGGAAAAGCGTTGGCTGGGGGACGATCATTTACCTTGCTACAATGGCAAGCATTGATCCAACCTATTATGAAGCTGCAAAAATTGACGGCGCCACCAAGCTCCAGCAAATTTGGCACATTACCCTTCCACTGATGTCCTTTATTATCGCGCTTATGTTCGTTTTAGCTGTTGGTGGCTTGCTTGGCTCCAACTTAGATCAAACACTTGTGTTAATTAATCCGTTAAATGCTTCTCGTGCAGAGGTGATTGATTCCTATGTCTACAAGATTGGTCTTGTACAAGGTGATTTCTCTTATGCCACAGCAGTTGGTTTAGCGATTTCCATTATCTCTCTCATTCTCGTTATCATTACACATAAGATCACGAAAAAGCTTAACAACCGTTCTATTTTTTAAAAGGAGGCATGCGCTATGGCTGTTTTACAACCTAAATCTAACGTACCGACTAACCGTAACAAACCAGCCGGAATTAAAGAGAACCGTCTGTTTAATACACTGAACGTTCTTTTTATGATCGTCTTTACAACAATTATTATCTTCCCAATTTGGGATGTCATTGTTGGCTCTTTTAGCAGCTCTGCCTCCGTCGCAACGCCAGGGATTCGTTTATGGCCAGAGCAGTTTTCTCTAGATGCTTATCGGGTTGTTTTTAATGACCCAAGCATTTGGAACGCTTTCCTTATCTCTGTACTAAAAACCGTTATCGGTGTGACCACCTCGGTCTTTTTTACAGCGATGGTCGCCTATGCCATGAGTAAACAAGACCTCATTGGTCGAAAGATCTTTATTGCTCTTGGTGTAGGGACGATGTTTTTCAGTGGCGGCATGATTCCAATCTATTTACTTATGCGTTCGTTAGGGTTACTTGACAACTTTTTAGTCTACATTATTCCTGCGCTTTTTAGTTTTTACAATATGCTTATCCTCATGAACTTTTTCAGAGAGATTCCGACTTCATTAGAGGAATCAGCGCGAATCGATGGTGCGGGTGTGTGGCGCATTTTCTTGCAAATCATCTTACCGCTATCAACACCAGTGCTAGCTGTTATTGCTCTTTTTAATGGTGTTTACCAATGGAATGACTTTATGACCGCTCGATTGTACATTACGAATGAAGCGCTGTATCCGATTCAAATGAAGCTATACGAAATTATTGTCCAGCAACAAGCAGCTAATATGCAAAATGTTGTCGGATCAGTCATTATCCCGACATCCTCCCAGACCATTCAACTTGCAACAATTGTTGTCGCTACCGTCCCAATTGTGTTGGTTTATCCGTTTTTACAACGGTTTTTAATATCTGGAATGATGATTGGAGCAGTAAAAGAATAGTCATGTTTCATTACTAAAGGAGGCGTTTTTGTTGAAAAAAAAGGTACTAGGATTCATGTCAATCATTGGTGTCGTTATGATCGCTGGTTGTAGTAGCTCAGGTGCGGAAGTGTCAATCGAAGACTTAGAAGAGGCTCGTTACGAGATTGATCCGAATACACCAGCCTGGCAAGTCGATGATGAAGAAAATGTTGAATTAACGTGGTATGTGAATGCTGAATGGTTTGATCGTGGTTTCGGAGAGGATGTCATCACAAAAAAGCTGAAGGAAGATTTGAATCTCGATATTACCTTTGTAACTGGTGATGACTCAAACTTAAATACACTCTTTTCTGGTGGCGACTTGCCTGACTTGATTACCATTTTTGATGGTCAGTCACAAGCGGCATTACGTGCTCCCACATGGGCATTACCACTAAGAGAGCTTGCTGATCAATATGACCCTTATTTCCATCAAGTAGCACAAGAGCAAACTCTTGATTGGTATCAACTTGAAGACGGATTTACGTATGGTTATCCGAGTTACTCTAATACAATTGACGATTATCAAGCAGACATTATTCCTGGATCAGATGCGTTCATTATTCGAGAAGATATTTATGAGGCGCTAGGAGAACCAGACTTGTCCACACCGGAACAGTTTATAAACAGCTTACAGCAAATGAAAGAAGCATTTCCTGATGTTGTTCCTTTTGCTTTCAGAGGATTTGGTTCCGATGGTGATGTCGGCTCAATCGGTGACACGTTTCAAAATCATCTCGGTGTTCCCATTGCAGATGAAAACAGTGATTGGTATAACCGAAACTTAGACGATAGCTACCTAGAATGGATTCGCACATTTAACGAAGCCTATCAACTCGGTTTAATTAGCGATGATAATTTCTCTGATGACAATACTATTTTTGAAGAAAAAGTGGAGCGTGGTCAATACGGCTCTGTTTTCGCAAGCGGCATTGCTCAATTATCCGGCTCCTTGCAAACCAATGTAGCTCGAGATCCTGACCAAAGATATATAGCGGTTGATGGCCCGAAGAATTCAAATGGGAATGAACCAACTTTAAATCAAGCTGGTCTTTCAGGTTGGACAGTAACCTATATTACAAACAAAGTGTCGGACCCCCAAAAAGCGATTCAGTTATTTACGTACCTTTTAAGTGATGAAGGACAATACTTAACAACATTTGGTGTTGAAGGCGAAACGTTTGACTTTAATGAGAATGGAAAAGCGGTGTTGCATGAGGATGTGTTGCAAATGAGAAATGACAATCCCGAAGAATACAAAAAGTCCTATCGCTTAGGTGAGTTTTGGTTTTTCGGACATGATGGATTCGCGCTGGAGCATGGTGAGAACGAAGCGTCTGTCGCAGTTGATCAAATTCAGAAATGGACAAAAGGAAAGCTTAAGCCACAATTTCTTATTGAAAACATCAATCCAGACCAAGGAACTGCTGAGGCACGCTCGTTAGTGAATATTGATTCTACTTGGGCGACTACTTTAGCAAGTATGATTCGGGCAAAAGACGATCGTGAGTTCGACCGCCTCATTGATGAGTATGAAACATTTCTCGAAACAAATAATTTCGCTGCTGTCGAAGCCATTCGTAATGAAAAAATGAATGAGAATCGAGAGAAACTCGGTTTATAACCTTAAAAGCGGGCTATCCTGCCCGCTTTTTTCACAACGAAGGAGTGTTTCACGATGAATCAACAGTACATAGAAGGCACTGTAACAAGTACGCTTTCATTTAAAGATCAAATTCCTTATCAATCGAATATGGTTTATCCGTCTTTCGATCCTCAAGATCGGGTAACGTTCTCACTTGCTGGTGAATGGAAAAAACTGCGTTTTCGTGCGGATCATAACTGGTCCATGCATGCTCGCACCAAAGACTGGATTGCGAAAACCGAACAAGACGGATTTACTTCATGTTCGTACAATGATGAATCATGGGAAGCGAAAACTTTGCCAGCACCTGAAAATCATTTAACCGGCAAAGAGGAGGTACATGCTGCAGAGACCTATGAAGATGGCGTGTGGTATCGTAAAACCATTCATTGGCCAGAGGCTTATGCAGAACAAGTCGTTACCTTAAAATGTTTAGGTGTTTCGTATATTAGTGATTTTTGGATCAATGAATCATACGTTGGCTATCATGAAGGTGGATTCACGCCATTTGCATTTGATGTGTCTGCCTTATTAAAACCAGGAGAAAATCTCATTGCTGTGCGCATTGATAATCCACCATGGACAACAAGACTTGATACCGTTCCAGCTGTAAACAACGATTTTTTCAATTACACCGGCATTATCCAAGATCTTTATTTAGAGGTTGTTCCAAGTTTATACATTTCAAGGGTTGATGTGGTTCCTCTTACTTTGCAAGGGAAACTGCAAATGGACTATGTACTAGAAAATCGCTCAAGTGAATCGGTAACAGCATTCATAAAACCACGGTTTTTCACAACAGATTTTCAATCACCTAACTGGTTGAAGAGTCCAAAAGCAAAAAGTATATGCGAAGAGGAAGTACATGTGCCAACTGCCCAAGGGACAACAGTCACCCTTGCTTCCGGGGAAAGCAAAAAAATAAAAGAGACGGCCACAATCCCACACCCACAGCTTTGGAGCATTCGTGAACCCCATTTATATGTGTTAGGTCTTCAGCTTTACCACGATGATGCTCTCATTGATTCGTTTTACACTCAGTTTGGCTTTCGTACACTGGCAACCGATGGGCCTCGTATCAAGTTAAATGACCAATCTGTTTTTTTTGCTGGTGTGGCTCGACATGAAGAGTGGCCAGAATACGGGCGAACAGCCTCATGGGAACGAATTGTGGACGATGTAACGATTCTTTCTTCTTTACACGTTAATTTAGTTCGGACCGCTCACTACCCAAACCACATTGAAACCTTTATTGCTTTGGATCGATTTGGTTTACCAAGTATGGCGGAAATTCCTTTATGGCAATTTGAAACCGCCCATTACGAAGCGCAAGAAAGAAGGGGCATTTCCTATCAGATGTGGAGAGAAATGATCTTTTCCAGCTATAACCGTCCTTCTATTGCCATGTGGAGTACTCAAAACGAATCAAAAGATGTTACGCTTCGAAAACAATATAATGAAGCATTGGTTCATGAAACGAAAACCAATTACCCTGATGGAAGATTGTTGACACAAAGCTCAGCAGCAGATCAGCCTGGATTTCATGATCCTACTATGGAGCCTCTAGATGTAGCGGGATGGACGATGTATTTTGGTATTTTTCACGGAAGTACACCTTATGAAGGAACAAAGCATTTCATTGAGCAGGCACACCAAGCGTGGCCCGATAAGCCTATTATGAATACGGAATATGGGATCTGGAGCAATGCGGATCGAAGTTATATTGAAAAACAAGTGGAAATCTATCAAGACGTTCAGCTCGCTTTATTAGAAAAGGCAACGGTTACGCCAGGCGGTGAGCACAATCCCAACGGATATGTTGCCACAATCGACTACTGGACTGCTTTTGACTGGTACGTGAACCATAATCAATTCTACCAAACGATGGGAATCTTCCATATGGATCGATTAGCTAAAAAGCCCCTTTATGATCATTTTGTACATGATCATAAACGGTTATTGCAGCAAACGAATGGCTTTGCCTCTAAAGAAGGGATTCCTTCAAAACCACTACCTGTCACCATTGAACAAACGAATGACGTACAACAAACATTACGATTGCAGGAAAAAGAAGATCTGACCAGTGCCAACTATTTAATCGTTCATGTCAGCCATTTTTCACAATCTGATCCTGTTACCATCCATTTGCACGGGGACGAAGATGAATCGTGCTTTATAACGTATACCCTTGAAGAATACACCGTCATTCCATTATGGCGTTTTGATTCTGACGTACGAAAAGGAGTACAGTTCATTTCAATCACTCATACCAAAGGACAATCAATTACCATTAAGGGACTCTATCGAAGCCATACTGGGACGCTGTAAGCCTTTCAACTCACTTAATAAAAACCTAGTTGCTTCTGTGAAGCAACTAGGTTTTCTTTGCATTATAGTTCGACAGGCTTCTTTTGTGCTGAGGCTTGATAGATGCCTTCTAGTATTTTCATAATCTCTAAACCATCCTCTACTGGTGCAGGAGACGGTCCCCCAGTTATGCAAGCTTCTACGAAAGCATCAATTTGCTTTTGAAAGGCATTGTCAAAATCAAAGCTGCGGTGATCAATTTGTGGCTCGACATTTAAAATCGTGTCGTTTTCTTCCATGACAAGCAAAAGCTCCGGCTCAAGCTCTGCTCCACCTTTTGTTCCAAAGATTTGCATACCAAGCTGATCCTTTTTTGTATGCAATGAATACGATACATCCACCATTAATGAGCTACCATTCTCAAACGTAATTAATGCATTGGCTAAGTCTTCAACTGTATTTAGGGACGCATCATAATCCGCTGTTTTATAAAACGATAGATTTTTTACATTACTTCGATTACCTAGCTGATCATAGACATGTCCTGTTATAGATTTTACTTTTGGGCGTCCCATTAAGTACCAACAACTATCAATAATATGAACCCCTAAATCAATAATTGGTCCACCTCCAGAACGTTCTTTATCAGCAAACCAGCCACCAGGATTACCAAGCCTTCTTAGCAATGAAGCTTTCGCATAATAAATATCGCCAAGCTTGCCGTCATCAATAAAGGTTTTAAGCACTTGCGCATTCGTTCCAAATCGCCTCACATAACCGACTTGTAACGTTTTTCCGGTTTCTTTTACAGCTTCTTGAACCTTTTCTGCTTCTTGTACAGTCATTGAAATTGGCTTTTCAACGAGTACATGCTTACCTGCTCGCAAGGCCCGTATTGCTAAATCCGCATGAGTTCGATTCCACGTACAAATGCTTACGCCGTCCACTTCTGGATGATTAAACACTTCTTCAGGATCTGTAAATACATGCTTCACACGATAATGAGTCGCTTTTTCTTGGGCACGACTTTCATTTTGATCACATAAACCATACAACTCCACTTGCTCATTCTGTATGTATGATTTTATATGCATTTCAGATATTGAACCTAATCCGATAACAACTACTTTCATCATTATGCTCTCGCCCCTTCTACCGACTTCCATCCGTCTACTGTTACTTCATCCCAAAGTCGGCTTAAATTATTCATGCTAATGCGTGATCCTAGGAAACAATCTTCCATTCCTTCAAACTCCACTACAAGATAACCATCGTACTTCGCCACTTTTAATTGTCGAATGATTTCGCGTACAGGCAGTTCACCGTGACCAAGAATGGCCCCGCGCAAATAGTTGCCATTTGATGTTCTAAACCAAGCTCCTTCACCAGGATTTTCATAGTAAGGACGAATATAGAAATCTTTAAAATGAACCGTAGCAGCGTCTGGGAGATTTTTTCGTACTCCAACTAATGGATCTTCATCGGCGCATAAAAAATTCCCTATATCGAGCGTCGTTTTAAAATTGTCTCGATTTACTGCTCGTAACACTCGCTGAACACGATCACTTGATTGCACGTTAAAACCATGATTCTCAATCGTTGTTGTCATGCCAAGGCTCTTAGCATAGTCAGCAATCAATTGACTTCCTAGTACCATTTCCTCAAAATGATCGTCAAAATAATGAATAGACATTTCTTCTGGCTCTAATGAAAAAGCCGTCACATCATGTCGCAAGAGTGTAATACCCATATGATGAACAACGTCAACATGTGCTTTAATTCGTTCTACTTCTTCATTAAAAGCCGTTTCGGTCGGTTGGATGAAATTAGCTGGCATGCAATAAGCCGATAGTTTGATTCCAACCTGTGCGGCCCTCTCTTTAATTTGATTGGCTAAATCATAGTTATCTACTACTGTATACCCGTACGGAACGAGCTCCATATGTGAACCACCTTGTTCTTTTACCCAATCAATTGCCTCTAGAATTGTCAATCTACCGTCTCTTAGTGCTTGGACTAAACTGTATGAACTTAAACCAACCTTCATGCTTTACCCTCCCCCTCCTTGACACGTTTGTTTATACATAAACGTTCGCTAAAACGTTTACATTTCCTTCAATTTTAATCTTTTAAAAATAGAATGTACGGATAAGAAATAGTGTTAGAATAAGCTGTGCGACTGGTGGACCCATCCACCTTTCGAATTTTTCATATTATTATAACATTATAACAAGTTATTCGATTCCTGCAACATTTATGTTAAAAGCGAAACCTTTTCTTCTTTTGAACGTTATATAGAAAAGGGGGTGTTCAACATTGGATTATGAAAAAGAATTTACAGATGTAAAAGAACGCATCCGTCAATATGAAAAATGGCAAGCACATTTAGAGCGAATTAGACCCGACCTGGACGAACAAAAACAGAAATCAAAACAGTTAAAAACGATCTTGCAAGATAAACAACAAGACGTTGACCGATTGAGCGGCCTATCCTTTTCAAGTCTTCTTCATACCGTAACAGGAAGAAAAGCCGAAAAAATGGATGAAGCTACAGCACTCGTATTAAAAGCTCAACTGAAATACGAGGAGGCTGAAGAAACCATGACGGATTTACATCATGAAATTGAAGAAATTGGCGCTCACCTGCACGGATTGGGAAATCCTAAAGCAGATTTTCAACGATTACTAGATTTAAAGAAAGACGTACTATTAAGAGAGAAAAATTCTGCTTTACTCACTTTAGTGGAAGCATCTTCAACAACTACGCTCTATATGAATGAAATAAAAGAAGCAATAGAGGTAGGAAAAAAAGCAAAACAAGCACTAGAAAATACCTTATTTTCTCTTAATAAAGCAAACGACTGGTCTACATTTGATCTTTTTGGTGGAGGTTTTTTAACCACTGCTATGAAGCATAGCCATATCGATGATGCGAAAGCACTTATTCATCAAGTTCAACGTCACTTAAGGCAATTTGAAGAAGAATTAAAAGACGTCAATCAATTTACTTCTTTCCAAATTGAAATTACAGGATTTCTTACCTTTGCAGACTACTTCTTTGATGGATTCATTGTTGATTGGATGGTCCATGGAAAGATTAAAGAGTCTTACGAACAGGCCGCTACTCTATTAGCAGAAGTTGAAACCACTTTATCTCAATTATGTGATATAGAAAACGAGCTACACTCTGATTTAGAAGACATTCGAAAACAGAAACAGGCGTTCATTCTTAACGGGTAAAAAAGAGACGAAAGGCAGTTGCATTGCCTTTCGTCTCTTCTGTATGTTGCTAGATTGTGCTCGTATCGATAACGAAGCGATAGCGGACATCGGATTGTAATACCCGTTCGTATGCGTCATCAATTTTGTCTGCTGAAATGACTTCTATTTCTGGAAGAATTGAGTGCTCCGAACAGAAGTCTAGCATCTCTTGCGTTTCGCGAATACCACCAATCATTGAACCGGCAAATGATCGTCTTTTGCTGATAAGAGAAAACACATTGACATCTAACGGCTCACTCGGTGCACCCACATTGACGAGAGTACCATTTAATGCTAATAAGTTTAAATAAGCACTCATATCCAGCTTGGCACTGACTGTATTCAGAATAAAATCAAACGAACCTGCTAGCTTCGTTAATGTTTCCTCATCATTTGTTGCATAATACTCTTTTGCCCCAAACGCTAGTCCGTCTTCTTTCTTTTTTAACGTTTGTGATAGAACCGTTACTTCAGCACCCATTGCATGTGCAATCTTTACTCCTAAATGCCCAAGACCACCTAGGCCAATTACCGCTACCTTTTTACCTTTTCCGGCTCGCCACCTCTTTAATGGTGAATAGGTTGTAATACCAGCACATAGCAACGGTGCCGCTGCATCGAAAGGAATGTTATCAGGAATGCGAACAACGAAGCCTTCCGTTACAACGATATGTGTGGAATACCCACCTTGTGTGTAGTCTCCATACTGATCAAATCCTGCATAAGTTGGAACATTTCCTTCCTCACAATATTGCTCTTCTCCTTCCCGACAGCTTGTGCACTTCCCACACGAATCAACCATACAGCCAACACCAACACGGTCTCCTACTTTGAATAAACTTACCTCATCGCCAACCTCAGCCACAACCCCAGCTATTTCGTGTCCAGGTACTAGCGGATACTGAACTTCACCCCACTCCCCTCGCGCCGTATGAATATCGGAGTGACAAATTCCAGCATATTTAATATCAATTAATACATCATGCTTATCAAGACCTCTGCGTGAAATCTCGGTATGTTTAAATGTGTCTGATGGCCCATTAACCGCTCTCGCCTTTACGTTCATTCTTTAATCCTCCTATCGTTTTGCGCATACACCTTTCGATTTCAAGTTTTTACTATTTCTCCGATTCCCCCTTTTTCTTTGATTAAACGTATCCTACTCCTTGGAGTCTACTTTAAGTCAAGTACAAAGCGCATGCTAATTTGCAACTTGTCCAGAAAAAAACTACCAGCTACGTGAACACGTTGCTGGTAGTTCTTTAAACAACTATCGACTTTCTTTTACTTTTTCTACATATGCACGAGCTATCTCGGTAAGCTGCTCCCAATCATTATTTTCAATTATTTCTTTTGATAGTAAAGAGCTACCTGCTCCAACTGCTACTGCTCCAGCTTTAATAAAGTCAGGAATTGTCTCTAAGTTCACGCCACCAGTCGGCATCATCTTCACTTGAGGGAGCGGCCCACTTACAGATTTAATAAACTGAGGTCCAACACATTCGGCAGGGAAAACCTTTACTAAGTCGGCACCTAATTGAACGGCTTGAAACGCTTCTGTTGGTGTAAAGATTCCTGGGATGACTGGAATGTCTCTGCTTTTAACTGCTTCAATGGTTTCCTGTGACAGAATCGGCGCAAAAATAAATCGCGCTCCGGCATCAATCGCCGCTATCGCATCATCTGCATGTAGGACCGTTCCAGCACCAACAACAACATCTTCGTCATAACGCTTGCTTAACGCGCTGATGGTTTCTAGCGCTAGCTCGGAATCAAGGGTTACCTCAAGCCCTTTAACGCCACCGGCAACAAGGGCATCTGCAATCGATTCTATCTTTTCTGGAGGTAATTTACGCAACACTGCACATACACCTGATTCAAGTACCGTTGATAATCCATCATTCATCGAGAAACGCCTCCATACACTTTGTTATCATCACATAAGAAAGCGTCAACTTCCTTTCTTGTTGGTAGCCCTTCAATGTCACCTTTTACTCCAATGACTAGAGCCCCAACAGCGGCACCCATACGAACAGATTCCTCAAGTGACTTGTTTTCTAGCAAACCAGCTAGAACTCCGGCAGCAAATCCGTCTCCGGCACCAACTGGATCGACTACTTGTTTAACACGGAAGCTGTTCACTTTCCCTGTACCCTGTTCGTCTTTAAAGAGACTATAGTCACCACCATTTTTAATGACGACTTTTCTCGCCCCTAATTCAATACCCTTTGTGAGATAATCCTGCTCTTCCATGTCACCGAATAACCACTTTGCTTCATCTAAACCAGGTAGAATGAGATCTGCTTGTGCTGCTATTGTGACTAATCGCTGACGTGCTACCTCTTCTCCTAGCTTATGAATAAGAGCAAAACGAAGATTAGGATCAAACGAAACGAACGTTCCATGTTCTTTTGCACACTGTATACCTGCTAGAACTGCTTCATAGCAGCTATCACTTAATAATGGCGTAATGCCTGTTACATGTAGAATCGATGCATCGGCAATTTTTTCATACGCTAGGTCTTCCTTTGTCAATGTGCTGCCAGCGGAATCATGACGGTAATAATAAACAGCAAGCTCTTCTTCCCTTCGGTGCTCCTTAATGTATAGAGCGGTTGGCGCGTCTGTTGTAAAGGTCACACACTCTGTGTCCACACCTTCTGCCTTTACTTCTCGGACCACATAGTGCCCCATTTCATCATCGCTAACTTTACCAAACCACGTAGCACTATGACCAAGCTTTGTTAATGCAATGGCTACATTTGATTCGGCGCCACCAATCTTCTTTAGAAATGACGGTACATACCGTAATCGTCCTTGAGTAGCTGCTTCAAATAACACCATTGTTTCTCCAAATGTCACGAATTTGCTCATTACGACCGCCTCCTTTTATACGCCTGAATATGCCATAAATCCGCCGTCTACTGGAACCGTAATACCTGTGACAAAGCGGGATGTGTCATCATCTGCTAACCACAGTAAAGTCCCTAATAAGTCTTCTGGTTGCCCAAACCGATTCTGCGGCGTATGGGCAATAATTTTTTCCGCTCGACTCGTCCATTCTCCTTCTTCCGTGCGTAATAAGTGACGGTTTTGCTCAGTTAAAAAGAAACCAGGTGCAATTGCGTTTATACGTATGCCTGCTTCGGCAAAGTGTACGGATAGCCATTTCGTTAAATTGTCAATTCCAGACTTTGCTGCACTATAAGCTGGCACCTTTGTCATTGGTGTCGCTGCTGCCATAGAAGACACATTAATAACCGTACCGCCTCTTGTTGTCATCGTTTTTGCAAATACTTGTGTTGGAATTAATGTACCGAGCAAATTCAAACGAAAGACATGATCGAAACCAGCTATTTCTAAGTCAAAAAAGGATGTTATGGTTGAATCGGTAAGATCTCCTTCATGAAAGTGTTCTTTATCGGTAATGGCGTCAGGGTGATTTCCACCTGCTCCGTTAATTAATAGATCGCACTCACCGAAAACTTCTTTCACGTGATCGTATGCTTGCAATACACTTTCTTCATTCAATACATCACATGAAACAGCGATAGCCGTTCCACCGTTCTCTTTAATCTCATCAACAACCTTTTGACCGTTTTCAACTGTCCGATTTAAGATAGCAACGTTCATTCCTTGACGCGACAATTCTTTAGCCATCTCTTGACATAAAACCCCGCTTCCACCTGTAATAACAGCGGTTTTACCTTTTAATCCTTCATGTAGTGGTAGCATTTTCACTCTCTTCCTTTCGTTTAATGAGTTCGTAAGCATCCCATAAGCCCCATAAATGCATAATACCTAAAGCGCGATCATACAAACCGTAACCAGGTCTGCATTCCTCGCCCCATAAATGCCGTCCATGATCAGGCCGCGCATAGCCAGTAAAGCCATTTTCATGATAAGCTTTCACAACATCATCTATCGGTACAGAACCGTCTTGCGTTCGGTGAGAGGTTTCAATAAAATCTCCATTTTCATAGATTCGTACATTTCGAATATGTGCAAACGCAATTCGATCGTGAAACCGTCTAATGATATTCGGAACATCGTTAGCTGGGTTTGCACCTAATGACCCGCTGCAAAGGGTTAAACAATGAGAGGGACTATTTGAAATCCCTAAGTAACGCTCAATTGCCTCTTCATTCTTAATAATACGCGGCAAGTGGAACACAGACCATGGCGGATCATCTGGATGTATGGCCATTTTTATGCCTTCCTCTTCCGCTACCGGCAATACTTCTCCGAGAAAATAAGCGAGATTTTTCCAAAGCTGATCTTCATCTACTTCTTCATAAGCTTTAAACGACTGCTCAATGGTTTTTAACCGCTCTGGTTCCCAACCAGGCATTGTATAAGCCGACTTCGTTACTTCTTGAATCAATTCGTAGGGGTCCATATTGTCTACTTTTGCTTTTTCATAAAAGAGTGCTGTTGAGCCATCCTCTAATGGTTTAAACAAATCGGTACGCGTCCAGTCAAACACCGGCATAAAGTTGAAACACACCACTTTTGCCCCTACTTTTGCTACGTTACGCAAACTTGTTTTGTAATTTTCGATATAACGATCTCTAGACGGTAGTCCTAATTTAATGTCTTCATGAACATTGATGCTTTCGACTACTTCTAGGTGAAAGCCATACTCATCGGCTTGCTCCTTCACTTGTAGCACTTCTTCTTCCGTCCATACTTCTCCAGCGAGACGATGATGTAGCGCCCAAACAAGCCCCTCAACGCCTGGGATCTGCTTAATCTGATCGAGGGTAACAGAATCATCCTCTTGTCCGTACCATCTAAACGTCATTTTCATATGTTGGCCACTCCTTTACTCCTTAAAATGTAAGCACAATTTTTCTTACTTCTTCAGGGTGCTCTTCTAGTTTTTTAAACGCCTCATCCACCTTTTCATAGTGAAAACGATGTGAGATTAATTCATCTGGAGAAATCATTCCCTTATTTACTTTCTTTACAACACCTTGGAATTGATTTGTTTGCAGTCGTGAACCTACAACCTTCAGCTCTTTCTTTGTTAATAATAAAGATGGGATTTGCGAAGGTGTTTCATTAAATCCTAACGTCACAACGGTTCCAGCGACTGACGCCAGTCGAACCGCTTGCTCAAACGTTCCTGCTGTTCCAACAGCGTCAATGACGACGTTGGCAAGCTCCCCCTTAGTTTCTTTATAGATGGCTTCTTCAATGTCCTCTTTATCCGGCTGAAAAACGGCGTCTGCTCCAATCGAGGTTGCGTACTCAAGCCTTACTGTATTGAAGTCTGAAATCATTACGTAAGCGCCTGCTTCCTTCGCCATTAACAGACACGCAATTCCAGTTGGACCAGCCCCCATAATAAAGACGGTGTCACCTGGTTGAATGCCCCCTCTAAACGTTGCCTGAGCACCAATGGTTAATGGTTCAATCAACGCCGCAGCTTCTGCTGAAATCGATTTGTTTACTTTATGCCATTTTTGTTCATGGGCTTTTACAAATTCACTCATACCGCCATCTTTATGGACTCCGAATACTTGAAGAGATTCACATACATTCTGCTGACCTTTTCGGCAGGCGTAGCATGTACCGCAGAATTCAATTGGTTCTAACGAGACACGATCACCTACTTGAAGAAATTCTACCCCCTCTCCCAATTCGGCGACTACACCCGATACTTCATGACCAATGACACGTGGATAGACTGTGAATGGGTTACTCCCGTGATAAATATGGACATCGGAACCACATATTCCTACGCATTGTACCTGTACCAACACATCGTAAGGTGAAGAAATTTTTGGCTTTTCTATTTCAACAATAGATAACTTCCCAGGTTCTTGAACTTGTATTGCTCGCATGTATGTCTCACATCCTTTTTATTCAAATAAACTTGGTAAAAACAACGAAAGCGACGGTACGTACGCGACGATGATTAACACAACGACCGCTACTGCAAAATATGGTAGTAATTCTTTTACTGTTTTCGTAATCGGCACTTTTGCAAAGGAAGAAGCAACGAATAAACAGACACCTACTGGCGGTGTAGATAACCCAATCATAAGTGCAAGTACCATAACAACACCGAAGTGAACAGGATCCATACCTACGCTCGTTGCAACAGGTAATAATACTGGGAATAGTATAACCAGTGCAGCAATGGTCTCCATAAACATTCCTAAAATAAGCAATAATAGGATGATAAGTAAAATAACAAGAATTGGATTTTCTGTAATAGATAAAATGCCGTCTGCAATTAATAACGGTACGCCTTCGCTAACTAAAATCCACCCAAATGTATTGGCAAAACCAACTAACAGCAGTATAGAGGCTGTCGAACTTAATGTATTCCCAAGTAGTTGAGGTAACTCTTTCATTTGAAGCTCTTTATAAACAAACTTCCCAATCACAAATGCGTAAAGTACACAAACAACCGCTGCTTCTGTTGGTGTAAAGTAACCGCCTAAAATACCCCACATAATGATAACAACCATTAACAATGCCCAGAACGCACCTAGAAAACTTTTTCCGACAAATGAGAGGGGCTGCTTCTCCCCTTTTGGATACTGTCTTTTTACTGAGATGATATATGTAACAATTAAAAATCCGATTGCGAGTAGTATCCCTGGAATGGCTCCTGCTAAAAACAAATCACCAATTGAAACACTTGCTAATGTACCAATAATAATCATTGGTAATGAAGGAGGTAACATCGGACCAACCGTTGACGAAATGGACGTAACCGCCGCAGAAAAACCGGCTCCATACCCTTGCTTTTTCATAGCAGGTATCATAACAGAACCAATGCTTGCTGTATCCGATAAAGCGGTACCGGAAATACCCGCAAACCCTAAAGAAGATGCAACATTGGTTAACGCCAAGCCACCTCGTATATGCCCAACAATCGCATTGGCAAAATCAATAATTCGATTAGTAATTCCACCTGCGTTCATCAAATTCCCAGCTAATATGAAGGCAGGGATTGCGAGCATGACGAACGAATTCATACCAGCAAACATCGTCTGTGGAATAACCGTTAATGGAACACCTGCAACAAGTAAATAAATAAGAGAAGCTAAGCCTAAACTAAAAGCAATTGGTATTCCAAACGCAATAAATAAAAGAAATAGCACGACTACTAATATGGCCATTTTTGCTAGTCATCTCCTTTCTCATCCACCGTTGCTTGGTAACGATCTATTACGTATACGACCGAATAAATCATTAATAAAAGTCCAAGTAATGGTACAGCTGAATAGGCATAGGTCATAGGTATCCCTAAAGTAGGTGCATAAAAATCTGCGCCTAGTTGCGTCAGATGAATACCATATATAAACAAAACAATCGAGAAAACTAGGATGACCAATGCAATCATTCCTTCATAGATCTTTTGTACTTTTTCAGGTAATGCAAGGATGAGCATGTCGATCCGAATAAACTCTTGTTTCCGTAGTGCAAGTGGCGCGGCGGTTACCATTGAATAGACAAATAGATAGCGGGATAGTTCTTCCGTCCAAATAAAATCAATTGGAAAGTACCGACTGACTATCTGAATGACAACAATCAACAATAATGATAAAAACAAAGCGATCGACACATACGCTAGAAGAGTATCTACTTTCTTCATCATCTTCATTCCGAATCGTCTACCTCCTCTGCTTCGTCAAGTATATTTAGGTATAATTCATACTGCTCTTCCTGTAAATAGTGTTCCAATGCAGGTAACATCGCATCACGAAAGGCATCGCGATCAACATCCTCGTTCACTTGAATGCCACTCTCCACTAAACGTTTCAACACCTCTTCTGTTTCTGCCTCTTGAAGTTCTTGTGCATATTGTTCTGCTTCTGCAGCAGCTTCTCTCACTGCCTCTTGCTGCTGATCCGGTAACGCTTTCATTTGTTCGGTCCCTACTACAACATAAATCCAAGATCGAACATGTTCTGTCAGATTAAGGTATTGCTGCACTTCATAGAATCCATTGCTTTCTATTAAATCGTTCGGGTTCTCTTGTCCATCAATTACACCTTGCTGTAATCCAGTAAACACTTCATTTAAGCTAATGACTTGGGGCTCAGCCCCTGCTTCAGACCATGCGTCTAAGAACAATGGCACATTCGGTACACGCATGCTAAAACCCTTTAAATCTTCAGGTGTAGATATCGGGTAATTGGCTGTCACATTTCGTGGCGATCGTTCCATATAGAACAACGGTGTCAACCCAATATCACGTTCTATATCGCGTTCAATAATTTTTCCAAGATCCCCTTCAATGACTTTGCGCATATGGGTCTCGCTCTCGAAAGCATACGGTACAGCTAACATCACTGCGTTGGGTGTCCATACTTCTAGCGTTTCTCCTGTTATTGTTAAATCGGTAGCCCCGTAGCGAATTGAATTGATATTATCAATTTCGCTTCCTAATTGACTATTTGGGAAAATATCAATCACTACCTGACCATCTGTTTTGTCTTCTACAAGACGAGAAAACTCAACAGCAGTACGATGCCATAGGTGGCTAGAATCGGATATATGCGTCATTTTCCAATATGTAGGTTCATTTTCTCCTTCTGTGATTGCCTCTTCACTTAGGCAACCGCTTAAAAGGAGGGTCGCCACTAAGCTTGCTGGTAAAAGTTTTTTCAACAAGTTCACCCTCTCCTTTTTAACCCCTCTATTACTTACTAAAGTACTCTGGATGCTCTAGTCTTAGCGCCTGTTGATCGTATTGCAACAATCCTAAATGGGTACGAATTAATGCTTCCGCTCGTTGACAATCTTTCGCTTTAATCGCGCTCACCATCTCACCGTGGTGCTCAACAAGTTGATCCCAGTTTAATTTCAATTCCATACTAAGCTTTCTTAATCGATTTGAATGGGTATCCATTTTCTGAATAACTCTCCACACTCTTACTTTTTTTGTTCCTTCAGCTAATAAGCGGTGAAATTCTTTGTCGAGAACGAATAACGTTTTTTCATCCTCAATCTTTTTTGCCTGTTTCTGTTTCTCAACGTTTATTTCTAACTGCTGCAAGCAATACTCGTTAAAGCTGTCACATGCAAGCCTTATGATTCCGACTTCTGCTTGTTCTCTAAGAAAACGAGCCTCTTCCACATGATCTAAATCTATTAAGGTTACAAACGAGCCTCTTTGTGGCAATACTATTAGCAGTTCGTCTTCGGTTAATCGTAAAAAAGCTTCTCTAACAGGAGTTCGGCTCACTTCTAGTTCCTCCGCAATTTCTTTTTCAGAAATAGCAGAACCTGGGGGCAAATCCAACGTCATAATGGACTCCCGAATCGTTTCATAAACGAAATCTCTTGTCGACATTTTAAAATCTGTACGATTCAGCATTCGTTTCTTCACCTCCTCAATCAGATACTACCACACTACCATACAAGTATGCTACCATTTATTTAAACGCTTTCAATTAGGAGGATGCCATATGATTACCGTACCAGCAGATCACCTTTTATCTCTAACAAAAGATGTGTTCACCCATTATCACGTCCCAGAGCCTGTCGCTCAAGACATTTCCACCATTCTCGTTCACGCCAATTTAAGAGGGGTTGATTCCCACGGTGTTATGCGAGTAGAACACTATATAAACCGCCTTATTAAAGGTGGCATTCGAGCTGATGCTACGCCTGACTATAACGAAACATCCCCATCAACTGGCATAATGGATGGCCATCATGGATTTGGTCACTCGATTGCAAAGGAAGGGATGAGTCGAGCCATCCACCAAGCCAAACAGCACGGTATCGGCAGTGTTGCAGTGAAGAATAGTAGTCATTGTGGGGCTTTATCCTTTTTTGTTCAACAAGCAGCAGAAGAAAAGCTTATTGGCATTGCCATGTCTCATACAGATGCCATAGTCGTCCCATACGGAGGGGCTGAGCCTTATTTTGGGACAAACCCACTTGCATTTGGGTTTCCTACCAACGAAGAAGACCCAGTCATTCTTGACTTTGCCACAAGTACAGTTGCACTTGGAAAGATTTTAGATGCAAAGGAAAAACAGCACTCTATTCCGCATGGGTGGGGTGTTAATGATACAGGACAGTCAACCACGATACCAGAAGAGGTCGTTTCTTTAACACCATTTGGTGGACCAAAAGGGTACGGACTGGCAATGGTTGTTGAAATCTTCTCTGCGCTTCTTACTGGAGCTGCTTTTGGCCCTCATGTTTCTAAAATGTATGATGACTATCACAAAAATAGAGAATTAGGGCATTTCTTCATGGCAATTGATCCTAGTAAATTTATCGCAGTAGACGCTTTTACTACTCGTTTGGATGGCATGATTAGAGAATTACGTCAAGTTCCCGCAGTTACAGCAGAAGAACGCATATATGTTCCTGGTGAACTTGAGAAGATAAATGAGAGAGAACGTTTAATGCATGGTATCCCTTTACCAGAATCTGTCTACAATTTTCTCAAACAAAATCATTGATGCTCTTAAAAGACCCTTAAGCAAAGCAGGCTTAAGGGTCAATCTCGATAAAAGTATTCAATTCCTATCATCATTTGACCAGCACCATCTACCGTTACGTTATAACCTATTGGCGTGCTGATTATAGTGCTTTAACTAGTCCTCCATCAATGACAAACGCTTGACCTGTTACATACGTATTCGCACCTGAACATAGGAAAACCACGTGATTAGCAAATTCTTGTGGCGTTCCATAGCGACCGAGAGGAATAGCTTGTTCTTCCTTTTTCTTTACTTCATCAAGAGATAGATTTCCTTTGGCAGCTTTCGTTTCATCTAGTTCAAGCAAACGGTCTGTTGCTATACGCCCAGGACCGATAGTATTAATAAGAATGCCATCTTTCCCTAACTCTTGTGCCAAGCTTTTTGACAGTCCTGCAACCCCTGCTCGGAACGTATTCGAGAGCAACAATCCATCGAGGGTTTGTTTAATCGAAGAGGACGCTACATTGGCTATATGTCCCCCTCCTTGAATGCGCATTTGCGGCACTACTGCACGAATCGATCGAACATAGCTTAATAGATTCAACTCGTATGCACGTTGCCACTCTTCATCAGTAAATTGATCAATGCCTCCTGGAGGAGGTCCACCTGAATTGTTAATTAATACATCAATTCTCCCCCACTTTTTAATGGTAAAATTGACTAGCTCTTGAATGTCTTCTGCTTTTGTTATATCGCATACATGAGGCACGATATGAGCATTATTTGTTTCTTTTTTTATATCATCTACTACTTGAATCAGTTCGTTCTGTCGTCTACTCGACAACACCACTTTCGCTCCTTCTTCTGCAAACTGGCGCGCAATCCCTCTTCCTAGACCTTTACTGGCAGCGAGTACAATGACCACTTTTCCTTTTAAATGTAAATCCAAATTGCATTCCTCCTTCTTCATCGTTTACATCTTTTTCAAGCTCGAATCGAACCTTTCATCCTGTTCAATATCTTTCTATCCATGCTATAATAGCAAAAAACTTTTGGAAACGCTTTAACATCCACTCAAGAGGAGGTTATTTGTATGAGTGTAAAAGAGTTAATTCTCTTGCAATTAGGTGTCATTCATAATCAAAAAAGTTGGTTTGTCCCGTTGACCCATGCGTTAGAAAATGTATCTGAACATGAAGCCAAGTGGACACCTAATGATGAATCAAACAGCATTTGGGGAATTGTAAACCATCTCATTTTTTATAACTTCCGTTATTTAGAACGCTTCAAAAACAGTCATACGACATTTGAACCTGTTGACTCCATTGCTCATACATTTGAAAGAGAAACCACGTCCTGGGCTGAAACAAGGAACCATATTGACCAATTGCTTTCAGAATGGCGGGAAGCTGTTCAGAAATCCGAATTAGAAGATTTTAGCGAAGCTGTTACTGAATATTTAACACTTCTCACTCTACACAATGCCTATCACATCGGCCAAATTGTAACCATCCGAAAACAACAAGGAACTTGGCCTACTGAATTAGGAGTTCGATAATCGTGTTTACATTCTCCATTCCTTTAGCAGAACCCTTTAACTTTAATGATGCGATTACTTCCCACGGATGGTGGATGCTAGCTCCGAATGTATGGGATTCAAAGAAAGCACGGTTTTATCGTACCTTTCCTACAAGAAACAATGATACAATCGTTGGTTGCATCTATATGGAGGCTTCTTGTTTACAAATTGTAACAGAAGTAGAATTAACTGAAACCGACCAAGACGACATACTCCATTATGTTTCATGGATGTTCCGAGTGAATGAACGGTTTGAGCCTTTTTATACATTATGTCAAACGCATAATGAGCTAACCGATTTACCTATGAAAAGAAAAGGTCGATTGCTACGCTCGCCTACTCTATTTGAAGACATCGTGAAAGTACTTTTAACAACAAACACTCGCTGGAACCAAACAATCCAAATGGCAGAAAAACTTACTTATCATTTAGGAGAGAAAGTGCATGGATTTGGCCGAGAATTTTATTCTTTTCCAACACCTCAAACCATTCTTTCAGCAGGAGAAGCTTTTTTAATGGAGCACGTACGTACAGGTTATCGAAGTCACTATATTCTGGATGCTGCTCATAAAGCAGTAAACAATCCCGCCCGCTATTTGCAACCATCCGCTCTCAATCACTTTCGAGAGATAAAAGGAATCGGCCCTTATGCCATGAACACCCTCGCTATGATCGTCGGTCGTTATGACGGTTTGCCTGTTGATTCTGAGTACAAAAAGCACGTGATTGGAACGTATTTTAACGGAATCGCCCCCTCTAAAAGCGAGCTTGAGAGCGTCTATGACAAATGGGGCGACTATAAGTATTTAGCCTATTGGTTTGACCACTATAAATAAGAAAAAGATTCGTGCTGATGCACGAATCTTTTTCTATTATTTACAGTGATTGCGTCTGAATCGACGTTACATGCTAAACAAACGTCATAGAACTGTATGATAGAGAATGGATTTAGTATAAATCAATTTCTTCTATGGTTTATGTGTAATAAACAAGTCGGTAACACAGTTCTTTCCGTCTAATTCATGAAAGTAGATACTAACAGCAATATTCGGCTTCAGCATATTTATTTTCTTTTTGTCATTAACAACAAACCACTTATCGCCAGTTGCAGTCTCAATCGCAAACCTATTTTGCTCTACGTAGACAACTTTTCCATACTTGTTCAGACGGTTCTCTTGATTCGGTTGTTCTTGATTAAATTTCTCGTCCTTCTCTTCAACTGCTGACGTTTTTTGTATGTCTTCCGTTTGCTTACTACCCACTTGATCGCTTTCACCCGTATTCTCCTTATAGCCGTTCTTTTGTTGTACTGAAGTGTACTTACGTCGCATCATTATACGAGCTCTTTCTTTTACCACATTGACAGCAATCAATTGATTTGTTAATTCTGGTATTTCGTTTATAAAGTGCCATTTATCTGAAACCTGATCAGTGGTATTCTTAAAACCGAATACTTTAATTTTCTGATCTAACCGGTCATTCTCATACATGGAATATAAGTAATTAGAATGATGTTTCGTTTTTGTTTGAATATGTATTTTACTTTCGGTGGTGCCTGTACTAGTAAGGCGGGAAGTGTAAACATTATTCGCACAACAAGCTAGACCTAGTGCAAGAGTGGTAACCTTACCTGTTCGGATAAGTTTTACTCGTTGAGCTTGTTTCTCTATTTTTATTTTTTCTATACTGGTTACACGATCCATCTTCGTAAAAAAGCCCTCCTTACAATCCCTTTTTAAGCATAGCGTTTTATGAAACCTGTTTCAATAGCTTATAGACATAGTCAAAAAGTCTAACTCCTAATCATAAGAAAGAAAACAGCTAGATATTGCCCTGCTGCTTTCTGATTCGTAACGCCATCTCTGGAAAATCTGTCATAATGGCTTTCACCTTTTTTTTAAGCAATCCTTTCACTTCTTCAGGCTCATTTACTGTCCAAATACGTGACTGTTGCACTAACCCTTCCTCATCAAAAGTAGAACGCTCTTTTAATGCCAGTTTCTTAGACAAGTGGTATAAGTTAATGCGATTGGTTGCTAAATAGTCAGCTGGATAAGGGATCTCATGCTTTACAAGCCACGCCAATTCAATATTCTTATCCAATTGACGGAGACGTTGAATAAGAGGCAAATGGAACGACGAATAATTAAGTGTTAATGCATGTTGGAACGGCCTCACACTATCAAGCAATAATTTCTCAATTCCCTCTGTTTCAGACAAATTCGGCTTTAACTCAATGTTCACTTCTATTTGATAGGGAGCCATTAATTCTAGCGCCTCTGCAAGAGTTGGAACGGTTATACCTTTCCAATCTGCTTCACAATAATTGTCTAAATGAGTAAAGGGTATACCTGCACTGAGTTCTTTTAATTCCTTAACGGTCTTATCCTTTACATGACCAGTTCCATTCGTAGTTCTGTCTACAGTCGGGTCATGCATGACGACGAATTGATGATCTTTTGTCAGCTGAACATCTAATTCAATACCGTCTACACCATTTGATAACGCTTCTTCAAAACTTGGCAATGTATTTTCTGGAAAAACACCCATCGCCCCTCTATGTCCGTAAATAGCTGTCAAAGGGAATCATTCCTTTCTAACAAAAACCTCTCACTCCTATTATACCGTTTGATACTTTCACCTTCACACTATGTGTTCATTTTTAAGTAAAACTTTACAAATGACTCTGCAACATCGCTTTCACGCATTGGAATTATGCTTTACACTAGTATTTAGAATATTCATTTCTGTTGTGTGTGCAACCATTTGTTCACATAAGTGAAAAAGGAGGAAAAAAGGTGCAACGATTTCTATTTCTATTTAGTTTATGCTTGTGCATAACTGGTTGTACTATTCCAGCCGATACCGGTGGCGATACGCTTACCTCTGTTAACGATGAATCCTTTACTGGATTTGTTATCGACAGAACCGATATTGGTTCACTCGTTTCTCACGAAGGAGGGTTGACGATGTTTTCGAACATTCCTGTCGCCCATGGGGTTGGTGATCGCGTACGAATCCATTATCGCGACGTTTTAGACTCCTTTCCCTCTCAAGCAGATGGCTCACAAGCGACAGTCGTCTCTTCACCAAAGCCAGATGGCGCCACCTATTCTGAAAAAGAAGCTATTCAGCAAGCGCTTGAATTAGCAAGAGCGTTTCCATCAAGTGATGCAATGAGCGCTTATCCGTTTGTTACATACACACACTATGTAAAAGAAGCAGATGTTTGGGAAATAACCATTCAAATTTATGGAGAGGAAGAACATTTAATCGAAATCGGTAGCAATGGAGTTTCCGTGGATCATTGCGAGCACTCTTCATTAACGGACTATTCCCCTGCCTGCTTTACTGGTTATGTAATCGAAAACCGGCTTATCAGTACTGAAAATGATTTAATTACATTTACTAACCTTATACGTTCAGCTGAAATTGGCGATCGCGTATCCGTTGAATATACGGACGTAAAAGAAAGTTACCCAGCTTCTGCTACCGCTGTTTCATCTAAAGTCGTCTCTCCACCAAAGCCGGATGGTGCCACCTATTCTGAAAAAGAAGCCATTCAGCAAGCACTCCTCTATTATAATGAACAGAACCGTCAACCTGAATCGGACCCAGTTGCTTTTCCAGTTATTCACTTCTGTACTTACCACGATGAAACAGACACGTGGACCATAACGATAAACGATGTGGACATTGAAATATAAACATGAAAAAAGAAACGAGGAAAATTCCTCGTTTCATTTACTTCTTCATATGCTCTGGTAATTGATAAGCGCCGTCTTCATCGTGTATTTCTTCGCCTGTAGTTGGTGGATTAAATACACAAACCATTCTCATATCTGTCTTTGCTCGTAAGTAATGTTCGTCATGTTCATCTAACACATAGCATTCGAATTGCTTTACTGGCCATACCTTACCATCTTTAACGGTTTCAACTTCGCCTTCACCTTCTATAATATAAACTGATTCAAGGTGATGCTTATACCATAAGTGTGTTTCCGTGCCAGCACGAATTTGTGTATCATGCACAGAGTAGCCCACGCCATCTTTCTCTACGACGAGCCGTTGACTGCGCCAGTTACCACCGTCTACGTCTCGCTCTGTATTTAAAACATCTTCAAGTTTGATTACTTTCATTTGTAGGACCTCCTAGCTGTTAATTTAAAATAGGTTCTTTAATCCCTAAAGCTGCTCGCACACTCTCTTCAATAATCTCTAATCCTGCTTTTAACGTCTCTTCAGGAATTGTCACTGCCGGAAACAGTTTGAACACTTCATCGTCAAACCCTGCTGTTTCCATGATTAAGCCTCTTTTAAACGCTTCTGCAGCAATCGATCCGGCCAATGAACAGTCTTCACAACGAATTCCTTTCATAAGACCTCTACCTTTTACAGTACCTTTTAATTCCGGATACTTTTCCACAATGGTTGTTAAGAAGTGATGCACGAGTTCAGCTTTTCTCTGAATTGAATCTTGAAAGTCTGGTGTTTTCCAATAATCTAAAGCTACTGTTGCTGTGATAAAGGCATGATTGTTTCCTCTAAAAGTCCCGTTATGCTCACCCGGCTCCCAAATATCTAATTCCGGTTTAAACAATGTTAAAGCAAAAGGAAGACCATACCCACCAATTGATTTGGACAGACATACAATATCAGGTGTCAATCCGGCTTCTTCAAAGCTAAAAAATGTCCCTGTTCGACCAATACCAGCTTGCACATCATCAATAATCATTAATATCTCGTGTTCCTTACATAATCGTTCTAATCGCTGTAACCATTCCGTACGTGCGGCATTAATACCACCTTCGCCTTGTACCGTTTCAAGAATTACTGCTGCAGGTATGTCAACTCCTGATCCACCTTCAGTCAAAAATTGCTCGAGATAATCAAGTGTATCTAATTCATCCGTTAGAAAATTGTCATACGGCATCGTTACAACATTAGTCAATGGTATTCCAGCACCTTTACGCTTAAACGCATTACCAGTCACCGAGAGTGAACCAATTGTCATTCCGTGAAATCCATTTGTGAAGCTAATAATATCTGTTCGTCCTGTTACTTTACGAGCCAACTTAAGAGCTGCTTCCACAGTATTTGTCCCTGTTGGTCCAGGAAACATTACTTTATAGTTTAACCCTCTAGGTTCTAATATGATTTTATTAAAGGCCGTTAAAAAGCTTGCTTTCGGTGATGTTGCCATATCTAATGAATGGGTAATTCCGTCACTCATGATATAGTCAACGAGGGCCTGTTTCATTTTTTCATCATTATGACCATAGTTTAATGCACCAGCGCCTGCAAAAAAATCAATATACTCATTTCCCTCTTCATCCCACATGGTTGATCCTTTGGCTTTTGTAAATACAGCTGGGAAACTTCTGCAATAGCTTCTTACTTCAGATTCTTTTTCTTCAAAAATCTTCATGTCTGTTTTATTCACGGTTTTCCTCCTTGTATTCTTAACCCTTAATTGGTCCAATGCGAAACGTTTTCTCTTCTTCATGTTGATCATCCGGGAATAGCTCCTCACCAAAACAATCAAACACATTACATTCAGTTCCTTGACTACGTGCTAGCTTTTTAAAAAGAGATTGAGATGCTTTGTTTGAAGGCGTTACAGTTGCCTCAACATATCTTACATTTTTACAAGCGTCTCGTTCGATTAGTCGTTCTAATAAATCTAAAGCAAGCCCTTTGCCTCGTTGTGATTCAGCAACACCAACTTGCCAAATAAAGAGGGTGTCTGCTTGTTTAGGCGGAATAAAACCAGTAATAAAGCCAACTACTTCATCGTTTTCACGGGCTACAATACACGTTTCGTCAAAATATTCACACATCATGATATACTTATACACTGAGTTGGAATCAAGCGTTGATGTTTCCGCTAATTGCCACATCGAAGCTCCATCTTCAACAGTCGGTTTTTCGAGGGTTAATACTGGTGTCTGTGCCATATGCGCCTCCTCTATTTTTTTCACAGCGGTGTTCGCCTTTCTTTTACCCGCTTCTCTTTAATCAAAACCACAAATTGTAAATGATCAACATTTTCAATCCTTTTTAATGATAGGATGCTGGTCACATTTTCGCAAACAGGATTAGTAGAGATTATGTATCAATAAAAGGAGTGATCGACGTTAAGAGTAAGCTAAGAGAGATTTTCTTCCATATCCTCCTCCTTTGTCTCAATCCCTCCTATTTTCAAAATAAAAAGAAGAGAAAATGATTTCTCTTCTTTCTTTCCTTTTTACACACATTGAAAAGCACTAATTCGTCGTGTATCGATTCCAAAGTAAACCCACCTGAAAATAAACCACCGGTAACCAGCGACTGAATGTCTTCCTACAAAGGTTGGATAAAACCAAAATTGTTCGCCATTATTTAAGCGCAAGTACGTGTACCGGAACAAACATCCTCTAATTGCCCCTGGATCTACAGCAAATGCGCTAACCGATTGAAGCTGAGGCGGATTTCCTGGCGGGGGACCTGGCGGCTCTCCTCCACCTTGACCTGGTTGGGGTCCTTGAGAAGAACCACCTCCTGGCGTTGGAAACCCCGGGAATGATCCACTCCCTGGAGGTCCCGGGGGATATCCTGGACCACCTTGCCCAGGAAAGGGGCCAATCGATCCACCTCCACCACCAGGTGGGAAGAAAGACGAAATGAAGCGATGATCTTGCATACTTAAAACCTCCCTATTGACATTGATACATTCTACGCATTTGCCTATAAATGGTGCATCGATTTTGCCTTATGTCAGTGAACTGTATAAATCAACTAACTTGACACAAACTACATGTATCTTAGTCAAAAAGGGCGAATTCGCATGAGGACATTAACGGCTCACTTAAAACAAAATGTGCACCTTATTCAACAACGTTTCCACACTAAGGATGCGATCCGATCACTGTCTGTAACCATCGGATTAGATATTCATGCTGAGCTCCTCTATCTTCCTAATACAGTGGATGAGCAAAAAATTCACTCTTTTTTACTAGCTCCGATTCAACAGCTCGTTAAGCAGTCGGTTACATATGATCAATTAGGAAGTATCTTTAAAGATGGAGAACCATCGGTTGCTTATACCGTTGAAGAATGTGTAGATGGTCTCGTTAACGGGAGAGCCCTTCTTATGTTCAATAAAGAGGAAGGCTATTTATTTAACTGTTCAAATTGGCGTGTTAGAAGTGTAGAAGTTCCGCTCAGCAGCAGCGTTTACGAAGGTCCAGCTTCCGGTTTGACAGAAGACATTTCAGTGAATCTAAATTTGTTAAGAAATTATTACCGAAGCCCTAATCTTGTCATAGAAACCCTTTCTATTGGTTCTGAAGCAAAAAAAGAAATCTCCATCCTATCAGTTCATGGTGTATCAAACCCAGCTATCGTTGAAGAAGTTAAAGCACGATTAAACAATATCAATGTTAGTCAGGCCATTATCAATCAACTCGCTACAGATGCGTTAGAAGGCGATGGTTTATTATTTCCGCGAACGATGTCTATAGACCGGCCTGATGCGTGCGCAATGGCTCTAGCTGCCGGTCGAGTTGTTATTTTAGTAGAAGGTTCCCCTCTTGCTTTACTTGCACCAAGTATTTTTTATCATTTTTTCCAAAATCAAGATGACTATTTATCAGACTTTGGCAAATTTGGGTCAAGACCATTACGTTATTCGTACTTTTTTATTGCTACGTTTACTCCAGCTATTATTGTGGCTATTGAACGGTTTCATTTAGACCTCATTCCAAGAGATTTACATGAACAATTAATTAAGACCCATGATACTCTTGCTCCTTTTACGATTGAATTGCTATTCGTCATTTTACTCATGCAAGTTATCATGGATGGTTCCTATCGATTGCCGGGTAATGTTATCTTTGCCGTTACATTTATCGGAACGATGTTAATTAGTGATGTGGCAACTGATGTTAATTTATTTCATCCGGTCACCATCGTCATTATCGGAATTTGCTACATATCAAGTTTTCCAGTTCTCCATAGAGGGCTGCTTTCACCCATTTTCTTTATGCGCTTATCGTTCATCATTCTTGCTCACTTTTTTGGATTTGCAGGACTGTTTTTAGGAACGACGGTTTTATTGATCCTAATGGCTAAACTTCATTCCATCGGTACACCTTATTTGTATCCTTTTCTTCCCTTTCAACCTGATAAATGGAAGGATACCCTTTTTCGAGGAGGCTTACAAAGAGTCATAAATCATCCAAATCCACTTCCTTTTAATCGTCATCAAGCTAAAGCAAATCGAAAGCAACATATTTAATGTGTAAGTTTAAAACAACCTCCATTAAAAACGAGGCTAGGACATAACGAAAAGTCGTATTTGAAAAGACGAATAGTCTAAAATATACTGCGTAGAACCACTACAGGAGAATCCTTCGCTTTCCGGGGACACGGCCTCAGCCTCCTCCGTGGAAAACCACCACTCCAGAGTCTCTAGACACGTGCTGATCCCCAGGAGTCTTCGGGTTCTCCTTCCGTTCATTTTCAAATAAAACAAACGACGAACGTTCCTATTTTCAGGAATGTTCGTCATTTTGGTCTGTCTATCTACTTTTGTCCTAGTCTCATTTTTTTATATTCCTCGTTTCACCTTATCTATGCCTATTGAGAAAAGCGATACACATTTGAAAAAACATTCTTCTGATTTCTCTTCTCCTAAGGCGGTCAACCATTTTAAAAGATAGTGCAACTTCATCACGAACGAAAACAAACACAGTTTTAAATTTAAAAAACAGTGATTTCTTTCTATTACTTTCTCTCATTTACATAAGCTTTTTCTCATTTAAAAAGTAAGCGCTTACTACACTGTCGTAGAAGGAATTTATTTTATTAATAAAAAATTCAGTTAACTACTCCTTTCATATTGCTAAATAGAAACATTCTGTGTCGTTTGTCAAACTTTCGAGAAAGGCATTGACAAACGAAGATCTTTATTCGATAATTAGTACATAATTAGAATTAATACAATTTAAGCACACATGCTTAGATTTAACATTAGGAGGAATTGTTCATGTCACTTATCGGTAAACAAGTACAACCATTCTCAGCACAAGCATATAGAAATGGTGAATTCGTTGAGGTTACAGACGAATCAATGAAAGGTCAGTGGAGTGTTGTATGCTTCTATCCTGCTGATTTCAGCTTCGTATGTCCAACAGAATTAGAGGACCTTCAAAATCAATATGAAGAGCTTAAATCTCTAGGTGCAGAAGTTTACTCTGTTTCTACAGACACGCACTTCGTACACAAAGGCTGGCACGATAGCTCTGAAAAAATTGGTAAAATTACGTACACAATGATTGGAGATCCGTCACAAGCAATTTCTCGTGACTTCCAAGTATTAAACGAAGCTTCTGGCTTAGCTGATCGCGGAACATTTATTTTAGATCCAGAAGGTGTTATTCAAGCAGTAGAAATCAACGCTGATGGTATCGGTCGTGACGCAAGCACGCTTGTAAACAAAATCAAAGCAGCACAATATGTACGTAACAACCCAGGTGAAGTATGCCCTGCTAAATGGGAAGAAGGCACTGAAACACTTACACCAAGCCTTGATCTAGTAGGTAAAATCTAAGGAGTGTTATAAAGATGGCTCTTGCAGCAGAGATTAAAACACAATTAAACCAGTACATGGCGTTACTGGAAAATGACATTGTTATTAAAGTACATGCTGGCGACGATGACGTTTCAAAAGAAATGGTTGAATTACTCGACGAACTGTCAGCCATGTCTACGAAAATTACGCTTGAAAAAGCAGCTCTGCCAAGAACGCCAAGCTTTAGTGTAAATCGTGTTGGAGAGGACACCGGCGTTGTATTCGCCGGTGTTCCTTTAGGTCATGAGTTTACATCGCTTGTTTTGGCGTTGCTTCAGGTGAGTGGACGACCACCTAAGGTCGACCAAGCTATTATTGATCAAGTGAAAGGCATTGAAGGCGAGCATCATTTTGAATCCTATATCAGCTTATCTTGTCATAACTGTCCAGACGTTGTTCAAGCGCTGAATATGATGAGTGTCGTAAATCCGAACATCACCCACACGATGATTGACGGTGCCGCCTTCAAGCAAGAAGTGGAAGAAAAAGAAATTATGGCTGTTCCTACTGTGTTCATGAACGGTCAACCATTCGGTAGCGGTCGTATGACAATAGAAGAAATGATTGCAAAAATGGGTGTTACCGTTGACGCAGATGAGCTAACGAGCAAAGACCCATTTGATGTTCTAGTAGTCGGTGGCGGTCCGGCTGGTTCCAGCGCAGCTATTTATGCGGCTCGTAAAGGAATACGTACTGGTATCGTAGCAGAACGCTTTGGTGGACAAGTTCTTGATACACTAAGCATTGAAAATTTTATTAGTGTACCGTCAACAGATGGTCCTAAGCTTGCGGCTAGTTTAGAAGAACATGTAAAAACGTATAATGTAGACGTTATGAATCTTCAAGCGGCAAAGCGCTTAGAAAAGAAAGACTTGTTTGAAGTGACCCTTGAGAATGATGCTGTTCTTAAAGCCAAGACAGTGATCTTGTCAACAGGTGCTCGTTGGCGAAATGTCAATGTTCCTGGTGAACAAGAATTTAAAAACAAGGGTGTGGCTTACTGCCCACACTGCGATGGCCCTTTATTTGAAGGTAAGGACGTTGCTGTTATTGGTGGTGGAAACTCTGGAATTGAAGCGGCCATTGATCTTGCAGGAATTGTGAATCACGTTACGGTTCTTGAGTTTGCGGCTGAACTTAAAGCTGATCGTGTTCTCCAAGATCGTGCCCACAGCCTACCAAACGTCACCATCATTCCAAATGCTCAAACAACGGAAATTACAGGTGATTCTCACGTAAATGGCATCTCTTACAAAGATCGTGAAACGGGAGAAATTCATCATGTTGCCTTGCAAGGGGTTTTCGTTCAAATTGGTCTCGTACCAAACACAGAATGGTTAGACGAAACCGTTGAACGTAATCGCATGGGTGAAATTGTCGTTGATAAGCACGGTTCTACCAATGTACCTGGACTGTTTGCCGCAGGAGATTGTACAGACAGTGCGTACAACCAAATTATTATTTCTATGGGCTCAGGTGCTACCGCCTCCCTCGGCGCGTTTGACTATATGATTAGAAATTAACACAAAGAGCGACACCTCATTAAATTGGGAGGTCGCTCTTTTTTCATGCTCTACTCTTTTAGACACTCGCTTGTTAGTAGCATCATGTCAATGACTCAATTTGCGGCAGTGCTTACCTTTTCACAAATAAGATTTGTTATAATGCGAGAAGAGCTACTTTATCAAGACACCTTATGTTGGAATGAGTGATGGAACCATGTTACTTCTTATTATCTTTTTTGCAGTTTTTATTGGGGCGTTTATACAGGGTGCAACTGGACTCGGATTAGGGCTTGTTATTACCGCTATTCTCCCTTTCTTTCTAACGGTTAAAGAAACGACTTTACTCGTTATTTCACTTCTTATTATTTCTGGGCTCACGGTTACATGTAAATACTACAAGCATTTGGTATGGAAAGAGATTCTAAGCTTTCTCGTCGTTGTCCTCGTAGGTCGCTTTGTCGCCTTCTTCATTCTGTCGGCATATGGTGATATGGACTTTTTAAAAATATGGCTTGGTGTCGTGTTATTACTTATTGTCATTTATCAACTACTAAGTGCAAAGAAAATGGATACCATTGTCGAGCTTTCACCAAGAAGAAAAAACGTATCACAAATTGGACTCGGCTTTACAGCCGGATTAATTGGTGGAGTCTTTGGATTAGGTGGGCCATTTATCGTGCTTTATTTTTTACTTTTTTATCCCCAAAAGAAGTTTTCCTATATCGTTAGTGTTCAAGCTGTCACAACCGTAGCAAGCCTCTTTTCGATATCCATTCATGCAGTAAATGGAGATTTTTATCCGTCTTTCTTTACATACTTTCTTATTGGTCTAGTAGCGGTTATCCTTGGCACCAACTTGGGATTGCGGTTATTTGAAAAGGTCAATGCTACAATCGTTAAACGAATCACCATTGTGTTAATTACGGTATCTGCCATTACAATCATATTATTTGCTTAACATTTACGAAAAAAACCTCCAAAATGATGGAGGTTTTTTTCATTAATTCTGTTCTTCCCAAATAGGCGCTAGCTCACTTGCAGATTGAATGGCAACAATCATGCTTTTTTCATCAGCTATGTTTTTGCCAGCAATATCAAAGGCAGTTCCGTGGTCAACTGAAGTACGAATGATACCACCTTTTAAGCCAACTGTAATGTTGACACCTTCTTCAATCCCCATTACTTTAATCGGCGCATGTCCTTGATCATGATAACACGCTACAACAATATCAAAGTCACCGCGTCCCGCTCTAAAGAAAAGCGTGTCCGCTGGGTAAGGTCCTTCTACATGAATACCCTCTTTTTGTGCTTGTTGGATACCCGGAAGCAATTTCTCTTCCTCTTCTCCGTAACCAAACAAACCGTTTTCACCTGCGTGAGGATTGATGCCACATACCGCTACTCTCGGACTCTCAATACCGGCATTTTTCAATGTTTCATGTGCAAGTTTCACAACTTTATACGTTCGTTCTGGTGTAATACTTTCAATGGCTTTAATTAAGCCAACATGCGTCGTTAAGTGAATTACACGCAGATTAGGTGTTGTCAACATCATGGAATAGTCTTCTGTATCTGTTAATGTTGCGAGAATTTCCGTGTGACCTGGATAAAGATGACCTCCTTTATGAAGAGCCTCTTTATTTAATGGCGCTGTACAAATTGAATTAATTTCATGCGCTTGAGCTAATGATACGGCTTTCGCTAAATATTGATAAGCTGCATCTCCTACAACGGCTGCTACTTCTCCAAAAGCCGTGTCTTCTGGCAACAGATCTAAATCAATCATATCAATCGTGCCGTGGCTAAACTGCGCCTGTGCTGGTTCACTCACAACATTGACCTTAACCGAAGCTTCCGTGATACGTACTGCTTTTTCAATGATTTTAGCATCACCGATAACGAGCGGACGGCATTCTTCGTAAACAGTGGAATGGCTTAATGCCTTTACAATGATTTCTGGTCCAATCCCAGCTGCATCCCCCATTGTAATCCCAACGATTGGTTTCGTCTTACTCATTTTTTCTCACCCTTTAACCTTTCGATGGAATGAATCAAGACATCCTCTTGACCAAATCCACCTGCTTTTGTTATTGCAAAAAGTCCTTTTACACCAATGAAAGTTGAAATTGGTACCCCTACTTCAAGTTCATCGTACAATTGGAATCCTGTTACACGCCAATGTTCACAAATTTTCTTCGCTGTGTCTCCGCCAGTCATAACGACACCTTGGAAGAGCTTGGCTCTTAACAGCCTTGCAGAAATTTCGCCCATCATATGAACAATTTCGCTGCTTGTTTCTGAATACGTATAGCCATTCAAATTACCTACCCGGCGTGCGTGCTCAATGTCATTCTTTTCACCAGCAGAATATAGAACAACATCATGTCCCTCAAAAGCAAGTTTTTTTGCTGTACAATAGACTCTTTCTACTTCAGCTCTTCTCGTTTCATCGTCTGAAACGGCTTTATGGGAAGCCACTTCAATCGCTTCTACCGATTTGTTGTTCAGTAGTTGCTTTAACTGCTTTCGAGACTGCACATTTACACTTCCAACAACCGTCAATACAGATTTCTTCCGATTTGGAATTTCCAACGTATTTTCCGTCTTTTCCAAACCATAATGTTCAGGAAGATGGTTGGCTAAGCCAGCAGAACCAACAAGACCTATTTTGAATGGCGTGCGCTTCATCTCTTTTAAAAGAAGCTTTAAGTCTTCATCTATTTCCGAATCAATAACAACATAAACAATTTGATCTTCCTTCAATTGATTAAGTTTGTCATGAAATAAACTTGTATCTCGTAATTCAGATACTGTCACAAGCCCTACTTTTGTATCAAGTTGATCACCTATTAATGTTGGGAGATGGGATTCTACTACAGGCGTAACCGGATCATTCGCAATTTCCGTTTCCCCTAGTTTGCGCCCATTTAAATAATGATATCCCTCTATGACCGTTCGACCATTCGTCGGATAACCTGGTGCAATAAAGATAAAGTCCTGTTGATACTCTCTTTGAAAACCTAACAGTTCTGCCCCAATATTTCCGCGCATAGTCGAATCTATCTTTTTATAAATATTGGTGACACCTTGTTTTAATAAGAACCTTGTTACACTTGATACCATGTCTTCTGCTTTATCAGCACGAATGGCACGACTATCTGTATCAAAAACAACGGCATCGTTATCACCAAGATAGCGCTTATCTTCTTTAAAGAAAACAGATGTTTTCAATCCATATTTCGCTAATTGGACACCACTATCATTAGCACCTGTTAAGTCGTCTGCGATAATTGCTAAATTCATAATTCCTCTCCTTTAATCATCCACTACATCGTTGCATTTATCTCATTTATAGGCTTACCGGTTTTCTTCTCTAGTCGCCGCGCTAGTATTCCTATAAAGACAGGTAATAATATCGCGGTTGTTACAACACTTGCCGCTACTTGTACCGTTGCAATTTCCGCCATCGGCATGAATGATGCGTTTGCTGTGGCAATTGCCATTGGTGTACCTACTGCGTTTCCAGCTGTTGAGCCTTCTGCTGTTCCAACAATCGGGTTCCAACCAATCCATTTAAAGATAAAGTAACCAATTCCACCAGTAAGCAAGACGGTTAGTACACCTAGTAAGATTCCACTAATACCACCTTGAATAATCGCTGTGAAGTTAATCCCCATTCCTAGTGAAAAAGCAAAGAATGGAACGAGTTTGTCGCTGCCTTTGTAAAGAAATTCACCCATGTCTTTATCGATATTACCGATTGCAATACCAATTAAAAGCGGGAGCAATACAGCTACAAAGTCAAGTGGAGAAAACATCCCTTGAGCAAAGCCCATTGTTCCGAAGATTGCTAACGCTACCATTGTTAAGAATGGACCGTCACTTAAAGCTAAAAATGGATAAGCTGCTTTATCATCTTCTTTTCCGTACTGTCCAGCTAGAGCAATATATAAACCACCATTTGAATTCGTCATTGCTGCGATGATCGCAATTGGCGCTAATCCTAAGAACAAGCCATTTGAATCCGCTAAGATTAGTGCGAGTAAGCCGACACCTGCTCCAATTCCCCATTTAAACGAGAGAAGTGTTAATCCTTTTTTCACCGATGTTCCTGCTGTTTTAAATGTAATCTGTGTTCCAGCAATTAATAAAAACAAAGCAATTAGTGCGCCTGAACTATTAACGAATAGAGCTTCTGTAAAACCACCAATTCTTAATGCATTTGGAAAGAATGTATTAATTGTCGCAGCTAGTAATAGCGGGACAACCATCATGCCTCCTGGGACTCGGTCCAAAAAAGCTTTAATCTTCATATCGTTACTCCTCCTCTATTTAAAAACGCTTTCACTTATAAGTTACTTGCATCATAAAAGATATTGAACAATATTGCAACACATTTTTGTAAAATTAATTCCATAAAATAAAAAGCGTTTAATAATGCAACAGTTATATGAATAAAAAAAAGCCTAAAGAATTTAATCTTTAAGCTTTCTCCACAGCGTTGCTCGGTTGATACCTAATCGCTTTGCTGCTTGGGTTTGATTTTGGTTTTCTTCCTGTAGTACTTGAGCAATAATCGCTTTTTCCATTTCTTTTAACGTTCCATTTATTGGAAACGTTTGTTTTTGCTCGGTTGTTTCAACGACCGATTTAATCACTTCTTTACTTAATAGGTACTCTTTTTCATCCATCGTTGCATTCTTAATCACTTCTCGTAATGTTCTGATGTGATGCTTGTAAGACAGATGTTCCAAATAAGAGATAGCCTCTTCAGAGATACCAACTGGCCTTGTTCCATAAATTTGATGGAAATCTGCTAAGAAAAATGTTGCTAAATCCCCAATGTCCTCTTTACGATCCGCTAATATCGGCAGGTGGACATGTTTTAACCCCCATGCTTCAAGCTGTTCCTCATCCCACCTAACTGAAGTGTGCAGAATCAATTGAAAGGAAGTAGCTTTTCTTTTCTGTAAACATGCAGACAAGAGGTCCTGGTGTTCATCTATCGAAAATTGATTTAACACGATAGTTCTTGGTTTCTTTGTAAGCAAGTGCTCTAAATCGTGTAAAGAAAACACATCGGCATCAATTTCCACGTATGGCTCTTCTCTATTTTCAAGTATATGAAGCTGCCTCGTGAGGAACGTTTTCCCTGTACCCCGTTCACCTGAAATAACTACCGCTTCATTTTTCTTAAATAGATGCTGTAATAGCCTAAACCGATTGGCAGATGGAATCGATGACATTGCAACAGGTTCCTTTTTCATAATCGTTTTTTCTGTTACACCTTTTAAGTTTAAAACAGGATGCAAGTGACTTAACACATACACTTTATACCGTTTATCTAGTAACATTCCTCTTACTTGAAGACGTCCTTGGTCTTTTGTATAAAACTCTTTAATTGATTCATTAATAGCAAGACTTTTGTGTAACAGTGACCATTCCGATTCTTCTAGTGGGTCACGAAAATCTTGAAAATGCTTGTACAACAAAGTCTCGTCTTCATCAAACATAACAATGTTGCGATGTTCCTCAATAAGCAATGATTTCATTACATGATTAATAATTGTTTGCTTCTTCAAGGTTTGTATTAAGTAAATTGCTTCTTCAATCGCTCGAGCTACTGATTCTCTTCCTGATTGAAGCAACATCCCTTTCAATCCAACCTCATGAGATGTATTAATGGTAATGACATCCCCTAATATATGGCTATAACCTGCCTGCTTCAGTTTAAGTAAGAGCGAAGTAACTTCATTTGCTGAATGAATCGTATAGACATTGATTGGCAAATGCAACAGTTTAATAATTGCCGCCGCTCCTGCTGTAATGTTCTGAAAGCCTACAACAGCTGTTTTTTCATTTAATTTACTTGCCAGCGTTAACGATCTTGTTAAATCATATCCAGAAAGTTGAATATCAATAACCGGAATAGACACCGCTTTTTTAATTAGCTTGGCTGTGCCTCCTCGACTAATAATAAGATCAATTCCATCTTCTTGTTTCTCCAACGCAATCTCTAGCCCTCTTTGTAAATCTCCAACAGAATACGTAATGTCAGCAGATGGAAAAAGCGGAATACACTCGCTCAAAACGGAAACCATCGCAGAATAAGGTGCGACAATGTGAATGCGTACCAAATTTATCTGCTCCTTCATCTGTATCATTTTTTTACTATCATTGAACCACACTCATTATAAAAATGATAGGTAGCAACAGTTGAAAACCACATTTCTTATCAATTTTGCAGTAAATTGACGGATAATCGTAACAAAACGTACGAAATCTAAAAAGGATATTGAATGATCTCCTTCATTCCTATATATTTAGAAATTGGTGAATGCACTCATTATTTATGAGTAAATAGAATTGAGGTTTGTTTTTATGAAACAAGTTTCGGAACTACGATCCTATTCGTTAATTATTCTCGGTACATTTATTGTCGCCTTAGCATTTAATCTTTTTATGCTTCCAGCCAGTTTGGCCGCTGGAGGAGTAAGTGGTATTAGCATTATTTTAAACGACTTATATGGCTTTACACCTGCGGTGGTACAGCTGATTATTAATGTACCTCTTTTCTTTGTCGGTTACTTGATACTCGGTAAAAGCTTTAGTGCAAAAACACTTGTCGGTACCTTCATATTACCTGTCTTTATATGGCTTACATCCTTTAAGACATTTTCTGTTACTGATCCATTTCTAGCCTCTGTTTATGGAGGCATTCTTTTCGGGGTCGGGCTAGGACTTGTTTTCAAAGGAAATGGATCAACCGGTGGAACAACTATTATTAGTCAAATTATGCGGAAGTATTTTAATATTTCCAGCGGATTTGCTCAACTCATTATTGATGGGATCATCGTCGTTGCTGCAATGATTGTCTTTAATTTAGAACTCGCTCTTTATGCAATGGTCGCATTGTTTATTGGAAGCAAGGTTATTGACTTCGTGCTTTTACGTTCGACCAATTCAAAGCTTGTTCTTATTATCACGGAGCATGATCAAGTAGTGACAGATCTCATTTATAATGAAATCGACCGCGGTGTAACAAAAGTCTGGTCTGAAGGCGGCTACTCCAAAGCAAGAAAATCATTATTATTTAGTGTAGTTGACCAATCTGAAGCCGTTTATTTAAAAGAACTCATTCAAACCCATGATTCCAATTCGTTTGTTGTCTTCTTAAGCGCCTCTGAAATTATTGGAAAAGGGTTTTCGTTACCTAAAAGCTAAAGTATGCTGGAGCTGCTTTAGCTTTTTTGTTTAGAAAAACGTCTGCGGCGTGCTACATCTCATAGGTTGCAACCAAATGGGACTGAATAATATAGCGGTCCGGCGCTGCACCTAAGTATTGGAATGGATAACAGGTTGTAACCGTTAACGTGGCTTCGTCTTTTTTCACAATCACTGTTCGATCCTCTGCATCTGTAATCCACGTGTCATTAATTTCATAAACATATTGAATCCCGTCAAATTCCACTATTAGTTGATCCCCTATAACCAATTCACCCAATTCAGAAAACACGGTATCCCGGTGGCCACTTAACACCGTATGTCCTTTTTCATCAGGCGTTGTTGTCCATTCACTAACATACATGCCAACTCCTTGATGGAGCGTGGCATCGTCTGTGCCCCAGAACGTATCATAGGTTTTATTTAGCTCAGGAATGGATAACTTGCCAATGTTTTCACCAGTTGAATAGTATGTGAGTTGATCATTGGATTGTGGTTCTGATGATGAAGCCCGACGTTCGCCTTCAACTTCTTGAACGGCACTTCTATGATTAAGTGAGGTACTATGAGCCTCCTCCAGTAAACTCTCACTTGCCATTGGCTGGACAGATTGAGTGCTTTGCCACCATTGATACGAGAAAAAAATGGCAATAGCCAACCCCATTACGATTACACCGTTATAAACGCTCTTCATACGATCACCTCGCTTCATCAAGCATACCGTACATAAATACAAAAACACAAATGATTCCATGTACTCCTTGAGCTTTTAAAAGGGATTAAAGTTTACTATACTAATAAAAAAAGGACTTCCCAAAATGAGGTGACCTACATGGAAAACCATTTTCTTTCTGATAAAGATGGTCAAGCATTACTAAGTACACTAGAAAATCGCTTTAAAGCGAATCAACAACGTCATCCATCGATTGAATGGACAACGGTTAAAGAGAGATTAAAGAATCATCCTGAAGCGCTTTGGTCACTAAATGAAATGGAGATGACCGGTGGAGAACCGGACGTTGTTTTTTATGACGCCAAGCAAGACCTCTACACTTTTGTTGACTGTTCAAGAGAAAGCCCTATAGGAAGAAGAAGCGCCTGTTACGATCAAGCCGCCCTCGATGCTAGAAAGGCAAACAAACCAGCCCTCAATGTTATTGACACGGTGAAGGCAATGGGCACTTCTTTACTTACAGAAGCCCAATACCGTGCTCTACAAGAGCTTGGTGAATTTGATGCTAAAACGTCGAGTTGGGTTCAAACACCAGCGGATATAAGAAAGCGAGGCGGAGCGCTATTTTGTGATTATCGCTTCGGACATGTCTTTGTCTACCATAATGGTGCATCATCCTATTATAGTGCGCGAGGGTTTCGAGTCGCCTTAACGATATAAGAAGGAGACGGAAAGTGACACCCTTTTTAATGTCAAAATAACGATGGCGTAGCGGGGATTGAGGAGACTTCTCTTAAGAGAACTGCGTGGTACGATGAAAAAGGACCAGCAAGGCAAGCCAAGCAGTTTTTACATTAATGGGGTTTTAACACCATTCGATTTACCTAACGTGTGATAGCTAATGAACCAGCTTTAGCAAATAGAAAGTGGACAAGCATTAATATGAGTCCTCATTCACATTCCCTCATTAAAAATAACGGGTGTTCCCCGTTATTTTGTACCACTATCGTAAGAACCGTTGTTTTTAAGCAAACTTGATCATACTGGGTTGATGCTGTTCTTAACGTCTTATTATATGGAAGTCTCGTTGTTGCTTTCATATTACTCTTTATTTTCATCAGAAAACGCTATTTTCTTAAACGAGATTAAGGATGTTTTCTTTTACATATTGCCTCATTTCTTCATGACTAAGGTACGTTAAAAATTCACTTTTATGAACGAGCTGGATCCCACTAATTTCCCCATCTATCGGCTTAAGGTGGTCTACATTCCCTGTAAACTCAACTTTAAAAATCGTTGTTTCTTGCGCATTGTAGCCAATTTTTTCTTGCATATCAGGAGGAAATGAAAAGTGTAGCTGGGCATCAAACTTGTTACAGATCGTGAAAGCAGTTGACCCTGTCTCTTCATAAAGCTCTCGCAAAATAGCCGCTTCCAACGATGGATCGCTTTTTTCAACCCCACCTTTTACGATATCCCACTCATCGTCAATCTTCACTTCCCCATTTATCGTATGCTGCCACGACTTACACACGACAATGTAAGAATCGCCTTGATGAATGATGGCTCCAACTGCTTGGCGAATCATTGTATTCCCTCATTTCTATTCACCCATTAATAAAGACGTTTTGTGTAGCTTTCTTCTAACGATCGTTCAATGTCCTGCTCCGATTTTTGACCGACGCTCACATGAGCCTGTAACATCCTTGCAGGTGAAGGACGCTCCCCTTTCTCAGCCCACGTCTCAGGCTTCCATAGACCAGAACGAAGAAACGCTTTTGCACAATGAACATAGCACTCGTTCACACGAACGAGCACACCAAAGTGTGGTGTTTTTCCTTTTGCCACGCATGCCTTAAGCAAGCTCGGGTCACGGCAAATGAAAGCATCCCCATTCACACGCAACGTTTCTCCTAATCCAGGAATGAAGAAAATTAAACCAACATGAGGGTTTTCAATCATATTGTGAGCAGAATCCATGCGCTTATTTCCAGGCCTTTCAGGAATGAACAAATGATGCGCATCGATCACATGAACAAAGCCCCTTTCATCTCCTCTAGGTGTCACATCGCATTCACCCTTTTTATTAGAGGATGCCATCGTTAGAAATGGAGAGGCTTGGATAAACGCTACACATTGTTCATCTAAATAGGAAATCACTTTATTTGCTGCCATCTCGCTTGGCTTTCCAACTTCTTCACAAAAAGCCTCAAATTCATTTTGAGTGGTTATAATGTCTGTAAATGCCATAATACGCTCTCCTTTTTAGTGAAAATGAAAGACATCTTGTATGTGTTGAGCCACTTCATTTGGATATAATGATGTATTATTGATCCGTACGTACTGCTTTTTGTTTAACTCGCCCTCTTTTGAGTTTAAGCGATGGCTTTCGGCTGTTTCTTTTAGTTCATTCTCCGAAAAAACGATGTCTCGCTTTGTTGGTTTCTTTTCAAGACGGTGTTCACTTTTATTTCGTACTAAGCGCTCCTCTAACGATGCTTCCAGCTCAACAAAGTACACACGTCCTCCCTGCTCCTCAAAGATAGCAGAGATGTCTGCAACATAATCCCAATCTTTCTGCAAATCAAACGCCCATACATAGGTGAAGATTACACCCTTCAGATCGCTTTTAGCAGCGGCTTGAAAGATTTCCCTCCGAAATTGATTCACGAGTCGCCACGTTTCATCTGTAAAACCAAGAACAGGAGCAACGGCATCAATTGTCATGTGATTGTGAAACAACTTCATGCCCGTTTTTTCTGCTAATGCTTCGCCAACCGTCATTTTCCCAACAGCTTGAGGCCCAAACAGGATAATAAGGTCTGCCATGTTCTCCCCCTCACACTAGTCCTAACTCATAATGATAAAACTGCTCATCCCGTTTATAGCCATGTTTTTCATACAACCGTTGTGCAGGGAAATTGTCAGGTGCCGTGCTAAGCGCGATACTCACTGCACTTGTTTCTAATGCATAGGCTTTTGCCTCTTCAAGAAGAGCTTCTGCTACACCTTTTCCTCTTGCATTCTTATGTACATATAAATCATTTAAAATCCACGCTTTCGCCATTGAAATAGATGAAAATGTCGGATAAAGCTGGGTGAATCCTAAGTAAGCGTTATCCTCCTTCACCATAAAAAGGACCGAATCACCTTTATCTAATCGAGCATGCACGTACTCTCGGGCCCCGTCCAAGTGATCTTCTTGATGATAAAATTTTCTATACTCATTAAATAATTGCGCAATTCCTTCTAAATCTTCTAATGTTGCTTCCTTCACTACCATAAAGACCCTCCCCTTTTTTCCACATTATACAGGATTAGCAGAGGAGTTTCATTTATCAATGACTCTCTCTCTTATGAAAAAGGTATTATAATGAAAGGAAAAATAATGATCATTTAGGAGAACATACTATGAGTAAGGTACTATTCCATTCAGCTGTAATCGTCCTTTTGGTTTGTCTACTTATTGTACGATTTGTCTTTAATAAAGAAGGGGATTGGTTCTATTTAGCTGTTATTGGGCTACTTGTTTTAAGACCTATAGGCAACTTTTATCTAGATAAAAAAAGGCGTTCGAATTGAACGCTTTCTAAATTAGTTGTCTACTTCATTCTTTTCTTTGATTCTCGATAACAATGTATGGTTATTTCTAACAGATCATCCTTATACGACAATTCACGAGAACCAATGACGTAACCCCATCCCTCAAGTAGTAAAACATCCTTTTCGATGGGTACAAATAAATGATGATCAGATTCAATTGTCTTTAAACTTGTGTTTTTACCATCATCTAGCTTGTACAGTAGTCTTGTCTTCATAAACTCACCCCTTCTTCGTTTTACGAGTTAAATAAAGACAGGTTTCATTCACAGTCTAGTATGCTATGCGTGCAGGTAACAGCATTTCCAAACTTGCTAACAGTTATTTCAAAAAGCATTACATGAAATAGAGTTTTAAATGATGCTGCACAAAACCTCCACCGTTGCTTAACTTAATCGAAAATGTAAGTCATTGCATCTAACAAAAACAGTAGTTTATTAAAAACTATCAGATTGATAACCCTCCTCTTATACCGTTTTATTACCTATAAACAACAGTTAAATAGATTTCACCCGGGTAATATTGACTTTCTTATTTTACCCGGGTATTATTAGTGTTGACATTCAATAGAGGAGGTAGAGCATGAAGAAAGACCTAACGTCTGTTTACTGCACGGCATTTTTGGATATGAAGCTTTTCGCCAGTGGCTCATTACATCACGTTGCTGTTACAGTAAAAGATTCTCTAGATGACATAGACGTTTCGCGGTTGCTTATATTTGACGACAACACCGGAAAGCAGATAGATATTGATTTTCGTGGAGAGATTGATAGCGTACACAAACGATTAGAAGAACGGTTTGGTGACTTGCCCGATAAGGAAGTGAATCATCAACCTACCCGGCAAGTAGGTCGACCGAAGCTAGGAGTTGTATCCCGTGAGGTTACGTTATTGCCGCGGCATTGGGAATGGTTAAAGAATCAACCTGGAGGAGCGTCAGTAACATTACGGAAACTCGTTGATGAGGCTCGTCGCGCTGGAGGAGAACAGAGCAAGATACGAGAGGCACAAGAAGCAACATATCATTTTATGACAGCTATGGCAGGTAACTCTCATCAATACGAAGAAGCTTTGCGAGAACTATATGCTGGAAATTCAGACTGTTTTTATCACTTCATTGATGATTGGGCACCTGACATCGTTCACTACATTAAAAGACTAGCTGCTAATGCATTCCCTGAACCAAATAAAAATAAGGAGATATAAGAATGAACGTTCTAAAACTAAACACTATCGAATTGGCTTATGACAGTTTCGGTAACGAAAACGACGAAGCTATTATCTTAATTTCCGGTCTTGGAGTCCAAATGATTCGTTGGACGGATTCGTTCTGTCAGATGCTAACAGAGCGCGGCTTCCGCGTTATTCGTTTTGATAATCGTGACGTAGGCTGTTCAACGCACTTTAGCCATTATCCAGCACTGGACTTTACCACCTTGGCGACTTCTCTCATGTCAGGGGAGCGACCAGACATCCCTTACACTCTCAATGACATGGCCAAAGACGCCATTGGACTGCTCGACGGCCTAGCCATTGACCGAGCTCATTTCGTTGGCAGATCCATGGGCGGGATGATCGCTCAAATTGTTGCCAGTGAGTACCCTGAACGAGTTTTATCACTTACTTCCATTATGTCCAGTACCGGTAATCCCGCTCTTCCTCAAACTTCCCCAGAAATCATGGCGATGATGACTAAACCAGCGCCGAATCCATTTGAGGATGAAGTAGGATTTTTGGCGCACAAGCTCTCTTTTGCCAAATGCATCGCTGGCACCGGCTATCCGTTTGAAAAGAAGGCATATCGTGACTCTATTATGGCGGAAGTCCAGCGTAACTACGATCCAGGCAGTGTCGGTCGACAAATTGCTGCTATGGCTATTGCTGGTGACCGTCGTCCGCGTCTTGCGACCATAAAAGTACCGGTGCTCGTCATTCACGGAATGGATGATCCCTTAATCGACCCGGCGTGTGGCGAGGACACGGCTTCTGCCATCCCCGGAGCTGAGCTACTGTTGGTTGATGGCATGGGACACGACCTGCCGCCACAGCTCTATAAAGTAATCATTGATGGTATAGAACGAACGGCTCGTCATCAATAACACATTCATCAGCCGACGAGTCCTGTGCTGTGCAACGAGGGTAGATAGATCAATTTAAGCTTCCTAATCGAGAGGCGTTTTATTTCACTTCTTTCAGCTTTTAAAACAAAAAAGCCCGGAAACCGATGGTGAGAAATAAACTAAACAACTAAAGTGTATATGATCACGAATGTTTCAACCTCGTTTGTTAAAGTATTATGGGAACTGCATCTGTTAAAAGGCTTTAAATGAACAATCAATCACAACAAAGAGGCTGGTACAAAAGTAGATAGACAGACCAAAATGACGAACATTCCTGAAAATAGGAACGTTCGTCGTTTGTTTATATGAAAATTAGCGGAAGGATTCTCCTGTAGCGGTGCTACTCAGCATATTTTAGACTATTCGTCTTTTCAACTACTACTTTTCGTTATGTCCCAGCCTTTTTTTAGCGACGAAAACTACAAAAATGCCAGAACTGTCTAACCACCTTACACAGGTAAACTTCTTCTACAGTCGTTCAATCGTGGCATTCACATCAGCTGTCATCTTTTCCAATTCATCATAGACTGTCTCGATAGTAGTTTCCAACGCTTCACGTCTAGGATCTTCTTCTTTTAATCGACCGAATACAAATGGATTTTTCATTCTTTCACACCTCCTATCTCAAAGAATAGAGTGTGACGTAAGGTAGCTGTCTACTGTAATTTTTAATTGATTTCTTTCGTTCCTTGAATTCTACTACCTTATTCTTTTTTAAGAATGTGAGCACCGACCAAATTCTTCTTTTAAAATGGCATAGTAATATTCATCCCACCATCCACTTTCATGCGGGATGCATTTCTTAAAATAACCTTCTCTTCTCATACCTAGTTTTTCCATCACTCTCCAGGACGGCACGTTTTCAGGTTGACAAGTAGCTATAACTCTATGTAAACCTACGTTTTCAAACCCATATTTCAGAACGGCATATGCCGCTTCGGATGCATAACCTTTGTTTTGATAATTCGGATGAAACACCCATCCTATTTCGAAGGTGTGAGAACCAAAATAATCATGGAACACGACATGACCAATTAGGGCCTGATCTTTCTTTAAGAGTACTGGAAAATTCTTTGCATGGTCACCACTATTATTTAGAATCAATTGTTTTGTCTCGTCTTTAGAAAGTACACCTTCAGGCATGTAATACATCGTAGCAGCATCAGAGGTGTAACGATAAACCGCTTCCCAATCATCGTGTTGAAACGTACGAATGGTTACTCTATTTGTACTTATATCCACACTCTGTCCCCCACTCTTCGAAACATTTTAACGAAACCTCTCAAATGCGCCATTCTCCGTTTTCCATCAGGAGAACTTCTTTCTGTTCTAATAAACCAAAAACATTCATTGAATGATCGCCTATCATCATATCTTCATGAACGGCAGAGGTATTCATCCCTAAAGCTGTCAACTCTTCTTTCGTCTTAAGAGACCCATTTAAAATTGTATCGATGTACGCTTGACCAAAAGCAATATGACTAGCAGCATTTTCATCTAATAATGTACTCCAAAAAGTTACTCCTGTTTTAGCTATACTTGAATTTGCTGAAACAAGTGCAACTTCGCCAATCATTCCAGCACCTTCATCTGTTTGTAAAAACTCATGTAAGATCTGATTGTAAGGGTCCATTTTAGTTATCTTCCCGTTTTCAAAGAAAAACTTTATCCCATTAATGGCTTGCCCTGCTAAAATGAAGGGTTTGGTCATTGTTGCATAACCATTCACATGATGTTTATTGGGCATTGTCCAAACTTCTTCAACAGGTATATTAGACATAAACGTTCTTCCATCTTTTGTTGTTTCCGAACCACCTAACCAGACGTGATCCTCCACTAACGAAACGGTTAGATTGGTTTTCTTATTTACAAACCGTAACGCAGCAAATTGATAGTTGTTCAATTTTTCAGCTAGCTTTTTTAATGTTGAATCGTGTTGTTTCCACGCTTGTATAGGGGTAGGATCACTCGATTTAGATACATCGAGGATCAGTTCCCATAACAATTTAACCGCCTCTTCTTGGGAGTGGTTCGGAAAGACGTGCAAGGCCCATTCGATCGTCGGTGCGTTCACAACTACCCATTTATTATGATTTTCCATACCATACGTTTGGCAAGGTCTCATAGCCATGGATTTTGTTTTCGTTAGTATTGAAGCTCTTTCGATCGACTCATCTCTCTGATTCGAAAACGTTGGCGCCTTTATCGTAATCATAGAATAACCGGACTTTGCATAATTGAGTTGGTTTTGCACTTCTGTGTTAGGAAATTCATCAAGGAAATCCTCTGCCAAATAGTTCACTCGACTCCTTTCAATTTCCGGATCTCGTAAATCAAGGGAGACATAGTGGGCACCATTCTTGTAGGCTTCTTTTGTCATTTCTCGTACTAACGGCAGGTGTTCTGAGGAAAAATTGATTTTGATCAAGTCTCCTTTCTCAACACACACCCCAACATTTACAATGACTTTGGCATAATGAGTTAAGTACGTACTGTTATTTATAGTAAGACCCCCTTTTTTTATAAACGAATGGAGCCATAATGATGTCGGCCTTCAAAAAGAAACGACAGGAGTCCCTCATAATAAGGCACAAACTCACCTAGCTGAATAAGGGTTAAAATCTCCTCCTTTGAAGCCCATTTCGCCGCTTTCACCTCTTCACTCTGTAACACCAATTTCGTTAAATCAATGTCCTGTTCAATGAGATAATAATCGTCGAAGCCACGGTCAAAATTAATTGTAATGTGCGGACGAATGGTCTTAAAATCATATGAAATACCTAACTCCTCAAATAACTCTCTCGAAGCAGCCTGCTGACTAGTATCACCGGCAACTGCACTGCCACCACATGTGATATCCCATAAGTTTGGCCATCCATATTTGAAAGGTTGCCGCTGTTGAATAAGCATGTCTCCTTTTGAATTAAAAATACATACGTGTACAACTAAATGAAATTCATCGGGTTCCATTGGATCTCCACGCATAATTTGTTTCTCTAATTTCGTTCGATTTCTGTCAATTAAATCCCATTTCTCCATTTTTAAACTCCTTCATTTCAAGAAAGATACGATCATTCGTTTTCTTACAATTCCACTACTCTATTCAAATCAGCTGTTGGACGCAGGTTCCCTTTTCACTAAGTTCTATAAGAAAAGAATCAATTCCTTCCTCCGTTCACTTTGTTAGGTTATGTACGGTGTAAGAAATACAAGTGATTAACCTAAAAAAAGACGCCAGGAAAACTTTCCTAGCGACATTCCTTTTCTATCATGTTGCATCCTGATTATAAATGCTATCGTTACAACTCCATAGAAATATATTTTACTTCAAGGTACTCTTCAATCCCCCAATGACCACCTTCCCGACCAAGACCACTTTCTTTCACACCACCAAAAGGCGCTTGCGCAACAGATGGTAACCCGTCGTTTAAGCCGATAATTCCATATTCCAATGCTTCTGAAATAGTAAAGGCTTCGCTTAAATTCGTTGAGTAGACGTATGCGGCTAAACCAAAAGGGGTAGCGTTTGCCCTTTGAATAACTTCATCAACGGATTGGTACGTCGTAATTGGCGCAAGCGGGCCAAACGTTTCTTCATTCATACAGAGCATATCGTCAGTTGCATCCATAACGACAACTGGCGTTTGATAATAACCATTTGTCTCTTCCGGTTCTTGTCCATAGATAAGGGTTGCGCCTTTTTCTTGCGCATCTCTTAGATGGTTTTGAACCTTATCTACTGCGCTTTGATTGACAAGGGGACCGATGATGGAATGGTCTGCTAAGCCGTTACCTGTCTTCAACTGTTTGACAGCCTGAATAAATGACTCTGAAAATAGGTCTTTAATGGATTCATGTACGAACACACGATTAGCGCATACACACGTTTGGCCACCGTTTCGATATTTGGAAGCCATTAATCCATCTACTGCTTTTTCAATATCAGCATGTTGGGTGACAATAAATGGCGCATGTCCTCCAAGCTCAAGGGATAACTTTTTTACTGTATCCGCAGCCTGTCTCATTAATAATTTCCCGACTGCCGTTGAACCGGTAAACGACACTTTACGAACCCGATCATCGTTCATCCACACTTCACCTATCGCCGCCGCATCTCCTGTAATGACATTAATCACACCTTTTGGAACCCCTGCTTCTAAAGCAAGATCGGCAAGGCGATAAGCAGTAAACGGCGTCAATTCTGAAGGCTTGACGACAGCGGTACAGCCAGCTGCTAATGCCGGCCCTAACTTACGAGTGAGCATCGCTGCAGGAAAATTCCATGGAGTGATTGCCGCAATTACACCAATAGCCTGTTTCTGAACGAGTATTCGTTTATTTGGCGCGCTTGCAGGTACCGTTTCTCCATATATACGCTTTCCTTCTTCCGCATACCATGAAAGAAAACTATTGGCGTACCGAATTTCACCCACGGCTTCTGTTAAAGGCTTCCCTTGCTCAATGGTCATCCCTTCGCCGAGAATCTTTTCATCTCGCCTTATTAATTCGTGCCATTTCAGTAAATATTCGCTTCGTTCAGCGGCAGTTTTATTTTTCCAAGCTTTTAGTGCAGAAGCTGCCGCATCTACGGCTTGCTTTGCTTCTTCCCGACCTGCTTTGGCAATTGTACCAATGATTTCTTTTGTGGCTGGATTTTCTACTTCAATGGTTTGATTCGTCCAAACGTCTCCATTGTTAATAAATAGAGCTCGATTCATGTTACGCACTCCTTTTTTCTTTTTGATCTTTTACAAAGGTTTCATCGTTCTCTCCATTAAAGAACTGCTTTCCATAAATCAGTAAACATAAGATCACACCTGCAGCAAAGGCCCAAGCCGCACCTTTTACTGCTAAAATGGCTGCTATCACGCCAGCAATACCTAAATCGCGCTGGCTTTTCGCTTCTAAAATCCCAATTCGAACGCTTACGTATCCCTGAATTAATAAAGTTAACGCCATTGCCACTCCAAGAATGGGCTCAACTAAGCTTACAATTGGTAATAATAATAGGCCTGTATTCGTCCCTAATCGGAATGAACCCATTCCACCAAAAATGGAATGCATCGATCTCTTTCCTTCTTTAAATCGCTCTGTAATAACAACCTGCATTGCCGCCCACGTTGGTCCTGCCATCGTTACATCAGGACCAATAATGCTCATAAAACTATTTCTCCCACCAAATATAAGGTGAGCACGGTTTGGATTGTACTCTACTTTTTCATCTTCGCGCACTTCATCTGCCTCTTTGATGATAGCTTTCGCTTGGAGAATATCGCCAAATAAAACGAGATACGCAGCAAATACAGTAGGCAAACAGGTTAAAAACATCATAAGCGGAGGGAAGCCAACGCCAAACAACGTGTATTCATTCCAAAGGGTGATAAAGTCAGGCTTTGAAAACCCCCACTCAATTGATGGCCAAGGAGCCTCACCGAATAATGGAGCTACCACAACGGCTAAAAGAATGATAGGCAAAATTCCTAGTTTCCCTACTAAACCATAAACACCCCCACGTGTTTTCAGACGTTGAAAATGCTTTGAAAACATTAGATAAAAGCCTATCCCGATTGCAATGGAAATGGTCCATGGAAACGATTCAAAACGTCCTCCAACTTCAAAGATCGTCATTACCGCAATAATTCCTGCTCCTAAAATAACACCTGATTTAATTGCACTAGGGACAAAACGAACCACTTTACTTGCTAACCCTGTCGCTCCTAAGAAAATGGAAATGAGCCCTAACGTTAATTGAAACGCAATTAATGCATGCACTCGTTCATCTTCTGGAAACGATGAAACGTAAATCATAATAAGTGGAATAGCTGGTGTAATCCAACCTGGCACAACCGGATCGCCAAGTAAATGATGGGTTAAATAAAACAGTCCATTCAAAATGACGATAGCAAGGGCTGCTTCAAATGGCATACCAAGCAGTTCCATTAGTAACGGAATGGCGGCTAAATCCACTGCACACATCAGCAGTCCCTGCACATAATCTGGCCATTCAAAACGGTAGTGGTAGAAAGGTACTCTTAGCTTAAACGGACCTAATGGCTGATACGGTGTTTCCTGACCAAACTGCCGTTGTCTCCATTTCATCGCGCTATCCGTCCTTCATATGCCGCTTGATAAATTTCATAGATTTCCTTTTTCGTTAATTGGCGTGGGTTATTCTTTAAGAGGCGATCAATTTTCGACGCATCGTCTGCCATTGCTTCTAAATCACTTTTCTCAATATCAAATGCTTTCAAGCTAGCAGGGATATTCACCTGCGCGCATAACCGGGTCATCGCAAGAATGGCACGATCCGCAGCTTCATTTAGACTTAACCCTGTCGTTTTCTCGCCTAATGCTGTTGCAATATCACCCAGACGCTCTAAACAAGCTGGTTTGTTCATTTCCATTACAAACGGTAATAGCAACGCATTACTCACACCATGCGCCATATTAAAACGGCCTCCTAGCGGATAGGCTAGTGCGTGCACCGCTCCTACACCGGCATTTCCGAACGCCATTCCAGCCATTAAGCTTGCTGTTGCCATTTCTTCTCTCGCCTCTAAAAAATGAGCATTTGTATATGCTTTCGGTAAACTCCGAGCGATCATGGTAATCGATTGAAGGGCGAGCGCATCTGTAAGTGGTGAGGCATTGACAGATAAGTAAGCTTCAATTCCATGAACCATGGCATCAATGCCACTTGCTGCTGTGACATGCTGTGGTGCAGTACGGGTCATCTCAGGTGACACAATGGCTACATCTGGCAGTAAGAAATCACTTGCAATCCCCTTTTTCAATTGTGCTTCTTTGTCCGATAAAATCGCAATATTCGTGACTTCTGAGCCTGTACCTGCTGTTGTAGGAATAGCGATAAGTGGTGCACCTTTCTTCGGAACGAGATCGGTTCCAACAAAATCACTTAGGTCACCGTCATATGTTGCATAGACAGATGCCGCTTTAGCCGTATCAATAGCGCTCCCTCCACCAATTGCAATAAAACCATCGTGATCGCCTTCCAGAAACACGCGTTTACATGCTTCAATAACAGCAAAAGCTGGTTCTGGTTGTACCTCTAAAAATGTACCATACGACACCGTATCCAAATGGTCACAGACTTCTTCTAACAAGCCTGCATCTGCAATAATACGATCACTAACGATTAACGGCTTCTTCATCTTTAATCGCTCAACTTCATGTTTCACTTGCTTGGTAGAACCTGACCCTGTCCAAATTTTGTAAGCGCTTTTAAATTGTTGCTGATTCATATTTCTTCCCCCTATCTTTTTATAGATAGAAGCAAAAATCGTGCCAACGTATCATTTAGTGCATAAAGGGGTTTACACAGGGATGTTGATTACAATATGAATCAAACGATTATAAATTTAATCAAATGAATAGTTTTTTCGCTTTGTTACTAACGCCGCTTGGCTTATCCCTAATGCTTCAGCTGCTTTCCGAGTCGTTCTATGGTCAGCCAATGCTTTCGTAATCATCGCTTGCTCCAGTTGAAAAACGGCTTCCTTTAGCGTAAGCGCCGGCATCTGTTTCTCATTTTGAATAAATGGTTGTGGTAAATCACTTGCACGAATGACAGGAGTAGGGCTCGTAGCGACAACATAATCGATGACATTCTTTAATTCACGAATATTTCCCGGCCATTGTCTTTTTTGTAACGCTTTGAAGGCATCTGACTCTAATACAACCTTTCTTCCATAGCGACTGTTTAATTCTTGTAAAAAGAAGCGTGCCAAACGATCAATTTCTTTCGGTCGTTCACGTAACGGCTCAATGACAAGAGGTACGACCGCTATTCGATAATAGAAATCTTCACGCATAATCCCTTCTTTCACTAGACTAGCAAGATTCTGGTGGGTTGCCGATAGTAGACGGACGTCTACCCGTTTTTCCGTCGTTGAACCAACTGGTGTAAATCGATGCTCATCCAGCACTTTCAACAGCTTTACTTGTGTTCCTTGTGGTAACTCCCCTACCTCGTCTAGAAAAAGCGTCCCACCATGGGCAGCTTCAATTAGACCTTTTTTCCCTTTTGCTAAAGCTCCTGTAAAAGCACCAGGTCCATAACCGAATAATTCAGCTTCAATAAGGGTTTCACTAATAGCTCCACAATTTACAACGACAAAGGGCTTGTCTTTGCGTTGCGAATGTTCATGAATATAAGCGGCTGCTTTTGTTTTTCCGACACCACTTTCACCAAGGAGGCAGACAGTCGCTGTCGTTTGGGCGACACGTTTCGCCGTAGCTAAAAACGCAACGGTCTTTTCATCTTCAGCAACAATCGGTGTTCCGTCCACTTTTCCAACAAAGCGCTCAAGCTCAGCTTGCTGTTCCTTTAAGCCTTCTAATTCAGCCTGCATGTTCAAAAGGTCCGTCATGTCACGAACTACGCTAACGACATATTCAATCTCCCCATGAACGTTAAAAGACGGCGTACCAGACACCATAGCGTTTCGACCACTTGCTAAACGCTGCATACGAGTTACTACTTTCTTTTGCTTGATCACTTCAAGAGAGATGGAACGGGAAATATAGCCGGCTTTCTCCATATCCCGCATATGCATGCCGATAATGGCTTGCGCCGGAATACCTGTTATTCGTTCGTATGCTTTGTTTACTTTTAACGTTACGCCCTTCCCATCAGTTACATAGACACCGTCATAGAGAGAATTCATTAAGATGGCAAACATCTCACTTTTAAGTAACGATTCAAACTGATGGGGTGCGACTAATTCTGGACGGTGGTCGAGAAGAGATGCAGCTGTATCGTCTTCACGACCTGATTGAATGGCGTTTCGCACATCGGAAAGAAATAATGTACCTAATACCGCGCCGTCATGATGAACGACTTCAATTGAAATATGATCCCCCTTAACCATTGACACGATAACAGCGGAAAGAGAATCACTTCCCTTTACTGAATCCTTGTTCGGAATCATTTCTTAAGCCGTCCAACCAGGTTGATACGTATAAATGACAGCGCCGCGATGCTGTGCATTTCCACGAAAATCTTTTTTATCCTCTTGCTCCATTAACGCCTCACGAAAACTAGTAAATTGCTCTTTTGTAACAACCACTTCTTTTATCTCGCCACTACGCAACTGTTCTATTATCTGTTTTGCCTCATGTTGATTCATTTAAAAACGCTCCTTTATCCTTTACGTCTTCTTATTATGCCAAAAAAAAACCAAGCAAGGAAGATCTCCCTACTCGGATTTCATTCTAAAGCAATCAACAAAAGACAGGTGCTGTAGCCTTAATCTTTTAATTAAGCGTACCATGCGGGTCGATGACAAATTTTTTCGCTGCACCACCATCAAAATCAGCATAGCCATCCGGTGCTTCATCTAGAGAAATAACGGTGGCATTGACAGCTTTTGCAATAGAAGCTTTGCCAGATAATATAAGCTTCATTAATTGTCGGTTATATTGCATGGCCGGTGTCTGCCCAGTCACAAATGTATGTGCCTTTGCCCAACCTTGTCCAAACCGCACTTTTAACGAGCCTGTCTTTGCATCTTCATCTGTTGCCCCTGGATCTTCGGTAACATAAAGCCCTGGGATCCCTAGTTTCCCACCAGCTTGAGTCACATCCATGATTGCATTGAGTACCGCTGCCGGCTGTTCACCTCCATGCTCTCCATGACCCGATGCTTCAAATCCTACAGCATCTACTGCTGCGTCCACCTCTGGCACACCTAAAATCGCTTCTATTTGTTCCCCGAGTCGATCATGCTTAGAAAGATCAACTGTTTCACAACCAAAGCTACGTGCTTGTGCCAATCTCTCTTCGTTAAGATCACCGACAATGACACTTGACGCACCTAGAAGTTGAGCGGAATGTGCCGCCGCTAAACCTACCGGCCCTGCACCTGCTACATAAACGGTTGATCCAATACTTACACCAGCTGTATAAGCCCCATGGAATCCAGTTGGAAAAATATCTGTTAACATGGTCAAATCAAGGATTTTTTCCATCGCTTTCTCTTTGTTTGGAAACGTAAGTAATTGAAAATCAGCATAGGGAACCATGACGTATTCTGATTGCCCTCCAACCCATCCGCCCATATCAACATAGCCATAGGCCGAACCTGGACGTTCTGGATTAACGTTCAAACAAATATGCGTTTTTCGCTCCTGACACATTACACAGCGACCACACGCAATATTGAACGGGACTGAGACAATATCCCCTTTCTCAATAAACTCAACATCTCTACCAACTTCGATCACTTCACCAGTAATTTCATGACCTAATACGAGACCCTCTGGAGCAGTAGTCCGTCCACGTACCATATGCTGGTCGCTACCACAAATATTCGTAACGATGACTTTTAGAATTACACCATGCTCACACTTCCGACCGACATTCGCTTTAGGAACTCCTGGACCATCTTTTAACACCAATTCTGGATACTCAATATCTTGTACTTGTACACCTTTTTTACCCATGTATACAACACCGCGATTATTTGCCACGTAACCCCTCCTATAGTGTTCATTTCTTTCCATCGCAATTCCTAGCTACATCGTTTCGTGTCACCTCTTTCCAAAGAACCTATCGTTCCTTCTTGCTACTCTATTTACCAATACTTGTCATTCTAAACCTATCTTTTGAAAAATGAATCATCTCCTTTAACGTTGTCCACGCAAAAAAGAGAGCCTCCGTTGCTCTCTTGGTATTTTTGTAATAGAAGGCTAGAACATACTTACACTGACTCATTCGACTCGGCTAAATAACTCAGGCTCTTCTAATCGAATAAGTTCAAGCTCTAAACGCTTACGAAATTCAAGCTTATCAAAACCAAAATAAACCGCGATAAACGATTGCTCTTCGTTCCAATGAGTATCAATGAAGTGTTTTTTCTCTTCACCGTAAAGCCTTCTTTGCGTAATCTCTTCCGCCAGTCTTGTGATATCCACTTTATCCCGGTCTTTCAACCAGCGTAGCGTTGGTTTAGTCTTCGTTTTACTAAAATAGTGGTACAGTGCTGCGAGATCTTGTTCATGAAAACCAAATGTATGTCGTTTTTCTCGGAAATAAGACTTGGCTGTTCTATTTAGCATGGCAGCCACTTCGTTTTTTTCTACTACTACCATGTTGGCAAGCCACGATTCATAAGCAGTAGCCAAATGTTCATAGACAAGAATGTCAATTGACTGGCGTTGGGAAGGGTCTATAAATGAATACACACCAACAGGGATCGTTTCAACAAAACGATGGGCTTCTGCTTCTTCTTTAGGCAGGCTCTTATACCACTTATCAACAATTGAAATCGTCAATGGCACTCTTTGATTCTCAACAAACCGTTGCTTCATTTCGGCTGCCTCATCTTGATAGAGTTCATTTGGCGTAATCCAAGAAATCGTCTCTGGCCATTCATCATGAAAATGCACGATCTGTGCTGATGCCGTTCCTCCTGCTTCAACACCTCGCATCGCCCTTCCAATCATTTGCGTCATTAAAATAGCAGACGATGTGGGCCGAGCTAGAAATACAGTTTGAACATCCGGTAAGTCCGTTCCTTCGGTTAACATATTCACGTTTATTAATACATCTAGTTCATTGTCTTTAAACCGTTTTAGCGCTTCTCCTTTCTTCTCTTCTCCTGAAATAAAATAATCAGCTGAGATGCCCGCCTCTATAAACTGTCTTGTCAATAAAATGGCATGCTTACGATTCATCGCGAACACAAGCGTCTTACCATACACGTGTTTATGAGAACGATACTCTTTTACAATAAGCGCATTGCGCGCTTGGTGAATCGTCAAATAGTCCTCCACCTTTGGAGGCAAACGATCAGCTGTATGAATGTGCTGAATATCCGCTACCGATAAAGTCGGCAGTTTTTTCACACCAGTTTTGAGCTCTTTAAAAAACGGTTCTGCTAAAATACCTCTTGCAATTAATGTTGCAACATCTAGTTTATAGACAATATCATCTGAAAACCGTTTCTTTAACAATCCTCTCTCTTCTTCTAAAGTCCGAAAAGGGGTGGCAGTTAAACCTAAAATAGTAGGATTTGATTTTTTTGATACTGTCGTTAAAATGTGCTCGTACGTTTCAGACACTGCATGATGAGCTTCATCAACAACAATCAATATGTCCTCATTAGCCTTTAACCAATTTTCTTGCAGCAACGATAATTGTCCTGCAATACTTTGATTCGTGCCAATAACAATTTGATCGGTTGACTGGATAGCCTTTACCGACTCATGGGTTTCGTCACTGGATATAAGTCGGCACGAAATGACTTTTCCCTTTTTCACTAAGTCATTTGTTGCAAGGGTGCGAATTGCAGAAAAAGCTTGGTCAAGTAAATCATGACGGTGTGTCAACCACAGCACTTTACGCCCTCTATTGACTCCTTCTTTCAGAAGCCAATGCACAGCAACGACTGTCTTTCCGCCGCCTGTTGGTATAGACAAGATACCCGAGAACGGCATAGGGGTCTCATCTAACCGCCGCAGGGCTTCTTCTTGATGAACAAAGAGTCGAAAAGGAAGATCATTGGTCCTCACCTGTACGAGATGAGGAGAATGCTCCACCTCTTGAAAAGAAAAAGTAACCCATTCTTCCATTTTCAAACGATGCCACTGTGTGCCTGTAGACGAATACGCACGTACCTTTAAACGCTTTAAATGCTTGTTCACAGTAGCAACCATTAGCTCCGTACGTCTTTTTTGACCAATCCGCTTCATAAACGAGCGCATTTTAATGGTCATGCGCTGATTCTTCCGTTGCTTCATCTCTTCTTTTAGTTCAAATAAACCCAATGGTATAGTTGGCTTCATGTTCTCTCTCCATTCCAACCACCAATTATACGCGATACCCTGTATGTAGAAAACAGGAAAAAAGAGGCCACAGGAAGCTTTGCTGATGACCATGAGGTGATTGAGGCCAATAAGAGGGAATTGTGATCCGTTTAGAATAAATCTACCCATGTTTTACGAATCCTGCCGTTAGAAAGATTACTAAATGACAAGCTTTTTCAACAAATAAAATACGATGTTAAATCAAAAAAACTAAGCATTGCATAGTATACGTTATCTATTGTCAGGAGGAACTACAATGAAGTATTTCAATAATAAAAACCTTCAACTATGCAATGTTTGTCAAAACAATCTTTCCTATTTTAACAAACAAACTAAGCGTTGTTCTTGTTTAGGCATAACGGGCCCTACTGGTCCGACTGGCCCTGGATTGACTATTGGAGTGACTGGTCCGACCGGGCCTACTGGGCTTACCGGGGCTACCGGGACTACTGGGGCTACTGGGCTTACCGGGTTTACTGGGGCTACTGGGGCTACCGGGGCTACTGGGGCTACTGGGGCTACTGGGGCTACTGGGGCTACTGGGGCTACTGGGGCTACCGGGGCTACTGGGGCTACTGGGGCTACTGGACCTACTGGACCTCAAGGCATCCCCGGCCCTCCAACTGGATCCACTGGTCCGACTGGTCCCACTGGCCCTGGACCGGTTGGACCTCAAGGACCTACTGGACCTACCGGACCCCAAGGCTCTACTGGCGTAACTGGACCCACCGGCATTGGGCTAACTGGGGCTACTGGACCTACCGGACCTAGCAGTGGAACAGCAATTAATTATGAAACAGTTAAATTAGGGGATATAAATGTTACGATTCCATTTAACGCCGGCTCAGGGAACAATCAAGCAATAGGGGCACTTATTTTTGGTGATGGCTCAATCGTATCTAACCTAGCCTCTTATATCATTCAAGTTGGTAGTGGAACAGGGCTTTATCAGATGGCAATTGCTCTCACAAGCTCAAACAATCAAGCGACAATTATTGCAACAACTGATATTGTTACAACAATATCAGGAGGCATTTTTTCACTACCACTACAACAACCAGTATTTCTTGATGACGCAGTTGTTTATTATTTCATTGTTTACAACCAAATTAATGGATCGGCTATAGGAGGACGCTCTACAGGATTAGGGACTACTGAAGATGGACCCCCAATAAATTTCAGAGCGCAGAATATCCCTACTGGCCTTTCTGTTGGTCAATTGATTAACACAAGCGACGGTAGTTTACTTCTATCACCTTGGGTTACAGGCTATTAAAAGATAAGGACCCAGATTTCATCTAGGTGATAGTAAATGAAAAAGGCGCTATGCAACTGCATGCGCCTTTCTCAATCATGATAATCCTGCTTCATACCTTAGCCGCTTCGATAACTCTCTAAATTGTTCTTCATCAAAGCCTGGTGCAAATTCTTCAGGAACACTATTTAAATCAGGAATTTCCCCACCCTCCGGTGTACCATCGACTACTTCAAGAGGACCTTCAGGACCGATTGGGGTAGGACCTGTCCATATTCGATTTAACAGTTTGTAATCGTCGTCACTAAAACGGTACAACTTACGATGTTCACCTAGTGATTCATATTTTCTGGCGTGGTCAAAAGCTGAGTTGTCCAAGCTTGGTACAGGTAGTAATTTCATCATGTTTACTCCTGTTACTTCCTCAATGGCTCTCGCATACGCAACGGCATGCACACTTCCTCTTACAAGCAAATAACCCACTAACTCACGGGCAGTTTCGTTATCTGTCATTTGATACACGCGCATTTTATGTGTTCGAGCCCCGCACTCAAGGTAAAAGTTGTGAAGGAGGTCATTCACTAAATTCCCACTAGAGAAGACATGATCTCCTGACCAAGGTGTTCCTGTCGAATCTGTTGGTATAGCATTTTGACCGCCTAAAATGAAATTAAACTTATTTCCGAAACCTTTCACAGGGTCTAAAGGCGTATCATCCGGATTCGTACTACCATTACCAACAGAGCCGTCAAGACATAGGTTAATGGTATTTGATACTAGCTCAACATGACCAATTTCTTCAGCAGTAATACTCGCAATAAGCTCATAGAAAGGACGAAGTTTCTTTTTACTTCTAAAATTAAAAGATTGAAACATGTAATTATTCAGGGTGGACATCTCTCCAAACCGACCACCAAGTAACTCTTGAATGGCACCTGCTGACTCTGGATCAGGCTGTTTTAATTCTGGTAAATCAATTTGAAGTCTATCAATCCTTTTAAACATTATATGCTCCTTTCCGTACCTTTATATTTTTGATCGGAGAGCAGTCGTGTGCTTCAACATCTCTTCTTCTTTTTCCTAAAACGCACAGAATAAACAGTTTTATTAAAATCTTTATATAATTAAAACTTAAGTCCCGATTCTTTAGCTTTTGTTAACAAAACTGAACTCTTTTTTTAATGAACGAAAAAAGCACAATCGTTGCATACTGCAAACGTTGTGCTTTAGAAACCATAACGCTTTCTTTTAATACTGCTACTCAGCAGGAAGTGTCCAAATGACTTGATTTTTCACAGCTGAAGCTGCAACTAATCCACTCCTAATTCGAATATAATGCTCTTCTCCTTCATTGTTTTCAAACAAAATTTGACCAGACACTGACTCATTAGTGGACAATTCGCCAGATAGTTCATCCACGTCAACATCGTATAATTCAGAAACCGGCCAGTAACCACCACCATCTAAATCACTTGTCACTTCAAAAATTTCAACCGTTTCTTCTAATTTCAAAGGCTCATTATGTAAATTTTTTATGGTTACATCGACAAGTATAAACGTATCCAAATCGGGCTTTTCCCCGTCTAAATTCGAATCCATAGCCACTGAATCGATAGTCAATTCAAAGTGTTGAATGGTTGTTTCAATCGTACCCGTATCACCAACAGTTAAATCGATCTGATCTTCCGTTGAACCTTCACCTAGGTTTGGAGAAGAACCATTTGTATCCTCTTCATCGTCATCTGTATTTCGCTCAATTAGACCCGATCCTTCTTCCACTTCAGTTTCTTCTGTCCCATTCACTTCCTCATCAGTAGACTCATTGCCTTCTTGAGGAATCGCCTCTTGGTCATTACTACAGGCGGCAAGCACACTAAAAAAAAGAACCATTATAAAAGGTAATGCCCATATCTTTTTCACGTGTATACAACTCCTATTACAAATTCATTTACAATTATTTGAAGCTATTCCCTTGTTGTGAATTTCTTAAACCGGTCTATATCACAACTAATACTCTGCAGCGATTCAGTTCAGACTATTTCTAAGAAGCTTGTCGAAGAAACACTTTCATAAAAATAAAAGACGCTGAAGAGTAAAAAGGGTCTAGAAACTGTAAATAGTGAGCTATATACATAAACAAGTTAGAGTTAGTAGACAGAAGTGGTAATAAATCTTTAAGGAAATGAACCAGATGTCTAAAGCGGGTATTCAGTTGACGCCATTATATAAGCAAAAATTCGGCCAACTGGTACCGGTACCTATTAGTAGAGCAATTTTAAAATAAGACTATTTAGAATTAAAAATTTTATATTAAATAGGTTTACACACTATTTTTAAAGGGTAGTGAACAATGTTAAGTATAGAGGTGGTGAATTAATTGAAAATTACAGATATTAGCGATACTTTGTTAAACGACTTAATTGAAAAGTCTATTCTAGACAACTTAAACAACGACTTCATTCAACTATTAAAAGATGAGCTAGAGAGGAGACTTACTATTAACCACGAGGTCCCGAAGTAAATCAATTTCTCTTGATTCTAAATTTCTTTGAAGCTTTTCTTCAAATTCAAATAGTAAGGTAAATAGCTGCTCATCCTTTTCCATTGCGTTTTTATTACCTCCATTCATTTTTTAATTTTTATATCATCATATGAAAATACAAGTGACAATACAAGATAAATGTTGCTTACTAAATAAACTTTCTACAATTCAATGATACGGATGTTAGCATGGTAATCTGTTAGTATAACAAACCAGCAAGGGCGATCGAATGAAGTGAAGTTTTTCCAACATAAAAAATTTATACATAACGATTTTCACTTTTCCACCGGCTTAAAAAGAGAGGCGAGAGATCTTGGAAGGGAAACGATAAAAGAACTGCTAAAAATAGATTCATTTTCTCCTTCTTTTCCTACAGATTTTTACTTATGTATAAGAGGGCACCCATCTCCCCTCTCTTTTTATTTTTACAAAATATCTAATCTTACAAGTAAAGCTAATAAGATTTGTAGTAACAGTTGAATGTTCACTGCGATTTGAGTATCAGTTGTAGTAACATCAACATTTTTAGAGTTTTCAACAACTGTTTTTTGGTAGTTTAGCTGTTTAATTTTTGAGCTTTGTAGTAACTCTTGCGTGATTTTATCGGCTTTCTCACTATCAGCAATTGAAATACTGATAACAAGTGCAATAGCCGTTTGTAAAGATGCTTGTAATGAAAGAGCTGCTTTCGTATCAGTAGAGTTTACTGTTACATCACAAGAATCCTTAATTAAAATGAACTCTTCAGACAATTGCAATGTCTTGTTAACTTGTGATGCCCCTTGCGTAGGTGAACCTCCATTTTTATCCAGTGGATGACATGCTTCTGGATCTAATGCTGACCAACGCTTATTGTTTCTCCAGTGAGACTCGTGATCCTCACATTTTTTACACTCTTTTTCTTCAACTTCAACGTAACTTTTTTCTTCACTCATTCCTAATACCCCTTCCTTCATAGTCTACTTTACTTTATGTCACAATCTATTTTTTGCTTGGGCAATTTCATGATAGACACTCACCCGTTTTAAAACCTTCTGCGATTAACAAACGAATTCGGTGTACGCTTCCGCGTTATCATAGCCGGTCTTTCAAAGTAATCATTTGATTCAGCTGATGTGCCACTGCCAAATTCACTAGAATCCTGCTCTTCACGAGAACGACCAACGTTAGTAAGATTTCCCTTTAACAAGCTCTTTTCAAGACTATTAGAATCAAAAGATGTTTTTGCTGGTTTGCCTACTGTGTCCATATCGATGCTCTGCAAAAATTTATTAACCTCTGACTGTATATCTACAACCGTACTCTTTACTTTAGCTTGGTCATTTAAAGATAAATCTTTGGAAACATTGACGTTATACTTATCTAAAATTCTCCCCACAACTACCTCTACTAGATGCTGATGGTTATTCATTAAGATTTCCCCTTTCCTTCTTTCAAATTTAAGAACGGTTTTTACTTTAGAATGTAACTTCGTAAGACCTTTGATTAGTCGTATCCTCCCGCTGTATCCCCATAAACCCATTCTTTCTAAGTATTTTATGTCTTAAAGCCGTTTTTGATTGGGCCTTTCATTTAGATTGACGCACGAAAAAATAAATGAAGAGTAACGTCATTAAATCAATACCTTTCATAAAATGAGATAGAACAGGAACACTGAAATAGCAAACCTAATGTGATGAGAATATAAGATCGTTTGTTTATTCATTGCTCCATTGATGCACATGGACTGGACTCACTATTGGATAGCACACGCTAAAACACTATACTGATCCCCTTAACCGCTATCAATCTATTACGTTTCAATCTAAAAAAACCAGCAGTCTATCAGACTACTGGTTTAACGCTATTGTGCAATTCCCCAAGGTGAAAAGATTAGGTATGTACCAAGAACAGTGATGACAACAACTGCACTAACCCAGTACCGATGCTTCCAAGGGGTGAGATCCACTTTTTGCTTGCCTGTCTCGAATACAAACGGCGTTGTGTTTTTTTGCAATCGACTAACACCCCATAAAATAAACAAGTCAACAAAGAACATAACACTAAAAACGTATAAGTAATGGACATCTAAGAATAACTGCGATGCTCCATAAACAATGACATGAAAGATAAATGTAAATTTAGCCGCGAAAGGCGTAGCATATTTTGAATAAAACCCTAATAGCACGATAACAAGAAGTGGCATGCTATACAAACCGTTGAATTGTTGGACCACATGATATAAACCAGCAGGTGCAAATGAAATGAGTGGAGCAATAATGATTGCCGTTAAACCGACACCGATTGTGAAAATCTTCCCAACACGGGCAATTTGCTTATCTGTTTTCTCTTTTCCTATGGGCTTATAAAAGTCAAGTGTGAGTAGTGTCGAAGCAGCGTTTAGTGCGCCAATAAATGAACTTAAAATGGCTCCAAAAATGACGGCAGCAAACACACCAAACATCCATTCAGGTAAAACAGCAGATACCAACATTGGGTAAGCATTATCAGAATTCGAGATGCCGTCCCCGAACATATTTAACGCAATGATGCCTGGAAAGACAAGAAAAAGAGCGCCGAAGATCTTGAAAAAACCTACATATAATGCACCTTTTTGCCCCTCTCGAAGATCTCTTCCTGCCAAGACTTTTTGCACAATCATTTGGTTTGTACACCAAAAAAATAAGTTATTAAAAAACATCCCTAAAAATAACGTTGGCCATGGTACATAAGAAGAATCAACTGCTCCAATCGCATTAAGCATTTCAGGCGTATTTTGACGTATTGTCTCAAAACCTGACAACATATTTCCATTCCCTAACATCATTAAACCAAAGATTGGTACAGATAGACCAGCTATAAGTAAGCCAATTCCGTAAATAGTGTCACTAAATGCAGCTAACCTTAATCCTCCTAACATCAAGTATGCAAGACCAACAACCCCTATTCCACCAGCAATGAATGCAATCGCAATAAGTGGGTCGACTCCAAGCATTTCATCAACAGAGAAGATTTGGTTAAACACTAAGGAACCGGAATAAAGAACGACAGGTAAGAAAGATACAACGTATGTAAATATGAATAAGGCAGATGCAATCTTCTTTGTGGTTTTGTCAAAGCGTACTTCTATAAAGTCGGTGACCGTATCTACGCCATGCTTTAAATACTTTGGAAGGAAAATTAACGCCAGGGCGACAATCGCAATCGCCGAAGTTACTTCCCAAGCCATTACCTCCATTCCGGCAACATAGCTTTGTCCGTTCTGACCAACAATCTGTTCTGTTGAGAGATTCGTACCAATTACAGTACCAGCGATTACAATACCAGTTAAGCTACGACCACCTAAGAAGTACCCTTCTGAGCTTGAATTATCAATCGTCCTACTTTTTCGATAAGCAAAAATCCATATCGCCACAACAATAAAAAGAAACGTGGCTATCGCAAAAGCGTTCAAAACCAATTTCCCCCTTTTTCAACCTAATAGGGTGAGCGCGCATGTATACGCTTCCTTTTTATAGGTGCGTTTTTTCTGGTGCAAACTCTTCTACAATAACTTTTTTTCCTGTTTGATAAGCGTGTGTTGCTGCTAAAGCCACTCGCAAATCTTGAGTAGCATCTTTATCATCCACAATCGGCTTTTCACCAGCCTGTATACAGTGGATAAAATGCTTCAGTTCTTCAATGTATGCCACACGGAACCTTGTTTGGAAATCAGGAAACACCTTAAAATTACTTCCATCTTGGTTCAATACGGTTACCTGCTGTTCTCTCAAATCGCCTACAAACAAAGCACCTTCTGTCCCAATGACTTCAGCACGAATATCATAGCCATAAGGAGAATTCCTAGACACTTCCATGTCGCCAATGGCACCATTTGCAAATTCAACGTATGTCAACCCATGATCAAGATCATTGAATTCTTTCATAAAATCATATTTTAATACGTTTCCATGAGCGGCAACCGAGGTAATCTCTGTATTAAATAAGTAACGAGCAATATCATAATCATGAATGGAACAATCAACGAAAATACCTCCACTACTCTTTATAAATTCCGGTGGGGGTGATCCCGGGTCCCTTGTGAACGCTTTAAAATAGAGCGGTCGCCCAATTTCGCCGTTATCAATTCGACGTTTGGCATCAACATACCCCGGATCAAATCGACGCATAAAGCCAACCTGACAGATAATACCAGCTTTTTTCACTGCCACTGAGACTTTTTCCGATTCTTCTAGATTTAACGTTAATGGTTTTTCAACAAATATATGTTTTTGATAATAAGCAGCTTTTTTTATAATTTCAGCATGAGTGTTCGTTGGAGTTACGATGACAACAGCATCTACTCCTGGGTGAGTAAGAGCATCCTCAATGTTGGTAGAGTGAAACTCAATTCCAAATTCACCCGCTACTTCCTTCGCCCTGCCTGGTAGTGGGTCCACCACCATATATAAATTTGCCCCATGTACTTCGGTTAAAAGGTTTTTCGTATGTGAATAACCGAGACGACCGAGTCCTAGTACCGCTATATTTATGCGCTTTTTCATTTCAAACATCCTTTCTAACACTTCGACCTAACCAGATTGGCTTTGTGAGTTGAGCCGAACTCCTTCAGCTTTTGCTGTACTGCTTCTTGAACAGCATGAATGGCCGGGGTTAATAAAGTTGCAGGCTCAAACGCATCCGGTTGCTTAATCAACTGTTTCCTTAGTTGATCAGACCAAGCAATCATACATTCTGTATTAATATTCACCTTGGCATGTCCTAACTGAATGGCTCGCTCTAAATCATGACTTGGAATGCCTGAAGCACCATGAAGCACAAGTGGAATATCCGTCACCTTTGAGATTTGTTCCATTTCCTTAAACCCTAGCTTAGGTTCTCCATAATAACGACCATGAACCGAACCTAATGCTGCTGCTAACGCATCAATCTTCGCCTCTGTAACTAAACGCTCACATTCATCGACATTCGCATATGATACGCCACCAATCACACCATCTTCCGTTCCACCAACCGTCCCAACTTCTGCTTCAACACTAACACCAAACTTTACAGCATAATCTGAAACTTCTTTTGTCATCGCAATATTCTCTTCAATCGATAGGTGCGATCCATCAATCATGACCGAACTAAATCCAGCGTCAATGGCTTGAAAGCACGATTGAACATTTCTACCATGATCAAGATGCAAAACAACAGGAACTTTTATATTCATTTCATTGATTAAAGAGTCGACAAAAGAAACGACTGTACGATATCCACCTAAGTAATCAATCATTCTCTCTGATGCTGCCGCGATAACAGGTGATTGTTCTTCCTCAGCAGCAAGAAGAATTGCTTTGGTCCATTGCAATCCATTTATATTAAATTGACCGATTGCATAGCGATTTTTTTTTGCTTCTAAGAGTAGCTCTTTCATGAAAGCAAACGCCATAATACCCACTCCTCTCTAGTACACGACTTTAGCTGCTGGCTTCTCTTTTTTATAAAAATCAGGGCATTGAGCAAGTTCAATAGTCTCTTTCACACCCGAAATTTGTGCTTTCACACATGCATCTGCAGTCACTGCCGCAATGTACCCATCCCATGCTGTAGGACCAGAAACGGTACCCTTATCAAGAACGTTATCGATAAAATCTTGCACTTCAACATCATAAGCGTGAGCAAAACGCTCCTGCCAATCCATTCCTATTTCTTTTCCAATTTGACCACCCTTTCTTACTTGAACGTGCGCTTCATCAGGTAGGCGGAGAAGTCCTTCTTCACCAACAATTTCACATTGAATATCGTATCCGTACGTACAGTTCACAAAAATTTCAACGTTAATCATGACACCACTCTCGGTTTGTAACATTACCATTTGTGGATCCTTCAGGTGTGGCAATGCATGCTTCGTTTTTCTAGGATAAAATACTTGAGCTGAAACATAGTCGTCATTAATTAACCAGCGCAACACATCAATTTCATGAATCAATGTATCGTGGATTGCCATATCAGTGGAGTAACGCTCAGCCACATTAGCGTTTCTGTGAGCACAATGCATCAGTAAAGGTTCTCCAATTGTGTTTTGATCAATCGCTTCTTTCAACTTTTTGTAACCGCTATCATAACGACGCATAAAACCTACCTGAACAAGTGGATTCCCATAAGCCATTTCCGCTTCCACAATTCGCATACACCCTTCTGCAGTTGTTGCTAACGGCTTTTCACAAAATACAAACTTCTTTGCTTCAATTGCTTTTAACACACTGCTCTCGTGAGCTTGACCCCAGCTTGTAATAAAGACAGCTTCAATTCTTGAATCCTGAATTAAGTCCACATCATCTTTATACAACGTTGCATTTAATTTAAATTCTTTAATGACGGCTTCTGCCGCTTGTTGGTTAACATCTGTTACCGCAATAATTTCTGCACCAGCTAGACTCTTTGTTACGCGACGAATATGGTCTCTACCGATTGCGCCCGTCCCAATAACGCCTATTTTTAACGTCATTCGTATCCCCACCTTTGGTCTTTAACTATCGACTGTTCCGATACTCTTCTTTAATAATTTACTATCAATGTACTCTCTTGCTTTTAAAGCGTATTCCAATGGATGAGCAATTTCTGGGTCTTGCTCCGCTTCAACAACGATCCAGCCTTGATATCCCTTCTTTACTAAACGTAAAAACACAGGTTCAAAATCAATGCAACCATCTCCCGGAACCGTAAACATTCCTCTTAAAAATGACTGTCTGAACGTTAAACCATCTTGTTTACATGTTGTCAGTACATCTTTGCGAACATCTTTAAAATGAACGTGGTTTATTCGATGACAGTATGTATCTAACACTGATAGGTACTCACCGTCAGCGATAAACGTATGACCCGTATCGTATAGTAACCCAACAAGATTCGGATTCGTCCCCTCCATCAACCGCTTCACTTCTTCTTTCGTCTGTACAACCGTCCCCATATGAGAATGATAAGCAAGTTTCAAACCATAGGATTTAGCAATTCCACCTAGTCTGTCTACTCCTTGACACACGATTCCCCATTCTTCATCTGTTAGGGTTGGTTTACGGTTTAATGCAAAAACGTTTTGCTCTTCATTTTGGACACTGTACGTTTGTTCCGATACTACAGCGACTTCTGCATTCACTTCCTTTAGATACGCACAATGCTCGTGAAACAAAGCTGCAGTTGCACTTACACCATCACGAATGAGATAGCTCGAAAACCATTGGCCTACAATTCTTAACTGCCTAAGTTGTATTTCCTTATTTAAAATAGAAGCTTCAGGAAAAAACCCTCCAACTTCTGTTCCTTCGAACTTTGCGACAACTACATCACTAAGAAGATGGGCAAGTGTGTTACCTGCCCCTATTTCTGGCAAATCGTCATTACGCCAGCCAATAGGCGCAATGCCCCATTTAATCTGCTTACTGGTCAGAATAATCTCCCCTTAATAGAGCTTTGCTGTATTTAATTTCGTTTGGTGCTGCTGATATGCCCGCTGAACCGACGTTACGTTTGATGTTTCTGCAACACCAACATTCCACCAGCTCTCGTACCCATCTGTCATTGTTTTCGGGAGAACTTTAATTTCAATAAGCGTGGAAACCTCTTGACACATTGAATCCTTCACTGCTTTTTGAAGTTGTTCCACTGACGATACCCGGTAGACTTTTGCACCATATGCTTCTGCAATCTTGGCGTAATCAATGTTCATAATGTTCCCTGTATGTGTGCGAAATTCACAACCATGACTACCGCTTCCATGATCCATTTGTAAATTACTTATACAACCGAATCCAGCGTTATCAAATAAGACAACATTCAATTTATACCCATACTGAATGGCTGTGACCAGCTCGGAGTGCATCATAAGAAAACTGCCATCACCTACAAGAGAATAGACTTCTTTATCAGGTTCAGCTAGCTTCGCACCGAAACCACCTGCAATTTCGTAGCCCATACAAGAGTAGCCATACTCTAGGTGGTATGTATTTGGTGTTTCTGTATCCCATAAACGTTGTAGATCTCCTGGGAGAGATCCAGCTGCACAAACGATTACTGCATCTTTAGCTATCGCTTTATTAAGTGCTATTAAAGCAGTTGTTTGTGGGAATTCGGTGTTTAATGTATCTGCATACTCATTTAATACTTGTTGCGAAAACTGTCCCTCGATTTCAGGTTTAAACCGATTACGATCAAATGAAATAGAAGACAACCGTTCTCTTTCCTGAATCCACTCTTTTTTCCACGAATCAATAGAACCATGATGACTTCTATAGCCCTTTAATTTCTCAAAAAGAATAGATAACGTTACCCTCGCATCTGCTACAACCTGCACAGCGTCCATCTTATACGCGTGCATCCGGCTAACATTTATATTTACAAAGGAAGCTTTGTCATAAGAGAATGCCGTTTTGGAGGAAGATGTAAAATCTGTGTAGCGTGTTCCTACTCCAATGACTAAATCAGCCTCTTTTGCTGCAAGGTTCGCTGCTTTTGTACCTGTCACACCAACCCCCCCTAAATTAAGGGGATGATGGCTTTCAACGGTTGATTTACCGGCTTGTGTTTCAACCATAGGAACTCGATATGTCTCAGAAAAAGTGACTAATTCATCTCGAGCTTCAGAGTATTTTGCCCCACCACCAACAATAATAAGAGGTTTTTTACTTTTGCGTATCGCTTGAATAGCCTCATCTATTTCACGACTAGTAGATTCACTTCGATCCACATAATGAACTCTTTTCCCAAAAAAAGTCATTGGGTAATCGTACGCTTCCCCCTCGACATCTTGAGCAATACAAATCGTTACAGGACCTGCTTTCGCTGGGTCAGTCATCACCTCAAATGCTCGAAGCAAGCTACTCATCAGTTGTTCTGGTCGAACGACACGATCCCAGTAACGGGATACTGGTTTTAATGCATCATTTGTAGTAATTGCTGCACTATATTCTTGTTCGAACTGTTGCAGGACCGGATCAGGCTGTCGCGTGGCAAACGTATCAGCTGGAAGAAGTAGAACTGGGATGTTATTCGCTAAAGCCGTTCCAGCGGCAGGCACTAAGTTAGCAGCTCCTGGACCAACAGAAGTGGTAACCGCATAAATCTTCTTTCTAAGCATTTGTTTTGAATACGCGATGGCTGCATGTGCCATCCCTTGTTCGTTTTTTCCTTGAATGACTTTGAGATGACCAGCATCTTGTTCAAGTGCTTGACCAATTCCGAGCACATTGCCATGACCAAAGATGTTGAACATGCCTTCAACAAAGTGCTCCTCTTTTCCATCTACTGAAATAAACTGGTTGTTTAAAAATTTCACAAGGGCTTGCCCTGTTGTCAAACGAATTGTTTCTGCCATGATCTCACAGCCTCCTTTTAAACACGCTGTTCGTGTTGCTTTAAGAGATCTTCGATTTCTCCAACCGTCGGCATTGCTTCTGATGAGCTATGCTTACTGACCACAATTGCCGCTGAAGCACCGCCGAACTGTAACGCTTCCTGCGTTGATTTTCCGTTTACAAGTGCATATAGAAAAGCAGATGCATACGAATCGCCTGCACCGAACGTTTTCAAAACGTTAGATGGATAGGCTTTAGCCCGGGTAATGGTCCCATCTTCTTCGAATGCAATAGAACCGTCCACACCATGCTTAATGACAACAAGTTCAGCTCGATGTGCAAGTAACGCTTTTGCTGTTTGTTCATCATCACCATTTTCTTGATTTTCAAGAATGTCATATTCATCACGTGTTCCAATGACAAGATTCGCTTGTTCTGCTGCCCACTTATAATAAACAGACGTCTCTTCTGCTGATTGCCATGTATATGGTCGATAATCTAATTCAAATACGATCGTCACGTTGTTCTTTTTTGCATAACCCACTGCTTGAAATACCGCTTCACGAGAAGGGCTTTGGGCAAGTGCCGTCCCTGAAACTAACAACATTTTTGCTTCGGCAATATATGCCTCTGATACTTCTTCCGGACGCAAGAATAAATCTGCTACCTCTGTGCGATACATTAAAATACTGCACTCTTCAGGACTCTTAATCTCTGTAAATGTTAAACCTGTCTTATGACCTTCTGTATCCGTTATCATTTCTGACGTATCTACGCCAACGCCATCCATATATGAGCGAATAAATCTCCCATGCTGATCATCAGCCAATTTACCAATAAATCCTGTTTTTAAGCCTAATTTTGATGAACCAATCGCAACGTTTGCTGGTGATCCACCTACATATTTAGAAAATGTCATCGTTTCTTCCATCGGACGATTGTATTCCGTTGCATTTAAATCGATACACGCGCGCCCAATCGCAACTAAATCAAACCGTTTATCTTTTGCAAACGTAACTGTCATTTTACGAATCCTCACGATCTAAGATCCACTCATGAGCTGGATCATTATAAAATTTCCAAGTCCGCTTTGGACCTGCCATTACATTTAAATAGTATGATGTATAGCCATCAGGCACGCCAACTGGATGATAACCAGCTGGCACTAAAACAACATCTTCATTTTCAACAGTCATCGTTTCATCTAAGCTACGGTCATCTGTGTAAACACGTTGAAAAACAAACCCTTGTGGCGGATCTTGTTCATGGTAATACGTCTCTTCCAAAAATGATTCGTGCGGCAAATTATCTTGATCGTGCTTATGAGGTGGGTAACTAGAGAAATTCCCGCTCTCCGTATACACTTCTACAACTAGTAAAGAATCAGCCACATCCAGTGAATCTGGTAAAATATTATGGACAGACCGCTGATTCATTTTTATGCCACGATGCTCTGGTTGGATATCTTTAGCGGGAAGTAAGCGGTTAGGACGTTTTGTCATCCCAGGTGCATAACAAAGCGCTACTCTAGCATTCGTATCAGCTTGAATACGAAAAGTTGTCTCTTTTGTTATATACACACTATCTGTCGGAACTTTTTCAAATACACTATTTCTAGTCCCAATGGATGAAAATGTATCCTCTCCTGCCGTGACAGACGCTTTCCCTGTCACAATGACGGCACAGCACTCTTGATTTGTTAATGTTTCTTCATACAGTGCGCCTTCTGTGAGGTCAATGACGGAAAATCCAACGTATTCAAGTGGCGTTCGACCGTCTTTCACTTCATGTATCAACGTCACACCTTTAGATAATGGCTTCTTTTCCGGTTTGCGTAATAACTTAGGCATATAATCCTCCTGTGCGTCTAAATTAATCTTCAAATACTGGATCTACTAAGCGAGCTGTCACCACTTTTTTACGTGTATAGAAATCGACACTATCTTTTCCATTTGCATGAAGTGTGCCGAAGAAAGAAGACTTCCAGCCAGAGAATGGGAAGAATGCCATAGGTGCTGGTACACCAAGATTAACCCCTAACATACCTGCATCAATGTTTTCGCGAAAGTAGCGAATTGCTTGCGCGTCTTTCGTGAAAATACAAGCGCCATTCGCAAATTCTGATTGGTTTGCCGTAGCAATTGCTTCTTTCAAATGCTTTACACGGACGATTGATAATACAGGTGCAAAAATTTCATCTTTCCAAATCTTCATTTCCGTTGTAACGTTGTCAAAGATTGTTGGCCCAACAAAGTAACCATCATCACTTGCACGTTCTCTACCGTCTAATAAAAGCGTTGCGCCTTCTTCTATACCGGACTCTATATATGAAAACGTACGTTTTTTATTGTCTTCACGAATAACTGGCCCTAAGAATACCCCGTCGTCAATACCCTTTCCCATTTTTAAGCTCTCCGCTTTTTCCGTAAGCTTTGCGATAAACGCATCCGCAATAGCATCTTCTACTGTTACAACCGCACATGCCATACAACGTTCTCCAGCAGAGCCGAAGGCAGCACCGACAATATCATTAACCGCCGTATCTAAATCGGCATCTCGTAATACAACTGTATGGTTATTTGCACCAGTAAGCGCTTGGACACGCTTTAAATTTTCGCTACCACGCTTAAATACATATTCACCAACTGGTTTAGAACCAACAAAAGAAACCGCTTTAATTTCTGGATGGTCTAAAATACCGTTTACTACGTCGTGGGCACCATAGACAATATTAAACACACCATCAGGGAGTCCAGCTTCTTTTAGCAGGTCTGCAAATTTCTCGACAAGCAAAGGTGTACGCTCTGACGGCTTAAGAATAAATGTATTCCCAAGTGCGATGGCCATCGGAAACATCCAGCAAGGCACCATCATCGGAAAGTTAAACGGTGTAATACCGCCAACAACACCAATTGGATAGCGGTAATTACTTGCCTCTACGTTTGTAGCAATAGCAGGCAACGCATCACCCATCATAAGGGAAGGAGCACTAGCAGCAAATTCAACGTTCTCAATCCCCCGCTGTACTTCACCACGGGCTTCCGTTAAATTCTTGCCATTTTCCAGTGTAATCAGTTGGGCTAATTCTTCTTTATGTTGTTGCAATAGCTGTTGAAAACTAAAAAGTATACGTGCACGACGTGGGACTGCAACAGTTGACCAAACGTGGAAAGCTTCCTTTGCAATCTCGGCTGCATAATGAAGTTCTTGCCTTGTTGAAAGCGGCACTCGACAGAGAACGTCTTTTGTCGCTGGATTGACCACTTCCTCATACTCTGAAGTCTTACTGACGACCCACTTTCCATTTATGTAGTTTTTTAATGTACGAACTTTACTCGCTGTTTCGACCACCACAATCCCTCCATCAATTAACATTACTAGTAATCGCTTACAATAAAAATAAAACTATTGGTTACTTATTGGTTATATATTAATAACATCTTGGATATATGTCAACGATTTAACGGAATATTTTCTTTAATCACGATTAAATATATATATGTGTTGATTATATTTTGAGTATGATGGTATAGTATGAGATAAGAATTTTTGACGTTGGGAGTAATAGAATGAAGCTAGTTAGGATTCAAGAAATGGAAAACTACATTCTTGCAAACGGAACCGTCTCCATTGATGATTTATGTGAGCGCTTCGATGTATCCAAAAATACTGTTCGACGGGATCTTAACCGTTTAACCGAAAAAGGGGTGATTGAAAAAGTATACGGAGGAGTTACTGCAACGGAAAAACAGTTAATTCCGTTTGAAAATCGTCACCACGTCTACAATGATGAAAAAGTTCGGATCGCTCTACATGCAGCATCGTTTATAGAAGATCAAGACTTTGTTTATATTGACTCAGGTACCACAACAAAATGGATGTTCGATCATTTCCCTGAAGATAAGTTTATTACGGTTTTGACGAATAATTTAGACGTTATCAATGCTGTGTCGGACAAAGAAAATATTGAACTGTTTGTATTAGGGAATCATTACCAAGCAAAAACACGTTCATTCGTCAACATAAGCAGCTTTTCACTTAATAAGTATAATGTAGATAAAGCGTTTATGGCTTGTACTGGAGCTAGCATTTCTAAAGGATTAACCAATGCCGATCTTCACGAATATGAAGTAAAAAAGAGCATTGTTCAGAAAGAAAATGAGCTTTTTCTACTAGCCGATGCTTCAAAATTCGGTCAGTCAACTATGCTTACGTATGCCCCTTTGTCTCGAGTGGACCACATTATCACATCTGCCCCTTTAGATGAGTCGTATAAAACATTCTTTCAAGAAGAAAATATTGTGTTACACACGGTTTAATCAATCGTTTAATTAACAACAAAAAGCGGTGAACCACTCATGTCCACCGCTTCTTTTTCATATACCTTCATTTTTATAGTATGTTGCTGAACAAATAATCTCTTTTTACCGCCAAAATTTCTTATACCCTTTTTTATCCTCAATATTAAACCAAATCATTCTCTCTAATAACTTGTAATCTACAGGTTTATTCCAAGGAATTCTAAACAATCCCTTAGTTGCACTGTAACCGGCCTGAGCAATTTCATCAGCAAAACGTGATATACCTGCTTCTTCTGGTGAGACGCTTAAATGGTGTTTTGCAGTAGAAACACCAATTATAAAAGTGTCTTGATTTGAAAACATCGGCGTGTTCCACTTAATGTGTGGTACTAGCTCAGGAAACTCAACAGATATCCACGTCAACATTTCTTCTGTTCGATTACGATGCTCAGGATGATCGATACTTGCTAAGTAATCTTTGAAATGATCCATATTCTCCTCCACAATAAGTAAGTCATGATTATCTTTCCCCCCTCTATACATCACTCTCTTTCTTTTCATTAAAGGGGCTATTACACCATCATAATTTTTATACTTTCACATGGCTTTGCTATCAAGTACATAGTACCGATTCTTTTATTTTAATTCAATCAACTGATTCCCTCGACCCCTTATTTCAATAGATTTTTTTAGTTCAAAAATAAAAGTATCCCTTCCTTCTGAGTGTTCTTCGCACTAGCAGAACAGACTACGTCTTTTTAACCTTCAAACTACCCGCTCCAACGAACAATTTGTTGCTGCCTTTACTCTCAAACTGTCCAAAAATAGCATAACATTTACAGAAAACAAAAATCGGAATAAGAATACGGTTAAAATTATTCCTAAAATTATAATTATTATATACACTGAGAAGAGAATACATATCTAACAAGCGAAAAGGCGGGAATCATTATGAATCATAACGAATTTTTTGCAGAATATATTGGGCATATCTCCTCACCAAGGAAAGACATGGAAGATGATAACTGGGGAAACGTTGTCAGCATCATTAAATTGGATTCAAGATTTCCAGTGTCCTCTTTAAAAGGATTGGAAGAATTTTCTCATTTAGATATTGTTTTTCATATGAATCAGGTTGATAAGAGCAAAATTGTTACACAAGATCGACACCCTAGAAACAATCCAGAGTGGCCGAGTGTAGGGATTTTTTCTCAACGAGCTAAAGGCAGACCCAATGCAATTGGAGTATCGAGGTGCGAGCTATTAGAGATAAACCAATCTGAGATCAAAGTTAAATCTTTGGACGCTATTGATAAAACACCTATCCTTGATATAAAACCTTATGTTAAAGAATTTGGCCCTATTGGTGAAGTAAGGCAACCCAAATGGATCGACGAATTAATGGAGGATTATTACAAGTAATAATGTGAGACTTATCTATGCGAGCCATTAACAGAAAAAGACTTCTATACAAAGTATGAAGTCTTTTTGGAACGTGAAGAGGATTACGGTTTTAAAACGACTTTTATACAGTCATCTTCACGATTATTAAACATTCGATAGCCATGACTTGCTTCTTCAAGAGACAGTTTGTGTGTGATAATGTCTCTTGGATCAAATTCATTATTCGTTATTTTTTTAAACAACTCTGGCATAAAATGTATGACAGGGGCTTGTCCCATTTTAAGGTTTATATTTCTTACCCAAAATGCACCTAATGGAAATGCATTATAGTTGCCTCCGTAAACACCAGTCATTTGTACTGTCCCATACTTTCGAACCGCTTTCGTAGCAATTTGAATAGGTCCAAGAGTTCCCCCCTGCAATTTCAATTTTTGTTCTAGAAACTCTAGGGGTGATTTCTTTCCATCCATACCTACGCAATCGATAACGACATCAGCTCCACCATGGGTGATCTCTTTTAAATGTTCCCCCATATCAGGGTACTTTGTGAACTCATATACCTCAACATTGTTCATCTTTTTTGCATGGTTGATTCGGTAATCCAAGTAATCAACTGCTATTACACGTTTTGCACCTTCCATCCAAGCAAATTTTTGTGCCATCAACCCAACAGGTCCACATCCAAGAACAATCACTGTATCCCCTGATTTTACACCTGCATTTTTTACACTCCAATAAGCTGTTGGCAAAACATCGGATAAAAAGAGAAGCGACTCATCCTCTAATTCGCATGACTCTGGAATAACAAAGGGAGTGAAGTTTCCAAAAGGTACTTTTAAATATTCAGCCTGTCCACCAGGATGGTTACCGAATTTTTCCGTATAACCAAAGTATCCGCCAGAATCATAATGAGGGTTCGAATTATCGCATTGGCTTTCCATTTCATGTTGGCAAAAAAAGCATTGACCGCATGAGACATTGAACGGTACGACCACACGGTCTCCCTTTTTTACTTTTGTGACTTCAGGTCCAACTTCTTCCACAATCCCCATTGGCTCGTGACCAATAATATACCCTCGGGGTAATGGCATATTACCTTGATATAAATGCAAATCAGATCCGCAAATAGCTGTAGAAGTAATCTTAACGATAATATCGTCTTGTTTTTCTAATTTTGCATCCTCTACTTGACTAACTTGTACATGATTTGGTCCTTGATAAGTTACAGCCTTCATACATACAGGCCCTCCTATTTTTAATACTGTTACCACTTTTAACTATGGTCAACAAAGAGAGTACATAATATACTAATTACTCTTAAATAAAAGGTTTTTTCTTATTCGAAAGAGCTATATGGAATAAAAATACTCCTATGAGAAGCTGAACTTTCAAGGTATCACAAGAAAAACATTGTGTATGAGCAACTTGTTATATGGCATCATGCTTAGCATACATGATGAACAAGAGGTAAAGCACCCTTTACTCTGTTTCGCTCAAAAATACTCTCATGTTTTCAACCATTTTTTTTGATTTCGTATGGTGCAAATAGTGGTCTGCATCAAACATCATTATCTTACCATGTAAAGAATGACTTACTTGCTCTTCATGTAGTGAGACCCATCCTTCCACATCTACATTATTCTCTTGAATAAAGAGCAACAATGGAAGATTATCAGGGAATGTCAATGATTGTGCTTCATTAAAATTCGAACTAAAATGTTTCATTTCATTCAAATTGCTCGGATTAAACAAGTTTTTGTGGGTAATCAATCTCATCTGATCTTTCGTATCTTCATCAAATGGCAACGTTTCATAAGGGTCATCACCTAGGTTAATGACTAGTCTGCCTAATCCAGACTTTCTCAGCAGATTAAACGTAGTTATTGGAAGATCTTCGTCCATCCCACCTTGTGTTGGTACACTCGTATCAATTCCGATAAACGCCTGTACTTCATCTTCAAAGTTGTTTACATAATCAAGTCCATAAATTCCGGCAATAGAGTGCCCCATTAAAATGTATTCGTCAATATCTAGAGTTTGCAACACCTCGTGGATTTCATAAACAATATTTTCTGTTGTTCTTTCTTTTTCCGTATGATCACTTAATCCATAACCAAAAGGTTCAACCACAACGACTTTATAAAATGGAGCAAGCTCCTCGATAAGTGGTTTAAAATCAAGAGCTGGCGCAGCTGTTCCATAGCCCGGAAGAAGGACAATTGTTTCTTCGCCTTCCCCTTCAACGAACACATTCATATTTTCGCCATCCACTTGTACAAACTGTCCATAAGTTTGAATCTTGGCTTCCTCAGATTTACTACTAATCAAATTGACAATAAAAACAATGGCAAAAAAAAGGACGATCACTAAAACAATGGCTCCCACCAGTTTCAGAATAATTGATAGCACTTTCTTTGTTCTTTTTTCAGTATTTTCTTGCTTCACTCTTACCCTCTCCTGTCTGTATCTTGTTGTAAGATTCTTTTGCGTTAATAAAAGTTTATACGATTACTATGTACGCTTAATGACGCCAGTATGAACGGAATATGAACAAGCAAAAAAAGCTACAGCCTCACACGATGCTGTAGCAAATAGGAATTATTAAGGAAATAAAATCCAAGTTATGTTTCTGCATTAGACGAGACTGTTCCTATAGGCAGTGTGACAATAAATGTTGTTCCTCGGTTGAGCTCACTTTCAACTCGAATCTCACCTTGATGAAGCATAACAATTTGTTTTACAATAGCAAGCCCCATACCACTACCTTCATACTTACTATGAGAACGATCAGCCTTAAAAAACCGCTCGAATATGCGTTTCTGGTCTTCAGGAGAAATACCAATACCTGTATCAGATATTCGTACCGTTATATTCTCTGAATCTTGTTTAATGCTAACACCAATCACGCTATTTTCTTCAGAAAACTTAATGCTGTTGCCAAGGAGATTCATCCATACTTGGTTCAACAGTTCATGATCAGCCGTTATCTCAACTTCTCTTAAATCCAGCTCAAAACCAATAGTACGAGCTGACCATTGTGGCTGAATGGCAACGATAACCCGCCTGATTTGCTCATCCAAACCGAGGGTGGTCATCCGCAACTGCTGGGACTCTGATTCGAGTAGACTAAGTTTTAGCAGACTGCCACTCATCTTTGACATACGCCCTGCTTCGGCAATAATCACATCAACATAACGATTTCGATCGTTCGGATCAAGGTCCACTTGTTTGAGGGCTGCTGCATAACCTGATATCGAGGTAAGCGGTGACTGGACTTCATGGGACACGTTGGAAACAAATTCTTTTCGCATTTGTTCAAGCTGCTGCAAATCCCGCATCATCTCCTCAAAACTGCGAGCCAAAGTGCCTAACTCACCCTTTTGCTTAATCGTTAGCTTGACGTCAAAATCTCCGCCCGCAATCCTCCTAGTTGCCTCGGTTAGTTTTTTAATTGGTCTAACTAAAAACAGTGCGGCAACTAAAACGAATACACTTCCAGAAATTAAGGAAAAGGCTAAGAAATAAAAAATCCACTTCACCAGAAAGGAAGAGGAGGACGGTGATACAGATTCGACAAACATTGCTTTTGTGCCCGTTTCCGTGTTCAATGGCATAGCCAAGCGAATTGGATTAATTCCGTTTGTTGGAACTTGCACCAATTCTCCCGCTAGTACTTCCTTCACTTCTTCCCTGGTGACAATTGAAATACTATCTTCATCATATGACCCAAAAGATTGAAGTTCCCCTGTTTCTTCATAAATTCGAATGTGATAGGAGTTAAGCTGCTTCATTCCAGCAACCAATGTAGTCGCATCTTCTACAGGTAAAGTTTCATATAATTGAGCAACGTCCTGCCCAAAATCAAGCAAGGTAATTTGCAGGTTTTCGTTTAATTGCTCTTCAAATATCCATGTGGCCACAAAAAAACCAATGACCGTCCCTCCAATAACAGAAGACAAAAAGATTAGAACAACACGTGTATACAAAGAAGCGATCATTCATTTACCTCAAGTCTGTATCCAAGACCACGGACGGTTTCCAGTTGAAAATCGGTTGTGTCTGCAAACTTTTCGCGCAGACGCTTTATGTGGACGTCGATTGTTCGATCATCGCCTGTATAATGAATACCCCAAATTTGATCAATTAACTGCTCTCGAGTAAAAACTTGTCCCGGTGTTTCAGCGAGCTTATACAGCAATTCAAACTCTTTTAACGGCAAGGTAAATGAATCTGATCCTCGTGTGACTTTATACGTTTGCCGGTCAAGAGTAACGTTTTTAAATTGGATCGTCTGTGTCGCCCCAATTCGATATCGCCTCAGCAACGCCTGAACACGAGCCATCAACTCTAACGGGTCAAATGGCTTTGTCAGATAATCATCTGTGCCAAGTTCAAATCCTTTCACCTTCTCCCAAGTTTCCCCTCTTGCCGTAAGCATAAGTAAGGGTAGTTTAGGGTTCGCTCGTCTTAACTCCTTGCATAAAGTCCATCCATCCATAGTTGGCATCATTATATCAAGCACAACCAAATCCACCTCAGTCGAGGCGTAAACATCTAACGCTTCTTTTCCGTTCGCTGCCTCGGCTATTGTATATCCGTCGTTTCGTAAAAACAAACAGACAAGTTCGCGAATGTTCTCATCGTCATCAGCAACAAGTATAGTAGGCATCCGTTCACTCTTTCCTTTTTCATTTTATAACCATCATACTATAAAAGATACATTCTCCCTATTCTTGCACATTTGTATCCTATAGAAAAAATTAACAAGTGACAAAGACCGTGAAACGACAAACAATCAACAGCTTCGACGAACACCGTTCTTTACGAACGGTGTTCGTTATGGTATAACTGATTTGATCCTTTTTTTATAGGAACTCTTTTTTAAATCTCAGACTATATGGAGTGAAGGAAAATGACTAACCCCTCTTATCGAATTGCTATAATTGGCGCTGGGCTAGGTGGACTAACATTAGCAAAAATTTTACAGAATGCAGGTTATACCCCTGTACTATATGAAGGTGAAGCTTCCAGATATGTGCGTCCACAAGGTGGGACACTGGATCTGGAAACACATACAGGGCAAAGAGCGTTAGAACTAGCGGGTTTGATCGATTTATTTTATGAGGTATGCCGCTTTGAAGGTCAGAGTAGTAAAACGGTGGATAAGAACGGAAAGGTTTATCATGAAGATCATGATCTATTACCAACAGCAGAAGAGACCTCTCGTCCAGAAATAGATAGAACAGAACTACGGGATTTGTTACTAGATTCATTACAAGCGGATACTATTCGATGGGGTCATAAATGTACTGGTGCAGTACCGATTGATGATACAAGGTATGAACTTTACTTTGAGAATGGACATACTGACGTTGTAGATCTCGTCGTTGGGGCCGATGGGGCTTTCTCTCGTATCAGACCTTTAGTAAGTGATGAAAAAGCGAAGTATTCTGGAGTAAGTATGGTGGAATTAAACATTACAAATGCAGAGGAGCTTTTCCCTGAGCTTGTTGCTTATAATGGACCAGGTACAGTGTATGCTTTAAGTGATCATAAGGCAATCATTGCACAGATGAATGGTGATGGACGTATTCGTGTCTATTTAGGTTTTAAAGCCGAAGTTAGCTTTTTAGAAGCGTTAAAGCTATCACATAAAGAACCTGAGATCGCTAAGCAGACATTGTTAAACTTATTCTCAGACTGGTCGAATGATCTCAAACAATATATTATTTGTGCTAATGGTGAAATCACCCCAAGACGAATCTACATGTTACCAGTAGCTCATAAGTGGGAGAATAAAAAAGGCGTGACATTAATAGGAGATGCTGCACATTTGATGTCCCCATTTGCTGGTGCAGGTGCAAATCTAGCCATGTTAGACGGGGCGGAGCTCGCATTATCCATCATCCATACTGACAATCATGAAAGAGCAAGTAGAGAATATGAAAAGAGAATGTTCGAGTATGCCAGAAAGGCTTCAAGTGAAACAAAAGAGAATGTGGACCTTTTCTTTTCAGAAGGTGCTGCAGCTAAATTAGGAGCGTTAATGAATTCTTTTCAGGAATAAAAAATAGTTGTAATGGAGTAGAGAGTAGTATGAATAATGCAAATCATTCTAGCCGTCGTTCTCGACCAGCTAAAGACCCACTAAGTAAAGAAAGTATTATTAAAGAAGCTTATTTATTGGTTATAAATGAAGGAATGAAAGGACTGACTATGCGTAAAGTAGCAAAAGCACTTGACACTGGTGCATCATCTTTATATGTCTATGTGAAAAACTCAGAAGAATTATATTCTTATGTGTTAGACTACAGTCTTTCTGACATTACATTCCCCAATGAACCGGAGAGTAAAAAAACATGGCAGGACAACCTCATAACAGTATTGTTATCATACCATGACATGTTATATCAACATCCTGGTGTAGCGGAACTGGCTATGACAACCGTGCCACTTGGTAAAAATTCAATCGTTCTAATGGACTATTTACTTAAGCAACTGTCGTTTAGTGGGCTAAAGCCGTTGACTATAACGTGGGGCATGGACGCCTTAATGACGTATGTAGTCTCTTCAGGTTTTGAACATTCTTCTTGGAAGAAAGATGACTATAAATCATTTCATTCAATGAGGGATTCCCTATTATCAGTAGATGCTAGTCAATTCCCTACTATTTTTGCGTATAAGAATGACTTATTTTCTGGTGATACAGCAAAGAATGAGCGATTGATATGGGGGATAAAGGTTATTTTAAATGGTCTCTTTGCATCAGAGAAGCAAGAAAAATAAACATTTAGTGATGCTTGCCTTTAAAAATGAAGGGAAGCTTTTCTTATGAAATGATTGGACCAAATTTAACAAAACAAGACCTGATATCCTAACGGTACCAGGTCTTATTCACTCCTCAATTATTGCTAGTCTTTTTGAGTAAGTGAACACTATCATATGTTAGACGTTCTCTACATTTGTATCGTCATGCAGCATATAATGCCCGAAAAAATACTTCATGTAATCTATCAGAATACTTCGCATTTCCATGGCATCGCGTTCGCCTCTAAATTCCTCAATAATGCCAGTAAACACGACGTCACAGTAGCCTAAATGCGAAACACGATCAATGATGATTGAAAATCTTGCATTAATTAGGTTTATCACTTTAACGCTAAAGTGTGAGTAGATATAAAAATGACCGATCCTATTAAATGGAGAAACGTATTATTCCTAAAGGCAACGACAGATGTTTATGTAAGTAAGGGAGAAAAATAGAACACTCCCTTTTTATCCTTTTCGACGACCTGAAATAAGTTGAACGATCAGAACAACTAAAGCGATTACTAATAAAATATGAACAAAATTGCCACCTATATCTCCGATAAACCCGAGTAACCATAATACTAATATAACAATAAGTGCAGTCCAGAGCATGATTCAGCCCTCCTTTTTATATCTTATCATTTCCCTACAGCTACCAAATTAAACTGATAATAACGGCTTAATAAGTTACTTCTTCTCAGAGGATCTATAAGCTAACCAAGCCGTTTTTAACCCTGCATAACTTCCGACCGCAGCACTTCCATAAAAAAAGCCCATAAACAACCCTGCAGATAAGTCATGTCGGTGGCTATAAAAAACAGATATCAATAAACCTAATATGGTTGCGACAGTTGGAACATACTTATGTGGAATTTTCGTCGTCCATTTAATGAACTCAGTTGTTATGAGCACAAATGGAACAGCTATAACGGCATCCCAAATGTTTGTGTGAATCGTTGGAAAATCCATGTTTTCATCCTCCACAATCGTTCGTTCTGTTAACATCTCCTAAAAAGTACAATTTTATTTTTGCTACAGATAATAATCACAAACCATTTTCTTCATCGTATGGATCTTATAAAGAATATTTTCTTACTAAAGGTTAACTATAAATGGGGAGATCATACAGACGAAATAATGGAGGTCGAAATGAAATTACATTTAAAATATGATGAATTTTCACCAGCGAGGAAGAAAGTATTGGAGAAGAAAGACAGTCTGAATGATTATTTTTGTCATCCTTTAATTCACAAACAGATTCACGGCAATCAAACCTATGTGGAGTTAGACAAGCAAAGGCTTGGATTTCATCAAGGGCGATGATGCTTATGTTAAAAGGTGTACTCCTTACAGCTATTCTTCTATACATTAGCTATGTTTTCTTTACGGCGTATTTACTTTTTTTCTTACCCCTATCGTATAAACAAGAGGATTCTGATTTACACACGACATCTAAAACACAAGATTTTGCAAATCAAGATCATGTTCTTCTTTTAGAGAATGGATTTGAATCCGGAAGGACGAGAATGCAAATCATTCAAGAAGCAAAGACAAGTATAGATTTTGTCTCCTATTCTGTACAAAAGGGACAAACATCTCATTTGTTTTTAGCTGCCTTGTTTGAAGCAGCTGATCGAGGCGTCCACGTTAGGGTCTTATTAGACGGTTTGTTTCATAATCTACACGGGGATTTAAAAGAGGTGAAAAAAGCGATTGCGGTGCATCCAAATATGGAACTTCGTTATTTTGAACCGTTTCGACCATTTAAGCCTTGGTCATGGCATAATCGTTTACATGACAAACTTTTGTTGGTGGATGAGACATATGGAATCATTGGAGGGAGAAATATCGGTGATAAATACCTTTCCGAAGCCCCACCTAAAGATTACGTGCTAGACCGTGACGTCCTTATTTACCATAAGGATAACCAGTCTAAAAGTTCTCTTCAAGAGATGAAAGCGTACACGAATGAGCTTTGGAATCACCCATTTACACAAGTGGAGAAAAAAAATAAAAGCAAGGATCAAAGAGCCGGGTTAGCGTTTCAACAAGATCTAAATGATACCTATCAAAAGGCAAAAAACGATCATGTGCCATTTGTACAACCATTATCGCAAGAGTGGAAAAACAAAGCGATTAAAGCGGAACACGTTTCTTTCCTTTCCAATCCATTAACCAGACTTAATAAGCCGCCTACTATGTGGAAAACATTCACTAAGCTTGCAAGTGAAGCAGAATCTAAGGTCTATATTCAAACGCCCTATGCCATTCCGACTAAGCAGATGAATAAGTATGTCGAAATGGACTCTACGGTTAGTTGGGTTTTATTAACTAACTCTATCCAACAAACACCCAATCCAATGGCTTATTCAGGCTATTTAAGTAAGAGGGAAGCCCTTTCTGATAGTGGGTTTACTATTTCTGAATATCAAGGACCACACTCCATTCACGCCAAATCGTTTGTAATAGACGATCAAATGAGTATGGTGGGATCTTTTAATTTAGATGCCAGATCTAGTTTTTTAAATACGGAATCAGCTGTACTAATAAACAGTGCGGCATTTGCCAACAAACTCACAGTGGAAATGGATAAAAAAGCATCTAAAAGTAATCCGTTCTCAAAAGACACGTCTACAAATGATCATGAACATGTTGTTAAAGCCCTAGCCATTAAAGCGCTGTCGAAACTATCCTTCCTGTGGAGAATTTTTTTATAATGATGAATTTAAAAAGCACATTAGCTATAATTCCGCCACTTTCTGAGAAAATGAAAGTGGCAAGTTTATTGATTGAGATTGACCATATAATGAATTCAAACGTAAAAAGCTTGAACAAATAATTGTTTAAAAGGTACTTGAAACCAATTTTCCGATAAATAAACACTTATACAGCAGATAAGCAGTAAAAAAGATCAAACAAAAAAAAAACGCACATACCTTTATTCTTATTTGCGTTATTGCCGTGTTTATTTGTTTTAAAAACCTACACCTTTATTATACCCCTAATAAAAAATGAATTGTAGACTATTCTTTTTCAATAGCCTTGCTTATACTATTACTCACAAATCAAAAATGATAAGGGGTGTGGCCAGATGAATGGCGAGAAACATGTATTAGACCCTGGACCGTTCTTTCACGGTACTAAAGCAAAATTAAATGTTGGAGACTTACTTGAACCTTTGTACGTATCCAATTATCAGGATAAAACCTCTAACCATATCTACTTTACTGCGACCTTAGATGCTGCCAAATGGGGAGCGGAATTAGCAAAATCCGACTCCAAAGAAAGAATTTATATTGTTGAACCATTAGGGAACTTTGAAAATGATCCTAACTTAACTGATAAAAGATTTCCCGGAAATCCAACACGCTCTTATCGATCGAAATCTCCATTAAAAGTAATAGCGGAATTAGGTTCATGGATACGGCATTCCGATGAAGAAATAAACCATATGCTTGCCTCTTTGAGACAATTAAAAGAAGAAGGAAAAGATGTCATATACGATTAAAGTGTCACTAGAGGACTAACGACTAAACAACATAACGTTGTATTATCTTTATTTATCACAGCATCAAGAGATTTGTTGGCTGATCTTGTCATCAAACAACTTCTAAAGTGATTTTTAGCGCAACGAACGGTCTAACGCTTAATTTGAGCCGTATCTAACGGCTCTTTTTCTGTGCTGCTGATACACAAAAACAACCGATAATCAGTCGGCTGTTTTTGTAACATGCACCCATTTTCAGGCTAGAATCGCATTTGATCCTTTTTCTTTGGTATACTCAACCTCTTATCGGTTACTTAGTAAGGTCCACGAATATGCTGCTCGACTTCTGACTTATAAAACGCAGCCAAGTTTTTCAATTCTTCGGCTGTGAATTTAGGCTCATGTACAGCCTCTACATTTTTTTCTACTTGCTCAACAGTTTTAAATCCAGGTATAACAGTTGTTACCTCTTCTTGATCTAGTATCCAGCGAAGCGCAGCACTCGAAAGATGCTTACGACCATCTTTAATCCAAGATAGCTTTTGAGCCAGTTCGACCCCCTTCTCGAATTCAATCCCGCCAAACGTTTCGCCAACATTAAATGAATCCCCATCGCGATTAAAATTTCGGTGATCATCTGTTTCAAACGTGTGCGCACTTGTGAATTTTCCTGTTAAGAGTCCACTTGCTAAAGGAACTCTCGCAATAATTCCCACCCCTTTTTCCTTTGCTTTCGGCAATAATGTTTCAAGGGGCTTTTGTCTAAGAAGATTAAAAATAACCTGTAATGCCTTCACATTCGGATTTTCTAAACATAATAGCCCTTCCTCTACCGTTTCAACACTTACACCATAATTTCTTATCTTCCCTTCAGCTTGAAGCTGATCAAGTACGGTAAACACTTGTCCACTCTTAAGAATGTCCAAAGGCGGGCAATGAATCTGGTATAAATCTAAGCGCTCCCTGTTTAAACGCCTCAGGCTATTCTCGCAATATGAACGCACTTGCTCAGCGGAATACGTATCAGGAGAAAAGATATCCCCTGCTCTACAAAATTTTGTAGCAATATAGACTTCATCTTCTTTCCCCTTCGTCGCTTGCGCAAGAAGTTCCTCACTATGACCATCCCCGTATACATCAGCTGTATCAAAAAAGTTCACACCGTGATCCATTGCGGTTTCAAGTGCTTTTAATGATTCTTTGTCATTCGTCCTGCCCCACGAGCCACCAATAGCCCAAGTTCCAAAGCTTAGCTGACTTATCTTTAAATCAGTGTCCCCCAATTGTCTATATTGCAATTCCCTCAGCTCCTTCTTCATTTACTTATTACTTAGTTTAAACGTTTTCTAACTATTTGCATAATAATACATACTTTAAGAAAGAATGCGCTTCCTTACCAGACTATATTCTAAGGAAAGTGGAGGTACGAACATGATTTTCCCTTTTACTAACTAGATACGTTTTTCCATGTGCTTCTTGCGTATAAATGGCTATTGGTGCGTGGAGCTAGCGGAGGAGATGGAACTATAGAAATGGAATAAAAAAACCTACATTCCTCTGCATTAGAGAAAGTAGGCTTTATTATTACATTCATGAGCCTTTCAGAAATATGTCTAAATGCACAAAATGGACTGCGGGGAGATTTACACAACCTTTTATTATTGTTTTCTTTTTTCTTCCCAAATGCGTATACGCTCTTCATGACTCACTACTTCGTGAATTTGATGTAACATCCAAACATATCCAAAAGAATCCATAAACATTGCATTCGAAACTCCATAATCAGGTAAATCCGTAACCGGTTGTATCTCCTTACACCCTAAGCTCATTGCTTTTTTATAGGTCTCCTTAATATCAGGAACAGATACGTTAAACCAAATTGTTTTAGGGTCTTCTTTGGTTGGTGCTACCAATTGAAATTCAGGATTTTCATCCAACATGTGAAAGCGTACGCCGAAGAGGGTAAAGATGGCTTCGTTTGTGCCTTTAGGTAAATCTGATACCTCAATACGTTCGATCTCAAATATATTCTCGTATAATTCTAATGCTTTTAAACTATCCGTAACAACCAAATCAATTTCTACTCCTACCATTGTGTGTTCACTCCTATCTTCGTTAATCTAGAATCAACATCATTAGACGACCTGCCTCAACATTCGTTACACTATAAAGAGGCTGGGAGATAACTAAAAGTAGTATTTGAAAAGACGAAAGTCTAGAATATGCTGAGTAGCACCGCTACAGGAGAATCCTTCGCTTTCCGGGGACACGGCCTCAGCCTCCTCCGTGGAAAACCGCCACTCCAGAGTCTTCAGACACGTGCTGATCCCCCAGGAGTCTTCGAATTCTCCTTCCGTTAATTTTCATATAAAATAAACGACGAACGTTCCTATTATCAGGAATGTTCGTCATTTTGGTCTGTCTATCTACTTCTATCCCAGCCTCTGAGTTTACATATCAATTGTTGAAAAATCAAGTCTCGCCAACGCATGAGCAATAGATGAATAAATTTTCAAACCGCTAAAATCAATACCAATTTGAACAGCTGTTTGGGCAATTTCCGGTCGAACACCTGACAGTGAGGTTCTTGTCCCAACTAATGTTAACCCTTTTATTAATTGAAACAACTCATTCGCTACCATTGTGTCAATAATTGGGACACCTGATAGATCTACTAGTAAACACTGAATTTGTCTTTTTGCACAAGACTCTATCGTATTTGTAAAAATGATTTTCGCTCGGTGCGTATCAATTTCACCCACTAGCGGCAGCAATGAAATTTTTTCATTTAAATCAATAATCGGGGAGCTTAATTCTGTAATTAACTCACTTTGTGCATGAATTAACTGTTTAGACTTAGCTTGGTTTTTTATACTAAAAGCTACAACAATGTCTTTAAAGGTATCTGTTATTTTCTGCACACATGAAGCATAATCTTCAAATGCTAACTGATCACCATGATGATAGAAATACTTTTCAACATGTTGTAAATATAGCTGCTGATTACGATGGAATTCTTCTATAATATCAGGCAAAGCTGTATTTAAATGAGCTTCATCAGAAGTAATGGAATCAATCCATCGTTGAAAAGCTTCATCGCTACATGAGTCTTCGTCTTCATCAAATAACGTAATGAAGATGGAATGAAAGTCGTAGTTCTGCTTTTTTAACGTTTCTATTTCTAAAGGGTTACACGTACCATAAACGCCTCCTTTGGTTTTATCGAGGCCATGGTACCATTCTTCAGTCAAAGAAGGTAGTTTTTCATGTAGGTAATCATAGAATAACATTGCCTTACAAGCTCCTTATTTTTTCTCCTATTATTGCATTGTCGCTATGGAATGTCTATTAAAAAGAGAACCTAAATTTATACTATTTGGTTTTAAAGAAAAACAAATGTGGGAATGGGACTATACAATTATTATAGATAGAGGTGAAGAGTATGCAGAGACCTATGTTTAAGGACTTCAATAGTGAAGAGGAAGCGTATGACGCTGTTAAAAAAATGAAGCAAAAATATGATTCATCCCGGATCAAGGTCGTTGCTCCTTTTCCGCACAATAACCAAACAAAAACGCATAATGACTACGGCTTACCAAAGGAAAATGTAAAGTATGATGGCGATATGTACAGCTTAGAACAGTTGCTTGAAGGATGCGGTTTTAGTAATAACCAAGCGAAAGAATTGAATAATACGGTTGAATCGGGGCAAGTATTAGTGATTGTTTGTCAGGATACATCTAGTACATTCCCTTAATGAGGAATTATACGACTAAGGCAAAAACGTTTGTAGGTTTTTGCCTTTACTATCGTTCCTATTATCAAAAGTCTTACTTGTATGAAGAGTGTGTTTAAAAAACAAAGAACACCATTTTAAGTAGGAAACTGTCAAACTTATAAGAATGAAGGAACAACACTCAAGTTCTACTTTTGAAATCATCTAAAATTCCATTGATTTTTTAATAAAGGTTCTTTAGTATTGCTCACAAAGGCGGGAAGGAGAGATGAATGGATGATTACGAGGAACTTTTACAAAGTTTAATAAACGAAATGGAATTAAAGCTAAATCGAAAGTTATCCCAAAAAGAAATCATCTACTTACAAACTATCATTTTTCAACACCTCTTTTCCAAGTAGCTTTATCGTTACAATACTGTCTTTTTTATTCCCCATCTACTCTCTACATTTCTTACACTTTCTCTTTTGAATGTTCTATACCACCCTTTTTTATTACTCATTCAAAACCCTCTATTTACCCGCAAAGGTTCAGCTAACTAATTGAATTAAATATGATGCCTTTGCATTAATTTAAAAACTTTATTGGTAATCTAATCATCCTGTACGAGGATTAGGCATGCATTCTCTGTCCTTTTCACTTCCTAATCTTAATGTCCACCTAAAAAAGAAGAAGCCAATCACTATTGGCCTCTTTTCTTTACCTTTGTTTTTCTTTATTGCATATTTTTTCGTATTTCCTGATCTTTCCTTCTGCGTAACACGGCACTAATCTATGTATATCTTTGGATTGACAGAAAAACTTACGTGTCTGGACAACATGATAGGTAACCTATGACTTGGGGTTTGTGTGGTCACGCCTTTCCACTTCATCTCGGTCACGATTTTCTTTTGTCTCTTCTTGGGACTCTGTATAGCTACGTTGCTTTCGATTCCTCTTAGCCTCTTCTTGCCTTTCGTCTGGATTTGTATGATCGCCTCTCTCCTCTTCATCCCGATCTCGATTTTCCATTGTTTCTTCTTGTGCGTCCGTATTGCTGCGGTCCCCGTCAGCCTTTCCTTCTTTTTGCTTTTTCTCTTTTTCTTCTTCTCTCTGCTTCTTATAATCAGACCGTTCTCCGTGCCACATTAAATCGAAAATAGCCCGGCCATTCGTTGGTTGTCCATCTGGTAAATAAACAGGAATAACATCAAAAAGCATGTAGTAAAAGCAATAGAAAATAAACGTTGACCAAAAAATATTAGCTGGCAAAATACCCTCTAAAACGAAAGCGTTCGCTAGAAAAGCAACTGTTCCAGTTGAAAGGATGGGTGCAGCATAAATCAACCCATGCCAAAATCGATTACGTGGTTTTAATTCATCATACTCCATCCAGCTAAACATAAAGAAGTAACGTCTGATTTCTACAGTAGGGAATTTAACCAATGTAGGTCCGCTACCAATAACAAGTTTTTTGTTCTTCCCTCTAAGCAATGTCGCTACCACATAATAGCCAGATTCGCGGATTATCGTAACTAGTGGAAGAATGAAAAGAGCCGCCATAAATAATCGAACCCAGTCCATATGACTAAACAAGATGCATCAACCTCTTATACGTTTGTTTTTATTTCTTTAACACAAATCATTGATTTTCAAACGCACATTTCTTTAAAAAATGGCTGATTAAGAAAATGGTATAAAGAAGAAAATGAGAGGGGGTAGTCACGTTTTTAGCGAGGGTATGTGATGCTCTTTCAATTTTTGTACGATGGCATGATGAGGAATGATGACAGCTCGCTTCACTTTTGAAGCGAGCTGTAAAAACCTATTCTAAACGAGTCTAGTGAGTGATTGAGCTTCCCATTTGCATCGTTAGTATGGGGAAAGGTCTTCCTCTATCATCATGTTCAGAACGATGAATTTGTATAAACCCCATATGTTTATAAAACTGAACCGCATGAGTATTTTGTTCATTAACATCTACTAATGTAGCCTGTAAGGTTTCAACTGCATAAGACAATAATGTCTTACCTATTCCTTCTCCCATTACTGCAGCATCAATAAACAACATCTCTATTTTTTTAGTGTCAACGCCAATAAAACCGACAATTTCGCTATTCTTATAAAAACAAAAAAGATGTTCTACGCTTCTTATCCCTAACAGAACATCTGGCCTAATTCGTTCTCTATCTGAAGACGTTAAAAAGCTATGTGTTTCATTAACACCGGATTCCCATATTTGTAGCAATCTAGTCTCACAGTTACGATCCAATTGAACTATTCGCTTTATACCGTTCACTTCTATCCATCCCTTTCCTTGACTATACATGTGTACGATCGTTTTTTGCTCATTATATCCTATTAGCGACCTCATTTAAACCGAGGATTTGACCATTATGTTTTTATAAGCTATGATAAAACAACTAAATGAAGGAGGGATTATAGTGATCGTAATTATCCGCAGATTGAACAGCTAAATTTATAGTTCAGTGGCTCTGGAATGCATTTCAGAGTTTAGCGGAAATTGTCTGTCCTTTTATATCTCTCAATCGTATTGAAGAGTGTGGCGGTCTGTCCTTCACGCTTTTTTTTGTATACATTGGCTTTCTTCCCCTCTAAAATGAACGCCTTAGAGACACTGTTCTATTTCTTTTTATGATGAAGATGAAAGAATACAGGAGGAGTGAAGAATAATGAAACCAAACAATTCAACTTCAAAAGTCTGGTTTATCACCGGTGCAAGCAGTGGATTAGGACTTGAATTTACGAAAACAGCACTTAACTTAGGAGATAAAGTAGTCGGGGTTTCTCGAAATATAGAGCCCTTAATGGAATTAGAAAAAAGATACAAAACTACCTTTAAGTCATTTAAGTTGGACATCACAGAACGGGCTTCAGTTTTTGAGACTGTTGAAAAAGCGATTACTCATTTTGGTAAACTTGATCTAGTAGTAAACAATGCCGGAAACATGATATTGGGAATGATTGAAGAATTTACCGAGGACGACATTAAACAACAAATCGACACTAATTTTTATGGTGCCGTTTGGGTCAGCCAAGCAGTTTTACCTCACCTCAGAAAACAAAAGTCTGGTCACATTATACAAATATCCAGTATAGGAGGCATTCTTGCTGGCCCAATGACTGGAATCTACAGTGCAAGTAAGTTCGCATTAGAAGGTTTTAGTGAAGCATTAGCACAAGAGGTCTCTCATTTTGGGGTTCATGTATCTATTGTAGAGCCAGGCGGATATTGGACAAATTTATATACAAACATGCAGTTCACTACTATACATGAAGAATATAGTCCTGTCCGAGAGTTTTTAGAAACTCAAAGCTATGAAAGCAAAGATAGCCACCCTAAGGAAGCTGCCACTGCATTACTAAAACTGATTAATGACGAGAAGCCACCTTTAAGACTCATTTTAGGGAGCCACGTCTTTGATGCAGCCATTGAACATGAATTGAGCAAAATAAAGACATGGAAAGATTGGGAAACGGTAAGTCGTTCTGCTGAAAAAGCGATTCCACAGCCAGAGGAATAAAAAGAATACGGGTAAGAGGACATTTCTAATAAGAAGTGTCCTCACTTTTATTTATGCAAACGTAAAGAGTAGTGCTCACTGTTTTTTCAAGATTTGCCATTGCAATAAAGCCTATGCTTGAACGTTTGATTCTTGGAAAAGTTTAACGTGATCTATACTTGGAAGTTTACGCAATGCAGAACTACTTAACCAAGAAAGGCTAAATAGCATCATGGAAACACCACAGATAAGGATGGGTATTTCTGTTGCAAACATTTCCCCTAGCATTCCACCTATTAAAGCTCCAATGGGCATTCCTAAAGCAGCTGCGCTCGTTATCAGGGTTATCACTCTACCAATAAAAGTGACTTCGACTTGTCTTTGTATGGATGAAAAGACAAGAATGTTTATTATGCCGATGGAAATAGCTCCAATGCTAAACAAAATCATGGAGAACACAAGTGGGAGAAGCGCCGTTCCAATCCACATTACACCTGTGCCGAAAAAAGAAAAGATGATTAATTTACCGAAATCTATTTGTTTTAATTTAGAAGCGAGAATCGTTCCAATCATAATTCCAATCGACATAGCCGCTAAGTAAAACCCATAAGAAGCTTCTATCCCACTACCCTTCATAAGAGAAAACGCGGGTAAATTTGTCGTCATAATCACCATAGCCAGGTTTATAAAAACGATTGAAAAAATCATCTTAGGAATAAGAGAGTTTCCAATGTAAGTGAAGCCAGCTTTTAAATCAATAAAGTACGTACGAACTGCAGAACCTACGGATGTAGAAGGATCTCTCTTTACGTCTGGTTGTAAGAAGGTAAAAAAAGAATAGGCTATTGTGACGAGTATGAGACATGTAGCTGTGATGATGATAGCTGGAATGGTCCCTGTAAATGTAATAAGAATTCCAGCGCCTGCGAGAAACGCAATATCCATTGCTTCTCGAATGGTTTGCAAAAAGGAGTTAGCGGCTATCACATTATCTTTCCCCACAATGATAGGCAGGATTGTCGATTCAATTGGATACGTGAATTGCGTAAATAGGGCTGTTATAAACAATAAACCAATTACGTACCATACATGTAGACCAACTGTGTAGTGCAATATAGGGATGGTAAAAAGGATAAGCGCTTTTAGTAGATTACTGTAAACCAAACCGTTCTTGTACTTAAAATAGTTAGCCAATGGTGCAATTAAAAAAGATAATACACCTGCTGAGGTGATCGCAAATAAAGCAAAACCAGAATAGAGAACGCTACCACTCAAGCTTAATACTAGTAACATTCCGGCTATTGCGTATACACCACTTCCTAACGCATTGATGAAAACACCCATCATTAAAAGGATAAAATTCCTTTCTACCATAAACGACTCAAATTTCACCTTCATTTATACCCTCCATTCATCGAATTCACTAATTATTTCGTTAAAATAGGTCTTTTTATTTAAATACAAACCAAAAACTTTACTATTTGCCAAATTTATTTGATATAATTCCATTTACATAGCTATACAAAAAGTGTATGTAAGCGACTGTAGCTGGATGGGGATACGTTTTTATTGCAAATGTTAACGTATATTATCTACTTCCTAATAACGCCCCCTACTTTTAATAAATAGTTAGAATAAATAATTTATTGAAATGAGGGAACAAATGAGTATATACATAGGTGAAAAAATTAGACATTTAAGGATATACAGAAAACTTTCTCAATCAGAATTAGTAGAAGGCATTTGTTCAGTTGCCTATTTAAGTCGAATTGAAAATGGAAAGACGAAGCCATCAAAACAATTTCTAGATAAGATTTCGAAAAGGTTAGACGTCACTATCGACATAATGGATCATAACAGTTCGACTAGTCTACATGACAAAATTATAACTGTACTCAATAAAGTAGAGGGAGAATCTAAATCGTTATCGAACGAAGAGGAAGCTCTCCTTAGAATGTCTCTATTAGAATTTCTTCAACCTTCTCTCCTCATTAGAGTGTTTTCAGTCTTATTAAATCATTCAATGACAAAAGATGAAATGAATGATGCAGACACTATTTATCGTTCTAACATTAACTTAATTGATGTAAAAGATAACACCGAGTTTAAAGACCTTAGCGAACAACAGATATATTTTAGGCTTCATAATATATTAGGGAAGTATTTTTACTCCAAACAGAATTTCTCCCAAGCCCATTACCATTATTCAATATCAGAAAATTTAAACGTCGATAACACAACTATTGAAAGTGCCAAACTCTATTATAATATTAGCTTAGTCAAACAACGCATTATGGAAGACAAATCAATTGCCCTTTACTATTGTAAAAAATCATATGATCTATTCCTAAAATTAGGTGATACCGAGAACATAGTAAATGTATTAGTAACCCTTGGCGTTCAATATCACTTGCTTTCACAATATGATAAATCCTTACGAACTTTACAAGAGACTGAACGATATTTAGCTGACTTAAATGTAAAAAATAAGAATCGTTTGTTCACCATGATCACATATAATATTGGTAAAGTGTTTCAAAAGCTCGAGAAGTATGACGAAGCCATTGTTTATTACAATAAAAGTTTAGCTAACCTCGAAAGTGACGTTAGTAAAGTATACGTTTTGAAAGGCTTATTAGAAATAAAACTCTTAAAAAAAGAATGGACAGAGGTTAAAGACCTTTTAGATACATGCTTACATTTGGTCGATCAACACCAAATGAGCTATTTAGACATTGAATTACATGTCATTAAAGCCATTGTTTTTAAACAAAGAGGTGATTTTCTTAACTACGAAAAATTATTAAAACGTACAATTGAACGTGCTGAAAAAGATAGCCATTCCATACTAATAAAGAAAATGGCAGAAGAATTAGCTCATTATTACTTTGAGTTGAAATTTTACAAAAAATCTTCCGAGTATTACTTAATGGCACTTAACCATTCTTCAAGTGTGTAAGTAAATGGTAAGATTTTGTCCAAGCTTCATATTCCTGATTTGAAAGTGCGGATGAATAGTGATAAACGTACCGTATGATTAAACAACTTCTAACGAGCAATCGTAGCTGCCTACACGATCAATAAGGTCTTTTCTTATATAAAGAAACCCTTGAACATTCGTAATGACCTTTTGTTTTTTTAATTCATTCAAGAGTTTCGTAACCGTTACTCTACTAGAGAGAATGAGACTGGATAAATGTTCGTGTGTCAACGGAATGTTTAGAATGTAATACTGGTTTTCTATTTCACCAAACTCTTGGGACAAGAATTGCAATAAATAAACCAACCTATTTTTCACAAATTTCTTTCTTTTAATGTGATTAATCAATTCTGTTCTCATTGTTGTGGTAGCTACTTTATTAAGTAAGTAGTATTTCTCCTCTATTTTGTGAAGAGAATCCCATTTGTATAAAATTAACTGTGCCTTTTCTTTATTCGTTCTAAACTCATATACACTATTGATGCTAGGATCTGGCAGTCTCACAGCATCGTCTGGCTTTAAAACATTAATGAGTATTTCTACCCCATCATTGTGTAATTCCCATAATTGCAACGTTCCTTCTTGTAGATAATAGACATACCCTGACTCCATACTGACAATTTGATCGTCACTTAAAAGAATTTCTTTACATTCATTTAACATGTTCAACTCCACCTTTTTTTTTAATCCAATGAAGTAGTCTAAGGTTGAAATTAGTATTAAGTAATGGAAAGGTAATGACTTCTGGATGTTCGATCGAAGTGCTTTCGCAATTGAGATCTCCATGTAGATGGATTAATTCATTCAATTGATCAGACAGTTTTTCATTCACTGAACATTGATTAGGACTGTCAGTTAAAAAGCTAATAAGTAAAGAGCCCTTGAGGTTTAATCTTTCTTGAACGACTGTAAGACTTTCAAAAAAACGCTTATAATCCTCTTTCCCAAACAAGTAAACAAATTCATTCTTTCGGATATTTACATAATATACCCCAGCAGATTCCATGCGGTTAATCACATTATTTTCTGTAGCAACAATTATAGGTAAACCGCATTCTTCTTTTCTAAGAGACCGTAAAACATCAAATATGATTTGACTTAATACATCCTTATCAATCGTGTAGTCAATTAACCTCACTTGGTTTTGTTGATCTTCTTTAAAAATCACGCACGGAGTAGAAATAGGGTGCTTATTGCATACTTTTTGAGTTAGTTCACTTGTTGCTACTAAAAACTGTTGATGGTTCATAATTAAACTAATGGACCCTCAGGATCGCCGAATGGACCTGGTTGATATTCATCAGAAGCTACGTCAAGGGTTGATCCTCCAGCTACTAACAACAAGCTTACCATTACACTAAACAGTATTTTTTTCATCTAATCGCTCTCCTTTATTAGTTGTTACATGAATTGTATCGTTACATTCTGATTAATAAGAAGAGGTTAAATTATTGTAAATTAAACATACGTAAAGTGCTTTTATGAAGGCCTTACTTAACTACTCACTCAAGTAGATTAACAGCTAGTTAAAACTTACAGATTCCTACTTCCCACAGCATTTTAAATTGTCTCCATTAAAAAATGATAAGAAGAGCTTGTTTTATAGTGATCATCACGTAACGTAACCACAATCTAAATCTCCAATGGGAAGAGAAAACGGACGGACTACTATGCATTAAAAATACCGTCTGGAACTGGAGTGATCTTCTTCCAATCCCATGACGGCTTGCTTACAATCATTTATTTTATTGTTCATACGCCTTTATGACACGGAGGCCTTATTCAGACTTTGCACTGGATAATCTGACAATTCCTTTTCCGAAAAATTTAACCGAGCAATCACGTAATTCATGTAGAAGCGATCCATATTGGTTAAACCTAAAAGTAACAACTTTTTGTATAAAGCATTTGTGACCCATCTGTTAGCAATTAAAACCTCATTGTATAAATAGATATGCATATTCTCTTTTGCAAAAGTAACTTGATGTCTTTTGGAAGCATATTCAATCTTTTCATCAATATGAGAACGATCAAAAGGCATATAGAAGTTAAGATCTTTCCTTTCTATTAAAGGGCGTAATTTATAAAAGAAACCAAGTAAATTCTCCGTTAAAGCTGTTGGAGATAGATCGAAATTCAACAAGCCTTCTTTCGAATCACTTTCAAACCTCCGTTTAAAATCGTTTTCTACTAGTTCTTTATCCTGAGCATTTAAACGATTAATAAACGCAACATAGTGAGAAAGATGACAATTATAAGCTTGCTGTTCAACAACATAAGTCTCTAGTTGTTCATATTCTTTCATTTTATGATGAAACTTCATTATTTCAGCAATAATTGGATGTAAATCATTTTCTTCAAAATAATATTCGCTAAAATAATGATCAAAAATTTTATTCGACTCTTTAAACAAATCATCTTCTAATTTTTCATTAAAAATAAGATCCTCTTCTTTAACGATAACGTCGTTCTTCAAAATGGGATTAAATGGGTTAGCATTTCTTAATATAGTTGCTGTAGATTGATAGTTTCTACTAAATTCCGCCTCATCAAAACTTGTTAAAGAGCAATTCACGCCTGTTTTAAGCTCTTTTAACATCCACGATAAATCACTGCGACGAATCGTTCCTCTAAGGTTCAAGTGATAGCCATTTTCCCACCCTTTATCAATCATAAAGTTGTAATTCTTTATAAGTTTTTTTATGGTAGTCTTTAATTCTTGAGATGGTTCTACCACATAACATTTAATACTATAATGCTCCATTTTTTAATACTCCCTCCTGAAGGTAGTAACGAATGTTTGAAAATGAGAACCTCATATATTGATTGGTTTCCAATTCTAGTTCTCTCTTAAAAGGAAAATGACGATTCATTGCCATATGAACAATGCTTTGTACAATGTAAAACAAGTAATCATCTGATAATCGTAGTCTCTTAGCTGCTATTAACAGATCTGCTGCTAACTGATTGTATTCAATTAGCAATGGATGTGATGTTTTATTGTAATCCTTTAACGCTTGTAACACGATTCCACGGTAATTCGTGCGTTTTTTTGCAAATGGTTTAACATATTTGCTCTCTTTCTCTATACTGCTTTCAATGTACTGGAACAACAGATTTGTATCTTTCCCAAGCAATCCATATAATACATAGCTAGAGAGATACAATGCACTTTCACTCTCATTGTAAGGTGCGTAAGCTTGTTTCAATACATTTAGTAACTTTGTTTCAGCCGAAAACAATGTATACACGAGATTGTATAGCCCATTTCCACCATATCTGTTCACTTCAGGCCGAAACAACGTTTTTTGGAAATCGTATAAACACCCTGATGAAAGCATTGAGGATAAGATTTCTTCCCATTTACTCTCTGTTTCGAGATTCTTTTTGTATCGTACGCGCATATGTTCTTTCTTATTCTCATCAATATAATTCACAATAAATACATCTTCTAACAAGTGATCTTTTTCATTTAACGCCAAAATCATGTTTTCTACTTTTTCTCTTTTACCACTTCTGTAGTACAAATGATAAGAATTTATACAAGGGTCTATTTTTTCTTTTAATTTTTGTGCATGTACGATTTGCTTAGTATCAAGGTCAAAGGTCCCTTGATTTTGGTTATACTGTTTTGATGAATAGATCCAATCGCTGACTTCTTCAGTCGATTCATCTAATTCCGGCGCTTCCATTAGTACAAGCTGATCCTTCTTGCTTATACAACTTTCCAAAAATAACATAGCCTCCTCATTATTAAGAGGTACAGGTAGCGTTTTATCTCCCTCCAAAAAATAAATATATTTATTTTGATTCAAGCTGTACTTATTTAAGAGGTCGCTAATCTTCTTTACTCTTTCCGTTTTCGTACTTTCATGCTCAAATTTGATATTGACTCTAGCAGGTGACACAATGAGATTTTTGTATTCAATCCTAGGGATATATTCCAAATAAGAGAAATTTTCGATAGGGAAGTTATTCGGGTACTCGAAACAGTACCTAGAAAATTCACTTAGAAAGACTAAAGCAGGATGTTCATTAAAGTTTCGATAACTGAACAAATGAGTTGATACAGGATAGATGATTTGATCTTTGTGGATCATATGAAGGCGATTCTTATGGGCAACCATATCGATTTCATTTAGGGGAATTCTCCCTTTTAATCGATCAGTGTGGCCGATGCAATCGATAAACGTATTGCTCTCTGATCGATAAGTTAAGCCGACATCTTTAAAATAATTGCTCATATAGCTTATTTCTGAATAGCCATGGGAATCCACTCCTTTACTCCCCTTACAAGACGAAAAACGACCTGTAAAAGAATAACGAGGGAAAGAAAACGCGTTAGGAGGTAAAATAAATCCAGCCTTACTCTCCACAATCTTGCAATCAAATGAAATAGGAATCCTACCGTCCCCTTTTCTCCCGTATAACGCTTTAATCGATAAAAAATCTTCTTCAGTAAGGGTAAGCGTTGGTTTATCGCTCACTCTATGCCACTGCATCATTTTGTTCAGAATGTATTTTTCAATTCGATTATCTCTATCATCAAAAGACAGGTGCTGCATAAAACCCAGCCCAGCATCTTTATTTATCATCTCAAGTAAAGGGACTCTTGTGTAAAAACCATATTTTCCTATAAACCGATTGTAATAGTTGTTCCAATCGATCCCTTGGTGTTTGTCAAAAAAAGCCATTAATTCTAGGGATTCTCCATTATCAAGGGCATGTTTAATTTGTTCTTTATTCTCCAAAGAATCGTATATAGACAAATCAACAAGTAAATATGAGGAACTTTTGCACAATGCCGCCATTTTGGAAACTAACGCTTTGTATACGTCAATCCCTTTGCCAACTTCCAATTCCTTATAGTTATGTATTAATTCTTTAATTGTTTTTATAGATGAAACTAATTCAACATCGTACTTACTGTAGCTTAAAAGGCTTTCTAAAAAAGCATCAGCATCTCTATTGATAGAATAAGTAGAAAGTTCAGTTTTTATAATATCTGATTTTAGTAGCTCTTGTATAACGCCTAACACTAGAGCTTTTTGAGAGTCTTGATATTGATCTAATAGTGTCTGACTATAAATAGGTGATCTTAAGGAATCGAACAAGTCTTTCAAAAAACTGGAACTTTCTAAATAAATGTAGGCCGTATTTTCTTTTGAAAACGTCTCTAACAAAAACTGTTGATCTTTCTCGTATAGTTTTGGATTTAACGTCAGTTTTAAGTTGGAAAACGTAAGAATAGAATTTTCGAGTTTTTTTATTACATTTTGTTCCCACTCCACAGATATACTTACCTGTTTTAATTCGGTCCGCCCACGAAAACGGTCACTGTCATTCGTACAGATTCCTGAGTTCATACGGTTAGGCTGCGGTCTCGCCGCCATTCTTAATAAATAGTTCACTACGGTTTTTTTTGTTTTTTTATCGATCTTTCTGTCTTCATCAACAATTTTTTTTAACTTATTGTATAGGGGAGTACTATTTAGTAATATCCTTTCCAAGAAAGCCGAGTCTCTTATTACTTCATGCAAATACTCATCTTCTTCTTCAGTAAACAATTTGCGCACAGCAGAGAATTTTAATGCGGCTTTTCTTTTAATCATATGTACTCCTCCTTATGAGTTAAATCAAATTGTTCGATTTTTTAACGTATTATTAGTAACGTATACGAATAGTAAATAATTGTGTGGCATGGATCTAAGCACACCACACAACCTTTTCGGAGAATAGATTCAAACTTAGTTTGCTAGTTCTGGTCGAATAATCACTGATGCATAAATGGATGCTTCCATTTCTTGCATAACTGTTGATGACTTTACGCTATAATCTTCTAATTTCACATTGATATCATTTGAGTTGATTACTTTTTTGTTTTCCATGTATAGGACAGCTCCTCTTTTTTTTGGTTTTTTGATTTTATAGGCTGGTCATGCTTATACAATTAATTTGCTAATTCTGGTCGAATAATCACTGATGCATAAATAGATGCTTCCATTTCTTGCATAACTGTTGATGACTTTACGCTATAGTCTTCTAGTTTTACATTGATATCATTTGAATTGATTACTTTTTTGTTTTCCATTTTAGGACAGCTCCTCTTTTTTTGGTTTTTTGATTTTATAGGCTGGTCATGCTTATACAATTAGTTTGCTAGTTCTGGTCGAATAATTACTGATGCATAAATGGATGCTTCCATCTCTTGCATAACCGTTGATGACTTTACGCTATAGTCTTCTAGTTTCACATTGATATCATTTGAGTTGATTACTTTTTTGTTTTCCATGTATAGGACAGCTCCTCTTTTTTTGGTTTTTTGATTTTATAGGCTGGTCATGCTTATACAATTAATTTGCTAATTCTGGTCGAATAATTACTGATGCATAAATAGATGCTTCCATCTCTTGCATAACTGTTGATGACTTTACGCTATAGTCTTCTAGTTTTACATTAATATCATTTGAATTGATTACTCTTTTGTTTTCCATGTTAGGACCTCCTTTCTTCGTTTCTTCTTTTCTTCTTCATTAGAATACAATGGATACTTATTGAGGAATGTATTATAAAATACATTTTCAAATTTTTTAGATTATTATTTTTAAAATTGAATGCCGTCTTTGTTTTTCCTGTTGAATTTGCCTTTTTCGTGTGTATTGAAGCTCAAGCGTAACAATAAAATGTCACTAATGAAGAGAGAAGCCACAGGAACTCTTCTTTACAAAGGTTTTTCTCTTCAATCGAATATCGAAAAGTTAAGGGCATAGTTTATTAATAATTTTACTAACGTTCTGTGTTATGGTGGAAGTATTCAATAAAGGAGGTCATTCCATGTTTTATAAACCGCTTTTTGAAAACGATGTACCATTTGTATCCTCCAAGGCTTAATGGAGAGAATACAAATGGAAAATACCACTCTCCGTTAGGCTCAAATCAATGAGTCAAACTATTCGGAGGGTAAAAAATGAAAAAATCATTATTAGGTTCTTTATTTCTTATACTTGCATCAAGCATTTGGGGCGGAATGTATGTCGTTGTTAAACTCTTAGTAGCCGTCATTCCACCACTAGAGCTTGTATGGTTAAGATATCTCATCGCACTTGTTGCATTGGTTATTATTGGCTTAATATCCAAGCAAAAATGGAGAATCAAAAAAAATCACTTGCTTATTATTTTATTGATTGCAGTGATAGGGTATGTCATTTCGATTGTCGCTCAAGAAACAGGAACAATGCTCTCGACTGCTCAAATGGGGGCTATTATTACTGCGACAACTCCAGCTTTTATGGTTGTTTTTGCTAGCCTTATTTTAAAGGAACGATTAACAGTAAAAAAAGCCATTTCTGTTTTGTTAGCAACTGTAGGGGTTATTACTATTGTAGGGATAGATCGTATTGAGTTTTCTAGTATGATTGGTGGTTTAACATTAGTCTTAGCAGCATTAACATGGGCGCTCATGTCAGTCTTAATTAAACTGTTACCAAGTCATTACTCACAAATAGTTGTAACCACATATGCTACGCTAATAGCAATGGTAGTGCTAACACCGGTTGTTTTGCCTACACTACATGAACTAGATTTCCACGTTTTTAAAGACCCAGTTATTCTCGGTGGTCTTTTATACCTAGGGGTTATCTCTACTTCAATAGCGTTTTTATTATGGAATCGCGGATTACACCTATTAAATGCTTCAAGTGGAGGCGTTTTCTTTTTCTTTCAACCAGTAGTTGGAGCCTTATTAGGGTGGTTCATATTAGGGGAAACGATCAGCTTTACGTTTTGGATAGGTTGCTTATTCATTTTAATTGGTGTCATGCTAGTACTAAAAGACAAAGACCATGAAAAAGGTTAGATTAATTAAGAAAAAAACAAGAGAGACTCGTTCCTCTCTTGTTTTTTATTTTTTTCTGTTTAGCGATTTAGAATTAAAAAGCCTGATATTGCTTATCGTTGTCGCTTTTCTTCATCCTCTTTATTAAAACATCGATAACGAATACTGCCGCGACATCATTTCTAACAACCGGATACCTGCGATTGAATTCCCCTTATCATCCAAGGAGGGGCCGAATATACCGATGCCACATTTTTTAGGAATAGAACCCATAATTCCACCCGCAACTCCACTTTTTGCTGGAATACCGACATTAATCGCAAATTCTCCTGATGCATTATACATGCCGCAAGTTACCATAAACGTTTTACAAATACGGGCGACATCTACAGGAATGATTTGTTCATCGGTTTCAGGGTTACGTCCATCCATCGCCAACACACAGCCAATTCTTGCTAAATCATTGCAATTCATTTCAATTGCACATTGCTTCGTATAAAGGTCCATTAATCCTTCAATGTCTTCTGTGATAACATCATGCTGCTTCATAAAGAACGCAAGCGCTCGATTTAAATCCGCTGTGTCATATTCGGACTTCGCAATTTCTTCATTATACGATATGGTCTCATTGCTTGATAAACAACGTATAAATTCAATCAACCGTTCAAAACGATGCTCAACAGACTCTCCTTTTATCATATGAGTAACGGCAAGAGCACCTGCATTAATCATTGGATTTAACGGCTTCGAAGGCTTATTTGTTTCTAATTTAGCGATTGAATTAAACGGATCTCCCGTTGGCTCTTTTCCCACACGTTGAAACACATACTCCTCTCCGTGGTCGATTAACGCAAGGGCTAAGGCAAGGACCTTTGAGATGCTTTGTAAGGTAAAATTTTCATTTGTATCTCCTGCTGAATAGAGACGTCCATCGGGATAAAATAACGCTACAGATAATTTTTCTTGCTCTGCTTTGGCGAGTGCAGGTATATAATCTGCTACATTCCCATCATGAATTACCTCTCTCGCTTGATTCACTAATAGCTGCAATTCATCATTTGATTGGCACAGCATTCAAACCACTCCTCTTTCTCTTTATCATCTCACCTATTTTATCCGCTATCCCACAAAGAGCTGGAATTTAAACATCTGCAATCGTTTCTCCGCTACTTTTCAATCTGTTAAGACAGTTTTACGTAATCTTTAACAGCTCTTAACTAGTTATGGGGTCTATTCTGCCATAAACTAGAGGTAAGAAATCTCTTAGGAGTGAAGATCATGTATACAGCAGAAGATTTACGAGCAGTTGAAGAACGTGCGCAACAGTTTTTGCCAACCGCTACGAGCGAATTATCTGCCTACTTGCGTGCCATTGAAGAATATGTTCGCAAAAAACGCAACGTACTTCCTTTTGAACAAGCAGAACATCTCGAGACACAGCTACTCGTCCATTATGGCCTTGAATAAACGGCCTATACATACTTTTCTAATAAGGAGGCCTTTGTGCCCCTCTTTGTTCTTTTAACCATTACCTGCTTCTTATACGATTATGAGAACAGGTAAATTTTCAAAAACACCTACGCCTTCTCCCCTCTGTAGAATCACCGTTCTACTTCGTTTACTTTCATGCTACACTTATTAAGAGCATGTATGTAGAAGGGAATGAATGATATGCCAATGATTCATGCTGAAGGCTACCACAGCTTCCGTGCGGAACAAGGGAAGAAACTTGTTCTTGCTCTAGAGGATAACGGCGTTGATATCCTTCATCGCTGTGGCGGAAAAGCACGCTGTACGACGTGTCTTTGCGAAATTGTCGACGGAGATGCTGGTCCTATTAGTGAAATAGAAGCTGCTGCCCGAGAGAAAAAAGGGATTACAGCTGAAAATTTGCGCCTCTCCTGCCAAATTCGTATTGAGAAAGACTTAAAAGTGAAACCTTTGCGAACAGCAACAAGCGAACAAATGGACCCTGGCACTCGACCAGAGGAATGACACCGGAAACAAGAGCTGATGCCTAGGCATCAGCTCTTGTTTTCTAATTCTTGAACCATCAAAGATCAATCGTGAAGGAAAGCCGCTACCGTTTTGCCTATTCTTTTTTTCGCCACCAACCTTTAAGAACATCCTTCCTTACTATTTTTTCCGACCTGTTCCATTACGCTATACAGTGACAACCATTCATTTTCACGATAGACAAAATAGGTTTCGACCATACTATATTTTGAGGGTAAGGCATTGAATGTAATGTTCGTATGATTTTTCACTACAGAATAAGGCAAGATGGAAATACCCATTCCATTTTTCACACAACCAATTATGGCTTCAATTGATCCGAATTCCATTTTTCGCGTAGTCGTGAGAGCATGATCGTACAAGAAGGTTTCTAACAACTGCCGATAGGAGCATCCTGTTTTAAAAGTAAGCATATTCTGGCCTTCTAATTGAACAAATGTAGAATCAAGCCTTCCCCCTAAACTCTTTGATGTGATTAAGACCATTTCTTCTTTGAAAATTGGAAAGCCTTTAATTCCTGACTTGTTGATGAATCCTGCGATAAATCCTGCGTCTATTTCATAATTTATTAATTTGTTTACTATTTGTTCCGACGTTCCTGTCTCCAAGTTAATTAATACGTTAGGATACGTACGATAGACTTCCGCTAAAAGAGATGGAAGCCGTATAGCTGCTGTCGTCTCCATTGACCCAATAAACAATTCTCTGAAAATCTCTTTCTTACTCATCATTTCATTTGTTTGTTCCCAGTAATGTAACAATGTAACTGTTCGTTCGTATAGAACTTTACCTTCATTCGTTAGTCTGACACCGTGAGGAGTTCGCAAGAAAAGATTACATTGATAATAGGCTTCCAACCGTTTCATTTTCATGGTGACATTTGATTGACCGACTCTAAAAACTTCAGCAGCCTTGGACATACTATTCTGCTTGGCAACTTCAACAAATGTTTTTAAATCATCCATTCTCAAATTAACTCCACCTTATCAATTTTTTTGAACTCTGATATAAATTATAAACATTATTAATGATATCACAATTAGCGTAAACTAAATCAATAAGCGTTTTGATAGGTGGGAGCACATATGAATAATAGAGAAACCTTTCGTTTACTAGTTATTGGTTTTATTAGCCTTACGATTGTTATAGGTATCGGACGATTTCTCTTCACCCCGATACTTCCTTATATGGAAATAGGAACAAGTCAATCATTTTCAGCGCTAGGAATGTTAGCCACTTGGAACTATATTGGGTATTTTATAGGAGCATTTGCAGCGAGGACGATCCAACCTACAGGTACATCAATGATTCTTCTGTTAGTTACAAATGGGCTAATGACTGTCTTAATGGGATTAATGGATGATTATTTTATGTGGATTTTGTTTAGACTTCTTTCTGGTATTAGCAGCGGTTTCATATTTGTATTCGCCACTAATCTGGTTTTAGGTCGTTTCGTTCAACTAAACCAAACTCAATACTCAGGCTATTTATATAGTGGCGTTGGCTTTGGCATCTTGTTATCTGGAGGTTTTACACCTTTCATCACGAATTCTGTTAACTGGTCATTTACCTGGCTATTCTTCGGACTCATTAGTCTATTATTAACAGTCATCGTCGCATTTATGATGAATGTAATGCCACGGGATAAGACGGAAACCACTTTTACAGCCCGGGTCCCATCTAAGTACCATAGTAAGAAAAAAAAGATTGCCCTTTATTTATCTTATCTGTTTGAAGGGTTTGGGTATATTATTTATGCCACTTTCATTACTGGGCTGCTTGCTAACAATAACGTTTCTTTTGAACCCTCTTATATTTGGGCAATTGTGGGTCTGGGAGCTATTCCATCTTGTATAGTGTGGTCTTGGCTTGGAAAGAAAATATCAGCTTCAAAAGCCTTAAAGTACGCATATTTTATTCAGATTCTCGCTGTCTTTATACCAGTATTATCACAACATTTACTTTTAATTGTCCTTTCAGCATTTCTTTTTGGAGGAACATTTCTAGGGATCATTACCCTTACAATGAATATAAGCAAGCAATTTAAAGACAGTAAGAATCTCGTAAGTGGATTAACGGCAATTTACGCTTTAGGGCAAATTATAGGTCCTTCTGTTGCCAGTCTGTTTATTAAGTTCATACATTTCCAGTTTTCCTTTCTTTTAGCTGGTTTTGCTCTAGTACTATCGTTTATCATTGTAGCTGCTTCATTTACATCCAACGCTCCTTTTCATTCTAAATTTAATCGAGATTAAGGAAGATTACATTAACGAGGCGAATTGACATTCACTATGAACTTTACTTTGTATCGCATGAATAAACTTGTTAGTCTATGCCTAATCTATTAAAGATTACGAATAAATAAAAGCTCAGTTAAAATGTTATTCGATAGTTCGGTGTTAGCCTTTTTTTCTATTAGATTTAAATAGATAGCGTTTAAAAGTGCCATATAATTTGTTCGTATTCTATAAAAAGACACCCCAGCTACATTTCGCTCTAATTCTAATTTCTGTTTCATCCAAGCTAATAATTCGTTTAACTCTGTTTGTGTCTTACTTAAACAAATGATACTTGTTAAAGGAAATGCTATTCTTTCTTGCTCATCATCTATAAATACGATCCCTTTTGACAGAGGCTCCACCACTTTAGTTATTGAACTAGATAGTATTTTTCTACCGATTGAAGAGTATTGAACAATGGAATCCAGTAGATCCGCTGTATGCGCAATCGAGTGTGCCCATCCTTTATTTTCCACATAGCCTCGTAGATCTATTTCATCCACCATCACCTTTAGACTATTACTGGCCAGATCTTTTAACAAGTCGTCATCCACCGTGTATCGAGCGTTTAAAATTGCAGCACATACAATAGCCGAGAAAGACCTTTTAAAAACAGAATCAGTCTCTTTTTCACCTAATCCTGTTAACAAATTTTTGTTGCAAACCTCTAGTATAAAATTTACTTGTTTGTGTTCTAATTGTTTATTACGTATCCATTTATGAAAAGTCCCGTATATCAGGTTATCTCTTAAAACTGGATCCGTACTTCCAATTGAATGCAACATATTATTAATTAATTCATTTGAGTGTGTTGTTGTCGAATTTGATAGTAGATCTTTTAAATTTAAATACGGTTCCTTCATTCTTTTTTCACTCTACTCTCATCATTTAATTTAAGCCAACATGCCTTACTAGGAATTCCTGCCAGTAGAAAAAACACAGACTCCTGCAAAGGAGCTGTGTTTTCCACTTTATTTCCCTGTTTCTTTAAATGCTTTTATTCTTAGACCAATCTCATCACGGACACGTTGAAAACATGCCCATTTTTCTTCTTCGGAACCTTCTGCTTTGGCAGGATCATCAAACCCCCAATGAGCACGCTTTACATGAGGTGGCGTCATTGGACATTTATCAGCCGCATCTCCACATAATGTTACAACAAAGTCTGCGTTGTTAAGCAATACATCGTCAACCATGTCTGACGTCTGGTTGGAAATGTCAATTTCTACTTCCTCCATCGCTTTAACAGCATTTGGATTTAAACCATGGGCTTCAATGCCTGCACTATATACATCCCATTCATCTTGCAAATAATACTTTGCCCAACCTTCCGCCATTTGCGAGCGGCATGCGTTTCCTGTACATAAAAAGTAAATGGTTTTTTTCATCCTTCATTCTCCTTTACTAAATCAGTAAGAGCCATATATACAACCCAAGTAAGGTAAGAAATAGAACAGGAAGCGTAATAATGATCCCTGTCTTGAAATATGTTCCCCATGAAATTTTCACACCTTTTTTAGAAAGCACGTGTAACCAAAGCAACGTAGCAAGTGAACCAATTGGGGTAATTTTCGGCCCTAAGTCCGCGCCAATAACATTGGCATAAATTAAGGCTTCCTTCGTCAACCCAGTTGTTCCTGATTCACCTATGGCAATGGCGTTAATTAAAACCGTTGGCAAGTTGTTCATAATGGATGAAAGAATAGCGGCTATAAAGCCCATTCCCATTGTCGCAACAAAAAGCCCTTGGTCTGCTATGATAAAAATAGCATCTGCTAATACATCCGTTAATCCGACATTGCGGAGTCCATAAACAACGACATACATTCCAATAGAAAAGAAAACAATATTCCATGGAGCCCCTTTTAGGACAACTCTTGTATTTACGGCAGAGCTCGTTCTAGAAATAAGTAAGAATAAAATAGCTATGACTCCAGCAACAATTGATACTGGCATTCCAATGAATTCACTGCCCATATAGCCAACAAGAAGTAATCCTAATACGACCCAAGAGAAGTGAAACATTCTTCGATCTTTAATCGCCAACATCGGCTCTTTGAGTTGAGCGTAATCATATCGCCTCGGGATACTCTTTCTAAAATAAAGAAGCAAGACAATAATACTTGCGATTAGAGCAAAAAGGTTTGGCACGATCATATAGGTGGCATATTCAATAAAGCCAATACCAAAATAATCTGCTGAAACAATGTTCACTAAATTACTCACGACAAGTGGAAGTGATGTTGTGTCAGCAATAAATCCACTTGCAATAATAAATGGGAAAACCATTTTTTCGTTAAAGTTTAACGAACGAACCATCGCTAACACAATAGGCGTTAAAATTAATGCTGCCCCATCATTGGCAAAAAAAGCGGCAACAATTGAACCTAGTAAACAGACATAAACAAACATAAGAACGGCATTTCCTTTAGCAACCCTCGCCATATGGAGAGCTGACCATTCAAAAAAGCCAATCTCATCTAGAATGAGGGAGATAATAATGACGGCAATGAACGTAAGCGTTGCATTCCAGACAATCCCTGTTACATCAATCACATCAGTAAAATGAACCACACCAAGTAAAAGAGCAAGTAAAGCTCCCCCACAAGCTGACCATCCAATGTTCAAGTTTTTTGGTTGCCAAATAACAAACACTAACGTTACGACAAAAATTAGCGAAGCTATGATCACATCTACCATTGTTTAGTCCCCTTTAACAGCTCGCAAGCCCTTCTCTTTCTAAAGCTTGAAGATAACGCTCATCTTGATCGTCACTATATTGAAGAAGATCACGAACTACAGGAAAATAAGTAGAGGTCGTATTGAGAGTAAAATAACGCCATTGCTCTCTTCTTTCTTCTGTTAATATCCCTAAATCTTTTAATTTTCGTAAATGCTGACTTACAGCTGGTTGACTGACCCCAAGCATTTCAACGAACTCGCACACACAATAGGTCTTCTTCTCAACTAATTTGAGCATTAGAAAACGAGTTGGATCACCAATAACCTTTAAGCATGCAGTTAGCTCAGACATTGGTAATGTTGTATTTTCCATATAAGACTCACCTCTCTGAAAACCATTATATAATCAAATAAATATATAAGTCAAAGTATATATTAATATTTACTTATATAACTTCTTCCTTCTTTCCTATATCATCAAAATCTACAGACACATCTGTTCAATGAAATGTTAAAACACTAGATATGGAAGAAACTCTCAGTTTACATTGCGATAAAGAGGGAATCGATAACATATCCATAAAAGGAGGGCTGACTTATGCTCTGGACTGCACTTATTGTTATTTTAGTATTATGGTTACTTGGCTTTATTGGCGATATTGGTGGGAATCTTGTTCACATTTTATTAGTCGTTGCACTCGTTGTATTGATTTTCCAACTCATTTCTGGTCGTCGAAAAGTTTAACGAAAAGAGGCTGGGACAAAAGTAGATAGACAGACCAAAATGACGAACATTCCTGAAAATAGGAACGTTCGTCATTTGTTTTATATGAAAATGAGCGGAAGGAGAACCCGAAGACTCTGGAGTGTTGGTTTTCCACGGAGGAGGCTGAGGCCGTGTCCCCGGAAAGCGAAGGATTCTCCTGTAGCGGTGCTACTCAGCATAGTTTAGACTATTCGTCTTTTCAAATACTACTTTTCGTTATGTCCCAGCCTCTTTTTACTTTAAAACATAGAAATAGTGATGGCCGGTGCTCTTCACATTGGCTTTATTTAAGAAAATAGTCTCTTACATTTGCCCACGAGTTCACACGAATAAAACGATCCTCATGAATGTTATGAGGTGCTGTAAAAAGAATACCCTCTCCTGTAAATCGCTCGAGCTGGTACACATTGTCATCTATTAAATAATCTGCTTTTATGACACTCTTATCGCCACAAAAGACAAAATGCTGGTCATCTAAAAAAGGAAAATGCTCTTGAAGCCATTCATACTTTGCTGTAAAAGAGGATGGAAAATGCATCGCTGCTGTCGCAATATAAATTTCAAACGACTCGCTTAATTCTTTAATCACCTCTTGTGCGTCTTTCATCACGTCTAAATCGCGAAAATAAGTAGGGTCTTTTAAATACTCTCTAATCTCATCCACTAAGTGCGGACGCAAATCCCTTAGTTTTTTACCTTGTAAATCCTCCAATGTGATCGCTTCATTGTAATCTGCATTAAAAAGTGCAAGATGTTTTTTTGTGAAGTCCGCCATCACTTCATCCATATCAATGGCAATGCGCTTCATACGTCCACTCCCTGTCTTCTGTCTTTTCCTTAAGCATACCACAGTGAGGTAGTTCGGCAGAAGCTAAGCCCGCCTTTTTTTGCTCAGAACATGAAATTGAAAATGAAACCATTTCGATTTCCTTTACGTATTTACATCTATAAGCAAGCAAGATATGCTATGTTAGGAATAGTTCGTTATTATAGTAAAGGGGGAAGATCCGATGTTTCGTTTCTTTAATCGTGTTCGTACTGTTGTCTCTTCCGAATTAAATTCAATGTTAAACAAAGCAGAAGATCCAGGCAAGATGCTTGATCAATATTTGCTTGATATGGAAAAAGACATTTCTGAGGTTGAAGCAGCAGTTGCCAAGCAAATCGCAAACGAAAAAATGCTTAAAAAACAAGCCGATGAGGCTGCTGAACTCGTTTCTAAACGAGAAGAGCAAGCCATGCGCGCACTTGAATCTGGCGACGAAGACCTTGCTCGTCGTGTATTGGAAGACAAAAATAAACATGTAGGTCAACGCGATGCACTACAAGAGTCTCATGCTGAATCAGCGAGATTATCAGAAGAACTAAAAGATAAGCTTCGTGAGATGAAAGACGAATACCGCGATATGAATATGAAGAAAGATTCACTAAAAGCACGTTCAGAAAGCGCTAAAGCTCGTGCAAAAGTAAATGAATCACTTTCTTCTATTGGTAATAGTGGTGCTCGTGGCGGTTTTAACCGAATGGAAGAAAAGGTCATGCGTCAAGAAGCAGAGGCAGACGCTAAAGGTGAGCTAAGAAGTGCTAATAAATCACTTGATGATGAATTAGCGGCCCTTGATAAATCCAGCGGCGTTGACGATGAGCTTGCCGCTTTAAAAGCGAAGCTAAATAGTAATAAATAGCCTCAAAAAGGATGATCAGCTGATCATCCTTTTTTCTTGCCCTCTTCGTGATTCAAACTGATTTGATTATTTTCTTAACAAAAACGTTTAAAAGGTTCAACATGCTACTATTCATGACGATATTAAGGATGTTGCGGTCTATGTAGAACAGTTAGGAGAAGATTGATCATGTTAAAACGTTTTTTACAAAATATTCAATTTATGCAGTTACGAACGAAATTATTTATTGGTTTTACTGCTATATTAGTCATTCCAAGTTCTCTCATTGGGGTTATTTCTTATCAAAATGCAAAAGAAGCCGTAATGGATGAGATGACTGCTGCTACTGAAGAGAGCCTTGCCATTGTAGATGAAACTCTTAGTCTTTTTATAGAATCTCAAGTAGAGAATATTGACTATATTGCTTCAGCCAGTGATTTAGCGGATTTCTCCGAGGACGATCCAGGAGCTCAGCGATTCTTGCTTGATTCTTTCCAAGCAACTAAAAACCATGTTGAACAAACTTATGTTGGTATGGAAACTGGCGATTTCATTAACTCACCCTCGTCTTTTCAAAATCCACCTGACTATGATCCAAGAGAACGACCTTGGTACCAACGTGCGATGGAACAGTCTGGAGACGTTATTATCACATCTCCTTATATCTCTCAGTCTTCCGAACAACCTGTCACGACTATTGCCCGTACGACAGATGACGGATTAGGTGTTGCCGCTCTAAATTTAGAGTTAACCGTAATCTCAGATCTATTATCCAGTATTTCCATTGGCCAAACAGGCTACGTTTTTTTATTAGATGAAAACAATATGTATGTCTCTCATCCTTATGAAGAACCCGGCACTGAAGCGGACGAGTCTTTTCTCTCCTATAGTGAAAATAACGCAGGCTTCCTATCTTATACATCTAACGGAGACGATCAACTTTTAACCTTTAAATCCAATGAAATTACTGGTTGGACCATTGCGGCATCGATGTATGAAGAAGAGATGAATGAAGCAGTTATGCCGATTCTCATTAGCGCTATTACCGTACTGTCAATTGCTATTCTAATTGGAGGTACCGTCATCTATTTCCTAGTTAAATCCATCACTTCACCTATCCAGACATTAATTAGTGTATCCGAACGTATGGCAGGTGGTGACTTGTCAGTTGCTTATGAAGTAAACCCTAGACAAAAAGACGAAATGGGACGTCTTGGTCGTTCGTTTGAAAAAATGCGTGCCTCTCTTGTGCTCATGATTACAAACATTCAAGACAAATCATCTGACCTTTCTCAAGCAGCTGATACATTAGCTTCTATTACACATGAGAATATGAGTGCAACTGAACAAATTACAGAAGCTGTTCAAGAAGTAGCAAGCGGTGTCGAAAAGCAAAGCACAAGCGTGCGGGAAAGTGAAAAAGTGGCTAGTGATATGTCAAACGATGTAAATGATGTCGTGGTGAAGACCAATCACATTCATAGCACTACTGACAACGCAGCAATAACTGTTTCAAAAGGAAATGACGCCATTACCGATGCCATTAAACAAATGACTCAAATTAAAGACACCTTTAAACATTTATCCGTACACATTGATACATTAGGAAAGCGCTCTAGCGAAATTGAAGAAGTAACTGAAACAATCAAAGGGATTGCTACACAGACCAACCTCTTAGCATTAAATGCAGCAATTGAAGCGGCAAGAGCAGGAGAACATGGACGTGGATTCTCAATTGTAGCCGATGAAGTAAGAAAACTTTCCGACATGACGGCGTCTTCAACTGAAACCATTTCTGAATTGGTTTTATCCGTGCAACAAGACACCGAGCGTACCATTGAACAAATGAATACGAGCTCAGACCAAGTGAACAAAGGGATTGAAGTTGTTCAGACTGCTGGACTATCATTTGAAGAGATGAAGCAATTTGTTCAAGTTGTTGCAACAGAAGTGAATGAATCAGCTAAGAATGTAGCTTCTCTTGGGAAGGATAGCGAGGCCTTTGTCACCACCTTCCAAGATCTATCTTCTATAAGTGAAACGGCTTCAGCAAGTATGCAAAACATTTCAGCATCAACAGAAGAACAACTTGCTTCTATGGAGGAAATTTCTGCTTCTGTAGAACAATTAAGTGAAGTAGCAGATGAATTAAAAGAGTTGATTCGCCAATTTGACGTTAATACAGATACCGTTTAACGAGCATTATAAAACAACAAGAGCCTTAAAGGCTGTTGTTGTTTTTTTCTTTTTAATAGCGTTTAATGAGTAATTCTTTCTCATTTGGTACAAGCTAGTATACAAATCGTATAAAGAGGTGTTTTATGTATTACTACAAAGAAGAATTGATTAATATCATTCAGCCAGATAAACCGGATCCTGCTGCAGCTAAAGTGCTCCAAGAAATTCTAGGTGGTCACTATGGCGAAATGCGAACCATGATGCAGTATTTTTTTCAAAGCTCTAACTTTAGAGGAAAAGAGAAAAAGTATCGGGATTTGTTACGAGGGGTCTTTTTAGAAGAAATTGCTCATGTGGAACTCGTTCAAAGTACCATTAATGCCTTACTAGACGAGTCTGGTGAACCAGGTGTAGGAAACCAATCCCCTTCAGGAACTCCTCTTGATGTAGCAACATTAGACGCTAATCCACATCATTATATTATTGGTGCTCAAGCCTCCTTACCTGTTGATGCTTCTGGTAACCCGTGGAATGGATCTTGGGTATACGATCATGGAAATCTTGCTGCAGATTTACTTAACAATGTAGCGTTAGAGTCAACTGGCGTCTTACAAAAAACACGGATTTATGAAATGAGTTCGAATAAGACATTCAGAGAAACACTAGGATTTCTTATTGTTCGAGACAATGCCCACCAAAACGCATTTGCAAAAGCTCTAGAAACATTAGGCGTGGATTGGGGTAAATTGTTCCCTATTCCTAATTACGACATTAATAAGTATCCTGAGTGTAGAAAATTCGTGGAGATGGGCTACCATAATGCTCAATTTAATTTTAGATTAGACGAAACGAAAATAGCAGAGGTTTTAACTGGACAATCACCTAGCAGAAACGGTGGCGAGTTAACGGTAACACCTCCTCCACCAGGATTTCCGGTTCCCCAAATGCCTGACATGCCAAACGAACATAGTCCCGGCACAGAGGATTTAAATAACTAATAACGTTGCGAATAAATATTTTTTCAATTATTGGAGATGCTAACACCGTGCATAAATGAAAGGTGGCACTTCTTTTGAAAACGATGAAATTAATTAGGAGGATTACGATGGGTATATTAAGTGGAAATCCACAAGACGAACCAATGCACTATGGCGAGGTATTCAGTACTTGGAATTACGTAATGACAGCGAATAAAACCATTGCTGATACTCAAGTGGCAGTAAATCACACTGGTGATGACGATCTGAAAAAGTTGCTAAACGAAGTAATTGAAGCCGCTCAATCAGAAGTGAAACAAGTATCAGAAACCTTAAAAGCGAATGGGGTTGCTTTACCTCCAGCCGCACCAGAACCACCAAGAGTAGAATTGAATGACATTCCTGTTGGTGCGAGATATCCTGATGCAGATGTTGCAGCAACGGCAGCAATGGGATTAGCAACTGGTCTTGTCACATGCAGTCAAATCATGGGTCAATCGATTCGTGAAGATATTGCAATGATGTTTGGCCAATTTCATGTAGCTAAAGCCGCTCTTGGCGGTAAGTTTCTAAAACTTACGAAAGAAAAAGGTTGGCTCATTCCACCACCACTCCACCATAGTAAAACCGAAGAGTAATAAACCTAAACAAAAGCACTCTTTTTAGAGTGCTTTTGCCTTTTCACTTCGAGAAATCCGATTGGACTAAGCCTTTATTCTTTGCACCGTTATACCACTTGCTGTAATCTTTTCATGAATATCTTTTGCAAACGCAAGAGCATGTGCACCATCACCATGAATACAGATCGTGTCTGCTACAATATCAATATCTTGGCCTTGTTGAGTCATGACTTTTCCTTCGTTGATCATACGTAGTACCTGTTTACTCGCTTGTTCAGGATCATGGATAAGAGCATCAGGTGACCGTCGGGATGTTAAGCTCCCATCTGCTTGATACGTACGGTCAGCAAACACTTCACTCGCTGTTTGTAGCCCGACTTCCTTCCCGGCATCAATCAGAGCGCTTCCTGCAAGACCATATAATACAAGCGTAGAATCAAGTCGATAAACGGCTTTAGCAATAGCGGTGGCAAGTTCTTTGTTCTTTGCAGCCATGTTATAAAGAGCGCCGTGAGGTTTTACGTGATGCAATGTTCCACCTTCTGCTTTTGTGATTCCTAGAAGCGCGCCAATTTGATAGAGCACGAGATCATAGCCTTCTTCAGGGGTAATCTCCATTGGTCTTCTTCCAAACCCAATTAAGTCTTGTAATCCAGGGTGTGCACCTATTCCAACACCCAATTCTAATGCATGTTTCACTGTTTCACGCATTGTCTTCGGATCTCCTGCATGAAAGCCACACGCAACGTTTGCAGATGAAATATAAGCCATTATGTCGCTGTCATTCCCTATCGTATATGCACCAAAACTTTCACCCATATCACTGTTCATATCTACTACGCTTCTCATAAACTCTCTCCTCTCCAAGTTAATTGCCAGTCCATAAGTTCACGATGCCTTCAAGTGCAATATAGCCTGCACCCAACGTTACCACTACTGTCAAGGCACCAAATACGATTAACCATGTTGGATGATGGTAATCACCGACAATCGATTTTTTCCTTGAAGCGATTAAGATTGTCGTTAACACTACCGGCAAGATTAAACCGTTCAACGCACCTGCTAAAATTAGTAGCTGCACAGGCTGGCCTATCGTTAAAAAGATAAGCGCTGAAATAATAATAAATCCCGCAATGAAAAAGTTATTTTGTTTTGCAAAAATGGGGTGAAAGGATCGTAAAAACGATACGCTTGTGTACGCACAACCAATCACTGAACTAATCGCTGCTACAAACAACACAAGGCCAAATAAATAATAACCAACATCCCCTAAGCCGACTTGAAAGACGGTTGCTGCTGGGTTGTTCTCATCCAGACTGTAACCAGCTGTTACAACACCGAGTACAGCTAAAAATAAAAACACCCGCATGACGCCTGTTGTTAGTATACCTAAGTTCGCTGCACGCCCAACAAACTTAACGTTTTCTTTCCCTGTAATTCCTGCATCAACAAGCCGGTGACCACCAGCAAAAGAGATGTACCCGCCGACTGTGCCACCAACAATGGTGACAATCGGCAACAGAAGCATCATGTAACCCTCTGGTACAATGGCTCGGTATGCTGCTTCTTGAACAGGTGGATTACTATTGAACATGACATAACCAACCATTAATAGCATAATGATTCCACACACTTGCATGACTCGGTCCATCACCGGCCCAAATCGTTTAAACATAAACAAGCCAATAGTTAAAACAGCTGTAATGACACCCCCAGCCGTTAAAGGTAAATCAAATAATACATTAAGACCAAGTGCGGCCCCACCAATGTTTGCAATATTAAATGCAAATCCACCAAATAAAATAAGGCCTGCAATGACATACCCTAGTCCAGGGAGAAGCGCATTGGCTATCTCTTGACCCCGTTTACCAGATACCGAAATAACCCGCCAAATGTTCATTTGCACACCAATATCAATAATAAGTGAAATTAAGATGGCAAAGGCAAAGCTCGCTAGAAATTGCTCTGTGAATCGAGCGGTCTGTGTTAAAAAAGCAGGTCCAATGGCAGACGTCGCCATTAAGAAAATAGCACCAGTTAAAAACTTTCTGCGATCTTTGTCGCTAATGGGATGGTTCATCTACAAGACTCCTAATTGTTCATTTTTTTTGGTTGTAATATACATATGGCCAGGGGCATGTGTAATCATTAAATCTGGTTTGCTCGCCATTGCAGCAGCTTGAGGCGTTACGCCACATGCCCAAAATACAGGAACCTCCCCTTCTTTTATCGTGACTGAATCCCCAAAGTCAGGCTTCTGAATCGTTTCAATGCCAATTGAAGCTGGATCACCAATATGAACAGGTGCTCCATGTACAGAAGGAAAACGCGCAGTCACAAGAGATGCTCGAATGGCGTACTCTTGTGACATTGGCCTCATGCTGACGACCATATTGCCATGGAAAGATCCAGCTTGTTCACAAGGGATGGAGGTAAGGTACATTGGCACATTCACATTCTCTTCTTGATGTCTTATCGGTATGCCGTTGGCAAGTAGCGCTTCTTCAAATGTGAAGCTACAGCCAATTAGAAAACAAACCATATCCTCTTCCCAAAGTTCTCCTATCTCCGTTCGCTCCTCTGTTAAAACACCGTCTCGATAAACACGATACCGCGGAAGATCTGTTCGTAAGTCAGCATGAGTGCCCATCATTTTTGGAATAGCAGAGCCAACATCCGTCACATCTAATAATGGACATGATTGAGGATTTCGCTGGCAGAAAAGCAGGAAGTCATATGCATCTTTTTTGCGTAACACAACTAAATTCGCTTGAGCATATCCTCTAGCTAACCCAGATGTAGGACCTGTATAGTGTCCATTTCGAATGTCCATCATAAGCTGTTCACGTTCGTTTTGATCCATCATCTCATCGACTCCTTTATTCATTTTCACTTCCACACTGTTTCCACTTTAATAGAATCCCCTGCTTCCTAATCGCTGTGGCTCTTTCATACTCCACATACAAGCGCTCTGCTTCTTCAAGTGAGACTTTTGTAAATGTAAATGACTGTCCCGGTCGTAATTGAGCGATTTTCCAAATATCAACGGAAGTAACTTGTAGCGCACGGGGGTACCCGCCTGTCGTTTGTCGATCTGCCATTAAAATAATAAGCTGACCATCTGGCGGCGCTTGAACCGTACCAAGCGCAACTGCTTCTGATAAAAGACTAAATGAATCGTCAAACTGAATACGTGCTGGAGACTGCAAACGATACCCCATTCGGTCTGATTGATTTTTAACCGTAAAGGTAGTCTGAAACAACCGACGCTTACTCTCTTCATTTAACCGTTCAAAATGTGTTCCAGGAATAGCACGTATAACGTTTCGATTTAATTCATGTGCTTCATTGATTGGACCATTAACATGCCAGCTTGATCTCCACACTTGATTATTTTGATTTGTCTTTTCGATAACTGGTTGAACCAGTTTATTTGGACTACCTAGCTCAAGACAATCTCCTTGTTTTAGGCTTCTCCCTTGATAACCACCTATACCGGCTCGAATATATGTACTTTTACTGCCCATTACGTCTGGAACATTAAATCCACCTGCAACCGCTAAGTACGTACGCATGCCTTCTTTCTTTGCTTTAAACGATAAAGTCGTCCCCTTTGGAACAACGAGAGGATAACCAATTGGGTATGGATCACCATTCAGAAAAGGGGTCATCCCATCTCCTGTCATGCAAATGAGTGCGGTTGTTTGGAAGGTAAGCACTGGGCCAATCAGGGTCATCTCAAGAACTGCTTCCTTTTCGTCATTTGCAACGGCTATATTCGCATTACGGGCAGCCCGACGATCCATTACACCACTCTCTAACACGCCTTGATGAAGAAAGCCTCTTCGACCTAAATCTTGAATGGTCGTAAACAACCCTCCCTCTTCAACTAAAATACTCATTGTTCCCCTTCTTTCATCTGTAAAAATTCTTCTTTTGTAATCTGCTTAAATGTGACGTGATCCCCCGCACGTAGCAAGCTTGGAACTTCTCGACTTGCTGAAAAAAGAGTTAAAGGGGTTTGTCCAATCAGCTGCCACCCTCCAGGTGTTGAAATTGGGTATACACCTGTTTGGCTACCTGCAATGCCAACGGAACCTGCCGGAATTTCTGTTCGAGGTTGAGCGTGCCTCGGCGTGGCAATGCGCTCATCCATTCCTCCAAGAAAAGGAAATCCAGGGGCAAAGCCAATCATATATACAAGGTAGTCACCAGATGTATGAATCTGAATCACTTCTTCTTTTGATAAGCCATTTTTTGTCGCAACATCGTTTAAATCAGGTCCATATTCAATGTCATAACAAACTGGAATGGTTACGCGGTTTCCACTTTGCTCAATCGCCTGATTTCCTAATTGATTGACTCGTTCTTTTAAAATGGCCTTCACTTCAGTCGCAACACTGCCAGCTGCTGTTTCTACCTTCATTGGATCATAAAAAACCGTTAAGCCTATATAACTTGGAACCGATTCTTGATAACCGGGAAACGGTTCGTGATTAAGATTTGTGAGTAGCTGTTGAACACGGGCTTGTACAGTAGGACTTACGGAATTACCAAGGTTCACCGTAACGGATGTTTCGCTAAGTGAGTAAATATAGGGTGTCTCTTCCATTCCAAAACCACCTTTAAAATTCCTATGTAATTAAAATAGTCAGAAAATAATATCGTTCAATCTTTCTTTAATAATGTACCATTCTACCACACTAAACCACTGAGCACTATGGCATAACTTTACCAGTTTACGAGGAATAAGCCGCTCCAATTACAAAGGCGGCTTTGCTTTCCTTATAAATATTCCTTTACTACTCGTTTCACTTCATTAATACCTGCCCACATATCGTCTGGTCCATCATACACAATGGTTAAAGGACCAGCGTATCTTGCTTGTCTTACTAATTCTAAGTTTCCAATGAGTTCAGGTTTATTTATTGTACCATCCCGATTTCGTAACGCTTTTACATGAATAGACTTGCTATATGGTACTGTCAGACGAATGTCGTTCTTTTTCCCTACACCAGAAAAATTACCAAAATCGGTTATTAACCCTTTAATGTCAGAATGATGCTGTAGGAACAAACAGTTCTCAGACGTGGAAGTGAGGCTTTTGAAGTTTTCAGTAAGGACACCAATCCCTTTTCGTTCTCCATATGCTGCTAGTTCCGTTAACTCACTAGACACCCTTTTTAAGCTTTCTTTATCGTCAGGATGCGCCTCTCCGCCAATTACGCGAATGCATGTTGCTCCAACTTCAGCAGCAATATCAATCCACTTTTTAATAAACCCTTTATCAGCAGATCGTCTAACAGGATCTTTATGGCTTAAATCGCCATAATCGACCAGAATTGAAAATAGCTGTATCGATGCTGTTTCAAAAGCAGCTCGTACACGTTGTAAGTAATTCGAATCTGTTGAAGAGAAGTGAGGGTGTATTACTTCCAAAGCGTCGAACCCTTCTTGTTTTAACAATTTTGGCAGCTCTTCTAAAGTGTAGATCGCTGGCATTTTTTCTATTTTTGTCGTAATTTCTTGCTTCTTTTCATCCCATTCATTCCAATAAAGAGGGCCTAATAATCGGTTTAAGCTCCAAGTTGTTAGTGATAAGTAGCGCATGTTCTCACAGCCTCTTCTCTTATAGTCTCTAGATAAAAAAACGCTCAAAAATCTTTATTCACAAGGGATAATGAGTGAGGAATGTTTCTCTATATACGCGACTGTCCAATAGTCTGATGGATCTACTTCTTTTAAAAGCATGCTATTAAGCTTAACCGCTAATAAATGTGCTTCTTCATAGCTAGAAAAGAATTTACGCTTATTACCACTCGTTAAAAACCATTGATTACCGTTAACATTGCGATATAGAACAAACATTTTGATCCCTCCTCAATTTACACTATTATTACACAAACATTCTGACAACAAAAGACTAATAACTGGTAAATCCCTTATTTTATACTGACACACGAAAAAGACCACAATAAAACGTGGTCTTAAGCGAAATTAAAGCTTCCTCATCACATAAAGAATATACGGTGCACCGACTAATGCAACAAGCAATCCAGACGGAATTTCGGTTGGGTATAGGATATAGCGACTTAAAAAGTCAGCGATAATAAGTAAAGTGCCTCCAATCATCATGGAAACAGGAATGACTCGTTGAAACGCTGATCCTACCAATGCACGTGCTGCATGTGGTGCTAATAAGCCGATAAAACCAATTGCTCCCACGATCGATACACAGACTGCTCCAATTAAAACGGCTATGACAATGGACGTAATCCGCAGCAGCTTTACCTTTGAACCTAATGAAATCGATACTTCATTTGAAAAAGCAAGTACATTCAAATGCTTGCTCAAAGAAAGGGTAAACGGAACAAGAATGACTAGCATCACCAATAACCAAACGACATTGTCCCAGGTGGATCGGTATGTACTTCCTGCTAACCATACAAGCGCTGGTGAAACACTTAAACTTGCTTTGACCGTCAAGATTTGAATCACACCCGATGCCATAGCCGAAACCGCCACGCCCATTAGCGCCAAGGAAATTGGCTCAAAGCCTGATCGTTTTGTTGCCAAGATCACAATTAAAACGGCCATAATTGATCCTATTACAGCACCTATCGGTAAAAAGATATACGGTAACGATGGAAATACCACAAGAATAAGAAGTGCACCAGCTCCACCGCCAGAAGTGATACCAATAATAGAGGGGTCGCCTAATGGATTTTTTAAAACGTTTTGCAATAGTGCTCCACACAAAGCGAGTAATGCCCCGACCAAAAAGGAAACCAAGACTCTAGGCCAACGAAACTGTATCGTCACTTGATCTACTAGTTTGCCTGCGAACATTTCTTGTATACTCGTGAATTGTCCACCACCAAAAGAAATAGATACATAAGCAACGACAAGTGATACACCTATAAGAGAAATTGTTACGACAATCGGATTCAACGTTTTTTTCGAACTAGTTAGCTTTTGCTTATCGCTTCTCATTTTCCGAGCAGCTTTGTAAGCTAAATACATTAACCATGGACTTCCAATAAAAGCAGTCATCGCCCCAACAGGAAGTTCACTATTTGGTGAAATCAAGCGCGAAAGCACATCTGCTGCAATTAGAATAACTGCTCCCCACATAAACGTATGAACAAATTGTAGACGGTGTCCACGAATCCCCATTAACCGAACGAGATGTGGTGCCATTAAGCCAATAAATCCAATCGGTCCAACGACACTGACGGTTGCAGACGCTAGCAAAATTCCTAGTGCCCACCCCCAAGTCTTTACGAACCTTAAAGGTAAGCCTAATCCTTTAGCCGCTTCATCACCTAAGTGGATAAGATCAAATTTCTTTCCGCTTAGAATGGCTAGTAACCCTAAAAAGAGCGCAAATGGCCAAATAAAAGCGACACCTGACCAATCATTTTGCATTAATGTGCCTGCACCCCATAAAAACAAACCGTTTGATTCTTGCTCATACATGAGCTGTAGGCTACTTGTTAAGGCACCGAACAGTAATGTAATAATCATACCTGTTAAGACAATCCGTACTGGTGACATCGTTTTTCCTGCTAACATAAAAACGAGAAAAGCTGCAAAACACGCTCCTAGAAATGAAAAAAGAAATGAAGCGTTCACTCCTGGAAAGAAAAGAGTACCGATGACAACGAATAAATAGGCCCCTGCATTAATACCCAATGTTCCGGCGGAGGCTAATGGATTTTTCGTCATGGTCTGTAAAACTAAACCCGCCATTGCTAAACAGCCTCCAGCTAGGATACCCACCATTAACCGAGGGAAGCGCACACCCATAATTGCCTCGGTTCGTTGATCCCAACTTGAAAACAAATCACCAATTGATAAATCCGCTTGCCCCTGTACAAGATGCATAACCGATAACCCGATTAAAATCAAGCTTCCTAATAAAAAAGACAGAGCGGACTTGTTTTTTTTGTATTTCATTGCGCTCATTTTCTACTGGTCTAACACTTCTAACGTGCGGTGTACGAGTTTTTCTGCTGACAACGGGCCACCGTATGGCCATGTGTCACCACCAAGAGCATAGACTCGATTTTCTTTTGTAAACGTAAGGTCATTCCAGACAGAGTTATCCTTTAGTTGATTCTCAAACACATTGTCATCGCCTTGTACAATATGTAGGAGGTTTGCATCTTCTACTTTAGTAAACTCTTCTACGCCTACCGTCGAAAATCCATAAGGCTCAAAGCTCCCAGATTCGTAGACATTTTCTAATCCCATACGTTCTAAAACCTCAACAGCAAGAGCATTTGGTGTAGAAATACGAAATGCAGGTGCTTGATTATCACTGTATGCCATCGTCAATGCAAATTCATTTGTGTCTAACTCTATATCAGCTAGCGCCTGCTGTGCTTCTTCATATGTCGTTTCTAAATCAGCTAGCACATCGTTTGCCTCATCGGTCTTATCAAACAATTTAGCCATTTCTAAATAAGTCTCTTCCATCTCTTCGTACTGGGTTTGACCAAGCTCTTCTTCTGGATAAGGATTATAGACGAGCACAGGCGCAATTTTATTCAACTCTTCCATCATCGCGTCTGCTCTGAAATTAATTGCATAGATTACGTCTGGTTCTAGTTGAGCAATGGCTTCTAGATTCGGTTCTGATCGTGAACCAACATCTACTGTATTTTCTAATCCTTCTGAACCAATATCTACCCATTCTTGATAGGAATCAATTTCAGCCATCCCTGTTGGCTCTACTCCTAGAGATAAAAGGTTCTCAGCAAAAATCCAATCAAGCACAACGGCTTTCTCAGGTACTGACTCAAATGTATGTTCACCGTGAATATCTGAAACTGTTATACTTTCTTCACTATTGCCTTCGTTAGTGGACTGGTCAGAATTCGTTTCTCCACCTCCACATGCTGCTAACAAGCCAATCGATAATACAGATAAGAATTTACTCGCTGTCTTCAATCTATTCTCCCCCATAAACCAAATGATAATGATACTCATTTACGATTATACTACTCCATTAAAGAATAGCAATCCCTAAAATGTAACAAACATAAGAAAAAAAGCAGTTTACGCTCGTACGGAAACGTTAAACTGCTCGACTCAATCATTTGTTTTTGCTTTTTACAGATCGACTGACTCCTACTTAAGCTAATTTAATTCAGTAGTTTTTTTAAGATAAGAGCTGCACGTGAATCCATTTTTGCTGGTAACGCTTCTTTAGAGAAATAAGCAAGTGCTAGGCTCTCACCATCACTACCACCTAATACTCCGTACACTTCCTCAGCTCGATAAACCGCACTGACATTATACGTTTCATCCCCATTTGGATATTGAAAGTAGTAGTCTTTACCTGAAACCACGTCGACTAATGTGAAAGCTTTCGCCTGCAAGCCGGTCTCTTCCAATAACTCCCTTTCTGCGGTTTCTTCAAAACACTCCCCGAGTTCCATCACCCCACCAGGCAATCCCCACTCACCCGTATCTTTCCGATGCTGCAGTAAGATTTCTCCTGCTCGGTTATAGACAAGAATGGTTGCACCAACGAGAATAAATGGTCGTTGTCCAATTAATGCTCGTATTTCTTTAATATAATCTGCCATTTTGTCCTCCTTTAAGATATAGACGTGTCGGAATACGGAATGTCATGATGACAGGGACGAGCCTGTTTCGGGTAAATATGAATTTCTGCTTTATTTCTTATAATCAAAACGTAACTCATCTTCTTTTTCATCATAGTCAACATACAAATCGTGGCCATCGAAGAACCACACATCTTCCTCCTCAACAAAGAATTCAACGCCATTTCTTTCAGTTCTTACAGCCATTTTATTCGGTGCATCCTCTGCTGTAAAACCTAGGGCAAAGTTTTCTTGTACAGGACTAGAACCATACACTTTCGAAAAGAATTTAATTTTATCGTTCTTCCCCATTGAAAAGTCCTCTTTAAACCATTTCGCCGCTGGATCACTTATGACAATCTTCATTAACTGCTCGCCTTCTTTCTTAAACTCATACTTATCCATAGCATACCAGACTTATTGGTGCATACTAAAAAAAGAGGCTTATGAGTAAGCCTCTCCTAAAACTTCCGTCCGCCGCCTTTTCCTCGAAAGCTGGAGCCACCTCCGCGGCCGCCCATACTTCGACCGCCTCCGCGCGAACCGCTTGAACCACCAAAGCCACCTCCGCGTGAACCTGAGCCACCAAAGCCGCCCCCTCGTGAGCCCCCTGAGCCACCTCCACGTGAGTTACGGTTATTGTTTCGATTTACTGTATGAAGTACGGCAGCCGTTTGCGCAGCTTTTCTTGCCATTCTTCGTTCTTCATCACGCATTTCATCTACTAGTCTGCGCGTTAGTTCAACCTCTCGTTTTGCACTTGCAAACTGTCCCTCAGAAATCAAGTAATCCACTTGTCGAGCAGATTCATCGTAGCGTCTTTTGAACGTCGACTGGCTAAAATTCAAACCTAGTTTCCGAGACATATGCTGATAGGAAGAAGAGACATCTCGCCACTCTCGTTCTAATCGCTCTTTATCTTGAATAAAGGACTGCACTTCTTTTTGAACATAAGGGAGTTCTTGCTTAACATGCTCTAGTTCATCTTCTACTGCAAATAACTGGATAGGTGTAACGTCCAATAACCGAATGGCATTATTCACAGAACGATACAATTCTTCCATGCGATGACTGTTTAATCGAAGTCGATGATGGTGAAGTTGATGTTCCAATGATTGAATAGCATCATTCAAAGCTCTCGCTTCTCTATAAAGAGATTGTTTCTGCTGTTCTAACCGATCAAATAAATAGAAGCTTTGCCCATGAAGATCAGACAATGTTTTATACTGCGCTACTAAATCCTGCATAGTTTGATTGGCCTTTTTGTATTCTTGACGATCGAGCTGAAGCATCGTGTCCACGTTACTCATTGTAAGAAGCATATTGTCATACAAAGCCGTCGCCTCATGATAATCAGATTCAATTGAATGCCAATGGGAAGAATGATACGTGTGACGCACTTTGTCCATTTGAATGCGAAATGATTCTGGATCAAGTCGGATAGACCGCATCTGGTCTTGTAATTCGCCTAGTTCTTTTTTTGTTTCATCTCGGTACACAAGTAACTGCTTTACTCGCTGAAGCGCATCGTTAATGGCTGCATCCATTGAATCGTAGATGTACATGGCTTCTTTTGCGTTTCCAACCTCGATTGCATGATGTAGCTGAGAATGGGATTGTCGAGCTGCTTCTAACAGAGCATGAGGATCTTCCTCTTTTAATTGTAATTGCTCTCGCTCTACAATGTGATCAATCTCTCTCGCTTGCTTGTCAATTCGATCGATCAGTTCAGCTTCTTTCGCTAAAAGTGTCTTAATCTGATCAGCATGTGTTTCTGCTGTCGCACACGCCTCTTCTGCTGCCTCTGCTAGTTGGGCAGCATACAGATAGTCGAGGGAATCATCAGCTGACGACATTTCCGTCATTTTTTCTTCTGCTGCTTGGATATCCCTTTCCAAGTATGTGTACGGAAGATTTGTTTTACGCTTCATCTCTTCAAGCGCGTCTCTCACACCTTTTACTTTCTCTTCAATGGCTTTAATTAACCCCGAAATTTTCAACTCTTGATCGAACATCTCTTTTAATTGCTCTTTTTTCGTTTCGAGTTGTTCTTCTTGAGCAGTAATGTTGTTCGTGAAATCAACAGTTGCTTGTAACACGTCGTTTTTCTTTTTCTTACCTGCTCCGTCAAGCCATGTTTTTATTTGCTGTTCTTGTTCTTGAGCGTTTGTTAAAATCGCAAAAAGCTCTTCTTGTTTTTCACTAAACAATTGCTGCGTATTTCCACGAGAAAGTTCCACGCGCTCTTTCGCTTCGTGATAAGGCTTTAATACATCTGCCAAAATTCGTTTTTGACGGTCAAGAAGAGATTGAACATGCGCTAGACGCTTTTTCTTTTGTGCTCGTAAATAAAACAACGCAATGACAAGAGCAATCATTAAAGCTCCAACAAATAAAAACGTGGCAACCGTCCCACTCGTTCGCTCTCTTTCAAGGTGTTCCATTATATTGACTACACCTTGACCGTATTCTCCTGTAGCAGCAGCTGGCAAGAACTCATTATCAATTATTCGTACGGCATTTCGCTCGTTGCCAATAACAGACTCCGCTTCTCCATTAGGTATGTAGTTTAAATACACTTCACTGGCCTCTGCATCAATGAAAATAGAATAATGATAGCCTTCACTACCAACACGGTCAATGACCTCTAGTGCCGCGTTTGAAGACGATTGCCCATCAACACCCTCTACTGTGCTGACATAATAATTAAAGTATGTATCGTTTGCGGCTGCTTCAATAGCAGCAACTTCCTCAGCAGAAAAGAAATTTGCTTCATCCTCAATTGTAACACTCGCAAACGCCTGCATCGGAACCATCCATACGAGACAGAGTACAACAAAGATTACGATAGTACGTTGTTTCCTTCCATTCATTATTCGCTCCCCCTTTTCTTCTATTCTATTATACGGTGCAATGAGTTGAAAAGTTGCAATTGATCATAAAAAATAAACCGAGCATACTTCTTTCTATGCCCGGTTTAAACACATGCTAGCTCCATTTAATAGAAAATAGTTGATTGGCCTTGAGGTGTTCCAACAAAGGACGATCTTCTTCAATCACTCTACCAATAACATTCACTTTATCGTCAGCTTGTAAATCTCGCTTCGTTAATTGTATTTCTCCTTGATAGCGTCCGTACCGTTCGTTGTCCATGGTTATGGTCCCTAGCAAACGCTCAGTGGTTTGATTTGGTTTAACCTTTTGTTTCATTTGTTGAGCTATTTCTCGTGACTGGACGGAACGAATAACATCTCTTGCTTCGTCCGGTCGATTACACTGTTTATCTATAATAGGAGGATCTTCCACACATGCTTTCGCTCGTAATAAAATGACTCCTTGTTGTTGAAAAAGCGCTAACTGCTGTAAACTTTCTTCACTTAATTGAGGGTCACCAACGATTACCGTATCTACTGCTTTTTGGCTATATAAATCTAGCCAAGCCGCAAATGGACTCCAATGGCGATGGGCTTCTAACGTCGGCAACCCCTCATAGAGTGGTCCTCGCTTAACATCACCAGGTATAAACGACATTCGCTTAAATCCTGCCTCTCGTAAGCGCTCATTAATCTTGTTGAAATTTTCTCGACCTAAGCCGGTTTCCGGACGAGGGTAAAAATTATGCCATCCTTCAATGTGGTCAAACGCCACGCCTGCATGCTTTAATGCTGCAATGTCTTCCGTCCTTACTGTGCTGGCGTTCACAACAATCTCTAAAGATCTGGAAATACGAGCAACTGTCTCGGCATCAATTCCATAATCAATTCGCAATCCTGTAACACCCCAATCACGTAAAAGACTAGCCTTTTCCCACGTTAGTTGCAGATGAGCCATTGATTGAGGGGATACATCACAAACAAGCGCCATCCCTTTCTTTTCAGCAAAACGACCTAGCCGTTGCAAGCGGTCTGCGTATAGACTGACATCGTCTTCTGGAATGTGAAGGGATGTAAAGAGTGTTTGAAAACCATACAGATTGATTTTTTCTAAATAGGATAACTGTTCTTCAATTGGTACATGAAGATAAACCGATGCACCGAGTTTCATGATTGCTCACACTCCTAGATTCCCTTTGCCATCTCTTCTTTGAAGCCAAACAAGTACGTAAATAGAAAGCCTAACGAATACGCTACAGCAATTCCAATTAAGTATTGCACATAATTCCCTTCCGCAATGAGCGGAGTCAGGGATAGACCTGAAACACCAATCCCTAGCGCCCCTGTTCCAAACGATGCTTGTATAGCTCCTCCAACCGCAGCTCCCATACTTGCTGTTATAAACGGTCGCCCTAAAGGAAGGGTTACGCCATATAATAACGGTTCACCTATTCCTAAAAATCCTACAGGCAAGCCGCCTTTAATAATTGTACGTAAACGTTGATTTTTCGTTTTCATAAAGATCGCAATAGCAGCACCAACTTGACCTGCTCCTGCCATCGCTAATATAGGTAGTAATGTTGTAAAATTAAACGTGTTAATGAGTTCTAAATGAATAGGCGTTAAGCCATGATGAAGACCAACCATGACAAGTGGTAAGAAGAAACCTGCCATTACTGCTCCTGCAAGTGGTCCACCAATTGATAAGACCGAATTAATTCCAGATGTAATGCCTTCTGCTAATACACCTGCTACTGGCATGACAGCGTAAATAGAAAGTGCTCCAACGATTAATACAGTGAATAGTGATGTGAAAATAATATCAATGGATCGTGGCATCACCTTACGAATGTTCCGCTCAAAGAAAACCATTAGCCAAGCTGCAAAGATTACGCCAAACAGTCCACCACGTCCAGGCTGCAGCTGCTCCCCAAAAATCGTTACTTGTTCAAGAGCCGGATTAAAAATAAACATACCGGCGATTGCCCCTAAAACCGGTGTTCCGCCAAATTCTTTTGCTGTATTCCAACCTACTAATATAGCTAGATACATAAACAAGCCGCCGCCAAGAATTGTCATTAACAGGAGCCAAGTGTGATCTTCCGTTTTCAACCCGTAGTTAATTAAGAATTGCGCCACTCCATTTATAATACCTGACGCAACTAAACCAGGAATAAGCGGAATAAAAATATTCCCGAGTCGCCTTAAAAACTGCTTAAACGGTGTTTTATTTCGTTCTTTACGAGCTGCAGCATCTCTAGCATTTTTTTCTTCAAACGACAGCTCGTGATTTTCACCTATAAGCTTTTGTATTTCAGCAGTGACGACATTCACCGTTCCTGGACCGACAACAATTTGCCATGTATCGTCTTCTACTACGCCCATAACCCCATCAATGTTTTTTAACGCTTCCTTATCCACTGCTGTGTCGTCTTTTGCTCTAATACGTACTCTTGTCATGCAGTTCGTGAGGTTATCAACATTCTCTTTTCCACCAACATGCTTTAAAATAGCCGCAGCCATTTGTTGGTCTTTGTTCATGCGCTTCACCTTCCTCTTATGAATTCACTGCTTTTCGAATAAATCCATTTGCCATTTCCAATTTCGCTTTTGCTTCATTTGCTGGGCAGTCTAACAATAGCATGACGATCGCCGTTTTTACATGACCATCAGCTTCTTGCAAAGCACGTTCAACATCTGCTCCTTTCCTATCGGTTGCTTCCATAACAATTCGTTTTGAGCGTTCGACAAGCTTTGCATTCGTCGGCTGCACGTCTACCATTAAATTCTGATACACTTTGCCAATCCCAATCATGGAAACCGTCGAAATCATATTTAATACAAGTTTCTGTGCCGTTCCTGCTTTTAATCGCGTTGAGCCAGTCAATATTTCTGGACCCGTTTCCAACTCAATCGCCACATCCGCATAGGAACTCATTTCAGCTTGACGATTACAACTAATCGCTACCGTATGAGCCCCCCTTTCGTTGGCTTCCTCTAATACCCCAATCGCATAAGGAGTGCGTCCACTTGCGGCTAACGCAATAACCGTATCTTTCTCGGACACATTAATGCGCTTACATTCATTCACGCCAAGAATACGCTGGTCTTCTGCTCCTTCAACAGCTTTAAAAAAAGCCCCCTCTCCTCCTGCTATAAGGCCTAAAACCCGCTCTGCCGGCATATCAAATGTTGGCGTGCACTCAACAGCATCTAGCACGCCTAGACGCCCTGATGTTCCTGCACCCGCATAAATGAGCCTGCCACCAGAAGAAAGGGAATCGATAACACAGGTTGTCGCTGCTTCAATTTCATCAAGTACATGTTCAATGGCTTTTGGTACTGTCGCATCTTCTTCATTCATTAATTTAAGAATATCGTAGCGATTCATTTCGTCGAGTTGCATGGAACGATTGTTTCGTCGTTCTGTTTGCAATTTGTCTAACAACACTTCTCACGTCCTTTACTCTAGTTAAATAAGCTGGAACACTCCCTATCTATAAGAACAGATGAAAGAGATTCATTAAAAGCTTGTTACCTAATCTTATTATCATTCCATTGAAATTATATGTCAATTATTAAATCAATATAAATAAAATTTTATTTCAAAAAGAAAATAGGTCATTGATACCACAAATAAAAAAAAAGTGCTTCTTTGCGAGAAAGAAGCACTTCCATTAAAACGTAATGACAATTTTCCCTGACACATGACCAGTTTCACTTAGAGAATGGGCGTCCTTTATTCCTTTCTCGCTGAAAGGATAAGACGCATGAATGACAACCTTTAGCTGACTTTCTTCAACAAGAGCCGCGAGTCGTTTTAATTGTTCACCGTCAGGTTCTAACCATACACCGTAGGCTTTAACGTCGTATACAGCAGCTTTTTTTTCGTCTTGTATACCTACAATTGTAACCAGTCGACCAGTTTCCTTTTTCAATACTTTGTAGCTATTCGACTGGACATCTCCTCCAACCGTATCGAAAACAAGATCTAGTTCAGATAAGCGATTTTCAAACGATTCCGTTTTGTAATCAATCACTTCATCAGCACCTAATTGTTTAACGAGCTCATGGTTTTTCTTACTAGCTGTTGTATATACGTATGCCCCTGCATGTTTAGCTAGTTGAATCGCAAGGTGACCGACACCACCTGCACCAGCATGGATCAACACACGTTCTCCTTCTGCTACATTGCCATGGGTAAAGAGTGCCTGCCAAGCCGTTAGCCCTGCAAGAGGAACCGCAGCCGCCTCCACAGAGGTCATATTATCAGGTATGAAAGACAATAAATGAGCATCTACAGCGACAAACTCCGCATACGTACCATGGCGAGTTGTTTCCGGACGGGCAAAGACCCGATCTCCTACCTTCCACTCCGTTACATTTGCTCCTACTTCTTCAATCACACCAGCCGCATCCCAACCTAATACGATAGGGAATGACCAATCGAGCATTTGCCGTAAGTACCCTTCACGAAGCTTCCAATCAATTGGATTCACTGATGTCGCCTCTAAACGCACGAGCACCTGTCCCGATTCTATCGTCGGTCTTTCCAATTCTATTTCTTTCAATTGTTCGATACCACCATACTGTTTAATTGCTACTGCACGCATCGAAACACTCCTTTCCTCGTTTATTCATTCCCTTAAAATAAGATTTCAATCGAACGAAAAGAGGCTGGGACATAATTAAAAGTAGTATTTGAAAAGACGAATAGTCTAAAATATGCTGGGTAGCACCGCTACAGGGAATCCTTCGCTTTCCGGGGACACGGCCTCAGCCTCCTCCGTTGAAAACCGCCACTCCAGAGTCTTCAGACACGTGCTGATCCCCCAGGAGTCTTCAGATTCTCCTTCCGTTCATTTTCATATAAAATAAATGACGAACGTTCCTATTTTCAGGAATGTTCGTCATTTTGGTCTGTCTATCTACTTTTGTCCCAGCCTCTACAACATTATTTTATCCACTCATGTGCTTGATTCGCCAATTGTTGGCAGTCATTCATAAACATACTTGCATGATACCCGTCGCAAACAGCATGATGGACTTGCAATGATACTGGTAAATAAAGTGTTTGATTTTTTTCTATCAGTTTACCAGCCGTAACAATAGGAAGAAGGTAATTGGTGTCTTGTTGAATCATTAAGTGAAACCCTGTAAAAGAAGTCCAAGGTATCATTGAGACAGAAACTGTATTTTCAGGCATGTGTTTTTTTGGAAAAAGCGCCTTACTCCCTTGATAAGTCATAACATCCTGTAAGTAAGATGTATGGAAGTGATTAAAGTCTCTGTTCATTGACGTCCAAATACCTGAAAAAAGCTTTGTCTTTTCGTGAAAAATCGTATAGACCGGTTCAAGTTGAGACCAATAGCCAAGCTCTCCTTCTTGGTTAAAGCTCATCCGAAAGGCGACATGTTTATTAACAACGGATGTTACCAGATAGAGAAAGGCAGGGTAAAATGTATACCCTTTTTGCTTCACTCTTTTATACAGCACGTCTACTTCAAGCTCAGTGGTAAGACTAAATGAAGTCTTTTGCTTTATATAATGCGAAAACACCTCTTCGCGCTTCCATGTTCTTCGATTAATAACTGTAAATGTCATGATTATGCCTCCTAAATGTAATCGTTTCTAGTTTAGGAGGCTAGCTTATCTGTTTTAACCATCTTTTCATCATTCCTTTACACGACTCTCTTTGAACAACTGTTTATCCTATATTGTCTCGTATTTTACACCAAAATGATTATTTTTCAACTAGAAGGGGAAAGGACTTTCATGTTTCATAGCGAAAACAAGCTATACCTATTAAAAAAGGAGACATGCTCTATGCCTAACCTAAATACAATCGAGGTTCGGAATCAACTCGTACAAGAGCTAGAAGCTTTGACCAATGAACAGCTTAACTTCCGCATTCAATCGAACTGGACCATTGGTGAAGTGTGTGATCACCTAATTAAAATGGACCATCAAGTCTTGTTAATGTTGCAATATACACTAACGAAAAATAAAGAAGAGGAAGCACCGCTAAAACCGATTGAGCGAGCATTGGACCGGTCAATAAAGCTTGAAGCCCCAGATATCGTTGCCCCTAACCCCGGTCCGTTTTCAAAATCGATTTTGCTTGAACGGTTACAACAAGAGAAACATCTACTTGACGAAGAAATTGCTTCTATTGAACAAGATCGCCTTACTAAACTATCAGCAAAGCATCCTGTTTTCGGTCGTTTATCTCTACAACAATGGATTGACTTACGAACGTATCACGAACAACGCCATATTGATCAAATCCATGAGTTAAAATCAACTCCTTCTTTTCCAACTACTTAAAAAGAACGATCGCGCCTCTTTCATCATAGGCCGCGATCGCTTCTTCAATCTACATGGAGCTGCTGTTTAACCAGTTCTTGATACAAACCATGATTCTCTAACAATTCTTGATGAGTTCCTGAACCTGTCACTCTTCCGCCTTCTAGTACAATTAATTGATCAGCGTTACGGACAGTCGCAAGTCGGTGGGCAATGACTAACGTTGTACGTCCAGACATTAATCGCTCAAGCGCTTCTTGAACAAGCTTTTCTGACGCGCTATCCAAGTGTGCAGTTGCTTCATCGAGAAGCAAAATTTCTGGATTTCGTATCATTGCCCTTGCAATAGCGAGACGCTGTTTTTGTCCACCCGATAAGCGAACGCCTCTCTCTCCTACCTCTGTTTCAAGTCCATCAGACAAACCATCTAAAAACTGCTTTAAATTAGCAGCATGCACAGCCTCTTCCACCGTCTCATTGGGGACATTTTCTAACCCATACGTTAAATTGCTTCGTATGGTTCCTGACATGATGGGAGAGTCTTGGGAGACGTAGGCAATCTTCTCTCTCCATTTATTAAGCGGTATAGATGCCGTTGGTACACCTCGGTACTGTATGGTTCCGCTTGTCGGTAAGTAAAATCGTTCAATCAGTGAGAACAACGTCGTTTTTCCAGCTCCACTCGGACCTACAAAAGCTGTCATTTCACCAACCCTCGCTGTAAAGTCAACATGTTGAAGAATCTTCTTATCCTCTGCATACTGGAACGACACATCTTGAAAGGCTAACGCATCAAGTTTGTTCACTGTGTTCATAGTCTCTAACGAATCTTGTTCCACTTCAGCATGCAAAATCGTTTCCATCCGCTCGCTTGCTCCGAGTGCTTTCTGCAATTGCGTAAAGAAGTTCGCCATCTGAGTAAATGGAACCGATATTTGAAATAAATAAAAGATAATGGCAACTAGCGCCCCTGCTGTTAACGTATTAGCTGCAACACGCATCCCACCATATCCAAAAATAACAACGAGCATAATAAGCATTAAACTCATCATAATCGGCTGGATCACAGCCATAATCTTTCCTTCACGTAAACCAAAACCAAATAGATTTGCCATTCGCTTAATCCCTACTTGTTTCTCTTGATCTTCAGCTAGAGACGCCTTAACAAGACGAATATCAGCGAGTACGCGCCCTAAATCACCTTGGAATGATGCCGTTTCATCTTGCAAGGAGCGGGAGACTCGATACATCTTTCTACCAAGTGGCATCATGACCAGTAATGATGCAGGAACAACTGCCAGCATCATTAGAGTAATTTTCCAATCTAAAACAAATAGAATAATAATCGAACCAATAATGGAGATTAAACCCGAAATAAAGGGTATCAATTGCATCGTCATAAAGTCTTTAATAACAAGGGTATCATTCGTCATACGACTCATCATTTCTCCTGATGAATGACGGTCGAAAAATGAAACAGGTAAGTGTAAGATCCGCTTCCAAGCCGTTTCTCTTAATGAATAAACGACTTTTTGCCCGATGTAGACCATGGTATAGATGGCGATTCCTGACATGATTAACTGCGCTAGAAACACTACTCCTAATAAGGCAATGGTTGACCATTCAAACCCGATCACCGTCATCTCATCAATAAAATTCATCGTTAATAACGGTACGATAAGAGCAAGCGCCGTCTCAAAAACAACAAGTACCACTGCAAGCAAAAGCAATAGCTTTCTTGGTAAGAATGGACGGATCATGGCTATAAAAGCTTTGATATTAATGGATTGATGCTGTTTCTCTTCCATTTTTATTACTCCTCTTCCCCATGTAAATAATTCGTAAGGGCAGTATACATAAAGTCGCCTAACTCCTCTGGAAAATACGTATTAAATAAATTGCTGTGTCTCTGAATAAATGCATCATCTTTTACAATCCCTAGCATCTTTTTCAACTCAGGGTTTCGCTTAACTAAGCATTGTACCAATTCTTTTGTGTAGAGGCTATCTGGTGTCTCTCCTTTTTGCATAGCCAAGTGAATATTAAGACAGAACTGCAACCCTTCTTTATCCATTAGTTGCTGTACCTCTGGTTCATCATATTTATTTAGTTGTGAAACAATCGATTTGTCACTTGAAAAATACTGTTTGAACGCTTGAATTTGATCTTTTTCACGTCTAAACGCATCTAACAAACTAAATGTTAACTCATCCGTCACTTGACCCTTTGTAGATTCTTCTTCATATAAACGTTGCACCCTAGTAATAAGTTTCATTGTTTCATTTAATTCAGTCTGTTTTTTTTCAATCACTTCTTTTTGAAAGGAAAGTAATTCTTCACCACTCATAACACGATCTTTCAGCTGAGCTTTAATTTCTTCAAGTGTCATCCCTAAATATTTGCATACAGCAATCTGTTGATACGTTTTCCATTCTGTACTTGTATAAAGCTTTTGACCTTTTTCATTTAAACGAAGTGGAACAAGCAAGCCAATCTGATCGTAATACCGTAAAGTTCGAACGGTTGTACCTACTTGTTTTGCAAATGATCCAATTGTTAGCTCCATCAAATCCCCCCCTTCAAACCATCGTACCCTAAGACGTAACGTAACAGTCAATCTAAATCTTATGAAGAAGCTTAGAAGAACACTCTTAACACGTTCATTCTAAGAGCGTATGTCACTTAAACAAACTGCGCCATACGAACATCATCGACGTATGTTCCATCATCGAGACGTGCATTTCTTTTTAATCGTCCTTCCTCTTCGAAACCTAACTTTTTATACAAATAAAGACCACGCTCATTATTTGAGAATACTTCTAGTGAGACTTTCTCAATACTCGGTTGCGCTTTTGCCCAGCTCAGAAGACGTGTTAGTAATTCAGTTCCTATTCCTTTTCCTGCATAATGCTCCTTCATACTAATACCCACCATACCTTGGTGAGAAAAACGTTTGCTTTCAGAAGGAAGGAAATGAATCATTCCTGCTAGTACACCATCTTGTTCTGCCAAATAAAGAAAGCCATGCTTTTGATGTTTTTCGATCCATTGTTTTTCCTGTTCAACGGTCAGTTGAAATTCATCTGCTCGCGTCCCGTAAAAAGTAGGGTTTTCTGTGAAAACAAACTTCATATGATCAATCATTCTTTGTGCGTCTTCTTTTCTAGCTTCACGATAAACGATATTCATCTGTTAATTTCCCTCCAACTTACGTAAAACCCCTGCTTCAATGCTGTAAACACCTGATCCCTCACTCATGTCTCTTATGCCATCTTCGAAATATATACCTGATTTTTCATTGATACCAAAACCTTCAATCGCATCGTCTTTCGTTATTCTACGCAAATGCTCCTCTTCCTCCCATTCACTAAAATGAACGGCCACTTGTGTATGTTTTTGCAAACCTAATCCTTTTCGTACACGTAACCGTTTACTTGAATGGTCTTTAGCAGATATCATACTCGTTTCCATGCTAATGATGGCGCCTGCAGAAAAACCTGCAACAGGGATACCTTTATAAAATTGTTCTCTAATCGTTAGACCAATCGTTTTTTCAACTACTTCATCTATGTATCTTTCCGTATGACCACCACCGATTACAATCCCACCACAATCGTTCAATTCATTGCAAATCTCCTGTTCTGATACTGCTGGAAGTGGACGAAACAAACAACGTACTCCCAACGATTTCAACGACCCCTCATACGTTTTCCGGTAATCCTCAATTCCTGGTCGATCGATAACAAGAATGATACATGTTTTCTTTCTCATAACCTCGACGAAACGCTTTCCTAACGTTTCAGTGAACGGTGGCCCGCTTCCAAATAAAAAAAGATGGGTGCTCATTGACCATCCCTCCTATTGTCTTTTTCCAATCATAGCATTTATCGTAAGAACCATAAAAAATAAGGCGCCTATATCTTATATAAGCACCTTACTCTTTTTTTAGTCTCGGTCAATTTCAATAATCTCTCCGGTTTCTGCGTCAACCGTTACTTCATGTTCTTCTTGGTCTACTTCAATCTTTACCTCATAGTAGATTCGGTTTCCTTCTCGTTCGAGTTCCCAGCTTCTCAATGCTCCTGGAACCTCGCCTTGAGCTGTTCCAACAGCATCGGTTGGTTCAATTAATTCATCTATCTCAATAGCTTCTCTTTCACGTTCAGCACCTCCGGCATCTTCAGCATCGAGAGGCTCTGTTTTTTGATTTATTTCTTCTTCCGTTTCTGCATGTATGACTAGTTCATACTCAGAATCGTCATCTATACCATCTAGTTCATAATGTAAGTTTTGAGCATCGTACGTAACCGATGTAAGTGATGCATCTGGAAACGCATTGTTGAAATGTTGGGCCGCATCTTCTAAACGAATATAGGAATTCATTGTTTCATTCTCTTGTTCGACGTTGTCTTCTTCTACAGTTCCAGGTGCCGGGTTAGGGTTCATTTCCCCAGGGCCTTCATCTTGATTACAAGCTGCTAGTAGTGATAGAGCGGTGAATACCGTTAGATACATAAATGGTGTTTTTTTCATTGTGTCTATACTCCTTTTCCTATGATCGTATCAGTATGCCCATTTTTATCCACTAATATGATGTAGATGTTACAACTTTAAATGCATCAGGTAATTTTGCAATTAAATGACTTGGTGTGATGCTCTCTGTACTCCATCCTTCCTTTTTATACAAATCAGCTGCATAACCGTGTAGATAAACGGAAGTGGATAAAGCGACTTGCGTCTTTTGCCTCGTAACCAGTGCTGTTATCATTCCAGTTAATACGTCACCGGACCCTCCTTTAGCTAGCCCTTCATTTCCAGACATGTTAACTGTTAGAAATCCATCTGGCATTGCTACAATGGTATGAGGGCCTTTTAAGACCACATAAATTCCATTTTCTCGTGCAAACGCTTCTGCTATTTCAAATCGCCGTTGCTTTATTTGCTCGACTTCATAGCCTGTTAGCATCCCCATCTCACCAGGATGAGGGGTTATAATTAAAGGTTCTTTGCGCTTACGTATGGAATCAAGGCAGTCTGCAACGACTCCCAAAGCGTCTGCATCTAATATTAAGGGTCCTTTAAAGTGCGTAATGGCATGTGAAACCATGTCTTTTACATGCTCCCCCCTTCCAATACCCGGACCAATAGTTACTACAGTTTTATTCTCATAAAATGCAAACAGTTCTTTTTCTGTAGGTGCCAACAAGCCGTCTTCATTTGAAGATAACGTAGTAAACATGGCTTCTTTCACATGAGTGGCAATGGCTTGGATAACAGGACGTGTTGTTCCCACGGTTAGCAAGCCCGCACCACTTTGGACTGCTGCAGTTGTAACAAGGCTCGCTGCTCCCGGCATATTATCATTGCCAGCAATAATACCAACCCGACCATTATTCCCTTTATGCGCAAACGAACTCGAAGTGAACCAGCTATGAAAAACTTCTTCTTCTCCCCATACGCAACGTTGCTTTTCAAGGTGCTTAAACGTAGCTGGTGGCACACCAATTGGCAACACTTCCATTTTCCCGTAAAATGGTTTTGTCGCTTCTAGAAAATAACTTAGTTTCATGAGCTGTAAGGAATAGGTCTTGGCTGCATACACCGCTTCATGAGAAATTGCTGTTTCATCTGCCGGTACACCAGTCGGTAAATCAATGGAAACAATCTCCTTCTGTGACCGGTTTAGTTTTTTTATAATAGCCGGATAAGGATCTTTAAGCGCACCTTTTATTCCAGTTCCAATCATTGCGTCCACAATAATATCTATGTCACAAAGCATTTCCAACCATTCCGGCTCGATGTCATGCCAGTACTTCCATCTGTAACCACTCTGCTCATAAATTCGCTTGTGTTGCTTTGCATCACCAACAAATCGACTTTCATCAGGTATAATACATGTCATAACCGTAATTCCTTGTTCCATTAGCATTCGTGCAACTGCGAAACCATCTCCGCCATTATTCCCTGCACCTATTAACAACAAATAGCGTTTATCACCGTACTGCTCTATCAACTTACGGGCAATCTCCCTGCCTGCATTTTCCATTAATACAACACCAGGTAAACCAATTTTGTTCATGGTAATCGCTTCAACGCTTGCCATTTCTTCTCCGGTTACTATTCGCATTGCGCTCACCCTTTAGTGGATCGTAGTACTTGAGGTATTCCCTATTCTAGCGACTTCAAACTGCAGCAATGGAAATTTCATTGGATTTTAAGTATTTTATGATATAGTGTTTTTACCAATCTCTTTTAACTACACATGAAAAGGAAATGGAAGGAGGCATACATACCTTGATGGAGAGTAAAGCGTTTCGATTCGCTTGTTGGATTATCATTATTTTTCTGATTATCTATTTAGGATCACTCGTAAATTTCATTTTCAGACCGATAGCGGTTTTATTCCAGACATTGTTTGCTCCAATCGTCATTGCGCTCATTATTTATTACTTACTGAGACCATTTGTGAATATACTCAGTAAAAAAATACATCGTGGCGTATCTATTTTAATTGTATTCCTTGTATTAATCGGTCTCTTAACAAGCGCCGTTTTATATATTGGACCAATTATTCAGAACCAAATTATGTCGTTTGTTAACAACATCCCAAGGTACGCAAACATGGTACAAGAATTTTTTGAAGGCTTACAAGAGCAGCCAGCCTTTCAAAATGTGCTCGATTCCATGGATTTTTCTCTAGAGAATATATCCAATACCTTATCAGAGAACTTGCAAGGGTATTTAGAGTCTGCCGTTGATAGCATCGGATCATTTATAGGTGCAGTAGCAAACTTTGTTATAGTGGTTGTCATTATACCGTTTGTTCTGTTCTACATGCTTAAAGAAGGTAATAAAGCACCAATGATGGTGATTAATCAGTTCCCAGCAAGAGAACAAGAAGAAGGTAAGCGCGTATTGAGTGACTTAGATAATGCGTTAAGTAGTTATATTCAAGGACAACTCCTTGTTAGTGCCTGTGTTGGCGTACTTTGTTTGATTTGGTATTTAATTCTAGGCTTAGATTACGCGTTAATCTTAGCACTGGTTGCCTTATTTACAAACGTCATTCCCTTTATTGGTCCTTGGATCGGGACAGCTCCAGCAGTTGTTGTTGCATTGTTTGATTCACCTTTCACAGCACTACTCGTTATTGGTGGCGTCGTAATAATTCAGCAAATTGAAAGCAATGTATTCTCTCCACAAATTATGGGACGCCAACTTGCGGTTCACCCTCTGACCATTATTTTCGTCTTACTTGTCGCGAGCCAACTAGCAGGTTTTATTGGCATTCTACTTGCTGTTCCGACTTATGCCGTTGGTAAGGTCATTGTGCAGCATACGTATCGATTAATACGGATTCGAATGCGATCCACCCCAAAGAAAGTTTAAAGAAAAAAGAGGCTGGGACATAACGAAAAGTCGTATTTGAAAAGACGAATAGTCTAAAATATGCTAAGTAGCATCGCTACAGGAGAATCCTTCCGCTAATTTTCATATAAAACAAACGACGAACGTTCCTATTTTCAGGAATGTTCGTCATTTTGGTCTGTCTATCTACTTTTGCCCCAGCCTCTTCGTTTAGTAACCATGCTGTTTAGATGCGTTTACGCCTATACCGCTTTTTCTTTTTCTACATAGACTAGTAGAGCAAAGGAGGTATGTGTAGATGTTTCATCGACCTAAGCACCTACAACGACCACATGTAGAAGAATACGTTGTCCGTGAAATTCAACCAGTCGTTACGCACTATGTCACAAACAAAGTGTACCGACATGTTCATCAATACCCTCATACAGAATCATTTGTGAACAGAGAACTACCACCACCACCTATCAACATACAGCAGCCCTGGAGACAACCGCCTCGCTAATCGTGGCGGTTTATTTTGTATACCGGTTGGCATAATGACTAGCTACATAAGCAAATGGCTTTAGTCTCGCTGGAAACCCAATTCGTATAAGTCGCTCACTTAACTCTTCTGCATAACGTGCTGAATAAAACTGACTTTCTTCACTGATATCTAAATGCGCTTCGAAGGTAATGCTTTCTTTGTTCCTGAGGCTCACTCGTAATGCCGTTAACACGTCTTCTGTTAACAAGGTTTCATAAAGCAATCGTTCGTAAATGGAGTGTATTTTATAAGGCTTTGTTAATCGTTGTGTACCTGTCCACATTTCCTTCATGTTTGAAATAACAACGACACCAATAACGAAACGAGTGGTTTGACCGTGAACTTGAGAGTCCGTCCCTACAATAATGTGGCAAGGTTCAAAGTTACAAGCATTTAAATGAGCTGCAACACGTGTAAAGATATCACGAAGTAACGTTTGTCTTTCTAAACGAGTCTCTGTACGATATTCAGGCATGTATGTAAAACCTCACTTACACTATGACCTTGTTCATTGTATGCAAGTGAGCAAGAAAATAAGCCTAGAGCTTGCTATGCTTTTCTAAAAAAGCAAACACAGTCGCTTCGCCAGGTAATGTACTGTAAGACACAATCGTATACCCTAATGTTTGATAAAGAAATAGGTTTTTTTCGCTTTTGGATCCTGTAAATAATGCATATGTTTGAGAGGGAAGCTCTTTTTCAATAGCCTCCATAAGGGCTCTACCGACACCTTTATTTTGTGCTGATGGGTGAACCATAAGCTTTCCAATCTTTGTGACCCCTTTTTCTATTTTCCCTCTTACAGATCCAAGAATCTTGCCTTCGTCATCTAATGCTTTTAAGACTAGATGATTTGAGAAAGCTTCCTGTGTATGCTCAATTTTTTCGTGCAAAGGTAAAATGGTATAGTCATTATAAAGAGCTGCTTCACTTTGGTAAGCTACTTTTTGTAAGGCTAAAATGGTTTCTGCATCCTCTAAAGTCGCTTTAACTATCTGCATATCATCTCACACTCCTTAAATAATAAAAAAAGACAGTCCTAAGACTGTCTTTAATACTACCCACCAATTAACATTCCTGCAATCGTTGCGTTCATTAAGTTAACAAGTGTCGCAGCAATTAGAGCTTTCACACCATATTTTGCAATAAGCGGACGACGCTCTGGAATCATGCCACCAAGTCCTCCAAGTAAAATAGCAATGGAAGAGATGTTCGCAAAACCACAAAGAGCAAACGATGTAATAATGAAAGTACGTTCAGATAAATCACCAGCAGCACTTGTTAATGCTTCAAAACCAATGAATTCATTTACAATCGTTTTTTGACCGATGAAAGAACCAGCTTGTAGTGCTTCACCCCAAGGAACGCCAATGATCCACGCAACCGGTGCAAAAACAAAGCCAAGGATTTCTTCTAACGTAATAACACCTATTCCAAAAATATCGTTTCCTACAAAAGATAACAATAAGTTAATTAGTGCAATTAATGATACAAAAGCAATTAGCATTGCCCCAACATTTAATGCTAGTTTCAAACCGTCTAACGCACCGTTTGATGCTGCATCAATAAAGTTACGAGACTCACTTTTCACTTTTAAATTAATCGTATCTTTTGTTTCACTTACTTCTGTTTCCGGTACAATCATTTTGGCCATTAGTAGCCCACCTGGCGCAGCCATAAACGTTGCAGCAATTAAGTATTCTAATGGAATCCCCATTAACGAGATCCCTGCCATAACAGACCCGGCTACAGTTGCCATACCACCTGTCATAACAGCAAATAACTCCGATGCAGTCATTTTATTTAAATAAGGTTTAATCATTAACGGTGCTTCTGTTTGTCCTACGAAAATATTTCCCGTTGCAGAAACAGATTCAGCGCGGCTCGTTTGTAGTAAACGAGAAATCCCCCCACCAAGATAACGCACAATAAATTGCATAATACCGTAGTGGTACAAGACACTAATAACAGCAGAGAAAAAGATAATAACAGGTAATACTTGGAATGCAAAAATCATTCCGACTCCTTCAACTGCAAAGATTCCTCCAAAGAGCATATCAATCCCTGCACCTGAAGTATCAATGGCAGCTTGTACACCTCTTGTTACTTGCTCCAGCACGTAGCTTCCTATATCCGTCCATAGTACAATAAATGCAAAAACAATTTGTAAAGCTAGAGCAGTCAAAACCGTTCGCCAGTTAATCGCTTTCTTATTTGTAGAAAGTAAAAAAGCAAAGGCAAGTAAAATGACAATGCCCATAATACCCCATAGTACGTTCATATTAGCCTCCCCGACGCAATTTTCCTTTATTGCGCCTTACTATTCCCTTAAATATGAGATTCTTGCACGTTTCTTCAAAAAATTTATAACTAACAAGATTCAGCTTATGAAATGCGAGTAAGGAAGTCAATGCGTTCATAAAAAGTTACAATACTAAGAATCATTTCTACAATACATAAATATAGGAAGAAATGTATAGAAACAACCACTTACATGCAGTACTGTATTCAAGGTCCTCTTTTAAAACAAAAAGCGCGTCGACTGCTCCCCTAGCTAGAATCCTATAGAACTAGCTGGCGTGTGCAATCGGCGCGCTTTATTCATATATCTCTTCATTTATCGTCTAGTACAGCTTATGCAGAATGTTGATTTAAAAAGCCAATCACTTCATTATTATGCTCTTCAGAACCTTTCCCTAACGAAAGTAAATGCCCCCACGTATTTAAACAGCATAGTCTCGCTGTTTGAATATGACCTTTTGCATACTCTGCATGCTCTAAAGGAACAATGGCATCATTAACGCTATGCACAATAAGTGTTGGTGCTTGAATGGAATCAAGTTCTTCTTCTAATGACCGTCTTATTTGATTCATATCAATTAAAAATCCATGTCTAGAGCGCTGAAATTCCGTCATTCGATCAAACAAGTACCAATCTCTTGATAAGGTCCGAGCCTTAATTTCCTCGTAAGGCAATTTACTATAAATCGGCGCGATTGTTTTGAAAGCGATGTCTGGTGAAAAGCGCGCTAAACTCGACACACCTTTCCATACAAACTTCTCCACATACGGATAGAATAAGAAACGACTAATGAGTGCATCACGCTTTCTCGATTCTTTCCACGGCTTTGTTACAGCCCCTTGTAGTGTAAACGTTTTGACACGTTCGGGATAATGACTCGCTAGATAAATACCTGAAGGACCGCCTGTGGAAGCGGCAATAACGTGCACGCGTTCAATGTGCAATTCATTTAAAAGCTCAATATAAAAGCTGCATGCTGTTTCCAATGATTTTCCGATTCTCTTTGATGTATGACCGTAACCTGCTCTAGAAGGAATAATAACCGAATATCCTTGTTCAACAAGCTCTTCTAAACCAAGTTGTTCTAAACAATTGGAATGACCACCATGTAAATATAATATCGGTTCTCCTTCTCCCGTAATCGAATACTCTAAAGTCAAATCCTCATACGTAAAAGAAGCAACGCCTCTCTCCATGATGACTATCTCCTTTTTCTATAGTAGTTTGTAAAAAAAATCTAAGATGAATATTACTCCCCTTCAGAAGGAAAGTCAACGGGCATTTGACTATTTTTTATCTACAAATTCATACCAATTTCTACATAGAATACGTAGCAAGAGTAAACCGTGTGACAAAGGAAACAAAAGCCGACACACTTCCCTTATTCCAGCAAAAAAATTAAACAAAACGGAATAGTATGTATTTTTAAAATTGATGTTGTAAGTTGCTTCTGTTAGGGTATGAATATCGGATAGAGAAATCTTTTTACATAGTAAAAACATAAAAAAGGAGTTGTTGCTTATGGCCAGTACATCTAAAAAAGAAAGCCTGAAAGAACAAGCTTCGCCGTTTGTCTTAATTACCTCGACGATTCTCATCGTTCTGTTTGTATTGTGGGGGATTATTAGTCCAAGTCACTTAGGGACAACGGCTGAGTCAGCACTTGATTGGATTATTGAAAACTTCGGTTGGTTTTACATGACCATTGCTAGCTTGTTTATTTTGTTCGGGCTTGTTGTGGCGATATCACCATTCGGAAAACTAAGGTTAGGAAAAGACAATGACCGCCCAGAACATTCGTTTATTTCTTGGGTTGGCATGTTATTTGCTGCCGGACTAGGCGTTGGTTTTGTATTCTTTGGAGTAGCTGAACCAATTCTTTATTACGCTGAACAGCCACCAGGATATTCATTTAGTTTACCTGAACAAGGTGGAGATGCAGCAGAAGTCGGTCTTCGTTACGGGGTATTTCATTGGGGACTGCACGCTTGGGGAGCGTTCTCAGTAGTTGGTTTAACCCTTGCTTATGTACAGTTTCGAAAAAATCGCCCCGCTCTAATCAGTTCTGCTTTCTACCCATTACTCGGAAACAAGACAGACGGTTGGATGGGCAAGGGAATTGATTTACTAGCTGTTATTTCAACTTGTGCTGGTGTGGCAACAACATTCGGTATAAGCGCACTACAAATATCAGGCGGCATATCCTTTCTATCACCACTTGAAAATGGCATTCCATTACAATTAAGTATTATTGCGATTATTACATTTTTATTTCTCTTCTCAGCAGTTCGTGGGATTAATAAAGGAATAAAACGATTAACCAACTTAAATCTTATCCTAGCAGGAATATTGATGTTTTTTGTTTTATTTGCTGGTCAAACCATTACACTTTTAGAAAGTATGGTAACGACCCTAGGAAGTTATGCTGCAAATGTTGTTTCCATGTCTTTCTCAATGGACCCGTATAGTGATGACGGTTGGTTAGGGGCAAATACGATTTTCTTTTGGGCTTGGCATATGTCTTGGTCACCATTTGTTGGTTTATTTATTGCCCGCATTTCAAAAGGTCGTACAATACGAGAGTTTATTGCCGGAGTTCTTCTCGTTCCAACGGTTATGGCTATTATTTGGTTCTCTGTCTTTGGAGGTACAGCCCTTGATATTCAGCTAAGTGGTGTCTATGATATGGCATCTGTCGCAACAAACGAAGTCGAATTGACATTATTTTATCTGCTTGATCAGCTTCCATTAACAATGATTTCAAGCATACTAGCTGTTTTGGTTGTAGGAATCTTCTTTGTCACATCGGCTGATTCCGCCGCTTTCGTCCTTGGGTCAATGACTTCAAACGGTTCGTTAAACCCGAGCTTTAAATTAAAAATTTTATGGGGCGTTCTCATTGCCGGTACCGCTTCTGTTCTTCTTGTAAGTGGTGATGGTGGACTGGATGCCTTACAAACGGCGGCACTCACAGCCGCGCTTCCATTCGCTTTTATTCTCGTCTTTATGTTGATTGCAATGGGTACAATGCTTACACGGGATTGGAAGACCGAACAGCGCCGAAAGCAACATGCCCATGATGACGAATTAAAGAAAGCAATGAAAGAAGAAGCGTACGAAGACTTAAAGAAAGAACTGACGTCTGAATGGCGCGAGGAATTAAAACGAGAGTTATTAGCCAACGGTCGAGCAACAGCAGAAATGGTTCATTTTCAAACAACTGAAGACTCATGGATTACTGGAAAGACACTCGCGGAAATTAAATTTCCTGCTCATGTAAATGTCAGCGCGATTGAACGTGGTGATTCCATGCTTTCCCCAACAGGGAGTACGATGATTCAAGCTGGAGACTACTTGTACATCCTTGTAGAAATAGAGCAAAAAGAAACCGTTCAAGACATTTTGCGCAAAACCATTTAATGACATGTAAAAAAAGAGGCTGGGACATAACGAAAAGTAGTATTTGAAAAGACGAATAGTCTAAAATATGCTGAGTAGCACCGCTACAGGAGAATCCTTCGCTTTCCGGGGACACGGCCTCAGCCTCCTCCGTGGAAAACCAACACTCCAGAGTCTTCAGACACGTGCTGATCCCCCAGGAGTCTTCGGAATCTCCTTCCGCTAATGTTCATATAAAACAAACGACGAACGTTCCTATTTTCAGGAATGTTCGTCCTTTTGGTCTGTCTATCTACTTTTGTCCCAGCCTCTTTCTTGTAAGGTTCAATCTCGCATAACCTTTTAATCGTTCAACGAATAAATCATGCGAATCATGCTACTGTCTTCCTCACTTTTTTCCTCAAATCCAACTTCTTCAAAAACATGTTTTGCTTTTGTATTATCGGCACCCATTAACACACATATTTTCTCTGGATTTGTTTCTGCCTTTAAGAAATCCACACATTTCTGAACAAACGCTCTCCCCTTGCCCTTACCAGTTTCCTCAGGATTTAATCCAGGAGCGATCTCAATCATGCCATTTATTCGCTTCACGCCAATAAACCCGATGATTTCATTCTCACGGTAAACCGCGTATTGCCAAGTGTTTTTCTTTCCAAACTCTAAAAAAGACGTTGTCCGAGAATTTTTTTCATCATGAAAAAAAGAATAAGCTCCCTTATACTGCCATTGATACGCAATCCACTTTGCTTGATCTTCAGTCATAGCCACAAAGCGCATACGATCTCTCCCCCAATCGAATTTACATCTTCTCTTTTTTTATTGTTTAGAATTTCTCTTCATACAAAATGACAGGTATATTGCTTCCCTAAAACAGAAAAACTGAATAAAAAGGAGGTATATATTTGAAACATATTAGTATCTTTCTAACCAAGTTACTCATTGCCTTATTTGCTTTTAGTATCGGCTTTCTTTTTTTTACAGAAGCAACCTATGTTGATGTACTAACCTTTGCTTTGTTAACAACCACGGTATCCTATATTGCTGTCGATTTAATCATCCTGCCTCAGTTTGGTAACCGGGTTGCGCTAGTGAGTGACTTTATCCTCACTTACTTTATTGTGTGGGTATTTGGATCAGTTTTATTTACGAACTACATGCTTATAGCATGGGGTAGTATTTTAGCAACAGGCATCATTACCTTTTGCGAAGTCTTTGTTCATAGCTACCTTGTGAAGCATGTGTATACGAAAGAAAGCCATCGTCAGCATAAAGCACGCTTCGCTTTTGATACGGAGTTCGCAAAAGAGGAAGACCCAACTTCATCCATAAAAAAAGATCGCGAATAAAGTCAACTTGTCGAACCAATCGACAAGTTTCTTCTTTTTCTACGAGAATCGCTTCCATTCCATCGTCGATACTGCTCCTATAGTGTACCACAACCGACAAAAACTGCACGTATCGAGTTTGCCATTTCGTCACATTTTTAATTGTCTACAAAAAGCCGTTGCGCTCGATCGCAACGGCTACACCCATTTTCATTTAACGTTCTTCCAATTTCCCCGTCTTCATAGGTGTTTGGATAAAACGATCTTTTGGAAAAATAAAGGTCCACGGCATACTTGTGTTAGGAGGCACTGTGTCGATGGAAAACGAACACTCTGCAATCGTTTTACCTTCTTCAACATAGGCAACAAGCTTGGTATCCCATACATCCCCCACAGATGACAGGTTTTGAATTAGGACGGTAACAAGTAAATCACCTTGATGATTAAAGGCTTGACGGTACGGAATAAATCGCTCTGTCTTACCGACTACTAATAGCGCTTTTAATTCGTTTAAGTCACCTTCAGCAATCGTCTTTTTCCAAGCTGATTGCAAGTGAATGGTTTGCATCATGACGAACACCTACTATCCTTTTAAGTCAATCCTAGCTCTTTTTTTATCGTTTGTAAAAAAGGTACACTCACCTGTCGAACTCTATCTGCCCCATCTTCTAAGACTCGTTCCATCTTCTCAGGGTTTGCTAGCCATTCTTTATAGAGCTCTCTTGGCTCCTCAAGCTCCCGGTTTGCGACACGGAATAGTTCCCCTTTTGCATCGCCCCAGCCGATTCCTTCCTGAAAGGCGCCTTCCAACCCTTTCACCTCTTCAGTGGTTGCGAACTGTTTATATAGCATGTAAATCGTCGATGTTGCAGGATCTTTTGGAGCAGACGGAGGCAACGAGTCCGTTTTAATTTTATAAATACGCTTCTTAAGCTCGTTTTTCTCCACAAATAATGGGATCGTATTTCCGTAACTCTTGCTCATTTTCCTCCCATCTAAACCAGGAAGCACTGCAACATCCTCCATAATGTAAGGCTCTGGAAGCTTCACTGTTACCTTATGCTGATTACGTAGTGCCAGACCTAGATCGCGCGCTATTTCAATATGCTGCATTTGATCTTTTCCAACTGGGACGACATCAGGTTCTACTAAAAGAATATCAGCAGCCATTAGAATAGGATAAGTAAAGAGTCCCATATTGATACCTGCATCTAATTCTCTGCTGTTCGCTTCGTTTTCATCAACCATTGCTTTATACGCATGGGCTCTGTTCATTAATCCTTTTGGAGAAAGAGTAGCAAGAATCCAACTTAACTCAAATACCTCAGGGATATCAGATTGCCGATACAAGGTTGTTTGATTCGGATCAAGCCCTAAAGCAAGCCAACTCGCTACAACCCCTTTCGTTAAAGCATGCAACTCTTCTTTTTGGTGAGGCTTCGTTAGACCATGACCATTGGCAACAAAATAATAAGATTCATGGTTCGCTGCTAACTTTAAAGCTGGCTTAATAGCGCCAATATAATTTCCAAGGTGAATATCTCCCGTTGGCTTTATACCTGTTAAACTTCGCTTCATCTTGTCTCCTCCTTTTTTGACAATATAAAAAGGGTTACCCATCCAAAAAGGACGGATAACCCGTGGTGCCACCTTTGTTCGCTTCATCATTGAAACGCACTCGAATACGTACGGGAGTCTAGCTCTCATACGTTGTCTTTTTTAACGGTAAGACGTCCGCCTCGCCTACTATACGTTCAGCAAGGAAGCTCCGAAGTCCATTCCATTCGCACGCTACACTAGTTTACACCAACCACTAGCTCTCTTCAGTAACCGCCACCAATGTACTTACTCTCCATCTACGCTTATCTAACTAAACTTTATAAGATTTTCCTATAAAAATCAACGCATCTCAGTGAAAATGATAAAATAAAGAGGATCAGTTAAAGGAGGAGTCTCTTTTGAAAATTGTCGATACAACGCCAGCTTTTCTAACAACAAGTGCTCACAGCCTTTCTACACTTCGCCAGTATTATGCAACCTTTCCTTCTGTCTTTGAAGAATACTTCTCCTACCATTGTACACAGACGGATTCTCGTTTACAGAGTGCCCTCGCACGCTACCCCACTGATTTACTCCATATAAACAATCTCCGTGAACAGCTCCCGTCACTCATACATGACATCGTGCACCTTTATGAAGAACGCTTCTATATATCCTATAAGCAAACGATTCACCTCATTGTTGGCGCTTATGGTTCAAATGCCTATACACACCGGCAGATTCTGCCTGATATTACATTCTCTTTAGAACGAATGCCTAAAAACAGCGATGGTTTACGAGTGTTAATTGCTCATGAAATAGGGCACGCCATTCACAATCAGTGGACCGATTTAGAAGGGATCGACTGGGAACAGATTCGCTGGGAAAGTCTATTGCTCGGCATGTATCGAGAAGGAGTAGCAACGCATTTCTCGAGACGAATTGTCCCGAATGTAGCAGAAGAACTTTACTATACCTACGGGTCGTTAGGTGGAAAAGAGTGGATTTTATTCGCTCAAGAAAATCAGATAGACATAAAACGCGCTTTTTTAAAGGATTTTAACGAGCTTTCAGAGAAACAGTTATATCGTGAGTGGTATTCCATTAATGGTGGAGAGCGGTTTGGTTATCCACGGCTCGCTTACTTCTTAGGTGACCTTTTTTTTCAACATGAACGAAAAATAAAAGGCGATAAAACAGCTATCCTAGCATGGCGCCATCCCAATTATTTGTCTGAAATACATGCATGGATGCAGCTTCTAGAGTGACAGTTTCAAAAATGATACCAAGTTACAATTATGTGCATACTTGTGTATAGGTTTGAATCAAACTACACTAGGGGTATACAAATATTGCGGATCAAAGAGATCCAAAAGGAGACGATTATGAGTAACGAAAAGATTGCGATTGTCTATTACAGTTCTACTGGTACAAACTATCAGCTTGCAAAATGGGCAGAAGAAGCGGCTACAGCAGCTGGTGCTGATGTTAAAGTACTAAAATTCCCAGAATTAGCTCCAGATGCAGCAATTGATTCTAATCCAGCATGGCGTGCCCATGTTGAAGAAACAAAAGACGTTCCAGAAGTAACACCTGAAGATATGGAATGGGCAGACGGCTTTATTTTCTCTGTACCGTCTCGTTTTGGTAACGTTCCTGGTCAAGCAAAACAATTTTTCGATACTTTAGGCGGTTTATGGGCAGGCGGTAAGCTTGCTAACAAAGTAGTTAGCGGTATGTCTTCTGCAGCAAACGCCCATGGCGGTCAAGAACAAACCGTTCTTTCCCTTTACACAACAATGTTCCACTGGGGTGCAATCATTGCAGGTCCTGGTTACACTGATCCAGTCGCGTTTTCTTCTGGCGGAAACCCTTATGGAACAAGCGTAACCGTTGACCAAGAAGGCAATATGGTTGAAGACGTTGAAGAAGCTGTTAAACACCAAGCTAGACGTACAGTATCTGTTACGAGCTGGGTAAAAGCAGGTCAATAAGAAAAGAAAGAGCACATGATGTGCTCTTTTTTTTATAAAAAAAAGAATGGACAACAGCTCCCCACTCTCTATAATTCATTTTATTGTATGGTTGATCCACTAATGCGATAGCCTTTCCGCTTTAGGAAATGTGCAGATCGACTAATTTCTTGCTCATCTCTTCCAATTAAGTGAACGGTCTTTCTGTTTATCTCTTTATAATAACGCTTTAAATAAGGCAAAGGAATGTTTATCGTGTTTACTAAATCGTCCTTATATGCAAGATGGTAATCTCTTACATCCACACATTGTACGTCGATATTATCCTCGCACTGTGACGTAACCGTATCTTCCACACAACACATGCGTATCGTTCCTCTCCATCGTTTCCGGTGCTTTCCTATTTGTTTCTATATGACACAGCTTCATGTTGTATCATATAGACATTGAACGACTTTGCCAACAAATAAGTCTTACGCCATTTGACCTGCAGTTGTTTCAACTTGTTTATCCTTACTGATGGATTCATATTGAGCAATCTTTTGATCCAATCGATCAAGTGTGTCTGTCATTTCTTTTAATCGTTCTTTTAGTTGCTCTCGCTGCTCAATTAATAGTTTTTTTCTTGGGTTGGCAGTTTCCTCGCCTTGTTGATAAAGTGCTACATATTCAATTAGCACTTCTATTGGTAGTCCTGCTCTGCGCATACATTTTGCAAACTCAATTCTACGACAGTCTAATTCAGTGTATTCACGAATTCCACTTTTACTACGTTTTACCGGAGGAATTAGACCAATTCGTTCATAATAGCGAAGCGTATCTTGCGATAAACCTATTTTTTCACTGACTTCTGAAATTAACATCCGATGCCCTCCTTTTCACTAATCGTAACACTTGGAGTTCACTTTAAGGCAAGAAGATCTAGAGACATTTTTGTCATGGAAACGTCCTTTTCTCCCCTAAAACAAAAAAACGCTTACGCCATGTACGATCATATTGCCCATGTTTAATTCCCATTCATATGGGAATACAGTGAGAAATCAAATGATCAAGGAGTGGAAAAATGAGCGTACAACCTTTATATATGAACGGCGAATTTGTGACTTCACAATCACATGATCTCATTGATGTACTTAATCCTGCTACAGAGGAAGTGCTATCTCAAGTTGCAGATGCTACTGAAGAAGAAACCAATCATGCAATTGAATCGGCTTGGACTGGTCAGAAAGAGTGGGAAAAGGTTCCACAAGTAGAGCGAGGTCGCATCGTTCGTCAAATTGGCGACGCGATTGCGGCTGATAAAGAAACGTACGCTAGACTGTTAAGCGAAGAACAAGGAAAACCTCTTGAAGAGGCCAGGGGTGAAGTGGATACGGCTGTCGAATTCTTCCACTATATGTCAGAATGGAATCGAAAAATTGGCGGTGAAATCGTTCCAAGTGATGATCCAAATGAAAAAATTCTCATTCAAAAGAAACCTATAGGCGTTGTAGCTGGTATTATTCCATGGAACTACCCTGTTTTTATTTTTGCTCGAAAAGTCGCTACAGCTCTTATTACTGGTTGTTCAGTCGTCATTAAACCGTCTGAAGAAACACCGAATACTGCAATTGCTTTTGCAAAAGTCATCGATAAAGCAGGCTTACCTAAAGGCGTATTTAATTTAGTAACTGGTAAAGGAGATACAGTAGGAAACCGCCTTGCCAGCCATCCGAAAGTAGCACTTATTAGCATGACAGGTAGTGTGCCTGCAGGTACGAAGGTAATGGAAGCGGCCGCTCAAAATATTACAAAAGTAAATCTGGAGCTCGGCGGAAAAGCACCTATCATTGTATCGAAGCACGCTGACCTCGATTTAGCCGTCAAACATATTAAAGCGTCTCGAATTGAAAATGCTGGACAAGCTTGCATTTCAGCAGAACGTGTTTATGTCCAAGAAGAGGTTGCCGAAACCTTCACAAAGAAAATGGTGGCAGCTATGGCAGATACGAAGGTTGGCTATTCTCTGAGTGAAGATCAGATTGATATGGGACCATTAGCAAGTTCCCATCATTTAGAAAAAGTCGAACAGCTCGTGAATCATGCGAAGAAAGCTGGCGCTCATGTTGAACTTGGCGGAGAACGAATGGATAAAGACAGAGGCTTTTTCTACGCCCCAACTGTATTAACCAATGTAAATCATGACGATGAGATTATGACAACGGAAGTTTTCGGTCCCGTTCTACCGATTACCACGTACAAGACATTTTCAGAAGCCATTGACTATGCCAATGACTCCATTTATGGCTTGGCATCAGCACTCTACACAAATGATTACAATGAAATGATGCAAGCAGCACGAGATTTACATTACGGAGAAACGTTTGTTAACCGGGAGACAGGTGAAGCCATTCAAGGTTATCATGCCGGTATGCGCCAGTCTGGAATTGGTGGCACAGATGGAAAGCATGGGTTAAATGACTTTTTATCAACCCATGTGATGTATCTTGCCTTTAAAGACGAAAACTAAGAAGGGTGGCGTAAGCCCCCCTTCTTTTTTATGCAAATTGAAGCAAGTCTTTAAAGGTGGTTAGCTTATAATCATGGTGATCCGATTGGCCAAACCCATAAGAAGCATAAGCAAACCGGACACCTGCATGATGAGCAGCCTTTTGATCCCCTATTGTGTCTCCTACATAGAGTGGTGCTTGCAGACCATTCCGCTCAACAATAAGCTTAATATTCTCCCCCTTAGGTAAACCAGTGCGGCCAGGGTTTTCATAGTCAGTAAAATAATGACTAAGACCGTGAGAATGAAAAAATGCCTCAATGTAACCGTCCCGACAATTACTTACAATAAAGAGCTTGTATGTATTCGATAAGGCAAGCAACACCTCTTCTAACCCATCGTAAAGAACAGCCCCCTTTTCCTTTAAAAGCGCTAATTCTTCAACACCACAAGCATCCATCAACTGCTTTTGTTCCCTTTCTGTCAACTGGGGGAATAACACCCTTGCAATTTCTGGAATTACCAATCCCATTGTACGGGTTAAATCTGCTTTTTCCACCTTTTCAATTGGAAACTCGCTTTTTCCAATGGCTTTGTTCCAGGCTTCAACAACTTGTTCCCTTGAATCCCAAAGCGTACCATCCAAATCAAAAATTATACTGTCCATTCTCTTCACCACTCCCTACACTTTCACTCTATCGGTATGATTTGTTAAAAATTGCTTTGGTTCGGATTTGCTTTTTAGCAAATTCTAAACTTAATTATACGTAATTGTTGGAAAGGGGGTAAACACATGAAACCCATTCATCTATTATTTCAATCCATCTCTCCATTACCTGCGACTGTTAATCCCGCTCAACTTATTCAAGGTGTGACAGACCGTTCATTAGACGTTCGACCTGGATACATTTTTATAGCGGTGAAAGGATACGCCTCCGATGGTCATGCTTACATCCATGACGCCATTCGAAAAGGAGCTACCATTATTGTTGGAGAAGAAACGTTAACAGACTTGCCTGTTCCTTACGTACAAGTTACGAATAGCCGACTTATACTGGCTAAATTAGCGAGCCGTTTTTATGAAAATACCAAAAAGAAGCCTATTATGATCGGTATTACTGGTACAAACGGAAAAACAACTACCTCGTTTATGCTTAAACATTTAGTCGAAACGGCTGGATATTCATGTGCCTTGTTCGGGACAGTCGTTACGATTATTAATGGGTCAGAAAGGACTTCCGACAAAAATACAACATTAGGTCCAATTGAACTTCATAAACACCTAGCTAAAAGCACAGACGATATTGTCATTATGGAAGTCTCTTCTCATGCATTAGCACAACATCGGGTTGCTGGTTTATCCTTTGATTTTGCCCTTTTTACCAATCTAAGTCACGATCATCTTGATTACCATCAGACGATGACAAATTATTTTCACGCAAAAAAAACCCTTTTTTCACTCCTCCATGTCGATGGAAAAGCGATTATTAATACGTACGACAACTGGGGAAAAAAATTGGTTGCAGAATTAGAAAATGAACCTCTTTCTTTACACACAATCGGCAGCGGGCAAGAGTTGGAAATAGCATCCATTACTCATGACTTGCCGATGAAAACAACTCTGATCCACAATGGGGAACCTGTATCATTAAATGTCCCATTAAGTGGTGAGCATAATATGTATAACGCGGCTATGGCTTTTTTAACAGCAAGACTAATGAATATAAAACAAGAAGCCATATGTAGTGCCTTCCATACCTTCAAAGGAGCACCAGGACGATTTGAAACATTTCAGCATCCAAGTGGCGCCGTGTTTGTGATAGACTATGCCCACACTGAAGACGCTTTTTCCTATTGTTTGCAAGCCATTAATCAGTTAGGCGCTACACATATTACCCACATATTCGGCTTTAGAGGTGGACGCGACACAGGAAAACGCAAAGCGATGATTCAAGCAACTGAGAAATGGAGTCAATCGATCATATTAACATTTGATGATCTAAACCAGATGACACCGGAAGAAATGCGCCGCACTTTGCATGCTATTCCTTTGGCCCACGGAAAAGTGATACCTGATCGAACAGTCGCTATCCTAAAAGCATGGCAACATGCTAAAAAAGGAGATTGGGTCTTAATTACAGGAAAAGGCCACGAACGATATAAACAACCTTTTCACTATGACGTTCACTCTGATAAAGACATGTTGGAACAATTACAAAACGGTACGCTTAAGCCTCGAAACGTCACAAAAACATCTTAACATACACCAAAGGTTCAGCTAAGCTGAGCCTTTATTAAGCGGATTCGACCACGGTGATTGATTTCATCTTCAAGCACGTGATACCAAAGAAAATAGTGATTAATGATTGTACCGTCTGGTGCACTCTCTTCATAAAGCCAATATAGCCTACAATGGCATACATTCTTTGATCAAAGTCATCGCTTCCATTTAACAGTATAGGTCTTTTCGAGTTTCTGTAACTGTCTAATTTTCATTGTGCCGTCCTTCGTCTCAACGTATGATTTCCCATTATAGAGTGGGGCTTTATTGTAGATTTTTTTAACGTTCAATAGCAATCCCTCACCTGTGAGCGTTTCACTAAATGAAAGTGTTTCTGTTCGATAAAGAAGCACATCGAGTAGCTCTTCCACTTCCTTAATTTGAGATTGCTTTAGAACGCTTAGCAATTCATCATCTGTTAACAGGTAAATGCTTGCATCATTATAGGTTTCGCAATAACGATGAACAGCTTTTGCTAACAGTTGATCTGCTGCCAGTAACAAAGGCGAGAGAAACAATCGATGATCGTTCACCATGCAGTCCATTATAAACGAGCACGTCGTTTCATCTGCCTCTACCCCTGCTTTTGTGCACTTCATAAACGGAAGAACTTCCTTAGGCAATCGATCCAAACCGCCCATCATATACATATCACGAAGGAAGCTGTCTACATGATCGAGACCGATAATGTCCCTCGTACCCGTTAAACCATTCTCTTGATTTAAGCAAGCTACTACATCTTCAACCCTAATCTTATTGTCCCTCAAGATGGTACAGATCTCTTCTGATTGAATGAGCTTTTCTGTTAATTCATGATGGTTATATCCAAGTGTTCGCTCAACAGCATGTGAAAAAGGGAGATGTCCAATATCATGCAAAATGGCTGCGGCACGTAATGCACGATCCTCATGAAAAAACCATGCTGTCAGCTTCCAAACTCCTACGGTGTGCTCGAACCTAGAGTGAGTAACAGGAGAAACCAATGAACCTGCGCCATAGTGCGCTAAATATTTTAGTCGTTTAACGGACCTCGTTTGAAAGAGCGCTTTTTCCCAAGGAAGCATGCATATGTCGGGATACAACGGCTCGTTTATGATCATTTTCTCTCCTCCCTTCTATCGATACATATGGTGATTTGGTGTAAATACCTCTTCCTGTGTTTCGCGTACAATAGAAAAATGGTCAACATTATAATGTCCATGGAGTGCATGGTTATGATGATCAACAATTTGTTGTGCCGCTAAGTATTTCGTATTTGAGGTAGAATGAGCATCGCCAACCAATGTTACGTCAAGACCATTCACTGTAGCTGTACGTACTGCCGTATCAATGCAATGTTCTGTTTTACAACCGGCAATAACAAGATGCTGCATGTCATTTTCCTTAATATGCTGAAGTAACCCTGTCTGATAAAACGCATTTGTTGCTTCTTTATCAAACACAATATCGCTCTGTTCTCTCCATAAAGAAGGATGAACCTCAAACCCATCCCCCTCCCCATTTGCAACATCTTTATCTCGAATGAAAAGAACAGGAACTCCCAGTTCACGCGCTTTTTTAATAAGGTGGTTTATATTCCCAAGCAATCGTTGTTTATCAACAACCCCTTCCTCTACTTCGCTTCCATCTACTAAATCTTTTTGCGTATCAATAATGAGTAAACCTTGTTTCACGTTAATCCCCCCATTTTTTCGGAATAAGAAGGATTCGCTAAGCAACCGATTAATTCCTTCATATACGTTTTCAAAACGAGATTTGACGAATAAGGTAAAATAAAGAGTAAGCATACGTAATGGATTTCATTCAGGGGGATAGAAAAGATGAATAACCTTTTTAAGAACGTAGATTTAGTCATTTTTGATTTGGATGGTACACTCTATGAAGATACGGATCATTTTGATTACTACGCTGACACACTTGCAAAAGAACTTTCAGAAGAGACACAAGAACGTTTCTTTACTGATTATAAAGAAATGAAAAAAGGCAATCATATTGTCTCAATTGGGAAGGCTTACGATGTTAAGAACGACTATGTCATTGAAGTAGATCCATTTAAAGGACATGTGGAAAAAGTACATCGATGGAATGGAGAAGAAGTTCCAGCTACCGAATGGGAAAACCTTTATCCATCACCTGTCAGCTACGATTTTGATCAGCTTATTGCAATTGGTGACGGCTGGTGGCTCCCTAATGTCGCTGCTCGTCATTATGGTATTTCCGATCCACAGCCAGCCTATGATGCAACAAAAGAATACATGGCAACTGAACACTTTTCTCTCACGGTTATAGAAGGTTTACGCGAAGGACTTCTTTCCTTAAAAGAGAAAAAATCGGTTGTTCTTTTGACAAATAGTACCGAGGATGATGTTGAACGGCTGCTCCACCTGTTACAGTTAGAGGGTGTGTTCCACGAAGTCATTACTTCAGCTCGAAAACCACAATATACGAAGCAACGATTCGAAGAGATTATCGCCCGTTACAACACATCACCTGAGAAAACCCTCTCTATTGGTGACAATTATTTAAATGAAATCATTCCTGCTCAAACACTCGGAATGAAATCAATCTATATCGATTTAGAAGAAGGAGCAATGACTTTCGGCGATGTAAAGGTTCGAAGCATCTCCAACCTCATTGAACAAATGAAAGAAGCGTAAAAACACAGCAAAACAAGCACTGCCGTGAACGGTGGTGCTTGTTTTCTATTATCTCAACTTATTCTAAACTGGTTTAATCACTCTCGCAGGATTCCCACCTACAACAACGTTATCTGGAACATCTTTTGTTACAACAGCACCAGAAGCAATAACGACATTGTTTCCGACGGTAACACCTGGATTGATCACAGCTCTTCCTCCTATCCAAACATGGTTACCAAATTGGACCGGCTTTCCATATTCAAGACCACTCGCTCGTTCATACGGATCAATTGGATGCGTTGCAGTATAAACATGCACCCCTGGCCCTAGCATGCAATGATCGCCAAACGTAATGGCACATACATCTAAAAATACAGCGTCATAGTTTGCAAAGAAATTTTTACCTACTTGAATATTGTAACCATAATCACATTTAAACGTGCCCTCAAATACAGGTTGACCATCGGCCTTACCAATAAGTTTAATGATTGTTTCTTCTCTTTTTCTTTGGTCATTCGTCTGATTATACGCATGCATTAATGCTCGTGCCTTCTTGCGCTCTTCACTGAGTTCTTCGTCTGCAGGATTATATAACACTCCCTGTAGCATCTTTTGTTTTTCTGTTATCAATGGCTGACACTCCTAGGATTCTGTTAATTCCACTTGAATATGGTTGCTTAAAAAACACTCTCGTAAATTTTCTGGGGGAAATTCGTTCGTAATCACGACATCAATATCTGCTAATCCAGCTGATTTATAGTAGCTTGTTTTATTAAACTTTTCATAATCAGTCAGCACATACACCCGCTTTGCTCGCTTAATTGCTTCTTTCTTAATCCGCGCATCCTCTTTATCAACAAAATAGACACCATCTTCCGTTAAACCCGCGGCCCCAATAAACGCATAATCAAAATACACATCCTCAAGCTGGCTTTTAATCGTAAACAAGTCATAAAAAAAGCGGTTTTCTTGGTTAAAGCGACCGCCTAACAAATGAAAATCTACAAACTCTTTTTTTGCTAATATTTCAGCATTATCAAGGGAATGGGTGTAGACAGCTATTTTTTTTGTAACCAATGTACTTAAACTGGCAATTGTTGTCGACACATCAAAAAAACATAAATCCTTATCTTTCAAAAGAGATGCGGCTTTTTTCGCTATCATTCTTTTTTCTCTCGATGCACGTTCTTTTCGTTCATTAAAGCCAGATTCTTTGTACTTCTCTAGCTCGCTCATTAAGAATGTCGAAGCAATTCCACCATGGGTTCGGACAGCATTCCCTTCCTCCACAAGTCGTATAATATCCCGTCGTGCTGTATCACGGGATACATCCAACAGCTGACAAACGTCTTGATTAGACAGCTTGCCTCTTTTCTTAAGCTCTGACACAATTTTAACGAGGCGCTCCTCTTGATACATGCTATCACCCCAATAAGTATATATAAGCAATTTTAAGCATTACCAAGTAATAAGTCAATAAATTCTTGTTTTACGGCATAAAGCGTTGGACAACCTTACCGTTTCCCTCTTTCAGTACAATGGTTCCATATGCACCATTCACAAGTGTCACTTGGGGAGGTAAATGCCCACAATCAAGGTCGTACAATAGAGGTACTTGTAGCGCATCGCTTAATTCTTGATAGACATCCGTATACTTGTAGCCATTCCCACTGTCCTCAGCCGAACTTCTTCCAAAAACAATTCCGCTACAATGGTCAAACCAGCCAGCATACTTCATTTGCATTAGCGTCCGTTTCATGTCTGTTGGTGAGAGCGAAACATTTTCAAAATACCATAGAAGCGGATCACCTCCAACCGTATCTTTCTGAAAAGTAGAGACATCCCCATAAGGCGTCCCTATTAAATGACGAATCGTATCCATACACCCACCGACAAGACGCCCACTTATTTCCTGATCGTTCTTATTTATTGATTTCCACTCTGTTTTTTCAGTTAAATGAAACACCCATTCGGTTGGGTTATCATGCTCCCAATGTTGCTGGAATGAAGTAGATGAATGTTGCACGATTGTTTCATGCACGTTCGTTTGCAGTACAGTCTCCCACATCGCCGTAGTTGGATCTGTTTTACTGCCTCTTAAATCAATAAAGTTAGTACCATGAGCGGTCGCTACCCCTGTTCTAAGTGTAATGGCAAGAAGGAGTGAGCTTACATCAGAATAGCCAAGAACCCACTTTTCTTGAACCTTTTCAAAATCAACGTACTCCAGCATTTCAATTAACAGTTCTCCACCCCATGGCGGAAAAATTAATGTCACGTCTGGATCACTCATTAAGTCATTAAATTCTTGTCCACGTGTGCCATCACTAGCTGACCTAACAAGGCTTTGTCTCCACGCAGAGGGGCACGTTTTCACGTTATACCCTCTTTGCTGCATACGCTCAATCGCAGCGTGCAAGAGGTGATGTAACGATTCTGGCACTCCAGAAGAGGGCGCTGTAATACCAATTTCAGCCCCTTTTTCAAAAATAGGATAACGTATCATGTCTCTAGTCTCCCTTACTATTCCTTAAAAAAAGATATTACGCCATCATATACGTATTCAACGTGCCATTGCAAGTATTTTCTGTCCACTTAAAGAAGAAATAAACCATCCATTTCGGGACGGGCGCTTCTCTCTTACACATAAACGTACGATCCACAAAGGATTGTTCATCGTCAATTTAAGCAGAATCATCAATAAATTTAAAATAAGGAAGCAACATACCAATACTAGCTGTTCCACTTATCACAAAACCAATGAATAAATATAATGGGCGAACACCCATTAGATCACCTAATGTACCACCCAATAAGATACCAAATGGCATGCTTGCCCTTATTAACAACAGCCGTATAGAAAAAACATTCCCCATAAGGTGTGTAGGCGTGATTTTCTGACAAATCGTTAAGTGGTGGATACTAAAAACCGCCATTGCCATGCCGCCAATAACTTCCGTTAGGATGGCAAGTGCAATACTTTGGTTTAACGCCAAGACAGTAAACGTCATCCCACCTACGACAAGGGCACCAAACAGCACGCGCCTACCACGGATTCGATTTACTTTTGCAACAATGATAGACCCTAGCATATAACCAATTGGAAACCCTGCCATAAAATACCCATAGTGTGCATAGGTACCTGAAAGATTGTCGATGACGTATGGAAGTGTCGTAACCATTGTGACACCTACTCCGAATTGGACAACAGTAAGAAAAACACCTAGCCATAGCATCGTTTTTTGTTTGAAGAAAAAATGATAGCCCTCTTTAAGTTCAGCTAGCCACGGCTGTCTTCTCTCTATTTGTATGGAAGGTTTTTCTTCAATAAAGAGCAATGCGACTCCACTTAAAATCAGAAGACTACAAACAACCAGTAACGTTACCGGTACACCAACTACTTCAATTACAAGCCCAGCAACTAATGGAGAGAGAAACATCATCATTCTCGCCGTACCATCTATATAAGCATTTGCTTGTTTTAATAATTCACGGTTTACGAGTGTTGGTAAAAGTGCTTGATTTGCCGGAACATAAAGCGGGGTCACTAAACCTACAATCAATTGGACTACATAGATGTGCCAAATGGCCACCTCTCCTGATGCCATCGCTAGAAGCGGCACACAAAAGACACTAGCTCTTACCCACTGACAACTAACCATGACCCATTTTTTACTCCACCGATCGATAAATGGTCCTATAAACAGTTGCAATATTAATGAAGGAATAAAATAGAGTAGCCACATACTTCCTAATGCAAGTGTTGAATCCGTTAGTTGAAAAACAATAATGGCGTTACAAAAGGTTCCAAATGCACCTCCAAGTTCTGAAACAGCATTCCCACTCCAAGACGAAACAAATGATTTATGTGTAAAAACAGACTGCTGTTTGCTCATTTGTTTCACCTATACAGGTCGTTGTAAAAAAGCTTCTAAGTCTTTTTCCATTAATGGAAATGCTTCTTTTTCTAACGTATACTTTGATTCCTTTACCGTCACTAATTTTGCAGAACGTAGCATTTTTAAATGATGATGGACAGTTGATTTTCCCAACTCAAGTAATTCCGTTATCTCCTGCAAGCTGCGATCTTTATCATAAAGTATTTTGACCATTTTCATACGTGCATCGTCGCCTAACGCTTTATATTTCTGTACGAGAAAATCAGGAAGCATATATGGATCTGCCGGCAACATACTTGCATTGGCAACCGGGTAGTAAAACACCTTAATGCCTTCTAAATCTGCTTCAATATTCCAAGGACGGTAACAGGTTTGGGGGATTAACAAGACTGTAAAAACATGAGGCTCCGGCTTATATTGAATTCCTCCTGTTGCCCATTGAACAAATGTCTCTGGTGATAGTTGCTCTTTCATTTTCACCTTTGCCTCATAATCGGTTTTTAGTATTTGTTCAACTTCCTCTTCATCCTCTTTCATCACCTGTTCATACCATTGCGAAAGCACGACAATGAGATGTTGCTTCAGTTGCAAAGCATCACCATTGACTATAAATGTAATATAGTCGGGGAAAAATGGATTTCCAGCCGACGCCTCTCGTAGTTGACTACATGCCTTTTTGTCACCATAGGATGCCAGCTTTCGAACCGCTTGGTACTCTTCCCCAATAAACGGCAGACATGTATATTTTAGTTCTACTTCTGATAATGTCTGGAGATCGCCCACAAATTCCTTCATATCGGTATAGTTCTTCCGATGAAGAAGTTGTAGCAATGCTTTCCAAGAGTTATTTTTTTGAACCAAATCGAGGTTGTCCCGTAACTCCTGTGATAAGCTAGACCTTAATTTCGTCCAATACGATGTTGGCTTGTCCAACGTGTGGAGCAACCGATTGTTTGTCACTGCAGCAATCCCTAACGCACATTCCCACAAAATGGACCGGTGTATCACCACTTCATAGGTCTTTCTTTTGCGAACCGTTGAATGTATAACGTCCATAAGCGCCTCCTAAATGACTCTATGTCTTTTATCATAATAGAGAGGTCCACTCAATTCAATAATTTTAGAATATAATATTCTATATAATTAGAATATCGCATTTCACTATCCTAAAAAACTAAACGTAAAGAAAGGTAGGACAGTGGAGAATACACCCTTATCTGTCATACCTTACTTTGTCGCCCATAGGTTTGATTTGACCATTTTCTCACACAGTACACGTTGGATTAACCATTCCGTAATAAACAAGATCTTCAAACGCACCTTCCTTATACACATGATCTTTTAAGACACCTTCTTTTGTCATTCCAGCCTTTTCCATAACCCTCCCTGATGCGGGATTTGATTTAAAATAACGAGCATACACTCGGTGTAATGCCTTCTCAGTGAAAGCAAAATCGATCATCGCTCGCAATGCTTCTGTTCCGTATCCTTTTCCCCAATACGGTTCACCAATCCAATATGCAATCTCCCCATGCTTGTGCTGATAGTTCGGATTTAACATAATCGCACCATAAAGCATGCCACTTTTTCGACACGTAACCGCCAGCTCATAACGTTTATCCTGCTCGATATTTTCCTGATGATTCTTCATCCAAAGCAGTGCATCATCTACTGTATACGGATATGGCATCGTCAACGTCGATCGATAGATGGCATAGTTGTTACAAAGTGCCGCAACATGTTCAGCCTCCTCCTCTTGAAATAACCGTAGTTTGAGCCGGTTCGTAGTCAATTCAATTACGCTCATCTAGTTTGCTCCCTTCTAATAAAGAAACCCCTATTGTCTCTTTAGAGACGATAGGGGTTTCTCCTAACGTGGTACCACTCTTTTTTATTTGTATAAACCGTATACAAACCTCATTTTTTTAACGATTGGCATCACCATCCGTCTAAGCTTACTTTTCTTTCAGCTTAGCCACTCATAAGCGACTTCAGAAGATTCATTGTCTGCCTTCCCAGCAACCGGCAGCTCTTAGCAATGTTTGCTTCCTACTCCTCTCATTCTAAGCGTTTCACTATGCAATTGAAAAAAAGACAAGAGACAGTCCACCAATAATTAACAACAACTGTAAAACAATCCCTATAACACTGCAGACAAGACCAGCACTAGCGATCCCTTTCCCTGCTTCACTTGACTGTTCGATTTGCGTAAGGGCCGATTTTGCTAAAAAAATACCAATAACGCCAACTAGTAAACCGACAAATGGTAAGATTAGTGACACAATGCCCAGGCATAAGCTTATAACAGCATTCGTGTTTGTTTTCGTTGTAGACGTTGACATAAGACAGCCTCCTTTACGTAAAGACCATTAAATGAATAGAAGTCCAAGAAGGATAACAATCATAATGCTAAAAAGAACCCCTGTCGTTTTCCACCCTAGCATTCCTATTAAATCTGTTAGCCCGCCACCGTTATGGGCATCATTCATATTTCCAAGAGGGTTTCTCTTACGCTCTTCCTGCCGTAACCACTCTCGTCTCTCTTCAGGGCCTGGATTTCCATCCGACATACTGCTTTCACTCCCCCACAAGATTTGTTTAGCCATTCGCTTTCGCTTACTCAATCCCCTTCTTTTATAGGCAAAACGGCTAGAGAATCTCTACTCAAGGGAAGCATAATACTGGTTTTGCTTATTCATATGAGGTGCCTGCACCTGACATTCCTTTTGAAAAAAGGTTTTAGCTAATAAACAAACTCAACTGTGTACCCTTCATCTTCCAGAATGGATACGATACTCGGCTCGGCTACTAAATGCAAAGAACCTACAATGACAAAGTACGTTTGGCCACTGTTTTCTTGGAGAATATCAGAAATCGTGTTGGCCATATCGTAATTGCGGACTTCATTTAACTCATAAGCATACTCGTCATCTATGTTAGAATCCTCTAGATCTTCCCAAGTCTCTATTAATCCTTCAATGTCTCCTTTAACCCAATTATCAGCCATAGTTTCAAGCTCTTCACCTGCTTCATCCATGTTCTGAAGTCTATGTTCTAATAATTGCACTTGGGTCTCCATCGAAAACCCTGACAGGACATTAAATTGCGATTCGATGCTCTCAAGTTCTCTAATTTCTTTTCCATCATCAACAGCTCGTCTTAGAAAATAGTCGTCTACACCAGCTCCTTCATCCACATCACTATCAGCAATCGAAAAGGTCAGCAACATATTCTCAACGAACCATGGCTCAAACCCCTGAACGAGCTCAACTGGCATACCATATTCAGCAAAAATGGCCTCAAGCTTCTCAAATGCTTCATCTGAGATCAGTTCATCCAAGGTTTGACCTTCTTCCAATAAGGATAGACCCGTCATCATTGTCTCAACTTCATTCTGGTCCACATCAACTAAGTCCACTTCTGGTAAGACCACATCCGCCTCTTCATAAGCCGCTTCTGTTTGCTCATTAAGGGGATAAAAATCTTCACGACCTACATGTATCGTTCCTTGTAAATAAACATCTGTATCTTCATGTTCGATTTTCCATAAAAAGCCGCCGTTTCCGTCTGTTACGCCTGCTGTTTCAACCGCCTCGTCATTTTCATCTGTTTGGGTTGCCTCATTCTCATCATCGACTCCATTACAAGCCGCCAGAAAACTTAAAGCAGCTACTGTTACCATCGTCCACTTTTTCTTCATTATGTATGCCTCCAACACGTTGTGACTGTCATTACGCTATTTACGTGCAATCGTCTACTTTTGTTTCAATTTTCACGAGATTCTACCCATCTCAATGCTTGTTTTGTCCATTCTTCTACAAGAGGTGCTTTCTTTCTTTGATATTCCTCAACACTTAACCCCAATGCCACTGACTCTTTCTTTACCACCGCATAGCGAACCGCCTCTTCCTTATGAGCAATAAGATAATCTCTAAATGATAAGTGTCCTTGAACTTCATCTGAAGCGTTTTCAAAGATATGTACATGATGAGTCCTTTTACCTTCTTCGCTTTTAAGAAAGAATCTCCTTCCCTTTATACCGTTTTCCCCCAGTGATTTATAGCCGAGAATACACAACTCTTCACCGATCGATTGAATAGACTTTACCTCTACTAGTAAATCAATCGTCGGTTTAGCGAACATCCCAGGTATAGACGTACTGCCAATATGATGGATGGCCAAGATACGATCGCCTAATACATTCTCGATTTTTTTCTTTTCACTTTCATATTGTTGTTTCCAATCCTTACAATAAGGTTTGAACTCTAACTTCCTCATCCTAGCCCTCCATTTTCGATAATCATGAAAAAAGAAGCAGATTACACCTGCTTCTTTATTGCGTCGTTGAATCAGCTTGAAGCGTGTCGTCAATTTCAAGATGATCCTTTAATGTTGTTTGAATTTCTTGTAAACTCGTCGGATCAATTCGTTCATACCAAATGCTTTGTCCTTGCGCATTGGCTTGACGAAATCCTTCCGTTTGCAGCTGCATGCTTTCAATATCATTAATTGATCCTGCATAACCGCTTAACGAGACAATGTTTCCCATTGTTAAATCCATTCTAAGGTTATGACCTACTGCTTCAAGCACATCATCAAAATTCGTTATATTGGATAGAGATGTTGATTCATTAATAACAGATTCAATGATTTGTTGTTGACGAATTCCTCTTCCTTTGTCACCGCCACCTTCAACGGATTTACGCTCTCTCGCATAAGCTAATGCCTTTGAACCATCCATTTGTGTTGGCCCTTTTGTAAAGGAATAATCTGCGTTTGTCGACGCTTCTTTAAAATCAAACTCATAGGTAACGTCTACTTCCACACCACCAAGGGCATCTATCACGTCAACAAACCCATCAAAACGAATTAACGCATAATGATCGATTGGAATATCTAATAGGTTCTCAACTGTATCCACCGCCATGCTCATTCCACCAAAGGCGTGGGCATGGTTAATCTTATCGTAAATCCCACCACCATGATAACCAATAATTTCTGTATACGTATCACGCGGGATACTCGTTAGAATAATCGAACGATCTGATTTATTAAACGTTGCCACCATTAATGTGTCTGTCCGCTCAAAGTCGTCCCCTTCGCGATAGTCACTACCGAGCAACAACATTGAAAAATTGTCTTTTCCTACATCAACAGGCTCGACTCTTAAATTCGACTTATCGCCTCGTTCTAATTGTTCATAAGAGTTAGAAGCCGTGTTGCTTACTTGACTATAGATAAACCAAAAACCAGCACCTAATGCTAGTAGCAATACTGTAGATATGAGTAATGTTATTTTTAATACTCTTCTTTTACGATTTACTTTTCTTTTCTTTTGACGAGAATCCATTAATTTTCAAGTCCCCTAACGCTAGACAGTAATTTTCAATCTAGATTCATAATCTTATCACACGACATTTGGGACACTAAATACGTTTCGCAGTTCTTACAACATTTTATGCAAGATTGAACGATCACTTTCTTTTTTCTCATAATTAACAAAAAGGGAACTGTTTCCAAAATCGAAAGGAGTAGTCGTCAACTTCTTTATCTTCCTTAACAAACCCTCTAATGAGTATTACGGCATTTTGTTATTTAGTGTAAAGGGCATAGATAACATTCAGTAACTATTTTATAAATGGTATTAAGAATTCATTCACTCTCTAGTAAAAGTAGAAAAGCAAGCCTTTCCTAAAAACTTGCTTTTCTTCAATCTTACTGTTCAGATAGCGCATAACCAAGCAAACCTAGTGCATCTTCAATGCTCTTCACATATTGAAGATCTAACGTAGACAATGCGTTAGAAATCGCTTCGTTCGCCGCTAAATGAATGGGTACGCCTGATAGCATGACAGATACCCCCATCAGATTTAAAGCTGCTACAAGACGATTTAAGTGATCAATAAATTCATCGCCTTTCACAACAATTTCCGAAATATCGATAATAATAGTTTTTATTTGCTCAGCGACAGCATAGCCCATTGTATCTTCCATAATTTTCACAGCTCTAGATGGACTAACTTTTCCTTGCAACGCAAGGATGGCAATGTCTGCTGAGATAGGAATAATTGGTACGCTCAATAAATCAATATCTTCGTGCGTTTCATCAAGTTCAATAATAAATGACAGGACATCTGCAATGGTGCGTATATACGTTACGTCTTCGCTGGTAAAATGACGTTCTTCTTCATCCATTACGCATAGCGTACCAAATGGTTTACCTGACGATCCGTATATCGAAACACCTAAAAACGCTTTTACCTGTAATTTTTCTGTTATCGGTCTTTCCGCTGTTTTTACATTTGACATTAGATTAGTAAAGTATTGAATACCCGCTTCATTTTCTAACACATACTTACAATTCGACTCTTTGTATTCAACCGACATATCATTTGTAACGATTTCCCTATCTTTATTATAGGCGTTCACAACATCCATGTAGCCCGGCTCTTTCTTGGCAATATACGCTGTATTGACATTTAGCTGCTCTGTCAAACATTTAAACAACTTATTCGATACTTCAATAAGCGAATCATGAGATTGGTAATGAGTATTCACTTCCTGCAACGCAACGTCCCCCTTCCTCTATTCTAGCTTACATAAAGTTTACTATAGTCTTAATCTAATTACGAAAATTTAACCTCATCCCACGTTTAACCTTATAATGAAAGAGACCACACTTTAATGAGGCAGCTACTGTGTAAGGATTTAATAGTGGGTCAACATCTTCTTCAACGCTTAAATAACCGCTTTCATTCATTATTGTTAAAACACCACTTTACGTATATTTGAATGTTCACTTAATCCATGATAACGAAAAACCCCTTTAGACCATCGTATCTAAAGGGGTTCACACATGCAATCCTATTCAACTGTAACACTTTTCGCTAAGTTTCTTGGCTTATCCACGTCACACCCTCTGTGCAACGCTGCATAGTACGCAATCAATTGTGTTGGTATAACGGATACCAGAGGTGCAATGCTCTCATGCACACGTGGTAACACGACTGCATCACCTTCTTGGTCAAGTCCTTCCATTGAAATGATTACAGCAGCAGCGCCTCGGCTAACCACTTCCTGTACATTTCCACGGATACTTAAATTTACATGCTCATTTGTGGCAAGAGCAATAACCGGTGTTCCATCTTCAATTAACGCAATCGTACCATGCTTAAGCTCTCCACCAGCAAAGCCTTCTGCTTGGATATAGGAGATTTCCTTAAGCTTTAACGCACCTTCTAGTGCTACGTAATAATCAGACGCACGTCCGATAAAGAAAGCATTACGCGTCACAGATAAATAATCACGGGCGATTTTTTCGAACTCGTCTTTTTGGTTACAAAGAGCTTCCATCGCGTTTGCCGCTATTCCAAGTTCTTGAATAGGATCAAAATCAAGCGTACGACCTGCTGCATATGCAGTGTCTACAGCAAGAAGTGTTAGAACAGCCATTTGCGCTGTATAAGCTTTTGTTGATGCGACAGCAATTTCTGGTCCTGCAAATGTGTGAAGCGTGAAGTCGGCTTCTCGCGATAGCGTTGAGCCTGGCACGTTCGTAATCGTTAACGTACGGTGCCCTTTTTTCTTCACATCTACAAGCACACCGCGAGAGTCTGCTGTTTCACCACTTTGAGAAATAAACACAAAGAGTGGATTTTGAGATAATAACGGCATATTGTACAAAAATTCACTTGCAATATGCACTTCTGTAGGCTTATTCGCCACTTGCTCAAGCAATTGCTTTCCGACTAGACCAGCGTGGTAGCTTGTTCCTGCCGCAATGACGTAGATACGATCTGCCTGTTGCATCGCTGCACGGATATCTGCATCTAAACGTGTAGAACCATCTTCATGTTGATATTTTTGGATAATGTTACGAATCACAATAGGCTGCTCGTCAATTTCTTTTAACATAAAATGATCGTACGTGCCTTTTTCGATGTCGCTTGCATCTAGCTCTGCTGTATAAGGTTTACGGCTTTGAACTTCTCCAGAAAGAGTCTTAATTTCAATGCTATCACGCTTAACAAGCACAAGCTCTTCATCCATAATTTCAACAAACTGATCGGTCACATTTAGCATCGCCATAGCATCAGATGCAATAACGTTTACACCGTCTCCAACACCAATAAGCAGAGGGCTTTTATTTTTTCCTACAAAAATAGTCTCTGGCTCTTCTTTATCAAGAAGCGCAATCGCATAAGAACCCTTCATCATAGAGAGTGCTTTACTTACTGCAGCTTCTGTTGTTAAGCCATCTTTAGAAAGCTGTTCAATGAACTGAACAATTACTTCCGTGTCCGTGTCACTTTGTAACTGTACATCTTGAAGATACTCACGCTTCATTTGTTGATAGTTCTCAATGACACCATTGTGAACCAGGGTAAAGCGTTCAGTAGAGCTTTGATGAGGATGGGCATTTAACTGACTTGGTACACCATGGGTCGCCCAACGTGTGTGACCAATCCCAACAGTCGTCTCAACATCCATATCAACAGCGTCACGCAATGTCGCAATCCGTCCTTTTTCTTTAAAGACATGCATGCCGTCTTCTGTACGAACTGCAATACCAGCCGAGTCATAACCACGATACTCCAGCTTTTCGAGTCCGTTCAACAAGATCTCTTTTGCATCTTCATTTCCGATGTAACCAACAATTCCACACATAGTAAATATCCTCCCGACGTGGGAGTAAATCACCGCAGGGGCAGACTTACCCCCACTCTTTGTTTTTGTATGTGTGTGCGGCTTTTGTTTTTGTACACTAAGTCACCTTACTGTTTTTTACAAAAGCTTACGGCTGTCACACGCAGCCGGAGGGAACCCGCCGATTATCGATTAGCCCTCTCCTCGTCAACTGACCTCATGTCAGTCCTGGCGCTTTTTGTATGAGTCTTATCCAACCATACAAGATTCATCATAAAGGATGAAAGAACCGTCGTCAATTATGTTCAATGGTTCTTCACAATTTTACTTTATGCGTGTGTCTTCAAAAGGTGCTTTAGGATTGCTATAATCATAACAGTAAAGGCGCTGATGACATGAATTGATGCCCTTTCACGCTTTCTACTTCACTATGGGACGATGCCTAACGACTGTGTCGCATAAGAACACCTATTACCGGAGCTAATGGCAGGTACAGAAACCACTGTGACTAGCCTGATCTACGATTAAGCCGTTTTTATTTAAAAAAGAGCATCCTCTGTATTTCAGAGAATGCTCTTTATCTTTTCTTTACTCACCAAGTTCTTCTTTTACTACATCGACAATGCGATTCACATAGTTCTCGCACAATTCATCGGTTTTCGCTTCCACCATAACCCGCACAAGAGGCTCTGTACCAGACGGACGAACGAGTACACGCCCTTCTCCGTCCATTTCAGCTTCTACTTCAGCTATGATTTCTTTTACCCGCTCATTTTCTTTTACCGCATCACGATCTGTTACGCGCACGTTAATGAGACATTGAGGAAACGTTTCCATCTCTCCAGCAAGCTCGGATAACGGTTTGCCTGTTTGCTTCATAATTTGAATGAGCTGGACACCTGATAACAAGCCATCTCCTGTTGTGTTGTGCTCAAGAAAGATAATGTGGCCGGACTGTTCGCCGCCTAAGTTATAGTTCCCTTTACGCATCTCTTCCATAACGTAACGATCACCTACAGCCGTTTGCTTGGTTTGAATACCTCTCGCTTCTAACCCTTTATGAAAACCGAGATTACTCATAACAGTTGCAACAACCGTATTATTGTTTAATTTTCCTTGCTCACTAAAATGCTTCGCAACGATGAACATAATTTGATCGCCATCAACGATCGTTCCCTTTTCATCAACTGCAATTAATCGATCCGCGTCACCATCAAAAGCGAGCCCAATATCCGCTTGCTTTTCCACAACGAGCTTTGCCAATTCTTCTGGATGGGTTGAGCCACAGCAGTTGTTAATATTTGTTCCATCAGGAGATGCCCCCATTGAAGAAATATCAGCTTCTAAATCAGCTAGGACGTGCGTCGCCAAAGATGAAGCCGATCCATTTGCACAGTCAATCGCGACATGAATGCCTTCAAAATCCCCCTGGACGGTTTGTTTTAAGAATTGCATATATTTCTGGGCACCTTCAAAGTAATCATTAATCTGTCCCAATGCCGCTCCAATTGGTCTTGGCATTGTATCTTCACTATCGATAAGTGCCTCAATTTCTTCTTCCTGTGCATCTAAAAGCTTGAATCCATCTGATCCAAAGAATTTAATTCCATTGTCTTCAACTGGATTGTGAGAAGCAGAAATCATCACACCCGCTGTTGCACTCAGTTGCTTCGTTAGAAACGCTACTCCTGGTGTTGATATCACACCAATACGCATCACTTCCACACCGATGGAAACTAAACCCGATACTAAGGCAGCTTCCAGCATTTCTCCAGAAATCCGTGTATCTCTACCAATTAATACTTTTGGTTGCGTTGCTTTTTTTGTTAAGACATATCCTCCAGCGCGGCCAAGCTTAAATGCTAGCTCAGGTGTTAATTCTGTATTCGCTACACCTCGTACGCCGTCTGTTCCAAAATATTTACCCATTGTATCGCTCCTTCTTCTACACACTGTTACACACTATTCATTAAAGCGCAACACGGTTTCATCGTTATCTAGCTCAAAGCGGATATAGGATGGACCTGTAACACTTAAAGGAAGGGTTTGTTCCCCTTCATAAGAACCTGACGCATCCACACTTACTCGGATATCATTCTCCATTAACTCCTCAAGTCTAGATTGAGAACCAAAGGCTGTCACATTAACAGTCGTCTCTGCTTCTGTGTCGAAAGTAACATTCGAATCATTTCCTGTGATAACGATTGGAAGGGACTCAAACGCCATCTCTTCTTCTTCCGCTAACGTAAACGCTACCGTCACTTCTTCAGGGTCAATTCTCTCTACATCGTCAGGTACCTCTAAAGCAATCGTTAATTCTCCGCTTTCATTCAGTTCATTTAAATCAATTGGCTCACTCTCAACAAAATCAACTGCCTCAATGTCATCAGATGAACCATAGACTGTTACTTCATTTGGATATACGGTCACATCCTCAAAACTCAACCCATCAGGCAGCTCTCCTTCTCGAATGATTTTGATGGGGACGAGCTTATTAGGGCTCGTTAAAGGAACGGTTACCGTAACGAACTGCGGTTCTGATTGGACATCTAGCTGGTGACCATTTTCATTATAAAAATGAACAGGGTATTCGTCTTCTATCGATTCAGTTGCATCAGTTAAATCCACATATACGAGCACATCTTCTATTGCCTGAATGGTTTCTCGATTGGCGGTGACATTCACATTCAGAGGACTAACAATTGGCGTCCCTAGAGAGCGGTCTTCACCAATATCATCTTCATTTTCTAACTGGACTTCGACTGGAAACGAAGCCGTTTGCCGCTCCCTTAATGTAATGGAAACGACTTGCGGTTCAACCGTAACAGACAAATCACTTGGGAAATTTCGATGACTTACGGCAAGTTGATGCCTTCCCTCTTCTTCTATTTCAGATGCATCCACAAAAACTTCAGTTGATCGATTACTTGTAATTTGGAAAAGCGATAATGAAACTTGAGAACCCCGAAGTTCTACATCCACAGTTCCAGGTTCCTCAACGAGCTCAAAACGCTCTTCATCGTATATGACTACTAGCGGTTCATCTTCTAATACATAAGGCGCATTTGGGGCATCCGGTAATAAGGATGGCGACCCAATCGTATTTTGATTCACCATAAAAAACAGCATCAAGGCAATAAAAAACGCTAATATTCTCACAAACCAAATACTATTTAGCATTTTATCCATCTTTTTTACCTCCCCACTGCCAACGATTGTCGGTAGCTGTTGAAGGCTTTAATAAATTTTGCTCTAACAAATCTTGCAATTGTTCCTTTGTTAAATCTCGATAAAGCGTACCTCGCTTCGATATTGAAATGGCACCTGTCTCCTCTGATACGATAATCGTTAAAGCATCGGTTACTTCGCTCACGCCAAGCGCTGCTCTGTGCCTCGTACCTAGTTCTTTCGAAATCGAGCTATCCTCAGATAACGGCAAATAACAACCTGCAGCAAGAATCTTGTCATTTTTTAATACAATGGCTCCATCATGCAGAGGCGTATTGGGAATAAACAAGTTAATTAATAGCTCCGATGATACATGGGCGTTTAGCGGTATACCGGTTTCAGCATAATCATTTAACCCAGTCTCACGCTCAATGGAAATGAGTGCACCAATTCTACGCTTCCCCATATAGACCGTTGCTTTTACAAGCGCTTCAATAGTGGGTTTAAGCGCATCATCCTTTTGGGCCGACCGACTATTAAACAGTCGACTCCGACCAAGTTGCTCAAGACCTCTACGAAGTTCTGGTTGAAAAATAATAATAATCGCTAACAAACCAAACGTCGCCGTCTGCCTCGTAATAAACTCTAATGTACTCAAACCTAAAAAATTACTAATGAACCACACAATAAAAATGGCAACAATCCCTTTAACCAATTGAACGGCGCGGGTGCCACGTATAATCATAATTAATTTATAGACAACGTATGTAACAAGTAAAATATCGACAATTTGTCCGATATATACGAGCCAGGGAAAATTTTCAAGATTAGCAGAAAACATATCCGCCCCTCCACATAAACAAACTCTTCTTTACACCTTTGACAAATCTTTACGAAACTAAACGGCATAGTGTCAAACGTTATCATTATACCATTAGTTTTATAAAAAACTAATGGAGTTCCCGTTTTACACAGAAACTCCATGTTCTTTTATTTTTCCCTACAATGACTCTTTTGAACCATTATCGTTGAAGAAAGAAAAAACATCGGTAAAGAAATCCTTTGTATTGAACCAAATCCAGTGTAGGAACTGATCAACTTCTTCAATATCCCCTGTCACTTGGTTAGGCGATGCATAAAGCGAATCTTTATCAAAAGAACTGTTTAATAACAGTATGTCTCCACGCACTTCACCATCTAACTGTAGCGTACCGTTTCTGACCATAAGATCCCCATCAATTACAGCACCTTCTGGAACAGTGACGACACCATTTACTTTATCAATAACAAACGGCCCATTCCCCGAAACAACAATACTGTCGTTTTGAGTCCAAGTCGAGAACACAGCCGTTGACATCATTAAGAAAAACACGGCAGCAGCAACAAGAATCGGGTGCTTTTTAAATAACCGTTTCACTTTAGGAACGCGCTTTTTCTTTTTAGGTATTTGATTCATGACACTTGTCGTGAAATCAGCAGGCGCTTCTATGTGAGACGAGCTTTGAATAAAGGCAATAGCTTTTTTCAGCTCGTTTACATGTGCTTTACATTCTGGACACACATCCATATGGGCATACAACTCCGCTTTTTGTTCAGGTGTTGCATCGCCGTCTAGATAAATGTGTATCAGTTCATTGTAAGAATGACAATCCATAATATGTGCCACTCCTCCTTATTTAAACATGGCGCATGCGTTTACGTAACGCTTCACGCCCTCGATGAATTCTTGTTTTTACAGTTGCGACTGGTAAATCCATAATGTCGCTAATTTCCTTTAAAGATAAATCTTCTAAGTACTTTAATATAATAGCTGTACGATATTTAGGTGGTAAATGATTAATTTCTGCTTGAATCCAATCTTGTAATTCGAATTGGACAACTTGATCCTCTGGTAAATCATCGGTTACTGCCAGCTGAGATTCATACGTAATGTCTTCTGTTCCTTTAACCTTGTCCTGTAAATAAAAGTCTGGTTTTCGCTTTCTTAATCGATCGATCGCTACATTCGTAGCAATCCTGAAAAGCCAAGTAGAAAACTTTCGATTCACATCATACTTCTCTAAATTTGTATATACTCTTAAAAATGCTTCTTGTGCAACGTCCTGCGCTTCTTGAGGATGACCGACCATTCGATAGGCCACTTGATAGACTTTGTCCTTGTAAAGGTCAACTAATTCTGCGAATGCTTGGTCATCACCCTGTTTTATTTCCGAAATTAAGCGCTTTGTTAACGAATCCATGACATCCCCTACCTACATTTAACTTACGGAACACTCTAGAATAAAGTTTCGTTTTTTATAATAACAGAAAAATTAACTTTTTTCTTAAATTTGGAAGGATTTTTCTATTTTAGTACCGAATTGTTTCTTAATATAAGAAAGGGAGGTATGGCTATGTCAAATGTGCACCTTGTTGATCCATTATCGCGTTCAATAGAAGACGTACGAATGGAACTAAATGATTCCGCATTAACGTACTCACTAAATTCACCACATATGCTACAATTGAGTCGGAAACTTGATAGCCTACTCAATCAATACGAAAACCTTTCCAATACGCCTTGTGATTAAATGATTGAACCTATTATAAACAAAAAAGCGACCAGTATGCTGGTCGCTTTTCTTTATGAAAATGGAGCCTAGCGGGATCGAACCGCTGACCTCCTGCGTGCAAAGCAGGCGCTCTCCCAGCTGAGCTAAGGCCCCTTAACAAAAAACGACTTATACAAGTCGTTTTAGGATGAGCCATGAAGGATTCGAACCTTCGACCCTCTGATTAAAAGTCAGATGCTCTACCAACTGAGCTAATGGCTCGATGGCTGGGCTACCTGGGATCGAACCAGGGAATGACGGAATCAAAATCCGTTGCCTTACCGCTTGGCTATAGCCCAATCATAGAAAATGGTGGAGGGGGACGGATTCGAACCGCCGAACCCGGAGGGAGCGGATTTACAGTCCGCCGCGTTTAGCCACTTCGCTACCCCTCCACATATGGAAAGTATGGTGGAGGATGACGGGATCGAACCGCCGACCCCCTGCTTGTAAGGCAGGTGCTCTCCCAGCTGAGCTAATCCTCCAAATTTGACTGCAAGTAAGCAACTTATCTGCTTCTATTCACCAATTTATAAAACTATGTAAGCCTGGCAACGTCCTACTCTCACAGGGGGAAGCCCCCAACTACCATCGGCGCAAAAGAGCTTAACGACCGTGTTCGGCATGGGAACGGGTGTGACCTCTTTGCTATTGCCACCAGACCTATAGATTATACCCTCAGTAAGTCGTTTGTAAACTAAAAAATTCACAATGACCCGTACGGGATTCGAACCCGTGTTACCGCCGTGAAAGGGCGGTGTCTTAACCGCTTGACCAACGGGCCGCTTACTGACAAGTTATATAATAACAAATGGATTCTCTCTGTGCAACTGTTTTTTTATATTTTTTTTAATCAATTCCTTTGCTAGTATAGGCTACTTTCTTTATCCTTATACAATCGTAAAATCGCCGCCCAGTTTTGTCGCCAAAAAACAATTTTCGCATAGGGTATAGTATCCTAACACAAAGGTGGTGTACACACATGGGTTACTACGGCGGAGGTTACGGCGGCTACGAAGGTTACGGCTACGGACCAGTAGGCGGTGCTTGTGGCGGTGGCGGCAGTTACGGTGGCGGATTCGCGCTAATCGTTGTTTTATTCATTCTTTTAATTATCATTGGAGCGGCTTACGTAAAATAACTCGTGCACCCCACGCAAGCGTTGATACGTTTGCCAAAACAACCGGTTCTTCAAAGAGCCGGTTGTTTTTGATTCCCCATCTTTGTTATCTTTCATCTACTTACCAATAAACTAAAAACCACGTTGCGCTCGTACAACGTGGTTTTTCTTACTGCCCTATTAATTCAGAAACGGTCACAAATGTATATCCTTGCTCTTGCAATGTTGGGATGATGGCATCAAGAGCATCAGCTGAGTAAATTTCCGGATTCGCTGTATCAACATCTCCACCATCATGCATTAAAATAATACTACCAGCTTGCGTATCCTGTAGCACTGTATCCGTCACTTCGCTTGCAGGAATCCCGGACCAATCAAGTGTATCTACATCCCACCCAATAATAGAATAGCCTAAAGTGACCAGACGCTCCGCTTGTTCCCTTGTAATAAATCCATAGGGAGGACGAAATAACTTCGGTGTATTCCCTGTTATACTTTCAATCGCATCGTTTGTTTGATTGATTTCCTGCTCAAGCTCAGCCACACTCTTATCTGTTAAATTCGGGTGCGAGTAAGTATGATTGGCAATTTCATGCCCTCCCGCTTGAATTCGACTAAGCAAATCAGGGTCTTCATTCGCTCGCATGCCCAACACAAAAAACGTTGCAGGAACATCGTACTGCTCAAGCTTGTCTAATACCTGTCCAGAAAAACGAGGGTCAGGACCATCGTCGAACGTTAACGCAATTCTCTTACTTTCTCGATCTCCATGCGCGAATACAGACCCAGGAAACTCATCTTGCAAGGTGGGAATTGGAACAATTTGAGCATAAGCCTGTTCACTATCAGTTAAACAAATGCCGAACAATGTTAATAGGAACACGACGGCAGCCATTCGCTTCTTCATCATAAGAAAGACTCCTTTTTAGAAATATGCTTTAGTTTTTGCCACTTCATTCTTTTTTATGTTCTGTCCATAAAAAAAGAGCTGCCGCTAATACGACGCTCTACGTTTTTCTATGTAAAAACTGACCACGATCTCGCCCACAACTTTTGCAACGCCCATTTTTTCGTAGCGGCGCATCGCAAAAACCACAGTATTTGATGATTACCAATTCACCCATCTCGTCACCTCGATTTTCCTTTCCCGTTTAAAACGCTAATGAAACACAGGACTGTCAATCGGAAAAAGAGTAATATAAGTAGAAAATAAAGTGATAAAGGATGCTGTGTGATGACCTATACTGTCTACTATGATTATTATGATGGCAAAGAAGTACCAATTTGGTTTGTCATTCCTGTAAAAAGCCTGAACTTACTTGACTACGAACAAGATACTGTCACTATTTCAATTCATGCCCCCTTCAAAAAACAAGAGCGAGATGCGTTTGATCCCAATGCTATGAACGTCACCATTACCATGAACGATTTACTTCTCACCTCAATACCACACTCATTTGGGATTTCGCTAAGCAATGTTAAAAAACGATTAGACGAATATGGCGTGCTTTTAGAAGACATCGACTCCTTCATTCTTCTGGTAGCAGACGTAGAAGAGGTACTGCAGTTACAGCTGTAGCACCTCTTCTTATGTTTTTATTGACACACATATCACATTACGATATATTTATTATAGATATATCACATTACGATACAAATTAGCAGGTGAATAAATGAAAACAAACGAGCAACTAACCGATTCGATGTTCTACATTATGGCCTCATTAACGAGACCACGTCATGGGTATGCCATTATGAATTTAATAGAAGAAACCACTAAGGGGATGATTACAATAGGTCCTGCTTCAATGTACACCATCATTAAAAAGCTATTAAAACTAGAGTGGATTTATTTACATGATGGTACAGATTCGAGGCGCAAAACCTACTTGCTTACTGAGAATGGAAAAGAAGTTTTAAAGGAAGAAATCAAGCTCAGAAAATTGATGGTTCAATTAGCCGAAACTGGATTGGAGGAGGTCGAAAAATGAGTCAAACAAAATACATTACATCAGGTGGCTTAGCATTTGCTGAGGAGCGGGACATGGAGAAATTACGTCGCTATTCATTAAAGGGATGGCATGTTAAGTCGTTTGCATTCATGGGCTACTTGCTAGAAAAAGGTCAAAGCGATGACTATATTTATAGCGTGGACTACCGCACCCTAAAAGAAGAAGAGCGTGAGGAATATGTTGATTTACTTGCATCTTCAGGTTGGACGCTTGTTTCTTCTAATAGCGATATTCACCTGTTTAGAGCACTTCCTGGGACTAAACCGATCTATAGCGATCGTGAAACCGTTGTTGAAAAACATCAACACTTAGGAAATCCACTTAAATGGATAGCTCTATCACTACTTGTTTTAACAGCGATTACTTGGACTGGATCCTCTTTAAGCTCAGGAGTACCAATGATTTCATTTGCCATTGCGGCAATTTCTTTAAGTGCAATAACCATTCCAATACTTTGGACGGTCTTAACCATATTCAAGAATAAATGGGTGGTTGAAGAGAAATACCGACTTGTCACTATGACAAGTGCCATCGTCCCTTTGTTTTTAGTAGGATGCCTCCTCTTTATCTTTTATTCTACTAACTTAAACAATCCAATGGGCATTTTGTTCTCTATGGTCGCTGGTGCTATTATCGTACCTACCACTATTTGGATTATTCAATCCCTCTTACAAAATCGAAAAGGAAAAAAAGCGTAAGCCATAAAAGGAACAGCCAGAGGCTGCTCCTTTTCTTTACATACTATTCAATCTCTGCACACCATAATTCGATTTCGATCTTTAATTCAGGCAACCCTAATGCGGAGATATAGGCAATGGTCATAGAAGGATATTCACCTTGAAACCATTCATCCCATTTCGTGTCAAAATAGTCCCAATCAATCTCTTCTGTCGCCCAAATGTTGACTTTTATAACGCTATCGTGTGACAACCCCTCAGATTCGAGAAGCTTTTTCATATTGTCAAATGTATTTGTTACTTGATCGTTTAACTGTTCAGGTACTTCTCCATTCATATCCGTGCCCACTTGCCCCGATGTTACAATCAATCCAGCACCTTTCGGTACCCTCGTAACATGACTATAATTTCCCACTGGTTTAGGCATCGATTCAGGATTATTTCGACTAATTTTCTTCATATCATGACCTCATTCACTATAAATTTTCTGCGTATTTTTATCCATTAGACAGACTTCACCAAAATCCATCAACTTAATAAAAAACAGCAGTCGAGTAACCATAACCCATCGATAAAAAGCATAGTATTTTCTTTTTCATGGTATGATCACTCCTTTTCTTTATAGTGTCGGTACTAGATAATGATAACTGTACCAAGTCCATTCTGTAATAGCAACCATTCCGAACCATTTTAAACATGAATGCTTGAAGAGTAGCCTTATTTCCCCTTACCAAGCTTTAGTAGGAGTCATCTTAAATAATGAGGATGCCGCACATTGCTTATTGGCCAAACCATTTTAGTAATTCGGTTCTTTTCTTTTCCTTCATATCTATAAAATAGGGCAGCTGCCATTTTTGTGTTTTCAACCCTTGGCTACTTTCAGGTCTGTCCCATTCAGGATATACTCGAAATCCCATCTTTCCTTCTGTTGAATCTGTTTTTAAAAGATTGTTCTTCACAAGAATGTCTTTTGGAAAAATAAACTGACCAAATTCAAAACGATTTTTAAACACTGTAACAATCAATAAATCGAGTGCTTCATCATACGTATACGGTCTATTTTTATTTTCATCATCTTTTTTCCAAACAGCGACGAACTGACCAATTTTGTTTGGCGTGTTATTCGCAACTCTAAATCGGACCGATTTATGCGATAATTGAAATGCACCCGCTCCATATTTAGCATTCTGCTCTTCCACTTGTATATTTCCAATTATTAAGCCAATGGGTCTATAGATTGTTTCATTCATAAAAGAAAGAGTTTCATAAAAATCTTTCATCCTTCGCACCTCTTTATTTAGTCGTACATTACACATCCCTTTTACAATCATCGTACACGGAAAATAACTGAAATACATAATTAAGAGAGAAATGGATACTAAAAATGGACACGGACTTAGTCTCACATTTAATGACAAATTAAGGAGCAGGTGACAACCGAATGACTAACATCTATATTATTTCTGGACCAGCAGGCGTTGGCAAATCGACCACTTCCATCCAACTCGCAAAACAATTTAAACAAAGTGCTTATATTGAAGGAGATCTCCTTCATCATATGGTTGTTGGCGGCTATCTCCCACCGTGGGAAAGCGAGGCATCGTTAACACTAACATGGGAAAATATCGCTGATTTAAGTATTAATTTCGTTCAAGCACGTAAACATGTCATTATTGATTACGTCGCCTTTCCAGAAGAAGTAGAAACGTTTTCCCAAAAAATTCATTCCCAAGTTAAACATGTTGAAATAAAATATGTAGTCTTACGGGTCAAGCCTGAGGAGCTAATTAGAAGAGACGCTTCAAGAGAAAAAGATCATCAAATGGGTGCAAGGTGTTTAGAATTAGCTGAAATGTTTGCAAGGAAAAAAATCGACCAACGCTTTGTCTACGATACAACTACTATTCACCCATCAGACTTAAATGAAGTCCTTTTAACGATACGAAACCATTCAAGATTCATCTATTAAAAGCCGTTCGGGGATGTGCACCCATACATTCATAAGATAGTAGAACGAAAATAAACGGAGGAATTTATCTATGAAATCACGAGAGCATAAAATCATTCTGATCAATGCTATTCCTAGTTTCATTATTGCTTTCGCTGTCTCTATGTTTCTGGCATCGGGTACCATTACTGAAAATGATACAGACCATGCGTTTGTCTTCCCTCAAGCTTTTATTATTCTTGTTACATGGTTCCTTGGGCTACTTATCGGTCTCGTGACCAGACGTATTGTCGTTTCTGTTCCAATCATGTATTTGTCTTTTGTGACCATTTACATTTATCTTTTATTCGTTTCATGAGAAGCCCATCATACTCTTGGCTCATCATAATACCCACTATTAAAACCAGTCTTCTTTCATTTTTTTTAGAAATGGTACTGTCATAGGAAATCCAGAACTCTCACCTATAAGAGAATCCACACCACAATAAGGGCAAATCGCTGTTTGATTCTCATCCGTCCACTCACGAATCTCTTTTGGGTTAAATACCTTGATGCAAAAGAAGCATCCACACGCCCTATCCCTTTCCAACGCTTCTCTATGATGATGACTAAAGCGATGTGCATCTTTTTCATTGAATTTAGGCTGTTTCTTTGCTTGATCACTCATTTAGATTCCCACCCTAATTTGTTCGACATTCTCTTGTTCTTGGATCTGTACAGTTCTATTTTATCAAATAAAAAAAGAAGCGTAATGTATAATACACGCTTCTTCTAGCATCACGAAAAATTTTTACATAAGTTGTTTCACCGAACGTGCTCCTAAGGCATTTCACTTTCATTGATCATCTCATATTGCTTTGAATACGTCCCTTTAGCGAGCACTCTGACAAATGTGCCTGGTTCGAGCCTCGTACTAGCGCTGAACACAACTCGTTTCGTCTCTTTACTTTCATTTATTCCTTCCAAATCATATTTGTACCGCCCGTTATCATCACTAGGCTCTCCTTGAACCTCTGCAAAAACATACTCTTCCGTTAGTAGTGGGTTAAAGCGATCAAAGGTCTCACGGGAAAAGAAGTATAGGCTTCCAATGGCGATAAGTAAAACGAGAAACACACTAATTATTTTTTTCATCATTTTTTCATCCTCTCTATTAAAGCACCTCCACGAGTGCTTTTGTACTACTGATAAACCCCGCTAACATGACCTCGATAACGATGTAACGCATGGCGCCAAGTTCTACGATGGTCTTCTTTCTGTGACTGTTGAACCCCCTTCTCTAGCTATAGTTCATTTGTTTTCAGAAGTATAATTTCGTACATTCTAAGCAAGTTGGTATTTATACTGTAAGCCTTTCTTTACTCTAGGTCGTGCGATTCAGATGACAAACTAAAGATTTATGTGACATTTTCGTCATTTCTGAAAAAAAGCAGTTGGTCTGACTACTGAAAATGGTTAGATGGCACATTCATACGCATATAATGATTCCTTGCTCCAAATAAAAAAAGGCCTTTATGGCCTCTTTTTATTGGATCAAGTTCTGCTTTTTTTATTAATGCTGTTAACTTAACAGTTTTCTCCTGTCAAGTTAACAGGAGCCCTTTAAGAGCAATACGTTGTTTCCCATCAACGGTGCATGTAATTAACGTAATTTCATTTTTTCCTTCTTCATCTAGCAAAATATCTGTTTGCGTAGGCTCAATAATCTCTGATGAGGTAATTTCATAAGTATATGTTTTGTTTTCTACGATTAGATTCACTGTAGCCCCAATCGGTACGTCTGGTAGATTGCGAAAAAAACGATCTCCCCTGTAACCTCTATGACCTGCAACGGTAAAATTCCCTTCTCCGGGGATTTGATTAGGTTTAATCTGGGTCAACCCTAGATTCAAGGTTTCTTCCGTGGTTTCTGGCAAGATCATTTGGTTAAGGTCGATATCAGGAATTTCTAACCAGATTACATCCTTCGCATACTCAAATTCCTCATCTACCTCCGCAGCACTTGCTTCATTCGAGATAAGATTTACAGCCTGCGTTAATTGGTCAATCTCTTTTCCTGTCTGCCACTCATGATAAAACGGAATAGAGACAAGAATGAGTCCAATGAGTATGGAGACCATTCCTGCTATTATTTTTGCCTTTCTCATTGAACTCACCTCCTCTTGTTTAAGCCATGGTCACTTTCCTTCGATTAAATACGATGAGTAAACTTCCAACGATGATCAAAAATGAGCCTGCAATCAGTAGATATCTAAACCATTCTTCCCCTGTCTGAGGCAATGTTTTAGGAACATCCTCTGATGATCCACTCGTTGGAGGTGCATCGGATAGTTCTGGTGGCGCTGGTGTTGTCGGTGGATCTGGTGTTTCAGTTGGTGGTGGAGGAGTTGATTCTTCAGGTGGCAGCTTCGTGTTTTGCACGATTAGCTCTAGAATTTCTTCCATTCCAACCTGCACCGTAAACTCAATTGCTTCAACTAACTGTTGATACCCTTCAGGCGCTTTCGTTTCAATCAATTGATAGTCACCTGGCGTTAAATCCTGTACATTTACTAAGCCAAGATCATTTGTCGTCACTGTCTTAACTACTTGATCATTTCCATCTCGGATTTCAAATTCCGCACCCTGTAAGGTGACATCGGTTTCCGCATCCACTTTAATGATGGTGACATGACCTAGAATCAATTCATTGACTACCTCAATCATGACAACTTCCTGCTGATTAAACTCTACTTCAAATAATCGTGGAGTCTCATCAATCTCGTATCCAAACGGTGCTTCCGTTTCGACAAAGTAGTAGCTACCTGGGGATAAATCATTGACCACCAGTTTGCCTTCTCCGTTTGTGGTTAGACCGGTTTGGAGTTCGTTATCTTCAGAGTCATATAGAGTGAAGACCGCTCCTTCAAGCGTCTCTCCCTTTTCATCCACTTTTGTCAGTTCAACAGCGCCCAGGCTTGCAGAGTTTTCCTTTATAACTTCCAGTTGCGCTTCTTGGTTAAAGGCAATCTCGAATTCAAGCGGCGTGTTATCAAGTTCATACCCTTCCGGTGCTTCTGTTTCGACAAAGTAGTAAATTCCTGGCGCTAACTCTTCTACGACTAAGCGTCCTTCTTCATCTGTTGTCAGACCCGTTTGAAGTTCATTGTCTTCTGCATCGAATAAACTGAAGACCGCTCCTTCAAGCGTTTCTCCCTCTTCATCGACCTTAGTCAGTCCGACAGATCCTAGTGTAAATTCATTGATGAAGTTCAATTCAATGATATCCGTTGGACCTAGTTCAATTTCAAAGGAAATCGGCGTTGGATCTACCACATATCCCGGAAGAGTAGCTGTCTCAACGAATTGATAGCTGCCTGGTGCTAAATCATCTAACAACAGCACACCATTCTCGTCTGTGAGTAGCCCTTCACGCAATGTATTTCCTTCCGTGTCCTGAAGTTCAAATTCTACCCCTTCAAGAATGGTTCCATTTTCGTTCACTTTTGTTAACGCAACGGAACCTAAGATCAATACATTTTCCTTTGTTACTTCTAGCTGTGCTTCTTGATTAAAGACAATCTCAAACTCGAGTGGTGTAGAGTCTAGCTCGTACCCAAATGGTGCTTCTGTTTCCACAAAGTAGTACGCCCCTGGTGCTAACTCTTCTACGACTAAGCGTCCTTCTTCATCTGTTGTCAGACCCGTTTGAAGTTCATTGTCTTCTGCATCGAATAAGCTGAAGACCGCTCCTTCAAGGGTTTCTTCTTCTTGATCGACCTTAGTCAGTCCGACAGAGCCTGGCGTGAATTCATTAACAAAACGAAGTTCTCCTACCGTTGTTTCTCCTAAGCCAATTTCAAACACTATCGGTGTTGGATCTAGCTCATAACCAGGAAGCGTTGCTGTTTCAATGAGTTGATAATTTCCTGGTGCTAAATCATCAATCAACAGCTTGCCTTCTTCGTTTGTAAGCAATCCTTCACGCAATGTGTTTCCTTCGCTGTCTTGAAGTTCAAATTCTACCCCTTCAAGAACGGTGCCATCTTCGTCCTCTTTCGTCAGTTCAATCGCTCCTGGAATCAAGGTGTTTTCCTTCGTTAGTTCCAATTGCGCTTCTTGATTAAAGACGATTTCGAACTCTAACGGCGTATCATCCAGCTCATAGCCAAACGGTGCTTCCGTCTCTACAAAGTAGTAATTGCCTGGTTCAAGATTTTCAACCAAAATTCTTCCATCTTCATCCGTAGTGAGTCCCGTTTGAAGTTCATTGTCTTCTGCATCAAATAGGCTGAAAACCGCTCCTTCAAGTGTTTCTCCGGTCTCTCCAACCTTTGTTAAGCCGACAGATCCTGGGCTAAACTCATTTACAAAGCTTCGTTCTACGGTTTCTGTTTGACCAAGTGTAATCTCAAATGGGATTGGTGTTGAATCCAATACATATCCCGGAATCGTGGCTGTTTCGACTAGCTGATAGTTTCCTGGTACTAGATCATCAATAAACAACGTACCTTCTTCATCCGTTAGCAAGCCTTCTTGTAACACATTCCCTTCACGATCCTGGAGGGCAAACTCTACACCTTCTAAAAGAGTTCCTTCTTCATCTTCTTTCGTCAATTCAACAGCGCCTGGAATGACCGTGTTTTCTTTGGTTAATTCTAGCTGCGACTCTTGATTAAAGAGGATCTCAAACTCTAACGGAGTGTCATCTAACTCATAGCCGAATGGCGCTTCTGTTTCTACAAAATAGTAGGTACCCGGCACCAAATCTTCTACAACTAATTGTCCGTCTTCGTTTGTTGTTAAACCTGTTTGTAATTCATTGTCTTCACTATCAAACAAGCTGAAGACCGCTCCTTCAAGCAATACCTCGTCTTGCCCAACTTTTGTTAAGCTAACAGACCCTGGCGTAAACTCATTAATGAAGCTAAGTTCTCCTACTGTCGTCTCCCCTAAACCAATTTCGAAAGGAATCGGTGTTGGATTCAGTTCATATCCTGGGAGCGTTGCTGTTTCCACCAACTGATAGCTTCCTGGAGTTAAATCATCAATAAAGAGTGTACCTTCTTCATCTGTAAGTAATCCTTCACGTAACACATTTCCGTCAGCATCTTGAAGCTCAAACTCTACACCTTCAAGAAGGACTCCTTCTTCATCCACTTTCGTTAATTCAACTGCTCCAGGAATCAAGAGATTTTCTCTTGTTAGTTCCAGTTGCGCTTCTTGATTAAAGTCGATGTCAAATGCTAATGGCGTATCATCCAGCACATAACCAAACGGTGCTTCCGTCTCAACAAAGTAGTAGCTGCCTGGTGCTAGATCTTCTACAACCAATCGACCTTCTTCATTAGTCGTTAGACCTGTTTGTAATTCGTTATCTTCAGAGTCGAAAAGGCTGAAAACAGCTCCTTCAAGTGTATCTCCACTTTCGCCGACTTTCGTTAAACCGACAGACCCTGATGTAAACTCATTCACAAAGCTTACTTCCGTTACGGTTGTTTGACCTAAGCCAATCTCAAATGGGATCGGTGTTGGATCCAACTGATAACCTGGAAGTGTTGCTGTTTCAACCAATTGATAACTTCCCGGTGTTAAATCATTAATGAAAAGTTTACCTTCTTCATCCGTAAGCAAACCTTCTCGTATTGTATTGCCATCACGATCCTGAAGTTCAAACTCTACGCCTTCAAGAATCGTTCCATCCTCATCTTCCTTCGTCAGTTCAACCGCACCTGGTATTAACGTGTTTTCTTTCGTTACTTCTACCTGTGCTTCTTGGTTAAAGACGATGTCAAATGGTAATGGTGTATCGTCTAACACATAACCAAATGGTGCTTCCGTCTCTACAAAATAGTAGCTGCCTGGTACTAAGTCTTCTACGACTAGTAAACCTTCTTCATTTGTGGTTAGACCTGTCTGGAGTTCATTGTCATCGGAATCGAATAGGCTGAAAACAGCTCCTTCAAGCGTTTCGCCATCCTCTCCGACTTTACTAAGTTCTACAGATCCTGGTACGGGACGATTCTCCTTTATCAGTTCAATTAATTCTTGAACCGCCAAATCAATGGTAAAAGGAATCGGTGTAGCATCTAACACATAACCCACTGGCGCCTGTGTTTCAACTAATTCGTAGTTTCCAGGCAAAAGATCCTCAATGAAAAGAATACCATTTTCATCGGTTGTTAAGCCGGTAGCTACCTCTTCACCAGCCTCATTAAATAGCGTAAACACGGCTCCCTCAAGGAGCTCTCCATCCTCACTCTGTTTAGTTAGTTGAACAGAGTTATCTAAATCCATGTACACGCCAACCCTTGCTGGTTCAACAGGTTGTCCTTGATCTGTCGCGATGGCAAAAGAGTTCCATGCGGCTCTTTGCGTAGGGTTAACCGTTTTATCCAATACACTCGAGTCAACGTCTGCTGCTTCTGGAGCCATCATCGAGAAAGCAATAGCGATATCTTCTCCATCAATCCATTCTACTCCCTCACTAAGCTCAATCTTAAAGGAATGAATAGAAGACCAATCATCGACCTCAGATGCTAGGACCCAATTCGGTGCCTGTGCCCCTTCAGGATTAGATAGTTGCTCTGTTGTGTCAGGGTAGTTGGTATGTCTAATTAAGTCATTTCGTTCTGGAGTGAGTGCTGTACTATAATACACATCCACTCGATCTGCCCATTGTGACGGAAGCTGAATCGCTTCTGTCAGCTGCGGTGTGAATTGACTACCACGGTCAATATTATCCGTAATCCCTAAGTCACCAATAGATGGCAATACATCCATCAATGTCATCGTAGAAATTGTACTTCCCGTTGTGTTCGTTAGGGTTAATTGATAATCAATGACCCCACCAGGAACCGTTCTTCCAAACGTCGTAAATTCGTCATCTAATTCTCCTCTGACAAGCTTCTCTGTCTGGATATTATACTGACCACTTATATAATATTCGTTGCCTGATTTCAATCGGGGTTGGTCTGTGTTTCCATTCTCATTTAAATCCTCTGAATCCGTCTGTAAAACGGTATCTGTATGTCCTGGATTATCAACAGATGGGACCGTTAATGCCTCATCTCCTGAGAAACCATAAACATCAAAGGTAAGGACATTTGCTGCCCCTTCATTGATCTGAACATTAATCTCAGAGGCTACATTATTACCTGGTCTAAGTAGACGATCTGTCCAATTAAACTTAACAAGTTGTCGCCCTGTATCATTGTAATTATCAGTTACAATGTCATGAGATCCACCTGAAGCTCTTCCATCCGCATCAATAAATTCAGCGTCTGGATCATCAGATATGGTGATACCAGGTGGTAACAGCACCATTGCCTCTAATGGCTCACTCATCGCTAATGTCGAACTATTTTCCGTATTTAAATTTACACGCATACGGTTATCACCAAAATCTACATAGGATCCTTGATGATTTGTTAATTCTACATCCACTGTAGCAATTGGCGGTTGATCTGTTGGTCGTGGAGCGATTTGAGCAGAACGTGGAGTGGCAATTGTATTTGAACCGTAATGCCTACCACCAGTACCTTCGCCAAAACGAGTGCCTTCTCCCCCGATACCAAATACATCAAATTCGTTTGTTACACTTCCAACATAGCCTGGTTCAACCTCAAAATAGTATGTTGGATGAGCCCCACCCATGCCACTAGGAGCATGCGTGAAATTTAGATATATTGCACTGACTCTTGCATCTGCATCAATTCCTAAGTCACTTCTACTGTAAATTCTCCCAATATCAGCATTTTCAATTAAAACTAGTCGTTCTCCATTCACGTCCGCCTCAATATTAAAGCGAGGAGGATCTACAAACGGAACACCATCTGGGAATTGGTTTGTAGGTCTATATATAAATCTAGCCGCCGTTCCCCCAGTTCTCATTTCTTTGAAAACTAAATTTTCATCAATGTTCATGACCGTTGTATATGCTCTAAAATCCCCTTCATTACTTTCATGTAAAGGAGATATATTATGATAAAAAGCTAAGAGCGCATCGTCATAAACAAGAGGATTCGGATCTCTATTCGTATTTGAACCAATATTTCCTCTATCATCGATAGGGCCGATATGTCCAGGAATAAACACACTTCCTCTTATCTCACCCGTCGCCTTATCAGAATCAGCAATTGTGACACTGTGGTTGGCATTTACCGAGTTTTCATTATCTTCTCCAATAAATGTAGCGCTTACATCAACATTATTCGTTAATGTTTGATCAACTGTATTCCCACCTACCGTTAAGACAACCTCTAACTCCGTGTTAAATAGTGTACCTTCTGCCGCTTCTTGCTCTTCAACACTTGGCGCTTCAAATGTCCATACTAAAGTATTACCATTTTGTTCAGGCTCAGGACCTGTAATGGTAGATTGATAGGATAGACCATTTGGTAGCGTATCGACTACGGTAATCTGGGAGCCCGGCTCCAAATAATTTTGGCCAATATTATTCTTAGGGATGTCTACGTTCATTTCCCAGACTGTTTGCGAATTAGGAATTGGTATATTCCGATCATTTCCCCTAGCTTCCGTATATCGCTTAGACGCAGAGATCGTGGTTGAAGCATCAATAACCACAGTCGCTCTATCTTGTACTGGTTCAAATTGATCTGCTTCAAAAGATGCTTGCACATCTAACTCTGTACCACTTGCTATCAATCCATTCGTTGTTTGCAATTTAATAACATTTTCAAAGGTTTGCCCGGCTTGTAACGTATCAAATTGATAGATTAATTGGCTTGATTCTGAATTAAAAGTTGGCTCCACACCAGCTATTCTTAATTCTGACAATGATTGATTAAAATTCACTTCACTTGAAAGTGGTAGATCAACTGTTATGATGGCGTTTGTGTATTCTGTGACAGAACCTGTTGTTTTAAAAACCAGCTTATATGCTGCATCGTTTCCTGCAAGAACATTAGCATTTAACGGCGAGATATCAATATCTACGTTTAAATCTCCCACCATTGGTTTAAAAATAGGCTCGTCCTGATCATCATTCCCATCTTCACCTTGATTTGTTTCTTCTTGTTGCTTAGAATCTTCTTCCTCTTCTTCTGAAGAGGAGTCCTCTGAAGTCACATCGCTTGATTCTTCGGACTTGTCACTTTCAGGGTTAGCTTCTTCTACACCTTCATCGTCACCAGAACGATTTGCGTCTGATTGACCAGAATGGTTTTCCTCATTCTCTTCTGTACCAGATTCATTTAAGCCTTCATCTGCATCGGAACGATCTGATTCCACTGTGACAAAGTAGTCAAGGCTCTTCGTACTGCCGTCATTAAGATGGCCTCTAACTTCTAGACTATTCTCACCTACATGAAAGCCAGTTAGAATGATAGTCGCAGATAGAGGAGACGATTCTTCTTTATGAATATTTAAACTATTCTCCTCGTTACTATAGATCATCGTACTATCAGACTTTAACGCTTTTGTACTCTCTTCATCATATTTGATACCATCTGGAAGAATAAACTCCAAATTAACCAAATTAGAATAGGTTGTTTCGACGTTAAGAATAACCTGTTCTTCTGTTGGTACCCCCTTAACAGAGATATCAACTTCTTCATTAAATTCTCTTTCTGAAGCCTGTGTTAAACCAATTTGTCCATAAGGCGAAAAAAGAATGAGAAAAATAAGAATAACAATAAAACTTTTTTTGACCCCTTTCTGTCTTCTCATATAACCCTCCCCAAAATTAAATTAGTAATATATAGGACAATAAATACGATTAAACGTCAAAAGGTGCATTTTTAGTCCATATATTTACACAAATCATAGCATCGTTAAACATTCTGTCAAATTATAGAATGATAAATCAATGTATTATACTAAAACGATTGTAATAACAAGGATTTTAAATAGATCTAAAGTTTTATTTCTAGAAGAATAAGAATAATTTACTAGTACGCAAGACTTTACAACAGATCAATCATTTTGTTATTGATTACACATTCAACTCAGTCATTATATGATTTTGATAAAAAGACTTATTTATTGGGAATTGTTTATTATTTGCAAACTGAAATAATATAAGTAAATTAATAGAACCTTTAGACCTATTAACTTTATATCCTTTTATCCAATTAAGAACGCGACCTCTGTTGATGGCAATCCATTGGAAAGGGATAAATTATTAACACTAACATGTGAGCGCCTTTTTGAAGTAACCCTTCAGAATAGAATGTTTCATCGAAAAAAGACCACAAACCTAAAGTTCTTAACTACCTTCCCCATCTTTCGAGGAAACTCACGCAAAAAAAGCCCTTACATTCAAGGGCTTAATCGGAATATTTTACTTGATTAACTCATCTTCACTTAAAGTAAAGACAGCGTTATTAATTAATCCAGTCCCAGCCGTGCCAGCTTTTACACGAATGTAATTCTCATCTTCTATGTAGCTCGTATACAAAGCAGTGCCTGTAACCTCTTCTCCAGGAGCTAATTCCCCTTCAATGGCATCACCCTGATATTCTTCAGTATATTCAGCTTGATCACCGAATCCGGACCCGTCAAGGTTTGCCGTATATTCAAATAAACCAGCATTTTCTTTTGCATCAATAGGTTCGTCACCTATATTTTTGATCGTAATGGAGGCCGCAACAAACGCGTCTAAATCAGACATTTCACCGTCTACCTCATCAACTATTTCAACACTGTTCAACGTAAATTCAAATGATGAGATGTTACTGTGCATAATTGCAGTATCTCCAACCTTTAAATCCATTTGGTCTTCTCCAGCGTTTTCACCAATCGTTTCTTCCTCTTGATCATTGGTTTGAGCATTATCATTTGTGCTCTCTTGACTAGTAGTACCTTCTTCAGTAGGTTCTTCGTTCATATCTGAATCACTGCAAGCCGTAAATAAAAGTGAGCCCATAAAAATAGAGGTAGCCATTAACGTTGTTGTTTTCTTCATAAATACCAAACCTTTCAAAAAGTAATTATCCATTAGAACATAGCCTTTTTTCGATTTTTAAAACTTCATTATCGTTCAATCATCAAAGTACACCTGTCACAAGATAAATAATCTTTTCCACCAACTAACGACAGAAAAATGTCATGTTAGCTGAAGCACCACGCCACTTTTCGGATATTACGGTTTACATATGGCTTATAATAAAGTAAAACGTTGTAATAGTAAGTAGAGAATGTACTGCTAATTACAAAGGGGTAAGCGTATGAAATTGCCAACTAGAATAGGTACTGACCAAAACGGGTATATCCTGAACCCGACTCATATAAATAAATTACAGCACCATATCAAGCCTCTACTACACACCGTGCTGCAATTACTACAAAATTGTTTAGGGGAAAACGTACATAGCATTTATGTATACGGAAGTGTTGCACGAGGAGAAGCCATCCTTTTTAAATCAGATTTAGACTTAACCGTTATCTTGTATTCTCCTATTAGTTCAAACACCAAAAATAGACTTTATGCAGAAACACGCGAACTAGTAAAAAAACATAAGCAACTAACAAAAGTTGATTACGATATGGGATTGGTAAAAGAAGCCCTGCACTCCGATCACTACCATGAGTGGGGATTTTGGCTAAAACACGTCTGTTGTTGTATACATGGAGAAGACCCCTCCCTTCAATTCCCTATGATGAAACCTACTAAGCAAATCAGCTACTCGTTAAATAAAGATCTTATACCGCAAGTCAATCAGTTTATGGATACATTAAAAAGCGGGACTGTAACTTCAGCATTAGTTAAGCAAAGCATGATTAAGAAAATGATACGCGGTGCCTATTTAACAATAAATGTGGAGGATCAAAGTTGGGCAACCACCATACAAGATCAACTAAGAATTTTGGAAGCCTATTTTCCCAATGATTTCGTCATTCAAGAACTTCACTATGTATATAAAATGAAAACAGTCGATTCCTCTGCACTCCTTTCATTACTTCAAGCCTATAAGCTATGGTACGAAAAACGTCACACTTCTTAAGATAAAAGAGCTTACCTTACTAAACAAGGGAAACTCTCTTATTTAAGTGCCTTTTTAGGAAATGATGCTATAAAGCTTTATGAGAAAATGGGATTTACCATACGAACGGTTTCAATGAGTCTACCTTTATGAATACATAAAAAAGGGTGATCATCCTGATTTCACTAAAAATACAGATGGTTCAACAGGGAATAAAATAAAAGCAGTTAACCTATAAACGACTAACAGAGAAGGAAGAAAGGAGGGGTTCTTTTCTTCCCCTCCTGTGCTGACTTTTCACTTACATGGTGATAACTTTTGTCGCAATGGACTGCTGAAAAGACTTATCATGTTCAACAAACAACATTGTAGGACAAAATTCCTCTAGTAACGCTTCAATTTGCATTCGTGAATAGATGTCAATAAAGTTCAATGGTTCATCCCAAATGTATAGATGTGCTTTTTCACATAAACTTTTAGCGATTAACAGTTTCTTTTTTTGTCCACCTGAATAGTTACTGATCTCCTTCTCAAACTGACCCCGTTCAAAATCCATTTTCCGTAAAATCGATTTGAATAAGGTTTCATCAAGACGATGCTTTTCAATAAAGTCAGAAAGCATTCCCTTTAAACCAGAAGTGTCTTGCTGAACGTATGAAATCCGTAAGTTAGACCCTTTTGTTACAGTTCCTTTATACTGTATGGCTTCACCTAAAATCAGCTTTAACACACTACTTTTTCCACTTCCATTCTTTCCATCCAGTAAAATACGATCCCCTTGTTGAATCGTAAAACTAATCGGTTCATTTACAACTTGGTGGTCATATAGAACCGACACATCTGTTACTTGAATGACGTCTTTATTCTTGTATGCTAATGGCTCTAACTTTAAAGAATCGACTGTTTCAATGTTTTTTAAGAGCTTCGACTTTTCGTTAATGGCTTTTTGCTGCCTCGCCTCTATATTCTTTGCTCGTTTCATCATCTTAGCTGCCTTGTGTCCAACAAAGCCTTTATCTAATTTAGAGCCAGCGTTCGTCGTTCCATTTTTTGAAGCCTCTACTTGGTTAGACCATCCAGCAGATCGTTTGGAGGATTGTTTTAATCTCCCTATATCTTTTTGCAATCTGTCGTTAGTGGCCTGTTCATGTTCCTGTTGTCGATCGAAATTTAATTTCCAAGAAGAGTAGTTCCCACTTTGCACCTCGATATCAGATCGATTTATAGATAAGATATGGTCCACGCAACCATCTAAAAAATGCCGATCATGAGAGATCAATATGAACCCTTTTTTCTTCTTCAAGTAAGTCGAAACAAGTTTACGGGCTTCTGTGTCTAAATGATTTGTCGGTTCGTCAATTAGTAAAAATTGACCCTCATTCAAAAAAAGTGCCGCAAGTAATACCTTTGTTTGTTCCCCATTCGATAGCGTTTCAAATGGTCGATACATTACTTCTGCATCAACACCTAAATACGCTATTTCGCGAAGGAATTCCCAATCCTCTGCTTGGGGACAGATTTCCTCTAAAACGACGTGTGTCCATTTACTTTTATCTTGTACTTCATAAGGAAAATAGTTAAACTCAACGGACGCATCAATTCTCCCACTGTATTCAAACTTACCCTGCAATAAGTGGAAGAACGTTGTTTTCCCCCTACCGTTTCTCCCGATAAATCCAAGCTTCCAATCTGTATTAATTTGAAAGCTGACATTGTCAAAGATCGGATCAAAATGACTTGGATAAGAAAACGTTACATTTTGTACGTGTATAACTGACATATTTATCATCCCTTTTACTTACATTTTTTACTTCCGACACTCAAAGTGCGCATGCCTTAAAAAGGAGATAGCCAAACCTTATCATTTATTTCCCACATAAAAAGACACCGATCCAATCATCGGTGTCTTACCTTACAACTCCATTTACCTATGACTGACCCAACCTGCGTGAGCAAAAATTGAGTCGTGAAAGGAAAATGTAGTTGGTTTAGAAATGAAGCGCCGATAACTGTTTTGTAAGAAATATGATGTAAAAAAAGGCAGACTTCTCCCGTTTACCGCTATACCTTTTCCAATTTTTACATTAATTCCATATAAAATCCTAAAAACAGTTAACATTGCTTTCACCTCCACTTCACGACTATTCAGTAGTACGAAACATAACATGTTACATCGGTCATGTAAAGGTACTTTTTTTAATGCACTTTACAGGGTACGAATTATGTATTGCCATCGTCAATCATTGAACCCAATAGAACGATCAAAAAAGCATACCTAACGAAAAGATATGCTTCTCATTCAACTAAAGAGATCCGTTCTTATCATCTTTCTGATTACCGGGCACGTTACTGAGGATCAGTTCATGAATAACCTTTTCTATAAACCGTTCCTCCTCCTTGTTAAACGCACTTGGAAATAAATAGGGATTAGATTTAAATAAAGAACCTTCTCCCTTCTTGAGTTCCTCACTTGTCTCTTTGTTTAAAAGTGGCTCAACTTCTGGCTTTAAAGTTGATAACAAGGCTTTAGTGTGTGCTAAAACGTCAGGATCACTAGGCTCTTTACCTGCGTGAATAAATTGTTTCATTTTGCTAGCCCAGACTGTCATTTCTTTACCCAACTCAAGTTCCGCTGTATGAGAGTGGAGCCTATTATACACTGAATCAGACTCATGTTCACTTAACCAGCGTTGTCGTACCTCTTCATTTTTCAAGGCATGAATAAGGACAAGCAATAATTCTTGATCGACAGAATCTGCCCCAGAAACGGTTTCTTGCACACGAGTCATGGTTTGTATAACCGTATCAATCTGCTTTTGTTTTTCTAACAGCATTTTTTTCTGTTCGACCATTGTCTGTGCTAAATCTTGTTCTGGACTTTCCACATACGCCAAAATTTCTCCTAGTGATAAATCTAAAAACTTTAACACCAGTATTTTCTGCAGCTGGATAATGGAACGGTTGTTATAAACGCGATGCCCATATTCCGTCAATTCAGCAGGTTTCAATATCCCTGTTTGATCATAGTGTCGCAGCGTTCGCTCAGTCATTCCCGTCAGTTTTGCAAATTCCCCAATCGAGTATTTTCTTTCCATTGTCACTACCTTCACTCCCTTTCTATTTAAACTCTAACACCTGACGTTACGTCAATAGCAAGTATTCATTTGAGACCATTTTAGCTGGATAAAACCGTTTATTTTCATTCAATTAATGCTATTCTAGACATACTATCCTGAGGGAGGTTCTATTGTATGAAATCAAAAACTATTTTTACTCTAGAAAACCTAACGTATACCGCATTCATCATTGGTATAGCTTGTATGTGTTTCACTTTTGTAGCGCCTACAAGAATCGTCATGATTGGCACGTACGGTGACTACATTGTCTTTGCCCTTACTGCCATTGGTGTTACGCTTTCACTCATTTCCCTTATTAAGTCTGATAAAAAACTCATCCCAATCGTTTCCCTCATTCTTTCTCTATCCTTTCCCATTTTTATTGCACTTTGGATCATTTTATTGTTCACTGGAACGATTGATTTTGCACCTTAAAGCTTGAATGAAAAAAACATTATTGACCCTCCCCTTAAGGTCATTGTTTATAATCACAGTATGGAGGATGGCAACATGATAAAAATTGGACAATTAGCTAAAAGAATGGGTGTCAGTAAGAAAACACTCTATCATTACGAAGATGTAGGTATCTTAAAGCCTTCTTTAATAAAAGATAATGGGTATAGATATTATGATGAAAAAGCCATTTCGCAATTACAAAGAATTTTGTTATTAAAATCAATTGGGTATACGTTAGAGCAAATAAAGAGCCTTTTCGATTCTGACAGTCAGGCTACAGAAAATCAAACGTGGATTCATTCTTTATCAGAGCAAGTTACATTGATTGAAGCCGAAAAAGAGAGATTAAGCCGATTACAATACTATTTAAATGCAACGATACACGTTATTAAATTAAAAGGACATCTGGAACCACAAGAAATGCTTGACGTTATAGAAGATTTAAATAGAAGAACTTTGGTTAATGGGGTTATCCCAGCTCAATTTGATGAAGCATTAGCTATTACAGAAGAACAAAAGGGGATCCTTGATAGACTACCTGTTATCGGTAGTGACGATCCTAGACTAGAGGACCTACTCTCTAGTTTCAACGATGTTCGAACCATTTTGCACAAAGACCCGAGATCGAATGAGGTCCAACAAATAGCTCACTCTCTTTATACACAATCACTAGAATTGTTTGAAGGCGATGAGGAACTTATGAATTTTTATTGGGAACTATTAGACCCTTCTAGCGATAATGAACTGGTACTTGGGATGAATACAGAAGTAACCGCTTATATGGATAAAATGTTTCACTACTATGAAAAGACAAGACTCAAAAATAAAGAACGAAAGGAGACATAATGAATGAAGTCTAAGCTTCTTTCCTTTTTACTAATAAGTGTAAGTATTACTCTTGCTTCATGTAAAGTAGCTGAACAGGAGGAGGATAGTAGCCAACCGATTGAAAATGAGGGATTAATCATAGAAGTGCTCATTGAAAGTGACGCTTCGTATGCCTCTGAATTGGAGGTAGACATTAATAGTCGAAATGACCCTCAAACCGTTACCGAAGCATCTATCGAGATTCCTTATTCAAAAACGTTTGTCATCTCCACTGACACAGCATTTCCAATCAGTTCAACCACCGTTAAAGCTACCGCTGGAGAAGATGGCGATTGGATATCCTGTAAAATTTTATACGATGGAAAAGAAGTGGCTACTCACCATAGCGAAGGAACATCAGCAACAGCTGCTTGTGAGAACAAGTTCATTGATAATATATTGTCCTATCAGTAAAAGGACTTCGCTCCTTTGAAGACTCTTCTCAATGAAAACGAATTTTAAAAGGAGAATTCAATGATAATAAATTTAATCAAAACCACTAAATTAGTTTATCTCACTGTATCCATTGAAGATTCAAGGAGGTGCTTATCATCTTTAATTTCGGTACGATGATGTTGCAAGTTATTGCTTTTGTGGGACTTGGTTTTGGCTTCTACTTTCTTTTTCTCAGCATTAAAGCTTTACGAAAATACTTAAAAACGTAGCATAGTTATGATGAGTATCAAACCCTCATACTTTTTTATTACCAAACACATTCCTCTTCAAGTGATCCTACAGGTGTTTTATCACGCTGTTGCTATACAAAAAACCCAGACCGTGTAGTTGTCTAGGTTACACCAGTTGTTTAATGTAATTTGTAGCAGTCGAGCCATAAATACGTTTAAATTGACGATTGAGGTGGGTTAAGTCAGCAAAATCAAATTCCATAACAGCCAGATAAGGATCTCGTTCTTGTTCCATAAACCTCCTAGCGCAATTCACTTTATGATTCAGATAATACTGATATGGTGTTATTCCAGCGTGAAGATTAAAGAAACGAATAAATTGAAACTTATTCATTCCGTATTTATTCGAAAGCGCTTCTATATAAAAATGCTTAACGTTTTGTTTAATATCTTGTTTCATTTTCTCAATAAGACTATCACGTTTTACCAGTTTAGTAGAATTAAATGAAAGAGCGTTTGCTAGTTTAAAAAGCAAATCATCACATACTAACTCATCGGCTTCTTCAAATACTGCGTCTGACAGATTCAAAACATGCTGCTGGATGATACGGTTATAAATAACTGGTTTATTAAATTGAATGTACTCTTTTCTCTCCATTGCTTCTAAAAGTAGACTCGGTTCGAGATAAAGCATAATGTAATCAAGACCTTGTTCATCGTGAGCTGAGCCATCGTGTATTTGTTCTGGATTAAAAAACATAATGCCATTCTCGTGTGAGAGCTGTAAACTTCCTTCAAGATGATAATGTTGTATCCCTTTTCTTGTGACGCCGAGGGCATATTCAGCGTGAGCATGCTTCTTATAGGAAAAATCAGTGATTTTTGCTGAAAGTGCTTTTAATCTATTTCTTTTCTTATACGAAAACTGATTCATTTACTCACCTCTAATCAAGCGTAATTGAAGAACACGTTAAAACCATATCATCCCAGTAGCATAGAGTAAAAATGTCGCCATAACGATATTTGCTTGTTTATTATACTTTCTCAAAAACTCCTTAAAAACGGCTCCAAAAAGAACCCATAGTGTAAAAGAGGTAAAACAAATTGAACTCACAGCTAGAACAGTCATGCTAAGAGGAAAAAAACCGTTGTAGTATGGTAACACAAAACTAGGAAACAAAGTTAATGTGAATATTACCGGTTTTGGATTTAATAATTGTATAAATAACCCACGTTTGAATGAACCTTTACCATTTGATGACTCTTTGCTTTTTGAAACATCCATTTTATAAATTTGATAGGTTACATACAACAAATACCCTGTACCAATAATTTTTATATAAAAAATAATAGTTGGGATGATTTGTACAAAATAAGCGTTTAGCATAGCTGAACAAGAAAGTAATAAGAAAAAACCTACTAATGATCCGTAAGTAAATTTCATTGCAGCTTTAATTCCATCATTTTGCACTGTTGAGAGTATACATACATTTGTAGTTCCTGGTGTTACAGTAACTATAAAACAATACATGATAAAAGAGAAAACACTCATCTTCCACTACACTCCTTGTTAATAACTACTTAAAAAATATAACAAAGAGTGATGATTCTATAGTACATTATTGAACATTTCTCCTTAAACTCACAGAGAAAAGAATGCTGCATCCATGAGCGATAGAGAAAAGTGAAGTCCTTGCTAAACCTCCCCTTTACCATCTCGCGTTTGTTATAATTACGTCAATTGATTAGATGACCATGGAAAGGGTTTAAATAATTTTTTGGGGGTAACTTACTTGATTAACTTTAAACAGTTAGATTGGAGTAATTTTGAAGAATGCCTTAACTTAGAGGTCAGTGATGAACAAAAACAGTTCGTTGCTAATAATACGTATAGTCTTGCTCAATCTTAAGTCGCTTTGTTAAACGATAAATTACCAGCTATGACATATGCAATCTATGATGATGTGACAATGATTGGATTTATTATGATGTACCATGATACTGCCGAAGAAAATGAGTATGGGGATGAAGATTGTTACGGAATTCTAAGATTTATGATTGATAAAAGATACCAAGGTAAAGGGCTAGGTAAAAAAGCATTCCAAAAAGCTTTAGATTACATTAAGACTTACTTACAGGGCGAGGCTCAAGCCATATATATTTCATACGACCCTGCAAACACAGTAGCCAGTCAGTTATATTCACAATATGGATTTAAAGGGACAGGTGAAACTGACGAAGATGAGGACATAGTAGTTAAATTAGGTATCTAATCATTAATTTATTCCTTATCGTTATGACAGAGACCATTCAGGAAAATCAATACTTTAAGCTTCTCAAGACATTGTTTTAATAGTCATTTTCATATTTAAAAAGACTGGTAGTTCGTTCTCCTTCAGTATAATCTGGAAGGTCTTTCAAGAAGAGCACTTAGTTAATAGAAGTGCTCTGCATTCTACTTTTCCTTTATAAAAGTTGTTATGGTTTCAGTTTTCTCAAAACACAGATTAACCGTTCTACACTTAGAAAGTGTTCTATGCGTAACTCCAGCGGGTACAGTATAAAAATCATTGGGTTGCAACACTATAGGCTTTGATAGGTCTTCTACTTCAATAATTAGCTCCCCCTCCAGTACTAAGAAGCTTTCTTCAGAATCCGGATGAAAATGCCATTCATATGTTCCTTCAAATACAGCAACTCGAACACAGTGATCGTTTACTTTTGATAATATAAAGTTTTCGTATCGCTTTTCAATCTTGTCTGTAAGATTTTTAATATTTATAATTTCTGATTTCATATCAAGCACCTCCTAATTATTTTCAGTACTTTTTTCGATGTAAACAAGCAGCCAAAAAAGATACGCCATAAGGCATAGATTGAAAAAGAATATATGTACCAGAAAAATGATTCATAATTGATAATCAAACTTAAAGTTATTCTGGAAATAATTATAACATTAGGAACATTTGAATATAAAGTTTTCAAGGTAGATAAAGTAAAATTCAAAAATTGTAGAGAGCCACTCAGTATTTGCTATGGTAGCTCTACAGTTAACGTACCATTTTTTATCAATTCCCTATTGAGATTTTGACTGACTCTGGATTAGTTACTATAGATTGTGACCAGGATGACGTATATTGGATCAAACAAAAGCAACCATCATTTTCTTCAATACTTGAAGGTGCTATCATTGCAGATTTACTTTCAATTGATGCATGCGAAATTGATGAAAGATACCCGATACAAGTCGTTTCTACTGGCTTACCAGTAATTATTGTGCCTATAAAAAAACTAAGTGCCCTAAAGAAAGTCAAAATTGACCATGGAATATACTACGAATTAATTGAAGAGCTAGAAGCAAAAGGGATTTGCGTATTCAGCACAGAGACCTATTCTAAGAGAGCAGATATTAATGTTAGAGACTTTGCCCCGTACTATGGGATCGATGAAGATGCCACTACTGGGAGTTCTAATGGAAGTATCCTTGCTTATTTAAAGCGATATAAAGTATTTCAATCTAAGAATTTAAATCTGATTTCAGAACAAGGCTATGAAATTAAAAGACCTTCTACACTGTATTTACGCTCGATAGATAAGGATATGTATGTCGGAGGAAAAATAAAAAAAGTGCCCAAAGGAGAATGGTTTTTAAATAACACGTAACCTATTATTTATCTTCCCCTATAGTATTCGTTGAATAACTATATAAGACTTAACAATAAAAATTTTTATATAGGACGTTAACGAAGCAGTTTCAATTTATTCTTAATAAAAAATAGTATAAGAAAAGCAATAATAAGGATTGTTAGTGATACAAGCCTCGAACGATAACTAGACCATAAGTCAAATGATATCGCTTTAAGTGACCGGTTTACAAGTAGCGCTTCTTACAAGAAGATATCAAAACAGATGAAGGATTCCACTTCTTTGAATCACAAAACGGGCACTATTCTATGTGGTATCCAGAGGGTTTTTATCTTCAAGATGAGTCTTCTTCTTATTTAAGTAAAGAGCATTACGAAAAACTTAATTTTTTTGAAAACGAATCAGATGCAAATGGGATTGAGAGGCACTTTCAAATCAGATATATAGGAGAAAGAACCTCAGGCGCAGCACAAACCCATTTAAATCTCCTTCTTGATGATTCTTCTTATGAAGGAGAGCATACTGAACTAACTAACGATACCAACCAAATCTTCTATGGCTCGTCATATAAAAAAGTGGAGGGAACAGACGTTGTCACTTTATCTCCATCTGAACACGAAGCTAATCGTTACTTTGCATTGGTGGTTAATCATGATGAGACTAGATTAATATCTATTACTTATCGCTTAAACTGTCTTGAACAAGCGACTTGTAAAATTGATACAAAAAAAGAAGAAAGTTTTTTTGAAACATTTATTAATAACATTGAATTCCGTTAATGGTTAATGGGTGAAAAATGAAATCCATACTAGAACTACGCAAAGTTGCAATAGAATGGGGAGCATTGCAAAGCGAGATCAAAACATTGAAAACCTACAAAAAAGAGTAGCTGAACTCGAGAAAAAATAAAGCTTTTTTTAAGGCTTTTTTCTTTTGGTCTTATTGACCTTCTAACTCTTACCAGGTGGATAAGCAGTCGTAGATTTGATCATACCTTTGTGCAGGAGGTGATTTAAAAATGTCCACAAAACGAAAAGCACTCATCATTTTTGCAGTAGGCTTATCCATTGGCATCTTAGGTTATCAGTTATTTATGAACGTGCTTTTGCCGAAGATGATGTAGCTATGCAGGCGCTGTAAGTAGTCATTCGCTTATTTGATTTGGAACCTTTGCTCGTTTTTAACGTAAATACTGTTAAAAGTGAGGTGGTATGAATGTCTGATTTCAAATGTAACGAATGCGGTAGTACGAAAGAAAAAACAGGAAAACTCTCTGGTTACGCCAGAATCACTCGGTTTCTAGCTAGTTCCAACCTTATCGCCACATTCTGTGGTAATTGCGGACATGTAGATTCATTTAAAGTAGAGAAGCCAAGAAGGTTTTAGATCCTTTTTGCCATTAAAACATGCGGTGCTCTTATATTGACTCAATAATTATAAAAATCCCAATTCCACTCCATTTTCCACTCATTAATTATGGTCTAATTCCAAATTTTCCTATATAATTGAAGACTAACACTAACTCTTCTTCTAAGTTGAAGAGAGATGGAAAATTTGAGCGATATTGAAACCGATAACGAATTTTGTTTATTTGTATCACGAAAGTGACTTTTGTATATTGAATACTAACACTTTACCTAATTTCGTAACAAAGAATTAATCACAAGGGTTGATAAAGCAATGAAGAAGGCATTTATTATATCCGCTTTAGCACTCCTCATCATTTTAGGAGGGATATTTTTGGTTAGAGGTATAGGGCAACAAGGCGATATAGCATTAAAAGACAATTTCACAAGCAGCTTCATCCAAGAGGACATCGATACAGGTGAAGGCTTTCATTTTTTTAGGTCTGGAAACGGACAGTATACATTATCGTTTCCAAAAAACTTTTATCTAGAAAAAGAACCCCCCCCTTTACATTAGTAAGGACAACCATGAGTTGATGAATTTTTTTGAATCCAGCTATACTGATAGTGGATTGGAAAGATCCTTCCAAATAAGGTATCAAGGCATGAGTGATCAAGAATCATCTGATATCACACTAAAAAGATTATTAGATGATTTTGCTTTTGAAAGAAACTATGAAGAATTGATCACAGAAAATACAAATATATTTTTCGGTCCTTCCAATATTACAATGGATGGAAAAGAAGCTGTTATCTCTAATCCAGATGAAAGTCATGCTAATCGATACTTTGCCCTTGTACAAAATAAAGAGGGCACACAGTTCTTGTCCGTTATATTTCGCATTAACTGTATAGATGAATCTAGAGGAAGTTGCGAAATAAATGATTCAGAAGAAAGAAGTTTTTTTGAAACATTTATTAAACACATCTCATTTAATTAGACTGTACGTTATTCTAGAATTATTACAGATTATAAAGGTGGGAGTCATTTTGAAAAAAGTCATCGTTATCTCCGCCGTAGCGCTTTTACTTGTAGTAGGAGGAATACTTATGACACGAGCAATGAATCAACCAAATGATATCGCTTTAAGTGACCGCTTTACAAGTAGCTTCTTACAAGAAGATATCAAAACAGATGAAGGATTTCATTTCTTTGAATCACAAAACGGGCACTATTCCATGTGGTATCCAGAAAACTTTTATCTTGAAAGTGAACCCACCTCGTATATAACAAAAGACCACTATGAGCTATTGAACTTTTATGAAGACGGCGCAGATTCGAACGGCATTGAACGCCACATACAAATGAGATATTCTGGGAAACTAAATCCTCAATTAATAGATACTGATTTAAATTTGCTTCTTGATGAATTTGCTTTCAACGACGAATATACTGAAATAAATTACGACTCAAATAAAATCTATTACGGTTCATCTCATAAAGAATTGGATGGTACAAAAGTTATTACATCTTCCCCATCTGAATATGAAGCAAACCAACATTTTGCGTTAGTCGTAAATAAAGAAGAAACAAAATCTGTGACCGTCTCTTACCGATTAAATTGCATCGGTCAAACGACATGTGAAATAGTAGCTGAAAAAGAGAAAACTTTCTTCGAGACACTTATTAATCAGATTAAATTCCGTTAGAAGGTGAAGAAGATGGAGTTTACACTAGAACTACGAAATGACTTGACAAGGTTACAATATGAAAATGGAGAAATATTCTCTAAAGATACCGTACAAGAATTGCTTTTTAAACATGAGATTACCGACATCAATCCAGAGGACATAAGCATTTATAATAGTAATAGCAAAGATTTCTTTGGTGAACAAGGCAGTCCTTCTGGTTTTGACGGCGCCGCTATTCATGTTTATAACAAAGAAGATAAAATCAATGAAATCTACTACATAGCTCGTGGAACTGAGCTTAGTCAGACAGAAGACATTATTTATAATGCAATTGGCGTAACTGCCGGTGCCTCTAATGACCAAATTTTAGATGCAACGAGATTCTATGAACATGTCGAAAAAAAAATATCGGAAAAGCTTCCAAATGAAGAAAGATCTACGTTAGAACGGTTTGGAGATGGACACTCTCTGGGGGGACATATCATTGTAAGCCTGGCTCTAATCAACAAAGAATTCAGTAATGTTAGAGGATTAAATGATGCACCAGTTAACCTGAAACAAATGGCAAATATTGATGCGGATTTTAACAGATTTCTAATTTCTCAAGCTGAAACATCTAATATCGAAAAATTACCAGATGATCAACTAGAACTTCACGCCCGTGAGTTTTACGCCGACGAGGCTCAGAACATCACACATGTTCGCGTCAAAGGAGAACCGCTCTACCCTCAACTAATTCCTAATACATTTTACGCAGGAAACAAGATTCAATATGTGGGAGATATGAATACACCAGAATTCCCAAACCTTTTTGAGGCTGATAGTGGAAATCGAGGGATTTTCCACAACCTGTTCATGCCTGGCAAACCCATCTTTGACAAGTTTGTCTATAATCAATCTTTAAACGCCGCAATGAATTTTCTTGGATACGTTGGCAAAAATAATTCGGTAGGCGACGTTCATAACAAGCTTGTCGAATCAAAAAGTCAAGCAGTTGGTATTTATAATGGCTTACCTCCAAATCAACGAATCCAGTTAGGTATCGGTACAGGTGCGGCCATGGTCGTCGGTGGCTTCGGAGTACTTTCCAATAGTGCATTCGTTAACAAGGCTTGGGACATTTATTCGGCTAGAGAGCAATTCGATTTGCACAGCATTTCTACTCTTATTGAACAGTACAAGACGGGTGAAATAACTACTTATCATCTTGAACCAGGAACAAGTACACATATTCTTGTTAACCAAGATATCTTGTATAGTGCCCTTCTTTCGTTAGAAACGGCTTTAGAGGAAAAGCGCGAAGCTGTGCAGGAGCTTCTTTCTTATCGTGAATGGGAAGTACCAGAACTTGCTTTTGAATACCGTGAAAAATTGAACGGCTTCATGAGCAACAAAGAAGCCAATTGGGCAGCTTTCCTCAGTGAAGCTGGGCATAGTTATAGCAAAAATGCACTCTATAAACCAACTGGTGTAACGTTTAGGCGTGAATTTGACCCTTTAAGTCATCAAGTAAATGAAAACTTAGATCATATGATTGAACTATATCAACAAGATAGTAGAGAACTTGAAAGCATAATAGAATCCTATAAAGCAACAATAGATGTGTTATTTGATACTGATGTTGCATTAGCTGCAAGAATTCGATAAGGAGGTATACATGATGCTCGACTGGCTAAATCCTAATGTAGGTACACATACATTCTCTTTTGATGAATCCAGTTTTGAAGAAAACGTCCATACTAAACTTAGCCGTATTCGAGATAAGATGGATACCACTTCAGCTCGATTAAAACATACGGAAACCATACTTTCAGACCAAGATGGCGAATTTGTTAAAAGTTTGCTAGAGCGTCTAAATGATTTAGTAACTGCAAGTGAAGTGAAGAATGTAAGTATAAACACAGCAAGCCTGTTGCATTCAGCAACTTTTACAGACAACATTGCCGATTACCATAAGCAAAAATATGATATTCACACAGAGTTGGATCAAGAGGCATTAAAGCTTACCTTGAAATAACAATCGATTCGTATACAAGCTTCTTGAGCTTGTATCTTTTTTTAGTTGCTGAATGAAGCAATCTCCTTTTACACCACGAATGTCAGCTCATTTTTAGATGAAATTAGAGACTTCTCGAAATTTTCAAGAGGGATAATGATATATAGTAATTAACAAATGGATCGATATACTGGAAAAATGACATGTAGAAAAACAATTATTAACTATACCTACTGGCGTCATCTGATCGATATAAAAACCGCATGTTATTAATAATTGTTAGCATAATTTTAAGATAAACAACTCAATTAAGTTATTAGAGATTTAATAGACTATTTCGATTCCCCATAATTATATTTGAGTATTGCCGTCAGTTTAAAAATTGTAATTAGCATTACCGAGATACGCCCTTTTTTCTATTTTTTAGCACTATAGTAGCTGTTTCCATTTAACGCCTAGTTTTTCTTGAAGTTTTTTTCTCCAATAGCAGTAACCAGAATTTGACGTTCTGGTAATTTTTTGATCCACTTTTCATCCATTAAATGTCTCATTATTGCGCTTCCCAAAGATCCTGCTATATGGTATTTTCTTTCACTCCAATCTAGGCATTTCTTTGCCAAAAATCTATTCAGTTTCTGAAGCTCCTCAATATCAATATTCCACTCCCTAAAGAATTCGACTCCCTTATCAGTAATAATAAATTCCTTCTCGTTCGGTCTATCCAATAAATAACCCCCATTTATTAAGCCTTCAGTAAGTTGTACACCCACTAATCCAGCAAGGTGATCATAACAGCTTCTAGCCACTCGTAATCGTTGTTTCGCCTGATGACTTTTTAAAGAGTTTACCTTTGGTATAGGTGCTAGCACACTTAAAGATTCAATGATCTCGGCCACTTCTATGCTAGCAATTCTATAATATTTATGCCTTCCATGTCTCTCAACAGTTAATAATCCTCCATCTATAAGCTTACTTAAGTGGCTGCTAGCTGTTTGCAACGTTATTCCTGCTTTAACGGCTAAATCAGAAGCTGGCAACCCATCTACTTCCATAAGACTTTGTAGAATAGTGGCACGCGAAGGATCAGCAATCAATTTAGCGCTATATGAAATGTCAGGAACGTACTTCATTACCTTCACTCCCCTAAATATTTTTATCATAGTTCGATTATAGTCTAACTATTTAAATGTTAACATCATTATAGTAAATGAACGATAGGAGGACGATTATGAGTAGACAAGATATGATACTATTTAATTTTCATGAGATTAGAAGAAGAAGCATAATGGTTTGGAATGCTATTCCAAATCAGAAGCTTAGTTGGAGACCAGATGAGGATGCACTATCCTGTTCTGAAATGATTAGACATATACTCGAAAGTGAATTTCTATATCATAAGATGTTGATTTTAGGAGGTTCTAGAGGAATTGATGATGTAAGTAATCCTTTTGATAACAAAGAGTTTATTTCCGTAAAAGATGAATTAACTTTCACCGAACCTTTTAGAAAAGATTTTTTAAAATATATTGGCACGCTTCCTAAACAGGATTTAGATGCACAGAAGATCGTTCGCGATGATGTGGGTTACACTCGCACGCTAGGAGATATGGTATTAAGAATTGCTTACCACGAATCCGTCCATACAGGCCAATTGTTGGACTATATGAGAAGAATGGAAATAGATAGACCAAATATTTGGGATTAACTTTTTTTATGTAGGGATGAGTTAATTCTCTTCCAAGCTTTCCTTGGAGGAAAGTTTTTTTGTGCTACTGTTTTGTAAAGCAGGTGTCTTTAGACTTAAATAGAACAACATAACTAAGTGGAAAAATTAGAAATAGTTGTGCAATCTTATTAGACAATTTCAAAACGTGCACCTACAAACACATAACGTTTAATGGAAGTAGATTAACTATTGATGAGGTTTATAGTATGTCTGTACAACATGAGGGGATACATCAAGGGCAATTTTCCATCGCACTCAAGACAAAAGGAATTCAATTGCCTGAAACATGGGTAACCGACTGGCATCTATAAGTTAATCAGTAAATGTGTAAAGTTTGATCGAATAGGAAAAGATTGTATTTTTTGATCGTATAAGAACTTAGCATTCTCTGAAAAACCTAGTATGTCAGAAACTACTAAGAATGGGCACCACTATTTTATACCTTACCATTCCTGTAGCTGGGGTTTTGAGCAAGCTTCACTTTTCCGTAAAGCCCATTAGTATAAGAATAATGGTGTTCTTCCCCCCTGTTTGATCTGGTTTAGTTGCTACTAACGTGCCCTTCACTTTACTTTTATGGGGAGCGGAAAATATTTCTTCCGTGGGAATGTTCGGGAAGAACTGTACTCCCTTTTTATCTAAAACACCCCCACCTATATAGAGATGTTTTTTAGGCATACCGACTAATAAATCTGTTCCTCGGCTATTCGTAAAATGCAAGGCTTCAAACTGGCTATCATTTAAAAATTTCTTCCGAGCTTCGAAGGCTCTGTCATGGATTTTCCAGTCATCTATAGGATTTTCTCCATCTGCTCGAGCACCTTTTAATATTAATTGCCATAATGATTTCATAGCCTCCTCTTTACTTAAATAGGGAAATACTTGAGATGCCCAGCTAAAACATGGGACAGCTAGAATACACCAACGTACCTCGTGGGATCTAACCTTTGCGTAATGAGCCTTTAACTTGGTGCGAGATGTCGTTTGGAAGCGATCCACTCGTTTTGGAGAGATCCCGCTAAACAAATTTATATTTTCAGAAATAATATGGATATAAGCAGCACCCGCCTTGTCCCATTCCTCAGAGCGGGCAGACTGCCAATTGGGAAAGTAATCAATGGCATCTTCTGCTGCATGTAAATAGAATTCTTTGGTAGACTGTTCATCTGTCCAATCAATAATTACATTTGAAGCACCCGCACCATATGCTGCTTTTTGTATTAAACGTGCAAACGTAACATTTTCTATGTCACTATGAATAATTACTAGTTGATTTTTTTGCACATTTACACCCATTCTTACAGCAAGATTGCATATTTTTTCAACTGTTCTTCACAAACAAACTCATATATCCCTTGCATCATTGCACACTCAGCTCCTAGCTCGTATATATAATGATTATTTAGTCATATTCTCATTATACCAACTAAAATGAAGTCAAGAATAAACAGTAGAATAGGTAATCTGCTTCCGATTAATTTTCTAGAAACCTAACGGTGGATCCGCCACACATCGGCAACTATGATGATTGCCAAAAACGTTCATACAAAAACAATTTCAGCACGCTTGAGACACTCAGCTGTGAAAGTAACATTAAACAGATATGGACATGCTTTCGAAGCTGCAGATAAAGCAGCTACAGAGGATACCTTCGGTGGATTATTTTAGCGAAAAAGAGGGTAGTAAAATTAATTCGACACTCATTCTCCACCTTTTCACTTTTTTAAGACATAAAAAATACACCATCCATTCGCCGGAAGGTGCTTCACATCAACGTTTTTTAACTAAGCTTCCAAGCGGACTTGAACCGCTGACCCCCACCTTACCATTTCTGTATCTGGGATTTTATGCGGACTTCACTTTTCCGTAAAGCCCATGAATACAGGGTTAGTGGTGTCCCTCTCCCCTGTTTGATCTCGTTAATTCCATGTGTTTGTAATTAGTTTGTTAGCAATTTGGTTTGCAGATTAGTTAGCACTGCTTAATAGTAGAAACTATCATCTTTCTGTGAAGAAGATCTTTTATTTGAAAACAGAATTTAGAATTAAAAAGAGGACTGTCCTTAGAATGGTTTAAAACCAGTTTCAGATAGCCTCCCTATTCCCCCTTAATCGAAAAAGGCTTTTGAATAGTGAACAATACCTTTCACATCTTCAAGTGAATTATCGGTTAACTCTAAAGCCATAAATTGCTCTTTTGGTACTTCAAATGGTGCAACTATATTCCATAAGCTAGCTTGTTTAAAACCAAATTTCGGATAATAGTCTTCATGACCTAATACAATAACTGAATGATGCCCTAAATCCGATGCCTTTTCTAGCGCTGAACGAATTAGTTTGCTGCCAATTCCTCTTTTCTGATATGGAGGGGTAACTGACACCGGCGCAAGTGCCAATGAATTGACTTCATCCTGATGATCACCAATTTTTATTTTTGATAGAAGAATATGACCTACAATGTCTTCTTTTTGATTTAAAGCAACTAATGAAAGTTCAGGAATAAATGCATCAGACTTTCTAATTCTATTTACAAGTAAATGTTCTCTTTTATCACTGTACTCTTCATTTAAGAATGCTTTTCTAATCATCTCTTCAGTTTTTTCATAATCTGTATTAAGCTCTGGTCGAATAATAATATCCAATTATTGTCTCCTGTTCTCTTAAGTCATTTCTTCCTCAACTAGTAAAGCACTCTCCATACTCAAAATAAGCATTAAGAAAAAGCCTTCATATGTCCAACTCTCAACACAAAACAATCAAGTTGCAATGAAAACAATTGGTATGATTAGACCTCTAATTTTTTCTCATTACACTTATATCCCTCTAGTTAATAATGCCCTAATACTTTTAAAACAGATATCTCTATATTCTTTATAGCTTTCTTTATCATTATCCATTAACCATTGTAGAATACATCCATCTATAATTGAACGCACCCCTTTTACCAACAATGTGTTATTCTCCCCATTCCATCTTCCTTCTTCCTTGCCTTTTTCTATTATAGAAGAAATCAATTCCCAACAATTACGGTGAAATTGATAGTTAATTTCCCTAAATCTTTCATTATGCAAAGCATTCGAGAGAAATTCTAAATACACCTTATAGAACGCTTTATTTTTATTAGGGGAAAAGAATACGGCATTTATATATGAATGTAACATTTCTTCAGATGTCTGTTCTCCATTTATTGCATCTTTTTCATTTTGGTATATTTTTTCTGTTAGCCAACTCAATAATTCCGCTAATATGGTCTCTTTATTATCAAAATAGTAGGAAACAACCCCTTTGCTAAAGCCTGCTGCATTCGCTATATCATTTAACGTAAGATTGTGATAACCACTTGATTGAATTGCTTTAAAAGCACCTTTTAATACTTGAATTTTTCTTTCTTCCGTTTTGTTCAAATCAATTCCCTCCTCAAGTTATTATAGCAAATAAAGCAAGTCTTAAAAAATTGACCGGTCAGAATAATTTATAGTAGGATAAACGTATATTATCGGAGGTGGTTAGTATGACAACATTCAAAGCATTCGTTGTGGAGAAGATTGATGATCAAACAGAACTCTCAATTAAAGAACTTAACGAGACTTTTTTACCTAAGGGTGATGTTTTAATAAAGGTAAAGTTTAGCAGCATTAACTATAAAGATGGACTAGCAACGCAGGCAGATGGAAAAATTGTGAAAGAATATCCATTCATACCTGGTATTGATTTGGCAGGAGAGGTAGCACAATCAAGTGATGATCGATTTAAAAAAGGTGATCAAGTGATTGTAACAAGTTATGAATTAGGTGTATCACATTTTGGTGGTTTTAGTGAGTATGCAAGGGTTCCTGCTGATTGGATTGTGCCTCTCCCTAAGGGACTATCTTTAAAGGAAGCTATGATTTTTGGAACAGCAGGATTTACAGCCGCACTGTCTATTAAACGCTTAGAAGAAAATGGTTTACAACCCGAAAACGGTGAAATCCTTGTCACAGGAGCGACAGGGGGCGTTGGAAGTATGGCTGTTTCGATGTTGAAGAAGAAGGGCTACACAGTTGTTGCGAGTACAGGAAAAGCAGACGAGCATCAGTATTTGTCCCAATTAGGAGCGAATAGCATCATCGGTAGAGAAGATATATATGATGGAAAATTAAAGGCTTTAAAACAACAGAAATGGGCAGGTGCCATTGACCCCGTAGGTGGAGAACCCCTAGCATCCCTATTAAGCCAAATAAAATATAGAGGAAGTGTTGCTGTTAGCGGTTTAACAGCCGGTGGAAATGTGCCAACTTCTGTTTTCCCTTTTATTTTAAGGGGTGTCTCATTAATTGGAATTGATTCTGTGTACTGTCCAATGAACGAGCGAGTACAAATTTGGAACATGCTATCATCGGATTTAAAACCGACAAACCTAAATCAAATGATCGCTAAGGAAATAAAGCTAGATCAATTAAAAGAAACAGTCTCAGCCATTTTAAAAGGAGAGATTAGAGGTCGAGTGATCATAGAAATGTGAAATCTGTATCTAACTAATTAACGAGGCTTAGAGTAAAAGGGTAAATACAGTTATTTTCTTTAAAAACTGAAACAGATAAACAGAATGAGTAACGATTATACAATTGCACTTAAGGTCTAGTTAATTGGTGATACACCCCAAATGTTAGAGTGAAAATCTAGCATGCGGGGTGTTTTTTCTGTATCACAACCTAGGGTTCCCCCCTAAAACTTCCATACTTTAAAGTGATAAAGGTTTGCATTTCAATTCTGATTAAAAACATGGAGCCTTTTAACTGTTAAAAAGCCTAATGCAGCAGCATTTACGAACGTGTTAAAAAATACCAAATCCCTGAGCACCACCACCCGATACCTTACCATTTCTGTATCAGGGGTTTTGCACGGGCTCTATTTTTCCGTATAGCCCATGAGTATAGGATTTTTGATCTTCCTCTCCCCTATTAGATCTTATTTATTCCACCTGTTTATTATGAATTTGTTAGCATTTTGGTTTGCAGAAAGGATTGCTGGATTGCTACTCTATATTATAGAAGAAACTCAATTTTCTAGTGAGTCGCCAATCAATAATGGGATGGGCAGAGCGTCTTCGAGTGGAACTGATATAGTAAATACTGCTTTAAATTACATTTTAGTATAGATAAAGACTAACACTTTTAGTGTAAATCTTTGCTTCAAGATATACATGGTTAATAACCCATAAAATAAATATGGTAATACTGTCTGGTAAATTAATATTTTCTTTACGATTTACAAAATTTCCGTATTTATATTTTTAATTACTACAAACAATACTCATTAGAGAAATTGAACTTGACTATTAAATATAAATGCCTCGATACCATTACTAATTTCCTATTTTCGTGTTAAAATCCAATTAAATACATCTATTTCTGTTACGTATTGACGAATAATTCATAGTGTTATATTTAAACTAAATAGGAGTGTATCAAATGACTAAGTATTACATAAGTGAAAGTTCATTAACAGAAAGCTATAATTTACTTACGAATAATGAATTTCAATACCCTGGAGAATTCTTTACTTTGTTAATTTTAAAACATGCGGGCTTATCTCAACATGATTTCCTAGATTTATCAGAAGAGGAGGTTAAGAGAGATTTGTTCAATGCAACTAGTAAATTGGCTTACCTTTTTATATCAGATGAATTTGAAAAAGTGAAAAATAACTTTATTAATCCCTTTTCAATGAATGGATGGAGAAATAACCCTAGTGAAACAGTTAAACAATGGTCAACTCAAAGATTAATTAATAATGTAACGGGTGGTGGACGTCTGTGGAAGAGAATAGTTATAACAGACCCGGAAAATTCCAATTCTATTAAACTTAAACATAACTATCTTGATTATTTTAAAGATATGAAGCAAAAATTAAATTTAGAAGCTATTAGTATATGGTTAGTAAGGTTTACAGCATTCGACAAAGAAGCTCCCACTTCTCACTTAATTAGAAATTTTTATGAATATTTCAATGTTAAAAGCGATGAAAAAACGTTTTTCTTTACTGCATCTCCCAATATACCATTGACTTTCTCTGAAGAGATGGTGAGTTCTCATTTTATTAGATCGCTAATTGGGAATCCCTCTAACAACCCTAATTGGATAACAGAGAATGAAACTTTAGATATCGAAACCCAACAAAGTGACAAGGACTTAGAAACTTTTAATGGGGATAATGTAAATTTAGGTGGTAATAGCTTGGATCTTGACTCTTTTCTAAATATAGTTGAAAAAGCTAAACAGGTTATACTAACTGGTCCTCCAGGTACATCAAAATCTTATTTAGCAAAAAAAGCTTCCTTAAAGTTTGATTTTGTTAAAAGAATTCAATTTCATCCACAATACTCATATCAAAATTTTATCGGTGGTAAAATTTTGGAGAACGGTACTTTAATTGATAAGAAAGGAGAACTAATTTTACTTATCGAAGACGCTATGTTAAGTAGTAATATTAATAAAGAATTCTTGTTAGTAATAGAAGAGATTAATAGAGCAAATGTTAGTCAAGTATTTGGAGAAATGATACAACTATTAGATAGAAATGAATCTCTAAACTTAACGTTTAATGATGAAATGAAAGAATATACTTTGCCTGAAAACTTAAAAATTATTGGTACTATGAATACAACCGACAGAACTGTTGGAAGAATTGATTATGCTCTTAAACGTCGTTTTTATCAAATTTACTGCAAACCCGATATTGAAATTTTAGTAGATAAAACTCAGATCGAAGGCAATGAATTCTCAATATCTGATCTACTTTCAAAAATAAATCAAAACCTTTACGAAAATTTAAGTAATAAAGAAATGGTATTAGGTCATGCTATTTTCCTTAAGGATTTCGTGTACTCAGAGACTGCCCAAAAATTTATTTGGTCTTTAGATGACTTTGAAAATTTATTTAATTATGTAGTATTGCCTTTAATTGAAGACTATTGTAATGGAAATCCAGATCTTATTACTAATATAATTGGGGAGAGATTGTATTCTCAATTAACAGGGAATGAATTTTCACTAGCAATAAAGGAATTTTTAAGCTGATGAAAATCATTAATATTTATGAGAATTCTTCTTATACGTTGGATAGTAAATATATCTATGAATTCGTTCAGTTATTAAAAGATAACAAAAAACTACCAGTAAGATTAAAAGAAGAGACACTTTTTTTTGATTCATACACGATTGGAAGTATTCAGATCAAAGATTTAATCATTAACATTTTACCTCGTACCCCTAAAGTAACAAATAATCACTATTTGGAAATGCAATTATATAATGAAGGTTTGTTAGATGAAAAAATTGTTAGTCTTTTAGGCGAAAGCGCTAGTTATGGTATACAGGATAATCTTATTAACCTTTTTTTAGAAGAAACCTTTGAATTGGTATCTAGGGGGTTGGAAGGGAGCTTTATAAAAATTCAAGAAGAAACTAACCAAATTCACGGAAGAATATTAGTTGATAAGATATCTCCCATTAATCTATTACAGGATAAGATTCCTATAGAGTATGAAATGCACACCTTAAATACCTCTTATAATAAGTTAATCAAACTTGCATTGGAAAGATCAAAGATACTAACCAAGAAAAAGAACCATATAAAACTACTAGCGCTAACTAATTCTTTTTTTGATGAGATAGATGCCGATATACACAATTTAAACGAACTTTTACAAACAGAGGATGAGAAACTATACTTTTCCAATGAGAAATACCCTATAGTTTTGGGCTTGGCGAAAAAGATTCTAAAGGACTTAAAAATCAATTTGACAAATAACAAGATTACTAGTTCTTCATATTTAGTTAATTCGAATAATTTATTTGAAAAGTACGTACGGACTGTACTCACAAATCATCTAAAACTTAAAATCACAAAATGGGATAAACCTAAAAGAATGGGAAAATTAAAAGTCGACTCTACGGAGTTTATAAAATCTTATTCTCCAGATATTATGATTGATTTTCATAACGATTCTAACTCTGCTTTTGCAGTCCTAGATGCTAAAAACAAAGATATTTCTAATCACAATAAAATTGGAAGTATTTCTGACTTGTACCAATTACTTTTCTATTGCTACTCACTAAATTCCAACTATGGGGGATTAGTATACCCATATTACGGTAAATTGGATCCTGTAAGAATAAATATAGAGAGCTTCAAAGAGACAAACTTGTTTGCTTTTTCAATTGATTTTTCAAAACATATAAAGGATCGTAATCTAACGTTTTCAAGGTCAATCAAAGAAACGTTAAACATACTAAACTAAAGATAAAAAAGACAGAAAGCTGTCTTTTTTATCTTACCTCGCTTAATAATAATTGTTCTGAAGGTGTTTTATTTAATTTATAAGCTACTAGCATATTCTTAACTATCTCACTAATTACAGGTACGGTTACTGAATTTCCAAGTTGTTTTTTTGCTTGAACCTGAGAAGAGGATAATCTGAAGTCTTCAGGAAATCCTTGTAATCTTGCACATTCCCTTACCGAAAGGTGACGACCAATGTCCCATAGTTTTGGAGCTCTAGCTGCAATTATTGAAGGCGAAAAACTGTCCAAATTACAATAATAAGCTTCTTGAATTTGAGTTTTTGCGAAATCACCTACATGAAACCTTAAAGATTTATCAGGCTTCAAATATGAAAACACACCATACTTACCTTTTTTTGTATTAGGATTGTACTTTGAATTATCATGTTCAACTCTCACTTGTTCAGGTGAGTCATAATTACATATCATAAAATGGTGATTAATTCTATTCATTTCAAAATCACTTAATTTTAATGTTAAATTGTCATTCTCATGCCAATCAATTATCTCGCGAAGTGTACTTTTACTATTTATTGGATTAGGAAATTCAAATTCTACATCTTTTTTAAAACCAACACAGTACCATCTTTCCCTCGATTGCGGGACTCCAAAATCTAAACTATTTAAGATAGTCCAATGTATATGATAGTCCAATTGATTCAAATGTTCTAAGATTGTATTAAATGTTTTACCTTTATCATGTGATTTTATACCCTTAACGTTCTCCAATAAAAACATCTTAGGTTTTTTTTCTTTTAATATCCTTATAATATCAAAAAACAATGTTCCTCTAATTTCATCTTCAAAACCTTGTAACTGACCTGCATAACTAAATGGCTGACATGGAAAGCCAGCAAATAAGACATCAAAATCCGGAATTTTAGATTCTTCTATTTTTGTTATGTCGCCCTCTGGAGTCTCTCCAAAGTTTTCTTTATATACATCACATGCAAATTTATCTATCTCAGAAGAGAATACACATTCCATACCATTTTCTTCTCCTGCAAGTCTAAATCCACCAATTCCTGCAAACAGATCTACAAATTTCAGTTTGTCTTGGTTATTCATTTTTTTCCTCTCCGGTACGTACTCCACTATGTCCTCTATTCTACAATCTAGGTAATTACATAGTCTCTCTAACACTTCTAATCTCACATTTTTATTTTGGCTTAACCTAGCCAATGACGATGATGTTATTCCTGATTCATCGCGTAGTTTTGTTTTATTTATACCTATTTCTCTGGTTAATTTCCATAATCTATTATAAGAAAAAGCCACGTTAAGCCTCATTTCTAACGGTGGTTTAATAATTCTATGTACATGGAATTATATAAGTTAGATTTTATCATACGAAAGAACGTTCGTAAATAAATATATAGCCCTTATTATAGAGCTATTTAATGTAACTTCTTATTTTATTCACTTTTAATTCCAGAAAAAGAGAGTTGGAATAAGAATCCCAACTCTTTAAATCTCTTCACCCATTTCCTTTCAGTAGCTCAAAGTTTTATTCACTAAAGCTTTTCTTTCGTTCAACATCTACTCCATACGTCAACTTGTTTTTTATTTAAATCGACTTATATTTAGTATTTCCCTTTAACTTCATAATGCTCGGGTTCCATGTCTACCAAACCCAATCGATCATCCGTTTGATTCATCCTAGGCAACCATTCATAATTATTCCCTTTTTTCTCATAAAATTCATAACGAACGGTCTTATCCTCATCTTCTAAATCAAAAAAGCCAATTTTTATATACCGACCGCCCTCATACACATTAATATCTGCATTGTCACGGGTTATCTGTTCTTCATCCATCCACATCATTGCGCTCTCGTCATTCTTATATAATTCAATAACCTCTTCAATTTCAGCGTCATATTCACTTCCAGCACACGCCCCTAATAACACTCCTAATGAAACAACAACAGTTATCAAACTCTTTTTCAACTTCCTCATCTCCTTTTAATTTTGGTTCATCCTAACATCTATCCACTTAAATTCTAAGAGGTTCATAGATTTTCCCAACCAACTTTCTATTGCTGTGTATAAGTCAAGTTTGCAACCTTCCACTGATCCTCTTCTATTACCATTTCTAACGTTAGTATGGTCATTGCTACACTTGATGTGTCATTGACTTCAATTCGGTTATCAAATAAAGCAACTATTTCTACTCGATCATCTAAAGATTGCCCTTCATAAAGACTTAGGCTTTCCACGCTGGATTGAACTTTTTCTATAGCGGTGTCACCGTAAACTTCTTCTAATCCCTCTGCATCGTCAAACCGTAACTGTTCCAAGACTTCATTTGTGGCATAGCTTTCTACTTCTTGCTTCACTGGTTTGTCTTGATAGTTAAAATAGCCATTGATAAAATCATTAGCTACCTCCTTCGCCTTTTTGTTTGTATCTTCATGAACGTCTTCGTTTTTAAGCTGTTCGTTTTGCTCCGCCAATGTTAGATTCTCGTTTTTTAAGCTGCTGTTTTGAAAGATAAAAAATAGCATCATTCCAAGCAACAACACAATTATCGCTATCATCTTCTTTTGCATGTAAACTGTCCTTTCTGGCTAAAGTCCCAATGTCTTTTTCGGATCAATTTTATCTGGGTGCTCTTGACCAAGCTCCGTCATGTGTTCCAAGTGGAGATGGTTGCCTGTACTTGAACCTGTTGTGCCACATTTACCTAGGGAATCCCCTTGATCAACTTCCTGACCGTTTGAAACACCTATAGAAGATAAGTGCGCATAACGGGAATATTCGTTTTGACCATGTTGCACAGTCACATAATTGCCATAGCCTACGTTGCTATGCTTCGCTTCAACAACTCTACCATTTGCCACGCTTAAAATAGAATCTGCTGGTGTACAGCCAAAGTCGAGCCCTCCATGGAACGTATTTTTTTCTCCTGTAACGGGGTGTGTTCGCCATCCAAATTCGCTTGTGATGCGTATATTTTTTAGTGGCAGTGCCCAATCTGTATCTCCTGCTGCGAATTCGGGTTCAGTTTTATCTAAATAACGCATGACATTATCAACGTAATTAGGGTCTCCATAGACACTCCATCCTAAACGCTCTTTCATATGGTTGGAAAACCGTTGTGCTAGTTCTTTACTATAGTTGCCATTGTTATGTTCATTTGCATAATCAATGAAACCATGTCCCATGTTATAACTTTGTAAGGCTAATTCTGTATCCCCACCAGCACTTTCCAAAACATTAGCAAAATAGCTTACACCTTGTTTAATCGATAGCTCTGGATCGGTGATTGTATTGACAGGAAGTCCTAATGATTCAGATGACTGCATGACATCGGCTAGAAGACCACCACTTTCTTGCATAGTCATTGCCATTAAAATTTCAATATGATCTTCAATGCCGTTTTCTTTCGCATAACGTTCAAAGTAACTGCGGTACCGCTCAATCTCTGGACTTACTCCATTAAACGTATAGTCGGAATCGATATCACTCTCGATCTCAGAATGGGCATCGCTTCCTGTTGTGTTGCTTTCTCCTGTAATAACCATAACTACGCCCATGAGAATCATTGCCACAAACATAAAAGGAATGGCAATTAGAAATAAACCACATCCTAGCTTTTTCATGTCGTCCTCCCTTCACGACAAAAAGGAACGTCTATTTAGACGCTCCCTTTGCTCTACGTGTGTGTCGATCTTCTTCTTTTTCAATCGCTTCTAAATCTCTCTTTTCATTGTGCTGTGCGGTTCTGATAGATTCTGTCTTTGGTTGATCAAGGCGTTCATTAAGCCTTTTACTTGGTTGAACTACTTGTTTTTCTTTGTTTTGAATCCATTGAGATTCGTTTTGAGAAGGTTTTTGTTCCATTCGATTATTAGCGGAATTTATACCTTTTGTTTGACGTAATTGATTGTCTCTCTCTGATTTATCTACCGAACGCAACGCTCGATGATCATCTAAGTACGTCACATCACCTTGTTTGATAGACGGACGATACGATGGTTCCTGATGTTCACGTGGCTGTGGTTGTTTCGTTCGTTCGTGTTCTCTTTGATTATTTTCTTGTCTTGGGGCATGGCGCTCTTCTTTTTGATGAACCGCAACTGGGCTTAAATCTTCTCTTATTTGCTTCTGTTCTTTTTGCTCTTGTTTTGACGTTTGTTTTTCCGCTTTCTTCTTCCGCTTCTCTGCTTTCTTTTCTTCACGTTCTTGTTGAGGTGTCCGTTCAGCACGCTTCATTTGGTCATTGTGTGCGACAACCGAAGACGGACTTTCTTGTTTCCCATCTGTTTGTGGTGTTCGTGCTTCTGCTAGTTGCGCATCGTTTCGACCTTCTTTCACACTCGTACGATCACTTTTAGGTGGCGCTTGATGCTCGGTTTGTTGAATAGGAGATTCACGTAAACCTGCTTGACGTGGTTTTATTGCGTTAACAGCCGGATTGACCATTTCATTCCGTACTTGATTAAGCATGTTGTTATCAACCGACGTAACTTTCCCAGCTGTTACCATTTTAATTAACGCATCGCGTTTCCAGATCATTAAAAGCAAGACAGTAATTAACACAGTCAGATTGACTAAATACATCGCAAACCCTTCTGGTGGCAATACTGCATCAACGATGAAGCAGAGCACATAGACAAACAACACAAGGATACCAAGCATTGCTTTTAAAACAAACACACTCAATAGCTTGCCAATACTTACAAAGCCTGAATAAGCCAATTGAGGAATGTACGACATGATGAACGAAAATGGGATGAAAAAGGCAAGTGCCAACGCGATAAGCTGCAAAAGGAAGTTTAGTAATGCTAGTAGCAAGAAGGGTATGCCGAGCAGAATTGAACCAAATAAAGCGATCAGGGACTGCCCCATTTGTTGAAAAACATTTCCTCCACCCATGTTTTCGTTGTTGTACTCGTCTATTTCACCATCTACATAGCTTTGCCTGTCTTTTTCGCCATCACTCGTTAACTGAAACGCCAACATGCGATCTACTCTGTTGAAATTGCTTCCGCCCGGAAAATCTTCTGGATCAGCATGGTCATTCTCATTAATTGTGTTCTCACTTGTCGTGCCATAATTTACAATGAGATAAGGCTTTTTCATTGTCAAATCAAAGTAGACATTTCTCATGATTGAGATGGTACCATCCATTTTGTTTTCAGGATCAATTTGACTCGTATCGGCATAAACCCCTTCACCTTCAGCCACATTAATTAATCCATTCCCTGCTTCAAGCATGTAGCCTTGTGCTTCAACAGACAATGCATTCAATGACTTCATAAAGTAGCCAGCATTAAGCATCCAGTAGCCACCTACAACAAGCACCAAGAAGAATAAAACGGATCTTCTCAAAGCTTCTTGAACACTTCCCTTTGCAATAAATAGGTAGACGATGTACCCGACAGCAAATATAAACAGTAACTCGCCGAAGTGTTCTTTCAACGTATCATATACGGTAGTTGAAATTATTGTTAATGTATCTGCAAATTCATCAATTGGCTCTAATGAATACAACTTATCCATTGCGGTATCAACGACTAGAACAACGTTCCCAGCTAAAGAAAACATGACATTCGTAAAGCCTACGAACGCCCCTTTAATTCGACCGTCAGCATCTTCATTGTTGGCTACGTATCTTGATATGGGAAAGCGTTTAATGGAAAGCTCAACACCTCCTTTTTCTTCTATCTTTGGTTCTGTCATATTCTCTTGGTCATCCGCAAAAACGATTGTATGAGAACCAAAAAAGAGCAGGGCAATGAGCGCTGCTCCAATACTTATCCAGATCGCTTTTTGTTTCAAGTTCATCCTCTCCCTCCTTTCTAGTCCATTCTTGTTAGAAGAAAGAAATCATAATTGACGCTTTGTAGTTCTTTTTCTGTCAGCTTCTTGTATTCCATGTAGCGATCATACAACTTGAAACAAAGGGCTTTCTGGTATTTCTCTTGTCTAAATCGGATACGGTTAACTGGGACAGGAAAACCTAGTAGTTCTTCTAAGACGAGTGATGAGGACTCATGCCCGACATAGCTTTCATAGTTGGTTTCATGGGCAAACATCATTTTCCGAGCTTCCATTAAGGTAATCTTTTCTGCTTTGTACACACCTTGGTTCGTAATCACAAGTGAATTTAATATCGCTAACTTCATCCTCTACCTCCCTTCTATAAATACTTTTCTTCTGCCGTTGCCACTGAAGACGTTTCAACGGTTTCTAGCGCTCCATACCATTCGTCAAATAAGCACTCAATACTCATTTTTGCTGTTCGCCCATAATAATCTTTAAAAAGGCATTGCCCTTGAAACATGTTTTCCATCATGTCTTCGTTCTCTTCGCTAGGCTCCATGTTCATCCACTTAAGCACTTCTTTTCGTTCTGTCGGTTCATCAAACGCAAATGCTACACCAAAGTTCCCTGATTCTTCTTCACGCAATGCGTCTTTCGTGCTTTGTGAAATAAAGACAAGAGCGTTGTTGTAACTACGCCCTACACGACGCATTTGCTTCTCTACTTTCCTTCCTTGTTGGCTAGATGTGATAACCCATGCTTCGTCCATGAATTCCATTGTCCGTTCTTCCTTGTTCATACCAAATAGCTCGCAAAACTTTCCAAGCGCAAACATAACGGCACTTGATTTCAGTTGTGAGTTTGTATAGCTTTCGATTTGATCGGTCGCTTCTGGGAGATCAAGGTTTTCGATTTCAACGATACTAATACGCTTGTCTAACGAAAGTGCTTGATTGGAGCCATCATGAACACATAGTTTCATAATCGAATCGGCTACGACTTCATATAAAAAATCCCCAGCCTTTTGGACTGCGGAATCTTCATGATTTCTCATCCGTTCAATAATTGTCAGTGAGCCAACTTGCTCCCCGTTTTGCTTTTGCTCCAATACGTTGGTAATGGCACGTAGAAAAGCCGTATGCACGTCGTCTTTGCCCTTAAAGTCGTACACTTGAGCAAAGATGACTTGCACCATTTCCTTTGCTTGCATTGGTGGAAGAAATACAACTGGATCAAGCGCTCCCCAATTGTCTTCATCCGCTGCATCCAGCGTTGTAAAATGGAACTTCTCAAGATGCTGTGTGAATAGCGGATACTCTTGCTGCACTCTTGGGTTTTGCTTTACCTTATCAATCCATTTCCGTAATTCTTTCTTGGGATCAATGTACAAAGATTTCACGTTTAGCATGCTGACATAGATAAACAATAGCTTTGCTAAAAAGGATTTACCTGTGCCTGTATCACCCGTAATTAGAACATGGGGAGATCGTGTCTTTGACCCTTTGAGCTGTTGGTTGGCCAAGAACATATGGTACAAAACAGGAAATCGACTCGCTGAAATGGCTCCTTGTAAATCAGCATGTTTAACAAAAGGATCAATCCAACCAATAAAAAAGCCAATCTTTGAACCAACATCAGCTGATACGCCAAATAGTCCTTCTGCTAAACCATCTTGAGTAGTCTTTTGCAGCCAATTTCGGTTTGTTACATCTAATCGTTCACCGGGAAGAAACTTATAGAACAAAGGCAATTGATCCGCGACTGGGATACGACACGTTATGCCTGCTGACTTCATATGTCTTGTCACAAGCTTTGCCCGATTTTTACATTCCTTCTTTGTTTCACCTTGTACGACAATGACAGCTAACCAGTTCAACATATCTACATCATCTTTTTTAATCTCGTTTTGTAAGTGTCTCACTAGATAAGCACTTGCACTTACTGAAGAATCTTCTTGATCGCCAACACGGTTTTGTTCTAGCGTTGATTCTTTTAGCTGCTGCTTCTTTAAATTCAAATCCATCTTCGTTTTAGACTTGCCTTCGACTTGCACTTTCATCTCAATCTCTACTGGAAAAGGGAGCGTTTGTGCCTCATAGAACAGTTCACTCTCCGCCATATTGTGTCGAAACTCGTCGATTACCACAAATGACATGTAGCCTTCCGATTCATCGCTTGTTAACTTCAACACTCCAGAAGAGGTTGAATCAATTAACGTGTTAGTTATCGCATCTACAGAGGCATTTTCAATCTCTTCCCCTACTTGGTGGTCTAAGCCTCGTAAGAAGTTATAGCGATTTACATAGATTAATTCGTCTTCTCTTAAACGAATTCCATTCACCATTGCACATAAACTGGCGGTTGTTTCTTCTGCTTCTTCGTATTGTTGAAAGAAAGAGGTGGAAACACTTTGTTCCCACCCTAATAGATTTACAATTGTATCTGTAGCCGTTGAAAACATCGACATCATGTTTTCCTTAAGTTCAGCATCACTATTGACTAAGTTCTGCTTTAATTTCACCCCTAATATAAAATCATTCTTTGTGACTTTTCCTAGGCGTTGGTTAAGCAATCGTACCGTTTCTTCTGTATAGTACTCTGCCATTTGCTTTGCGTCTTCTGCAAGGTCTTGTTCCAAGTCAGCAAATCGTTCTTCTAATCGATATTCTTGTGGGTACATCATTAAATGAAAATCTTTATGCGTGGTAAGTTCTTCAAAAAAGGCTTTCCAGTTCCGCTTATAGCTGTTCACTACTTTCTTATTTTGCATGGGAATGGACTGACTCTTGATACGGTAATACGCCCACACGTCTCCCGTTCTTGTTAACAATAGATTGTTTCTCATCGTTTTCATTGGTGTTTTCAATGTACTCACGTTTTTTCGCCACCACCTTTACACAGCGTTTAAACTGGATTGTTGAATCACTCATCCATTCGACTTCTCGATCATTACAAAAACGCTTTTTTGGAAGTTTTATTTGAACATAGTATTTGGCTACATCCAAGAAATATAAATAAATGTTCTTACCTTCAGGCTTAATTTTCGTTACGAGTATGGTTAACGCTAAGGGTAAACCGATTAACCACATCACGAAGGTTCGTTCAAACGCATGAGGAAACCCCATACGAATGATCTGTCCTACAAGAAATGTCATCGCCATAAAAATAAAAAAGTTGATTACTGGGATCAACTCAAATGGGATTGGTAAACTATATGATGCCGTTAGTTGCTGTACTTTTTTAGGTTCTCTTAATGCTTTCCGGTAGTTAAAAACCGTTCGCAACTTCTACACCTCCTTAGAACGTATCAATGAATGCTTCAATCCATCCGCTCACTTGAGACCAATTTTGAACAACAAATGTGGCGATTCCACCGACAATGCATGTCATGATAATTCCACCTATCTTAAATCGAGCTAAGTGTTTTGCAATCAAGAAGAAAACAAACAACCCTATCACTTGAGCTACAACAACAAGCCCCCAGTTCTCTACGCCATCTAGTGTCGGTAATCCACTAGGGACTGACCCTACTATTAATTTATTTAATAGATTCATATTCTTTTCCTCCTTCTACTGATAATCCATTGATTCAATGTAATAATTTCCTTCATGTCGATTAATTTCTAATTCCATAAAAGCGGGCTGTGGAATGTTCGTTCCTTTTCCTCTGAACATCACAGCTACCTCTGCTTTAAATCCATTTTCCACTTCAATCAGTTTTACATCTTGAATCTCTTCAAAGGAAAAAGCACCGTTTAAACTTTTCGGCTCCTTCATCATGTAAGCCAATTCTTCTTTTGGCTCAGCAGCATATCGTTCAAAGAAAGAATGTAAAAACTCCTGAACTGCTGATTGTTCGTCCCCGACATAAGGATCAATGTGTGATTGCTCTTCCTCTATTTCTATCGTTCCATTTAAGGAATACACTTCTGAAAAATATGGCGTACCTGCAATGGCAAAAGTACTTTCTTCTGCAATCACTGGAATGTTCAACAGTAACGTTTGCTTCGTCTCTTCATTTTCAATAACAGTTTCAGTCTCTGGTTCATCGTCATCATCTTCCGGCTCGATCTCTACCTCTTTTTCTTTTGGAACTTGGTTCATGAACGTGACTTTATATTGGAATAAGGTTTCTTCTTCATTCTCTATCATGTTAAACAAAGAATGGCTTTCTAAAATCCTATTACCTTTTAAATCTGAAAGTTGATAAAGCGAATGTTTGTCATCTTGGAAAGTAGCTGATTGAACCATATAATTTTTCAGCGTTTGTTTTCTTTCTTCTAATGCTTCTTGAGTGTTCTCAACATTAATGAACACATCAATAAACCCTGAAAGATATTGTTCAGCAGCAGGTAATGAAATAGATGGTGATTCTTCCTCATTTGCTTCATTTGAAAGATGCGCGTTGGTTTCATTTAAAGCAGACCTTGTATTAACTGAAAGCAAAATAGTTAATAGTGAGAGGACAACAATGCTCCCTAATAATGACCACACAGCCATTGCTGTTCTCTTTGAATGATCTTTACGGATCATACTTCTTTGCTTGGCTGGTTTCTTGATTCGTTTGAAACGGTGTTTAAGTCGTTCGATGATCGAACGTCCATCGGATTTAGCCATCCTTTGACCCTCCTTGATCTTGTTCTATATAAGCTAAAAAAGATGCTACTCGTCGTAACACCTTTTTTGCTGAAACATCTTTCTCGTATACTTTTAAACGCCTTTGACCACCTCCGGGCAAGCACGTCATTTTATAGAACGTATATCGATAGGTGGAATAGCCCGTTTTTCTCACGCCTTCAACCACAAGCATAGAACGTTTACTTAAATCCATTACATATACTTGCGAACCAATGCCAACCGTAAACCCTAACAACTTAAACCGTTCATCCAACGTCTTGTATTGAGCTAACATAAAAAATCACTAAACCTCTTTTATTGGGCTTAGTGATTCAAATTCAACATATTTAATTTGATCAGTCCCACCATCTTCTGATGCGTCTTCATAGTCGTATACAGCAAATCGAGCAATAATCGTTTTCACAGCATTATTTACAACCATCTTTGCATCGATAACCACTTGTTCAAATACATGTTTGCTCATATAACGAACATGTTCTTTCATGCGTTCAATTAATTGATCAGCAAGATCTAAAATACCTTGATTCTCTAGCCCTGTTTCTAGTTGACCTCTGTTTAGTAATTCAACATGTTTCATTATGATTCTTCCTCCTTTATTTTTTGATGTAGCCGTTCAAACTCCTGTAAGTCCTTCTCTAAGTCTGATTCAAGACAATGTTTTGAGTACCAGTCTAAAGCCTCCTTTACTTCTTCATACATTTTTAAGTCGTAACTTTTCATAAAGCGTTGCTTTGACTCAATGATCTCTGTTGCTCGTGCAATTAAGAAATCAATATTGTTTCCTATACCAGTGTGCAAACAAGACCGAACGCCCTCAGGCACAACCTCCAAGTAATCACCTCCTTGTTTTATTAAACCTTGGACGCTGTCCAAACCTGCAAGCTAAACTAGCTTGACCGTGATTACTTAATCCCCCAACCCCCGGTTTCATTCGGGGGCTCCCTCGCCGGTAGGCACGAAGAAAAATGGGTTTTTCTTCAATGCCAAGAGGGTCTTGGTTCTGAGAATCTATCAACTCCTTAAATTCCTTTCATTCCATTCCAGTCAGCCATTTACCGTTGACAGATGCCATTTTTAGCACTTTTTCTCCAATAAGAGCAATCCCATGTTTAACAAACCATGTCTTGTGGACTTGCTAGTAGTACATCAAGCATCTTTTCCTGTTTATCTGACAGCTCAGCGTTGACAACCATATCTGATAAATCTTGTCTGCCTAAGACCTGATCTGCTTCAAGTACCATTTTCATTGTTGGTGCACATGAATTTTGCAACCACCTCCTAGATTTCTCGTAAAAATCATCTTCAGGCTGCATAAACAAGCTTAGCTTGCCAACATCACCTATGAACACTTTCCAAAACCTGCTTGTTTTCCATTTTTCTCTTGAAGCATCTTCATCGGCATCAACAAATCGAATGTAGTTGTTAATAATCTGCATAGCGATATCAAGTAAATCTTGTGACTGAATCAATGATTGAACAGCTCCTTGCGCTCGATCATTTTTAAGCCTTAATTCGTAGCGGTTCCAGTCGCCAATATCTTCAAGAGAAATATTATATTTGTCAGCTTGTTCGTGGTTCTTCTCATAGAAGCAAAGATAAGCTTCTGATTTTTTCGACCCAAAGTATAGTGTCGTTCCTCCATTCGATCCGTCTGCAATATCGAGCGAGCCGTTAAAATCCGACTTACGAAAACGTGAAATAGCTTCGCCCTTCTTCACTTTTTCTAGCAGCATGGGGATTTCAAAATACGTTTCTCGATCATCTATCGCTAAGTCAAAGCGACTGAACTTGCCACCATGGTTAATGCAGTCTTTAAAGAAATCAAACCACGTTTTCTTGCGCGCATCTAAGAAGCTTTCGAACTGTCGGCATCCTTGACCAGACATCTCAACCAATACGCCTCGATTGTCACCTTCTTTTGAATAAAAGACTTTAATATGATCAAGCTGATAGGTACCGATGTAACCATAAAAGCCTGACTCCTTTTCTTGCATGTATGCTTTCTTCAAATGAACGATATGTTCTAGGATGAAATCAACATCATGTGTTTTAAAAGATACTCGCAAGTAGTCAACCATTGCTGTTAAAGGGTTTTGGACTTCTTTCGGTTCTTTTTCTACGATTACTACCCCCCTGTTAGCTAGGGGGGGTTGGTGTTTTGAGGTCGTCATTCGCTTCGCTCACTCCTCCCACTCGTTCCCATTTCTGCCGCTGGCGACTGCCGTCGCCGACGCTCCATACACTCCCACTTGTGCTCGCTTGATTTCTTCCATGAAGTCATAGTCTTTTGTGACAAGTGGGCTATAAAATTCTGATATGGTTGATGTTCCTGTGTCGGCATAGCCACGACCCTTTATACTTTTATTTAAAAAGGTTTTATCGACATCACCAAACATCATGCCGTAACCAGATTCAGACATCTTCCCTAACGCCACGCGAAAATTAAATTGGTCACGGATACCATCAGCTAAGTACTTGGCATCTGGTCGTTGCGCTCCAAGAACCAAAAAATAGCCCATCTGCCTTCCGAGCATGACGAGCTGTTTCATATAGCCTAACGCTTCCATTCGTTCTTGTGGTTCCAATAAATCCATAAACGCTACATACTCATCAAAGAAGATAAACATGGGAGGCAATCCAAGGTAGGCATAGTTCTCACCTGTTTTATAATTCGGCATCTGTTTCATTTCTTCTGATCGATTCATCATGCCCTCAACCGATTTACGCAAACACATCATAATGCCGTTTTTCTTTGAATACACCACTCCTTTTGGAAGAACCGCTTCTAAATCTGCCAAGTCCGCATTTTTTGGATCAAGTATACGAATCTCAGCATTCGATTTAAGCACAGCTTGGATGATTGTTAAGATGAAGTACGTTTTCCCTCCACCTGTACCACCAGCAATCAACATATGTGGCAGCTTATCAAATTCCCAATACACGTTTTTCATTAAGCTCATCGAACCGTTTTTCACTTGTACTTCTTGAATCGGAATACGATTCTTTTTCACATCGTACAGAAGCTTAAAAACTACAAATCCTTCTTCGACTTCACGATCAACTAAATCACAAAATAAGCCATTCTCTAAGTCTGTACCTAGTTCTAAATATCGCGCTTGAAATCGACTTAAATCAAGAGCAACACGGACATAGATATGACCATTCTTCACTTGATAATAAGCACGAGGAAAATAGGTAATCTTTCTTTTTGTAACAGTCTTATTTGTCCACCCCGACTCTGTTTGGATGTTTTCTTGTTCGTAAAAACGATTTGAAAAAAACATTCGTGCAATTTTCTGTTTGTGCAGCAACTGTTTAAACTGATCAAATGCAATAAGGTAGACGATGCCTACAACGGCTGCTGCAATTAAAAGTGCTACAGCCAGTCTTGATAACAAGAATGACCAATTCCAGCTATCAAACGCAATAAATACTTTATACTGCTCCCAATCATTCCATTGAGAGATTGGAAAACCATCTTTAAAGCAATAAAAAAGGACAGCTAGGAAAACAGGTACAAATACGCCCAATCCGGCTGTCCAAACTGCATGTCTCATATGAGGGGTGATTCGATGACCGCGGTATTTCCAAAGGCGACGTTTAATTGCTTCTACATTCATTTTGACCTCCTTTGAATCTATGAAAGCCCATGATAAAATAATTGTTAATTATCTTTTCGCCATTTTTTAACTTTCTTTACTAGATAATTAATAAGATCATCACCACCAAATAGACCAAAAATACAAAGAAAAAGAAACACTGAAATAAAAATTTCAAAAGCTAACCAACGTTCTTCCAATTTAACCATCTCCTATATAGAAAGAGGTGCGATGACTTTTGTATACTCAATGGCTTAGATTTCTCCCCAAAAAGACACCTTATTTTTTACTCCTTTTGATTATATTGAACTTTATTACCTTCATTAACGCTAACTTATTACTCGATTTTTTCTCTTTAATTTATAAACTGATACCATCCAGTGTTATAAATTATATACACAAAAACCATATCGGATTTTCAGATCTAATAACCTTCTATGCTGTTTTAGCTACGATAACCGGGGTTACTACCTTTTGGCATTTCTTCTACCATTGGTTTTTTAAGCATTGGCGTGCTGAAGAGTTCACGGTTAAAAACCCTCGTTTATATATGGATAGTATCCATGGATTTTTCTTGGAATTCACTTTAATTTTTTCACTAGTCATTTCCTTAACATTACTATTAAATCCCCAATACCAAGTTATAGTAAAAAATTATTTGCTTCCATTTTCTTTTAATAATTTCTTCATGATTTTTGCTTCTTTTTTCTTGTTATTATTTCTTTTTCTAGGTGTACTTGCCATTATAAATAAATCAGAATAACTAAACGCGCCTTATATTATTCAGGCGCGTTTTTCAACTATTTCTTATCTGAACCAGCTGTTACAGGTTCTTTTTGTTCTTTTGCTTTCGGTTCAAAGTTAGAGTTAGATTTATGACCAGCTTCCACGATATCTTCTGCCATTAACGTATAAACGATATTAGCAAAATTGCCATTCGCTTGAGCTCTTGCTGTAATTCGCGGATTTACTAGCTCAACTGGCTTATTAAAATCAATTTCTTTTAAGTCAACATAGTCAGGCAGTGTTACTTCTATTTGTCCTTGCTGAACACTTGAGGCTACATTATAAATGCGTGCTTCCAATTTATCCGTTCGTTCTCCCTTTTCACGATCAAAGTACATTTTCTCTCGGTTTAATCCCATAAAAATCATATTTCCAAATGTCTCTTGTGGTTCTGGCTTAATTCCATTTTTTAAGTTCATTATAGTTTCCTCTTTTCGTTTAATAGTTTTATTTTCCAAAGACTTCTCATCCATTTTCATTACACCAATTTAGTAAAATTCGCTCAGGTTCTGTATCCATCATGGCGCTTATCAGTCGCTCCAGAACTTTTTGTCTATCATGGCAACGTTAGTAGGTTATTGTATAACCATCAAGCTGTATACAGCTATGGCGCACGTATCTTCTTACCTGCTACAGCATTTAAACAAGTGTTGGCTGTGTCCACTTAATACTCACGCTAGTGACATGACGAAGAAAGTACGCTACAATAAAATTTCCTAGGTTTTACTGGCGTATCTGGCTTCTGTCAGGTGCGCTTTCTTTCTATATGTAATTATCAATGTACTCACTCTTTCCATTCGCTTATAGAAACTTTAATAGTGGTCTATACTCACACTATCTATTGCTTCTCTATTGCAGTAATATCGCTTCGTCCAACCTTGTAATTTCGAGAAATGCGACGGTACGATACACCATGTTTTAGCAACTCTTCAATGATCGCTTTTGAAATTGGTTGGTTCATGAAGTAATTGATCTTTGCAGACCTTATTGCCAGTTTCATTCTTGCTTGCCAATCGCCTTCCATCTTCTTCGCTAGGGGCACAGCTTCTTTCATCAAATCGCTCATTACTTGAAAAGTCATGATTGATTCCCCATTACATGATCACTTCTTTTTCGTTAAGCTTCGCACGCTGGTATTGATCTAAACCTTTTTTAGATATAAGAACTCTACGCCCTTCTCGCCAAGATGGAAAATCATGATGCTGCGATAATTCGTACATTTTAGATTTGCCCATTCGTAAGTACTCAGCTGCTTCTTGTACAGTTAGAACGTTCGGCATTGAATCATGAGCAGAATAATTTAGTTCGTCTTTGATCTTTTGCAGGAATTCTTCATTTTCTTCTCGAACAATTTGCCTTATAGTGTCTTCAAAGGACATTCCTATTCACTCCCTTTAACTTTTAGATTTCTTATTAAATAGAGAATCTGGACTAACTTTAAACAATTTAGCTATTGCCATTGCCACATTCAAACTCGGAATTCTCGAACCTTGTTCAATCATTCCGTAATAACTTTCAGTGATACTGACACTAAATCTAATATTCAATAAGTCAGTTACATCCTTTTGTGACCAGTTTTTCTTATTACGTAATATTATTAGATCATCTCTTTTTTGAATCATCATCACCCCCAACGTTTTGTAGTGTTAGTTTACCCAACAATAACTTGGGTTTCAATACTTTAACCAGATTTTTTGATGGGTTTTTTGAAAAAATCTTTATTCACCCAACTAAAAGTTGTATAATTACATACTATAGAGCTATGAAAGGATATTGATATGGCAGAACTTAAAGATCGGTTGCGCGAACTAAGGAAAGAAAATAATTTCACCCAACAAGAAGTTGCCAAATTTCTCGATATCACAGAAAGCGCATATGGTTTTTATGAGCAAGGTAGAAATGAGCCTTCCGTTCAGAGAATTAAAATGCTCGCGAAAAAATATAACGTATCCGTAAGTTACCTTACTGGAGAAACAGACGAGAAGAGAAACTACACATCTCCTGATTCAGATGTAAATTCTGCTTTTTATAAATACAAAGATCTTGATGATGAAGAGATTGAATTCTTAGATGAACAACTTGAAGTATTTAGGAGAATAAGGCAAAATAAAATTGATAGGGAAAATAGGGAAAACAAAAAATAACGTCCACTTACTATAAATGGGCGTTTTTCTTTCGCCAAAAATTGCTCTCGTTGTATTACATAAAATTTACTATCAGTAAGATACACTAAAAAGGATAAACTGTAACTTATGTCGAAATTTAGTCTGGTTAATACTATACAGAGCAGGAGTGATGAGAGAGTATGTTGAACTTTGTATCAAGTACCTTTAATCTCAATAATAGATTGGAAGAATTAGGTGTATTTGATTCTCTTTTAGATATAGACTCATACTATTTTATTAATATAAAGAGATTAGAAACCACAACAATTGCAGAGTTTAAAGATTCCTATCATAAAATTAACAAAATATTTGAAAAGATAGCTTTATTATTAAAGAAATCCAAAAATGATAAAGATAGATTTTATAAAGCAGCTTTGGATTTATTCTATTTTCCAGAAGTAAATGGTTTAGGTTTGGGATACGCTGATGGTAAGCATGGTTCTGGTTTAGGAAAAAAACTTCGTCAAAAAGTTATTAGTGATGCAAAACAAATAATTGCTGCAGGTGAAGATTCGCCAGAGATTTTTCATTTAGTAGGTCTTTTTGAAAGGAATATCGGACCAGACCGAATTAGTGATATGATTGCTCATATAATTAAGGAAGATATAATCGCTTATACAAAGAGGATAAATACTATTCTAGAAATCAATGCTGAAAATTATCCTGAATTTTCTTTTGAGGATGGACTATTAATTAATCCATATAAGAAAACTCCATTATTGCTTCTGCCTATAGATATCCTTCATGAACTACCTATCGCTAAGGATTGGGATGACATTGATAGAGTCTGTAATCAAGTAAACATCTTAAAAGCGGAGATTAATGATATAATCGGTGACAAATGGAAAGACATGTCTGTGGGAAATAAAAAAGATGTGCTAAGTACTCTTTTTATAGAAAACCCAGGTATACTTACAAGTACATTAAATGTATATAGAGGAATCAGTATCGATCAATATGATTTTATTAAAGATAAAACTGGAGATTTTATCATTGCAAAAGTTGCGGATAATTTACCCTCTACTTATCCTATAACCTTGGGAGAATCAACAAAAAAAAGTACTTATAATATAACAAAAACTATTTGTGAAAAATTTAAAGATTTGATTGAGAACAACAACGTAAGTGATTTATTGTATTACGAAAAAAAACCAAGAAATGAAAAAGCAGTTCAAAAAGCTTTCCTCTGTGTAGCTGACAGTTATTGCAACGCATTTAACATTGGAATTAGTCCAGAGACAGACAGCGGCAGAGGTCCTGTTGATTTCAAATTTGAAACTAGTTATACTGATAGAACACTGGTTGAAATTAAATTAGCTTCAAGTCAAAACTTAGTCCATGGAATGCAAGTTCAACTAGAAGAATATAAAAAAGCAGAAAAAACCTTAAACTCAATTTATTTAGTTGTCAATCTAGGAAATAATGAAAAAAAGCTCGAACAGCTAAATACCTTTTATTCCAATAATAAAGGTAAGGAAGGTTGCCCCGAACTTATAATTGTTGATGCGACCCCAAAAGAGAGTGCAAGTAAGTTTAAACCCAAAAAATAAAAGTAGCTACCAATACAAAATAGTAAACGTTCACTAATACCATAGCTGGACGTTTTTCTTTTAAGATTAATAAGAACATACATTCCTATAGAGGTGATTTTATGCTAAGTTTGTATTCAAAAACTCCTATAGAACAATGGTTAGAAGAATTTTATAAAGAACATCACATTCTTTCTCCAAACGATCTGGATATTTATAAAATAGCGGAAAGTCTTAATATCGTTATTGAAAAAAGTTCAGGACCTGACCGTTCCATATGGGATGATGAACATAAAATTGCCATTATTTTTTTACATAACGATCATTCACATATTCAAAAAAGAGAAATTTTCTTTCATGAACTTTGTCACCCTCTCCGACACTGTGGATCTCAAGAAAATATGTATAGTGAGGAGTTCTTAATGATGCAAGAAGTACAAGCAGAGCAGTTTCAGCTTTATGCATCAATGCCATTCTTTATGGTCTCGGAATACTGTCACCAAATTGATCATCTTGCCGCCATTTTAGCCAATGAATTTCATGTTTCTATTGAGTTGGCCGAAACTCGTTTAAAACAAATTGAAGCAAGAATCCAAGGTGCCGAGTCTGTACAAAGATTTAATGACGTTATACAAGAACAACCTGTTCCCAATTCTTATAAAACCGTTGCTAAAAAAGTCGTTCCTCATCATGCAAAGTCATTAGTAGAAAAAGCACTTTTCCAAAAACAGAAGAAGGAGATGACTAGACAATGATTTCATACAAAGTATACTATGACTATCATGAAGGGAAGAAAGCCCCTATATGGCTCGTTCTAAATGTGCGTGATCAATTTATCGATTGGGAAAAGCAAACTCTTATAATAACTGTACAAGCTCCTTTTAACATGCATCCAGCAGAAGAGTTTGATCCAGATGCTATGAATGTGACCATTTTAATAGATGATTTACTTTTAACGACCTCTGAGAATGTATTTGGAATTAACTTAACTCACGTAGAACATCGCTTGAATTTACACGGCGTTGATCCAACAGAGGTTGATAATTTCGTCATTCAAGTTGCAGATTTAGAAGATGTACTGCACATAACTCTGTAAATACCAGATAACGGAGGTCTTAAGATGAAAGGACATATACGTAAACGAGGAAATAAATATGTAATCGTTGTAGATTTGGAAAGAGATCATAATAACGAGAGACGTCAAAAATGGTTTTCAGGCTACGATACGAAGAAAGCAGCACAAAAAGACATGCCCCGCATACTTAATGAGATCAACACAGGAAATTTTATTGAACCCTCTAAAGAGTCTTTTGCTGCTTATTTAGAAAAGTGGATCTTAAACAAACGAAGTAGATTAAAAGCCTCTACCTTCCAAGTTTATAAAACCCATCTTCGTATCCATATCATACCTAAGCTGGGGAATTACAAGTTAGAAAAGCTTAATAGACTCCATCTAAAGACATTTTTTTCTTATTTAGAGAATGATCTTGGATTAGCTCCCGCTACTATTAAAAAAGTCCATACAGTTATTAGTTCCGCTTTGTCAGAGGCTGTAGAAGATGGAATCGTTGGGAAGAATGTCGCAGCTGGTTTAAAAACTGCACGTATCGAACGAAAAGAAATTCACGTGTGGGATGAAAAACAGCTTTTACAGTTTCTCAATTCTAGCAAAAACGATCCTCTTTATATTGCTTTTCATTTAGCAGCTATGACAGGCATGCGCCGTAGTGAGGTGCTTGGTCTTCGTTGGAAGGACGTTGACTTTAAAAATAGTTTACTACGCACGGTTGTCACCCACACACCATACGGGGCTTCAGATGGTAAAACTAAAGCTAGTTTTAATCGTACAATTGATTTAGACGAAGTAACTATTACTGAATTAAAAAAGCGGAAAGAACGAGTAGATTATGAAAAAGAACGAGCTGGGAGAGCATATAAGGATAATGATTTAGTTGTTTGTACTAGCTTAGGTACACATGTAACCCCTCGCAACCTTAACCGAAAGTGGTATCAGCTTAAAGAAGATGCAAACGTCCCCTCTATACGTTTTCATGATCTTAGGCATACGCACGCTACATTGATGCTCTTGCAAGGTATTCCGGTTAAAGTAGTAGCTGAAAGATTAGGACATTCAAGTATTACGACGACATTAGATACTTACAACCACTTACTGCCTTCCATTCAGAGGGAAGCAATTGCGATGTTTAGTAAGAATTTATATAATTGATTATGCAGAAGCATGGATAATTTCATGCTTCTAAGACTTTTTCAACTAATTAATTGTTATAATTACGGCTTAATAAACAATTACTAGATCAAATTGAGACTAATATTAATTAGTTCTAGAGGAGGCTAAAGGGATGGGTATTTTCGATATATTTAAAAAGAAAAGAAAATACAAGCAAAAGAAATCAGATTCAAGAAATTTATTATCTGTAAACGATGCCCAAGCTATTGATCCAATTAAAAACTTCTTTGTGCATTCAGATATCAAGGGGTTATTATGGATTGAAAACGGTCCTCAAAAAAATTTCATTTCAATTAGTTCAGCAGAAAAAATATATGAAATTGATGGTGTAAAACTATTTATACAAGTTAATAAAGAAGAGCCTAGCCTTATTAACATGAACCTCGACATTAAAGAATCTATTGAAAAAGAAGTTCCTATTCCAGGTTACTATCCGAGTTATAGAACCTTGAGTTCTGAACAAAGATATAAATATTGGCAGAGTCTTTCAAATCCTTACCAAGCATCAATTGACATTAGTTATATATTTATTCTTTATTATGGTTTAGAGAGACACCTCTTTTTAAACAATAATTTTGAGATGGCATTTAAAGTGATTATTAAACTTAGAGAGATTCATCAAAATAAATCTTTTCTAACTTATTCTGGAAACGCAATAGCGTTATCCTGTTTACTTCACCAGAAAGCAGATATGATGAATATCTTTATTGAATCTTTAAACACAGATTACAAAAGAAATTTCTCTGAGCACCTATATTTGTTAGCTTTACATAGCTTTGACAGACCATTGTTATCGGAAGACATTATGAGACTTTCAAAAGTATTTGGTTTTAGAAACGATAATTACATAAAAAGTTACCCAGATATATTTAAAAGGACACTTGAAGAGCTGATTGTTAAAAAACATTCAAAAAATCATTTAATTCTCAAAGAGTTAGTTCCCCATATAGGCGAATTAGATCAAACAGATTTATCCCTTTTTGCGAATATATCATTATCTGAAGAAAAACTTAGCATAGCAAATTTAATATCTTCACCATCTCTTAACAAAGAAATTTATAATTTTCTTAGTGACGCTCATGAATCTGTAAAGAAACAATTAGCTAATATGAGAAAGACTAATATGATGCCAAAGAAGCATGAAAAGAAAAAGCCAATTAAAGAATTGAAGTTTGATTTTAATGAGGAGCAACGTTTAATTAAAGAGTTGAAGGGAAATTATTCAGATCCAGTAAGTAAACATTTTACGTATATCTACCTTCAAGATTTTTATTATAAATATAGAATTCTAGATGAGAAATACCTCCATGAATGTATTAAATATTGTTACGAAGACCTAGAAATACTTGAAGATTTAAATACGGCGTTTGTCAATGAGGAAATGAAGAGAACTAAACATTTAAGTTCTTTCAGGACTAAAAAAGATATTGATAATGACTTAGAAAGAATTAAAGCAGAAAAGTTTCAGGGCAGAATACCAGCATTCAATAGGCTAGCAATTATTTACGAAAAGAAAAAACAATTTCCATATGCTATAGATATATCAAAAAAAGCAATTAATTATTATAAAGCTCGTAATATAGATACTAGTGATTTTGAAAAACGTATTGAAAGGCTAAACAAGAAGTTGAAAGTTTAATTCGGAAAATCATTAAACAGCGTAGTTTTAGCGCTCTAAATTAATAAAGGTTTGCAATTTGTTTGCAAACCTCTTTTTACGCAAAAAAACAAGCCCCTCCATCATCGGAGAAACCTTAATGTACCAGTACTTATACGAAAGCTTCCAAGCGGACTTGAACCGCTGACCCCCACCTTACCATGGTGGTGCTCTACCGGCTGAGCTATGGAAGCAAAAAAATGGCTCCACAGGCAGGATTCGAACCTGCGACCGATCGGTTAACAGCCGATAGCTCTACCACTGAGCTACTGTGGAACGCAAAAAAATATGTAAGCCTGGCAACGTCCTACTCTCACAGGGGGAAGCCCCCAACTACCATCGGCGCAAAAGAGCTTAACGACCGTGTTCGGCATGGGAACGGGTGTGACCTCTTTGCTATTGCCACCAGACTTATTTTGACGTCAGATCAACGGTGAATCTCTTCGTCCTATTTGTGTCTTTCTGTCAGTCACGTACGCAAGTACGCTCCTTCCTTCAAGCACTTCTAGTCCTCGATCTTCTTGTTGCTCTTTGTAAAACTCATTCTAAAAGGGAATAGTCCCTTCTTGTTAAAAAGAATCGGTGATTCTTTCAAAACTAAATCCAATCATCATACTCAAACTCAAGAAATTTAGGATAAGCCCTCGACCGATTAGTATCAGTCCGCTCCATGTGTCGCCACACTTCCACTTCTGACCTATCAACCTCATCATCTCTAAGGGGTCTTACTGGCTTACGCCATGG